>NZ_WBVY01000003.1:0-955119 GCF_008932285.1 Brucella tritici
CATCAACAGAACTCTCATCCCGCCAATGCCGCCGATCTACTCAAGCCAAACATCGCTGTCAAACTCTTTCAACCAACTCAAGGGACGAACCAGTCTGCCGCTAGCAGCGTCGCCGCCCTCGTTGTGGAGGCGTATATAGGGGCGACCCTTCATATCTGTCAACAGCGACAATGAAGTTTTTTGATGTTTTTTTGACAAGTTTCCACAGACCGTCGGATTTCCACGTATCTGCCTTATATTAAAGCGAGCTCATCACACCGATCACGCTTGGGTGAGCCTTAAACCGGCCTTATTAGCTGAATAGCTTCCGCGAGATTTTCGAAACCGGCCCTGAATCATAGCTTGCACGCGATTGTGGAAATCGTTGGCCGACAGGCTTGTCGTTGACTTACGTTTCTTCGGCAGGCAAAACTCAAATGCCCGTTTGGGAGCCTTCCGACAGAATGGAAGACACCTTAGTACCGGATTGGCGGTTTACCCGCTTTTCTGACAAACGATTTCAAGCACGTTTTGTGCGGTCAACTATAAATAAGGACCGGCTACAGCAGTATGAAAGAGATGGGGCCGAACAATCTCGATCCGGGTGACGAGCCCCCGCTGAGTGTAGGCGGACGGCGACGGCCACCGGATCGTCGTGAAGTTTCTGCACGCTGGCTTGCTGGAACCTTCCTGACCGGCGTTACGTCCTGCATGCTGATCGGTGTCGCATTGTTTGCCGCGCTCGACGGACGTGAGCAGCTGGCCACCCCGCCTGAAATCCTTGCACGAAACGACATGCCCGGCGCGACCGATGAAGCCGCCGTTACCAAAGGCGGACGCCTTGTCAGCACGGTCTCGCAGCAGAAGGCGCGCGACCGGCGCCGTTTCGATCTTTCGACAATGCAGAAAGTGGGCGAGCGCGAAGTCATTCGCACGCGACCGTTTGAATTTGTCCGTATGGCTCTCGCCGTCGATCATCCGACCAGCCGCAAATATCCGGCCTTCGACGCCTTGACCGTATTCTCGGAAGGTCCTGCTGCACCGCAACCTGCCGATGCCGGTCAGATTTACGGCGCCAAGGTCGAAAGCGAAGTCAGCCTGCATGTCGTCGATTTTCCGATGAACAGCGCGACTTTCGACGCATCCAGCGACCTTACCGTTGATGAGGTTGAGAAAGTTGTGCGCGATACTGGCGGCCTTCTGACCGACGGTGACGTCCAGGTCGCCTCGCTTCATTATGTCGATCCCGCCCGCTTCGGCGGCTCCGACTCTCCATTCGCACTCGGCCCGGCGCTCGGCGTGAAGATTACGCAGGAGAATGTCAGCGTCACGCAGCGCGGCGATGATGAAACAGTTGGCGAAGGCTTTTCCGAAGAACTGATTCCCTTCCGCCAGACAGCCGACATCAAGCAGGCACTCGAAGACGCCGGTTATACCGGCGACGATACCGAGAACATGGCGGACTCGCTTGCCAAGCTGATGAACTCGCCGCGCCTCAAGGAAGGCAGCGTCCTGCGTGTCGGCACAGAGACACAAAATGGCGTTGACCGCATCGTGCGCGCAAGCATCTACAATCGCACCACGCATCTGGTGACTGTCGCCCTCAACGACCGGGGACAATATATTCCGTCTGATGAACCGGAACAGACCCCGCTTCTGCAGACGGCTTTCGACGGTAATGCCCTTCCAACGGCTATTCGAGGCAATTTGCCGAGTGTCTATGACGGAATCAGCCGTGCCGCGCTCGCCTATGGCATGTCGGAGACGATGCGCGAACAGCTCGTCAAGATGCTGGCAAGCGATGTCGACCTGCAATCGCGGCTGTCGCCGAGCGACCAGATCGACGCATTCTTCTCGCTACCGGACGACCCCGACAAACCGGAAGCCGATTCGCAGCTTCTTTATGTTTCGGCCAATTTCGGTGGAACAACCCGCAAATTCTATCGCTATCAGGCTCCGGACGGCAGCGTCGATTACTTCAATGGCGACGGCAAGAGTGCGAAGCAGTTCCTGCTCCGCAATCCGGTTCCCAATGGTGTCTTCCGCTCACCGTTCGGCATGCGTCGCCATCCGATCCTTGGCTATAGCCGCATGCATACCGGCGTGGACTGGGCCGCACCGCGCGGCACGCCGATCATCGCCTCCGGTAATGGTGTGGTGGAAAAGGCAGGCTGGACCAATGGCTATGGTAACCAGACCCTGATTCGTCATGCCAATGGTTATGTAAGCAGCTATAGCCATCAGAATGCCATCGCCCGCGGCGTTACCGCCGGTGCGCGCGTGCGGCAGGGACAGGTGATCGGCTATGTGGGGTCGACGGGTCTTTCGACCGGTCCTCACCTTCACTACGAAATGATCGTGAACGGCACCAAGGTCGATCCGCTGCGCATTCGTCTGCCCGACAACAAGGCGCTTTCGGGCAAGGAACTCGAAGCCTTCAAGCAGGAACGGGATCGTATCGACACGCTTTTGAACAGCGATGAAAACGGCACCAAGCTTGCCTCGAACGGATCGACGAAGAGCTGATAAAGAGAAAGGCCGGGGGAAACGCCCCGGCCTTTCTCTTTGAATTCACTGAAATGCTTACTCGGTGAACTCGACCGTTACGCCAGCTTTCACCAGCTTTGCCAGCTCTTCCGCATCCCAATTGGTCAATCGAACACAGCCATGACTTGACGTCTTGCCGATTCTCGATGGCTCGGGCGTACCGTGAATGCCATAGGTCGGCTTGGAAAGCGCAATCCAGACTGTTCCCACCGGCCCGTTCGGCCCAGGCGGAATGGTCAGCACCTTGTCATTATTGCCCTGCTTGAAGTTGATCTTCGGATTATAGGTATAGTTCGGGTTGATCGCGATACGCTCGACCTGAACAACGCCGGAAGGTGACGGATTGTCCGACGAGCCAATGGTCGAGGGATAGGCAACGACCAGCTTGCCTGTTTCATCGTAGCCGCGAACCTGCTTGCGTCCTTTGTCGGCAATGATGCGGGCCACCTTGGTCCGGACAGGCTTGCCGAGATTGGGAATCTTAACAATCGAACCCGGCTGATTGAAGTTTACGCCGGGATTGATCTCTTTCAGATAGGCCTCGTCTATATGAAACTTTTCACCGAGCATTTCGGTGACCGATGTATAGGCCATCGCCGGTAGCTGCGCCTTGTGGGCGTAATCTTCCGGAATGGAGGCAACATATTGCCGTCCCACATCCTCATTGGTGATTGTGTATTCGGTAAAGGCCGGACCGCCTGTCGCTTCCAGCTCCGCATTGACCGCCGCTTCATCCGTCGGGCTGATCGACTTTCCAGTCAGTTCGCCATAGGCGGCAGCCGCCTTGTCGACATTGCTACCCGAACGACCGTCAATGACGCCGGGCGAGCTACCTGCACGATCGAGGAGTATTTGATAGGCTGCGATCTTCGCCTTTGCACCCTGCCCCTTCGGCATTTCAATGGCCGGGGCCATGTCGCCTGGATTGGGAACACCTCTTGGCTGTTCATAACCCGGCTGGCCATAATCCTGCTGGCCGTCATAACCGGGATTCGCACTGGCTGAATTGGTATTGGTATTGTCGGGATATTGATCACCTGCCGGCGGCAATTCCGACCGCTGCACCTGTCCATCCCGGTTGCCGCCATATTGCGGTGCCGCCGGAGCGTCCGGATAATAATTCGGGTCCTCAGGCACATTGCCGAAACCATCATAGGGTGCACCACCGTCGACCGGTCCATCGAGCGTCCAGTTGTCGTCTGGCTGCGGTGCACGGCGAACCCGACGGTCATAGGCGTTCGGGTCATAATTATTGGCGTCCTCGACACTGAGGATGCGTCCGCGACGATCCATCGTAACGCGGCGGCCATACTGGTCGATAAAGACCCGCACCCGGCGATCATGATAGATTTCTTCACCCGGATCATAAAGCTGCGCAAGCTGTACCGGGCGTTCGGTAGCCGTTGCAGAATTGCCTTCCTCTGCGCGCGCTGTACCGTCGACAGCAGTTGCCGCAACAGAAGCAAACAAAGCGAAACGAAGCATGCGGGTGTAATGCGCCATGAAGAATGCCCTGAGTGATCGAGAGATCATGGATGCCGCTAATATGGTTAACAACTGATTAGAGCATTTCCAGCAAAAGTGCGAAGCGGTTTTGCGTCGGAAAATGCGATGAAACAAATAGTTAGAGCAGTTCCAGCGACTCCGTTTTAACGGAAACCGCTCTAGCTGATAGAGCAGATGCCAGATGAACTGGACATGAAGATGGCCGACATCGAAGGAAAGCCGGAAAACTTGTCAGGCCAGACATGAAAAAGGCGCCGCAACCTATCCGGTTGCAACGCCCAAAGCCTTCAACTCATGAACGTTCAGGCGCTCTCACCGACCTTCTGGCCTTCATCCTCAAGCGCACCGCGAATCGGACGGAAATTGAGCCTGTCCGAACCAGCGGTAATCTTGACGATGGAACCATCCAGAATATCGCCCAGAAGAATGCGCTCGGCGAGCGGGTCCTGAACTTCCTTCTGGATGACACGCTTCAACGGACGTGCTCCATAGGCCGGATCGTAACCCTTGTTGGCCAACCATTCGCGTGCATCCTCTTCCAGCTGCAGGACGATCTTGCGATCGGTCAGAAGCATCTGGAGACGTTGCATCTGGATATCGACAATCGCACCCATGTCTTCGCGGCGCAGCCGGTGGAACAGGATGATTTCATCGACACGATTCAGGAATTCCGGACGGAAGGCAGCCCGCACCACGCCCATCACTTCGTCACGAACCGACTCGACATCGTCCTTCTCGCCAAGATTGACGAGATACTCGGCGCCGAGATTCGAGGTCATGATGATGACCGTATTGCGGAAATCGACCGTACGGCCCTGCCCGTCAGTCAGGCGTCCGTCGTCCAGCACCTGCAACAGCACGTTGAACACATCCGGATGCGCCTTTTCGATCTCATCGAACAGGATCACCTGATAAGGCCTGCGACGCACAGCTTCCGTCAGAACGCCACCTTCTTCGTAGCCGACATAGCCGGGAGGCGCGCCGATCAGCCGGCTCACGGAATGCTTTTCCATGAACTCCGACATATCGATACGCACCATGGCCGTATCGTCCTGAAACAGGAATGAAGCGAGCGCCTTGGTCAGTTCCGTCTTGCCGACGCCCGTGGGGCCAAGGAAGATGAACGAGCCGATAGGCCGGTTGGGGTCCTGAAGCCCGGCGCGCGCGCGGCGAACTGCCTTCGAGATAGCCTGAACCGCCTCGCCCTGTCCGACGACCCGCTTCGCGAGTTCGTCTTCCATACGCAGCAGTTTCTCACGCTCGCCTTCCAGCATCCGGTCGACCGGAATACCGGTCCAGCGCGAAATGATCTGCGCAACGTGGTCCGGCGTAACAGTCTCTTCAAGCAGAGAGCCCTTGTTTTCATGGCTTTCGGCTTCGACAAGCTGCTTTTCCAGCTGCGGAATCTTGCCATAGGCCAGTTCGCCTGCCTTCTGGAATTCTCCGCTTCGCTGCGCGATGGCGAGAGCATTGCGCGCCTCTTCAAGCTGACGCTTGAGATCGGCGGCAAGTCCGAGCTTTTGCTTTTCAGACTGCCATTTCGACGTTAGTTCCGCCGATTCCTCTTCCAGATCGGTCAGTTCCTTTTCGAGGCGCTGGAAACGATCCTTGGAAGCGGCGTCGGTTTCAACCTTCAGCGCTTCGCGCTCGATCTTCAACTGCATGATGCGACGGTCGATTTCATCCAGCTCTTCCGGCTTGGAATCGACCTGCATGCGCAGGCGCGATGCTGCCTCATCGACAAGATCGATTGCCTTGTCGGGCAGGAAACGGTCGGTGATATAACGGTTCGACAAGGTTGCCGCAGCAACCAGAGCCGAATCCGAAACGCGCACCTTGTGATGCTGCTCGTATTTTTCCTTCAGGCCACGCAGAATCGAGATCGTATCCTCGACGGTCGGTTCATCGACGAATACCGGCTGAAAGCGACGGGCAAGGGCTGCGTCCTTCTCGACATATTTCCGGTATTCTTCGAGCGTCGTCGCGCCGACGCAGTGTAATTCGCCGCGTGCAAGAGCAGGCTTCAAAAGGTTCGATGCATCCATGGCACCATCGGATTTGCCTGCGCCGACAAGCGTGTGCATTTCATCGATGAAGAGGATGATCTGGCCAGCAGCCGTCTGCACTTCCGAAAGCACCGCTTTCAGACGTTCTTCGAACTCACCGCGATATTTGGCACCGGCAATCAGCGCACCCATATCGAGCGCCATCAACTGCTTGTCCTTCAAGGATTCGGGCACATCGCCATTGACGATGCGAAGCGCCAGACCTTCCGCGATTGCGGTCTTGCCGACGCCCGGCTCGCCGATCAGAACCGGATTGTTCTTGGTGCGGCGCGACAGAACCTGAATCGTGCGGCGGATTTCCTCGTCGCGGCCGATCACGGGATCGAGCTTGCCTGCACGCGCATCCTCGGTCAGATCGCGGGCATATTTCTTCAACGCATCATAATTGCTTTCAGCGGACGCCGAATCGGCGGTGCGGCCTTTGCGCATATCGTTTATGACCTTGTTGAGCGCCGTCGGGGTCACACCGGCAGCGGACAGAATTTCAGACGTCTTTGCGGATTTTTCCATCGCCAGCGCCGTCAGAAGGCGCTCGACGGTGACGAAGCTGTCACCGGCCTTGCTGGCAAGTTCCTCGGCAAGCGAGAAGACCTTGGCAAGCGGCTGCGATAAATAAAGCTGGTCGTTACCACCCGACACTTTGGGCAGCTTTTCGAGCGCGTTCTGCAGGCCGATGCGCACATCGGCGATCCGGCCCCCTGCCCGTTCGATCAAGGATGAGGCAAGTCCTTCGTCATCATCGACGAGAACCTTCAACACGTGTTCCGGCGTGAATTGCTGATTGCCGGATGACAGTGCGAAAGTCTGTGCAGACTGGATAAAGCCCCGGACGCGTTCCGTATATTTTTCGATATTCATCATGTCTCCTTTGCCCTCCAGCCCGTCAAGCGGCACCGGAAGATGTATGGTGACGAAGCCCCCACAATGGGCGGGCTTCTTTCCAAGACAGCATATGGGACGATGGCCGGGTTTCGGCAAGGGTTACATGCACTTGCAAAACCAAATAAAAATGGCGCGGAAACCGCGCCATTTCTTTGATTTGATACAGAAGGACAATCAGGCGTCGGAATTCGCAGGTTCCGTCGCTGGCGTCTCGTCACCGCTATCCTTGGCGGCACGACGCGGGCGACCCGGACGGCGCGTGGCGCGACGTGGTGCGGCTTCTTCGGCAGATGCTGCATCGGCAGCAGGAGCGACTTCAACGACAGCGGGTGCTGCCTGCTCGGCCACGACTTCAACCGGAGCCGAAGCCTCTTCAGCCACCGGCTGAGCCTGCTTTTCCTGCGGCTGTTCATCCGAACGCTCGTCAGCGTTGAAGCGCTCACGCTGCGGACGGCGACCACGACCGAGACGACGATCACGATTATCGCGTTCGCGCGGCTGCTGGCGACCTTCGCCGGACTTTACCGGCTCGCCACCATCTTCGCCGTAGACGACCTCGGCGGGGGTGCCTTCGATGACCGGCTGCGGGCCGGAACCGTTGACAGGCTGCGGCTGTGCTGCGACAGGCGTGAAACCTGCTTCCTCATCATCCGAACCGTCATCGTCGAAGGTTTCTTCGCGCTGGAACGGCACCGGATTCTGCGCCATGGCAGCCATGATGATGCGATTGTAATGTTCGGCGTGCTGAAGATAGTTTTCTGCCATCACGCGATCGCCAGATGCCTGTGCGTCCCGCGCAAGTGTCGAGTATTTTTCTGCAATATGTTGCGCATTGCCACGGATCTTCACATCCGGGCCATTGCTTTCGTAATTGCGCGACAGAGGATTGGGGCCCTTGCGGTTATTGTTGTTGTTATTATTGTTATTCCCCCGTCCGCGCATGCGCCTGTTCTGCTGTGCTGGCCTCATATTCATCTCTTTTCAGATTAAAGGGCGTAGAAACTCCACAGCTAAAAAAGCTGCCGGTTTCACGCTATCGAGCCATGGAGGAAGTACGCCCTAAAAACTTCCCACAAATCGACTGCTCCTGAGTTAGGTACACCTCTATGGGTCACCGAAACTCCGCGGTTGCATTAATGCATAACCATTCCGAAAAGCCTCGCTCTTCGAGATTATGCTTGAAAGTCGTGTACTTCCGCACAAGCCATCCCCAAAGAACCCTCCGGGGAGCATGACCAAAAATCGTCATGGAGCATTTCCGCCACCGCCCATCAGCGGGCAAAACCATTCTGGCTGTATACGGTGGCCGGAAACTAAACGGCTTCGCCGCAAATTCCAAGTGTTTTTTAGCGGTTCGCCGCATCAAAATTACGTATTTGATTTGTGCGCGAAAAGCATGGCCCTTCTGTGGCCGCCAAGATCGCTCGCATCTCCTGCGAGAGAAAAACCTGCGCTTTCAAAAAGCGCCTCAACATCCTGGAATTGTCCGGCGCCGATCTCTACGGCAACCATTCCATCTTTATATAGGTGATCTGCTGCCTTCTGTGCAAGGGCTCTGTAGAAATTCAGTCCATCGGCGCCGCCATCAAGTGCAGCAAGCGGATCATGTTCGCGCACTTCGCGCGACAATCCCGCAATGTCTTCATGCGGAATATAGGGCGGGTTTGAGACGATAAGATGAAACCGCCCACTCACATTCTGGAACCAGTCGCTTTTAAGTGCTGCAAAACGGTCGCTTACTCCATTGGCGACAGCATTGATTCGCGCCATCGCGAGCGCACCTTCGGCCATGTCGAGGCCAATGCCATGCGCGTGTTCGAAGCGATGGAGAAGCGAAATGACGATCGCGCCCGTTCCCGTGCCCATATCGAGAAGCTCAAGCACGCTGTTCTGTCCCGCAAGCGCCTCCAGTGCCGGAATAACCAGTTCCACCAGCACTTCCGTATCGGGACGTGGTTCAAGCGTCGCAGCGGAGAGCCTGAAAGGCAGGCCGAAAAACTCGCGAACACCCATGATCCGGTGAACCGGTTCGCCCTTTTCACGGCGGTCCAGGGCATCGGAAAGCGTCTCGATGGCAGCAGAATCCACCAATTGCTCCGGTGCGGATATCAGATCGAGACGGGTCTTGCCGGTGGCCCATTCGACCAGAAGCCGTGCATCGAGGTCTGGTGTGTCCAGTCCTGCCGCACGAAGCCTCGTCCGCGCATCAGCCATCAGGCGGTCGAGACGCATCTCGCTCACCCTTACTGCCCCAGTTCCGTCAGAAGTGCGGTCTGATGATCGGAAATCAGCGCATCAACCAATTCATCCAGATCGCCTTCCATAACCCGGTCGAGCTTGTAGAGCGTCAGATTGATGCGATGATCGGTAACACGTCCCTGCGGGAAATTATAAGTGCGGATACGCTCGGATCGATCGCCCGAACCGACCTGGCAGCGGCGCGATTCAGAGCGTTCGGTTTCTGCCTTCTGGCGCTCCATGTCGTAAAGGCGTGCCCGGAGAATCTGCATGGCGCGGGCGCGGTTCTGGTGCTGGGATTTTTCAGCCTGAACGACCATGATTCCAGTCGGGATGTGCGTAATGCGAACCGCCGAGTCGGTCGTGTTCACGTGCTGGCCACCGGCACCCGATGCCCGCATCGTATCAATGCGGATATCCTCATTACGGATCTCGATATCGATATCCTCGGCTTCAGGCAAAACCGCGACGGTTGCCGCCGATGTATGGATGCGTCCGCCGGCTTCCGTTTCAGGCACACGCTGCACGCGGTGCACACCTGATTCGAACTTGAGCTTGGAGAACACACCCTTGCCGGACACAGTGGCGATGATTTCCTTGTAACCGCCAGCATCGCCTTCGCTGGCCGAGACCAGTTCGACCCGCCAGCCTTTTTCGGCGGCATAGCGCTCATACATGCGGAACAGGTCACCGGCGAACAGCGCCGCCTCCAGACCGCCCGTACCGGCCCGAATTTCCAGAATGGCGTTCTTCTCGTCGGCGGCATCCTTTGGCAGCAGCAAAATCTGGACTTCCTGCTCCAGCGTTTCGATGCGCTTTTCGACTTCCGGCAATTCTTCGAGCGCCAGCGCGCGCATCTCCGCATCCGTAGAGACATCGTCACGCATGGCTGCGAGATCAACCGCTTCCTTGCGGGCATCGGTCAGTTCGCGAATCTTGCCGACCACCTCCTGCAGCTCGGAATATTCCGATGCGAGCTTCACATAGGTTTCCGAATCCGGATTATTGGCCATCTGGCTTTCGATCATCGAGAACCGCTTCAAGAGCTGGTCCATCCGGTCCTGCGGCAATGCGATCATGTCATGTCCTAAAAATTGTCAGCGGCGGCAAGAATGCAAAACGAGACGCTGCGCACCCCTGCACCGCGACCGTTCAATCAGATCAATCTGCTTCGCTATAACGGAATATCGTTGTCTTCGGCAAATCTCATCAACAGCTCACGCAATGAATGCGCGCTGTTCGGCTTGTCCAGCTCTTCCGCCAACAAGGCCGTGAGCTTGCCCGCATCAAGCGCATCGAGCATGGCCTTGACGGGACCGATTGCTGCCGCCGACATTGAGATCGACCGAAACCCGATGCCGACCAGCGCCATGGCTGGAAGCGGCCTACTGGCCATTTCACCGCATAGCGTAACCGATTTGCCGTGGCGATTGCCGGTTTCCACGATGAAGCGCAGTGCCCGCAGGAATGCGGGCGAAAGCTGGTCGAAGCGACCAGACATCAGCGAGTTGCCACGATCCGTCGCCATCAAAAACTGGAAAAGATCATTCGAACCAACGGAGATGAAATCGACAAGCGACATCAGTTCCTCAAGCTGCCAAAGCAACGACGGCACCTCGATCATCGCTCCCAGTTTCAGACACATGGGCAACTGATGGGCGAATCGCGATAAATGACGGACCTCACGATCGATGATCTCGCGTGCGGCCTTCACTTCGCTGACTTCCGTAATCATCGGCAGCAGGATTTTTAACTCGCGGCCGCCCGCGGCCTTCAAAAGCGCCCTTAGCTGGGTGCGTAGCAGCCCCGGACGGTCGAGCGTCAGACGGATGGCCCGCCAGCCGAGTGCCGGATTTTCTTCCTGTACGGTTGAACTGAAATAAGGGAGAACCTTGTCTCCACCAATATCCAGCGTCCGGAAAGTCACCGGCTTGTCGCCTGCCGCCTCAATGACCGAGCGATAAAGACGTTCCTGCTGCTCGGCACGCGGGAATGTCGAGGCCACCATGAACTGAAGTTCGGTGCGAAACAGGCCGATCCCCGCCGCACCCGAAGCCGACAGTTGCGGCAGATCGACGAGAAGCCCTGCATTCATCAAAAGCGATATATCGACGCCATCCTTGGTGACGGACGGCTTGTCCCGCAACTCACGATAATGGGCCTGACGCCGCGCCCGGAACCGAACCTTTTCGGCGTAGGCCGTTTCCAGATCGGATTGCGGACGCAGATGCATGATGCCTTCATCGCCATCGACGATTGCCGCATCGTTGTTTTCGGCCATGGATACAATACCCTTGGCCTGGCCAACGACCGGAATGCCCATTGCTCGGGCCACGATCACAACATGGCTCGTGGCTGCGCCGTCTTCCAGAACGACACCCCGCAAACGCTCGCGCGGATAATCCAGAAGCTCGGCAGCCCCCATCGAACGGGCGACGATGATCGCGTCCTTGACCAGCGATTCGGCGATGGTCTTGATGTCGCGCCCCATCAGCTGGCGCAGCAGACGGTTCGCGAGATCATCGAAATCCGACAGGCGCTCACGCATATAGGGGTCGGTCAGATGCACCATGCGCGCACGTGTGTCGCTCTGCACCTTTTCGACCGCCGCCTCGGCGGTCAGACCATTGTGAATGGCTTCTTCCAGACGCCGCACCCAGCCGCGATCATGGGCAAACATGCGATAGGCTTCGAGCACTTCGCGATGCTCACCCTCCGCCGCCACATCGCGGCGCGACAGCATGTCATCGATGGATATGCGCAGGCTGCCAAGCGCCTCGTCCAGCCGGTTCAGCTCTGCCTGGCTATCCTCGTTGAAAAGATTGGTGACGACGATGCGCGGCTCATGCAGCACCACATGGCCAAGGCCGATACCATCGTTGAAAGCCTGTCCTGTCACGCTCATCGGACGACCAAGATCAAGCTCTATGCCGGGACGGGCCAGACGCAGCCCGTCACCGGTCGCGATGATTTCGGCAAGGACCATAGCGGTGGTTTCAAGTGCTTCGACCTCGTCTTCCCGATAAGCCCGCTTGGTCTTGTTCTGGACGACAAGAACGCCCAAAGTGCGGCCAGCACGCAGGACGGGAACGCCGAGGAAGGAATTATAGGCCTCTTCACCCGTTTCCGGCAGATAGGCGAAAGCCGGATGGCTTTGCGCATCGGTCAGATTGAGAGGACGGGCGCTTGCGGCAATCGTGCCAACCAGACCCTGACCGAGACGAAGCTGGGCAAGGTGGACGGCCTGCGGATTGAGACCTTCGGTCGCGTAAAGCTCAAGGACGCCGTCAGCGCGCAATATATAGAAGGAACAGACTTCCGCGACCATATTCTGGGCGATTTCACGAACGATCCGGTCGAGGCGCGCCTGCGGTTCCAGCGGCTCTGCCATCAATTCGCGCAACCGCTTAAGCAGTACGCGGGGACCGGTTGTCAGCTCACGCATGATCGTCGGGGGCTCCTTCAAAATTGCTGACGTGCGTTCCGCCAGCCGATTCCCAATACCCGCCCGCGAAGCGTTACGCCAACCCCTTTGTGAGCATTTTTGACACCCGCGTCCAGAACAAATAGTCACTGCTCGCAAAATGTTGCGGGGCCGCGCACCCTTTCGGCTGCGTGGCCCCGCATACAACTCTGTTTCAAACGGAAACTAAACCGGCTGATTACTTGTCGAGGCCATAGACCGCGTGCAGCGTGCGCACGGCCAGTTCCGCATAAGGGCCGTCGATCAGGATAGAAATCTTGATTTCAGACGTTGTGATGGCGCGAATGTTGATGCCTTTTTCGGCCAGCGCCTTGAAGGCGGTGGCGGCAACGCCAGCATGGCTGCGCATACCGATGCCAATGACCGAAATCTTGGCAAGACCGGTTTCGGACTGGATATTGTCGAAGCCGATCTCGCCCTTGACCTTGTCCAGCACCTTCAGGGCCTTGTCGATATCACCCGTTGGAATGGTGAAGGTCATATCGGTCTTGGAGCCGTCTTCCGACACGTTCTGCACGATCATGTCGACATTGATGTGCTCTTCAGCGAGCGGCCCGAAAATGGCTGCCGAAACGCCCGGCCGGTCGGCCACGCGCCGCAGCGAAATCTGAGCTTCATCCTTCGCAAAGGCGATACCTGTGACGACCTGCTGTTCCACGATTTCATCCTCGTCGCAAATAAGGGTTCCGGGCGGGTTGATCGGATCACCCATGCCCGGCGCATCTGGGTCCGTAAAGCTCGAGCGCACGAACGTGCGCACCTTGTGCACCATGGCGAGTTCGACCGAACGCACCTGCAGAACCTTGGCACCAAGCGATGCCATTTCCAGCATTTCCTCGAAGGAAATCTTCGAAAGACGCTTTGCCTTCGGCTCCACGCGCGGGTCGGTGGTGTAGACGCCATCGACATCCGTATAAATATCGCAGCGATCAGCCTTCACACCGGCAGCGATGGCGACGGCAGACGTATCCGAGCCGCCGCGCCCGAGCGTTGCCACGCGGTTGTCAGGACCAATACCCTGGAAACCGGCAACCACGGCAACCTGTCCCATTTCCATGCGGCGGATGATTTCCGAGCCGTCGATGTCCTGAATACGGGCAGCGCCATGGGCATTGTCGGTCTTGATCGGGATCTGCCAGCCCTGCCACGAACGCGCGTCGACACCGATGGACTGAAGCGCAATCGCCAGAAGCCCGCTCGTTACCTGCTCGCCGGATGCGACGATGGTGTCATATTCGCGGGCATCATAAAAAGGCGAGCTTGCGCCGCAGACTTTCGGCATGTTCTGCACCCAGCCGACCAGTTCGTTGGTCTTGCCGGACATGGCCGAAACGACGACGGCAACCTGATTGCCCGCCTCGACCTCGCGTTTGACGTGGCGCGCCACATTATAGATGCGTTCCAGATCGGCTACCGAAGTGCCGCCGAATTTCATCACGATGCGCGCCATTTAAGGTTACGTCCCGCTGTTTAGAAAAATTACACTCTCACCTGCCCAAACCTTATATTGTTGCGACAGGCAAACCCGGGGTCACATAGCTAAAATGCCACGCTTCCGCAAGGCCGCGATTCGTATCGGGCCTCTTGAGAGCGAAATTGATTTGTTCCTTGACTTTGGAGTACTACCTTGAGAGCAGAACTGCACGCTTCCGCCGCTGGAGAATGAAATGACCGAGACCGCCCGCACCACCATCGACGCTTCGGAAATCGAGCATTTTTCGCGCATTGCCGCGGAATGGTGGAATCCGCAGGGCAAGTTCCGTCCCTTGCACAAGTTCAATCCGACGCGGCTTGCTTATATCAAGGAAAAGATCTGCGCCAAGTTCGATCGCGATCCCAATGCGCCGCGACCCTTCGAGGGCCTGCGCCTGCTCGATATCGGCTGCGGCGGCGGGCTTCTCTGCGAGCCGATGGCGCGCCTCGGCGCGACCGTCATCGGGGCGGATGCCTCCACGACAAATATCGAAGTGGCGAAAATCCACGCCGCGCAGAGCGGCGTCGAGGTCGACTACCGCGCCACGACAGCAGAAGCGCTGGCCGACGCCGGTGAGAAATTCGACGTCGTGCTTAACATGGAAGTGGTCGAACACGTTTCCGATGTGGATCTGTTCATGTCCGCGACTAGCGAAATGGTGAAGCCCGGCGGACTGATGTTCGTCGCCACGATCAACCGCACGCTGAAGGCTTACGGTCTGGCGATCATCGGCGCGGAATATGTCCTGCGCTGGCTGCCGCGCGGCACACATCAATATGAAAAGCTGGTCCGTCCGGAAGAACTGGAATCAGCACTTGCGAAAGGCGGCCTGCGCCTTATCGACAAGCTTGGCGTGACCTATAATCCGCTGGCCGACAGCTGGAGCCGCTCCCGCGACACCGATGTGAACTATATGGTGCTTGCCGAACGCCCCGCCTGATCTCAACCTCTTTGTGCGCGCGTTGTCATGGCAACGCCTGCACAAATGACCAGCGCACCGATCCAGGTCAGCAGCGGATAATGTTCGCCTAGAAAAAGTGTTCCCGAAATAAGCCCGAGTGCGGCTGCGACATAGCCGATCTGGCTAAGATAGATCGGCCCGCCAACCGCCTGTAGTCGGAAGAACAGGGCGAACATGCCAGCCGATGCTATCGACTGGGCCAGTGCAGCCCATGGCGCGAATGCAAGTGTTTCAATCGGAAACTGGCCGGTGAATATGAGTATTCCAACAAAAAGCATCAGTGCCGATGCGAGATGGCTTCCGGCTGCGAGCTCGGTCGGATCGGAGTTCTTCGGCCAGTCAAGCGTGCGATAGACATTGCCGATGGCGAGAAACACCGGAATGAGCAATGCAGCGGCGATCCACAATGGATCGGCTGGTTTCCCCACCTCGCCGCGCGTCATCGCCACCATCACCGCGCCGATAAATCCGGCAGCGATACCGCCAATCCCAAGCGCGTTGGGACGTCGCAGTCCGAACCCCATCGACAGAACAAGCGTGATGACCGGCGAGAGCGTATACATGATGCCGGTAAAACCCGCCCCAAGGCGCGGAATGGCAGAAAGAATGAGAAGATTGGGCACGGCATAGGAGATGAACGCGGTGCAGATATAGTAACGCAGCCGCCCGCCTGAAAAGCCGATCTTCTTTCCCTGCAGGCGAAGAACAGCGAACAGAATGATCCCTGCACTCGCCGAGAACAGAAATGTCCAGATGGCAGGCGGAATACCGGCCTGTGCGGCGATCTTGCCGAGCGGCAGGATGAGGCCCAGCAAAGTGCCGGTTGCAATCAGCAAAAAAGGCGCAGAATCCGTCAGTTTCATGCGCCTTGTCTCCTATGAGGCAATCAGTTCTTGTCTTCTGGAAATACCGGCAACGGCAGAACGTCGACACCGTCTTCAAGCAGCGAATGCACATCCTCGCGCGACGCTTCGCCGTAGATACCACGTGTTTCGGTCTCGCCGAAATGAATCTTCCGGGCTTCCTCGGCAAATTTGTCGCCGACATAATCCGCATTCTCGCGAACCTTGCGGCTCAACTCCCGCATTTCGTCCAGCATCTGCTTTTGCGTATCGCCCAGCGCCATGGCAATCTTTTCCTTGCCGCGACTTGTCGAGACCGCAGGCGCCATCAGCGACTTCTGAACGGTTTGCGAATTGCACACCGGGCAGGCGACAAGCTTCCTTTCCGACTGACGGTCGAAATCGGCATTGTCGCGAAACCAGCCCTCGAATTCATGGCCCTGATCGCAATGAAGCGAAAAGCGGATCATGGAATTTACGCGTCCTCTTTCTGTTTCGCGGAGCAAGTCCGGACATCGAACTCCCGCGCATTCTTCAGGTTCGGTATCTTGCCGCGCGCAGCAGTGCTTTCCGCCACGTCGATGTCGGCCAGAATGACACCCGGTTCATCGTGATCGGCCTCGGCGAGAATCTTGCCCCATGGTGAAACGATGATCGAATGACCATAGGTTTCGCGCCCATCCTCATGCAGACCGCCTTGTGCGGCAGAGATCAGGAATGCACCATTTTCGATGGCACGCGCACGCTGCAAGACGTGCCAGTGGGCCTCTCCTGTCTGTTTCGTGAAGGCAGCTGGGCCGGTGATCACATTGGCACCGGCAAGCGCCTGGGCACGGAACAATTGCGGAAAGCGAATATCATAGCAGATCGCCATGCCGAGATTTGCGAAAGGCAGTTCGGCAACAACGGTTTCCTTGCCCGGCTCATAGGTCGCCGATTCGCGCCAGCTTTCACCATTGTCCAGATCGACGTCGAACATGTGAATCTTGTCATAGGTGACGAGTTTCTTACCCGAGGGAGTGAAAATTCCGGCGCGATTGGCAATCTTGCCATCACCGGCATCGATAGCCGTTGAACCGATATGCAGGAAGATGCCGTGCTTCGCCGCCAATACCGAAGCTGCCTTGAAGACCAGATCATTGGTTTCGTCACGCAGGCTTGCCTTGAAGGCCACCCGGTCACGCATCATTGCGCCGGTCATTTCCGGCGATTGCACGTAAGTCGCACCCTGAGCTGCCGCTTCAGCGACAAGTTTCTCCAAAGCCTCGATATTGCGGACAACATCTGTGCCGGAACGCATCTGTACTGCAGCAGCGCGGAACGTACTCATCGGCTTCTCCCCTACCCGATCAAATTCTAGAGCATTTCCTGTTTTGATTGGATCATTGGAAATGCTCTATCTGCTTGTTTTTACGCATGTCCTTATCCCGAAACCGGTTCCCACTTTCGGGAGACATGCTCTAGGCCAGTTCGCCAGTCTTGAGCAGGCCATCCAGCTTACCCTGGTCTTCCAGCGCGAAAAGATCATCGCATCCGCCAACATGAACAGGCCCGACGAAAATCTGCGGGAAGGTGTTACGGCCCGAACGCTCCTGCATTTCAGCGCGCAATTCCGGCGATGCGCCTGCATCGATTTCATTATAAGCAACGCCCTTGCGGGTCAGAAGATCCTTCGCCCGGGTGCAGTAAGGGCAACCGATACGCGTGTAGATCGTTACATCAACCATTATAAACTCCAATCGTTTTGGCCACTATATAAGCGGCAAAAGCGCTATCTGGAAGCCCTGACGCTTTTCACGAGCCTGTGTAGCCAATTATCCGGTTCAATCCGGAAGAACACGGCTGAACGTCAGCACATCCACGCTTTTTGCTCCGCCGCGCAGCAGGGCCCGCGTCACCGCCTTGACCGTGGCGCCGGTCGTATAGACGTCGTCGATCAGCAGAACCCGTCGCCCGCGAACATGAATCTCGTGTTCCTGCGGCACACGAAACGCGCCGTCCACATTGCGCTTTCGCTCTTTGATGCCAAGGCCGATCTGCTGTTCGGTCCGGCGCACGCGCTTCACGCCTTGCGGCGCAAAGGGTTTCGCCTCCAGTTTCGCCAAGGCGCGGGCAAGTTCCGCCGACTGGTTGAAGCGCCGCTGCCAGAACCGCCAGCGATGCAGGGGCACCGGCAGTATCACATCACATTCATCCAGCAATTCGCGACCCGCGCGCTGCATCCAGCGCGCCATCCAAGGAGCCAGATCGGTCCGGTCATGAAACTTGAGCGAAACCGCCATCCGCTGTGCCGCGCCCCGGTGCAGGACGGCAGACCGGAGACGCCGGAAAGGTGGAGGATCGGCAATCGCCTCCGCACTCATGAAATTCTCACCGAAATCATGACTGAAAGGTATGCCCAGCACAGGACAGTAAGGCCTTTCTATAAAGCGCAGTTCCGGCCAGCATTTCGGACACAGCGTCCCCGGTTCGGACACATGCATCCGACAGCCGATACATGTCGGCGGAAACAACATGTCCGCCGACGAGCGAACAGCGCTGCTGGCCAGACGCCGAAGCCTTTCGCCCGCGCTACGCAAAAAGGTTTGATGCGTTCTATCGTCATCCGCCATTGCATTCGCCCCCGTTCGAATGCATCTATCCCCGCAACGATTGTACTGAACCTTGCTCGAAAGAGAAGACGGATTCCATGCCTGCGCCGACTGATGATAACGCGATCTTTGATCGCGATCTCCTGCTCTCGTTTCGCCGCCGCGCCTTTGCGCGGGCCGAACCCGGCGCGGATTTCCTGTTGCAGCGCATCGCCGACGATCTCGCTGATCGTCTCGACGCAGTGGAGCGCCATTTTCCTGTCGCCGTCGATCTGGCTGGCCATACCGGCGCGGCGGCTGCAGCCATAGCACAGACTGGCAAGGCCGACCTGATTGTCCGCATCGAACGCGACAGAGATTTCTTGGACAGCCCATACCCCGCTATTGTCGGCGATGAGGAAATGCTACCGCTGAAATCCGGCAGCGCCGATCTTATAGTATCGCTGATGGCGCTTCACGCCACCAATGACACGCCGGGCACAATGGTGCAGATCGCCCGCGCCCTGAAGCCGGACGGGCTTTTTCTCGCCGCCTTGAGCGGCAGCGGAACGCTGGGTGAATTGCGCGAAAGTCTGCTTCAAGCAGAAATCGAATTGACGGGCGGCGCCTCGCCCCGCATTTTCCCGTTTCCGGACGTACGCGATGTGGGCGGCCTTCTGCAACGTGCAGGTTTCGCCCTGCCTGTAACCGACGTCGACAACATCACGGTGCGCTACGATTCGCTGTTCAACCTGATGGCCGATCTGCGCGCCATGGGCATGCAGAACATCCTGCGCGACCGTTCCCGCAAGCCGGTTTCGAAACGCCTTTTCCTGCGTGCCGCTGAAATCTACGCCGAGCGGTTCTCCGATCCGGACGGACGCATCCGCGCCACTTTCTCCGTCATCTGGCTTTCCGGCTGGGCGCCACATGAATCGCAACAAAAGCCATTGAAGCCTGGCTCTGCAAAAGCATCGCTCGCGGAAGCGCTAAAAAAGGCTGAGGAAGAATAAAGTATGTCTCCCAAAAGCGGGAACCGGTTTTGGGAGACATGCGAAAAACGGCTAACAATCGCCGTGGTGGCTGCCGTTTGCCTCGATGATGCAGACGGAATTGGGACTTGGCTGAAGCACGCTCTTGCGCACTGTATAGGTCTGGCTTGCCGCGTGCGGCTGGTTGCCGGTATCACGCTTGATCGAACCGGTCATGGTGCGATCGATCCCGGCCGGGAGTACTGACTGGGCTGCAACCTTGTTTGCCTGATCGTTGAGAACCGGCACAATGATGAGAGCCAGAGCAACAACGGCAGAACCGAACAACAGCACAACGCGCAGGATTCCACGACCAGCCTTCGTTAGCGGCTTGGCCGTATATTCGTTGTGATCAGCGCTAAAATAATTGTTGTCGAAACTCATGCTTCAAGACTCCGGGGCAGCTCGAAAACGAGAATGCCTCAACGGAGTGAATCATAGATTAACCGGCCAGCGGAATCGTAAGAAATTGCCAACCTTTTTCCACAGTTGTGGACAGGGCCCTCTTTACAGAAGATCCAACAGGAACGGGATCAGCGGTTCGTCGGCTGGTGGCATCGGATAGTCGCGCATATCCTTCGGGCGAACCCATTTCAGCGCCTGCCCTTCGAGCCCCCGTGCGATACCCTCATAACGGCGGCAGACATAGAGCGGCATGAGCAGGTGGAAGTCATCATAGGTGTGGCTGGCGAATGTCAGCGGTGCAAGGCAGGCCACCTTCGTGGTAATGCCGATTTCTTCCTGCAATTCGCGGATCAGCGTTTCTTCCGGTGTTTCGCCCGGTTCCACCTTGCCGCCGGGAAACTCCCACAGCCCGGCAAGCTGCTTGCCTTCGGGGCGCTGCGTCAGCAGAACCCGGCCATCCGAATCCACCAGCGCGCAAGCCGCGACCAGAAGAATGCGCCGTCCCTTTACCTCGGTCATTTCTCGTTGCTCTCCCGATAGGCATAGCGATAGGCTTCCTGAAAGCCAAAGCTCTCGTAAAGAGCAAGTCCGGCGACGTTGTCCGCCTCGATCTGCAGCCATGCCGTCTTTGCTCCGAGCTTTGCGGCCCATTTGAGCGCAGAACCGACAATCGCGTGCCCATGCCCCTTGCGCCTTGCGTCACGCAGGGTTCCGACATCGAACAGACCCGCCATCACACCGTCCTGCACACACAGCAGGCTGGATACAGCGCGACCACCTTCCTCCAGCACGAACATGCCCTTGTTCGGGCGAACGCTGTTGAGAAGTTCGGAAAACCCGGGCCGCATATCCTCCGGTCTTTCATGGATCGAAAGCGAGGCATCCACGAAGCGCCCGATATCCTTCAATGGTATCTGGTCGATGGCGCCCGACAAGTCGAGTTCCTCGAGATTTGCCGTCATCACGATGGTTTCGTCCCGGCGCTTCCAGCCAAGCCCTTCGAGATAATCCTCAAGCTCGCGCGGCGCGAGCGGCGAAAGCCTGAAGCAGGGAACACGGCCATAGGCGCGAAAACGCTGTGCTGCCAGTTCCACACGTGTTGGAATATCGCGCGTGTCGCCGGGATCGAGCGGGTTAATCGAGTTGAGACGCCGGGATGGATGCGCTGCGGTCATGCGTATCGCCCAGGTGCCGTCATAGTGGACCGACGTGGCGGGCCAGGCACGGAAGCCGACGGCTTCAAGCTGGCGTACGATAGCGAGACTTGGGGTGCTGGGTTTTTCCATCACTTCGATCAACTTCTGTAGTCGCCGTTGATGGCAACATATTCCTTGGTGAGGTCGCAGGTCCAGACGGTTGCCTTGCCCTTGCCTATCCCCAGATCGACGCGAATATGAATATCCTCGCCCTGCATATAAGCGGACGTCGCTGCTTCCGAATAGGCCGGATCACGCTCGCCCTGATGCGCAACGCGAATATCGCCGAACCAGATCGCGAGCAGGTCACGATCAGCAGGTTCGCCAGCCTTGCCGACAGCCATGACCACGCGGCCCCAATTGGCGTCTTCACCGGCAACAGCCGTCTTGACCAGCGGCGAATTGGCGATGGAAAGCGCAATCTTCTTGGCAGAAGCCGCCGACTTTGCGCCCGTCACTTCCACTTCCACCATCTTGCGTGCGCCCTCACCGTCGCGCACGACTTGAAGCGCCAGCGACTTCAGGAGGCGGCCCAGCGCCTTCTTGAATTCACCAAGACGCTTGTCCGCAGGATCGGTGATCTCAGGTGCACCGCGTTCTGCCGCCGCACCGGTGGCGAACAACATCAGCGTATCCGACGTGGATGTGTCACTATCCACTGTCACGGCATTGAAGGTCGAGCCAACGCCCTTGGAGAGCAGGCTCTGCAACACGCCAGCCTTGATCGGTGCATCAGTGACGACGAAGGAAAGCATTGTCGCCATATCCGGCGCGATCATGCCTGCACCCTTGGCGATACCGTTGATCGTGACCGGCACCTGACCGAGCAGCACCGTTTCGGTCGCAACCTTCGGATAGGTATCCGTGGTCATGATCGCCTTGGCGGCTTCGGTCCAGAAATCCTCGACCGCATCCTTGTTCATATCGCCAAGCAGATGCGCGAACTTGCTTACATCGAGCGGTTCGCCGATCACGCCGGTTGACGCCAGAAAGACATCGGTTTTGGCGCAACCAACCGCTTTCGCGGTGGCTTCTGCCGTTGATTCCGTCGCTTCACGCCCCTTGACGCCTGTAAAGGCATTGGCATTGCCGGAATTGACGACGACCGCTCGGGCCTTTCCGTGCACGAGATTGCGTCGGCAGAAATCGACCGGCGCCGATGGGCAGAGCGAACGTGTAAAGACCCCTGCGGCTTCTGCCGGTCGGTCGAAGACCATCAACATCACATCCGTTCGCCCCTTATACTTGATCCCGGCAGCAGCGGTGGCGATGCGTACGCCATGAACGACCGGCATTGTGGGGTAGTGTTTTGGAGCAAGAGGAGAAACAGACGCGGACATATGTGCCTCGATGGAATGCGGTTTCGTAGAAAACCCGAAAATCATGATGCCCGGCAAACGGCGCTACGCGAATTTCGGATTCAAAATATGACGCGCGCATTGGAAAGGTTTGCGGGCCAAAATCAAGCGGGAAACGCGAGATCGAAATAAAAAACGCCCCGGCAAGCCGGGGCGCTGATATTTGACGCTAGTTTTTACTGCTGCGGAGCAGCTTCTTCCGGCGCGTCATCCTTGTCCGCGCCTTCCTGGGCTGCGGCGGCATCCTTCATGGCTTTCTCGACTGCCGGGTCCTTGTAGTCGATCTTCATGCCGTCACGCAGCTTCTTGACGGTTTCGACATAACGCTCGCGCATGATGATCGAACGAATCTGGTCCTTGACCTGATCGAATGCCGGTGGCTGCTTGGTGCGACGATCTTCGAGCTGGATCACGTGGAAACCGAACTGGGTCTGGACCGGCTCCTTGGTGTATTCACCCGGCTTGAGCGCAAAGGCGGCCTTTTCGAATTCAGGCACCATCTGGCCTTCGGCGAAATAACCGAGATCACCGCCATTGGCTGCGGTGCCGTCGGTCGAGCTTTCCTTGGCGAGGTCCTCGAACTTGGCTCCGCCTTCAAGCTTCTTGATGATGGCTTCGGCTTCTTCCTTGGTCTTCACGAGGATGTGACGAGCGCGCACTTCCACCTGCGGCGGCATGGCGGCGATCTCCTTGTCGTAGCGCGCACGCACATCGGCATCGCTGATCTTGTCGACAACGGCATCCTTGAAATATTCGTTATGGAGAGCGCGTTCACGCAGGAATTCCATACGATCCTTGAATTCCTGGGACTGGTCGAGCTTTTCCTTTTCCGCTTCACCAGCCATCGCCTTGATGTCGATCAGGGCAGCAAGCGCAGCCAGACGGCGCTGATCGGCGGGAAGACGCGAGAACTGCGGATCAAGATCGCCTGCAGCCTGATCGACTGCACCAACCGTGATGTCCTTGCCGTTGACAGTCGCCAGAACCTTGGACGGATCTTCCTTTTCAGCAGGGGCTGCAGCCGGTGCAGCGGCAGGCTTTTCAGCATCCTGTGCGAATGCGGCGCCTGAGTAGCTTGCCAGCGCCACCGAGGCCGCCAGAGACATGCCGACGACAGCGAGAGCCTTGCGATAAGGGGCTTTCAGAATGGCTTTCATATGGAATTCTCTCCTTCGTGACCGCTTACCGGCCCGATGAATGCGGCGGAATTTGGCCCGGATCTCCCCAATATTGCAACAAAGGAAAGGTTTTCCGACCCATGGTGTGGCGAATTCGAAATTCGCATCACTTTGGAGCAGTGTTGCTAACGAATTTTGGATTCAAAGCCACACCGGTAATTTATAGAAACGAGTGTGGTTTACAGATTTGAAGTTCCTGAGCGTAGATGCCATGCAAATGACAGGAACTTCAGATCCACCACACTGGAGCAACGTTGACATCGCCCGAAGCCCCTCTTATCTGTCCTTCGGCTTTACGTCCAGTAAGGGGCGGGGGAATTGCGCCGGAAATGCGCCGTATCTGGCAGCTTTCACAACGCAGTTTTCTTGCAATTGTTTCAATACGCGTGAATAAAGCATTCGACATTGCCGGAAGCGCTTCCGGCTGAACGGACAGGAAAGGACCAGTGATGGTCAGCTTTGGCGGCTTTGCCCGCAAGATATTCGGTTCATCCAATGACCGCCGCGTTAAAACCCTGCGCCAGCGGGCTAATCAGATTACTGCTATCGAGAAGAATTACGAAAATCTTACCGATGAGCAATTGCAGGCCAAGACCGCTGAATTCCGTGCTGCGCTGGCTGACGGCAAAACGCTCGACTCTCTTCTGCCCGACGCTTTCGCAACGGCGCGTGAAGCCGCGAAGCGCGTGCTCGGGATGCGCCCGTTCGACGTACAGCTGATCGGCGGCATGGTTCTGCACGAACGCGGCATTGCCGAAATGCGCACTGGTGAAGGCAAGACCCTGATGGCGACCCTGCCGGTCTACCTCAATGCGCTTGAGGGCAAGGGCGTGCATGTGGTGACAGTGAACGACTACCTCGCCACCCGCGACGCCGAAACCATGGGCAAGCTCTACAATTTCCTCGGCCTGACCGTCGGCGTTATCAAGCACGGCCTTGACGACGATGAGCGTCGTGCGGCCTATGCTTGCGACATTACCTACGGCACCAACAACGAGCTCGGCTTCGATTATCTGCGCGACAACATGAAATATGAGCGCGCCCAGATGGTGCAGCGTCCGCATAATTACGCCATCGTCGACGAAGTGGATTCGATCCTCATCGACGAAGCACGTACGCCGCTCATCATTTCCGGTCCGCTGGAAGATCGCTCCGACTTCTACAATCTCATCGACACCTTCATTCCAGCCCTTGAGCCGGAAGATTTTGAAATCGACGAGAAGCAGAAGACCGCGATCTTCACCGAAGTCGGCACCGAGAAGGTCGAGCAGCTCCTAGAAGCTGCGGGCCACCTCAAGGGTGAAAGCCTCTACGATATCGAGAATGTCGCCGTCGTTCACCACCTGAACAACGCGCTTCGTGCGCACAAGCTGTTCCAGCGCGACAAGGACTATATCGTCCGCAATGACGAAATCGTCATCATCGACGAATTTACCGGCCGCATGATGCCGGGCCGCCGTTATTCGGAAGGCCTGCACCAGGCACTGGAAGCCAAGGAACACGTGACCATCCAGCCGGAAAACCAGACTCTGGCCTCGATCACCTTCCAGAACTACTTCCGCATGTACAACAAGCTGTCGGGCATGACCGGTACGGCAGCAACGGAAGCGGAAGAATTCGGCAATATTTACGGCCTCGAAGTTCTCGAGATTCCGACCAATTTGCCGGTCAAGCGTATCGATGAAGACGATGAGGTCTATCGCTCTGTCGAGGAAAAATACCGCGCCATCGTGCGCGATATCCGCGCCTCGCACGAAAAGGGCCAGCCAATTCTCGTCGGCACGACCTCGATCGAAAAGTCGGAACAGCTGGCCGAACGTCTTCGCAAGGAAGGCATCAAGGAATTCCAGGTTCTGAATGCTCGCTATCACGAGCAGGAAGCCTATATCATCGCGCAGGCCGGTGTGCCGGGGACAGTCACCATCGCCACCAACATGGCTGGTCGCGGTACCGACATCCAGCTCGGCGGCAATCTGGAAATGCGTGTCCGTCAGGAACTCGCCGATGTACCGGAAGGTCCGGAGCGCGACGCCAAGATCGCGGAAATCAAGGCTGACATCGCGCAGCTGAAGGAAAAGGCACTGGCCGCAGGCGGACTTTACGTTCTCGCCACCGAGCGCCATGAAAGCCGCCGCATCGACAACCAGTTGCGCGGTCGTTCGGGCCGTCAGGGCGATCCGGGCCGTTCGAAGTTCTTCCTGTCGCTGCAGGACGACCTGATGCGCATCTTCGGTTCCGACCGCATGGACAGCATGCTGCAGAAGCTCGGCCTCAAGGAAGACGAAGCCATCGTCCATCCGTGGATCAACAAGGCGCTTGAAAAGGCGCAGAAGAAGGTCGAAGCCCGCAACTTTGAAATCCGCAAGAATCTTCTGAAGTACGACGATGTCATGAACGATCAGCGCAAGGTGATCTTCGAACAGCGTCTGGAAATGATGGACGAAGAGGACCTGACCGAGATCGTTGGCGAAATGCGCCACGAGGTCATCGAGGACATGGTCGCGTTGCGCATCCCCAAAGACGCCTATGCGGAAAAGTGGGATATTGCCGGCCTGAAGGAAGACATCATCTCCAAGCTTAATCTCGACCTGCCGGTCGAGGACTGGGCCAAGGAAGAAGGTATCGCGGAAGAAGAGTTCGAAAACCGCATCAAGGAAGCCGCCGACAAGGCTGCTGCCGAGAAGGCTGAACGCTTCGGCCCGCAGATCATGACCTATGTCGAGAAATCGGTCATCATGCAGTCGCTGGACAATCTCTGGCGTGAGCATCTGGTCAATCTCGACCATCTGCGCTCGGTTGTCGGTTTCCGCGGTTATGCCCAGCGCGACCCGCTGAATGAATACAAGACCGAAGCTTTCGAACTGTTCCAGTCGATGCTTGCCAACCTGCGTGAAGTGGTTATCTCGCAACTGATGCGCGTCGAGATCGTTCGCGAAGCACCGCCAGAGCCGGAATTGCCGCCAATGATCGGCCGTCACATCGACGGCACAACCGGCGAGAACGATTTTGATGAAGCGGCATGGTCTGAACATCAGCACGACGAACGCAATGTCCCTGCTGCCGAACGCGATCCGGCCGATCCGCGCACCTGGGGCAAGGTCAGCCGCAACGAAGCCTGCCCATGCGGCTCAGGCAAGAAGTACAAGCACTGCCACGGCGCTTTCGAGTGATGTGAGCCGAGCTCATTATCGCCTCTATCGAACAAACCCCGGCAAGCCATTTGCCGGGGTTTGTGCTTTCCGGAGCATGTCTCCCGAAAGTGGGAACCGGTTTTTGGATAAAAACATGCGTGAAAACAAATAGATGGAATATTTCCAATGTTTCAATCAAACCGGGAACGCTCTAGCACGCGGTGGACGTCGATACGCGCCGCGAACAGTTGTGTGCCTTGCTTTATTTTAGATACTTCAAATATAGATGCCGTTTAGAAAATACTCACCATTCCTTGAAGTCTTCCGACCTTCGACAGATTAGACTTTTTCTTTTTCTCTTTATAAAGAACTCCTGTCTAAGGTTTCCATGCGCGCCATAGGCAGCAAAGCATAGGCGCGAAAAGCCGGGTTATTCGGTGCAGAACAAGCGGGTCCTGAGAGACCCGCAAAGACAGGGTTGGCAAATAGTGCGGTTTTCGGCAGCTGAAACGGCGAGCCGGTTTCTACCCGGCAGGATCGCGGCCAGGCTTCGTCCCTTGACGGAGCGGCTGGATGCTGTGCTTACGGATAGCGGGCCGCAGGCAAGCGCGCAGCGCTCGTCCCTCATTGCCTTTTCCGTGCGCGTGGCGAGTGCGGCAATAGCTCTTCTGTCTCAGGTCATTCTGGCGCGTTGGATGGGTGAATTCGAGTACGGCATCTTCGTCCTCGTCTGGCTGACCATGATTATCATCGGCGATCTGGCCTGTTTCGGACTGCACACCACCATCATCCGCTTCGTACCGGAATATGTGCAGCGCCATATGTTCGGCCTCGTGCGCGGCATTATCCGGACCGGACGCATCTTCGCTTTTACAGCCGCTACACTCATCGCGCTTCTGGGTGCAGGGCTGCTGCTTCTGCTCAAGGACCATGTGTCGAGCTATTATCTCGTGCCCTTCATCCTCGGCTTCATCTGCCTGCCGATGATCACGCTCGGCAATATGCTGGATGGCATTGCCCGCTCTCGCACCTGGGTGATGATGGCGCTGACGCCAAGCTATATCGTCCGCCCGCTTCTGGTTCTCCTGTTCATGATTATCGCGCATGAAGCGGGACTACCCTCCACTGCGACTATCGCGCTGGCAGTATCGATTGCCGCAACCTGGCTCACCACCGCCGGGCAATTTCTGACTGTCGACCGCTCAGTAGAGAAAGATATTCCCGCCGCGGGGCGCGAACAGCGTCTTGGCGAATGGATAAAAGTTGCCCTGCCGATTTTCCTCGTGGAAGGCTTTTTCTTCCTGCTCATCAATGTCGATGTTCTGATGGTTGGCCACGCGCTCGACCCCGAGCATGTCGCGATCTATTTTGCGGCTACGAAGATCATGGCGCTCGCCCATTTCGTCTATTTCGCAGTAAAGGCCAGCGTCGCCCAGCGTTATTCGGACCTGCTGCACAGTGGCGATCGCGCCGAATTTGCAAGTTTTGCCGAGGCCTCCGTACGCTGGACATTCTGGCCGACGCTGTTCCTCGGCGCCATCATTCTGCTCACCGGCTATCCGCTCCTGCGGCTTTTCGGTCCGGCCTTCACAGCAGGCTATCCGCTTCTGTTCATCCTCATTATCGGGGTGATCGCGCGCGCCAGCGTCGGCCCGGCAGAAAGCCTCCTCAACATGTCGGGAAAGCAGAATATCTGCGCGCTCCTTTATGCGGCAACTCTTGCTGTCAACGTCATTCTCAATCTGGTCCTGATACCGCGCTTCGGCCTGACGGGCGCCGCCATTTCAACGGCTATTGCCATGCTGATGGAAGCGGCACTTCTTTCGGCTGCCGTATCACGCACCTTGCACATAACCATGTTCATTCTCATTCCACGAGACCGTACCAAGACCTCGGAGGGGACTTTGTAATGGCCGCGAAACCTTTGCTTGAAGAATCAGCAGGCGGAAATGCAGCTCACATCGTATCGGAACTCTCCGAGAGCGGTATGGCGCACGAAGCCATCAAGAAGCTGGAAGAAAGCCTTCACAGCCGCGATATACCGCGCAAGCTCGCGATTTATGGCGCTGCAGCAGGCTTCGAACTGCGCGACGAACTCGACCACCTGAGCAACCGGACCGTCGAGCCGAACGTGTTCTTCAATGCACGGTTTCTGGCGCCAGCCATGCCGCGCCTTGAAGACCGCGAAGTTCGCTTCATGGTCATGCGCGACGAAAACGAAATCCGCAGCCGTCTGCGCTTCGTCATGCCCTATACGATCGAGCGTCCTGGCCTGCCGCTATCGACGCCTGTGATCCGTGCCTGGTCGACACCGTTCGGGCCGCAAGGCACCCCATTGATCGATCACGACGACCCGGTGGGTGTGCTGGAAGACCTTTTCGATATTCTGGCGCGCAGGCATCTCAAATTGCCGGACGTGCTTGTGCTGCCGGAAATGCGGGCTAACGGCCCGGCGGCAAAACTGATCCGTTCTGTGGCGGTGGGCCGTCAATTGCCTTTGGTCGCCATAGAGCAGAAGGAGCGCCCCTTTCTCGAGAGCGATCTGGACGGCGACGCCTATATCAAGCAAGCAATCGGCGCACACCATCGTCGGGATTACAATCGCTTGTGGCGCAGGCTGGCCGAAAAGGGCGAGCTTGCCTATCGCGTCGCCCGCACGCCCGACGATGTGCGTCACGCGTTCGAGCATTTCCTGACGCTGGAAGCGAGTGGCTGGAAAGGCAAACGCGGCACCGCCATGGCCGTCGACCGGTTTCGCGCCGCCTTCGCCCGCGAAGCGGTCAACAATCTTGCTGAACGCGACTGCGTGCGCGTGCATACGCTGGAACTGGATGGACGGGTTATCGCCATTTTGATCGTCTTTACGGTTTCGGGAGAAGCCTGGACCTGGAAGACCGCATATGACGAAAGCCTGAACGCCTGGTCGCCCGGCGTTCTTCTGATGATCGAAGTCGTAAAGAACCATCTGAACGATCCCAACATCAATCGCACCGATTCCTGCGCTGTCCCCGACCATCCGGTCATGACGCGGCTGTTCGACAAGCGCGAGACAATCGAAACACTGGTGATTGGCCTCAATCCTTCCACCGACAAGCTCGTCCGTCAGGCTGCCTCGCAGATCCATCTTTATCAGCGGACACGCAATCTGGCCCGCATCGTGCGCAATCGCATCCGCAGCTTCACCGAGAGGAAATAGGGTCGAATTTAAGCAACCTTAAAAAAGCCTAGAAATCACTGTCCTGAATCTCCTGCGCCGGATTTATCCGGCAAGAAAGTTGCGATTGCAGTTTTGCAGAAGCCCTGCGAAGCTCCATCCTCAACAGCCACTTTGGGATTTTGAAGGTTCAGGAATGCGGTTTCCACGCCCGACTATCGCCAGCGGCACGCTTTGCGTCCTGACCGCGATTTATCTCCTCGCTTTCACCAACACCTCTTTCTGGCAGCGGCTGATCGCCTATTTTTCCGATCATCCGCAAAAGCTGGTTGTTGGGGCGGCAGCTATCCTTCTCATCCATATCGCCGTGCTGATGGCTTTCTCGGCGAAATACATCATCAAGCCGGTTCTGATTTTCGCAATATGGGTCGCCGCAGGCGGGTCCTATTTTACAGACACGTTTGGCACCATCATTGACCGCAACGTGGTCGAGGCGACGCTGACGACGACAAAAGCCGAGTCGGGCCATCTGATAACGACGGGCTTTCTGCTGCATATGCTGCTTTACGCAGTCATCCCCTCGCTTCTCGTCATCTGGGTCCGCGTGAAGCACCGGCCTTTGCTGCAAAAGCTTCTGGTCAATACCGTTTCGATCATCGTCTGCCTGGCTGTCGCAGTCGCGCTTATTGGCTCCGATTACGGCAGCTTCTCCTCAATGTATCGCGAACACCGCTCCGACATCATGGAACGGCTCATGCCCGGCACACCGCTCAAGAGCACGGTGCAATATATCGTACGCGACCTGAATGACAGGCAGATCGTGATGCAGCCGCTCGGCCTCGATGCCAAACAGGCATTGCCGCCGATAGCGTCGGGTAAGAAGCTCCTGACCGTTATCGTGGTGGGCGAAACGGCGCGCGCCAAGAATTTCAGCCTTTACGGCTACCCGCGTGAGACCAATCCCGAGCTCAAGCAGCAGGATATCGTCACCTTCACGAATACCACGAGCTGCGGTACGGATACATCAGTTTCGGTGCCGTGCATGTTTTCGCCCTTTCCGCGCGAGGATTATTCGAGCTCCAAGTTCCATAGTTCGGAAAATCTGATGGACCTCCTCAACCATGCTGGCGTGCAGGTTGCTTGGTACGAAAACAATACCGGCAGCAAAGGCGTTTCGGACCGCATCCGGACGGTCGACCTGCAGAATTCCAACAATGCGCAATATTGCGAAGGCGGCGAATGTCTTGACCAGATTCTGGTCGACCAGCTCCACGACCACCTGAAGGACGTCAATGGCAATGCCACGATTGTCCTGCATATGACAGGCAGTCACGGGCCATCCTATTATCGCCGTTATCCGCCGGAATTCGCCAAGTTCAAGCCAGAGTGCCGCACGAGCGAATTTTCCGATTGCACCAACGACCAGATCATCAACGCCTATGACAACTCGATCCTCTATACCGACCACATATTGTCGGAGATCATCAACGTCCTGAAAGCAAGCGAAGAACGTTTTGCCCCCGCCATGATCTATATGTCCGACCATGGCGAATCGCTGGGTGAAGATGGCCTTTATCTACATGCGGCACCCTATTTCATCGCCCCCGACGTCCAAACACACATTCCATTCGTCGCGTGGTTCTCGCCGGACTATGTGAACGCCACCAGGCTCGACACGGCTTGCATCAAGCAGGATACTGCAGCCCCCTCCTCGCACGACAATCTGTTCCACACGGTCATCGGCATGATGGGCGTGAAAACATCGGCCTATGATCAGGCGCTGGACCGCTTTGCCAACTGCCGAAAAGCCAATGTCGCCACGTCGAACTAGTGTGGTGGATTTGAAGCTCCTGTCATTTGCATGGCATCATCGTTCAGGAACTTCAAATCCGTAAACCACACTAGGACATTTGGCGCCAAGCGAATGCGGCTGATTATGCCAGCCTAACCAATGATTTGAGCCTGCTAACAAAGCGTGGTACACTTTGTCTTGGGAGAGCGCATGGACAGGCGGAAGAGGAGGTCCGCACCGGTGCAATCCGGCACTTTGAACAAGTGTCCGAAGCCCGGATAATTATAAAAGCTTCCGTCTGGCTCAAACGCTATAGCGCCCTCCCGGGGAAGGAGATGCGCCATGGAATATTTTCACTATGTCAGCACGCTGGATTACGTCCTGCTGGGCTTCATAGCCTTGCTGGTCTTCTGGAATCTGGTTGAAGCGAACTTGCGCAGATAAAGAGCAGCAGCTTATTTCCAAGCCGCTGTGAACATATATGGCCTGTTCCGCCTGACGCTATCAGGAACAGGTCCGTTGACCGGAACGCAGCCGTGAAGACGGGCGGCTGGGTGGATCACGTGTCATGAGTTCTTACCCTTACAGTCTTCTTTCCGAAGAGCGATGCAAGCTGCGCTTTTGAGCAATTGACCTCGTTTCGTTTAGTCGGTATATCCCAACCCGCTGTCCCTTTGGACCATATCGAACTGCTTCGGCAGAAATGTGCGGGTGTGGTGGAACTGGTAGACGCGCCGGACTCAAAATCCGGTTCCGAAAGGAGTGTCGGTTCGATTCCGACCACCCGCACCATATTTCAAAAAAATATCCGAAATCATGCCCCTGTTGGGCACCAGCCCGAAAGATCATTCTGGCTAGTTTCAACAATGGCGATCGAGACGACCACCAAATTGGTGTTCTGCGAACGTTTGTTTGCTTATTCATTCCATATCGACAACGATGATGCCGTTTTAATACTTCAGTGATACAGGCGCAGGAGGCACCCCACCATGAATGGCACACCGAAGAAAAGCTCCTTCGAAGGGCCTCAGTTGCAAAATGCACATTATGAACGTGCGGATATGTCAGGCTCGAATTTCGATGGTGTAGATCTGTCCGGTTCAAAGTTCTTCGCTGTTTTGGCCAAGGCGAAGTTTGTCGATACAAATTTGAGCAACGCTGATTTTGACGATGTTAATCTGGCAGAAGCACGGTTTCATAATATCAACATGACCGGCGCAGCCATTACGAATGCCAACATGAGTGGCCTGGCTATAAGCGGCGTCACCTTGGCATATACGAATATAACCGATGCTGACGTGACGGGTATGCGGATAAACGGCGTTCTCGTTACTTCTCTATTCAAAGCGTATGAAGATGCGCATTCTTCTGACGAGTGAGCATTCCTGCCAACTAACCCGAATTGGATTAAGTGGGTTAGAGCGCATCCCGAAAAGTGTGAAACGGTTTTCGGATGAGATGCGCGTCAAAACAAACAGTTAGAGCGTCAACCTGATTCAATCAGATCGACGCTCTAATCTCGGAAAGCACCGACAACCGGTCGCTGCTTTCCGTCGCATAAAGTTTTCACGCCGCTTCGAGCGCCTGCGCCAGATCGGCGATCAGATCGTCGGGATGCTCGATGCCTATGGAGAGCCGGATCGTCGAGTCCAGTACGCCGATACGCTCTCGCACGTCGACGGGAACGCCTGAATGGGTCATTGCAGCAGGATGGCTTGCCAGCGATTCCGTGCCGCCAAGACTGACCGCAAGCTTCAATATCTGAAGCGCATTCAGGAAGCGGAATGCCGCCGCCTGCCCGCCTTCAATATCGAAGGAGAAAGTTGACCCCGCACCGCTGCATTGGCGCTTGAACAGCGCGCCGACATCCGAACTCTCATCCTCAAATGGGAGATAATGCAGTTTCTCCACTTTCGGATGATCGCGCAGGAATTCCGCAATTGCCTGCGCGTTGTTGTTGGCGCGTTCCATGCGAAGTCCGAGCGTTTCAAGCGAGCGACCCAGCATCCAGCATGAATGCGGGTCAAGCTGCGTGCCGATCGCACCACGCAATGCCTTGACCTGCTTTACAACAGCCTTGGCACCCAGCACTGCCCCGGCAATCAGATCCGAATGTCCGCCGACATATTTGGTCAGCGAATAGACCGAAAGATCAGCACCGTGGTCGAGAGGCTTCTGATAGACCGGGCCGAGCAGGGTATTGTCGCAGGCAATGATCGGACGATGCCCCTGCTTTTGTTCAATCTTTTCCGCGACACGCCGGATGGCGGCAATATCGACAATGCTGTTGGTCGGATTGGCAGGCGTCTCGATCAGAATCACCGAAACACGTCCCTTGCGAACAGCCTCGTCGGCTGCTTGTTCTATCGAGGCTTCGTGCACGCCATCGGCGAAAGCAACGGCTTCAACGCCGAAATTGAGAAACGTCTTTGCAAGGAGCGTTTCCGTGCCGCCATAGAGCGGTTGCGAGTGCAAAATGACATCGCCCGGGCGTGCAAAAGCAAACAGCGTCGTGGCAATAGCCGACATGCCGGAAGAAAACAGCGCACAGCTCTCGGTGCCTTCATAGACCGCGAGGCGGTCTTCAACGATCTCGCTGTTGGGATGGTTGAAACGGGAATAGACGAGACCAGCACCGACACCGGCGGGTGGTTCTTTGCGACCGGAAACGAAATCGAAGAAATCGCGTCCGTCTTCCGCCGTCTTGAAGACAAAAGTCGACGTCAGGAATACCGGTGGCTTGACCGCTCCCTCGGAAAGCTCCGGGTCGTAGCCATAATTGAGCATCTGCGTTTCAGGATGAAGCGGATGATTGCCCAACATGGTCTTTGAAGGCCGTGGCGCAGTCATGAATATCTCCTTGAGAAAATCCTCCCGTCCGTATTCGGACAGGAGGAGCTTAACAGAGGTAATCAGGAATCTTCTTGCGTTGTTATGCCTTTTAGGGAAATCGCTGCGATGCCGGAAGGGCGCCGTTTAGCCGTCGATTACTTGATGACCAGCACTGGCACAGTGCTGAGCGACAGAACTTCCGCAGCCTGACTGCCGAGCAGCAGTTTGTTCACACCGCGACGACCATGTGAGGCAATGACAATCAGATCGGCATTCCTGGCTTTTGCAGCCTCGACGATACCTTGCGCCGGAGATTGGTTCTCGACATGCACGGCTTCAGCATTGACGCCGATCTCCGTTGCCTTCGCTTTGGCCTTCGACAGGATTTCCGTGGCCGCCTTGGTGATAGCCTCACGATATTCCTGAAACGCCGCCGGGCTTGATGCCCATTCAGCGGCGACCACAATACCATAGGATGGCAGAAGCTCGGTCACGGAAACGAAGATAACCTTCGCACCTGTTTCCTTGGCCAGTGCGACGCCCTGGTCGACGCCCTTTTCAGCAAGTTCCGATCCATCGGTTGCGATCAATATGTTCTTGTACATTTGTGTTCTCCTGGCTGCCTGATACTCAATGATGCGCGCCTTACCGCCAGAACGCATTGACGCGGATCAATCGAGCTTTACTCCAAGCTAATACGCAGCCTCCCAATTATGATGGAATTTACTTCTAATTTATATGATTATAAAGAATAAAATTCTAAACTTGATACGACAAGCGCACGTGCCCAACTATGCTTTTGCGCAGTTTCCTCTTAAACTTTGCGCGACAAAAAGGGAGATCACGCCATGAACAAGCCCCTGAACGAACAGCAAGCCGGTAAAACCGCAGGCCGTGGCCGCGTTTACAATTCCATCCTCGATACGATCGGCAATACGCCGCTTGTGCGCATCGACAAGTTCGCCAAGGAAAAGGGCGTGGAAGCCAATCTTCTGGCCAAGCTGGAATTCTTCAACCCTCTTGCAAGCGTGAAGGACCGTATCGGTCTGGCGCTGATCGAAGCACTGGAGCGTGACGGTCGAGCCGTGCCGGGCAAGACGGTCTTCGTCGAGCCGACCTCCGGCAATACAGGTATTGCGCTTGCCTTTGCCGCTGCAGCCAAGGGTTATCGCCTCGTCCTCACCATGCCGGAAACCATGTCGGTGGAACGCCGCAAGCTTTTGAAGCTTCTCGGTGCCGAACTGGTGCTGACCGAAGGTGCCAAGGGCATGAAGGGCGCTATCGCAGAAGCGGAAGCCATCGCAGAAGGCAATCCGAACGCGATCATCCCGCAGCAGTTCGAAAACCCGGCCAATCCAGAAATTCATCGTCTCACGACGGCAGAAGAAATCTGGAACGACACCAATGGCGAAGCGGATATACTGATCTCCGGCATCGGTACGGGGGGCACGATTACCGGCGTCGGTCAGGTCATCAAGGGGCGTAAGCCGTCCTTCAAGGTGATTGCAGTGGAACCAAAAGATTCACCGGTGCTTTCCGGCGGCACACCCGGCCCACACAAGATTCAGGGCATTGGTGCAGGCTTCGCTCCGAAGACGCTCGATACCAGCATCTATGACGAGGTCGTTCAGGTATCGAACGAAGATGCTTTCGCCAATGCACGCCTATTGGCCCGCCTTGAGGGCATTCCGGTCGGCATTTCGTCCGGCGCGGCTCTGACTGCCGCTGTCGAAATCGGCAAGCGCCCGGAAAACGCCGGCAAGAACATCGTCATCATCATTCCATCCTTTGCCGAACGCTATCTTTCAACGGCATTGTTTGAAGGCCTGGAATAATCCGCTGTCACACGCAGTAGCCAAAAAACAAAAGCCAGAGCGGGGAACCGTTCTGGCTTTACTTTTTAGAATGCCGATCCGTTCGTCAAGCAAACGCAGGCTTTTAAGCGCGTTTCGATCGGATCAGATCAGCACTCTAACTTCATATGTTTCGAGCATAATCTTATCCGTCCCGTTCCACTCCGGTCGGATTATGCTCTAAGCGCTCATATCAATGATGGGTACGCGCGGCGCAAGCCGGGCCTGGTCCGCGCATATAATGGCGCTCGGGCCTGTAGCTCGGTGCGACGAACTCGCGGATGACATTAACGCTGTCACGCAGCTGAACAAGAATGCTCATCGTCTTAACCTTCGTCAAAAACACGCTATTCGGAATGGATGCCCGTCCTGTCCCGGTTAACCGGGCGCTGAAACGTTGTTCATTTCCGAACATCTTAATGAAAACTTTAACAATCAAAGATGAATAAGCCCTGAACTCTTATGGTTAAGGGTAAGTTAATGGTAAGGATGTTGAAGCTTTTCCACAGGCCGCAATTTGTTGCCACAATTGAAAAAGGCCGGTTCGAACCGGCCTTTCATGGGCGAAGGATCGTGAGGCTTATCGCGTCGGAACCGGATGCTCGCCACGATAATCGTAAAAGCCACGGCCCGCCTTGCGCCCCAGCCAGCCTGCTTCGACATATTTGACCAGAAGCGGGCACGGGCGATATTTGGAATCCGCCAGCCCGTCATGCAGAACCTGCATGATGGAGAGGCAGGTATCCAGGCCGATGAAATCGGCAAGTTGGAGCGGGCCCATCGGGTGATTGGCGCCAAGCTTCATCGCCGTATCGATGGCCTCGACGCTGCCGACGCCTTCATAAAGCGTGTAGATGGCCTCGTTGATCATCGGCAACAGGATGCGGTTGACGATAAAGGCCGGGAAATCTTCGGCAACGGTTACCGTCTTGCCAAGCGCAGTCACAAAATCATTCGACTTGCGGAAGGTTTCTTCATCCGTCGCTATGCCGCGCACCAGTTCGACAAGCTTCATAACCGGAACGGGATTCATGAAATGAATGCCGATGAAACGCTCCGGACGATCGGTCGTGGATGCGAGACGCGTGATAGAGATCGATGATGTGTTGGTCGCGAGGATCGCTTCCGGATTCAAAGCCGAGCAAAGCTGCGCGAAAATCTTGCGCTTGACGGTTTCGTCTTCCGTTGCTGCTTCGATAGCCAGATCGACACCCGCCAGATCCGCCATGGAATTTGCCGGACGGATAAGCTTCATCGCTGCAGCGCGCTGATCTTCCAGCAATTTTCCCGAAGCAACCTGACGCGCCATGTTGCCATTGATGGTGGCGATGCCCTTTTCCAGCCGGTCCGCTGCTGCATCGTGAAGAAGCACATCAAACCCGGCCAGCGCGCATACATGAGCAATACCGCTGCCCATCTGTCCTGCGCCGACCACCCCTACCGTCTTGATTGCCACAGTTATAACTCCTTCATTCAGCCGCTCCACAACAGAGCCAAGGCCGAGAGCATCTGCTCTAACTTTTGTTCTTACGCACTACCCCAGCAAAACCGCTTCGCACTTTTGCTGGGAATGCTTCAATATACCAATTCTGCCTAAGACAGATACAGCCCTCATTCAGCGAAAGCAAAATCAGCGCTTTCGTGCCTGAAGTCCTCAAAAATAAAAAACGGCGGGACCGGCCCGCCGCTTTCTGATCGATTAAAGCGCTTTTTGCAGTTCGGGCAGAACTGTAAAGAGATCGCCGACGAGGCCGTAATCGGCGACCTGGAAGATCGGCGCTTCCTCGTCCTTGTTGATCGCTACGATCACGCGGCTATCCTTCATGCCCGCCAGATGCTGGATTGCGCCGGAGATACCGACCGCAATGTAGAGATCCGGTGCGACCACCTTGCCCGTCTGGCCAACCTGCCAGTCGTTCGGTGCATAACCCGCATCGACCGCAGCACGGCTGGCGCCAACCGCCGCACCGAGCTTGTCAGCTACAGGCAGGATCACTTCCTGGAACTTTTCGGCAGAGCCGAGTGCACGACCACCCGAGATGATGATCTTGGCCGAGGTCAGTTCCGGACGATCCGAATCCGACAACGCATTGCCCACGAAGCTCGACAGCGCCGGATCGGCAGCCGCATTGACGCTTTCAACGGCAGCCGAACCGCCGTCGCCGGTGGCCTGGAACGAAGCCGTGCGCACCGTGATCACCTTCTTGGCGTCGGTGGACTGCACGGTCTGGATTGCATTGCCTGCATAGATCGGGCGCTTGAACGTATCAGCCGATACGACTTCCATGATTTCCGAAAGCTGCATCACATCGAGAAGCGCTGCCACGCGCGGCAGGATGTTCTTGGCCGAGGTCGTCGCCGGTGCGATGATCGTATCGTAATTGCCCGCCTGTTCCACGATGAGAGCTGCCGTTGGCTCGGCCAGACGGTTTTCCAGTACATCGCTTTCAGCAAGCAGAACTTTACGTACACCTTTGAGCTTGGCGGCTGCATCGGCCGCAGCCTTTGCTCCCTTGCCTGCAACCAGAACATCCACGTCGCCGCCAATCTGGGCAGCCGCCGTCAGCGCCTTCGCCGTCTGGTCGGAAAGGGTTGCATTATCGTGTTCGGCAATAAGAAGAATAGCCATATGTCTTGTCCCTTCCGATTTCTTTACAGTACGCCGTCGGCCTTGAGCTTCTCGACCAGTTCGGAAACGGAGCCGACCTTCACACCAGCCTTGCGGCCGCCTGGCTCTTCCGTCTTCAGGACCTTGAGACGCGGGGCAATGTCGGCACCGAAATCAGCAGGCGACTTTTCGTCGAGCGGCTTCTTCTTGGCCTTCATGATGTTCGGCAGCGACGCATAACGCGGCTGGTTCAAACGAAGATCGACCGTGACAATCGCCGGAAGCTTCACGTCGATGGTCTGGAGACCGCCATCAACTTCACGCGTTACCTTGGCCGAACCGTCACCCAACTCCACCTTCGAGGCGAACGTAGCCTGGCTCCAGTTGAGGAGCGCCGACAGCATCTGGCCGGTCTGGTTTGAATCGTCATCGATTGCCTGCTTGCCGAGGAAGACGAGATCCGGCTTTTCCGCATCGACCACGCCCTTCAGAACCTTGGCAACGCCAAGCGGCTCAACCGTTTCGTCCGACTTTACCAGGATCGCGCGATCCGCACCCATGGCAAGTGCAGTACGCAACGTTTCCTGTGCCTGTGCCGGGCCGACCGAAACCGCGACGATTTCCGTCACCTTGCCCGCTTCCTTCAGACGGATCGCTTCTTCAACCGCGATCTCGTCAAAAGGGTTCATCGACATCTTGACGTTTGCAAGCTCAACGCCCGAACCGTCTCCCTTTACACGGATCTTCACGTTGTAATCGACAACCCGTTTTACTGCGACAAGGACTTTCATCCGCGATTACCTCTTCAATGACTCTTGCAGCACGACTATGCCGCCGTGAACTCCCACCCGCATGTCAAAATCCGACATGAAAGCGGCACCAGCGCAACTTGGGTTATGACGCAAATGCGCTGCCTATCCGCCGGGAACCGGCACGAAACCTAAAGACGGTTGACGTGCACGTCAATCAGGCACACGCCGCTATATCGATTAAAATCAATTTATTCTGACACGAGGTCATTCCGAAACTGAGCAATTCCACGCCTCCTGTTTTCATGTCGTTTACAAGCGATGCACCATGCTTTAGGTAACGCCTCGCAATCCGGTCGCAGCCTACCCGGTCAAAACAAGGAACCCTGACTTATGAAAACGCTCGTCGTCTGCTCCGGCGGACTCGATTCCGTTTCGCTTGCCTGCAAAATAGCAGCGGAACATCAACTCACCGCCCTCCTTTCCTTCGACTATGGCCAGCGCCACAAAAAGGAACTGGATTCAGCCAAAGTCTGCGCCGAAAGGCTCGGCGTTCCCCATCAGGTCATCGTCATCACCGATATCGGCGCAAGCCTGACCGGATCAGCACTCACCGACGATGTCGATGTGCCGGACGGACACTATGCCGAGGAAACGATGAAGATCACCGTCGTTCCCAACCGCAATGCGATCATGCTGGCAATCGCATTCGGCGTGGCGGCGGCACAAAAGGCAGACGCCATAGCCGTTGCAGTCCACGGCGGCGATCACTTCATCTATCCCGACTGCCGCCCCGGCTTTATCGATGCCTTCCAGACGATGCAAAACCATGCACTGGACGGTTATGCGAACATAAAGCTGCTCGCGCCTTATGTGCACGCATCGAAAGCCGACATCGTTATCGACGGCGCAAAATACGGTACGCCCTTTGCCGCAACGTGGTCCTGCTACAGGGGTGGCGAACATCACTGCGGACGCTGCGGCACCTGTGTCGAACGACGCGAGGCCTTTCATATCGCCGGTGTCGAAGACACTACCCCCTATGAAGATGCGGATTTCTGGCGCTCGGCAATCGAGAAGAGGAACGCCTGATGTTTCGCATTACCAAGGAATTTCATTTCTCCGCATCGCATCAGCTGACCGGCCTGCCAGAGGGCCATCAATGCGCCCGTCTGCACGGCCACAATTATATCGTGGAGGTCGAGCTCTCGGCTCCCGATCTGAACCAGCACGGTTTTGTCCGCGACTATCACGAGCTGGCGCCGTTCAAGCGCTATATCGATGATTGTTTTGACCACCGCCATCTCAACGATGTTCTGGGTCACAACCAGAGCACGGCTGAAACACTCGCCCGGCATTTTTTCGATTGGTGCCATGTCCGCTGGCCGGAAATTTCCGCCGTGCGGATCAGTGAAACGCCCAAGACATGGGCCGAGTACAGACCGTGACGCAAATACGCATCGCGGAGATTTTCGGCCCGACGATACAGGGCGAAGGTGTACTGATCGGCGAGCCGACGGTGTTCGTGCGAACCGGTGGCTGTGATTATCGCTGCGTCTGGTGCGACAGTCTGCATGCTGTCGAAAGCCGCTTTCGTCGCGAGTGGAAGGCAATGAGCGTGGAAGCGATTTGGGATGAAGTGACGGCACTTTCCCGAAAAAAGCCACTAACAGTGTCACTTTCGGGTGGCAATCCGGCCATTCAACCGCTGGGACCATTGATTGAGCATGGCAAGACCGAGGGCTATCGCTTTGCATTGGAAACTCAAGGTTCGGTCGCGCAAGACTGGTTTTCCGCGCTCGACACACTGGTACTGAGCCCAAAACCACCTTCAAGCGGCATGAGCTCCGATTTCGACGCGCTGGCGGCCTGTGTCGAGGCTGCAGGCACAACGCCGCGAACGGTGCTGAAATTCGTCATCTTTAACGATGCCGATTATGCCTTCGCGAAAGATGTAGCCAGTCAATATTCCGGTCTACCGGTCTATCTCCAGCCCGGCAATCACACACCGCCGCCGCCCGAAGCACATGATGCCGCAATCGATATCGACGGCATCATGCGGCGAATGGAATGGCTGGTCGAAAAGGTAATTGCGGATGGCTGGTACGAAGCGCACGTCCTGCCCCAGCTTCACGTGCTGATCTGGGGCAACAGACGTGGCGTCTGATTAGCGGTTGGCGCCCGGCACCCAGAGAACGTCCTGCGCGCCGTTATCGTTGACGGTTCGCGACGCCACGAACAGAAAATCGGAGAGGCGGTTGATATATTGCAAAGCCTCCGCCGAAACGACCTCTCCTTCGACGCGAGCAAGCGCAACCATCAGGCGCTCGGCCCGGCGTGAAACCGTGCGAGCGAGATGCAACGCGGCAGATGCCGCCGAGCCGCCCGGAAGAATGAACGAACGCAGCGGCTGTAAATCGGCATTGAGGAGATCAATATCGGCTTCCACACGCGAAACCTGCGATGCGACGATGCGCAACGGTTCATAGGCCAGCGGCTTGCCATCATCCGGCGTCGAAAGATCCGCGCCAAGGTCGAAAAGATCATTTTGGATACGACCCAGCATGGCATCGATTTGCGCATGAGGATTATCTTCGCCGCCGGTGTGAAGGCGCGCCATGCCAATGCAGGCATTGGTTTCATCCACCGTACCATAGGCTTCGACACGCAGGTCTGACTTCAGCCGCCGTGGCCCGCTGGCGAGCCCGGTTGTGCCCTTGTCGCCTGTCCGGGTATAAATCTTGTTGAGCTTGACCATATTTACTGACCGGTTTTCTGGCGAGCGAAATAGATCGCGCCAACGATCAGAACAATGGCAATGAACTGCAAGAAAACGCGCAGCTGCATCATCTTGTTCGAGAAATTGCCGTCACCGCCGCGCATCATGTTGCGCAGACCGATGATCAGAACGACGGCCACAGCAAACATGGCCACCATTGCCGCGCCCTTGAACAGAACGTCCATTTTATTTCCTTCCCATGCGCACTGTTCCTGACCTCATGACTGGTCGGACAGCATCCGGTAAAGCCAGCGTGCAGGCATCAGGCGCCGTGCCAGTGACCCAAGTTTCGCCGGTCTCGTCACCACATAATGCGGACGGGGACGCGGCGCCTCCAATGCATGAAGCAGTACAGCATAGACGGCTTCCGGTCCAAGCTTGTTCTTGGATTTTGTACCGCCACTTTCCAATTTCGCCATCTGACGCTGGTAGAGTTCACGATGCACCGAAGCTTCCATATCGATATTGGCTCTGGCGTGACGGGCGGCATTATAGGTAAAGCGCGAAGCAATCGGGCCAGGCTCGATCAGCGACACATCGATACCAGAGCCTTCCAGCTCCATGCGTTGGGCAAGCATCAGCCCCTCAAGCGCGAATTTGGACGCAACATAAGCGCCGCGCCATTTCATCGGAACCAATCCCAGAATCGACGAACAATGCACAATGCGCCCATATCCTTGCCGCCGCATAACCGGAACCACACGTCGGGTAAGGTCGTGCCAGCCGAAGAAATTGGCCTCGAACTGCTGGCGTAAGGCTTCGACCGGCAAGTCCTCTATCGCGCCGGGTTGAGCATAAGCACCATTATTGAACAGGGCATCGAGCTTGCCGCCAGTCTGGCGCAGCACCTCATCGGCTAAGACCGCGATCGACTGCGGCTCCGTATAGTCGAGATAATGGGCTTCCATTCCCTTTGCCTTGAGTGCCGCGATATCCGCATCCTTGCGGGCGGTCGCAAAGACGCGCCAGCCTTGGCTCCGAAGCGCCTCGGCACAATAGGCTCCGATACCGGAGGAACAGCCGGTGATGATGATACTGCGTTGTCGCTTCTGACCGGAATGTGCCGGAGCCATAGGTTCGTTTCCCGCTGCAATTTCAACAAGCTTGCTTGATTCGGCTCCGGTTTAAAACGGGTCCTGCCCTTGCAATCCGCAGACCGATGCTAGATTTAAGGCCTTGAAACACAGGCTGAACACCTATCGAATACCGACCAAGGCTTTAGGGGACAAATCTGCGGATGCGAAAAATCAAACGTTTTCTCCGTCAGATCACCTATGATGTCATCGGTCATTTCAGTTCCGACGATGGCTGGGCTTTCGCCAGCCATATTGCGCTTTCCGGCCTGATGGCACTGTTTCCGTTCCTCATCTTTGCTACCACGCTGGCGAGCTTTCTCGGCACCAAGGAATTTGCTGATACGGCGGTGCATGTCATCTTCGATATGTGGCCGTCGAATATCGCTGCTCCAATTGCCAACGAAGTGATGAACGTGCTGACCGTGCAGCGCAGCGGACTTTTGACATTGAGCGTGATTGCAGCGGCCTATTTTGCCTCGAATGGCGTCGAGGCGTTGCGCATTGCGCTCAACCGCGCCTATCGCGTCACCGACCAGCGCTCGATCATTTTCTGCCGCCTGCAAAGCCTGGGCTTCGTTCTGGTCGGTACATTGAGCCTGATGGCAATCAGCTTCCTGCTGGTTCTGGCCCCGCTTGCCGTGCGTATTGCCGAACAATGGTTTCCAGATATTGCGCCGTTCACCGGCACAATTGCCTTCTGGCGTTATACGGTGGCTGTGGCGGTTCTGGTTCTGGCACTATTCATGGTGCATATCTGGCTTCCAGCCGGACGTCGAAGCCTCGGTGATATCCTGCCCGGCATATTGATCACGCTCATCGCCTGGCTTGCCGCCGCAATGGCCTTCGCAAAATATCTGGAAACCTTCGCCACTTATGTGACAACCTATGCAGGCCTCGCCTCGATCATGGTGGCGATTGTCTTTCTCTACATGCTGTCAGCAATCTTCATCATCGGTGCGGAAATAAACGCCGCGATTATGATCTTTCGCAAGCGCGAACAACAACCCGAGCTTATCGACGTAAAGTAGTCAGTGCAACGCCGAGCGTCGTCACCAACATGCCTGCGATCTGGATTGCCGACAGCGTCTCGCCGAAAATCAGATAGGCCATGACCGCGGCAGTACCGGGCACCAGATAAAACAGCGATGCGACTTTCGACATAGCGCCTTCGCGGATCATGACGAGAAGCGCCAGAATGGCACCGATAGAAATGGCGAGCGTCAGCCAGACCAGCGCAAAGATCAGCGATGGCGACCAGATCATGACCCGCGTTTCAAAGGCGAAGGCGCAGATAGCGGTCAGAATGGCAGCGGCGATATATTGCACCGCCGTCCCGGCCTTGAGATCGCCAGCAGTTCCAAACCGCTTCTGCCAGACAGTGCCAGTACTGATCGCCACTACGGCCAAGAAAGCCGCCGCAAGACTTTTCGGATCAACCCCGCTACCCGCCGAAAACTTTGGCCATACAACCATCGCGACACCAATGAAACCGATGAGAAGCCCTGTCCATTGCCGTCCGCTCGCCCGTTCACCCAGAAGAATGGCCGCAATCAGCGTGGTCAGCATCGGCTGAAGTCCCGCCACCAGACCGGACATTCCCGCAGGCAGGCCGTGGTGAACCGCCCAGAACAAGGCGGAAAGATAAACACCGTGGATAAGACAACCGGCAATCGCCGCATGAAGAAGCACATCGCCCTTGGGCCAGATGCTCCGGCTCGCCAGCGCCCAAAGTGTCATGATGATCGCGGCAATGGAAAAACGCACCGCCATGAAAGTAAACGGTTCGGCATAAGGCATGGACAGCCCTGCACCGATGAAGCCGGTGGCCCAAAGCAGGACAAACATGATGGGGAAGAAACGGGCGGCCATGACAGAATTCTCACTTTCGCGGCCCGCCTTATACCGCTTTGCGGCAAACGCCTATCGCATAAAACTGATCGCAGCGTTAAATTTGCCAAATAGCCGCCCGCATTTTATGAAGCGGCATGAACAACGAACCTGAAATCATCCGCATTCTTGTCGATGCCGACGCCTGCCCGGTGAAAGCTGAAATCTATCGCGTAGCGGAACGGCACAATCTGCCGGTCGTGCTGGTGGCCAACAGTTTCATTGCCATCCCCCGCGATGCGGAGCGTGTCGAACGGGTTGTCGTACCAGACAAGCTCGACGCCGCCGACGACTGGATCGCCGAGAATTCGCGACCGGGTGCAATCGTGATTACCGCCGACATTCCTTTGGCCAGCCGCTCACTTGAGAAAGGCGCCTCGGTGATCGCCCCAAACGGACGGGTTCACACCCAAAGCACGATCGGCAATACGCTTGCGACGCGCAATCTGATGGACAGCTTGCGTTCCGCAGGCGAAGTTACAGGCGGGCCCGCCCCCTTTTCGCCCAAGGACCGTTCGGCATTCCTCTCGGCGCTCGATCTCGCCATCGTCCGGCTGAAACGCTCCGGTTTCATCTCAGGTTGATCGCATTGATGCGGTAGCGACGCCGGCACCGATCAGCAGTGTTCCGCCAGCCCGATTGAAAATGCGTAGCGCTCGTTCGCTTGAGAAGAAGCGGCGCGCGCGGGTCGCCAGAAGTGCATAGGCAAAGGCGTTGAAGAAAGCGAGCACAAGGAACGTGCTTTCAAAAACCAGCATCTGGGTCAGGAAATCCCGATGCGGGCTGAGAAATTGCGGAAGAAAAGCCACGAAAAAGGTAATGCTTTTCGGATTGAGCGCCGTCACCAGCCAGGCATGAACCAGCATCCGCACCGGATGTACCCTGTCATGCCGCGCACTGGCGTGAAGTGTTCCGCCAGCGCGAAACAATTTTATGCCAAGCCAGATGAGATAGGCGGCACCTGCCCATTTGACGGCGGTGAACACGCTTGCCGAAGCGGCCAATAGCGCACCCACACCAAGCATAGAAAGCGTCATAGCCGTAAAATCCCCCAGCGCAACGCCAACCGCCATCGGGAAAGCCGCTTTCCAGCCCTGACCGAGTGCATATGAAACAACGAGCAGAACAGTCGGCCCCGGAATAATCAGGAGCACGATGGATGCGGCGGAAAATGCAAGCCAGACTTCAAGGCTCATGGGCAACTCCCTCTTTGGGAGAGAAAGCAAGCCACTGATTCTCGATTTTGTCGAGTGTTAGAGTTTCTGAGCGGCCTCGATCAGTTTCGCAGCTTCCGGGCTGTCCCATGGTGCCGGGCCGTTCATGGATGCAATCTGACACCCGTCCTTGTCGACCAGCAGCGTCACCGGAAGCCCAAAGGCCAGGTTCTTGCGCTTCAACTCATTGAAGCTCGACATGGAAGCATCTCGGTGCAGGATCAGATTCTTGATGCCGATTTCGTTCAGAAAGCCCTTGGGCTTGTCATCCGAACCAGTGTCGATGTTGATTGCGACGACCTCGAAATCAGCGCCGCCTTTTTCGGCATCCAGCTTGTCGAGAGCGGGCATTTCTTCACGGCATGGGGCGCACCACGTCGCCCAGAGATTGACCAGCAGCGTCTTGCCCTTGAAATCGCCGAGTGTCATCTGTTTGCCGTCAGGCCCCGTAAAGGCGATATGCGAGACTGAAATCGGCTTTTCGGCGGCGCGCATCGCAGCCACGCCACCAGTCGCAGCTGCATCAAGTGCCTTCAGCTTATCTGCCTTCAATACGCACTGCGCCGAAGCTTCATCGCTTTCTGCTGCAACATTCGTCGAAACATTCTGGGTAACCACATTGCCAGAAGGGCGCTCCATCACGTATACCGCCCCAATACCGGCAATGACACCGGCAAGGGCGGCAAGAAGGACGATCTTGCGATTTCCCGATTTCGCCTGCTGTTCGGAATTCGCCTTTTCGTTGTCTTCTGCCATGTCGCGTTACTTCTTTCCAATATTCCGCCAAACCGTCACTCGGGGCATATGAGCATGAGCGAACAAAAATCAAGCAACCAGATGTGGGGCGGCCGTTTTGCCTCAGGGCCCGATGCGATTATGGAAGAGATCAATGCATCGATCGGTTTCGACCGCAAGCTCTATGCGCAGGATATTCAGGGTTCGCTCGCCCATGCAGCCATGCTGGCAAAGACAGGCATTATTGGGGCAGAAGACCATCGGCAAATCGAAGACGGACTGAAAGCCATCCTCAAGGAAATCGAGGACGGCAAGTTCACCTTCTCGCGCAAGCTCGAAGACATTCACATGAACATTGAGGCGCGGCTGGCTGATCTGATCGGCCCGTCTGCAGGACGCCTGCATACTGCCCGCTCGCGCAATGACCAGGTGGCCGTCGACTTCCGCCTGTGGGTGAAGCAGGAACTGGAAAAGACCGCTGCTGCCCTCAAGAATCTTATCGAGGCATTTCTGGAACGCGCGGAAGAACACGCCGCAACCGTGATGCCGGGCTTCACCCATCTTCAGACCGCGCAGCCGGTGACCTTCGGTCATCATTGCATGGCCTATGTGGAAATGTTCGGTCGTGATCTGTCGCGTGTACGCGATGCGATCGAGCGTATGGACGAATCACCTTTGGGTGCTGCAGCCCTTGCAGGCACCGGCTTCCCGATCGACCGTCACATGACGGCAAAGGCGCTCGGTTTCCGCGAGCCGACCCGCAATTCGCTCGACAGCGTTTCCGACCGCGACTATGCGCTGGAATTCCTGTCGCTTGCTGCAATCTGCGCAGGTCATCTGTCACGTTTGGCCGAAGAAATCGTCATCTGGTCTACGCCGCAGTTCAATTTCGTGCGGCTTTCCGATGCTTTCTCGACCGGCTCGTCGATCATGCCGCAGAAAAAAAACCCGGATGCCGCGGAACTGGTTCGCGCCAAGACTGGTCGCATCAACGGTTCGCTGGTTGCACTTCTGACCATCATGAAGGGCTTGCCACTCGCCTATTCCAAGGACATGCAGGAAGACAAGGAACAGGTCTTCGACGCCGCCGAAAATCTGGAACTTGCCATCGCAGCCATGGCTGGCATGGTGCGTGACCTGACGATCAATGTCGCGTCTATGAAGAAGGCTGCCGGTTCAGGCTATTCCACCGCGACCGATCTCGCCGACTGGCTGGTGCGCGAACTGGGGCTTCCTTTCCGCGAAGCACATCATGTCACCGGTCGCGCCGTCGCTCTGGCTGAAAGCCGCAAGGTCGATCTGTCGAAGCTTTCACTGGAAGAACTGCAATCGATCCATCCAGGCATCACGGATGCGATCTTCGGCTATCTGACGGTTGAGAAATCCGTGAAGAGCCGTCAGTCCTTCGGTGGCACAGCCCCGCAGGAAGTGCGCCGCCAGATCCGTTACTGGAAAAAGCGCATTACAAAGGCCTGATGGGCGATCAACATGACGTCATGTGGAATCATGAATTGAACTGATGATTCCACATTTCGGGCATTATGAGTTAGACCTAGTGGATTGAAATTGACGTTTGTTCGGCGCTCATATCCGAGGGATGCAAATGTCGGAATCAGACCAACTAGAGCATGTCTCCCAAAAGTGGGAACCGGTTTCGGGAGACATGCGTAAAGACAAAACTTAGAGCAAGATCATATATTTCGGGAACCAAAGCTGATGACAGGCCGCTCCGCCATTTCTTCCGTGCTTCTGATCGCCGCGCTCGCGGCCACGCTTGCTGCTTGCGGTCGCAAGGGCCCGCTGGAACCGCCGCCATCTTCGCTGATCACCGACGATCAGGGACACACCAAGCCAAAACCGAAGGAAGACAAGCCGATCATCCTCGACAAGCTGTTGTAAGTTTCTGCTGCAGGGCCTTCCCGTGAATCATTTCGAGTATCGCAACGGCGTTCTTCATGCCGAAAATGTCAACCTACCTGAAATTGCTCAGGCCGTTGGAACGCCTTTCTACGTCTATTCCCGCGCAACTATCGAGCGCCATTTCCGTGTATTCAGCGAAGCCTTTGCTGACATGGAAACGCTGGTGACCTACGCGCTGAAGGCCAATTCCAACCAGGCTGTGCTGAAAACGCTGGCGAAGCTTGGCGCCGGTGCCGACACTGTTTCGGAAGGCGAGATTCGCCGGGCACTTGCTGCGGGCATCCCGGCCAATAAGATCGTCTTTTCAGGCGTCGGCAAGACGCCACACGAAATGGACTTCGCGCTGGAAGCAGGTATCTATTGCTTCAATGTTGAATCCGAGCCGGAATTGGAGATACTTTCCGCTCGCGCCGTCAAGACTGGCAAGGTCGCATCCGTATCGCTGCGCATCAATCCTGATGTGGATGCGAAGACCCACGCCAAGATTTCGACCGGCAAATCCGAAAACAAGTTCGGCATTCCGCGCGTCAAGGCGCGTGAGGCCTATGCTCGCGCGGCAAGCCTGCCCGGTCTCGACGTGGTCGGCATCGATATGCATATCGGCAGCCAGATCATCGACCTCGAGCCGTTCGACAATGCCTTTGCCCTGATGGCGCAACTGGTCAAGGAATTGCAGGCCGACGGCCACAATATCCGTCACGTCGATGTTGGCGGTGGACTGGGTATTCCTTATCGCACGGATAACACGCCTCCGCCGCTACCCGTCGCCTATGCGGAAATCGTTGCAAAACATATCAAGCCGCTTGGCTTGAAAACCGTGTTCGAGCCGGGCCGCCTGATCGTCGGCAATGCCGGGCTTCTGGTAACGGAAGTGATCTTCGTCAAGGAAGGCGACGCCAAGAACTTCGTCATCGTGGATGCCGCGATGAATGATTTGATTCGTCCCACACTTTACGATGCATTCCACGACATCAAGCCGGTAGCCTTGCCGAAGGATGACGCGCCGCGTATTCGTGCCGATTTTGTCGGTCCAGTCTGCGAAACCGGTGACTATCTCGGCCTCGACCGGGAAGTGGCGAAGCCTGTTCCGGGCGACCTTATCGCCATCTGCACGACGGGCGCATATGGGGCCGTGCTTTCCAGCACCTATAACAGCCGTCTTCTCATCCCCGAAGTACTGGTTGATGGTGACCGTTATCATGTCGTGCGCCCGCGCCGGACTTATGAAGAACTGCTTGCGCTCGATTCCGTGCCGGAATGGCTATAGGCTTGCGACCATAATTGTCACGGCCCACAATTATCGTGGCCCAGATTTATCATGGCCCAGATTTATCATGGCAAAGCCTCGCCTTTGCCATGATGCGTGTTATCCTGTCAGCCGAACCGAAATCGGCTGACGTGAAAGACCATACCCTATGACTGCCTCAAAGGCGGCACGACAGACAGATAGCAGCAACGACAGGAAAAGCCTGCCGCGTCATGCGCGGGATGCTTTTCTGCGGCTGTTTTCAGGCGATGGCGCCAGCCTGCATCGTCTACGTCTGCGCAGCTTTCTTTCAATCAGCTTCGAGCGGTTCTGGCCGCTGATCCTGCCGCTGATCCTCATCATTGGTCTGTTTGCCAGCCTGAGCTGGTTCGGCCTGTTCGGCATGATGCCGCGATGGCTTCATATCGGCGTGCTGGCTCTATTTGGTCTTGCCGGCCTCATTGCACTTTGCCTGCCGTTCCGGTTTCGATCTCCGACAGAAAGTGACGTCACAAGCCGCATCGAGGCGATCAACGGCCTGGTTCACGAACCACTCGCCGTACAGACAGGCCATATGGCAACCGGTGAACATGACCCTTTCGCCGTTGCCTTGTGGCGCGAACACCAGCGCCGCATGGCGGACAGGCTCAAGAATCTGCAATCCGGCCTGCCCTATACACGCGTTCCCGAACATGACCCCTTCGGCATTCGTGCAGTGGTTGCCCTGCTCTTCGTGACTGCCTCCGCCTACAGCATCAGCCCGAACAGCGGGCGCATTACCGATGCCTTTCATATCCGCCCAGGCGATGGCAGTGCCATTGCCCGCATCGATGCATGGGTGACGCCGCCGCGCTATACCGGCCACGCGCCTGTCTTCCTGTCCACGACCATCGACAGTGAACGAGCGGCAATCAATGTACCGCAGGGCAGCATTCTGTCGGTCCGCGTGATCGGTGGCGGTTCTGAACGCCTGACTGCGACTGACGCAACGGGCGAGCGCCGCGAAATACAACCGATAAGCCTGAAGGAAGACCAGAAAGAACCTGCAGAACAGGCCGTCGTCGATGGAAGCCACAACTTCCGCTATGATTTGCAGCAGGACGAGACTTTGGCACTTTCCGGCACCGATGCGCGCTGGAAATTTTCCGTCACGCCGGACAATCCGCCGACGATCCGCTTCACGAAAGAGCCGGGACACGCGCTGAATGGTACGTTGCAACTTTCCTATCAGATCGAGGACGACTACGCGCCGGCAAAAGCCGAAGCTGAGATTATCCCGCTCAACAATGATGAGGATGAAGAAGCCGCACCGCTTTACGATGCGCCGGAACTGCCGCTTGCATTGCCCCGCCGCGGCGTAAAGGACGCTACGACGTCGAAGGACCTGACCGAACATCCATGGGCGGGCGAAAAAGTTGCGCTCACGCTGGTCGTAACCGACGCCGCCGGACAAACAGGTCGCAGCGAAACCAAGATCATTACCTTGCCCGAGCGCCCTTTCAGCAATCCGCTTGCCCGTGCCATCGCAGAGCAGCGCCGTATCCTCGCGCTCGATGCGACGCAGCGCGACCACGTGCTCGACATGCTGTCGGCAATCACGCTTCGCCCGGAAGAAACCATCAAGAACGCAGCCCATTATCTGGGTCTGGTCACGATTGGTACGCGTCTTCGTCTTGCCAGAAGCGATGACGCCTTGCGCGATGCCGCGGACTATATGTGGCAGGTTGCGCTCGGTATCGAGGATGGAAATCTGTCTGCTGCCGAAAGGCGCCTGCGGCAGGCACAGGAAGCCCTGAAAAATGCTCTTCAGAACGGCGCCCCGCAAGAAGAGATCGAAAAGCTTTCGGCAGAACTGCGCAAGGCGATGCAGGATTTTCTGCGGGAATTCGCCCAACGCCAGCAGCAGAACCCGAATACACGCCGCGCAGCACCCGATCCCAATGCGCGAATGCTAACGGAAAAAGACCTACAGCGCATGATGGACCAGATCGAAAACCTGGCACGTCAGGGCTCGCGCGATCAGGCGGAAGAACTGCTGTCGCAATTGCAGAATCTGATGGACAATCTGCAAATGGGACAGGCGCAACAGGGCCAGCCAGATCAGGGGCAAGGTCAGCAAGGCCAGATGCAGCAGCAGATGAACAAGCTCGGCGAACTGATGCAGCGCCAGCAAAAGACGATGAACGAAACCTTCGATCTCGATCAGAAGATGCAGCGCCAGTTCGGCGGCAGTGATGGTGAAGGCGAATTCGGCGACAACCTGTTCCCCGGTGATGATGGCTCCATGGGCGGCGGGCAGCCGGGCGGTGAAGCCGATAACGGCCAGAGCGGGAACGGTCAAAGCGGGAAAGGCGATATTCCGCCGGATATGGCCGAAGCCATGCGCAAGCTGCAGCAACAACAGAAAGACCTCCAGTCCGATCTGCAAAAACTGATGGACGATCTGAAGGGCATGGGCATTGAACCCGGCAAGGATTTTTCGGATGCCGGAAAATCGATGGGCAACGCAACGGATGCGCTGGGCCGCAGCGAAGGTGCAGAAGCAAGCGACCAGCAGGGTAGTGCGCTCGATGCACTGCGTCGCGGCGGACGCGACATGATGCAAAAAATGCAGCAAGCCATGGGCCAGCAAGGTCAGGAGCAAAGTGGCGCCAATGGCAGTCGCGGAAGGGACCCTCTTGGTCGCCAGCAAGGTACCAGCGGCGGCCTCAACGATGACATCAAGATTCCAGGTGAAATAGATATTCAGCGCGCGCGCGAAATTCTCGATGAAATCCGCCGCAAGCTCGGCAATGCGCTCACGCCGCAAATGGAAAAGGAATATCTGCAGCGTCTGTTGAAGTTCGATTGATCTGAAAGCACAGACGCCGGACGCGCTTATTCCATCACCCGGCCGACATAAGGCAACTGGCGGAAGGCATGCCCGACGTCCATGCCATAGCCGACGACAAAATAGTCGGGGCATTCGAAAGCCACGAAATCGGCATCAAGATCGACCTTGCGGCGCACGCTCTTGTCGAGAAGAACAGCAATGCTGACGCTCCGCGCGCCCCGTTCCAGCATGAGCTCGCGAACGAACTTCAGCGTCTTTCCGGATTCCAGAATATCGTCGATCAGAAGCACATCACGGTCACGCACATCGCTGTCGATATCGCGCAGTAGACGAACTTCCGTGCTTGTCGTTCCCTTGCCGTAGCTTGAAACGGTGATGAATTCGACATCGGGTTCCACACCCGCATCGTGCATTGCGCGGATGAGGTCGGCTGCAAAGATGAAGGAGCCCTTCAGGATCGAAATCGTCAGCAGATTGTGAAACTTGTGTTCAGCAATGGCCTTGGCGAGCTCGAGATTGCGACCGGCGATCTCATCCGGACTAAAGAGAACTTCGATTGTCTTGCCACCGACTTCGGGCATCTGCTGCTTCTCCTGATCGTTCGCTTTCGCGCAGACTTCGGCGCCCATCAAAGGTGCCGGAAAGGCACGCTCTATAGCACGGTTTGAGGAAATTGCACCCCACCGGATGAAGATGCTTCGGCTTCTCCATTTCCCGGCGTCGAGATTTCATATAGCGTGACCTGCATGCATCCAGACATCATCGAACTGCGATCATTTTACGACACGACACTGGGCCATCTCGCGGAGCGCGCGATCCGAATGGCATTGGCCGGTCTTTGGGGGCACGTGCCGGGAGAGAGGCTAGTCGGCATGGGCTACAGCCTGCCCTATCTCGACCGCTTCAGTGCCGATACGGAACGCACATTCGCCTTCATGCCGGCTGGACAGGGCGCCGTTGCCTGGCCCTCGATAGCAAAAACGGCAACAGCGCTCGTTTTCGACGAAGAACTGCCTCTGCCTGATTCCTCCATTGATCGCGTGCTCATGGTACATGCGCTGGAATATGCGGAAAATCCGACGGAAACGCTCAAGGAGATGTGGCGCGTCCTCGCCCCCAATGGGCGACTCGTTATCGTGGTGCCGAACCGCCGCGGACTTTGGGCCCGCTTCGAACACACACCCTTCGGCAGCGGGCGGCCTTACAGCAGAACACAGCTGACGACCTTGCTGCGGGAAGCGAATTTCACCGTCAGTACGGTGAGCGACGCCCTGCACTTCCCACCCGCCACGCGACGATGGATGATGCGGCCTTGTCTCGCACTCGAAGGCATGGGGCGACGGTTGTGGCCGGTCTTTTCAGGCGTTCTGGTGGTGGAAGCGCAAAAGCGGCTCTATCAAGGGCTGCCGGTTGCCCAGCGCTCGTCACGCCGCGTCTTTGTTCCGGTTCTCGCCCCACAAGGCACGCCCGTCGGTGGATTGCGGAAAGTACCGGCACGAACCATCACCACAGATCGAAAAAACTAGGGCATTTGCGCATCATCGCCCGCGAAAACGTGCAGTTGCTGCGGTCGCCAAGTACTACCTACAAGGTTTTTCTCGACTTGGACGCAATGGCGGGATATGCCGCCATCATAACTTTAACCCATCGTAACTTTAACATTGACCTTTTGGCGGAGCCAAAATCATGACCGATACGCAAAACCTTACCCGTCCCCAGCCCAAGGCCGGCTTGCTCGACATCGCAGCCTACGTACCCGGCAAGGAACACGTGGAAGGTGTTGCCAAGGTCTATAAGCTCTCCTCCAACGAAACGCCTGTCGGACCAAGCCCGCATGCTGTCGAAGCCTATCGACACGCTGGCGAAAAACTGGAGCTATATCCCGATGGACAGGCGCTGGCGCTGCGTGAGGCAATTGCCGAAACGCAGGGGCTCAACATGGCCAATATCCTGTGCGGCAACGGCTCCGACGAACTGCTTGGTCTGATCTGCCAAACCTATCTTGCTCCGGGTGACGAGGCCATCATTACAGAGCACGGTTTTGCCGTTTACAAGATCCAGACGCTGGGTGCAGGCGCGACGCCGATAACGGTGAAGGAGAAGAACGAGCGTATCGATGTGGACGCCATTCTGGCTGGCCTGTCGCCGCGCACGAAAATCGTCTTCATTGCCAATCCGGCCAATCCGACCGGAACCTATCTGCCTTTTGAGGAAGTCCGTCGTCTCCATGCCGGACTGCCGAAGCACGTGCTCCTCATTCTCGACGCGGCTTATGCCGAATATGTCCGTCGCAACGACTATGAATCCGGCCTCGAACTCGTTTCGTCCAACGAGAACGTCGTCATGACGCGCACCTTCTCGAAAATTCACGGGCTGCCCGGCCTGCGTATCGGCTGGATGTATGCGCCGCTGCACGTGATTGATGCCGTCAATCGTATCCGCGGACCGTTCAACATGAATTCGGCCGCCATTGCTGCGGGCGCCGCAGCCATTCGTGATCGCGCCCATGTCGAAAAGTCGATCACTTACAATGACAAGTGGCTTGGCTGGTTGGCCGACGAGTTCACCAAGCTCGGTCTGCGGGTAACGCCGTCAGTCACGAATTTTCTGCTGATCCATTTTCCGGACGATGCCGCACATTCGGCGGATAAGGCTGACGAATGGCTTTCCAAGCGCGGTTATATCCTGCGTCGCGTCGGCGGCTACGGTTTCCCCAATGCCTTGCGCATGACCGTCGGACCGGAAGAAGCCAATCGTGGCGTCGTCGCCGCCCTGACTGAATTTTTGAAGTAGAACAATGTCCACGGTCCATTTCGACAAGATCGCCCTGATCGGCATCGGCCTTATCGGTTCATCGCTGGCCCGCGTTATTCGGCGCGAAAAGCTCGCAGATCACATCGCCATTGCCACACGCAGCGGTGAAACGCTGAAACGCTCCGAAGAACTGGCACTCGGTGACAGCTACACCACCGATAGCGCTGAGGCTGTCAAGGATGCCGATCTGGTCATCGTTTCGGTACCCGTCGGCTCGTCCGGCACGGTAGCGCGGCAGATCGCGGCAAATCTCAAGCCCGGCGCCATTGTCACCGATGTCGGCTCCACCAAGGCTTCCGTGATTGCACAGATGCAGCCGGAACTGCCCGGCAATGTGCACTTCATTCCGGGACACCCGCTGGCGGGCACGGAATATTCCGGGCCGGATGCAGGCTTTGCCGACCTCTTTACCAATCGCTGGTGCATCCTCACCCCTTTGGCTGATACGGATGAAGCAGCACTGGAAAAGCTGAGTGACTTCTGGATCGCCTGCGGCTCGCGGCTTGATCGCATGGACCCGCAGCACCATGACCTGGTGCTGGCTATCGTCTCGCATCTGCCGCACATCATTGCCTATAACATCGTCGGTACAGCCAGCGATCTGGAACAGGTGACCAAATCGGAAGTCATTAAATATTCGGCTTCCGGTTTCCGCGATTTCACACGACTGGCCGCATCCGATCCGACAATGTGGCGTGACGTATGCCTGCACAACAAGGATGCCATCCTTGAAATGCTCGGTCGCTTTTCGGAAGATCTCGCCTCGCTTCAGCGCTCGATCCGCTGGGGTGATGGTGAAGCACTATTTGATCTGTTCACGCGCACGCGCGCTGTTCGGCGCGGCATCATCGATGCCGGTCAGGAAGTAGATGCACCGGACTTCGGCCGTCAGGCTGCGACGCGCACGAGCGAAAAAAAGTAAGGAACGGATAGGGCCGCAAATATACTGTCCTACTCCCTTACTGGCTTATTCCCCTACTCCCTTAAAGAGCAGGCAACCGCCCGAGCGGAATAAATCCGGCGCTGACTTTACCTTTGCGAACGGCGATCTCCATAACGGGATTGCCGTTTTCGTCTTTCGGCATAGCGGAAAGAGCAAACAGAACGGTGGCGATATTGCCGCCCTGCTCGGGGAATACGGTCTGTCCTGCCTGTGCCAGCGACTGCGGATTGACGAGCGTCAGTTTCACATCAGCATTGATGAGCCCGTCGGCATCGACCGAAAACGGCCCTGCAACAGAAACCATGGCTCCATTGGGCATGGACAGGAAAGCCTGATTGACCGTACCAGAATGTCCGCGCAGACGTTGATGGAAAGGCGTTTCGCTCCTTGCAAGCAGTGTCGCAGCATCTGCCACATCAATATCCGCCACACCGTCGATTTCAGGGCTAGTGGCACTACCGATCACTGCCTTGGCAAGCTTCAATCCAGCAAAGCGGCCATTGATCTTCAAAGTTCCGTCCACTTGGCTCATGCGGAAATCCATCTGCTCGAGCGTGCTGAGCGGCTCCGTCTTCGTCGTTTCGGTGCGAAGGCCAACCGCGACCTCACGTGCAGCCAGTTCGATTTCGGTCGGGAACGGACGCGCCAGCCGGGTATTGGAGGTAAACTTGCTCCAGTTGACTTCCAGCGGCTCCAGTCCCGGAAACTCGATGAAGGCCGGACCTGTCAGATCGTTCGAGAGCGAACGTGGCGCATAGACCGGCGATCCCGAAGTGAAACGCCCGGCGCGGAACGACATACCCTCGGAAGGACGTTGCCAGGAAATGCTGTCGCAGACAACATTGACGCGCAGCGGATAGCCGCCCATGCGCAGGTCTTCGCATTTCACACCAACACCCTGGGCAGCAAGCTTGGCCATATCAGCCTTGGCTCGCGCCTCCAGCCTGTTTGCAACGTAGAACCAGCCCGCCGTATAGCCAGCGATCAAGACAACAAGAATGACGACGAGCGTTATCGGACGCTTTCTGGCTTTCGGTGCGTTCATTCCAGGGTGCGCCATTTCAAAAGCCTTACATGAATCAGACGGTTGTTTCGAAGAGCCTCACTCCGGGTTCAGACCGAATATCCAACCCCGATATGTTTTGCTCCCCCCGACTGTTGGCCATATTATGGCAGGAATGTGCCTTGTGAAGCGAACGAGAAGAAAAATAGAGGGATATCCGTTGAATACCGGTGGAAATCGACGTTCACTAAATCAATATGGACACTCTCATGACCACACTCCCTGATGATAGGCGAATGAACGATTTCTGGGTTTTCGGTTACGGCTCGCTGATGTGGCGGCCGGGTTTTGCGCATGTGGAGACCATGCGTGCACGCCTTTACGGCTACAGGCGCAGCCTGTGCATCTACTCGCATGTCCACCGAGGGACACCGGACCATCCGGGTCTGGTACTGGGCCTGGATGCTGGTGGCTCGTGTCTCGGTATTGCTTTTCGTGTGCCCGGAGACATGACCGGCGAAGTGATGACCTATCTGCGCGAACGTGAAATGTCGAACCAAGTCTATCATGAAAAGCATCTTCGCCTGCGCCTTGCCGATGGCCGCGATGTCGACGCCGTCACCTACGTGGCCGACCGCCGCCACCTGCAATATGCAGGCTCGCTGAAAGCCGAGGAAGCCGCGGCCATTGTCGGATCCGCCCGCGGCGATTCCGGCACCAATGTGGATTATGTTGCCAACACGCTCCAGCATTTGCGTAATATGCGCGTCCGTGATCACTGGCTGGAGCACGTCAACGATCTCATTCACCACAATTCTCAACGACAGTTCAACGGTTCGGGCGGCTGAAAACACTTGCTGCGCTTCTCAAAAATTCCAGCGCTCAAGCCCTCAGCCCTTGTTCTCGCCCGATGCAACCGCTACATCTCGGCCAATCGCCAAGGAGGCCTCCATGATCGCATTGTTCCGCACCATTGATTTGGCGCTCGATATTTACACCTATATTATTATTGCGAGTGCCATTTTCTCGTGGCTCTATGCGTTCAATGTCGTCAATTCCGGCAACCGCTTCGTGGCATCGATCGGTGAGTTTCTCTACAAGGTAACAGAGCCCGTTCTTCGCCCGATCCGCAATATTTTGCCCAATCTCGGCGGCATCGATATTTCGCCTATCATCCTGTTGCTGATTATCTTCTTCATCCGCCAGTTCATGTGGACGACGCTGCTGCCGCTTTTCCTTTAAGCGCATTTCGATCTGATTGGGTCGGATCGGCGCTCTAAGTTATTATATTTCAAGCATAATTTTATCGATCCTCGTTTCACTCCGGTCGGATTATGCTCTAAGCGCATCACTCGCAAGCCTGAAAACAAAAGCGCCCGGACATTGCCGGGCGCTTTTGTTTTAGACGGATCGAAAAGCTGTCGCTTACTTGCCCTTGGCGCGTTCGATAGCTTCCACGATGAACTTGCGTGCGTAATCCTCGTCGCCCCAGTCACCGATCTTGACCCACTTGCCGGGTTCCAGATCCTTATAGTGCTCGAAGAAGTGCGCGATCTGCTTCAGAGTGATCTCCGGCATATCGGTATAGTCGTGGATCTTCTCGTAGCGGCGCGTCAGGTGCGGCGACGGAACGGCAATGATCTTTTCATCCTTGCCGGAATTGTCTTCCATGACCAGAACGCCGATCGGGCGAACGTTGATCACGCAGCCGGGAACCAGCGGACGGGTGTTGCAGACGAGAACGTCAATCGGGTCGCCATCTTCCGAAAGCGTATGCGGCACGAAGCCGTAATTGCCCGGATAGGTCATTGGCGTGTAGAGGAAGCGGTCGACGATGAGGGCGCCGGCCTTCTTGTCCATCTCGTACTTGATCGGCTGGCCGCCGACAGGCACTTCAATGATGACGTTGACGTCTTCAGGAGGATTGGAGCCGATGGAGATGGCATCAATATTCATGATGTGTCCTTTCGTGTCGGGCTCTGATAACGGGTTTCATGGTTGCACGCAAGAAAAACGAAAGTTCTAGAAAACGCGGCGAATTGTCGTTCTCGCAACGCAATTGAACGTGATCAGGCCGATAACATGCTGTGAGGGTTAGGCGCCGAGCTCGTTCAGTCTTTGAACGGCGGTCGGTGGCATGGGTGGTGGATTAGGATCGCGGCTGGCGGCGACCAGAAATTCGTCACAGGCCGTTTCGGTGGATTCGATAAGTCGCTTCAGGAATTCTTCCTTCGGAAGCCCCGCCGGAATTGGCGGCAGAATACGGGCGCGAATGGTTCCAGGATAGCGGAGGAATTTGCGGCGCGGCCAGTAGAGGCCTGCATTGTGCGCAATCGGCAATACCGGAAGATTGAGCGCCTCATAGAGATGAACGATTCCATATTTATAGTGCGGCGGAGCTCCCGGCGCCCGGCGCGTTCCTTCCGGATAGATCAGAATCTGGCGGCCTTCCGCAATCGCCTTTTCCGCTCCCTTGGTGATCGAATGCAGCGCTTTGACGCGGGAACCGCGGTCCACCGGGATCATCTGCATCTTGGCGATATACCAGCCGAAAAGCGGAATGCGCATCAATTCTCGCTTCAGGATCAGCACGGGATCGTCAAGATAGGGAAGGAAAGCATAGGTATCCCAGGCAGACTGGTGCTTTGGCGCGCAGATATAGGCGCCTTCGGGAATGTTCTCCAATCCTTCGACCACATAGTCTGTCCCGGCGATATGCTTCTGGAGCCAGAGATTGACCCTTGCCCACAGCTTCGGCACGATCCATGCCTTCTTGCGGGGCAACAGGAAATAAAAGGGCGTATAGACGATCATCTGAACAAGTGTGCAGATATAGAACGCCGCATTGAACAAGATTGAGCGCAGATAGAGAAGCATCAGTCGGTGGAGACCCTGGCTAAAGCATTTTCGCTCCCGGCTGGCGGTAAACGATCACGCGCGAATTCTGGACTTTCTGCAGAAAGTGACGGCACCGATATATCAGGAAGATCGGCCATTTCCATCAGGAAATCGCAATCCTGCAGCCAGATCAGCTCTCAGTCATTGCATTTTGCACTGACTGCGTTCCAAACAGTTCGGTCGCACCCACACGGACAGCAGCGCCCAGATATTTCACATATTCGATGAAGAGCACGCGCAATGTGTCGCCTTCGGCAACCCAGCTATGTTCGCGTCGCTCCCCATTCACGACCGGATAGGGAATGAATTCCACATCCTTCATGCGATAGGACATTTCAAGGGTACTGCGCGGAATATGGTAGTTATTGGTGACCAGGATCACGCGGCGATAATTGTTGCTACGAATCCAGCGTTCGCTTTCGGTCGCATTGCCGATGGTGTTGAGCGCAGACCGGTCGAGATCGACACAGCAATCGAAGAGGCTCTGATCCGCATGGGTCGCACGCTGCAGCGCCTTTTCATTGGTCGCCGGATGAACACCGCTGATCAGAAGCCGCTTCCCTCGCTTGTCCTTCAAAAGATCGACGGCCGCCTGGATTCTTGACTGTCCACCAGTCAGAACGATGATTGCATCAGCAGGCTCCTCGATAGCCGGAGGCTGCATGCTGGTGACTTTTTCACCAAACGCGACGAAGCCGACGAGAAACGCCAGAAGAACAACAAACAGAACGATGGAAACAGGTTGGAAACGTCTGAACATGCGCATCATGACAGACCATAAGAAATTACCGGACGCAACTGTAAAGGACTGCAGGGAAACGCCGCTCCGATTGCGGCGCCAGACCACATCCCCCGTAGAAAGCCCGTTTGCTGTCTGCCTCTGTGCCACTGCATCGTCACTCGACCGGTGCCCGCCCGATAGCGCTTGCGGGATTCGCGTACCATCTCTTCTTCCATCATAGCCAGCATTGCGGCGAGAAGTCGGAGAAGTGGACGAAAATCTTGTCCTGAAAGCGCCAGTATCGGAAAAGGCCTTCATTCGGAGCGCACTCCCGGACCATCCATGGTTGCAAGCTGGCGTATCACCGTCAGGCGGCTGGTCAGCATGGTGAGGAAACTGACCAGAATAATGATGACGGCAGCGCCGATGTAGCCGCTACGCCCGATGGCGAAATTACCGAACATGGCAGCAGCCTGGTCACCTTCGGGGGTCGCCATATGGCTCGATGCCCACCACGAGAAGATCAGAAATACGAACATTGCCGCCGCTCCGCCGCATAGCGCTCCCTTCAAGGCGGTGCGGAAGAAATGCCATTCGAACTCACGCGCCACAAATTTCGATTCAGCGCCGATAAAATGCAGCACTTCGATAATATGGCCGTTGCCTGACATTGCGCCGCGTGTGGCGAAGATCACGGTCAAAACGGTGGCAGCAATCACGAGCGAGAGAACGGCGGTTCCAACCAGCACCGTCGTGTGCGCCATGGAGACAAGCCTGTCGACCCAGGTGCGATGATCGTCAAAGCTAGCCGCCGGGATGGCGCGTGTAATTTCAGCACGCATTGTTTCAAAGTCAGGCGGTGCGTTCTCGTCGATCGTGACAACGACAAGACGCGGTACGGGCAGTTCATCAATATTGAGGCCACTGCCCAGCCATGGTTCGAGCAGGCGCGCTGTCGCATCCTTGTCGATGATGCTGGTGCCTTTGACACCGGCAAAGCCGCGCGCGATCTCGCTCGCCTGAGCCAGAGCCTTTTCCATGTCCTGCCCGTCAACCGGTCGGATCTGGATCGTGGCTTCGCGTGCGATCTGGCTCTGCCAGGCAGCAGCCGAGGCGCGAACAAGCGTCACGCCGCCCATCGTCAGACAGGCCAGAAACGTCATGATGGCGATCACGATGACGAGTGCGGTGCCCGTCACGCTGCCATCGGGCACGATAGGACTTGGCCCCTGACGCTTCCGGCGTTTGCCGATACGAACGAGCAGCATGTCCTTGAGATCTTCGAAACGAACCCGGATGTCATCCAATGTACGTCGCCAGGCGTTCTTTGCATCAATCATAAATGTCGAGCCGCCCATGTTCGAGGATCATGCGTCGCGCATCGACCTGCTCCATCAGGGAAAGGTCGTGGGTCGCGATAATCACAGCCGTACCTGAACGGTTCAGCTCGGTGAAAAGGCGCAGGAGACGCTTTGCAAGCGGCGGATCGACATTGCCGGTCGGTTCGTCAGCCAGAAGCAGTTCCGGCTGATCGATGAGTGCGCGGGCAATGGCTGCGCGCTGCTTCTCACCGCCCGAAAGAACCGGCGGCAGCACATTCATTCGGTCGCCGAGCCCAACCCAATGCAGAAGCTCCTCCACTTCGTGACGGTAGGTTGCCTCTTCCTTTCCGCGCACACGCAGCGGCAGCGCCACATTCTCATAGGTGGTCATATGGTCGAGCAGGCGAAAATCCTGAAACACGATGCCGATGCGGCGGCGCAGAAGCGGAATTTCCGCATGATTGAGCCGCGCAACATCCTTGCCAAAAATATTGATAAGGCCGCGTGTCGGCTTCAGCGCCATGAAGAGAAGGCGCATGAGCGAGGTTTTCCCTGCCCCAGACGGGCCGGTCAGAAACTGGAATGAACGCGGCGGAATATGGAAACTGACATCGCGCAGGATCTCAGGACCCATTCCATATCGCAGGCCGACATTCTCGAAACGTATCACCGGGCTGTTTCTCTTCAATTGTCCGCGCACTGAGGGGCGCACGGATGACATCGATATCAGATCGACCTTTATCCTCTATGATTAATGTTGCGTTAATTCAGCCCGTGCGAGCCTTAAAAAATGCGTGACCGTGGCTGCGGCCATGAAGCATTAACCATTATGAGCCAGTGTGTGGCACCAGTCGAAGGGCGAAAAACGCAAAGGAAGATGACGGCATGATGGCGAAACAACCATCGACAGCGCAGATGTCGCGCGTGCCTTTGTGCGAAAACCATCGCGCAACATGGTTTACTTCCGATGCCGGACCGGTCGAGGATGCTGAATTCGAAACCATTATCCCGGCCTCGCCACGCCCGAAATCCTTCTCATACAGCATTCCGCAGAAGCCGTTCGCGTCAAGCAAGCTTATGTCCGAAACAAGTCTCCCCGGCGGATGGCCCGGATTCGGCTATTGGGTTTTCGTCGCTCTTTGTGCGACAACCGCCTTCTGGATAGCGGGCGGATATACACTGCTTGCCGACAAACCTCTTTCCGGCATGCAGCCAACCCTGCCACTCATTTCGGCACTTCAGCTAACCGATCTCAAAACCAGCGTTGGAGTGCACGATAAAGGCGATGTTCTCAGTATTGGCGGTCGCATCCGCAACACCACATCCGAAGAACGCACCACGCCGCCGCTGATCGTCATGATTACCTATAGCGACGGCAGCAAACGCGAACGCCGTCTGGCTCCAGGAGAAGCAATGCTGAAACCAGGTGCCTATATCGACTTTGAGACAATGCTTCCTGCGTTGCGTGGCACCATAGAGAAAGTCGATGTGCGACTGGCCACTCAAGCCTGAAGCGGTCCGGCTACTGCCAGCAACCGAGGTTGCGACCCTTGAGATTGTGCGAATCGATTTGGACCACAAGGCGCGGGTCCTCGCGCAAAAGGACCAATGTCGTGCGCTGCTTGAGATCGATCTTCTCCCAGCCCGCGCATTCCGTCGGCATTGGCGTGCTGTCGATCTTCACCTTTTCGGTCCATGCAGTCGCCGTGCAACCGGACAGGGCTGCAACAATCGGAACGACTTTGACGGCCTCCAAAACGAGCCTTTGCATTTTCGTCCCACGATGAGTGTTCAAGGCTGACAACTCCAATCTGCCCCGCGAAATCCCGGCCAAACAATCTTGTATCGGCCAGCGTCGCCCGTTCGACATCTGCGCTTATAACGTGCCGCCGCCCTGCTCCGCAATATAGCTGAGCGGTATCGACAGCTTTAAAAAAAGCCTAGCCGACCAACTCTTACTGTCCGCCGGAACCCAATTTGGAAGAGATATAAAAGCAAACTCGAATATATGAAGAATAGCTTTTCCATTTACTGAAACGACAGGGAAATCCACAGAGAACAAAAGCCGCCAATAAAGTTAAACGTGATTGTCCAAAGAAAAAGACGATTATATGCTTCTTGCTAAATGATTCGCATATGACATTTTCACTACACCAACCCTGGGGACTTCCATGCTGAACAAATTGTCGGCTGAATTTTTCGGAACATTCTGGCTTGTTTTCGGTGGTTGCGGCAGCGCAATCCTCGCCGCAGCCTTCCCTGAACTGGGCATCGGCTTTCTCGGCGTCGCCCTCGCCTTCGGTTTGACTGTCCTTACCATGGCCTATGCTGTAGGCGGCATTTCCGGCGGTCATTTCAACCCCGCCGTTTCCTTGGGCCTCATGGTGGCTGGTCGTCTTCCAGCCAAGGACCTGATCCCATACTGGGTTGCACAGGTTCTGGGCGCTATTGCAGCTGCAGCCGTACTCTTCCTCATCGCTTCAGGCAAGGAAGGCTTCTCCGCCGGTGGCCTCGCTTCGAACGGCTATGGCGAACTTTCGCCAGGTGGCTACAGCATGATGGCAGGCCTGCTCATCGAAGTAATCCTGACGGCCTTCTTCCTCATCATCATTCTGGGCTCCACCTCGTCGCTGGCTCCGGCTGGTTTTGCCCCGATTGCCATCGGTCTCGGCCTGACCCTGATCCATCTGATTTCGATCCCGGTCACCAATACATCGGTCAACCCGGCCCGTTCGACCGGCGTCGCTCTCTTCGCCGAAACGGCAGCACTCAGCCAACTCTGGTTGTTCTGGGTTGCACCGCTTGTCGGCGCGGCGATCGGCGCGATCATCTGGAAAGGCCTGCTCGGCAAAGACTGATCCAGAACGACAGCAATGAAGGGCCGGTTCAAACCGGCCTTTTTTGTTTGTGAAGCTGCACTGTCACTGTCAGATACAGCACTTCACAAAACCGTTCACAAAAAGTGGTTCCGATCATGGGAAGGATGCTGTAAGTAACATCTATCTTCTTGTTGTTGCGCATTATCCCAAGCAAAGCCGCTTCGCACTTTTGCTGGAAATGCTTTAGATGTTATGAGCAATGTCCCCCTCCACTGATGCTTCTTCTGCGGATCGTTACGCAGCATTCCGGCACTCTGCCTTCAAAAAATACTGGGGCGCCCGTTTCCTGAGCGCATTTGCGGTGCAAATCGTGAGTGTATCGGTGGGCTGGCAGATCTATGATCTCACCCGTGACGCCTTCAATCTGGGCATGGTCGGACTGGTACAATTCCTGCCGGCCCTGTTGCTGGTTCTGGTAACCGGCGCTGCTGCCGACCGTTTCGGCAGACGCTTCATCATGGGCCTGTCGCTCATTCTGGAAAGCGTTGTGACGGCGTTGTTGCTCTGCCTGACCCTTGCAGGTCTGTTCGAGCCCTTGACCGTCTTTGCAGCGCTGACCCTTTTTGGTGTCGCCCGCGCGTTTCTCGGCCCATCTTCCGCATCCCTGGTCGTCAATCTTGTACCGACGGAGGATTTCGCGAACGCCGTTTCATGGAATTCATCGGCATGGCAGGTGGCGACAATCGTGGGACCGGTTGCAGGTGGCCTGCTCTATGGCATTTCTCCGGTCGCAGCCTATTCCATCGCAACGCTGTTCCTGCTGATTGGCTCCTTCCTGATCTTCTCCATTCCAAAGCCCAAACAGCACACGCTTACCGAGCAGCGCTCGCTGACGAGCATGCTGGCTGGCTTCCGCTACATCTGGAAGGAAAAGATTGTCCTTGGCGCGATTTCGCTCGACCTTTTCGCCGTGCTCCTTGGCGGAACGGTGGCTCTGCTGCCAATCTATGCGCGAGATATCCTCGATCTCGGCCCTTGGGGGCTTGGCCTGTTGCGCTCAGCTCCGGGCATCGGGGCTGTCCTGACTGCCGTCTGGCTTGCTGGACATCCGATCCGCGACCATGCGGGCCGCGTGATGTTCATCTTCGTTGGCCTCTTCGGCTTCTTCAATATCATCTTCGGCGTCTCGACACTGACATGGCTGTCCGTTGTTGCCCTGGCATTTGCGGGTGCGGCTGACATGATCAGCGTCTATATCCGCGAAACGCTGATGCAGCTTTGGACGCCCGATCACGTGCGCGGTCGCGTCAATGCCGTCAACATGGTCTTTGTCGGAGCATCAAACGAGCTTGGCGAATTCCGTGCCGGTCTGATGGCCGCAGCCATCGGTGCTGTTCCGGCTGTCGTCATTGGCGGGTTGGGATCAATCGCCGTCGCGGTCGCTTGGTCAGCAATGTTCCCGCAATTGCGCAAGGCCCGTCACCTGCAAGGACGGGTCTGATCGTTCGAGCTATAAAAGGTCTTCAGGAAGCGGACGTGCTGCGGCTCACCTTGTCCATGCGCTCCTGAATGGCATTCCGGTCATCCTGCCGGATGCCGACGAGCTCGGCCACCCGCCACATCACGTCGGCCTCGACTTCGCTCACCTTGCCGTCAGCATAGACCATTTCCCACATCAGGCCGATGAGGTCGAGACGTGCCTGATAATCAAGCTGTCGCTTCAGAACCGATGTGAAATCCGATAAATCTATCGCTTCCTGATCGGCTTTTTCCGCTGCAAGGATCAGCCGTTTCAGGCTATCGCCCTTCAGCCCATATTTCTGCGACAGCATTGAAGAGAGCTTTTTACGCTCGCTTTCACGCGTTTCACCATCGGCATCCATGATGTGATAAAGCAGTGCAGCGGCAGCCAGTCGCGGATCGTCATTGGAGAATTTTTCATTCCGGTCCCGAAAACCGCTGGCCGGGAGTTCTTTTAAAAAATCCAGAAGACGATCGAACATTCACCCTCGCTGCCACATTCACTGCTTGCCGTCCGTAAACGCGATTCCGGCGTATTTAGTTAGCAATATCGAAGGTAACGGGCTGAATGCGCCACGCAAGGCGGTAAACTGTCTTACACAGCCGTTTACCGCCCAAGAGATGCGCTGCGTTGTTTTTCGGCAACGATTCGCGGAAAGCCTGATCAGAAAAGCTTCAATCCACTCTGCGCCTTCTGAGAAGATTTGCTTTCGTCGACACCCGGATCGTCCACCACGAGATGCGCACGACGGGGTTCCTCGTTCGCATCGTCGTCCATCACAACAACATCGGCCGCTGGCGGGTTCACTTCTTCCGCCTTCTTTATCGGAGCTGCTGGCGACGCTTTGATGGGCTCAGCAGCAGGAACAATGACCTCAGCCTCCTCGATATCGCGAATGACCGGCTTGCTCTCGGCTCCCGCGGAAACATCCGCCTTTTCGGCCTTGTCCCGAGGCTCTGCCAGAACAATCTGATTGGCCGGCTTCGTCTCGACCGGGCCTTTGATTTCAGGCTTTTCCGCTTCAATCGCAGGAGCGAGCGCCACGACGGGAACTTTCCACTCGAAACTGTTGAGGCGTCCCGTAACCGGAGATACAGGCGACCATTGTTCGGAAACATAGCCATCGGCAGTCCATGCAGGATCGCGCGGCGCCTTGACCGCACGCGCCAGCCATTCGCGAACCTTGCCCTGATCGCCCGTTTCAGCCTCTTCAATATCGGCAAGCAGCAGATAGGCGCTTTCGCGCGGCGAAGCACGCAGAACCTGCTCGGCGTTGTCGCGAGCAAGGCGATAATCGCCCGTCTCATAGGCAGCGCGCGCCAGTGCAAGACTGCCTTCGGCATTATTGGATCGCAGCGATACGAGATGCTTTGCACGCTTCAATCGATCCTGTGCCGTATCGCCGGATCGTGCATAGACATAGGTTGAGGCAATGTCCGGATGCGGAAACCGCTTCCAGGCCGCTTCCAAAATTTTCGAGCCTTTCCGCACGTCGCCATCGGCGAAAAGAGCACGCGCAGCAACCACGGCGGCGGGCACCAGATCGGGCGCGAGCTTGTTTGCCTCCAGTGCCAGCGCCTTTGCCTGCGCATGATCGACATCGACGACTGCCATCGCCTTGGCAGTCAACAATGCAGCGCGTTCCTTCTTCACCACATCCTTGCTGTGGGCGAGAGCCTGCTTGCGCGCATCGACAAGCTTCAGCGCTCCATCCCAATCGCCCTCGGCACAGAGCTGGCCCATCATGGCCGAAGAGGCCCATTCAAGCTGCGGTGCCTGCTGGGCGGCTTCGGCAGCGTAATGGCGGGCAGCATCGCGAGCGCCAACACGCTGGGCTTCGATGTAAAGCCCACGCAAGCCGAGCAACCGCGTCTCGGGATCCTCCACCATTGCCTCGAAGCCCTTGCGGGCATCTTCCGTGCGGCCTTCCAGCATCGCGGTCTGCGCTTCGAGAAGCTTTATCAGCGGCTCCTGATCGGAACTCAGCAATTTTCCTGCCTGCTTCGTCATGCGGCGCGCCGCTTCCGCATCGCCTGCACCGGCGGCAATCAACCCGGTCGAAAGCGACTGATAGCCACGATCACGCTTGCGCGCACGAAAATGCCTGCGCAGCGTGTAAGGTGACTGGATAATGCTCTTGATGAGCCACCACAGGATGAGAATGGCCGCGACAATGGCAACGATCCCCGCAACAGCGGTTATCAGAGGCACATTGTAGTGGTTGCCCGCGAAGGTGACATCGAGTTCGCCCGGACGGTCCGCAAGCCAGGCAAAGCCGAAACCAAGCGCAGCAACGATGGCGAGATAGAATAGGACACGCAGCATCGGCCTGCCTCCTATTGACCGGAAGAGGCCGGAGCCCCACCGGTTTCATCCGCCGAAACCTTCGGTTTCAGGCTGTCCGCAACGAGGCGCTGCACAAGCGCATCAGCATCCCGTCGCGCCCGCACCTGATCGGCAAATTCCTGTGAGGTGGCCTTGGCATCGGCAGACAACTGCTCCCATTCGCTGAGCGCACGCTCGAGATCGCCGGATTGAAGGGCAGCTTCCATACGCGCCGTGATAGGTCCGGCACCAGTACCGCTGACATTGCCAGCAACCGGGCGCACGCTTACCAATCCCCTGGCGCTGGCGACAAGCTGATCCCAAATTCCGGCATCGGCAGGCAGTTTGTTCTCCGTCGCGACGATCCTGTTCGCAACGGCACCGAACCACGCATTCAGGTCGGCAACAGTCGGAACGCCCTTGTCGGCATGAGCACGCAACTGTTCGATAGACGCCTCGTCCGGTGCAACCGAAGCGTAAGTGTCCAGTTCCGCCTTGAACGAACCGCCGCGATCAATTGCGGTTTTCAGCGCATTTGCCGCTATAAGCGCCGTTGCATCGGGCTGGCGTGAAGTCTGGGTGACCTTTTCCTGCAAGGAGGTCAGTTTCGATTCGAGGGATGAAATCGTGCCGCTGTTTCCCGAAACTCCGGCTGTCGCCTCATCCGCCCGGTTCTGCGCCGCTGAAAGCTTGCTTTCCAGCGCATCCAGCCGCTCTGTCAGAGCGGTGGTATCCGCTGCCGCATCCTGACCCGCCTCTTTCGACAAGGCAGCGAATTGCTGCTGAAGATCGGCGAAGGAACCTGCAACCGCTTCTGCCTTGATCTCGGCAGCCTGAACATTCTTTTCCAGAGCCGCAAGCTGCGCGCGGCTTGCATCGTCAAGCGGTGCCGGTGTCGGGTTGCTGCGCAGATCGGCGATCTGCTGTTCCATATGCGCGAGCTGTTCCGCTGTCACTCTTGCGCCTGGAGAGGGGATGACATTGCCCCATTGCAACGCCAGCAAACCGCCGAGGCCGATAACGCCACCAGCAATACCGGCCAGAAGATGCGACGCCCCCGCCCCGCTCTTTTGCGCAGGCTGCTGGATTTCCGGTTTTACGCCCGAGGTAAAGGGCGGCTTGGCATAGCTCGAACTTTCCGGCCTCTCCGTCTTCACGGTCTTTTCAGCAGTCGTCGCTTCTGGTTTGGGTGATGCGGGCTTCGGGGTTTCCGACTTTGGGTTTTCAGATTTTGAGAAACTTCCCACCGGCTCCGCATCTGGCGTCGCCTTCGCCGGTTCGTCAACCCGCTTCACATCCGATGGATCGAGATTGATCGTCACGGGATTGCGGGCCGATTTGGAATGTCGCGGAGTGCCGGGTTTCGCCATGGATCCTCTCGTAAACGCCGATTGGTTGCCTCAGACTCTAACAGATAAAATCGCCAGATGAAGGAAGGTTGCGCCGAAATGAGTCAAAGTTTGGCAAATAGCCGGAAAAGTCCGCCTTCATCCGGGTGGTCTGCAACAAGGGCATTTGCCCGCCAGAGCGGCGGCAACTGATCGGCCACACGGTCAGAAATGCACAAAAACCGCGTTTTCTCGTCAAAAGGCAGCGTGATTTCACGCATCGCTTCAACGAAGCTCGTCGCAGCAACGCCGGAATAAAGCATGACCGCGACAAAAGGCGCGCCATGAAGCACGTCCAGAAGTGCTGGCGCAGAATAAGGTATCATCTCCGTGTCATAGACATCGGCGACGTGCATATCGAGCCTCGCAGCCCGCATCTCGTCTTCGAACACCGGCTGGCGCACGCGCCCAGCGAGATAAAGAACACGGGATTGTTGGGGAAGATCGCGCCGCATCGTCGCCGCAAGACGAACCGCATCGCCACCGCCATCGATCACCTGACCGAACCCGGCCTTCCGCGCCGCCTGCGCTGTTCCCTGACCCACGGCAAAAAGCGGTAAATCAAGAAACGGCTTCAGCCGTTCCGTGTTTATGTGGTGAAACGCATTGGCGCTCGTCACCGTCAAAGCCGAAAACGGGCCATCGGGCAGAGCAAAGGAAAGCGCAACGGTTCGGCTTAGCGGAAGCAGAACCGGTTCATAGCCCATCGACGCCAGTTTTGCGGCGGTCCTGGAGCCAGCCGGCTGTGGCCGCGTCACCAGAACGCGACCAAGCGATGCAATTTGCGCTGGCCCTGCCAAATCTACTCCCAGCCCTCGAAGAATTGGGGACCGGCCTTCGCGCGCAGATGTTCTGCAGCTTCCGTACCAAGTGCCGCGGCATTCGATGCCGGACCTTTCGTCCTTATCTCGTGCGCTTCAGACCCGTCCGGCTTCAATATCATGCCGTGGAAGGAAACTGTGTCACCGTTCACGGTTGCAAGACCGGCGATCGGCGTGCGGCAGGAGCCGTCTAGCGCGGCCAGAAATGCCCGTTCACAAGCAAGAGCGATACCTGTTTCGCGATGCGCAAGGGGCGCGAGCAGCGCATCGATGCGTGTATCGCCGATACGCGTTTCAATCCCGATGGCGCCCTGCCCCGGCGCAGGCGGAAAGCTTTCCGGATCGGCCAGGTCGGTAATGACATCGCCAAGCCCCAGACGTCGCAATCCCGCACAGGCGAGAAACGTCCCGTCGACTTCTCCGGCTTCCAGCTTGCGCAGGCGGGTATCGACATTGCCGCGAAAAATCACCACTTGAATGTCGGGGCGAAGGCGGCGGATCAAAGCCTGACGGCGCAATGATGACGAACCGACCGTCGCGCCCTGTGGCAGATCGACAAGGCGCGAAGCCGTACGACCGATAAAGGCATCACGCGGATCTTCGCGCTCAAGAAAAATGGAAAGATGAAGACCATCGGGCAAAACCGTCGGCATATCCTTGGTGGAATGGACCGCGAGATCGATTCGTCCCTCCGTCAATGCCTGTTCGATCTCTTCGGTAAAAAGCCCCTTGCCGCCAATCTCGGAAAGTGCGCGATCCTGAATGCGGTCGCCCGCCGTCGACATGGGAATGATTTCGATGGCTTCTTCCGGCAGACCATGCGCCTCCATCAGGCGGCGACGCGTCTCGTAAGCCTGGGCGAGAGCAAGCTTGCTGCCCCGCGTGCCTATCTTCAACGTGCCATTCTTCAAGGATGCTGTTTGCATATTGCGCTGTCCATGGTACCGGATTTTTCAATGAATTATGAGACAGGCAGGGTCTAACCGCAAATGCGCATTCTTGGAATAGAAACAAGTTGCGACGAAACAGCCGCCGCAATCGTCGAACGTGACGGGAAGGGCGAAGGACGGATTCTGTCCAATGTGGTTTTAAGCCAGATCGCCGAGCACGAACCCTATGGCGGTGTGGTGCCGGAGATCGCCGCACGCGCCCATGTCGAAGCGCTGGACCGGCTGGTTGCCCGCGCACTGGACGATGCTGACATGAAGCTTGCCGATGTCGATGCAGTGGCAGCCACGGCAGGACCAGGACTGATCGGCGGACTGATCGTCGGGCTGATGACTGCCAAAGCGCTGGCGATGGCTGCACAGAAGCCATTTTATGCTGTCAATCATCTGGAAGGCCACGCATTGACAGCACGTCTCACAGACGGCCTGCCATTTCCCTATCTGTTGCTGCTCGTTTCCGGTGGTCATACGCAGATGGTGCTGGTACGCGGTATTGGCGATTACGAACGCCTTGGCACCACAATTGATGATGCGCTCGGCGAAGCCTTCGACAAGACGGCAAAGCTTCTCGGTCTGCCTTATCCGGGTGGTCCGGCGGTTGAACGCATGGCGCTTCAGGGCGATCCCAAGCGATTCGCACTGCCAAGGCCGTTGAAAGGCGAAGCACGGCTCGATTTTTCCTTTTCCGGCCTCAAGACGGCAGTGCGCCAGACCGCAACAGAACTGGTTCCATTGTCGGATCAGGACGTGGCCGATATCTGCGCCTCTTTCCAGGCCGCAGTCGCCGACACGCTGTCCGATCGGGTGGGCCGGTCACTTGAGCGTTTCAGAAACGAATTTCCCGATTGCGAAACACCGGCGCTTGTTGTTGCTGGCGGGGTCGCGGCCAACAAGACCTTGCGCGCAGCACTCGAAACCCTTTGCGCCCGACACGGTTTCAGCTTCATCGCTCCGCCGCTCGATCTGTGCACCGACAATGCCGCGATGATTGCCTGGGCCGGTGCCGAACGTGCGGCGACCGAAGCTCCCGATAGGCTTGATCTTGCACCACGCTCGCGCTGGCCGCTCGACGAAAAGTCGGCTCCGCTGATCGGCACCGGACGACGTGGAGCCAAGGCATGAACGGTCGGGGCATGAGCGGAAAAGCTAGCAAGATCGCCATTCTGGGTGGCGGCGCCTGGGGCACGGCCCTTGCAGCCATGGCATGCAGCAGCGGCCACGATACGTGGCTATATGCCCGCGACGAGGCGATGGTCGAAGCCATCAATCGGACACACCGCAATCCGCGCTATCTGGGAGAAATCGAGCTTCCCCCCGCCATTAATGCAAGCACAGACGCGGTCGCCGTAGTCGAGCGTGCGGATGCCGTTCTGGCCGTCATTCCCGCACAGGCAATGCGCGCCGGGCTTTCGCAACTGAGCAGCCTTATTCCGCAAACCGCACCTGTCGTACTCTGCGCGAAAGGGATCGAACGCAGCACCGGACGATTGATGTCGGAAGTCGTAGCCGAGGTTCTGCCGAACCACCGGATCGCTGCACTATCCGGTCCAAGCTTTGCAACGGATGTTGCCCGAGGGCTTCCAACCGCCGTGACTATTGCCTGCGAGGACGCTGTAACCGCCGATCAGCTCGCAGCACTTCTGTCCGGCCCAGCCTTCCGCTGCTATTCGACAACCGACCTTAAAGGCGTCGAAATCGGCGGTGCCTTGAAAAATGTTCTCGCCATTGCCGCCGGTGCTGCCGTCGGGCGTGGTTTCGGCGCAAGCGCGCAGGCTGCTCTCGTCACGCGCGGGTTTGCGGAACTGCGCCGCATCGGACAGGCCATGGGGGCGAGACCCGAAACCATCATGGGTCTTTCCGGCCTCGGCGATCTGATGCTGACCTGCTCTTCGTCGCAGTCGCGCAATTACTCCTACGGGCTGGCACTCGGACGCGGTGAGGATCTGACCAATCGCCCGCTGGCCGAAGGTGTGGCGACCGCGCCGATTGCCGCCGAATTATGCCGCCAACACGCCATCTCCGCACCCATCATCGATGCGACGGGTGCGCTGCTTGACGGCACCATCACCATTGACGAAGCCGTGACGGCTCTGCTCAACCGACCACTCAAGACCGAGGACTAGAGCGTGATCCCGAAAAGTGGGAACCGGTTTTCGGACAAGATCATGCTCGAACGGAAAGGATAATTGACAATGCTTTTTGCTCTTCTGTGCAACGACAAGCAGGACCATCTGCAAGTGCGCCTCGATACGCGCCCTGCACATCTCGACTATCTCGAGGGTCTTGGTGAAGGGCTGAAGTTTGCGGGCCCTTTCCTCGGTGAAGATGGCAAGCCGAACGGCAGTCTGGTCGTTGTGGAAGCTGCCGACAAGGCCGCAGCGGAAAAGATCGCGGCCAATGATCCCTATGCATTGGCAGGCCTGTTCGAGAGCGTGACCGTGCGTCCGTGGAACTGGGCGATCAACAATCCCGCCAACGCTTGAGGCTCATGACTGATGGCTTACTGGCTGTTCAAATCCGAACCGTTCAAATGGTCATGGGAAATGCAGAAAGCCCGTGGCGAAAAAGGCGAGCAGTGGGACGGTGTGCGCAATTATCTGGCGCGCAACAACATGCGCGCCATGAAACTGGGCGACAAAGGCTTCTTCTACCATTCCAATGAAGGGCTGGAAGTCGTCGGCATCGTTGAGGTCTGTGGGCTGGCGCACCATGATAGCACGACGGACGATCCGCGCTGGGAATGCGTGGATATCAGAGCTGTCCGTGACATGCCGAAGCCGGTCACGCTGAAAGATGTGAAAGCCAATCCGAAGCTTGAGAAGATGGCGCTCGTCACCTCAATGCGCCTTTCGGTTCAGCCGGTGACGGAAGACGAATGGATCGAAGTTTGCCGCATGGGCGGAATGGACGCAAAGAGCGCTTTGGCATGAGCATGTCTGTATCCCCAAAACGGCTCCCGCTTTGGGAAAACATACTCTGATGCTCAATCCGGCACATAAAAGCGCGCGCGATTTCATTCTGGCCAATACCAGTCTGCAAGCGCCGCCGCACGTGCCGGAAATTCGTCTGCATCTGGCCGATGAAGCGCACGACCTCTGGCACAAGACCGAGGAAGAGCTTGCCACAATCGGCCTGCCACCGCCCTTCTGGGCTTTCGCATGGGCGGGTGGTCAAGGTGTTGCCCGCTATATACTGGATCATCCCGAAACAGTGAAAGACAAGACGGTGCTCGATTTCGCATCGGGTTCCGGCCTTGTCGCCATTGCCGCCATGCAGGCGGGAGCATCAAGCGTGCTGGCGTCGGACATCGACCCCTTTGCGCTTCCGGCCATCGAGATCAATGCATCCGCCAATGGTGTGTCGGTTGTTCCCTCACTGGATGACCTTATCGGGAAGGATGATGGCTGGGACGTAGTTCTGGCTGGCGACGTCTTTTATGAAAAGCCGCTCGCCGAGCGGCTCATTCCCTGGTTTGCAAAACTTGCCGAACGCGGCGCCCGTATCGTCGTCGGCGATCCGGGACGCGCCTATCTACCGAAAGACCGGCTGCAGCAACTTGCCATCTATACCGTGCCTGTCACCCGCGCCCTTGAAGACGCGGAAGTGAAGCGCACGACCGTCTGGGCGTTTATTTAAGCAAATTTCTTCGCACCCGCCACACACACGACGACCACCGCTGCCGTCGCGACCATACCCATGCTGACGGGTTCTCCCGCAATACCGGCAGCCAGCATAAGGCCAAAGAAGGGCTGGAGAAGCTGTAACTGGCCGACAGTGGCGGCACCGCCCTGCGCAAGGCCGCGATACCAGAAGAAGAAGCCGATCAGCATTGAAAACAGTGAGACGTAACCAAGGCTTATCCAGGCTGGCGTGCCGATGCCTGCCCATGTCTCCGGGCGTGTTATGACACTCAGCGGCAGCATGACCGGCAGCGAGAACACCAGCGCCCAGCAGATAACCTGCCAGCCGCCGAGCCTGCGCGAAAGTTGCGCGCCTTCCGCATAGCCCAGACCGCAGACGATAACGGCAGCGAGCATCAGCACGTCACCCAGAAGCGTGGATTGGCTTCCCTGTCCATAGGCATAGGAAGCGACGATGAGGCTTCCAACCACTGAAAACAGCCAGAACATTGGGCGCGGATGCTCTCCACCGCGCAGGACAGCGAAGATTGCCGTGGCAAGCGGAAGCAGTCCTATAAAGACAATCGCATGGGCAGATGTCATGTGCTGGAGGGCAAGCCCCGTAAGAAGCGGAAAGCCGACGACCACGCCGAGCGCCACCACAATCAACGAGATCGCATCGTTACGGCGGGGAAAAGGTTCCCGAAACGCCAGCAACAGCGCCAGTCCCAGCAAACCTGCAATCGATGCGCGCGCCATCGTCAGGAAGGTCGGATCGATATCGATCACCGCCAGCCGCGTTGCCGGCAGCGAGCCGGAAAAAATCAATACGCCCAAAAACCCGTTGATCCATCCGGCGGTCTTATTCCCAACATTCTCACGCATTGTGTCTTTTCGGCTTTCTCTAAAATCGTATAAGGATTCGTGAGACAATGCCGCGAAACTGCCCGAATAATCAGAGACAGTTTCCGGACAATCCTGACAAACTGTACTGATACAAGGAATAGTACAGATGATTTCGACGGGCCTGCTGCGCAGCCTTGAAGCTGTAGAAGCCGCTTACGCAAGCGGCGAGATCGAGCACGGCGATGAAAACGAAGCCGTCGATAAGATGCCGCTCGTTGAAAAGGTGATGGGCATTATTCGCGGACGCATCACCGCGATGAGCCTCGCGCCGGGTGCACGACTGCCCTCTATCCGCCGCCTTGCCGAAACGATGAACGTCTCGAAATCCACCATCGTCGAAGCCTATGACAGGCTGGTGGCGGAAGGCATCATCCAGTCGCGGCGCGGAGCAGGCTTCTATGTTTCGGAACGTGCCCGCCAGCCATTTTCACTCGCCACCAACACGCCACACAAGGAACGCCAGATCGATCCCTTCTGGGTCATGCGGCAATCGCTCGAGGCCGATGACACCACTCTCAAACCGGGATGCGGGTGGCTGCCTGACGAATGGCTACCGCAGGAAGCAATCCGTCGGGCAATGCGCTTGGTTGCCCGCGACGAGACAAGCAATCTTGCCACCTATGGCGAACCGCTCGGTTTCCGTCCTCTGCGCCAACATCTCGCTCACCGGCTCGGCGAACAGGGCATCGACGTTTCGAGCGGAGAAATACTTCTGGCCGATTCAGGCACGCAGGCAATCGACCTGGTCTGCCGTTATCTGTTGCAGCCGGGCGATACGGTTCTGGTCGACGATCCCTGCTACTTCAACTTTCAGGCCGTGCTTCTGACGCACCGTGTAAAACTGATCGGCGTGCCCTATACCCATACCGGCCCGGACCTCGAGGCTTTTGCGAGAGTAGCCAGCGAACACGCGCCGAAACTCTATATATCCAATGCCGGACTGCATAACCCGACCGGCGGCTCAATGACGCCAGCCACCGCTCACCGCCTGCTGAAGCTTGCTGAAGCGCATGGCATCACGCTCGTTGAGGACAATATCTTCGGCGATTTCCACCCCTCGCCCGCGCCACTGCTTGCCGAGCTCGATGGGTTCGAGCGCGTCTTACATATCGGCAGCTTCTCCAAGACGTTATCCGCTGCTGCCCGCGTCGGCTATATTGCCGGGCGTCGCGACTGGATCGACGGGCTCACCGACCTGAAACTCGCCACCAGCTTCGGCGGCAATGCATTGTCGCCGCAGATCGTGCACGCACTTCTGACCGACGGTACCTATCGCCGTCATATCGACAGCTTGCGCGCTAAACTGGCCGATGCCATGACGCTGACCGCCAATCGCCTGAAAGCGGAAGGCCTCACGCTGTGGACCGAGCCGCAAGGTGGCATGTTCCTTTGGGCGGAATTGCCGGATGGGCTGGACTCCGGCCAGATTGCCCGGCATGCTCTGGAGAAGGGTGTGCTTCTGGCACCGGGCGATGTCTTCAGCCCATCACGAACAGCAAGCAGCTTTCTCCGCTTCAACGTTGCGCAATCGCTGGAACCCTACATTTTTGCGGTGTTGCGCGATGCAGTGAGAGAAGCCCGCGCCAAATAGACAGCTGAAAAACTCCCTCAACATTAGCATCCCCGCATCGAAAACAATTTCAAGCAAAAGGGACACAGTCATCCGGACGGCTGCGGTTATACTCCTGCGACATGTCTTTGGAGGAGACATCGCGCATTTCATCGTCGGCTCGGTGTCGAAAGACATCGCACCATGACGATCCAGCGCAGGGAGAACGGAGAGAGCAGGCTGGCGATGCGTTCGCGCCTGCTGGGAGGGAGTATCATTGAATACGCACCAGTCCGGGGCGGATACGCTTTCGCGTCCCGAAGATGAAAAACTATCTGTAGCCGCCAATCTGGCATATGGCTTTCAGCATGTGCTGACTATGTATGGCGGCATCGTAGCTGTTCCACTGATTATTGGCCAGGCGGCAGGTCTCAGCCCGACCGAAATCGGCCTGCTGATCACCGCATCGCTTTTTGCCGGCGGCGTCGCGACGGTCCTGCAAACCATCGGCATACCCTTTTTCGGCTGTCAGCTTCCTCTGGTTCAGGGCGTCTCTTTTTCGGGCGTCGCCACCATGGTGGCCATTGTCACGTCGAGCCAGACCGGTGAAGCGGGCTTGCAGGTTGTGCTGGGCGCCGTCATCGCAGCAGCCATGATCGGCCTTGTCATCACACCCATATTCTCGCGCATCACGCGCTTCTTTCCACCACTCGTCACCGGCATCGTCATCACAACCATCGGCCTGACGCTGATGCCCGTCGCGGCGCGGTGGGCGATGGGCGGAGACAGCAACAGCCCAGAATTCGGCAGCATGGCCAATATCGGTCTTGCGGGCCTCACACTGGTTATTGTCCTCGTTCTCAGCAAGATGGGCAATGCCACGATTTCCCGGCTTTCGATCCTGCTCGCCATGGTCATCGGAACCTTTATTGCCTGGGCGCTCGGCATGACCGATTTTTCGCGCGTGGGCGAAGGTTCGATGGTGGCACTGCCGGAGGTTTTCCATTTCGGCATGCCGGTGTTCAGCCTTGCAGCCACGCTCTCGATGTTCATCGTGATCATGGTTACGCTCGTCGAGACTTCTGCCGATATTCTGGCGGTCGGTGAAATCCTCGGTACGAAAGTGGATTCACGACGCCTTGCCAATGGCCTGCGCGCGGATATGCTTTCAAGCATCCTGTCGCCAATTGTCGGATCTTTCACGCAGAGCGCTTTCGCGCAGAATGTCGGACTTGTCGCGGTGACAGGGGTGAAAAGCCGCTACGTGGTGGCAACCGGCGGACTGATCCTCATCACGCTCGGCCTCCTGCCGGTGATGGGCCGGGTGATTGCCTGTGTTCCTCCGGCTATTCTGGGCGGAGCGGGTATCGTCCTGTTCGGTACAGTGGCTGCAAGCGGCATCCGCACGCTCGCCAAAGTGGACTATGAGAACAATATCAATCTCATCATCGTGGCAACTTCGATCGGCTTCGGCATGATCCCGATCGCCGCGCCCCAGTTCTATCACCACTTTCCGACCTGGTTCGAGACCATCTTCCATTCCGGTATCAGTTCGGCAGCGCTGATGGCCATTGCACTCAACCTGATGTTCAATGAAATCAAACTCGGCAACAGCAACCAGATGTCAGTCTTCGCGGAAGGTACAGAACGCATCATCCGCCATCACAACATCTCGGAGCTGCATGACGGAGACTATTTCCTGAACGGCAAGCTCTATGACGCCGACGGCAATGAAGTCAGAATCGTCGCCGCTGCTGCACACTGAGAAAATTATCTTAAGACACGGATTATGGTCCGGTCCGTCAGATGAGGCAGGAGGCGCGCCATGTCGGCGCGCCTCAACGCTATGCAGCCTTCGGTCGGCGTATAGCCAGGTCGCGCCAGATGAAAGAATATCGCGCTGCCACATCCGCGCCGGCGCGGCGCAATGTTCCAGTCCATGACAATGCAGACATCATAAATATCGTCGCGCCGCCACATATCCTCGTGGCTCGCCGCATAAGGCAGCCGGACGGGACGGTTGTAATTGGCGTCGGAAGCTGCATCGCACCAGCCGTCCAGACGGCGGACACGACCGAGCGGTAGCCGCGATGACGGCAGCAGGCCCTTGTCTCCGCGCCGGTATCCATAGAGCAGCCGCATGGTCGCCAGAGGCGTCGCTCCGTCACCTTCACGCTTGAAAGCGGTGATTCCCCCCTTGCCAAGAGCGCATTCCAGCACCAGATTGCCGGCAACAAGCAAACCGCGAGTCTTGTGGCCCGGTTTGGCCCGCACATCAATGACGCCAATTCCCCGGCTAATTTCGTATCTGGCCAAGCCCCCGCCTCCGTGTCATGCATGTTTAAAACCGTTGTCGGCGAGAGCAAAAACCTGTTTCGCGTTTCGCCGCTTCAACTTGCCTCCATTAAATGTCATAAAACACCAAGAGCCATTTAAATCAAAGAGTAACGAGGACAGGCATGACAGGCCGTACGATACTGATTGTGGACGATGACGAAGATCTCCGTTCTATCCTCGTCGAACAGCTGGAGCTGTGCGAAGAATTCCAGATTCTGCAGGAAGACAATGCCACCAAGGGTATTCAGACTGCGCGAAACGGCATTGTAGATCTCCTGATCATGGATGTCGGTCTGCCGGATATGGATGGCCGTGAAGCTGTAAAGCTGCTGCGCAAGGGTGGTTTCAAGGCACCGATCATCATGCTCACCGGTCACGATACGGAATCAGATACGATTCTCGGCCTCGAATCGGGCGCCAATGATTACGTCACCAAGCCGTTCAAATTCGCCGTGCTTCTGGCGCGCGTGCGTGCGCAGTTGCGCCAGCATGAGCAGAGCGAGGACGCGACCTTCATCGTTGGTCCCTATACGTTCAAGCCCGGCCAGAAGCTGCTCATCGATGAGAAGGGCAGCAAGATCCGTCTCACTGAGAAGGAAGCAGCGATCATCAAGTATCTCTATCGTGCTGGCGACAAGGTTATCGGTCGCGATGTTCTGCTCGAAGAAGTATGGGGCTACAATTCGGGCGTGACCACGCATACGCTGGAAACCCACGTCTATCGTTTGCGCCAGAAAATCGAAAAAGATCCGTCGAATGCGACGCTTCTGGTTACAGAAAGCGGGGGATACAAGCTTGTCCCATGATGGACAGCGCCCGATGCAGGTGTATTGACGATCCATGGCGCTTGATGACGATATTCGTATTCTCGGCACGGTAGGCCTGTTCGAGTCTTTCACGCCCGAACAGCTGCGGTTGCTTGCCTTCGGCGCGGAACGCCTCGTGCTCCGAGCCGGGCGCGAGCTTTTCCGCGAAGGGCAAAGCGCCGACTGTGCCTATATCGTCGTATCGGGCAACATCACCCTGTTTCACGAACAAGACGAAGGGCGGATTGCGATCCGCCCTGTCGGTCCCGGTGCCATGATTGGCGAAATGGCGTTGATCGCACAGACCTCGCGTCTCACCGGTGCGGTCGCCGAAGCGGAAACCGAGGTTATCCGCATCAGCCGCGCAATCTTCCGGCGCATTCTCGAAGAATATCCGGAAGTGGCGGCAGCACTCCATGCACATGTCAGCCGCAATCTGCTGGAACTGATCGGCGAAATCGAAAAAGTCGCACCGCGCCTGAATGGCGATTGACCTTTTTCAGAGCTCAATCACCCTTTCCATTCCTATAGCACTGAGGAAAGCCTGATCGTGGCTCACAACGATCAATGCACCCTCATAGGCATTGAGAGCGGTTTCCAGCGCCTCGATGGAATCGAGGTCGAGATGATTGGTCGGTTCATCAAGGATCAGAAGTTCGGGAAGCTCGGTTCCACCCAGGACACAGGCAAGAGCCGCCCGCAACAATTCACCTCCGCTCAGACTACCGGCAAGCCGTGAAGCTCCCTCGCCGCGAAACGAAAAACGCGCCAGCGCAGCACGCGCATCATTGTCGTTCGACCCCGGATTGAGACGTCGATAGTTTTCATAAAGCGTCTGGCCGCGATCCATCAGGCTCATCTGCTGGTCGAACATCGCCACACGCGCCTGACGCATAACGGTTCCTGCCACAGGTTGAAGCTCCCCTGTCATCAGCCGCAACAGGCTGGTCTTGCCAGCCCCGTTCGGCCCCGTGACAACGACCCGCTCGGCCCCCACGATCTTCAATGACAGGTCGCGGATTACCGGATAATCGGCTTGCGGCCCACCCGAGACATCTCGCATATCGAGCATGACGCGACCGGAAGGCGGAACCGCACCAGTCACATCGAAATGCATCGGCTTTACCCGCTCGACCTTTGCCTCAGCCTCCCGCAATTGCTCGCTGGCTCGACTGGACTGGCGCTCCGCCAGTGCATCGCCCCGGCCTTTCGACTGTTGCGCACGGTCTTCCCGGGCATCGAGCAATAACTTGCTCATCCCAGCATCGGCGCGCGACTTGCGACCACGGGCATCGCTGCGCGCCTGCCTTTCAACGGCAGCCTGGGCCTTGTGTTCGACCTGTTTGACTTCGCGCCGCGCCGTTGCGAGATCGCGCGCTGCCGTCTCACGCTCCTCGGTCTTTTTCCCGTGATAGAAATCCCAATTGCCACCGTAGAGCCGCAGCCCGTCGGGGGATAATTCAGCTATCGCATCCATGAACTGCAACAGTTCACGGTCATGGCTGACCACCACGGTTGCACCGCGCCAGGCGGTCAGCAAATCGACGACTGCCAAACGACCGGCACGGTCGAGATTATTGGTCGGTTCGTCCAATAAAATGAGATCAGGCCTGCAGAAGATCAGAGCTGCAAGCGCCGCGCGCGTCTGCTGGCCACCGCTCAAGGTTGAAAGGGCGGTGTCGGGAGCCATATCAGGCAAACCAAGCTGTTGCAGCGCGTCGGTAAAGCGCTGCGGCAAAAGCCAGTCTGCCTCATCCAGATCACTGTCACTGGCCAAGCCCTGTTCGACACGTACCAGTCTGTCGAAATCTGTGCGCGCATCAAAAAGATCTGCCAGCGTCTCGGAACTATCGCCGCCGACGTTCTGCCGCAACACACCGATGGTCCCGTTTACGGTCACATTTCCGCTTGTTGGAAGCAGCGCACCACTCATCATACGCAACAGCGTTGATTTACCCACGCCATTGCGTCCGACCAGACCGATGCGGCCTTCGGCTATGCTGAAATTGATGGATTCGAAGAGAGTACGGCCATCAGCCGTAACGCAGGAAAGATCCTGAAGTGTAAGAAGAGCAGACATCGCGAACCATGGAAACGTTGAAAACACTGGTCATTTGAAACAGTGCAATCCGATCCATCGTTCTTCTCTCCTTGTTAAACTGCTCTCTATATAAGCCTTACGACGCGATCAATCCAGATCGAATGTCGCAATAACAGGCACGTGATCGGACGGGCGATCCCAACCACGTGCGTCGCGAAGGATTTGCAGATCCTGCATATGCCCTTCAAGATCGGCAGAACCCCAGACGTGGTCCAGCCTGCGGCCACGATCCGATTCGGCCCAATCCTTGGCGCGATAACTCCACCAGGTGAAAATTTTCTGGTCAGACGGAATGATCTGTCGCATCAAGTCGCTCCAGCCACCCTTCACACGCAGGTCTTCCAGCGTTTCAGTTTCGATCGGCGTATGGCTGACGATCTTGAGAAGCTGCTTGTGCGACCAGACATCGTTTTCAAGCGGCGCGATATTGAGATCGCCAACGAGAACGGATGAATGCCCATCCTGCCGGTCAGCGACAATGGCACGCATTTCTTCGAGAAAAGCCAGCTTATGAGCAAACTTCGGATTGATCTCTGGGTCCGGCTCATCACCGCCCGCCGGAACGTAGAAATTATGAATGCGAAGCTTTTTGCCGCCAGCTTCGGCCACCGCGCTCAGATGGCGGCAATCACCCATGTCGCAGAAACCGATCTTCTCCACGCCTGTCAGAGGACGCCGCGATATTGTTGCAACGCCGTGATAGCCTTTCTGGCCGCTGATCGCGATGTGCTCATAACCGAGCGCGCGAAACCCCTTGGACGGGAACTGATCGTCCGGGCATTTGGTTTCCTGAAGACACAGAACATCAGGCTGATAATCGCGCAGAAACTGTTCGACCAGCGGCATACGCAGACGAACGGAATTGATGTTCCAGGTAGCAACGGAAAAGGCCATAAAGATAGGACTCGCAGCAACGAAAAAGATGCCGCGAACCTAATCATTTATCCGGCAAATGCAAACGGCTTGCCTATCACAAACTGACGATTACTGACCTTTGCGCTTCATTGCGATGCGCTGATAGTCGATCTTGAACATATCATCGGTAAAACGCACGCCGCTGCGCACGTTGAAGATCATGACAGTAGTATCGAGCTTCTGGGCATCGGTGATGGTCCACTGCTTCAGCTCGTAGGATTTGGGGTCGAACATCATGGTGATTTTCGAATCGCCGAAGATCGACTTGTCGCCCAGCACCAGCGTTGTCATGTCCGGCTCCTGCTTCACATTCTGAAGACGGCCGCCGCCCAGATCAATCCTGTCTGCCAGCAACAGCTTCAAAGGCGTCTTCGAAAGCGGATAAAGGTCCCATGTATCGAGCTTGCGATTGTTGATAACGACCGATTCGCCATCCGAAATAACTCGGATCGGTGAATTGTTGTAGTTGAAGCGGATCTTGCCCGGACGCTCGATATAGAAAGTGCCGCCCGTCTGTTCGCCCTTCGGGCCGAACTGCACGAACTCGCCGGTCATTGTACGCACCGATGAAAAATGGTCGGCAATCTGTTGTGCCGCCGCACCGGCGCCAGCACCCTGTGCCATCGCGGCGACGGGAGCGAGAACCATCGACATCATACCAAGTCCAAGCGCTCCCATTCCCAGCACGGCTGCAAGGCGACCAGCTTTCGCAAAGGCGGAGAAACGGGAGAACATCATCGACAAACTTTCTCTTTTCATCATTCTGTTTAACTACGCCGCCAGTTGGGCGCGAGTATGGCCATCAGAAATCATCGTCGCCAGTCGGAACCAAAATTTCACGCTTGCCCGCATGGTTGGCCGGGCCGACAATGCCCTCCTCTTCCATGCGTTCGATGATTGAGGCAGCCCGGTTATAACCGATGCCGAGACGACGCTGGATGTAGGAAGTCGAAGCCTTCTTGTCACGCAGCACCACGGCAACGGCCTGATCGTAAGGATCGTCGGAATCTTCCAGATTGCCAGTACCAGCCGGACCGCTGCCGCCTTCGTCGTCTTCTTCATCCTCGGTGATGGCATCGAGATATTCCGGCACGCCCTGAAGCTTCAGATGCTGCACAATGCGTTCCACCTCGTCGTCGCCGACGAATGGTCCGTGCACGCGCTGGATACGACCGCCGCCAGCCATGAAGAGCATATCGCCCTGACCGAGAAGCTGTTCGGCACCCTGCTCGCCCAGAATGGTGCGGCTGTCGATTTTCGACGTCACCTGGAAGGAAATACGGGTCGGGAAATTGGCCTTGATCGTGCCGGTGATGACATCGACCGACGGGCGCTGCGTCGCCATGATGACGTGGATTCCCGCCGCACGGGCCATCTGCGCAAGACGCTGCACGGCACCTTCGATATCCTTGCCAGCGACCATCATCAGATCAGCCATTTCGTCGATAATCACGACGATATACGGCATCGGCTCCAGATCGAGTTCTTCCGTCTCGTAGATCGCCTCGCCGGTATTGCGGTCAAAGCCGGTCTGCACGGTGCGGGCAATCGGCTCGCCCTTCTTCTGCGCAAGGCCGACGCGCTGATTGAAACCGTCAATATTGCGAACGCCGACCTTCGACATCTTGCGATAGCGGTCTTCCATTTCGCGCACGGTCCATTTGAGCGCAACGACAGCTTTCTTCGGATCGGTCACAACGGGCGTCAGCAGATGCGGAATACCGTCATAGACGGAGAGTTCCAGCATCTTTGGATCGATCATGATCAGGCGGCATTCCTGCGGTGTCATGCGATAGAGCAGCGACAGGATCATCGTATTGATCGCCACTGACTTGCCCGAACCGGTCGTACCGGCAACGAGCACGTGCGGCATCTTCGCAATATCGGCGATGACCGGCTCACCATTGATGGTCTTGCCAAGCGCAAGCGCCAGTTTCGCCTTGGACTGTTCGAAGTCGCGGCTTGCCAGCATTTCGCGCAGATAAACCATTTCACGCTTCGGGTTCGGCAGTTCGATGCCGATGGCATTGCGGCCCGGAATGACGGCCACGCGTGCCGCAATCGCGCTCATCGAGCGGGCGATATCGTCGGCAAGGCCGATGACGCGTGATGACTTGATACCCGGCGCAGGTTCCAGTTCGTAAAGCGTGACGACCGGGCCAGGCTTCACATTGATGATTTCACCACGCACACCGAAATCTTCCAGAACACCTTCCAGCAAACGGGCGTTCTGTTCCAGCGCATCCTTGGAAAGCGCAGGGTCGCGCTGGACAAGCTTTGGCTCGGCAAGGAAATGCAGTGATGGCATTTCGAAAACGCCGTTGTCCTTGAGGAAGGATGGCTGTGCCTCGCGCTGGGCGCGTGGACCAGGTTTCGGGGACGGGGCGGCCTGCTCCACGCGGGCCTTGCGGCTCCGCGGCGGCGGCGCATCGTGCCATTCCTGACCGACGAGCGGCGCGCCGTCATCCATATCGTCCATATCGAAAGGCGGTTCGTCATCGGCAGCGGCAGGCGCACCGAAACCGGGTTCACGGCGCGGCGCATTGCGTGTTTCGGCATTGCGGCGCACGACGCGCATATCGTCGAAATCTTCCGCACGCGGGCGACGTCGGCCAAGCCCGGTCAGGCGCTTGAAGTTAGCGGTCGTGGTCAGTGCCAGATGGGTGAGTGCGCCCATAAGCTGGAAACCGCCACCGGCTGATGCTTCATCATCCTCGTCATTTGCCGCGAAATCATCGTCCTCCGCACCACGCCGAGCTGAAGGCTGCGCAGGATTGACGATCCCCGCACCGCGCCCAATGATACCGCTGGCGAAAAGGCAGAGCCAGAAAGCCGGGACTGCAAGGATAAGCGCAATGCCCGAGGCGATGGCTCCTTGCGGGAAACTGCCGAGGAAAAGGCCCGGAAACTTCAGAATCATGTCACCGAAGACGCCACCGAGACCGATCGGCATCGGCCAGCTTTCGGGTACGGCGAAGCAACTGGCGATGGCTGCGAACAGGAGTGCTGCGGCAAGCCATGCGAAACTGCGTTTGGCTATGCGTCCGATGCCGCCGCGCGTCATCATCAGAAGCGACCACACGGCAAGCGGAAGCAGAGCGGGAACACTCGCCAGACCGAAAAACTGCATGGCAATGTCGGAGAAAACTGCGCCGGGATAGCCAAGCGCATTCGTTACCGGATTGTCGGTCGCATGACTGAAGCTCGGATCGGCAACATTCCATGTCGCCAATGCGCCAACAGCCATGCCCGTGAGCGCCAGAAGGCCCAATCCGAACAGGATATAGAACTGCCTGCGGAAGAGATTGGCCAGTTTCAGCCTGTCTTCCGTAATCCGCTCGTCACGCAGCGGGTATGAGGGCGAATATCCTTGCCGCATATAGCCTGTCCCGAACCGAAAATATTTGCTGGGCCCTGAGCGGAAATGCTCCGGGCACATTGAATCGGTCCGATCCTAATCGCTGGATGGTTAATTCCTCATTAACCATGCAAGGGGTCGCAAACAAATCCGTTGATGAAATGAAAAAGGCGCGGTTTCCGCGCCTTTTTCCTCTTGAGACAATCCCGCTCTATTGAACGGATTCGCCGTGCAAAGCGATGTCGAGGCCTTCGATCTCGGCCTGCTTGCTGGGGCGCAGGCCCATGACAGCCTTGACCACGTAGAGAATGATCGCGGTAGCAATCGCCGTATAGACAATCGTGATGACAGCGCCGAAGAACTGCTTGCCGATGGTTGCACCTTCGCTGGCCGGGTTGATCGCCGCATCGGCGAAGAGACCGGTCAGCACCGCACCGACGAAGCCGCCGACACCATGGACGCCAAACGCATCGAGCGAATCGTCATAACCGAGTGCATGCTTGATCTTCACGGCCGCCACATAGCAGACCACACCGGCGACGATGCCGATGATGAGCGCACCCATAGGGTTGACGAAACCGGCGGCAGGCGTAACGGCGACAAGGCCCGCAACGGCGCCAGAAATGATGCCGAGTACGCTTGGCTTGCCTGCAATCGCCCATTCCACGAACATCCAGGCCAGAGCCGCACCGGCGGTCGCAACCTGCGTGTTGAGCATGGCGACGCCAGCGAGCGCATTGGCACCGGCGGCAGAACCGGCGTTGAAGCCGAACCAGCCAACCCACAGAAGGGCAGCGCCGATGACCGACAGCACGAGATTGTGCGGCGCCATGTTGGTGTGGCCGTATCCGTCACGCTTGCCGATGATAAGGGCCGCAACCAGACCGGCGACACCAGCATTGATATGAACCACTGTACCGCCAGCAAAATCGAGCACGCCATCCGACGCCATGAAGCCGCCACCCCAGACCCAATGCGCGACCGGGATGTAGACGATAAACAGCCACAGGGTCAGGAAGACCAGCATGGAGGAAAACTTCATGCGCTCGGCAAACGAACCGGCGATGAGTGCGGGCGTGATGACGGCGAAAGTCATCTGGAAGGTGATGAACACATATTCGGGGATGGTTCCCGTTAGTGATTCCATCGTGACGCCGGAGAAGAAGGCCTTGGAAAGCCCGCCTATATAAGAATTGAGCGATCCGCCATCGGTGAAGGCGAGCGAATAGCCTGCAACCATCCACAGAATGGACATGAGACAGGTGATTGCAAAGCTCTGCATTACCGTGGACAGCACGTTCTTCTTGCGCACCATGCCACCATAGAACAATGCGAGACCGGGTATGGTCATCATCAACACAAGCGCGGTTGAAGTCAGCATCCATGCCGTATCGCCCGTATCGAGGGTTGGTGTCGGTGCGGCGTCCTGTGCCATTGCCGTCCCGGCCATGGCGACGAGCGCAGGCAGGGTAGCCAGAAGGGCCGTTTGCTTGTTTCTTCCTGTTATGAGCATCGAATATCTCCGTCGAAGGGCGGCTTCAAACGCGGCTGCGCTGGAAAGACCGGTTCAAACAGAGAGAAACAAAAATCGTGCCAGTTGGCCCCGACTGGCAAATTAACTGCAAATTTTCTGATATTCGGTGCGCCGGTTGCGGAAATTCCGGGCCATCGACGAGATGATGCCGCTACAATTTCGAACCGAATAACCCCTTAAGTGATTCATTCGGTTCAGGTTTTGCACCATGGGCATTCCGCCAACCAGCAGAGAAGTGCCTAATTTTTAATCGACATACTAACCTGCGATTAAAAAATAATCATTTCTTTTCATCGTGGACGCGGATCAATCCTTCCTGCGCGACCGATGCAATCAGCACGCCGTCGCGCGTATAAAGCGCGCCTCGGTTAAAACCGCGCGCGCCGGAGGCACTTGGCGTATCCTGCGTGTAGAGCAGCCAGTCATCAAGCCTGCACGGACGATGAAACCACATGGCGTGGTCGAGGCTCGCAACCTGCATGTCGCGGTCGAAAATGAAACGGCCATGCGGATGAAGCGAAGTATCGAGCAGCGTCATGTCGGAAAGATAGGCGAGAATGGCGGCCTGCAATGCGCGATCATCCGGGACGAGCCCCCTTGCGCGCACCCAGACATGCTGCACCGGCTCCAGCTTTTCCCGCGAGAAATAATGGGTGAGTGAGACCGGCTTGATCTCGATTGGGCGTTCCCTTTCCCAATATTTGCGGACGCCGGGCGGCGCCATATCCAGATATTTTTCCTTGATGTCATGGTCGCCGACCAGTTGCTCCGGCTGCGGCAGCCCTTCGGGCATCCGCATCTGATGGTCGAGCCCGCCCTCATCCACCTGAAACGAGGCCGAAAGGGAGAAAATAGCCTTGCCATGCTGCTTTGCCAGAACGCGCCGTGTGCTGAAGCTAGACCCGTCGCGAATGCGATCCACCTCATAGACAATCGGGATCGCCGGGTCGCCGGGCCGCACGAAATAGGCATGCAGGGAATGGACGTACCGTTCTGGCTCAATCGTGCGCTGCGCAGCGATCAGCGCCTGCCCGATCACCTGCCCGCCGAAAACCCGTTGCCAGCCAACCTGCGGGCTGTTGCCGCGGAACAGGTCCACCTCAAGCGTTTCCAGATCGAGGATGGAAAGAAGCTCACGCATTGCCGCCGTCTGCTCGATCCCGGACTTTTCTTCATCAGACATGGACAGCCTGCCTCTCGCAACCATATATGCTTTACAAAGTTCGAGAGGCATGTTTGAGCCTGCGCGTCCATACCTGTCAAGAACCGGGCAGGCCAAAGGAAACACATTCCCGCGCCATTGATTGGGCTGCGGTTTGGGCCAGAACAGGCGGCGCGGCAAAATATCGGGTTTCATACGCGACGATATATGCCAAAACACTGCGCGAAAGACGGATTCTGGAAAGGAACGACAATGGCTGGCCAGAAAAATGCGGAAGTTCCACGCAATAACGATGTGGTGATTGCAGGCGGTGGCTATGTCGGGCTCGTTACGGCGGTTGCGATCAAATCGGCGGCGCCGCACCTTTCCGTCACCGTGATCGACGGTGCACCGGCTGGTGCCTGGAAGAACGACCCGCGTGCCTCCTCGATTGCCGCTGCTGCATCGCGTATGCTGGACCAGCTCGGCTGCTGGCAGGAAATACTCCCCGAAGCCCAGCCCATCACGGAAATGGTCATCACCGATTCGCGTACTTCCGATCCCGTGCGCCCGGTGTTTCTCACTTTCGAAGGTGAAGTCGAACCCGGCGAACCCTTTGCCCATATGGTTGAAAACCGTGTCCTCAACACCGCCCTCCACAGTAAGGCTGAAGCGCTCGGAATCGTCTTCCTTGAAGCCACCAGCGTAGAGAATTTCAACAATCTCCCAGAAGGTGTGACGGTCACTCTTTCCAATGGAGACGCGCTTGAAACACGCCTGCTGATCGCTGCCGATGGCGCGCGCTCCCGCCTGCGCGATCTGGCTGGCATCAAGACGGTCAACTGGGACTACGGCCAGTCCGGCATCGTGTGCAATGTCGCCCATGAACTGCCGCATGGCGGCCGGGCGGACGAACACTTTTTGCCAGCAGGTCCATTTGCGATCCTTCCGTTGAAGGGCAATCGCAGCTCCCTCGTCTGGACCGAGCGCACATCGGATGCCGAACGCCTCATCCGCGAAGACGACTTCGTATTCGAAGCGGAACTAGAACAGCGCTTCGGTCATCGTCTCGGTGCCCTGCATGTCGAAGGACCGCGCCGCGCCTTCCCGCTCGGCCTGACGCTGGCGCGCGAATTCGTGAAACCACGTTTCGTGCTGGTGGGCGATGCGGCGCACCGTATCCACCCGATTGCCGGTCAGGGCCTCAATCTCGGCTTCCGAGATGCCGCCGCAATTGCCGAAGTCGTGGTCGAAACAGACCGCCTCGGCCTCGACATCGGTTCGTTTGCCGCCCTGGAGCGCTACCAGTCCTGGCGTCGCTTCGACACCGTGCAGATGGGCGTGACGACAGATATCCTGACCAAGCTTTTTTCCAATGACAATCCGGCGATCCGCTCGATCCGCGATATTGGTCTGGGGCTCGTCGACCGGGTGCCGACACTGAAATCCTTCTTCATCAAGCAGGCCGCCGGTCTTTCGGGCGATACGCCGCGTCTGTTGAAAGGACAGTCCATCTAGTTCAGCGTGATTGCTGGAAGCCGTGGTCAGGCGCCCTATATCGGTAGCGGAAATCCCAACCGAGAGGAGAGCTTCCCATGGACAGAAAAGCAACCGCCATCTGGCAAGGCACGCTGAAGGAGGGCAAAGGCACCCTCAACACGCAAAGCGGTGCGCTGAAGAACCTGCCTTATGATTTCAAAGCTCGTTTTCAGGACGAAAGCGGTCGCTCCGGCACCAATCCGGAAGAACTTCTGGGCGCTGCCCATGCTGGCTGCTTTGCCATGCAGCTTTCCGCACTCCTGACGGAACACGGAACACCTCCGGAAAAACTGGAAGCAACGGCAGCAGTTACTGTCGGCCCCGCCGCTGGCGGCGGCTTTGAGATCAGCCGCAGTGCGCTGACACTCAACGCGACTATTCCAGGCATCTCGGTCGAAGATTTTGAGGCTCTCGCCAACAAGGCCAAGCAGTCCTGTCCTCTCTCGAAAGCACTGGGTGCCATCGAGGTTACGCTGGATGCAAAGCTGGTCTGAGCGAGTTCAAGACACGGAAATGATGAGCGGGCGCAAGCCCGCTTTTTATTCGGGCAGGTGGCAGACTGCTTCGATATTGTGCCCATCCGGGTCGGTCACAAAGGCAGCGTAATAATCGGGGTGATAGTCGGGCCGAAGGCCTGGCTTGCCGTTGTCGGCGCCACCGGCGGCAATGGCCGCTTCATAAAAGCGGTCGACCTCGGAGCGGGTTCCAGCCGAGAAAGCGACGTGAAGCACGCCCTCCAGTTTCGCGCCTTTCTGCTTGCCGATCCAGAATTCCGGCTTGCCGTTGCGCCCGTATCCCACCCAGTCGCCGAACTCCATGGCACGGGAAATGCCCAGCGGTGCCAATGCCGCATCATAGAAACCCCGCGATTTGGGCATGCTGGAAATGTTGAAACCGATATGATCGAGCATGATTGCCCTGTCTCCGATGGATATATTCTCCAATGAGATATCGGCGCAGCTACAAAGATCAAGCCTTCTGCGATGGCAACCAGAGCTCACATCAAGAAAAAGGGGAAGGTTTGCACCTTCCCCGCATTCAAACCGATAAGGATGACGCAATTACACGCGGCGCTCGACCATCATCTTCTTGATTTCGGCAATCGCCTTGGCAGGGTTCAAGCCCTTCGGGCAGGTCTGCGCGCAATTCATGATCGTGTGGCAGCGATAGAGCCGGAACGGGTCCTCGAGATTATCGAGGCGTTCGCCCTTGGCTTCGTCGCGGCTATCGATCAGCCAGCGATAGGCCTGAAGCAGCACGGCAGGGCCGAGATAACGGTCGCCGTTCCACCAGTAGCTCGGGCACGACGTCGAGCAGCAGGCGCACAGAATGCACTCGTAGAGACCATCGAGTTTCTGACGGTCCTCATGGCTCTGCAGCCACTCCTTCTGCGGCTCCGGCGAAACCGTCTTGAGCCAAGGCTCAATGGAACGATGCTGAGCGTAGAAATTGGTGAGGTCCGGCACAAGGTCCTTCACCACCGGCATATGCGGCAGCGGATAAACCTTGATGGCGCCCTTGATGTCGTCCATGCCCTTGGTGCAGGCAAGCGTGTTTGCGCCGTCGATATTCATGGCGCAGGAACCGCAAATACCTTCACGGCATGAACGGCGCAGCGTCAGCGTCGGGTCGATCTTGTTCTTGATATAGAGCAGACCATCCAGAACCATCGGACCGCAATCGTCGCGGTCGACATAATAAGTGTCGATGCTTGGATTGGCGTCGTCATCCGGCGACCAGCGATAGATGCGGAATTCGGTGACCCGCTTCGCACCGTCGGGGCGCGGCCAGGTCTTGCCCTCTTGCGGGCGCGAATTCTTGGGAAGTGCGAGTTCAACCATTGCTCTTTCCCTTGATTAGTAAACGCGCTTCTTCGGCGCAATCTTGGCGAGGCTGATGCCGCCTTCCTCTTCCGTCGTCAACGGATCGAGGTGGACAGGGCGGTAGTCAAGCTTGACCTTGCCATCCGGCGATAGCCAGGACAGGGTGTGCTTGCGCCACACGGCATCGTTGCGATCCGGAAAATCCTCATGCGCATGAGCGCCGCGGCTTTCCTGCCGCGCTTCGGCGGAAACAACCGTCGTCAGCGCATTGGCCATCAGGTTTTCCAGCTCAAGCGTTTCAACGAGATCGGAATTCCAGATCATTGAACGGTCAGTGACCTTGATGTCCGGCAGTTCGTGCCAGAGCTTTTCCATGCGCTCGACGCCCTGCTTGAGCGATTCCGATGTGCGGAACACAGCGGCATCTTCCTGCATGGTGCGCTGCATCTTCTCGCGCAGTTCTGCGGTTGGCTGGGAGCCGTTGGCAAAACGCAGACGATCGAAGCGTTCCATGATTTTGTCACAGGCAGCGAGGTCCAGGTCCGGGATCTTCGACTTGCGGTCGATGACCTGACCGGCGCGGATTGCAGCCGCGCGGCCGAACACGACCAGATCGATCAGCGAGTTGGAGCCGAGACGGTTTGCACCATGCACCGAAGCGCAACCCGCTTCGCCGACAGCCATCAGGCCGGGCTGTACGCGGTCCGGATCGGCTTCAGTCGGGTTCAGCACTTCGCCCCAATAGTTGGTCGGAATACCGCCCATATTGTAGTGAACGGTCGGCAGAACCGGGATCGGCTCCTTGGTCACGTCAACGCCCGCAAAAATCTTGGCCGATTCCGAAATGCCCGGCAGGCGTTCATGCAGAACAGCCGGATCGAGATGGTCGAGATGCAGGAAGATGTGATCCTTGGCCTTGCCGACGCCACGGCCAGCACGGATTTCCATGGTCATGCAGCGCGAGACAACGTCACGCGAGGCGAGGTCCTTGGCCGAAGGCGCATAGCGCTCCATGAAGCGCTCGCCTTCAGAATTGACCAGATAGCCGCCTTCACCGCGTGCGCCTTCAGTAATCAGGCAGCCAGCGCCGTAAATACCGGTCGGATGGAACTGCACGAATTCCATGTCCTGCAGCGGCAGGCCGGCACGTGCAACCATGCCACCACCGTCGCCGGTGCAGGTATGGGCAGAGGTTGCCGAGAAATAGGCACGGCCATAACCGCCCGTCGCCAGAACCACCATCTTGGCGGAGAAGCGATGGATGGTGCCATCATCGAGGTTCCACGCCACGACGCCGGTGCAGACACCGTCAGTCATGATGAGATCAAGCGCGAAATATTCGATGAAGAACTGCGCATTGTTCTTGAGCGACTGGCCATAGAGCGTATGCAGGATCGCGTGGCCGGTACGGTCGGCAGCAGCGCAGGTGCGCTGAACCGGAGGACCGTCGCCGAAATTCTGCATGTGACCGCCGAACGGGCGCTGATAGATCTTTCCTTCTTCCGTACGCGAGAAAGGCACACCGTAGTGTTCCAGTTCGTAGACAGCGGCAGGCGCTTCACGCGCCAGATATTCCATCGCATCGGTGTCGCCGAGCCAGTCCGATCCCTTGACAGTATCGTACATATGCCACTGCCAGCTATCCGGGCCCATATTCTTGAGCGAAGCTGCAATGCCGCCCTGTGCGGCAACCGTGTGCGAACGGGTTGGGAAAACCTTGGTGATACAGGCCGTCTTCAGGCCCTGCTCGGCCATACCGAGCGTTGCGCGCAAGCCTGCGCCACCGGCTCCAACCACCACCACGTCGAACTTGTGATCGACATAGGTATATTTGCTTGCCACAGCGGCGTCAGCCGCGTTGTTTACTGCACTAGCCATCGGGCTATCAACCTCCGAAGCTCAGCTTGATGATCGCAAAGATGCAGGCAAAGCCGACCACCGCCGTAAAGAAGGTGTTCAGCATCACCAGCACGACCTTCATGCCTTCGCTATGCGCATAATCTTCAATAATGACCTGCATACCCAGACGCATGTGATAGACGCCGGTCAGAACGAACAGCGCCATCACGATGGCCGTGAAGGGATGCGACAGGGCAGCCCGGACTTCCGCATAGCTTGCGCCATTGAGCGAAATAACCAGACCGATGAAAAACATGACCAGCGGCACAAGAGCGACGGCGCTCAGGCGCTGATACCAGAAATGACCGGTGCCTTCCTTGGCCGACCCCAGACCCCGGACCTTGCCGAGCGGGGTACGCATGTCATTATTCATACCGTTCATGAAACCAGCTCCCCTTAGCGCACCGAATAGGCAACGACCCAGACGAGGATCGTGGCGATGACGGAGAAAACGACGGTCGCCCAGGCGATCTTCGAAGCTGTGTGCTTTTCAAGACCAGCGCCCGTATCCCAGATCAGATGACGAACGCCACCAGCCAGATGGTGCAGAAGTGCCCAGGTATAGCCGAACAGGATCAGGCGACCGATCCAGGACGAGAACAATGCATTGACGAAATTGAAGCACTCTTCGCTGACTGCAGCCGAAATCAGCCAGGCCGCCAGCAAAATTGTGCCGAAGTAAAGTGCGCCGCCTGTGATGCGATGAACGATGGACATCGTCATCGTAATGACCGGCTTGTAGATTGACAGGTGCGGCGACAAAGGACGCTGGCGCGTTACAGTCGGTTGTGTCATGGCTCTGTAGGCTTCCCTGACGTTTCTCTCCGGCCACACCCCGCAGACGAAGATCAGCGAAGCAGCCAGATGGCGGGTTCTCCCGAACCCTCGTTCGACGTCGTCCAAAGCGCAGGGAACCGGACTTTACGATCCCGCGCCGGTACGACCCAATAAAATATGGCAGGGCCGTGGCGTACGGCCCTATGTGGCGCTTTCTACTGCGCTTTTACCATCACGTCAAAGAAGCTTTTTCACGAAAAGACTAACAATTGGTCGCACCTGGGCGACACATTCGCGTGATTGCGGCATTCAAACGATTGAACGCCGCAACCGGCAAAAACATGTGTAATTTCATCAACTTTTGAGAAATCGATTAATTGCCGAATCGAATCACATAGCTCGACCAGTCGGCAGCCGTGGCGATCTGTTCATAGAGCTTGCGACCATCTTCCGGCACGCGCGGCGCGTTGAGCACCAGCTTGGACCAGCTGCGCTCCTCGGCCTTGTCGGCCAGCACGTCGATCAGCGCTTTGGCGATGCCCTTTCCACGATGATCGTGATGCACATAGATATGGTCCACCTGTCCCGCACGCAGGCCCGTCACGGGTTCGGGCAGATCATAGAAGATCACGAAGCCGACCAGATTTCCGTCAACCCTGGCCCCCAGCGTTTCAGCAGCGCGATCCTGAAGCAGGTGCTCGGCATAAAAATCGTCGGGACGGCGTGGAGCGCCGCGCTTCAGCGCCTGCGCATAGCTTGCCAGCAACGGCGCGAATTCGTGAGCATCACGCAGATGGAGGAGCGCAATATCGACGGCATGATCTTTGGTCATTGGACGTTCCTTGGCGTTTCCAGTTCTTCCGCCTGCGACCTGCGAAGCAGTAGCGCACGGGAAGACCGGTTCGATTTTAGCCAGCACGGATGACAAAGGTAAAGAAAGAGTTAAGATAGTCCTCATTCTCTTTGGGATCATGCGTGATAAGGCTCGATCAACGATGACAAACCGCAAACGGATGATGCTTGGTTTCGTAGTCGTCGGCGTTCTTGCGCTGGCCGGTCCCGCGCTTGCCCAGGAAGCTGCGCGCACCGTCGACGCATCGGGCAATCTTGTCATCCAGATGCCGGATAATGGCGCCAGAATCATCCGGGTCGGCGCAGCACAGAAGTCATTTTTGCCTTCGCCGCAACGCATGAAGGTGATTACCGCGCCACGGGATCACGCAGTTGCCTATATCGTCGCCAAGCCCAACAGCAATTGCGAAAGCGCAGTCGTGCTGCGCGGGCGCTCTTTCATGTATGGAATTGACCGCGGGGAAACACCGGTTCTCGACCATGCGGGCTGCGGCTATCATTAGAATTCGTTCAACGCCCGGCCTTTGAGCGGAATTCCACGATGTTTTCGTCCACCAATATCGGCAGGGCACTGCGGACGCAGTTGCGCCCGCCCTTCTTCGCTTCATAAAGCGCTCCGTCGGCCCGCTTGTAGAGGTCAGAGAACACATCGTCGAATTCCATTTCCGCGATGCCAAAGCTCGCGGTAAATTCAATCCCGCCATTCCTGCCGGAAATATGGACATCGCGGCAGACAAGCCGAGTCTTGTCCGCAAATCGCCATGCGGACTGGATCGTGTTGCCCGGCAGAATGATGGCGAATTCCTCGCCGCCTATACGCGCGGCAATCCCGCCCTTGGCATTCGCTGCCTTGCGCAACTCGGCAGAGAAAGCCGCGATGACGCGATCTCCCAGCGCATGACCATGCGTATCATTGATTACCTTGAAGTGGTCGATGTCGCACAGAACAAGTGACAGGGCCTGCCGCATGCGTTTCGATTTTTCGATTGCGGCTTCGGCGCGAAACTCGAAGCCGCGCCGGTTGAGCAGCGCCGATAGCTGGTCGGTTTCGGAGCGGATCAGCATATTGGCAATCAGCTCCCGCATCAGGCTCAGGAGCAGAAGCAGTCCACCCGCAACAGAAAGAGCGGCACCGATCGACTGCGAGAACATCGCATAGGTCGTATCGATATAGTCTCTGGGTTCAGCTCCCGTCCCTCCCGACAGCATCGCAATGACCGGCTTGAACAGAAAATGGACTGCACTAAAGCCGAACAGCACCGCCATCAGCGTATCGATACCGTTGCGATCCACCCGCAGGATCAGCCAAACCGCAAGCAGCAGGACGAGGAAATAAGGTGCCTGATAAAGCACCATGCCGATCATCTGGCTGCGGGCAATGTCATATATGCCGTAGACCACGGCAAGCGACACAATTGTCAGCAGACCGAGCGCAATCCATGGCACCGGTCGGGCATACATTCGCGCCAGACCGACGACCAGACAGGACAATGTCAGGTAATAGGTCGAAAAGGCGAGCATATAGCCGAGGCGGGGATTGGGAATGGAAGGCATGGCAAGCTCTGTCAGGAAATAGAGCATTGCGAAAATAAAACCGAAGGCGAAGATAGGCGCGGCCGCATTATCCCGCGCATAGACGGCAATGCCGAGAAATGCGAAAGCAAACAGACCGGAAACGGTCATGTTGATCAGGAGGATAAAGTCGGCTCCATTCATCGATGCTCTTCCCCGTGCTGGCTGTCAAAGGCTTTCAGACGCCAGCCACCCCATTCCTCCTTACAATCAAAGCGTGAAAAAGCTGCTAATATACAGCCAAAGAAAAACCGCCGGGATGAGCCGGCGGTTTGATCTTTCCAGAAGCGCTTTAAAAACACCTCATGTGGTGGGAAACTTTAGTTCCACTCGCGAATGTCGACGAAATGTCCGGCAATGGCAGCCGCGGCAGCCATGGCTGGCGATACAAGATGCGTGCGGCCCTTGAAACCCTGACGGCCTTCGAAGTTACGGTTCGAGGTCGAAGCGCAACGTTCACCCGGCTTCAGGCGGTCGTCATTCATGGCAAGGCACATGGAGCAGCCAGGCTCACGCCAGTCAAAACCGGCTTCGATGAAGATCTTGTCGAGGCCTTCGGCTTCCGCCTGCTCCTTCACCAGACCTGAGCCCGGCACGATCATGGCGTTTACGCCAGCAGCAACCTTCTTGCCTTCGGCCATACGCGCAGCGTCGCGCAGATCTTCGATACGGCCATTGGTACAGGAGCCGATGAAGACGCGGTCGATCTTGATGTCGGTCATCTTGGTGCCCGGCTTCAGGCCCATGTAATCGAGAGCACGCCACTTCGATGCACGCTTGGTCTCGTCCTTGATCTCGTCCGGATTCGGAACGATGTCGGTGACGAAGACCACGTCTTCCGGCGAGGAGCCCCAGGAAACAACCGGCGAAATCTTGGCGGCGTCGAGTTCGACGATCTTATCGAAATGCGCACCTTCATCCGAATGCAGCGTCTTCCAGTAGGAAATCGCCTGCTCCAGTGCTTCACCCTTCGGTGCACGAGGCTTGCCCTGCACATAAGCGAAAGTCGTTTCGTCCGGTGCGATCAGGCCTGCGCGAGCGCCGCCTTCAATCGACATGTTGCAGACCGTCATGCGGCCTTCCATGGACAGCGAACGAATGGCGTTGCCTGCATATTCGATCACATAGCCGGTGCCGCCGGCGGTGCCGATTTCACCGATGATGGCGAGCGTGATGTCCTTGGCGGTGACGCCGGGAGCCAGTTCGCCCTCAACACGCACCAGCATGTTCTTGGCCTTCTTCTGGATCAGGGTCTGGGTTGCCAGAACATGTTCCACCTCGGAGGTGCCGATACCATGCGCCAGTGAACCGAATGCGCCATGCGTGGAGGTGTGGCTGTCACCGCAAACAATGGTCATGCCCGGCAGGGTGAAGCCCTGCTCCGGTCCGACGATATGCACGACACCCTGACGGCGATCACGCTCGGAATAATATTCAACGTTGAAATCCGCGGCATTCTTGGCCAGAGCCTCAACCTGAATGCGGCTTTCCTCGTTCTTGATGCCGTTGATGCGGTCCGGTGAAGTCGGCACATTGTGATCGACCACGGCCAGCGTCTTTTCAGGATGACGCACCTTGCGGCCAGCCATGCGCAGGCCTTCAAAAGCCTGCGGACTCGTCACTTCGTGCACAAGATGGCGATCAATATAAAGGAGGCAGGTTCCGTCTTCCTGCTGATCCACTACATGGTCGTCCCAGATCTTGTCGTAAAGTGTACGCGGCGCGCTCATTGCGAGAGGTCCTTTGAATAGTTCTTAACTTTGGCTGTCATATGCACCCGCCATCACGGTTCGTCAAGAAACTGAAACCGCAACAGGGTGTCGCAGTAACAATCTTGCGAGATATGGGCAGAATTATGCGATATGTTACGCAGCCCGTCGCGTTTGGCAAATAAAAAAGGCGACCCGAGGCCGCCTTTTTCAAACAGATTGCTGTGAAGCTTATTCAGCAGCAGCCTTGGCGGCTTCGGCCTTGGCAGCGGCAGCCTTGTCGGCTTCGCGCTCGGCCTTGGTACGGTTGTCTTTCTTTTCAGCAATACGGGCAGCCTTACCGGTAAGGCCACGCAGGTAGTAAAGCTTCGCGCGACGAACCTTGCCGCGGCGAACGAGTTCAACGCCTTCGACGATCGGCGAGTAAACCGGGAATACGCGCTCTACACCTTCGCCGTACGAAATCTTGCGAACGGTGAAGTTTTCGTTGAGACCAGCGCCGGAACGGGCAATGCAGACGCCTTCATAGGCCTGCACGCGGGTACGCGTACCTTCGGTAACGCGAACCTGAACGCGAACCGTGTCGCCCGGCTGGAAATCTGGAAGCTTGCGCTTTTCTTCAATCTTTGCTGCCTGTTCGGCTTCAAGCTGACGAATGATATCGGTCATCGTCTGACTCCTTCTGAATTCTTCTCAAACAGTCAGAGCGCTCTACGCTTGCCGCCAAGCAATCCTTGGCCCTGCGGCTATGCCTTCAATTTCAGGCAGGAGCGGTACACTATTTATTGGTTTACGGACGTCTCGGGCTTTGCCCGAACGAGATATTACATGTCGAGTTTCCCCGAACTGGCAGGCACATACAGCATCAAGGAGGATTTGTCACGCCCTGTCAGAAATTTTCGTAGCCAGCGGCACAGGACTGTGCCAGAGTTATCGTCAACAATAAAATCTTAAATCGTAAACAACTTTGAAAGTTGTTACTAAAATGGGGACAGCATGACAATCAAAAATCCATCACCCTCTTTATATAATGAGGATCTGGCACCAGCCGAAGAACGCAAATGGGGCGCCTTCAGCATTTTCAATGTCTGGACGTCGGATGTTCACAGCCTCTGGGGTTATTATCTTGCCGCAAGCCTGTTTCTTCTGTGCGGCAGCTTCCTGAACTTTATTATAGCGATCGGCGCAGGATCACTGGTCATCTTCTTCCTGATGAGTCTGGTGGGCAATGCCGGCGTGCGAACAGGCGTGCCTTTCCCGGTGCTGGCGCGGGCATCATTCGGGACGTTCGGAGCCAATTTTCCAGCACTTGTCCGTGGTGTGGTCGCCTGTTTCTGGTATGGCGCACAGACAGCTGCCGCCTCCGGTGCTCTCGTCGCGCTGCTTATCCGCAACGAGAGCATGTTGTCCTTTCACCAGAACAGCCATCTTCTCGGCCACTCCACCCTCGAAGTCATCTGCTATGTTCTGGTTTGGGCAGCGCAACTTCTCATCATCCAGCGCGGCATGGAAACCGTCCGCCGGTTTCAGGACTGGGCCGGTCCGGCAGTCTGGATCATGATGCTTTTCCTGGCGGTTTATCTGGTCATCAAGGCCGGTACATTCTCCTTCGGCAGTGAAATCCCGCGCGATGTTCTCCTTGAGAAAACGCGTGATGCAGGCGTTATGGGAGAGCCTGGCTCCTTTGCGGCCCTTGCTGCGGTTGCAGCCACCTGGATTACCTATTTTGCAGCGCTTTACCTGAACTTCTGCGACTTCTCGCGCTATGCCAAGGATGAAGCGGCCCTGCGGCGCGGCAATCTGTGGGGCCTGCCCGTCAATCTTCTGGCTTTCTGCCTGGTCGCTGGCGTCACAACCACTGCGGCCTTCACCGTCTATGGCGAAGTTCTGCTTCATCCGGACCAGATTTCAGCAAAGTTCGATAGTTGGTTCCTTGCACTCCTTGCCGCACTGACTTTCACCGTCGCAACGCTCGGCATCAACGTGGTTGCAAACTTCGTTTCCGCGGCCTTCGACTTCTCCAACACATTCCCGCAGAAAGTCTCGTTCAAGCGGGGCGGCGTTATTGCAGCGCTGATCGCATTGGTCCTCTATCCGTTCGCGCCGTGGGAAACCGGTGCAGCGCATTTCGTCAATTTCCTCGGCTCCACCATGGGCCCGATCTTCGGAATCATGATGGTCGATTATTATCTGCTGCGTCGCGGACAGTTGAACGTTGCTGATCTTTATCAGGAGAACGGTGAATTCCGGTTCCAGAACGGTTGGCACGTCAAGGCTTTCATCGCTTTTGCTATCGGTGCCCTGTTCTCATCCGTCCTGCCGATGGCCACCAATATCCTGCCAGCATGGTGGGCAACCTATGGCTGGTTCTTCGGCGTAGGTATCGGCGGCGGCGTCTATTTTGTACTGCGCAGATCGCAGACAGAACTTCGCAAGCCCGCACATCAGCATTCTGCCTGATTATACGAAACGAAAATGCCCGGCATAAGCCGGGCATTTTTCATTTATACCAAGGCGTTGAGAAACTAGAGCATGTCTCCCGAAAGTGGGAACCGGTTTCGGGATAAAGACATGCGTAAAAACAAACAGATAGAGCATTTGCAATGATTCAATCAAAACAGCAAATGCTCTAACGCATCACGCCTTGAAAAAAATTCGATCGCCGCTCGGGCTTAACCAAAGTCCATCGAGTAAAACTCGATGGACTTTGGTATTACCGGCCAATCCGGCCAAGATGCGTATCCTGAAAACCTGATCCATACTTGAGACCGAAACCCAAAGCGCGGTCCACACCAATGTGCACCGCCCAGATCAGTGCCATTGCGATACAGACCTGCCAGTTCATCGCCCAGCCCAGCACTGCAAGAAGCACAACGCCGATCCAGCTATGGGCGATATTATAGACGACCGCACCAGTGCGCGGCCCCTTCACATAACCGAAGAACGAAAGATCGGGCGCCAGAATGAGTATTGCGAAAAGCCACCAGCTGGCACCGCTGACCCAATAGGCACCCAATGCCAGCAGGGCGAGAGACAGACTTTCGAGCCGCTGGATCAGATTCATTTGCGTTTACCCTCGCAATAGGCTTCCCAAAGATCGGGACGCCTTTCCCTCGTGATCCGCTCGGCCTGCTCATGCCGCCACTTATCGATGGCGCCGTGATTACCGGAGGTCAGGATTTCGGGAATAGGCCGATCTTCCCAAACCTGCGGACGGGTATAATGCGGATGTTCAAGCAGCCCAGTCTCAAAACTTTCCGTCTCGCCGGATTCGCGATTCCCCATTACGCCTGGCAAAAGCCGCACGATTGCATCGAGCAGTACGATTGCAGCCGTTTCACCGCCTGACAGGATGTAATCGCCGATCGAAACTTCTTCGAGATTGCGCGCCTCGATGACACGTTCGTCCACGCCTTCGAAACGACCGCAAAGAATGATCGCGCCCGGTCCGTCAGCCAGTTCGCGCACGCGCTTCTGCGTCAGCGGCTTTCCGCGCGGGCTCATCAGCAGCATCGGGCGATGGCCGTCGGTAACCGAATCCAGTGCGCAGGCGATAACGTCCGGCTTCATCACCATGCCAGCGCCGCCGCCAGAAGGCGTATCGTCCACCATACGGTGCCGCCCTTCCGCAAAGTCGCGAATCTGCACCGCATCGAGCTGCCATTTGGCTTCGCCAAGCGCCTTGCCTGCAAGCGAAGTGCCAAGAGGGCCGGGAAACATTTCAGGATAAAGCGTCAGCACCGATGCATGAAAGAAGCTGGCCTCATCATCGGGCTTCGAAACTTCGGTCATGACTTCTTCGGCTTTTTCTTTTCGTTCTGCGGACGTTCGTCCTCATCGTCGGCGATCAATCCGGCGGCATAGGGCTCGACCAGCAAAGTGCCCTTGTCCAGATCGATTTCCGGTACTGCTGCTTCCGTGAAAGGAATAAGCATCGGGCGCTTGCCCTTTTCGCTGAGTTCGATGAGGTCACCGCCGCCGAAATCGAACAGGGCGCTCACCACGCCATAGGTCTTGCCTTCGGCATCCACCGCCAGCAGGCCGATCAGGTCAGTCTGGAAGAACTCGTCTTCATCCAGTTCATCGTCCGGCAGTTGCGAACGATCGATGAAAAGTTCGACTCCGTTCAGTGCCTCGGCGGCGTTGCGGTCATTGATGCCCTTGAACCGCACGACCACGACAGTCTTTGCAGGGCGGGCTTCCAGAACCTCGTAGCTCTTTCCCTGTTCGTCATAGAGCAGGCCATATTCCGTGATCGCCAGCGGATCGCCGGTAAAAGTCTTCACGCGCACTTCGCCGCGCGTGCCATGGGCGGCACCGATGACGGCGAGCTGGATCGGGTTTTCTGGACGCGGCATTGCCAACCTTGTTTCTGCTGCTTGGATTAAGACTATTTTTCGTTCCATAGCCCTTTCGTCACCTCAATTCACCTCAATTCGTAAGAATAGTGCTTTTCGCCTCGCGGACAACCAGCCGGTAACCTATCGCTGGCAAACTGCCCTTCCATCCAGAGTGAACGACCGGCTTGATTATGACGACGAACAGCGAATTTCTGATCCCTGCCCGCGCCGATCTTGCAGCGGCACGTGAAGAATGGCTGAAGACGCTGAAAGATGCGCGCCGCCTGTCGGAAAATACGCTTGAAGCCTATGAGCGCGACACGCGCCAGTTTCTCAATTTTCTGACCGGACATCTGGGAGAGCCGCCATCACTGAAAGATGTCGGCAATCTGCGGATTGCCGATCTGCGCTCCTTTCTGGCCAGCCGCCGCAATGAAGGTGTCGGCGCACGCACGCTGGGGCGCGGACTTGCCGGTGTGCGCTCGCTTCTGCGCCATCTGGAAAAACGCGGTCTTGCCAATGCGGCAGGCGCAAGCGCCATGCGCGCGCCGCGCCAGCCGAAATCATTGCCGAAACCGCTGACCGCCGAAGATGCCCGGCGCGTGGTTGCAGCCGATGGTCAAATGGCAGAGGAACCATGGATCGCGGCGCGCAATGCCGCGGTCCTGACCTTGCTCTATGGTTGCGGCCTGCGCATATCGGAAGCGCTCGGCCTGATGGGCGATGCACTATCCGACGGCACGGCCCTTTCCATCACCATCACCGGCAAGGGCAACAAAGCGCGCCTTGTGCCGTTGCTACCCATCGTGCATCGCGCCGTTGCGCAATATCGGGCTCTTTGTCCGTTCGATCTTTCCGCCGACAAGCCGCTTTTTCGTGGTGCCAAGGGCGGCGTGCTACATGCTGCGATCATCCAGCGCGAAATGCAGAAACTGCGTGCTGGTCTCGGCCTGCCCGACAGCGCGACGCCGCATGCGCTGCGCCATTCCTTCGCTACCCACCTTCTGGGACGAGGCGGTGATCTCAGGACGATCCAGGAACTGCTTGGCCATGCAAGCCTCTCGACCACACAGGTCTATACTGGCGTGGATACCGAGCGGTTGCTGGAAGTCTATGACAAGGCACATCCCCGGGCTTAACCGGCTTGAAAAGTCGCTGGCATCGGCAAAAACCGCCCCTATATTACCCTCATGAAAAAGCTGTTTCTCGTTCTTCTCTATGCCTGTCTGGCAGGCACCGCCTCCGCCCGCGCCGACGATGCGCCTGCTGTTTGCGCTGTGCACGGCGTCAATCTCATCGACGGGCTGGAGGCAAAAGACCCGGCAAGCTGGAAGGAATTGCAGCGCGAAGCTGATGCTGTACCAAATCGCAGAGGACTTCTCTGGAAGATCGACAAAGACGGCGTCGCCCCTTCCTATCTCTTCGGCACGATCCATCTTTCCGATCCGCGCGTCCTGACATTGCCGAAAGCTGCGGACGAGGCCTATCGGTCGGCAAGCACTGTCGTCATCGAAACAACGGATATTCTAGACCCGAAGGCTTTCCTGCGTCTCAAGCTCGAACAGCCCGACCTGCTGCTCTTCACTGACGGCAGCACCCTGAAGTCGCATATTCCACCCGAGCGACGCGCGGAGATCGAGGAGAAGCTTGCGGAACGCGGTATCGTTCTCGACGCAGTTGCGAAAATGAAGCCATGGGTGCTGACCAGCCTGCTCGCACTTCCAAAATGCGAGAGGGAGCGCAAAAGCGAAGGCGGGAAATCGCTTGATGAACGGCTGGCTCTCGATGCACAGGCCGAGGGCCGCAATGTCCTGGGGCTGGAAAGCGCTGCAGAACAATTGGTGGCGATGAACCGGATGCCGCTTGACTTCCATCTCCGCAATCTGGTGGCTACCGTCGACTATGGCGACAAGGTCGAGGATGCCATGGAGACCACGACGGCGCTCTACCTCAAGGGCGAGATTGGCTTAATCATGCCGTCGCTCCGGAAGATCGTTCCAGACAGCCTTTCCGAAGAGGACTACGAGCTATTTCTGAAATATCTCATTTCCGACCGCAATCAGGTCATGGCGGATCGTGCCGTTCCGATCATCGACAAGGGAAATACCTTTATTGCTGTCGGTGCGCTGCATCTGCCGGGCAAGGACGGTATAATCGAATTGCTACGTGCAAAAGGCTATCGGGTGACCCCGCTATAGAAGTATATGCCTGAATATTTCTAGCCGGCTTTCAGATCGGTGATACTGTTTTCAATAGCGGTGATATTGAGTTCGAGTTCGGCAATCTGTCTCAGTATGGATTTTCCCGGCAGCGCTTCTTCCCTGGCCGCTTCATCCAGAAGCTTGAACTGTTCATCGCGCAAAAGCGATGAGAGCTTTTCGAAGCGCTCGATGGTTTTCAGGTTTTCTTTCGACGGCATTAAGTCGTTCCTCAAATTTCGGCGTCGTTTCTGATCGCTTGCAACGATCCGCTTTAACAGTGCTTTACAGTGATAAAGCCCGAATAGCCAGTTGATCGAACATAATTCCGATCACCAGACCGCTTCAATGATTGAATATACATAACGATGCGCAGTTTCGCTCGGGTTAACAGCACCCTCGCCTGTCGCCCTGACACAGCGATTATCCCATTTTCCTTCTTATATTAGCCATTTCGGAACTATTCGCTCTTTTTTGCATTGATATACACCGGGTTTGTTATCGCAATGCAGGGCAACACGCAGAGGAGTGGTCGGAGCGCATATTGGCTCATGAATGACCGCTGATACCCGGCAACTATTGCTTCCCAACCGTCACCTTGATGATGGAAGGGACCACTGGAGGAACCCGTTATGGTTGATCCCCTTGATCCGCGAAACAGTGATCCCCGCACGACGACTGATCCGCGCCTGTCGGACCCGTCTGGCCAACCCGGAATGCCGCCACCTCCGCCCTCACGCGGCGGAAGCGGCTATCTGCTCGGCGCGGTGCTTCTGGCAGCGATCATTATCCTCGCTTACTTCTTCTATCGGAACGGCAATGGAACGGATACCACGGCTCCGGCTCCCCCGCCACCCGCGACGCAGAGCGAGCCTGTAACACCGGCTCCAGCTCCGGCTAACCCGCCAGCGCAGAATTAAGCATCAAAAAAGGCCCGCATCTGCGGGCCTTTTACAATCATATGATTGCAGCCGATTACATATGGATCGGCTTGGCGAAGGTCGCCAGAGCGGATTCGCGTACGGCTTCCGACATGGTCGGGTGGGCGTGGCAGGTGCGGGCCAGATCTTCCGACGAGCCGCCGAACTCCATCAGAACCGCCAGTTCGTGGATCATTTCACCGGCATTATAGCCGAGGATATGCGCACCCAGAACGCGGTCCGTCGCCTTGTCGGCGAGGATCTTCACGAAACCGTCGGTGTGGAGCATGGCACGTGCACGACCATTGGCCGTGAACGGGAATTTTCCGACCTTGTATTCGATACCCGCGGCCTTCAGTTCTTCTTCGGTCTTGCCGACCGAAGCCACTTCCGGCTGCGTGTAGACGACGCTCGGAATGACATCGAAATTCACGTGACCGGCCTGACCGGCGATGATTTCGGCAACGGCAATACCTTCGTCTTCGGCCTTGTGCGCCAGCATCGGACCCTGCACCACATCGCCGATGGCATAGATGCCTTCGACATTGGTGCGCCAATGGTCGTCAATCGCAACACGGCCGCGATCATCAACATTCACGCCAGCTTCCTGAAGGCCAAGACCGTCCGTATAAGGACGACGACCGGTTGCGATCAGAACTGCATCGGCTTCAAGCGTTTCAGCCGCGCCACCCTTCACCGGTTCGAACGTCACCTTCGCGCCCCCGGAATTGGCCTTGCCGACTTTCTCGACGCCTGTAACCTTGGCGCCGAGCTTGAAGGCAATGCCCTGCTTTTCGAGCAGGCGCTGGAACTGCTTCGACACTTCGCCATCCATGGGGCCGAGCACCTTGTCGAGATATTCGACGACCGTGACCTTCGCACCAAGACGTGCCCAGACGGAACCAAGTTCCAGACCGATCACGCCGCCGCCAACTACGATCAGGCTGCCCGGAACCTTGTCAAAGGAAAGCGCGCCGGTCGAGGAAACGATGACCTTTTCGTCAATATCGACCTTGACGCCCGGAATGCCCGCGACATCGGAACCGGTGGCAATGATGATGTTCTTTGCTTCGATTTCCTCGACCTTGCCGTCTTCGGAGGTCACGGAAACCTTGCCCTTGCCGACGATCTTGCCAGTGCCGATGAAAGCCGTGATCTTGTTCTTCTTGAACAGGAATTCAACGCCCGTGACATTGGCCTTAACGGTCGTGTCCTTGTGCGCCAGCATCTTTCCCAGATTGAGCTTCGGCGTCACTTCCACGCCGAGCGTGTCGAAGGAATGACCGGCTTCGGCGAAAACTTCCGACGCATGCAGAAGCGCCTTGGAAGGAATGCAGCCGATATTCAGGCAGGTGCCACCGAAGGTCTTGCGCTTCTCCACAACAGCAACGGAAAGACCAAGCTGTGCAGCCTTGATCGCGGCGACATAACCGCCGGGGCCTGTACCGATGACAACCACATCGTATGACATTGAACTATCCTTCTTCAGTCTGTCCTGAACGTTTTTCGAACGCCCCGTCCATCCGGGCCCGTTCCTTCATTCGAAATTATTCACATACAATCGGTGCCTTCGGGCTACCGATCATTCCTCGTCTGGTGAGCATCCCTGAAAACGGAATGCTTCCCACTGAAGCGGCTTTTCGGGTTTTGCCGCTCCAAAATCATAACCATCGAGCGCCGTCACCAGATCGGGCAGCAGGATCGCCTGCGCTGCCGGCTCGTCCGCCTTGGGCAGGACGTCAGCTTCCGCGCCTTCCTTCAGCGAATAGATGACGCTTTGCCAGATACTGCAATCATCGAGATCTTCCGGGTTGGAACCGTCACCCTTGCAATTGAAGGTCAGCAACGCATAGGGACGCGCCACACCTTCTTCCGGCCAGATCACCATGCCGCTCAGCTTGAACTCGGGCTTGTCATTGGCCGTGATGGTGAATTCATTCGTCGGTGCCGGTGACATTTTCAGGTCGTTCGGCTGCTCCGGACGGAAGGTCAGCGTATAGGCATCGTCGCGATCACGATAAATCGCCCGGTTCTGGGTGCAGGCCGCCTGAACCGCGGTCGAGAACACGGTGAGCGCAAGCACCGAAACGGCGGCAGTTCTGAAAAGCTTGTTTGCAACGTGCATCTGTCGGTTCTCCCTGAATGTTCCGGTTGAGTGTTTCCGGCAGCGAATCGAGATTCAGCGAAACTGAACCTGTTGCTTCTTACATAGCCTTTTCGGTGGCAAGTTTAAGTCCCAGCGCGATGAAGACAACGCCGCTGGTCCGATCGATCCATTTCGAGGCGCGCGCGAAGGCCGCACGCATCTTCGGCGCCGTCATGAAAAGGCTGACACCGACGAACCAGGAGATCAAGGCGGTTGCCATCACAACACCGTAACCAAGCTTCACTTCGGTCGGTGTATGGGCGTGAACGACCGTCGAGAAAATCGACAGAAAGAAGAACACTGCTTTCGGATTGAGCGCATTGGCCGCAAAGCCGAGGCCGAACGCCTTGGCGAAGCTCTGCTGCCTATGCGGTTCCTTCGGCGCCGCTTCCACATCGATTTTTGTCGTTCCAGCGCGCAACGCCTTGATGCCGATATAGACCAGATAGGCCACACCGCACCATTTTACGATATTGAACAGATAGATCGACTTGGAAATGATGAGCCCGAGACCCAAAACCGTATAGGTGACATGCATCATCAGGGCGGCGCCAATGCCGAAGCTCGTGATGATCGCCTCGCGACGGCCATGCAGCAGTGACTGCCGGATAACCATGGCGAGATCGGCGCCAGGGGAAACGATGGCAAAGACGAAAATCGCCATCAGGGATGCAAGTTCGAACAGATAGGGATGCATCGCGTTTCCTTCATTGCGCGTTTTTCACGCGCAGGCTGTCATCACAGAACCAGAGCCAGAAGCATGATACCGAGCCCCACCAGACTAATGAGCCAGACGAAGGAACGGAAATAGGGAATGCCCGCCAGATAAAGCGGGATATAGACGATGCGACCGAAAAACCAGAGCCACGCCCCGAGAATACCCCATCCGGACGGGTCGCCTTTCAGCACGAGCGCCAGCGCCAGAGCGATGAAAGCCGGATAGGTCTCGCGGAAATTGGCGGAGGCTCGCTCCGCGCGACCGGCAAATTTGCCGGAGGGTTTCAAACCCTCGTCGCGCGGACCGGCATTCCATTGAGAGCCGAGTTCCTTCGTTGCCGCAAAGCCCTGCAGGAGGATATGAACCACCAGCAGGACAACGCTCAAGCCGACCAGCGGCAGAAACGGGGATGCGGAGAAGATGCCCGGCTCCATCGTTCGTCCTTAGAGATCGAGAACCAGACGTTCCGGATCTTCCAGGCTTTCCTTGACGCGCACGAGGAAGGTCACGGCTTCCTTGCCATCCACGATGCGGTGATCGTAGGACAGGGCAAGATACATCATCGGGCGGATCACGATCTGACCGCCGACGACAACCGGACGTTCCTGGATCTTGTGCATGCCGAGGATACCCGACTGCGGAGCGTTCAGGATTGGCGAGGACATCAGCGAACCGTACACGCCGCCATTGGTGATGGTGAACGTGCCGCCCTGCATGTCGGCAACCGAAAGCGTGCCGTCGCGTGCTGCCTTGGCAAGACGTCCCAGTTCCTTTTCAACGCCGGCAATCGAAAGCTGGTCGGCATCACGGATAACCGGAACCACAAGGCCCTTGTCCGTACCGACGGCCATGCCGACATGGGCAAAGTTCTTGTAGATGATGTCAGTGCCGTCGATCTCGGCGTTAACAGCCGGGATTTCCTTCAGCGCATGAGTCACGGCCTTGGTGAAGAAGCCCATGAAGCCGAGCTTCACGCCATGCTTCTTCTCGAAGACGTCCTTGTACTTGGTGCGCAGTTCCATGACCGCAGACATGTCGACTTCATTATAGGTCGTCAGCATGGCGGCGGTGTTCTGGGCATCCTTCAGACGCTTGGCAATCGTCTGGCGCAGACGGGTCATCTTCACGCGTTCTTCGCGAGAAGCGTCGTCAGCCGACGATGCCGGACGGGCAGCAGCCGGTGCGGCAGGAGCCGGAGTAGCAGAAACACCCTTGGCGATAGCGTCGAGCACGTCACCCTTCAGCACCTGACCACGCTTGCCGGAACCATCCACCTGGTCGGCGGAAAGGTTGCTTTCAGCCAGCAGCTTGGAGGCTGCAGGAGCAGGCTGCATAGCCGGGCCCGACGAAGCCGAGGCGACAGGTGCTGCAGCCGGTGCAGCGGCAGCAGGCTTGGCTTCTTCCTTCTTCGCAGCAGGGGCCGCAGCGACGGCGGCGCCATCGGTGGAAATCTGGCCGAGAAGTGCATTGACCTCGACCGTGTCGCCTTCCTTGGCCGTGATTTCAGCCAGAACGCCAGCAGCAGCAGCCGGAACTTCCACTGTCACCTTATCGGTTTCCAGCTCCACCAGCGGTTCGTCGACAGCGATGGCGTCGCCGACCTTCTTGAACCATTTTCCGATGGTTGCCTCAGTAACGGACTCCCCAAGCGTGGGAACGCGAATTTCGGTGGCCATGGTTTCTTCTTCCGTTGATCTTCAAACTTTAGATTCTGTGTTCAATTCAGGTTGGAGCAGTTCCGAAAAACTGCTCCAAAACTCTAACCCGGATCAGTTACCGAGCGCATCCTCAAGGAAAGCGGCGAGCTGCGCAAGATGCTTCGACATCAGACCCGTCGCAGGCGATGCTGCGGCCGGACGGCCCGCATAGCGCACGCGCTGATGCTTGGCGTCGATATGAGCCAGCACCCATTCCAGATACGGATCGATGAACGACCATGCACCCATGTTCTTCGGCTCTTCCTGGCACCAGACCATTTCCGCATGGCGGAAGCGTGACAGCTCATTGATGAGTGCCTTGGCCGGGAACGGGTAGAGCTGTTCGACACGCAGCAGGTAGACGTCATCGATGCCACGCTTTTCACGCTCTTCGTAGAGGTCGTAATAGACCTTGCCCGAGCAGAGAACGACGCGACGGATCTTTGCATCTTTCTGGAGCTTGATGCCTTCGTCCTTGTTGTACTGCGCATCGTCCCACAGCAGACGGTGGAACGAGGATTCGCCGGACATTTCGTTGAGGGTCGAAATGGCACGCTTGTGACGCAGCAGCGATTTCGGCGTCATCATGATGAGCGGCTTGCGGAAGTCGCGCTTCATCTGGCGGCGCAGAATATGGAAATAGTTAGCCGGCGTCGTGACGTTTGCCACCTGCATGTTGTCTTCGGCGCAAAGCTGGAGATAACGTTCCAGACGAGCCGACGAATGTTCCGGACCCTGACCTTCATAGCCGTGCGGCAGAAGGCAGACGAGACCGGACATGCGCAGCCACTTGCGTTCGCCCGAAGAGATGAACTGGTCAAACACAACCTGCGCACCGTTGGCGAAATCGCCGAACTGAGCTTCCCACAGAACCAGAGCGCGCGGGTCGGACAGCGAATAGCCATACTCGTAGCCGAGAACAGCTTCTTCCGAGAGCATCGAGTTGATGACCTCGTAAATCGCCTGGCCCTTCTGGATATTGTTGAGCGGGATGTAGCGGTTCTGGGTTTCCTGATCGTAGAGAACCGTATGACGCTGCGAGAACGTACCGCGTTCAACATCCTGACCCGAGAAACGGATCGGGTTGCCTTCGGCGACCAGCGAACCAAAAGCAAGTGCCTCTGCCGTCGCCCAGTCGATACCCTCGCCGGTTTCGATCATCTTGGCACGGTTGTCGAGGAAACGCTGGATCGTGCGATGGACCTGGAAGTCCTTCGGCACTTCAACCAGCTTCTTGCCGATTTCCTTGAGCGTCTTCATCGGCACGGCGGTCTTGCCGCGACGCTGTTCGTCGGCATTGTCGGCAGTGCGCAGACCAGCCCACGCGCCATCCAGCCAGTCGGCCTTGTTCGGCTTGTAGCTCTGTCCGGCGTCGAATTCGGTTTCCAGATTATCGCGCCACTGCGCTTTCATCTGGTCGATTTCTTCCTGCTTCATCAGACCTTCAGCAATCAGCTTGTCGCTGTAAAGCTGAACCGTGGTCTTGTGCGCACGGATCGCCTTGTACATCAGCGGCTGGGTGAAGGACGGCTCGTCGCCTTCATTGTGACCGAAGCGGCGATAGCAGAACATGTCGATGACCACCGGCTTGTGGAAGGTCATGCGGAATTCGGTTGCTACCTTGGCGGCAAACACCACGGCTTCCGGATCGTCGCCATTGACGTGGAAGATCGGCGCTTCGATCATCTTCGCCACATCCGACGGATAAGGCGACGAACGCGAGAAGGCCGGATTGGTGGTGAAACCGATCTGGTTGTTGATGATGAAGTGAACGGTACCGGCAACGCGGTGCCCCTTCAGGCCGGAGAGACCGAGGCACTCGGCCACAACACCCTGACCGGCAAAGGCAGCATCACCATGCAGGAGCAGCGGCAAAACCTTGGCGCGCGTTGCGAGCGGAACCATGTCGTCACGGGTGCGACCGGCCAGCAGATCCTGCTTGGCGCGGGCCTTGCCCATCACGACCGGGTTGACGATTTCAAGATGCGACGGGTTGGCGGTCAGCGACAGGTGGACCTTGTTGCCGTCGAATTCACGATCCGACGAAGCGCCCAGATGGTACTTCACGTCGCCCGAACCTTCCACGTCGTCCGGCGCATAGGAGCCGCCCTTGAACTCGTGGAAGATAGCGCGGTGCGGCTTGCCCATGACCTGGCTAAGCACGTTCAGACGGCCACGGTGGGCCATGCCGAAGATGATTTCCTTGACGCCCATGGCGCCGCCGCGCTTGACGATCTGCTCAAGGGCCGGAATCAGCGATTCACCACCATCGAGGCCGAAACGCTTGGTGCCCTTGTACTTGACGTCGATGAACTGCTCGAAGCCTTCCGCTTCGATCAGCTTCGACAGGATGGCCTTCTTGCCTTCCGGCGTGAAAGCAACCTTTTTGTCCGGACCTTCGATGCGTTCCTGAATCCAGGCCTTTTCAGCCGGATCGGAGATATGCATGAATTCGACGCCGATCGTGCCGCAATAGGTACGCTTCAGAATGTCGAGCATTTCCGGCACGGTCGCATATTCGAGGCCGAGCACGTTGTCGATGAAGATCTTGCGGTTGTAATCGGCAGGCGTGAAACCGTAATTTTCCGGCTCCAGCTCGTTATAGTCGTTCGGCTTTTCGGAGAGGCCGAGCGGATCGAGATTGGCGTGCAGATGGCCGCGCATGCGATAGGCGCGGATCATCATGATGGCGCGAACGCTGTCGCGTGCAGCCTGCGTGATCTCTTCGCTGGTAAGGGCTGCGCCGGTCGCACCCTTCGCTTCGCCCTTTGCAGCCTTGCCTTTCAGCTTGTCGGTGACATGCTTTTCGACTTCAGCCCAGTTGCCGTCGAGCGCGGAAATCAGTTCGCCATTGGCTGCAATCGGCCAGTTCTTCCTGGTCCAGGACGCGCCTTCAGCGTTCTTCTTCACATCGTCGGCATTATCGCCCAGCTTCGCGAAGAAATCGCGCCACTGCGGATCGACCGAATTCGGATCGTCCTCATATTTGGCGTACAGCTCCTCGATATAGTCGGCATTGCCGCCATAGAGGAATGAGGTAAGGGCGAAAACGTCGTTGGCTTGTTCTTGCCTTGCCATAGCCTATCCGGAGCAGTGCTCCGTCTCCTTGTCAGTGGCTCATCTTGCGCGGGCCGGAAGTTTGAAACTTCATCCCTCACGCCGCCGGGGAGGAACCGCTACAGACCCCGGCATGACTAAACTCTACGCGTCGGAACGGATATCCGTCCCTCTAAGCCGGATCACATGACCCGCTGTTATGCTAAACCCGGCAGCGGCTTTCGCCGCCGCCGGGATATTCAGACCGATACGCGATCTCAGCCCTTGAGGACTTCAACCAGCGTCTTGCCGAGCTGCGCCGGCGACGGCGACACGCGAATGCCAGCCGATTCCATGGCGGCAATCTTGTCTTCCGCGCCGCCCTTGCCGCCGGAGATCACAGCGCCAGCATGGCCCATGGTGCGTCCGGCAGGAGCCGTACGGCCAGCGATGAAGCCGACCATCGGCTTCTTGCGACCGCGCTTGGCTTCGTCCTTGAGGAACTGGGCCGCATCTTCTTCAGCTGAACCGCCGATTTCACCGATCATGACGATCGACTTGGTTTCGTCGTCGGCCAGGAACATTTCCAGCACGTCGATGAACTCGGTGCCCTTGACCGGATCGCCGCCGATACCGACAGCGGTGGTCTGGCCGAGGCCTTCGTTCGAGGTCTGGAACACTGCTTCATAGGTAAGCGTGCCGGAGCGGGAAACAACACCCACCGAACCCTTCTTGAAGATATTGCCCGGCATGATGCCGATCTTGCATTCTTCAGGGGTCAGGATACCAGGGCAGTTCGGTCCGAGCAGGCGCGACTTCGAGCGTTCCAGACGCTCCTTGACGCGAACCATGTCCATGACCGGAATGCCTTCGGTGATGCAGACGATGAACGGGATTTCAGCTTCAATCGCTTCGATGATCGCATCGGCGGCGCCTGCTGGCGGAACGTAGATCACGGATGCATCAGCACCGGTGCGTTCCTTGGCTTCGGCAACGGTTGCGAAGATCGGAAGCTTTTCGCCCTTGGAGCCTTCCCAGGTTTCGCCACCCTTCTTCGGATGGATACCGCCGACCATCTGCGTGCCGTAGTAAGCAAGCGCCTGTTCGGTGTGGAAGGTACCGGTCTTGCCGGTGAGGCCCTGTACGAGAACCTTGGTGTCCTTGTTGACGAGAATGGACATGCCTTAATTCCCCTTCACTGCAGCGACGATCTTCTGCGCCGCATCGTCGAGATCGTCGGCCGAAATGACGTTCAGGCCGCTCTCGTTGATGATCTTCTTGCCGAGTTCGACATTGGTGCCTTCGAGACGGACAACCAGAGGAACCTTGAGGCCGACTTCCTTGACTGCAGCGATCACGCCTTCAGCAATGACGTCGCACTTCATGATGCCGCCGAAGATGTTGACCAGAATGCCCTGGACAGCCGGGTCAGCGGTGATGATCTTGAACGCAGCCGTCACCTTCTCCTTGGAAGCGCCGCCACCAACGTCGAGGAAGTTGGCAGGTTCTGCGCCGTAGAGCTTGATGATGTCCATCGTTGCCATGGCAAGGCCTGCGCCGTTGACCATGCAGCCGATATTGCCATCGAGAGCGACGTAAGCGAGGTCGTACTTGGAAGCTTCGATCTCTTTTTCGTCTTCTTCCGACAGATCGCGCAGTTCCTGAATGTCAGGATGACGGAACAGCGCATTGCCGTCGAACGATACCTTGGCGTCAAGAACGCGCACGCGACCGTCGGTCATGACGATCAGCGGGTTGATCTCGAGAAGGCTCATGTCCTTTTCGGTGAACGCCTTGTAGAGGATCGGGAACAGCTTGACGCCGTCTTCACGAGCCTGACCTTCAAGCTTCAGCGCATCGGCGAGCTTGCTGGCGTCTTCGTCCGTCACGCCTTTAGCCGGATCGATGGCAACGGTGACGATCTTTTCAGGGGTTTCTTCGGCAACGGCTTCGATGTCCATGCCGCCTTCGGTCGAAACGACGAAAGCCGGACGACCAACGGTGCGGTCGATCAGGATCGAGAGATAGAGCTCGCGATCAATGTCGGCGCCGTCTTCGATGTAGAGACGGTTGACCTGCTTGCCTGCAGGACCGGTCTGCTTGGTGACGAGCGTGTTGCCGAGCATTTCCTTCGCATTGGCAACCACTTCCTCGACAGACTTGGCGAGGCGCACGCCGCCCTTTGCATCGGCTGGCAGTTCCTTGAACTTGCCCTTGCCGCGTCCGCCAGCATGGATCTGGCTCTTGACGACATAAAGCGGTCCGGGAAGCGTCTTTGCCCATTCTTCCGCCTGTTCGACGGAATAGACAGCCACACCATTGGCGATCGGCGCGCCGTAGGTGTGAAGCAGGCGCTTGGCCTGGTATTCGTGAATATTCATCTGGTTGTCCTCTGCGGATTCCCGGTCCGTTGCATATTGGGATTGAACGGAACCGGTACGGATTGACAGCCGGAAAAGGCCGGCGCCGCCCGCAGGCGACAATCCGGCCTTGTCTGGAATTTTACTTCAGCGACGGAGCGATGCCGATGCAGGCTTCGCAAAGACCGGCGACAGATGCCACCGACTTGTCGAACTCGGCCTTTTCGTTCTTGTCGAGATCAATTTCAATGATGCGCTCGACGCCATTGGCGCCGATGACGGTCGGCACGCCGACATACATGTCCTTGACGCCGTACTGGCCAGAAAGCTGGGCAGCAACCGGCAGGACGCGCTTCTTGTCCTTGAGGTAGGATTCAGCCATCTGGATGGCCGATGCAGCCGGAGCGTAGAAAGCCGAACCGGTCTTGAGCAGACCGACGATTTCCGCGCCGCCGTCACGGGTGCGCTGGATGATCTTGTCGAGCTTGTCCTGGCTGGTCCAGCCCATCTTGACGAGGTCAGGGAGCGGGATGCCTGCAACGGTCGAGTAACGGGCCAGCGGAACCATGCTGTCGCCGTGGCCGCCCAGCACGAATGCCGTGACGTCTTCAACCGAAACGTTGAATTCTTCCGAGAGGAAATAACGGAAGCGGGCGCTGTCGAGAACGCCAGCCATGCCGACAACCTTGTGCGCCGGAAGACCGGAGAACTTCTGCAGCGCCCAGACCATGGCGTCCAGCGGGTTGGTGATGCAGATGACGAAAGCTTCAGGAGCATATTTCTTGATGCCAGCGCCAACCTGTTCCATCACCTTGAGGTTGATGCCCAGAAGGTCGTCGCGGCTCATGCCCGGCTTGCGCGGCACGCCTGCGGTCACGATGACAACGTCTGCGCCTTCGATTGCTGCGTAGTCGTTGGCGCCGGTATATTTCGCATCAAAACCATCAACCGGAGAAGATTCGGCGATATCCAGTCCCTTACCCTGCGGGGTGCCTTCCGCAATGTCGAAAAGGACGACGTCGCCGAGTTCCTTCAGACCAGCCAGATGGGCGAGCGTGCCGCCGATCATGCCGGAGCCGATGAGGGCAATCTTGTTGCGTGCCATGATTGTTTCTTTCCTCACTTTTGATCCAGAAACGCATCAAGCCATCCGGAATCCTCGCCGGAAACGCTCAAGCGTTGGAACTGCGAGATAGGACTCTTTGGCGATAAACTCAACTCATTATTTTGCGACTAATGTTTTCAATCGGTTAGAATTAATGGTTCTTACGTAAACGTAAGATAATTTGTCAATATCAAGGCAAAACCACCCTCTCCTACCGCCGCAAACCATCCCCGGCGAAGCGGTAACGGAGCGACTGGCAAGCTGCCAATTCCAACAACGTTGTGCACCTGTTCAAAACCGGCTCCGATTTAAAACTGATGCCGTATCGAAAGTTCGGCACGAAAGTGCCGCACCTTCCGCATGAATTGCGTGAGCAACATAGCCCACCGGGCTTATAAGTCCAGTCTGTGGCAGTCTGATGATAGGGCAGTGATGTGAAGACGGGTTATCCGGCCTTGCCGGGCGGCTCGGCCAGATAGTCTGCACTCTGCATCTCGAAGAGACGGGAAGCAGTGCGGTCAAACTCGAAGGCCTCCGTGCCCTTGCTGGCAAGATAGAGCTTTTCCGGCTGGGCTTCTGCAGAAATGAACACCCGCGCGTGGTGATCGTAGAGCACGTCGATCAGCAGAATGAAGCGTTTGGCCTCATTGCGACGCGAATAGTCCAGCACCGGAACATCATCGATGAACAAGGTCGGATAATGCTTCACGATGGCAATATAGTCCGAGGCGCCAAGCGGCTTCGAACAGAGCGCATCGAAAGTGAAGCGCGCCGCACCATGCACGGCACGGGCGACCTCAATGTCGCGTCCCTTGATGCGGATGACGTCGGGCTTTTCATGCGCGCCGTCCTTTTGCGCCGTCCAGGCCGCATCCATGCGCTTGGCCGTCTCGGAACCAAGCGGCGACAGATAGACCGGCTGGCGATCGAGTTTCTCGAGACGATAATCGGTGCGCGAATCGAGGTTGATCACATCGACATGCTGCTTGAGAATATCGATGAAGGGCAGGAAAAGCTGCCGGTTCAGCCCATCGCGATAAAGATTGTCCGGCGCGACGTTGGACGTCGCCACCAGCACCACGCCACGGGTGAACAAGGCGCTGAACAGGCGCGACAGGATCATCGCATCGGCAATATCCGTCACGGTGAATTCGTCGAAACACAGCACCCAGGCCTGCTGGCTCAAGGCATCTGCGACCGGCGGGATCGGGTCGTCCTGCTTGGTCTCGCCACGTTTATGCGCCTGACGATGCGCATAGATACGCTCGTGCACATCGGCCATGAAATCGTTGAAATGCGCGCGGCGCTTGCGTTCCACCGGCAGAAGCGAAAAGAACATGTCCATCAGCATGGTCTTGCCGCGCCCGACCTCGCCGTGCACGTAAAGCCCTTTGATGATGCTCGTTGCTTCCTTGCGCTTGCCGAACAGCCAGCCGAGCGCGCTCGACTTGCGTGACAGGCGTTTGGTGCAGATTTCCTCGATCAGCCGGTCATAACGGACGGTGAGTTCGAGTTGAGCGGGATCAGCTTCCACATCACCCGCCGCGACCATCGCATCGTAATGTTCGCGGACGGAGGGGAAGGCTTTCAGATTACCGTCGAAAGACATGATTGCTTCCGTTCAACCTTACAATTGCAAAAACGGCGGACCATCTCGCGATGATCCGCCTGTCTTTAAGCGAAAGAATGTCTTAGCGCGAAAGCGACACAGCCTGCCCGCCTGAAGTCTGTCCGTCGAAGCGGCTCTGTCCCGAAGAATAGAGCGAAGCGACGGTGCCGCCATTCGCATCATAGAGAACGAGCTGCTTGCCGTTGACGGCCCAGGAAGCGAGATTGCCGAGTTCGCCCGGGCAACGCAGCGGACCAGCGCGATAGCCCTGACCATACTTGGTCTGCGGCGTCGCGATCTTGCAGCTCTGGCCGCCAAGCGATGCGTTCCAGACACCGGCGACGGAGCCTGGTGTCAGATCGGGCGCGGATGCCGGCGGCAGGCTTGCAACCTGTGTGCCTGGCTGTGCATTCGGGTCCGTGGTCGGAGCCGTCGGAAACTGCGAAGCATTGGGAGAATTAAGGTTGCCCTTCTGCACCGAGCCTGCCGGAGCCGCATTCACGGGTGGCGGTGGCGGTGGTGGCGAAACCGTATCGAGATTGCCAAACCGGGAGCTCTGGCACCCGGCCAGAACAATGCCAGCCGCCGCGAGGCTGAGCAGACTTGCTTTCGAAATTCCCATCTGGTTCTCCATTTCCGCATTTCTCATCTGGGGTGGGGATGCCCCGGACTTCCTACCGAAGCCCTGCAATGTGACAATATTGGACCGATAAAATGGCTATATGGTTAAAAAAGCAACACCAGCACCTGTCATTTTTGCCCCTCAAACTCTTCAAGAATGCTTGAAACCGCTTAATAATCTTGAAACTGGGACAGGAAGGCCACAGTTTCTCCGACATTGGCGCCTGTTCTGCGGGAAAGCCTGCGCCGCAACTTTTCGCAATCTGACGCGGGTACTGGCAATTTGCGGGCTTTTCCGCCATATAGACGCTAATTGTCCCATAGGCTTTATCGACCAAAGCCACAGGAAAACGGAACCACGATAGTTATGGCCACCAAGGCAGCCTTCGCCAAGATGAACGGGCTCGGCAATCAGATCATCGTTGCCGACATGCGCGGTCGCGCGGACCGGATTACGCCTGAAGCCGCGATCCGTCTTGCAGGCGACAGCGAAACCGCCTTCGATCAGATCATGGCGATTCACGATCCACGTACGGCGGGAACCGACAACTATATCGCGATCATCAATTGCGACGGCACGGAAGCACAGGCTTGCGGCAACGGCACACGCTGCGTCGTGCAGGCGCTCGCCGCCGAGACCGGCCGACAGGCTTTCACGTTTGAGACCCGCGCCGGAATCCTGACTGCGACCGAACACGAAGACGGCCTGATTTCAGTCGATATGGGCAAGCCGCGCCTCGACTGGCAGGATATTCCGCTTGCCGAAGAGTTTCGCGATACGCGCATGATCGAACTGCAGGTCGGTCCCATCGACGCGCCGGTGCTGCATTCGCCCTCGGTTGCATCCATGGGCAACCCGCATGCAATCTTCTGGGTCGACCGCGATGTCTGGTCCTATGAGCTGGAAAAATTTGGACCGCTTCTGGAACATCATCCAATCTTTCCGGAGCGCGCCAATATCTCCATAGCCCGTGTCACCTCGCCCGAGACAATCGACCTGCGTACATGGGAGCGCGGTGCGGGTCTGACCCGCGCCTGTGGTTCCGCCGCCTGCGCCGCAGCCGTATCGGCAGTGCGCACGCGCCGCACCGGGCGCACCGTCACTGTCAATGTTCCCGGCGGCCCGCTCAGGATCGAATGGCGTGACGACGATCATGTCATGATGACCGGCCCCGCCGAATGGGAATTTTCAGGCACTTTCGATCCTGCAACCGGCGAATGGAGCCGCGACGCCCAGAATGACAAGCCAACTGACAGGGGTGCAGCCTGATGTCGGTGGAAGTCGTAACATTCGGATGCCGTCTCAACACCTATGAATCAGAGGTGATGAAACGCGAAGCCGATGCCGCCGGACTTGGCGAATTGAAGGATGGCGCGATCATCTTCAACACGTGCGCCGTGACGGCGGAAGCCGTGCGACAGGCGCGTCAGGCGATCCGCAAGGCACGCCGTGAAAATCCTGAAGCGCGCATCATCGTCACCGGCTGCGCAGCACAGACGGAAGCCGACAATTTTGCCGCCATGGACGAAGTCGACCTCATTCTTGGCAATGAGGAAAAACTGAAATCCAATTCCTACCGGATGCTGCCGGATTTCGGCGTCAACCAGTTCGAGAAGGTCCGCGTCAACGACATTATGGAAGTGCGCGAAACCGCAAGCCATATGGTCGATGCCATTGAAGGCCGGGCACGCGCTTTCGTGCAGGTGCAGAATGGCTGCGATCATCGCTGCACCTTCTGCATCATTCCCTATGGTCGCGGTAACTCCCGCTCCGTTCCGATGGGCGCGGTGGTGGATCAGGTCAAACGCCTTGTCGGCAACGGTTATGCCGAAGTGGTGCTGACCGGCGTGGACATGACCTCCTATGGTCCCGATCTTCCGGGAAGCCTGCGTCTCGGCAAGCTGGTGAAAACCGTTCTGGCGCAAGTGCCTGATCTTCAGCGCCTGCGTCTTTCCTCCATCGATTCCATCGAGGCCGATGACGATCTGATGGATGCGATTGCCAATGAAAAGCGCCTGATGCCGCATCTGCATCTGTCGCTACAGGCGGGCGACGACATGATCCTGAAGCGCATGAAGCGCCGCCACTTACGCGACGATTCGATCCGCTTCTGCGAAACGGTGCGTTCTCTGCGTCCCGACATCGTCTTCGGCGCGGACATCATCGCCGGTTTCCCGACCGAAACCGAAGATATGTTCCAGAATTCGCTGAAAATCGTCGAGGAATGCGGACTGTCCCACCTGCACGTCTTCCCCTACAGTGCGCGCGAAGGCACTCCTGCCGCCCGCATGCCGCAGGTGCGGCGCGAAATCGTCAAGGAACGCGCGGCACGCCTGCGCGCGGAAGGCGATCGTGCCTATGAAAAACACCTCGGCGCGCTGGATGGCACCTTGCAGCGCCTTCTCGTCGAGAAGGAAGGTATTGCGCGCACCGAAGGCTTTACACTGGCATCGGTGGACGGTGGCGCACCGGGCGAAATCATCGAACGTATCGTGACAGGCCATGACGGTGAAAAACTCCTCACCCGTCAGGCAGAGCCGCAAGCGGCTTAAAGCTTAAGGGCACCAGATTTCATGGCAATGGGTTTCATCAAGAAAATGTTCTCCTTCGGCAAGAAGGAGGTCGAAGAAAAGCCGGTCGAACAACCGGCACCCGAGGCCGTGGAAACGGCTTTGGAAACACAGCTTCCTGAAGCCGTCGAAGCGCCCAAAGAAATCGAAACAGCCGTCGTTGAAGTGGTTATTTCCGAACCGGAAGCGCCCGTGATCGCCAGCGAGCCTGAGCCGATTGAAGCGCCTGCGTCTGAAACGGTTGAGGAAGAAAAGGCTGAACCGGAGCATCCGGTTGCAGAGATTGAAATCCCGATTGAACAGCCTCCGGTGATGGAACCAATCGCGGTCGAAGCACCTGCGCCAGAGCCTGCTATTGAACCCGTTGTCGAGCCTGTCGTTGAGCCCGGGCCGGAGCCCGCTGTCGAACTCGAACAGCCCGAAGTCGCAAAAGCTCCTGATGCACCTGTGGTAGAGGAAGCGGTCGAACCAGCGCCTCAGCCAGAGCCAGTGAAGCCCAAGAAAGTCAAAGTCGCCAAGGCTGTCGAGGAACATAAGGAAGAAGCGCCGGTTGAGGCAGCGCCTCAGCCAAAACTGTCCTGGTTCGAGCGGCTGCGTCGCGGCCTGCTCCGTTCATCGAATTCATTGAGCGAATCCATTGGCGGCATTTTCACCAAGCGCAAGCTCGATGACGACACGCTGCAGGATCTCGAAGACGTACTGATCCAGGCAGATCTCGGGCTTGAGACCGCCATGCGCGTGACCGATGCGCTTGCGTCAGGTCGCTACGGCAAGGACGTGACGGGCGAGGAAGTGCGCACCATCATGGGCGCGGAGATCGAAAAGGTTCTAGGCCCGGTGGCAAAGCCGCTGGAGCTTGACCTGTCGCACAAGCCGCATGTGATCCTCGTGGTCGGCGTCAACGGCACCGGCAAGACCACCACCATCGGCAAGCTTGCCGCAAAGCTTACCGCGGGCGGCCTCAAGGTCATGCTGGCGGCAGGCGATACATTCCGCGCCGCAGCCATCGAGCAGTTGCATATCTGGGGCGAACGCACCGGTTCGCCGGTCGTCTCCTCCAAGCTTGGCGCCGATGCGGCCGGGCTTGCCTATGACGCATGGGAAAAGGCCAAGGAAGCGGGCAGCGACGTCCTCATCATCGATACGGCAGGACGGTTGCAGAACAAGGCCGAACTGATGGACGAGCTTGCAAAGATCGTGCGTGTGCTGGGCAAGCATGATCCGGAAGCACCGCATACCGTCTTGCAGACACTCGATGCCACCACCGGCCAGAATGCCCTTAATCAGGTCGAAATCTTCAAGAATATTGCCGGTGTCAACGGTCTGGTCATGACCAAGCTTGACGGCACGGCACGGGGCGGCATTCTTGTCGCCATCTCGGCCAAGCATAAATTGCCGATCTATTTCATCGGCGTCGGCGAAGGTGTCGACGATCTGGAACCCTTTGCGGCCAAGGATTTTGCCCGCGCCATCGCAGGAGTTGCCTGATGGAGCATCCCGTTTTCGAACGCGATCCGTCACAAAAAAGCGAAGCCGAACGCCGGGAAGTCCCGCCGCTGCTCAAGCTGGCGCTGGAGCTGGGACCGCTTCTTGTCTTCTTCTTTGCCAATGCGCGCGGCGAAATGCTGATCGAGCGTTTTCCGGTGCTGGCTTCCATCGGCGCACCGATCTTTCTGGCAACGGCGCTATTCATGGGCGCAACCGTAATCGCGCTCGCCATTTCATGGACAATGACGCGCACCCTGCCCATCATGCCGCTTGTCTCCGGCATCGTCGTATTGGTGTTCGGGGCGCTGACGCTCTGGCTGCATAACGACACCTTCATCAAGATGAAGCCCACCATCGTCAACACGCTGTTCGGCGCAATCCTGCTCGGCGGCCTCTTCTTCGGCAAGTCCCTGCTCGGCTATGTGTTTGATTCAGCCTTCCGTCTCGACGCCGAAGGCTGGCGAAAGCTGACGCTGCGCTGGGGTCTGTTCTTCATTTTCCTCGCCGTGGTCAACGAAGTTGTCTGGCGGAATTTCTCAACCGATGCCTGGGTATCGTTCAAGGTGTGGGGCATTATGCCCATCACCATTGTCTTCACGCTTTTACAAATGCCGCTTATCCAGAAGCATTCACTGACGGAAGACAACAAGACCGCATCCTAATAAAAGGAAGGACGCCATGAACAGCATCGCACCACGGCTTGAAATCGAACAGTTCATCTGCCGCAGCGACAATTATGGCGTCCTTATCCACGATCCCCAAAGTGCACTGACAGCATCCATCGATGCACCCGATGCAGCGGCAATAGAAGCGGCGCTGAAGCGACGCGGCTGGACGCTCGATTTCATCTTCACCACGCACCACCATCTCGACCACGTCGAGGGCAACGAAGCGTTGAAAGCGAAATACGGGGTCAGCATCATCGGCCCCAAGGCCGAAGAAACAAAGATTCCCGGTATCGACCGGACCGTTAAGGACGGAGACGAATTCACCTTCGGGCTCTTCCGCGTCAAGACCATAGCAACGCCGGGTCATACGGCGGGCGAAGTGTCCTATTATCTTCCCGATGCGAAAGCCGTCTTCACGGGCGATACGCTGTTCGCACTGGGCTGCGGACGGCTTTTCGAGGGAACGCCGCTCACCATGTTCCAGTCATTGCAGAAGCTGGTTGCGCTTCCCGGCGACACGGCGGTTTATTGCGGCCATGAATATACCGAAAGCAATGCCCGCTTTGCGCTGACCATCGACCCAGCCAATTCCGCACTCAAGGAACGCGCCACCGAGATTGCGCGGCTTCGCGCCGCCGATCGCATGACATTGCCGTCAAGCATCGCGCTTGAAATGGCGACAAATCCCTTCCTGCGCTGGCATGATGCCGGCATTCGCAGCCGCCTCGGCCTGCAGGATGCACCCGACGAAGCCGTGTTTGCCGAAATCCGCAAGCGCAAGGATATGTTCTGACATATGCTATTGCTATTTGAGAGCGCGAATCGTTCCACAGTTCGAGGATAGAAGAATGACGGTGTTTTCCCGTTTCAAGATTGCAGGCTGCGCCGTTTTCCTCGGCCTTTCCCTTATCGCCCTGCCCGTTTCCACCGGCGTCGTGTTTGCCGACGACCTGCTTGATGTCGCGCCGAAGCAGACGCCCGCCGAAATCAACAATTTCAAGCTGAGCGAAGATTTCCTGTCGCGCATGGAAAAAGTGCAGAAACAGCTGGGCGGTATGGAACTTTCGGCGACCGAAGAGGAAGGACAGGATGCCACGCCTTCCTTCGACAAGATGGTGAAGAGCATCGAATCCCGCCCGCAGGTGGTGGAAGTCCTCAAGGCCCAGAACATTACGCCGTCCGACTATATTTACGGCTATTTCGCCCTGATGAGCAGCCTTGCCGCCGCAGACGCCGAAAGCGAGCCCCAACTTGTGGACGAGTTGAAGGACATCAACCCTGAACACCTCGCCTTCGGCAAGCAATATAGCGAGCGCATCCGCGTTCTGATCGGCGAGTAAGTTTTCCGCGATTGCCAATCTCCTCATCTTGAGGAGGTATCCTGAGCTTGCGAAGGATACCGTCTCGAAAGATCGGAGATGGAGAAAATAGTGGAGCCATCCCTCGCCCTTCGAGACATGGTCCTCGATTTCTCGGGCCGCTCCTCAGGATGAGGGACCCAACGCTGGCAACTGGAGCGAATCCAGTTGAAACAGAGCAGTGGGAACCGCTCTAAGTATTTTCTTCATCGCATTATCCCACGCATCGAAGCGGGAATAGAAATCAGTCCAGTGGACTGATTTCCCCGCGTAGACGCTTCGCACCTTTGCTGGAAATGCTCTAATTTATCGCGCCGGTTGCCTCAAAAGCCGCAAGGCATTGAGCGTCACGAGAACAGTTGCGCCTGTATCGGCCAGAATTGCGGGCCAGAGACCGGTAATGCCCAGCACAGTGGTCACCAGAAAGACAGCTTTCAAACCGAGCGCTATGGCAATGTTCTGATGGATATTGCGCATGGTTCGCTTGGAAAGGTCTACCATTTCCGCAACATCGCCAACCCTGCCATGCAGAACCGCAGCATCCGCCGTTTCCAGCGCCACGTCCGTGCCACCACCCATGGCGATGCCGACATCGGCGGCAGCAAGTGCTGGTGCATCGTTGATGCCATCGCCAACCTTGGCGACGATCAGACCCTCTTTACGCAACTCGCCAACAATGCGCTGCTTGTCTTCCGGCAGAAGCTCGGCCCGCACTTCGATCCCGAGATCGCGCCCGATGGCTTCCGCCGTGCGACGATTATCACCCGTCAGCATGACGGTGCGAATATTGGCGGATTTCAGTTCCTGCAAACCGGCAATGGCATCGGCACGCGGTTCATCACGCATGGCGATTGCACCGGCAATCTTGCCATCAGCGACAAGGACAGAGACAGTCTTGCCTTCGTCGTTGCAGGCGGCAATACGGCTCGCCAGTGTATCCGGAATGGCCGCAATATCATTGGCTGCGCGGCGCGACCCCAGAAACAGGTCCATTTCACCGACCGCACCTGACACGCCTTTGCCGCCATGGGCCTTGCCCTGCGTGATGACCGACAGTTTCAGGTTACGCTGTTCTGCGGCACCGACAATCGCCAGCGCCAGCGGATGGCTTGAGCCCGCATCCAGAGACGCGGCAAGACGCAGCACGTCATCTTCAGGCAGATCGCCTGCAAGAACATCTGTCACCTTCGGCTTGCCTTCGGTCAGCGTGCCGGTCTTGTCGAAGCAGGCGGCCGTGATCTTGCCGATGGTTTCCAGCACTGCGCCGCCCTTCAGGAGAAGGCCGCGTCGTGCGCCCGACGACAGAGCCGCTGCAATTGCAGCAGGCGTGGATATGACCAGCGCACAGGGGCAGCCGATCAGAAGGATCGCAAGACCCTTGTAGACCCATTCATTCCAGTCCCCCCCCGCAACAAGCGGTGGCAGAATGGCGACGAGCGCGGCCACAACCACAACGCCCGGCGTGTAATACGTCGAAAAACGATTGATGAAACGTTCCGTCGGTGCCTTGGCTTCCTGCGCTTCCTCAACCAGCCGCACAACGCGGGCGATGGTGTTGTCCTGCGCCGCAGCCGTAACCCGGACCCGCAACACGCCGTCGCCGTTGATCGTGCCCGCAAAAACCGTATCGCCTTCAGCCTTCCCGACCGGCGTGCTTTCACCGGTGACCGGCGCTTCATCGACAGCGCTTTCGCCCGTCAGGATTTCGCCGTCCGCAGGCATACGGTCGCCCGGACGCACGGAAATCACATCGCCAACCACCAGACTATCGACGGCAACTTCAGTGGTCGCTCCGTTTTTTTCAAGAAAGGCTGTCTTCGGCACCAGCATGGTCAGGGATTGAATGCTGGCGCGCGCCTTTCCGGCGGCAACGCCCTCCAGGAGCTCACCGACCAGAAAGAGAAACACGACGGCTGCCGCTTCCTCCGTCGCGCCGATGAACATTGCGCCCACAGCAGCAATCGTCATCAGCATCTCGATGGAAAATGGCGTACCATTGATCGCCGCCATATAGGCACGCCTGGCAATCGGCACGAGACCGATCAGCATCGCAGCCGTGAAGGCCCACAGCGCGATGGACGGGTAAAGATGTCCAATAATATAGGCCGCAACCAGCCCGCCGCCGCAGGCCAGCATCATCTGGCCCTTTTTCGAACGCCACCAGGGCAACGGCTTGGTGGGCGCGGTCGCCTTTGGTGCAAAACCGGCACCAGGGGCAACGGTTTCGGCAAGCGCGGTCTTGTAGCCCAGCGCCGTCACTTTGCCGACAATTTCGTCGCTCTTCGCCGTTCCATCATGATTGACGGTCATCGCGCCATTGGTCACAGAAACGGACACATCCGTCACGCCCGACAGGCGCCGCACGGCAGTATCGATCTTGGCCGCGCAGGACGCACAATCCATGCCATCGACCTGAAAGCGGAAACTGTTGGCCGTTACAGCAATAACCTTGTCATGGGCTTCGTGATCATGATCGTGGTGGTCATGATGACCACCGCACGCCCCGTGATGATGGTCGTGGTCGTGGTCGTGGTCGTGGTCGTGGTCGTGGTGAGAATGATCGTGCGAATGCTCATGCTTCGCGACTGTTTTTTCCGCGATGAGCGGCTCAACGCCATAGCCAAGGCTGCGCACCTTGCTTGCGACCTTGTCGAGATCGCCCGTCCCATCATGGCTGACAGTCATCGTGCCTGCCGTGACCGAGACGGACACATCCTCAATACCGCGCACCCGCCGCACGGCAGTATCGATCTTGGCTGCGCAGGATGCGCAATCCATACCGTCGATGCGAAAGCGAATCTGGTTCAATGTTTCACTCATGATCTGCTCTTTTCAGGATCGCTCTTGAATTGTCTTGAGCAAGGTCTACATCCTCTAGTGACTAGAGGAGCAAGCGGAAAATGATCATGAATGTATCGATCGGCGAAGCATCGAAAGCGAGCGGCGTCAAAGTGCCGACGATTCGCTATTACGAGCAGATCGGCCTCCTGCCCTCACCACCGCGCAGCGACGGCAATCGCCGCCTCTATGACGGGCAGGATGTCCAGCGGCTGCTTTTCATCCGCCATGCACGCGATCTGGGTTTCGAGGTGGATGCCATCCGCACTCTGCTCGATCTTCAGGATAATCCCGACCAGTCCTGTGCGGCAGCCGACGCCATTGCACGCGCACGCTTGAGCGATGTCGAACACCGCATCGCAAAACTGCTGTCACTGAAAACGGAATTGCAGCGCATGCTGGAATGCACCGCCCATGGCCGCATCGACCAGTGCCGCGTGATCGAAATCCTCGGCAACCATGAGGAATGCGTGCATCCAAAGCATTAATCCGGATTGGCCGGATCAATTCACCTTGGAAAAACGGGTGGCTTCGATCTTGAGTGTGCCGATCTGCGTCCCGATTCGGGCAACGACGGGCGCATAGATGCCCGAATTGCCAAGCGATGCGAAGGAAATCGTCATCCGGCTGCGATTGCTCAGATAATCGATAGCCTTCTTGCCCTTCTGATATCCCGAAATCGGAACGAACTTTGCAGAGCAGATGACCGATTCGCCGGTGAAGCCATCGGTCGTAAACGATTCGGTGCCGTTGAAGGAAAGCTTGATCTCCGCGCGGGTCTGCCCGTCAAACACGCTCAGCGAACGGTCGCAGACTGCCCGACCGTTCTTGGCGGGAATCATCAACGCGCTCAGCGGGTCGCTGACATTGAGCAGGTCCTGCGGCGATGTCTCCACCCATGGATCGCGCTTCTTCACCGGAGGCTGGTTTTCTGCCGAGACGACATTGCCATTGGCGAAGCGGATCGTGGTGCTCTTGTTCTTGCGGCCATGCTTGTAAGCAAGATCGAAGCTCTTCGGCACGACCTTGCCGCTGACGGCGCTGCCGGTCACGTGCACGGTGCCGTCCGTATCATCGAATACCCGCGCCAAGCCGGAAGTCAGAAAACGGCCATTGAGGTTGTAATTGGCACCATTGACCGTCGTTTCTATGGCCGACCGCGCAATCGAAAGCCCGAAAATGGAAATATCGTATTCAGTTCGATAAAGATCATTGGCCCTGGCCGGTCCGCTTGCAATCATTGATCCCGCAAAGATCAGGCCCGCAAAGGCCAACACACCACCATGCGCCAACCGGTGCCAGACGGGCTTCAACTTATGCGACGGTTCGATCATGCGCGCATTCCTTCCGCTAGAACACATCTCGGAAAACTGGAACGGGTTTTCCGATAAAGACATGCGTAAAGACAAAAACTCAAAACAAATCCGCTTTATCTTGCCGTGCGGCCTGTTCCTCGTCGGGTGCCCCGTGATGGTTTCGAACCGAAGGTTTTCAACCACATTGGAACGCCACAAAGTTGCGTGGGATTCTTCGATACAGTATCTGTGCATCAGGCAAAACCGGCGAAGTTATGATCGCAAGCTTTCGTGAAGACCATGCGAAAGCCGGAAAACCGCGTCTTTGCGCGATGGATACGGAATCTCACTTGACTGCAACGGCTGCTGTCACTATAGAAACGCGACTTTCCCAATAGGCCGCCTGTCCGAGATCGCGCGCCAGCAGCATCAAACTGCGTTGATTGCTTGAATTCGGACATTCGGGTCGGGGCCTGAAGAACGTAATTGAAGGTGAGACCAAAATGTCCCGCGCTTGTGAATTGACCGGCAAGTCGGTCCAGTACGGCAACAATGTCAGCCACGCGAACAACAAGACGCGTCGCCGCTTTCTGCCGAACCTCTGCAATGTTACGCTGATGTCCGAAACGCTCGGCCAGAGCTATCGCCTGCGCGTTTCCGCCAACGCTCTGCGTTCGGTTGAACATCGCGGCGGTCTTGATGCATTCCTCGTCAAGTCTGACGACAAGGAACTGTCGCAGCGCGCTCGCCTGCTGAAGCGTCAGATCGCAAAGAAGCAGGCTGAAGCAGCAGTCGCTGCCTAAGCTTCCGGCCAAAATTTTTGACAAAAAAGGCCGGCTTCTGTCGGCCTTTTTTGCTGGTTCCATCACCCAGGATAAAAAAATGTCAATCGAGACACCTCCTTATTCCCGGCTTGCGCCTGCGATACTGGCCATGTGCGTGGCAGTTGCCGCGTCGAACATCCTTGTCCAGTATCCCTTCCAGCATTTCGGCCTCGGTGAAGTGCTGACCTATGGCGCCTTTACCTACCCCATCGCCTTTCTGGTCAATGACCTGACGAATCGCCGCTTCGGCCCCGCTGCCGCGCGCAAGGTCGTCTATGCCGGTTTCGTGCTTGGCGTCATCATGTCAATCTGGCTAGCGACCCCGCGTATCGCCATTGCCTCCGGTTCCGCCTTCCTTCTCGCACAGTTGATGGACATCACCGTTTTCGACCGCCTGCGTCGCAAGACCTGGTGGAAGGCTCCCTTTGCGGCTGCCATGTTCGGCTCTGTGCTCGATACGATCCTGTTCTTCTCGATTGCCTTCGCAGCCAGTTTCGCCTGGATCGACAAGCTGACCGGCATGCCCGATTCGTCGCTTGCCGAACCAGCATCCTTCCTCGGCCTCGGCGTTCCGCTCTGGGCGTCGCTGGCTTTCGGCGACTTCTTCGTGAAAGTCATCATGGGAACGCTGATGCTGATCCCCTATGGCGCAATCCTCGCTGTCTTCGCTCCGACGCTTTACGCGCCAAACCGGACAAACGCTGGCTGATATTCTCGAGGATTTACGATCCGTTGAACGCAACGAAAACCGGTTTTCCTCAATAAATATCCCCTGTATGAATCACTCTCCGACAGACCGCAGGTTTTTCCTGCGGTCTTTCTTTATCGGAACGGATTTCTATATTACGTATAGAAAGCAAAAGACGCTTGAAATTATTCAAGCGTCGGCTTTCCTCTTTCGATTTGACTATATTTATATTTAGGTAAGGATTTATTAGATGTCCTTGAATAAGGAAAAACTTCCACTTGTCATCGTCACCGGCGCTAGTTCGGGCATTGGCCTTGCCACTGCAAAAATGCTTGCACAACGTGGTCACCCGCTGCTGCTTCTGGCGCGCCGACTGGACGCGATGGAAAAGCTCAACCTGCCGAACACGCTCTGCAAATCGGTTGACGTTACCGACCGCAAGGCACTTTTGGCCGCCGTTCAGGAAGCGGAAGCAAAGTTTGGTCCCACCGACGCTGTCGTCAACAATGCCGGCGTGATGTTGCTGGGCGAAGTAACCCGACAGAACCCGGATGAGTGGGACCGGATGCTGGATGTAAACGTCAAAGGATTGCTCAACGGCATTCACGCCGTGGCTGGCGGGATGGTCGCGCGCAAGCACGGAACCATCATCAACATCAGCTCGGTGGCTGGCCGCAAGACCTTCGCCAATCATGTTGCCTATGTCGGCACCAAGTTCGCCGTGCATGGTATGTCGGAAAATCTGCGCGAGGAACTTTCGCCGCACAATGTCCGCGTCGTGACGATTGCGCCCGGTGCCGTGGAAACCGAACTTCTGAGCCATACCAGCGACGCCGGTATCAAGGCCGGTTACGAAGAATGGAAAAAGGAAATGGGCGCGCCTGTGCTTTCGGCCGACGATGTGGCTCGCGCCATTCTCTATGCCTATGAGCAGCCACAGGGCGTCTGCATACGCGAAATCGTTCTGGCTGCAACCAAACAGCAGGCATGAAAAAAGGGCGCTTCAGGCGCCCTTTTCTTTGACCGATATTCTATCGCCGACCGGCGCGCCGTCTGCCCTTGCCCGATGCTGCAGCACCCTGCTCCTCGAACAGCGATGCAAGCTGCTCCGTCATGGCGCCAGCCAGCTCTTCCGCGTCGACGATGGTGACGGCACGCTGATAATAGCGCGTGACATCATGGCCGATGCCGATTGCAATCAGTTCCACCGGAGAGCGCGTTTCGATTTCCTCGATCACGGCGCGCAGGTGACGCTCGAGATAGTTGCCGGGATTGACGGAAAGCGTCGAGTCGTCGACGGGCGCGCCATCCGAAATCATCATCAGGATCTTGCGCTGTTCAGGACGCGCCAGCAGCCGCTGATGCGCCCAGATCAGTGCTTCACCGTCGATGTTTTCCTTGAGCAGGCCTTCACGCATCATCAGGCCAAGATTGCGTCGTGAACGACGCCATGGCGCATCGGCGCTCTTGTAGACGATGTGGCGCAGATCATTGAGGCGACCCGGATTGGCAGGCTTGCCGCGCCCAAGCCACGCTTCGCGTGACTGGCCGCCCTTCCACGCCTTGGTGGTGAAGCCCAGAATTTCCACCTTCACGCCGCAACGCTCCAGCGTGCGGGCGAGAATATCCGCGCAGGTCGCAGCAACCGTGATCGGGCGACCGCGCATTGAGCCGGAATTGTCCAGCACCAGCGTCACGACCGTATCGCGGAAATCCGTATCGCGCTCCTGCTTGTAGGAAAGCGGCTGCGTCGGATCGATGACGATGCGCACCAGACGAGCCGAATCGAGATAGCCCTCTTCCAGATCGAAATCCCAGGAGCGATTCTGCTGCGCCATCAGGCGGCGCTGCAGGCGGTTGGCCAGACGACCCACCACGCCCTGCAGATTGGCAAGCTGCTTGTCGAGGAAGCCGCGCAGACGATCGAGTTCCGCCTCGTCGCAAAGATCGGTCGCCTCGACCTCCTCGTCGAACTCGCGCGTGAAGACCTTGTAGTCGACATGTTCGGCAAAATTGGCGAAAGGCTGGTTCGGACGGCGCGTATCTCCCGGCGTTTCCGCGTCGATATCATCGCTGTCGTCCATGTCGTCGGCAGAAGCATCGGCGGCATCCATTTCGCCCTGCTCGCCTTCATCGCTCGAACTGTCGGATTCCTCGCTTTCAGCGGAATCAGAACCTTCCTGGCTTTCGTCGCCGCCTTCCTCGTTCTCGTCGGAATCAGGCGTCTGCTCGTCGTTCTGCTCTTCCTCGTCGCTCGGTTCTTCCTGCGACAGCTCTTCCGCCATATCCATGGAGGCGAGCATGTCACGCACCGTGCGCGCAAAAGCCTGCTGGTCTTCAAGATCGTCGCTAAGCCGCGCAATATCGGCGGCAGCCTTCTGCTCGATCCAGTCGCGCCACAGTTCCAGCACCTGTCCGGCTTCCGCAGGCGCGGCCCGTCCGGTCAGCTTTTCACGCAGCAGAAGCGACACGGCTTCCTCAAGCGGCGCGTCTTCCTTGGCGGTGACGGCAGAGAAATTGGCTTTCGAATATTTATCCGCAAGCATGGTGGAAAGATTATCAGCCATGCCGGCCATGGCGCGGGCGCCGATGGCTTCCACGCGCGCCTGTTCTACAGCGTCGTAAATAGCACGCGCCTGCTTTCCTTCCGGGGCAAGTGCCGCGTGAATGCGCGGATTGTGACGCGCCTGACGGAGCGCCATGGAATCACCGAGGCCGCGCGTGACGGCGATATCGTGTGCAGTCGGGCGCTTTGGCAGATCGGGAAGACGGGCGCGATTGGTGCTCAAGGCCGGGCGGTCATTGGTGAACGCCACTTCCAGCTCGTGCTCGCCGGAAATGGCGCGGACACAAGCCGTTAGAGCGCGCTTGAACGGTTCGGAATCCACCGGTCCCGGTTTACGCTCGCGCGAATTATCGCCTATTCCTGACTTCTGGCCCGACATATGCCTATCCTGACTTCGCTTTCAAGCAAGGGCGAAGCTCATCGCCCCCGCATCAGACAGTGCGCTGCCGCCGGATATGATCAGGCGGCAGGCTTCTTCCGCATCAAGCGAGAACGATATTGGCTGCCGATTCCGGCAGTTCAACGCCGAAAGCGCGCTGGTAGAACTCGGCCACGATCGGGCGCTCCAGTTCGTCGCACTTGTTGAGGAAGGTCAGGCGGAAGGCAAAGCCGACATCGTTGAAGATCGCGGCATTTTCGGACCATGTGATGACCGTACGCGGGCTCATGACAGTCGAAAGATCGCCATTGATGAACGCCTGACGGGTCATGTCGGCAACGCGCACCATCTTGTTCACGATCTCGCGGCCTTCGGCATTCTGATAATGCTTGGCCTTGGCGAGAACGATGTTCACTTCATTGTCGTGCGGCAGATAATTCAGCGTCGTCACGATGGACCAGCGGTCCATCTGCGCCTGGTTGATCTGCTGAGTGCCGTGATAGAGGCCGGTCGTATCGCCGAGGCCAACGGTGTTGGCGGTCGCGAACAGACGGAAAGCCGGATGCGGACGGATGACGCGGCTCTGGTCGAGCAGGGTCAGGCGACCGGACGATTCCAGAACGCGCTGGATGACGAACATCACGTCCGGACGACCGGCATCATATTCGTCGAACACCAGCGCCACATTATGTTGATAGGCCCAGGGCAGGATGCCGTCCTTGAACTCGGTAACCTGCACGCCTTCCTTGACGACGATCGCGTCCTTGCCGACGAGATCGATACGGCTGACGTGGCTGTCGAGGTTGACACGCACGCAAGGCCAGTTGAGGCGGGCTGCGACCTGCTCGATATGGGTCGACTTGCCGGTGCCGTGATAACCGGAAACCATCACGCGACGGTTATAGGCAAAGCCTGCAAGGATCGCGAGCGTCGTCTGACGGTCGAAAAGATAATCCGGATCAAGCTCCGGCACATAGGAATCGCCTGCCGCATAGGCTGGCACCGTCATGTCGGAATCGATTCCGAACACTTCGCGCACCGAAACCGTCGTATCCGGCAAATTGGCTATATCCCGCTCAACCTTGTTCATCATGCCTCCAGAGCGGCAGGCAGCGACCGGCCGCGAATTAATACCGGCAAGCTACCGACCGGCAACTTTCACCCGTGGGCATGTTTTTCCGGCGAGCCGGACGGTATGCCCCTTCCGTAATTCGTTGCGGGCATCCGTGCTTGCGCCCGCGCAATTGCGCGGCAGAAGAATGTCCGTCGGAGTTGTCGGCGACAACTCCCATAGTCAGCCTGTCAGGCCCAAACAGGCTTTAGCAAAAACCTGCCTGCTTGAGCAATTGATAAGCCTGAATAACATCGCGAAATCTTTCTTCCGATCCGCGATCACCACCATTTGCATCCGGATGGTGCTGCTTTACCAGCTCTTTATAACGCGCCTTGATCTTATCGCCAGTCGAATTTGGTTCAAGACCGAGCGTCGCCAGCGCCTTTATTTCCAGCGTACGCGGCTTGCGCTGCGCTTTCTGGCCCGGCGCATGTCCCTTGGCTTCCTTGAAAAGGTTGAAGGGATCGCGGATGCGATTGTGATAGGAGGCCGAGCCGGAACGCATCTTTGCCACATCCGGCGACGTGCGCGGCTTGGCAGTAGAGTTCGCCGTCGTCGACCAGGTCGGGCGATGACCCGTGATCGCATCCTTCTGGAATTTCGCGATGTCGCCATCGGAAAGGCCAGAGAAGTAATTGAAATTCTTGTTATATTCCCGCACGTGATCAACACAGAAGCGGAAATATTCGCCTTCGCGCATGCGTCCGACAGGCGCGCGGTGCGTGCCTGGCTTGTCACATCCGTCCCATTGGCAACAAGGCCCCGAAGCCTTCGCTTCCGCGGTCTTCTTGGGCTTGATGCGGATACTGTCGAAAAATTTTGAGTTCGTTGTCATCGAATCGAATTATGCGGATTATGAGTTGCTGAACAAGAATTGACATTTCGTCCGGTCTGGCTTTTGGCCATTTTAACTGGGCGAAATTTTGAAGCAGGTTGCTTTCCTGTGCGGATTTGCCCCACCTTTTGCTGCCGAAGCAACGTTATATGAGGCACAGCGTCTATATGGGGAGAAGTGGTCCAAATGTCCATTCATAATAGCAAACAAAGCGCGATGGAAGCGAAACTGACCACGGCTTTCGCTCCCGAACGGCTTGAAATCATCAATGAAAGCCACCTCCACGCCGGACATCACCACGAGGAACGCGGCCACCATGAAGTTTATGACGGCACCGGCGAAACCCATTTCCGCATCCGCATCGTCGCCGACGCCTTTGCCAAGATGAGTCGCATTGAGCGCCACCGCGCCATTAACGAACTTTTGAAGGAAGAGCTGGATAGCGGCGTGCACGCACTGGCGCTTGAGCCTTCCGCTCCCGGTGAGGCGACGCGGCGCTGAAACAGATCGAAGACATAATCCGCAAACAAGCAAGGCGCCCTTTCGGGCGCCTTTGCCATATGGAGCAGACAGATCGAACTTTGCGGAGAAAGGGAAAATCCGGGATAGAATCTAGTGCAAGTACGAATAGACCAAGATCGTATATCTCTTATTATAAAGCACTCGGAACGCGAAATTCTCCGTAGTTTTCGTATCGGAACATAAAACATCTACAACAGGCAATATACGCCCATACATAGACTTGGCGATGCAATACATGCTCATGAAACCCCATATTTTGAATAATTTCAACTTAAATATTTAATATAACCATTGGTTGCAACCTATTTATATTAGATGTATTTGATATTTATATCTTCAAATTTATTACGAATACTTAATATTAAATATTAGAATACATGCATCAAATCAGAAATCACAAAGCCACTCGCGCGGCAGTTTTCGTAAGAAAAACGCCTGTCACTCCAAGATAAAATATTCAAAAACAGAATGTTAGGTGGAAACATGCACCCGCTGCCCCTGTCAGCGCGGTAGCGCCGCAACGATGGGTGTCGGCTTTCCATCGGCATCAAGCGGCACGATGCGCAACCGTGTCAGGCGGTTCTTTTCCTTTTTCAGGACGGAAAAGCGTTTCCCGTAAAAGGTGAAAGCCTGCTTCACTTCCGGAATTGTCTGTGTCTCATGGATGACGAGGCCTGCAATCGTTGTCGCTTCCTCATCGGGCAAGGACCAGTCGAGCGCGCGGTTGATGTCGCGAATCGGCAGCGAGCCGTCGACGATCACCGAACCGTCCGGCTGCAGGCGAACGCCCTGCATGTCGATATCGTGCTCGTCGGCAATATCGCCGACGATTTCTTCCAGAATATCCTCGAGCGTCACCAGTCCCTGCACATCGCCATATTCGTCGACGACGATGGCGATATGCGCCTTGCGGCGGAGAAAGGCGTCAAGCTGGTCCTGCAATGTCGTCGTGTCGGGCACGAACCACGGCTTGCGCGCAACCTTCATGATGTCGATGCGCTTGAAATCATTGTCGACGTCGTAAAGCGCGCGCAACAGGTCCTTGGTGTGAATGATGCCGACAATATTGTCGATATCGTCGCGCCAGAGTGGCATGCGTGTGTGCGGGCTGCCCAGAATATCGCGCACGATCTCATCCGCCGGAGCATCGGCATTGACGGTGCCCATCGATGTCCGGTGCACCATCACGTCACTGACTTCCAGTTCCTTGAGGTCGAGCAGTCCGCCCAACTGGTCGCGATCTTCCTTGATGAGCGACTTGTCGCGATGCAAAACCTCGACCGCGCCGCGCAACTCTTCCTGCGGGCTCAGCATGGAGCGACCGGCTGCAAGATTGATGCCGCAGACCTTGAGGATTACACGCACGATCCAGTTCACGGCAGCGGAAACCGGCCCAAGGATCAACACCACCAGCGACACGCTGCGCGCAACGGCCAGCGAAAACCGGTCCGGTCCCGAAATCGCCCATGACTTCGGCAGCACCTCCGCGAAAATGACGAGAATGACCGTCATCGCCAGTGTCGCATAGGCGACACCTGCATCGCCGAACAGGTTGAGGAAAATGCTGGTGGCAATCGAGGACGCCAGAATATTGGCGAGGTTGTTGCCGATCAGAAGCACGCCGATTAGCCGGTCGCGCCTTCCAATCAGACGCTGGACGACGCCTGCACGCTCCTCGCCATTGTGCTCGAGCGTGAGCATACGGGCACGCGACGCTGCCGTCAGCGCCGTTTCAGAACCCGAAAAGAAACCAGAAAGAATGACACAGAGCAGGATGATGCCGCACATAACCCAAAGCTCGAAAGTCATTCGCCCGATCCTCTTTTAGCGGGGCGCCAGGATGCTGACGCATCATGCCCTGAAGTTGCTCAATCGCCGCGCGGGCTTAACCAAGTCTCGATGAGTCAAACTTACCGAAACTTGGTATTATTTCGTTTCCAGACGGTCTTTCAAAAATTCCAGCACGGCTGCCGGCGGCACATCCTTGGCAATAAAGGACTGCCCGATGCCCCGCGTCAGGATGAAGGTGAGCGCACCGCGCGCCACTTTCTTGTCCTGCGCAATATAATCCATCAACTTTTCCGCCGATGGCAAGCCGCCCGGCACATCCGACAGCCGGTATGGCAGGCCGACCGCCTTCAGATGCGCCTCGACGCGTTCTGCATCCTCGATGCCGCACAGGTTCATCTTGACCGAAAAGCGATGGGCCAGCGCCATGCCGATGGCGACACCTTCGCCGTGCACGAGACGGCTCGAATCGTAGCCAGTTGCGGTTTCCAGCGCATGACCAAACGTATGGCCGAGATTGAGCAGCGCACGGTCGCCGGTTTCGCGCTCGTCGCGCGCAACGACAGCCGCCTTGCAACGGCAGGATTCAGCGATGGCTTCCGTCCGCGCCGCGCCGCCGGAGAAAACCTCCTGCCAGTTCTGCTCCAGCCATTCGAAGAAGTCCGGGCGGTCGATCAGGCCATATTTTGCAACTTCGGCATAACCGGCCCGGAACTCACGCGGGCTCAGCGTGTCTAGAACTTCCGTATCGGCCAGAACCAGCTGCGGCTGATAGAACACGCCGACAAGGTTCTTGCCATGTGCCGTGTTGATCCCGGTCTTGCCACCGACCGAGGAATCCACCTGCGACAGGAGCGAGGTCGGCATCTGCACGAAATTCATGCCGCGCCGCACGATACCGGCGACGAAGCCCGAAAGATCGCCAACCACGCCGCCACCGAATGCCACGACTGCATCGCCACGCTCCAGGCGCGCCGCCAGCACGGCATTGGTAACGGTTTCAAGCGTGGCAAAGGATTTGGACTTCTCACCCGGTGCAACAATCACCGGCGTAACATCGATACCGGCCTTGGCGAAGCTTTCAGTCAGGCGCTCAAGATGCGCCTTGGCGACATTTTCGTCTGTCACCACCGCCACGCGCACGCCTTTCAGACGCTTCGCCAGCTCCTCGCCTGCACGATCCACCAGCCCCTTGCCGATCAGAATATCGTAGGAGCGGTCGCCAAGCGACACGGGAACAGTCGTAACATCCTGGGCGATGGAAGGCGCGTTCATGCGTAGTCTCCAATATCATGCAACGAGGACATCGGCGGTTCTTTCTACCGAACAGCCATCAAGCCTCTAAACCTTCGAGATGACCGGCCAGAACATCGAGCAGTTCGGCAGCGATCACTTCCTTCTTGTCGTCACGGGTCATGAGCTGGAGATCGGCCAGCGCATAAACGGGATAACGCTCGTTCATCAGCCGCAGCATGACGCCGCGCGGATCGCTGTTTTTCAGCAGCGGACGGTTCTGGCGGCGCGATACGCGCTCCATCAGAATATCGATTTCCGCATTGAGCCAGATGGAAACGCCAGCTCGACCGATTGCCGCGCGTGTTTCGGCGTTCATATAGGCTCCGCCGCCGGTTGCCAGAACCATCGGCCCATCTTCGAGCAGGCGCATGATGACACGACGTTCGAGATCACGGAACTCGACCTCGCCATAAGCTTCGAACAATTCAGGAATGCTCATCCGGGAAACCGCTTCGATCTCCGTATCGGCATCGCGAAACGGCAAGCCGAGCAAGGCCGCGGCTTTACGTCCGACGGTCGATTTTCCAGCTCCCATCAGCCCAACAAGCACCACGACTTTCGAACCGAGAAGTTCGCGGATCAGTTCCGCTTTCTCATGTAGATTGTTTTGTTTTGTCGTACTGCTCATTGTCCTCGTCCATTTGCTCCGGTTCCACATGAAAAACAGGGCGACGTCAATTGCTTTGATTGGTTTTCAAGGCGCGCACGACCGCAAGCATGGCTTTTTTGCAGGATTGCGCCCTCGTCTCCTCTTTCATTCCCTTTCCTTGCTTTCGTCCCCCCTCCTTGCTTTCGTCCCAATGCCAAAGCATAAAAGATGAATGCCTACGCTGACGCGCCTCGTCCTCTTTCTCGCTCTTGTTGCCGCCATCGTTTACGGCGCGATGTATGCGCTTGCCAATTTCGTTGAACCAGACACACGCGAGATCACCGTCGACATACCGGCTTCGAAGCTGAAACCGGTGACGATTGCGCCGCCGCCGGCCCCCGCAGCCGGGCCTGCCCCGGCGGAAACCGCCGATACGGCGCCCCAACTACCGCAGACCCCACAGGAGTGACGATGCGCGCATCGCTGGCGATCGAGAACTTTCTGGAAATGATGAGCGCCGAACGGGGTGCTGCGGAAAACACGCTCGAATCCTACCGGCGCGATCTGGAAGCTGTGGCAGAGGCCCTGGCGGCCCGAGGCATCAATCTTGCCGAAGCCGGACCCGACCATATCCGCAGCGCCATTGATGCCATGGCAACGGAAGGTTTTGCCGCGACATCTCAGGCCCGGCGTTTGTCGGCGCTGCGCCAGTTCTTCCGCTTTCTCTATTCGGAAGGCTATCGGCAGGACGACCCGACCGGCACAGTCGATGCCCCCAAGAAGCAAAAGCCGCTGCCCAAGATCATGAGCGTCGAACACGTCACGCGGCTTCTCGACCGCGCAGTGCTCGAAACCAATGAAACAGCCGAAGCGGATGAGCGCACTTCCGACCGGCTCCGGGCCTTGCGCCTTCATGCGCTTCTCGAAACGCTTTATGCGACAGGGCTTCGCGTCTCGGAACTTGTCGGCCTGCCCGTCACCGTCGCGCGCACCGATCACCGCTTTCTGCTGGTCCGCGGCAAGGGCTCCAAGGAACGCATGGTTCCGCTTTCACCCAAGGCCCGCGAAGCTTTGCAGCGCTTTCTCGCCTTGCGGGATTCCCTGCCCGGCAGTGATGACAATCCCTGGCTGTTTCCGGCTTTTTCGGAAAGCGGCCATCTGGCGCGCCAGGTTTTTGCCCGCGAACTGAAGGGACTTGCCGCAAGGGCAGGATTATCGGCCGCCGCCATTTCACCGCATGTGCTGCGCCATGCCTTTGCCAGCCACCTGTTGCAGAACGGCGCAGATCTGCGCACCGTGCAGCAATTGCTCGGCCATGCCGATATTTCCACGACGCAAATCTATACGCATGTTCTGGAGGAAAGACTGCATAAGCTCGTCAGCGAGCATCATCCGCTTGCCGATTAGCCTCTGTCCGGTTATGAGAAAATCGAAAATTTGCAAGATGAGCCAGTAGTGAATATGTAAAGCGCCGTAAAACAGCCTTTTTCAGGCTCGCAATAGCGCTAATCCCTTTGGAAAAAGCACGAACAGTCAGGCCCGATGTACAACTATCTCGATTTTGAAAAACCCGTCGCCGACCTCGAAGGCCAGATTCTGGAGCTGAAGAAGCTCGCGCAGGAACAAGGCAGCGTCGAGATGAGCGACGAGATTCGTCGCCTCGAGAAGCGTTCGGCTGATGCGCTGAAGGACATCTATCGCAAGCTGACGCCGTGGCAGAAGGCGCAGATCGCCCGCCACCCGGACCGTCCGCACTGCCTGGATTATATCGACCGGCTGTTTACCGAGTTCACCCCGCTTGCTGGCGACCGCAAATTCGCCAATGACGAAGCCATCCAGGCCGGTTTCGGTCGCTTCAACGGTCAGGCCGTCGCGATCATCGGGCAGGAAAAAGGCTCCGACACCAAGACGCGCCTGAAGCATAATTTCGGCTCGGCCCGTCCGGAAGGCTATCGCAAGGCCGTCCGCATCATGGAAATGGCCGACCGCTTCCAGCTACCGCTCATCACCCTCGTCGACACTGCAGGCGCCTATCCGGGTGTCAGCGCCGAGGAGCGCGGTCAGGCCGAAGCGATTGCCCGTTCGACGGCGGAGTGCCTGCGGCTGCGCGTTCCTGTCATCTCGATCATCATCGGTGAAGGCGGCTCCGGCGGCGCCATCGCCATCGCCGTTGCAAACCGCGTCTATATGCTCGAGCATTCGATCTATTCGGTGATCTCGCCCGAAGGCGCTGCGTCGATCCTCTGGCATGATTCGACCCGCGCCAAGGATGCCGCTTCCAACATGCGCATCACCGCGCAGGACCTGTTCGATCTCAAGATCATCGACGGCATCATTCCTGAGCCTCTGGGCGGCGCCCACCGCGGCAAGGAAGCCGTCATCGATGCGGCGGGCGACATCATCACCGCGTCGCTGCGCTCGATGAAGGATATCGATGGCGAAACGCTGAAGCAGGAACGCCGCCAGAAATTCCTCGAAATCGGCCGCAACATCTGATTTTCACCACGAATAAGAGTGCATCCCGAAAAGTGTAATGCGGTTTTCGGGGGTAAGATGCGCGGTACAAAACAAAGAGATAATTGATCCGGGAGGCCTCGCGCCTCCCGGATTTGCATCATGCTGTAAATTCAGCCATATTGCCGACGCGCTGGATTTTAGCTATTTGAGCAAGGATTTATAAACGATACCGTAAGGTTTCAGTTTTAAGATTCCACGTTCAGGAAATTGGCTTTTGCTCATAAAGTCTCTGGCGTAGCTCTAACAGACTCGATGCGACATGAAGATCAGAACCGCAATTCTAGGCTCCGTAATGGCAACCGCGCTCCTCGCGGGCTGTCAGGGTTCGTCTGTATCCGATTTGAGCCTCCGGGCTGAGAAACCGCTTCCCGAGAAAGTCGTTGCCAAGATGAAGGCGAAGGGCATGACCCGTACCTCGCCGATCATGGTGCGCATTTTCAAGGAGGAAGGCACTCTCGAGGTCTGGAAGCAGAAGAACAACGGCAAGTACGACCAGATTGCGTCCTACGAAATCTGCAAGTGGTCGGGCAAGCTCGGGCCGAAATATATCGAGGGTGACCGTCAGGCGCCGGAAGGTTTTTACAACGTCCGTCCCGCCCAGATGAACCCGAATTCGAGCTATTATCTCTCGTTTAACATCGGCTTCCCCAACGCTTATGACCGCGCCAATGGACGCACAGGCCAGCACCTGATGGTGCATGGCGCATGTTCGTCGTCGGGCTGCTATTCGATGACCGACGAACAGGTCGCCGAGATTTATGCCTTCGGTCGCGACGCCTTCAAGGGCGGCCAGCGCGACTTCCAGATTCAGGCATTTCCGTTCCGTATGACCGCTGCCAACATGGCGCGCTACAAGAGCGACCCGAATTATTCCTTCTGGAAGATGCTGAAGCAGGGTTACGACTCTTTCGAGGTCACCAAGGTGCCGCCGAAGGTCGATGTCTGCGAAAAGCGCTATGTGTTCAACGTTGCGACACCGGACGGCCAGCCTCTGTCCGCAACGGACGCCTGCCCGCCATCGGCTGGCGGCGAGGCCATGTCCTATGCGTCTTACGAGAAGACCTACCAGTCGGCATTCAGCGCCAGCCAGAAGGCACCGGCACCGTCCATTCAGGGCATTGCCGAAGCCAAGCTGGTCTCCGCCTGGAGCGCTGCGCGTGCACGCGGTGAAAAGGTAACGCGGGAACCGCCGTCACTCACCGCTTCTTCCGCTGAAAAGGCGGGCGCACCGGACATCCGCCCGGCAACGCCAACCGTACAGCCCACAGCCATTGCTGCAACGCCGCAACCGGCTCCTGTTCCGGCTCAGCCCGCGACACAGACCGCAGCCGTGCCAGCACCGCAGCCAAACCCGGTTCCGGCCCAGGCTGCGGCCCCCCAGGTTTCACCGCAAGTCTCACCCCAGATCTCGTCAATGACGACGGCCAGTACGGTGGCGCAGAATGTCGAGCAACCGGCACCTGTCGCAGCCCCCGAACCGAAAAAGCCATGGTGGAAGATCATCGGGAACTGATGACTTTGCAGGATGACATTCCTGTCTACGACCTGAGGGGGCTTAAATGCCCCCTTCCGGTTTTGAAAACCCGCAATCGTCTGGAAAAAATGCCGAGCGAAGCGCTCCTCTGGGTGGAAACGACCGATCCGCTGTCAGGCATCGACGTCCCGCATTTCTGCACGCAGGAAGGCCACGCCCTCATCACGCAGGAACGTCAAGGGACGTTGCATCGCTTCCTTATTCGCAGGAAGTGAGTATCAGTTCCGAGGCGAAAAACCCGGAATAGCCAGCGGATTTTCCATCAGCGCGGCACGGTCTGGCCTGTCCAGCGCAGGACGCCCCAAAAACGCATCGAACAGCTCACGAACATAGGTTTCCGGCAGATCCTTCACGATCATCACCAGAAGCGTTTCGCGTTTATCTTGCGGCCATTGCGGCAGGCGTGCAGGCGGATGGAAAATCTTCTGCACGCCATGAATGACAACCGGACGATCCGGGTCTTCGGCAATCTGCACGATACCCTTCACACGCAGCAGCTTTTCGCCATGCGTTGAACGCAGAAGATCAAGGAACATGTCGAAAGTCGATAGCGGGATCGGCGCATCGTGACGAAGCGAAAATGACCGGATCGCATCGTCATGGTGATGATGATGCGCATGGCCATGATCGTGATGGTGTTCGTGGTGATGATGATGGTCGTGATCGCAATCCGGCCCGCAAACATGATCATGCCCATGGGAGTGCCCGTGATGGGAGTCGTCATGATGCTCGTCCTCATAGGCTTCCGCCTTGAGCCAGCGCTGCACATCTGCCGATTTCGTTTCCGGATTATAAAGGCCGCATTCGAAAAGCGCCGCATAGGCGGTGCGTTCTTCACCAGCTTCCAGAATATCAGCACCGGGATTGAGCGCATGGAGCCGCGCCTTCAGTGCCGCCAGTCCGGCCTGCGCTTCCGGCAGATCGGTCTTGGTGAGCACGATGCGATCAGCCATCGCCGCCTGCTTGACGGCTTCCTCGTGATTGTCGAGCGTCGCCATGCCGTTGACGGCATCCACGGTCGCCAGAACCCCATCGAGCCTGAAAGCCTGCATGAGAACCGGATGCCCCATGATCGAATGCAGCACCGGCGCCGGATCGGCAAGCCCGGTGGTTTCGATGATGACGCGCTTCAGCGCCTTGATGCGCCCGGTCTGGAGCCGGTCGATCAGATCGGCCAGCGTATCCACCAGTTCGCCGCGCACCGTGCAGCACAGGCAGCCATCGGAAAGCTCGATCACGCCTTCGCTCGCCTGCTCGACCAGCAGGTGATCGATGCCGACTTCCCCGAACTCATTGATGATGACCGCCGTATCGCTCAGAGCCGGATCTTTCAGAAGCCGATTGAGAAGCGTCGTCTTGCCTGAACCGAGAAAGCCGGTCAGCACGGAAACGGGAATGGGATTCGGCATATCAGTTGATCGCGGTGGTGTTGGCACCAGCGGAACGCTGCGGACGCGGCATTGGCACCGGAATCTGCGAAATGTCGAGCTGGCTCGGGCGGGTCGTCGGACCCGGTTCGGAAACCAGACCGACCTTCACCGCCACCGGATCATGATCCATGGCATGGATATAGGGCGAATTGATTTTCAGCTTGCCCTCGACATCGCGTCCGTCCCAGCGGTCGGCCATGGCCTGCTGGCTGCATATAGCCTTGCGCATGTCGACGGCCTGATTGAGATTACCGCCCGCTGTCGGACGCAAGGTCGCGAGCGTCGCACCACCACTTGAACTTGCGCGAAAAGCATCGGTCATGAGCTGCGCAGCCTGAACCGCACGCGCTTCCTGCCGGTCTGCACCGAGAATGATTGCCAGCACGGTCCGGCCATTGCGCGTGGCAGAACTTGCAAGATTGAAGCCGGAGGCGCAGACAAAACCAGTCTTCATGCCGTCCGCGCCGTCATAGCGGCCAAGCAGGATGTTGTAATTGGCCTGAACCTTCTTGCCTGCACCCGGATCGATCGCCTCGGTCGCGAAATAATGCGCATATTGCGGAAATTCGCGGCGAAGCTGCACGGCCAGAACCGCGAGGTCGCGTGCCGTCGTATAATTGTTGGGATTATGTAGGCCGTTCGGATTGGCGAAATGCGAGCCGACCATACCGATACGCTGCGCTTCCGCATTCATGCGCTGCACGAAACCGGATTCCGTTCCACCCACGGCTTCGGCAACGGCAACGGCAACGTCATTGGCCGACTTCACCAGCATGATCTTCAACGCCGTATCGAGCGTCATGACCGATCCCGGCTTGTAGCCCATCTTGCTCGGCGGCTCCTTGGCGGCGTTGACCGTCATGCGTACCGGAGAATCCAGCGTCATCTGACCCGACTGAAGCGCACGGAATGCCACATAGGCCGTCATCATCTTGGTCAGGGAAGCAGGATACCAGCGCTGAAAAGCTTCCTGCTGCTGGTAGACCTTGCCGGTTGCGACATCCACTGCAATCGAGGGATTAGCCGCAGCGGACGCCAGTGCGGTAACGGACAGGCCAGCAGCCGCGAACCAGATTTTCAATGATTTCGACATCATTCCGTAGTTCCAATCGAAATAGCCTGCAACTTCTGCGGGTTCGAATTGTGCTCTAGAGCATTTCCAGCAAAAGTGCGAAGCGGTTTTGCGTCGGATAATGCGTAAAACAAAGAGATAGAGCTGTTCCAATGACTCCGTATCAACTGGAACCGCTCTAATGGGAGATTAACGCTTTCTTTATCTATGCCATGTGGCGATGAAAAGGCAAACAGGGATTGCCCGCTTTCACCGAAACGTCATATCCTGTTTCCTTCAAATCATGCCCAATCCGGGGAGCTCTCAGAAAATGCCAGTGTTGAATCGTGCCGTTGAAACGCAAGCGGAAATTGCCGCATGGCGGCGAAAACTGCACCAGAATCCTGAACTTCTCTATGACGTGCACGAAACTGCAAAATTTGTCGAAGACAAGCTGAAATCCTTCGGTTGCGATCTCGTGGAAACAGGCGTCGGACGCACAGGCGTGGTCGGCATCATCAAGGGACGCCATGGCGACGGCCCGGCCATCGGCCTGCGCGCCGACATGGACGCCCTGCCGATCACCGAAACGAGCGGCGTCGAATGGGCCTCGCAAAATCCCGGCAAGGCGCATTCCTGCGGCCATGACGGACACACATCCATGCTGCTTGGCGCAGCACAATATCTCGCAGAGACCCGCAATTTCCGCGGTTCGGTCGCGCTTCTGTTCCAGCCTGCCGAAGAAGGCGGCGCCGGTGGCCTCGCCATGGTCGAGGACGGCGTGATGGACCGTTTCAACATTTCGGAAGTCTACGGCATCCACAATATGCCGGGCCTGCCCGTCGGGCAGTTCGCGATGCGAAAAGGCCCGATCATGGCGGCGACCGATGAATTCGACCTTTTCATTACCGGGCGCGGCGGCCACGCAGCGCAACCGCATCGCACAATCGATCCGATCCTGGCCGGTTCCCAGCTGATGATCGCCCTTCAGGGCATCGTGTCGCGCAATAGCGATCCGCTCGATTCACTTGTGATCTCGGTGACGAAGTTCATTGCGGGCGAGGCTTATAATGTGATCCCGGAAAAGGCGACGCTGTCGGGCACTGTCCGCACGCTCAAGAAGGAAACCCGCGCCTTTGCCGAACGCCGTATCCGTGAAGCGGCGAGCGGTATCGCAGCCGCCACCGGCGCGGAAATCACCGTGCGCTACAAGAACAATTATCCGGTCACCTACAACCACGATGCACAGACGGAGTTTGCCGCCCGTGTCGCCAGCGCCGTGGCGGGCGAAGGCAGGGTGGACGAGAGCGTCGAGCCGATGATGGCAGCGGAAGATTTTTCCTACATGCTGGAAGAGCGCCCCGGCGCCTATATCTTCCTCGGCAATGGCGACACGCCCGGCCTTCACCACCCGGCCTATGACTTCAACGACGATGCCATTCCCTATGGGGTCAGCTACTTTGTGGCGGTAGCGGAAACGGCGCTCGCCGCCTGATACTGAATAAATCCGCCTGCCCCGCTTTTTGCGGGGTTGGCGACAGCTATGAAAAACAGTATGTGTCTGAAAGCATTCGCAGTGCCGGAATCACCGGCGAATGCTCATCGGTCGGTCCCGTAGCTCAGTAGGATAGAGCGACAGATTCCTAATCTGTAGGTCACAGGTTCGATTCCTGTCGGGATCACCATTCAATTTCCTTGTTCGTTGAAAAGCTTTAGTGGTAGAGATCAGATACAAGTCCGTGATTTTGGTGTCTTCCGGCTTACCCTAATCCGTCGCGTTTCCTACGCTTTCTGGTTTCGCTACAGCGTATTCTACATCGTCGTCAGGCCAGCCTGCTTAATCCACAACTCTCGATAAAGCTCACAGGATTGAATAAGATCTTCGTGTGGTCCCATTGCCACGACAGCACCATTGTCTAGAACGATGATTTTATCAAAGTCTCTGACGGTAGAAAGGCGATGCGCAACTGCGATAACAGTTGTATCTGCGTCAAGCGACGCAATTGCATTCTTAATCAAGCTTTCACTATTGGTATCGAGAGCGGAGGTGGCTTCGTCAAGAATAAGAACGGGCCGATTTTGTAGGAAGGCGCGTGCGAGTAAAATGCGTTGTTGTTGACCACCCGAAAGCCTCGCTCCCCTCTCTCCAACGACTACGTCAAAGCCCTTCCCGTCCGGGGCTAGCTCTTCAATAAACGAAGATGCATCTGCTAACTCGGCTGCACGCTTTATCGCTGCATTGTTGGAGATTTCCGCGCCAAACGCGATGTTTTCTTTTATCGACCGATGAAACAGCGCGTCGCTTTGCGCAACGACTGAAAAGACGCCTCGTAGCTCGGAAATCTTCACAGAGCGAATATCCTGCCCATCAAGCGCAATCTGTCCTGCATCAACATCGTATAGTCTCAGCATTAGATCGATAAGCGTAGATTTACCTGCTCCAGAGGGCCCAACGATACCAACCTTCTGCCCAGCCTCTATCTCAAACGAGATATTCCTCAAAGTTTGTTTTATTCCATAAGAGAAACTGACGTTATGCAATGAAATGTGTGGTGGATTGGACACCAGTAGGCGCTTGCTGCCGTCTTTAACGATTGGTTTTGCCGTAACAGTCGAACGCGCATCTCTGATAGTGCCAAATGTCTGAGTTAGTCCTTCCCACACCCCTACAAACCAACCAGCATCCGCAGCCATGCCCCCGGCTAAGGTAATTCCTGCAACAAACTCACCAGGCGATATCAATCCCTGTGCTAATCCGTATAAGCCCAATGCGAGAATACTGGAAACCAGACCTGTGTTCAGCACACGAATGAACAACCCGGCAATCGTTGTTAAACGGTTAATATCGAGGTTTGTTTTGTGTTGCTTATCAATTCTTGAAAGAACAAAACTGTTCTCTGTATCATAAGCAAATAAGGTCTTTATCGCACGAATATTTGAAAAATATTCTGTAATAGCGCCGTTTACGATGCTGGACGTCTCGGAAATTTTTTCAGCTTGAGCATTGAACTTTGGCACAAGATAGATCGCTAACAATCCATTTAGTAAAATCCAAATCAACACTGGAACGACAAATAGAGGAGCAAGATAGGAAATAAGAACGGCAGAACCTGCGAAACGCACAAAGCCGAGTGGGAAACGACCAGCTAGAATTTCTATACCCGATTGCGCTGCATTCGAGAGTTGCCCTATACGCCCGGAAATCTGGCCGGCGTGGTGCGAATGGAAATATTCCATACTATGTTGAGAGGCAGCCTTGTGCGACTGCCAAAGGGCAGATGATTTTGTCTGTGATCGAAGCGCCTGCATTCGAAGCATGTAATTGACGAGCCAGAGCGCAGGATCAGCTACCGCATAAGCGACAATCAACGAGCCAAAAAAGGTGATCGTTGCAGAAGTTAAATTGAGATCGGGCGAATGCGCGACCATATCAACGATATACGCCACAGCCCACATTCTAAGCAGGTCAATCGCCGTAAGGGCAGCACCAGACAGCGCAGATGCCACAATCAGCCACCGAAACGGTTTTATGAGAGCAAAGAAAAGTGCGAGCGCAGTACGCGACTGATGCGCCCGCAGACCGTGATGGTGAAAATCAACTAACTGTTCAAAATACTTAAAAACTCTTTGAAGCAAAATCAGTCCTCAACTATCTGACCAACAACTTTACCAGCAATGGAAGCGCTTCGCAGATATGTTCGGGTAACAGGATATTCTTCCATAGGGTTTTCAAAAATATCGCGAGCATGAAACCCGTTCGCATTATTGAGAAGGATAAGCCTCCGGCTTTCCTGCGGAATTGAATAACGGATCGGATTGGTCGAAATAGCTGTCTTGATTTCAGCGGTGACGTCTTCTGCTTGATCGACGCTAGTACCAGCCCGACCTTCAAAAGTACCATTCATAAAAGTTGTAATTGAACCGTCTAAAGCGCGGGTAAAAATTGCCGCCCTTGCGCGCCTATCTACAACCTTAACATCAGATTGGCCGTTATCATAAACAGCGGGAGTGAGACTGAAACAGTATTCCTGCGACAATCCTACCTTTTCGACGATATGAGAAAAACTCGAAATTGTGCTCGTCGGAACCCAATAAAAGTTGCCTCTATCGTGGTAATTGATAAACACGTTAAAAATGGAAATGTAGTCTGGAACTGACAGTTTGCCATCGACAATCGACCCATCAGAATGAAAATCCAGAACATCAGTAGGAGAGAGGCCACGTATACCTATGCGATCTAGCTTCTTACTATTATCTTTTGACGCGGTAAAAATTGAAAACGGCGTTTTGTTCTCACGATCAGGTAAGCTCGGCATAATTGCTTGTGTAAGTGAGACTGCAATCAAGGAACCTACGATTGCATCAACGGTGGCATCTTCAGACACTTGCGGTACGTCAATAGCAACGATCCCGACCAATGGATGATCAAGCTGATACCGGATTTCGGGAATTAGATCGGCAAACAAGAGGGAAGCTTGTTCGGTCAACCTGCCCATTACCAATTTGTCTCGCGTATGGGCTAGCGAGAGGGGAGCGTCATCGATCCGTAAATTTTTGCAGGCAAAATCGCGGGCATACTCGACACTGATCGAAAAAATTGGGGCCTGAGATTGAACGGCATTCATCAACATATCCTCTCCCATTTAAAACGAAAGGGGCGATAATAATCGCCCCTGTAAATAAATTTTTATACAGGCTTGTTGCCCGAACCATTTTTATCATTATACCCTAGAGTGGAGTGGCTATCCGTGCACTCTGGTCGCGTTAGCGTGATAGAAAGCCCCTTCGTCAGAGCTTCTATTGATACTTTATCTTTAAGGTCAATGTGCATTGTATTACTCCCATATTGTTTACCTTCCAATGAAGGCCAGTAAACCGTAACCAATACAAAGGATATAAAAGCGCAATTCATTGGTAGTATTAATTGAGTGTTAAGTAATTGTGCGAGCTAAAATGCTAGCATTTCTGCCCATCAAGAAAGCAGATGGTAGATATGATTGAGGAACGTCCAACTTGTGCGAAAATTACAGAATACTGGCAATCCGTTACCCTTCATAAGGCCAGTTGGCCTGTGAAAACAGGCCACCATCGACCCAGATCGTCTGGCCGGTAACAAAACGCGCCGCATCGGAAGCAAAGAACAGGACCGGGCCGGAAATATCCTCTGCTGTTCCCACCCTGCGCAGCGGCGTGATGCGTGCCCAGGTGCCCGCATAGTCGGGCTGTTCTTCTGCCGTGCGTTCATTGAGAATCGCGCCGGGGGCCACGCAATTCACCCGGATGCCGTGCGGCCCGAGCTCCACCGCCGAAGCCTTGGTGAACTGCTCTATGCCGCCCTTCGATGCCGTGTAGGAAACCAGTTTCGGAAAGGCGAGCTTGTTGCAGCCTGATCCGATATTGACAATGGCGCCGCCCTTGTCTGCCTCCACCATGCGCTTTGCGGCAGCCTGCGTATTGAGGAAGCAGCCTTTCAGATTGGTGCGGATGACATCGTCCCAACCATCCTCGGAAAGTTCCAGCAAGGGTGCCCAGGTCTGGATGCCTGCATTGTTGACCAGCACGTCGGGCGCATCACCGAACCAGTCGCAGACCTCATCGAAGAAAGCTTCGACTTCGACACGCCGCCCCACATCACAGCCAAGCCCCAGCGCCTGACCGCCCGCCTCCTCAATGGCTTCCACGAGCGATTGCGCAGCTTCGTCATCATGCTTGTAGCTGAAGGCCACCGTGTAGCCCGCATCGGCAAAAGCGGAAACAAGATGCCTTCCGATACCTGTGCTTCCACCCGTGACGACTGCAAATTCACCCATACCAAATCCCTCCCGGAACTATTTTCGGCCACGAATTTAATCGGTTTTCAGCGATGGTAAACCGGCAAAAAACAAAATAGCTTCCGTATAAATACAAGGAGACAAAATGAATCCCGACATCAAGGAAGCCAATGGCGCGTGTCACTGCGGGACCGTGCGTTTTCGCGTCAAACTATCCAATGGTCTGCACACAGCACGGCGCTGCACCTGCTCCTATTGCCGGATGCGCGGGGCCGTCGCTGTGTCCGCAGAACTGGACGGGCTGGAAGTGCTTGAAGGTGAAGATGCGCTGACGCTCTATCAGTTCAATACCGGCGTCGCGAAACATTATTTCTGCTCGAAATGCGGGATTTACACCTTCCACCAGCGCCGTTCCAATCCACGCCAATTCGGCGTGAATGCGGCTTGTCTGGAGGGCGTATCACCATTCGATTTTGCAGTCATCGAGGTGAATGACGGCGTGAACCACCCGTCCGATAATCCGAACTACAAAGGTTCCGGCATTGCGGGCTATCTGCGTTTTGAACCAGTAGTTGATGGGGACTAAATCCGCGCGCGCCGCTTGTGCTCGTTCTTCTCCCATGAAAACAGAACTGGCGGCAGCGGATCCAAGCCACGAACAATATCCGCACCCTTTTCGCCGATCATGATGGTTGGCGCATTGGTGTTGCAGGATGGAACGCGCGGCATGATCGAGCTGTCGCAAACCCGCAGACCTTCCAGACCGCGCACTTTGAGCTCCAGATCGACAACGGCCATCGCGTCGGTCCCCATCTTGCAGGTGCCAACCGGATGATGATCGGTCTTGGCGTTGGCGCAGGCATAATCGAACAAATCATCGTCACTGACGACCTTCGGTCCCGGAAGACGCTCGGCCATGACATAGGGCTTCAACGCATCCTGTTGCATGATTTCACGCGCGATCTTCAAACCTTCAAGCGACATCTTGCGATCATGCGGATCGCTCCAGTAATTGGGGTCGATCAGCGGTGCCGCAGCCGGATCGCTGGACGCCAGCCGCACTGTTCCGCGCGAACGGGGATGCAGATAGGCGGAATTAAGCGTCACGCCCGCATTTTTTAGCTTCTCGACACCTGCCTCGATGCCTGAACCCAACCCCAGATGGAACTGGATATCCGGCGAGCGGGCATCCGGATCGGCATACCAGAAACCGCCTGTTTCAAAGAGGCTCGACGCCACCGGACCGGAACGCAGCAGAATATATTGCAAGCCCGCGCCCAGTGTCCGGTGCAGCTTTGCCACGCCATCATAGGTGTGATCGCCGGTGCATTCGGCGATGACAAACAGATCGAGATGATCCTGCATGTTCTCGCCCACACCCGGCAGGTCGTGTTTCACATTCACGCCTGCCTCTTTCAGATGATCGGCGGGGCCAATGCCCGATTGCAGCAGAAGCTTCGGCGAACCGATGGCGCCAGACGAGACAATCACCTCGCGGTTTGCGCGCAAAACCTCGCCGTTCATCAGTGTTACGCCGGTGACTAGGGTCTTTTCCAGATCGATACTGCGCACCGGCGCATTCATGCGCACGGTGAGGTTCTTGCGGTCCCTGATCGTCGCGAGATAGGCAAGGGATGCTGACGAGCGGCGGCGATTGCGCTGGGTGAGCTGATAAAAGCCGACACCTGCCTGCTCACGACCATTGAAATCCGGGTTATACGGAATGCCGAGTTCTTGACCCGCGCGGATATAGGCGTCGCAAATCGGCAATGGTGCAGACGGCATCGAAACGCCAAGCGGCCCGCCATAGGAATGAAAATCATCGTTGAAGCGCTGATTGTCTTCGGCGCGTTTGAAATAGGGCAGCACGTGGCGATAGTCCCAGCCGGTGCAACCGTCTTCGCCAGCCCAGAGATCATAATCGGCTGCATTGCCGCGCGTATAAATCTGCGCATTGATCGAGGAGCCGCCGCCGATGACTTTCGCCTGCGTATAGCGAAGCACACGGTTTTTGAGGTGCTTCTGGGGAACAGTTTCCCAACCCCAGCTCGCTACGCCCTTGGTCATCTTGGCAAAACCGGCAGGCATGTGAAACAGCGGATTCCAGTCGCTGCCGCCTGCCTCCAGCAAAAGCACTTTCACCGATCCATCTTCGCTCAGACGATTGGCGAGAACACAACCGGCAGGCCCACCACCCACGATGATATAATCGTAATCCATCACGCCGTTCCTAAAGCTTTGCAATCGACAGGCCGCCATCGGCATTGATTGCCGAGCCCGTCGCAAAAATGAAATCGCCACCGGCAAGTCCGGCCACAATGGCGCCGACATCGCCCGCCTCGCCCCAGCGCTTCATCGGTACCAGACCGGCTTCGATCAGCCCGTCATAACGCTCGGCAACTTTGGCTGTCATATCGGTGCGGATAATGCCGGGACGCACCTCGAACACGCCGATGCGCGCTTCGGCCAGACGCAGCGCCAGCCCCTGCACGAAGGCAGTCAGCCCGGCTTTGCTGATGCAGTAATCAAGCCGCTCCGGCGAAGTCATCACCGACGAAACCGAGCTGATTGTCACGATGCTGCGTGGAAAACGCACTTCGGTTGCAGCCAGCATGGCCTTCACCACGGCCTGCGTGAAAAACACCGTGCCGCGCAGGTTCACATCCATGATCGTGTCGAAGTTTTCGGGTTTCAGCCCAAGGAAATCTCCGCGCTCGACCGAACCCATGCCGGCATTGTTGACCAGGCAATCGATGCCGCCAAACTCGTTCAGCACTGCGGCGACCGTTGCCGCATGCATTCCAACGGCAGCCAGGTCGCTTTCAAAGAAAGCCATTCGTCCGCCAAGCTCGCGCAATTCATGGATGACCGCATCGTCACGTTCGCGGTCGGTAATCGCCAGATCGAACCCCTTGGCGGCCAGCGTGCGGGCAATGCCAAGCCCGATCCCTCGCCGCCCGCCGGTTACCACTGCCACAGGTCTTTGACGGTTCATGCCAGCACCTCCCGGTTAAGACTGTCCGCCACGCGCAACGCCTGCGCGGCGATGGTCAGCGCCGGATTGACCGCCGCCGATGTCGGCAAAAACGACGCATCGACCACATATAGATTGGGATGGTCATGAGCGCGGCAATATGGATCAAGCGGCGCGGTCGCCGGGTCGTTACCGATGCGCACCGTGCCGCATTGATGCGATGGCGTGCGCCGGTCGAAGGCGCGCGAAAGCACCACCGGGAAACCTGCCTGCCTGAGTGCGGATTTGAGCTTGTCGACCAGCATCAGATGCGCCTTCCAGTTGGAACGCACCCAATGCAGAATGATACGGTCGCCATCCACGCTCACACGGCTTTCCGAGGACGGCAGATCTTCGCTCATCGCATAAAAGTCGATTGTATGGCGCGCAACGCGGTTCAGCAGCCATTCCGGCACTTGGCGCATATTCGCTTTCAGGATCGCGCCCGACACCCGTCCCAGCAATTGCACATTGCCCAGCGGCGGCCCGCCAGCCCCGTCCGACAAATAGTAATCATTGAAACCAAAGGTCTTCTGGTAAACGCTGTCGTTGCGATAGCGCGGATCGAAGGCAATCACCGCACTGGCATTGTGGTTCATGAAATTGCGACCGACCTGATCGGAACGGTTTGCCAATCCTGAGCGTAACAACAGTGCTGCCGACTGCACAGCACCGGCTGACAGAATAACGAGTTTTGGACGCAGGACCTGCGCCTCGCCGTTCTTCACATAATGCACCGCCGTAATGGTTTTGCCATCCGGACCGGCTTCCAGTCGCATCACCCGCGCCGAGGTTTCCAGCCGGACATTCTGATATTCAAGCGCCGCCGCAAGCGGACAGGTTTCCGCATCCATCTTGCCGTCATTGCTGTTGGGATGCGCGTCCCATGGCGTCTTTGCCTTGGCCAGCCAACGGTCGATATCGACCCCAAGTGGCAGCGAGGCCGGATGCAGCCCTGCTGTCTTCAACCGTGCACGCACATCGGCAATCGGACGTTCATCACGGATTGCGGGATGGGAATAAGGCTTTGAATGATGCGGCTCTGTCGGATCGTCACCCAATTCACCGCGCACCTGAAAAAGCTGTTCGGCGCGGCTATACCACGGTTCCAGCTCGTCATAGGCAAAAGGCCATGCGGGCGATACGCCTTCCAGATGCGCAAGCTCCTCAAAATCTTCGCGCCGATAGCGCACCAGCACTGCGCCATAGAATTTGGAATTGCCGCCGACATTATAATAATTTCCGGGATTAAACGGCGTGCCATCGGTCTCATACCAGAACTCTTTCGGTCGAAAGAAACCCTGTTGGAAAATAGCGCGCGGGTCGCGGTTTTCCGGCCTGTCCGATAAATGCTCCCCGGCCTCAAGAATGACAATGTCGGCGCCTGACGCGGCAAGACCGGCGGCCATTGTCGCGCCGCCGATACCCGATCCGATGATGACGATATCCGGCTGTCCTCCCAAAGCCGTTACTCCTATTTCCCTTGCGGCATCCACCAGCCGGTGCGCGCACCGATATGCATGTTGAGCGTCTTGGTTTCGGTATAATCCTCCACCGCATGACGGCCAAGCTCCCGGCCCAGACCCGACTGGCGGTAACCGCCAAAAGGCAGTTCCGGCGTGCCGTCCATGAAGGTGTTCATCCAGACCGTACCGGCTCGCACCTTGCGGCCAATGTTCATGCAGGTGTCGAAATCGCGGCTCCACACGCCAGCCGACAAGCCATAATCAACCGCATTGGCAATGGAGATCGCCTCATCCACCGTATCAAAAGACAGCACCGACAGAACCGGCCCGAACACTTCTTCACGCGCCACGGCCATGTCGGCCTTCACGCCCGCAATAATGGTCGGTCCCATATATTGGCCAAGACCGAGATCCAGCACATCGCCGCCATGGGCAATTGCAGCACCCGCCTTTTTGGCCTGATCGACATAGGCGCCGACCTTTGTCAGATGCTGTGGCGTGATGATCGCGCCCACCTGCGTGCTGACATCGAGCGGATCACCAACGATCACTTTCTTCGACAGATCAGCAACGCGCCCAACAATCTCATCGACAATCGAGCGATGCACGATCAGTCGCGAACCGGCATTGCAGCACTCGCCCGCATTGAACCATGCGCCGAACACGGCCGCGTCGATAAAGGCATCCATATCCGCATCCGGGAACAGGATTTGCGGGTTCTTGCCGCCAAGCTCCAGCGATACTTTTTTCAGCGTTTGCGCCGCATTGGCCATGGTCAGCTTGCCCACACCTGTGGAACCGGTAAACGACACCATGTCCACATCCGGATGCGTGCTCATATGCTGGCCGACATCAGCGCCCGTTCCGGTGATGATGTTGACGACACCGTCAGGGACGCCTGCTTCGGCAAGAATTTCGCCGAGTAACAATGTCGATCCGGAAGTCAGCTCCGAAGGCTTTACGACTGCCGTGCAGCCCGCGGCCAAAGCAAATGGCAGCTTCTGGCCCACGATCAGGAACGGGAAATTCCACGGCGTAATGATGGAGACAACACCGATCGCCTCGCGCAGCACAACGCCCAAAGTCCCATCGCCCAGTGTGTTGTAGCTTTCGCCATGCAGGTCACGGGCAAGCGCTGCCGCATAGCGCCAGATATCGACGGAACCGGCAATCTCACCGCGCACCTGCGAAATTGGTTTGCCGGCTTCAATTGCGTCAAGATAGGCGAGTTCTTCCGCCCGCGCTTCAATCAGATCGGCAGCTTTCAGCAAAGCCAGCGAACGCTGCGATGCCGTTTTCGACGACCAGCGCCCGTCATCAAAAGCCTTGCGCGCGCTCGCTACGGCGCGTTCCACATCGGCCTTGTTGCCCGCCGGATAGCGGCTCACCGTCACTCCATGGCCGGGCGCCACACGTTCAATCGTTTGGCCACTTTCACTACCCACCCATTTTCCATCGATCAGCATGGAGAATTCGCGGACTTCCAGCCCGGTCAACGGCTGCGGTTTTACGACTACGCTCATCACCATTTTCCTTCAAAATTTGCTTCGCGCTTTTCGGTAAACGAGAGCACGCCTTCTTTCAGATCGCCGGTCTTGGCGACAAGGATGGACCCCAGCGCTTCGACTGCCGTGCCATTATCCTCGCCATTGGCGACGGAAAGCATCAGTTTGGAAATTTCCAGCGCAGCCGGTCCGCGCTTGGCCACCCGCGCCGCATAGTCCTGCGCGGCTTTCAAAGCCTCGCCTGTCTCGACAACGGCATCGACAATCCCATGCGACAGCGCTTCTTCTGCGGTAAACATTTCGCCGCCCAGCACCATGCGGCGCACGATCTGCGCACCGAAACGGCGCACAAGGCGCTGCGTGCCCGACCAGCCGGGGATCATGCCGAGCGAAGTTTCCGGCAGGCCGATCTTGGCCTGTCGTTCGACAATGCGGATATCGGCGGCACCTGCCAGTTCCAGACCACCACCCAAAGCATGTCCATTCATCGCTGCGATCAGCGGCACACGCAAAGTTGCCAAACGCTCGAACACACGATGACCATAGCGCACCCATGCATGACCGAACTCTGCCGGTTCCATGCCGCCCCATGCCTTGATGTCGCCGCCTGCGGAAAAGGCTTTGCCCTCACCGGTCAGGATCGCTACCCGCACGCTGCTGTCCGCTTCCACCTGGTCACAGGCGGCAGACAGTTCTTGCAACAGTTCAATATCAAACGCATTGAGCTTTTCGGGCCGCTTGATGGTCATGACGGCGATGTAGTTCTCAATCGAGATGTCTATCCGTTGAGCCATTTATGCCTCCAGCTTTCGCGCAGGCTTTTGCGGCAGTGTCAGACCAATCGGCTCGTCACGGAACAGTGCCTCATCCATGGGTTTAAGCCGATCCGAAACAATCAGCGGAAACTCGGCCTGATCGAGAATATGCTTCTGCAAATCGACACCCGGCGCAATCTCGGTGAGCACAATGCCCTCTGGCGTGAGCTTCAGAACCGCGCGTTCGGTGACATAGGTAATGTCCTGCCCCTGCTCGACACTGCGCGGGCCAGAGAAGGTGACATGCTCGACCTCATTGACGAGCTTCTTAAGCTTGCCTTCCTTCTCGATCACCAACCTGCCATCCGTGACCGACAATTTCGCCCCTGCGTTGAACATGCCGGAGAAGACGATCTTCTTGGCCCTTGCGGTAATATCGACAAAACCGCCAGCGCCAGCAGTCACATGCGGACGGAACGACAGTTTCGACACATTGACCGAGCCATCGCGTCCGATCTCAAGGAAGGACAGAAGCGAAGCGTCGAAGCCTGCGCCCTGAAAATAGGTGAACTGATAGGGCGACGGCATATAGGCGTCTGCATTGGACGCACAGCCAAAGGCAAAGTCGAGAAGCGGCACGCCGCCAACCGCACCCTGCTCAATCACCCATGTCACGGCACCGTGCAGGCCCTCTTCGAGCAAAATGCGCGGCACATTGGCGGAAATGCCGAAGCCAAGATTGACCGCACTTCCTGCTTGCAACTCCTGTGCGACACGCCGCGCAATCGCCTTTTGAATATTGAATTCGGCCAAGCGGAACGTATCGAGTGGACGAAAAATCTCGCCAGAAATTGCCGGATCATAAAGCGTCTGCGTTGTCTGTTTCTGGTCGGGATCAACGACGATATAGTCAACCAGAACGCCCGGCACGCGCACATCATGCGGTTTCAGCGTGCCTTCCTTGGCGATGCGCTTCACCTGCGCAATGACGATGCCGCCATTGTTGCGCGCAGCCAGCGCCTGATCCAGCCCACCGAGATAAGCACCCTCATGTTCATAGGTGAGATTGCCGCGTTCATCCGCAGTCGTTGCCCGGATGATCGTCACATGCGGCACGATATTGGGGAAATAGAGCCAGTCTTCGCCCTCAAAACTGACCTGCTTGACGACCGGTTCCTCGCGCGCCTTGTCGTTCATTGCCGATCCCTGACGTTTGGGATCAACGAAGGTATCAAGCCCCACCTTGGTCAGCACGCCGGGGCGCTTGGCAGCAGCCTCGCGATGCATATCGAACAGAATGCCCGACGGGATATTATAGGCCGGGATTTCGTTATTGGTAATCATCTGCCAGATCAGCGGCGGCTCGGCGCTTGATGGCCCTGACGGATAAGAACCGCCGATGATCTTCTTGAGAAGCCCCTTTTTGGCGATGTAATCGACCCCCTTGATGCCACTCATATCTCCCGCAGCGATGGGGTGTAGCGTGGTTATATTCTGGGGATGACCGGTTTCATCGAACCGCTCGCCAATGGCTTTCAGCATCATATCCGGACAGCCGAGGCCACTGGATGAAGAGACCGAAACGACAGCGTTGTCGGGAATAAGTGATGCTGCTTCCGCGAAGGAAATATATTTGCTCATAACTCTCAAAGTCCTGAATGAACAGCAGTTGCCTTGCCGGTCTTGGCGGCCTCAGCGACGGCAAGCCCGGTCGCCAGCGACCAGATGCCATCCTCCAGAGTTGCGGAAGGCTGGCCTTTACCTGCGATGGCATTATGGAAAGCCTGCAAGGCGGTTTCGTAGAGATTCGTCTGATCAAGCAGCAATTCATGTTCGCCGTCCTTGTCACGCAACAGCACCGAACCGACCGGCTTTTGCGTCATGACGTTGCGCGCAATGAGCGAGCCTTCGCTGCCATGCACCTCGAAGCCGGTTTCCGCATATTTGGTGGTGAAAGCATCGTGGAACTGGGCAATCGCGCCAGATGGAAAACGCAGAACGCCCATCACACCGTCTTCCAGACCTTCGCCGCTCAGGCCACCTTGCTGGCTGAAAGCGACCGCCTCAACCGGATCCTCACCAAGCACAAAACGCAGCGTGTCGGCATCGTGCACGGTAATATCGAGGATCACACCGCCGCCTGCATCGGGGCGTTCAATACGCCAGCCTTGCAAATGCGGCGGCAGATAAACCGCATGAAAAACCCGCGCGCCAAGCACCTTGCCGATCTTGCCGCCGGCAATTGCATCGCGCATGACACGGTGGCTTGCAGCATTGCGCAAGTGATGGTTGGTGCCTGCCACGACGCCCGCTTCACGCACGGCTTTCAGCATCTGATGCGCGTCGCCAATCGTCAGCGCCAATGGCTTTTCACAGAGGATATGCTTGCCCGCCTTGGCGGCTGCAATCGCCTGATCGCGGTGCAGTTCATTTGTAGTGGAGATATAGACGGCGTCGATTTCCGGATCGGACAACAGCGCATCAAGACTTGTCACAGAGCGGACAATCCCGTTCTCACGGGCATAGGTTTCGCCGCGCTCAGCATTGGTGCTGTAAACGGAAACGACTTCGCCGCCGGTGGCGCGAATGGCACCGATCATCCATTCTTTTGCAATGGTGCTTGCGCCTATAAGGCCCCACTTTGCCATTCGAGTTTCTCCTCCTGTTTTCTGAACGGCGCACCACAACTTGCACGCACCGCAAGACGCACCGACAAGCGCTGCGCCTCCGCCTCCACCCGTTCCGAATTGATCTGCTTCAGCAAAAGCTGCGCCGCACGTTCTCCCAAACCTTGCGGATCAACAGCCACAGTCGTCAGTGCCGGAACAGCGGTCTTGGCTTCGATCACATCGTCAAAACCGACCACGCCGAAGTCCCGGCCCGGATCAAGATTTGCAGCGCGCAAACCATCGCAGACGCCGAAAGCCACAGCATCATTGAAGCACACCGCTGCCGTCGGCTTCATGCCATGCCGAAGCATTTGCTCAACCGCTTCCACACCACCAGCGCGCGATGGCGGAGCGGCAAAAACCAGCGCATCATCAAACAGGATGCCTGCCTGCTCAAGTCCCGCACGATAGCCCGCAACTCTTTCAGCAAAGACAGCGGTATCAGCATAGCCGCCCATGAAAGCGATTACGCTGTGCCCCAGAGACACCAGATGCTCGACCGCCTTTGCCACGCCGCCGCGATTGTCTGAAACAATGGACGACACACCCGACCCCGGAACATCGCGCACCATCTGCACAACCGGCAGGCCGCTTTTCGCCAATGGTTTCAGGTCACTAGCCTCAGTGCCGCGTGCAGGCGAAACAATCAGCCCGGCAATGCCATGTTCACGCATGGAGGCAATCACTTCGCGCTGGCGATCAATGCTTTCCGCCGTGTTGGCGAGAAACTGCACATAGCCCGCCGACTGCATGACGCGATCAACACCCACCGCAAGCTCGGCAAAGAAACTATTGGTCAGATCATTGACCACAAGGCCGATGATTTTCGACTTCGCCTGACGGAGATTGGCAGCCGAACGGTTATAGACATAACCGAGTTTCTCGATTGCCTCCTGCACCTTGACGCGGGTCTCGGCATGAACCAGCGGACTGTCACGCAGCACCAGCGAGACAGTCGATTTCGACACGCCAGCCTCGCGCGCAATGTCGATAACGGTGACGCTGTTCTTGCTCATGACCTGCTCCGGTTTCGATTGTTGATTTAATTGGAACGTTCCAATACTGTCAAGACCCAACTGAAAAGCCGTAGAATGCCTTGAGTTTGCCACAATTCAAGCCCGTTTTCGGTGCATCTTTTCTTCAAAACTCGTATTTCTTGCTAAAACTACCTCAAATCACACTTTTGCCACAATCTTTGACCGGATTCCCATTTGGAACGTTCTAAATTAAAAATCGTATATTCAAGCGGAGGAGCGATACGGGCATGAGCAACCATCAAGTGACATTGCCGGATGGCAACGGAAGCCTGAGTTCCTATACGCTGATCGGGACGCCCACCTCGCGTCCGGCAAACCCACCGCAGTTCAATCGCATCGCCTATGCGGCAGCGCATGTGGTTTCCGATCCGCTGAAAGATGCCCGCCCATGGAACGACCCGGCCATAGACTGGGAAGCGACAATGGCTTTCCGGCATCATCTGTGGAACCTCGGCTTCAAGATCGCCGAAGCGATGGATACGTCACAGCGCGGCATGGGACTGAACTGGGCCGGTGCGCAGGAACTGATCCGCCGTTCACTGTCAGAAAGCAGGACCGTAGCAGGCGCTGATCTGGCCTCTGGCGCCGGTACAGATCATCTCGATCCGGCAGAGGCAAAAAGCCTGGATGACGTTATCAAGGCTTATGAGACACAGGCCGGGTTCATCGAGAAACATGGCGGACGCTTCATCCTGATGGCAAGCCGCGCACTGGCGCGCATTGCAAGATCGCCGGACGATTATGCCAAGGTTTATGGCCGGATTCTCGGCCAGGCCCGCGAAAAGGTCGTGCTGCACTGGCTGGGCGATATGTTCGATCCGCAGCTTAAAGGCTATTGGGGTTCGGAAAATTTCGACAATGCGCTTGATACGGTGATCGGCATCATTGAAGCCAATCGCGACAAGGTGGAAGGCATCAAGATTTCGCTACTGGAAGAGCGCTACGAGATCGCACTGCGCGACCGCCTGCCGGAAGGCGTGCTCTGTTTCACGGGCGATGATTTCAACTATGCGCCGCTGATCGAAGGCGACGGAAACAAGCATAGCCATGCCCTGCTCGGCATTTTCGATGCGGTCGCACCGCAGGCGTCCAGCGCGCTTGCGGCACTGGCAGCAGGCGATAATGCCCGCTTCCGCGCGATCATCGAGCCGACCGTGCCGCTATCGCGAAAAATCTTTGAAGCACCGACGCAATATTACAAGGCGGGCGTTGTGTTTCTGGCCTGGCTGAACGGTCACCAGAACCATTTCACCATGCCCGCCGGAATGCAATCGGCGCGCGGTATTTTGCATTACGCCGACATTTTCCGCCTTGCCGATCGGGCCAATGTGCTCGACCGGCCGGACCTCGCCATAAGCCGCATGAGAAAGCTTCTGGCTATCCATGGCATATCCTGAAGACAGGCGGTGGTCAGTTTCTGCGCATGCCTTTATGAATAATCATCGCCAGCCAAGAGCCGGTGCAACGTGCCTGAGGATCGACTCGATCACATGCGCATTGTACTCCACCCCGAGCTGGTTTGGCACGGTGAGAAGCAGCGTATCGGCTTCGGCAATCGCCTCATCCCTGGCCAGCTCCTCGATGAGCCTGTCAGGTTCGGCAGCATAAGACCGCCCGAAGACGGCCCGCAGATCTTCCTCGATATAGCCGATGGAATCTTGCTCCTTGCCACCATTGCCGAAATAGGCCCGGTCGCGATCATCGACCAGCGCGAAGATGCTGCGGCTCACCGAAACACGCGGTGTGCGCGTATGTCCGGCTTCCTTCCAGGCTTCACGATAGGCACGGATCTGCTTGGCCTGCTGGATATGCAACGGCTCGCCTGACTCGTCCTTCTTCAGGGTCGAGCTTTGCAAATTCATGCCGAGCTTTGCCGCCCAGATGGCTGTCGCATCCGAAGCCGCGCCCCACCAGATACGATCCCGAAGACCTTCCGAATGCGGCTCGATGCGCAGCAGACCGGGAGGGTTCGGAAACATCGGACGCGGATTTGGCTGGGCAAAGCCTTGCCCCTTCAGCGCTTCAAAGAACACCTCGCCATGCTGGCGCCCCATATCGGCATCGGTCTTGCCCTCTTCCGGCGCATAACCAAAATAACGCCAGCCATCGATCACCTGTTCCGGCGAGCCGCGGCTGATACCAAGTTGCAGGCGCCCCTTGGAAATCAAATCCGCAGCGCTGGCGTCCTCGACCATATAGAACGGATTTTCATACCGCATGTCGATGACGGCGGTGCCGATCTCGATCTTGCTCGTCTTGGCGCCAATGGCTGCGAGCAGCGGAAACGGCGAGGCAAGCTGGCGTGCAAAATGGTGCACGCGAAAATAGGCGCCATCCGCGCCCAGCTCCTCGGCGGCAACAGCAAGGTCTATCGATTGCAGAAGCGCGTCGCTGGCGGAACGGGTTCCCGATTGCGGCGATGGCGACCAATGGCCAAAGGAAAGAAAGCCGATTTTCTTCATGATGAGGTTCCCTAATTGCGGGCAAAAGACAAATATTATCGCCAAATATGGCAGTGCGCAGCCGAATTGAAAGGGCGCTGAACACTGTGTTCAGCGTTTGCGTTCCAGTCGCTTTTTGTTGCAGGCATATCGTGCTCAAACCGAAAAGGTTGCCCGATAGGTTTGCCGACACTTTGCCCCGCACGTTGACAGTCTATCCGGACCCGATTAAGCCTCAAATCTGGCGGATAAACCTTCAATCTGAGGTTATTGGAGAAAAGGTGTTTGCCGACAAGCAACGCACCAAAACAGGGGAGATTTTCATGCGTTCTATGCTTCTGGCCTTGCTGGCCGCAACGGCCATTGCCACCTCGGCACAGGCAAAAGACGTCACCGTCGCCGTAACCGCCATTGTTGAACATCCGGCCCTCGACGCCGCACGCGACGGCGTGAAGGATGCACTGGCCGAAGCCGGCTACAAGGAAGGCGAAAACCTCAAATTCGTCTATCAGTCCGCACAGGGCAACCCGGCAACCGCCGCACAGATCGCCCGCCAGTTCGTCGGCGAAGCTCCAGATGTGATCGTTCCGATCTCCACGCCGTCGGCACAGGCTGTCGTTTCGGCCACCCGCGATATTCCGGTCGTCTTCACCGCCGTTTCCGATCCGGTCGGCGCACAGCTCGTCAAGGACATGACGAAGCCCGGCGGCAACGTGACCGGCCTTTCCGATATGTCGCCAGTGGTAGAGCATATCAAGCTCATCAAGGAAGTGATGCCGAACATCAAGAAGCTCGGCTATCTCTACAATTCCGGCGAAACCAATTCCGTGTCGCTTCTGGCCGCACTGAAGGAAGCCGCTTCCGCCGAAGGCATCGAAATCGTTGAATCGGCAGCCACCAAGTCGGCTGAAGTTCAGGGGGCAGCGCGCGCGCTCGTCGGCCGTGCGGATGCCATGTATGTTCCGACCGACAACACCATCGTTTCGGCTCTGGAAAGCGCCGTCGGCGTTGCTGAGGAAAGCAAGCTGCCGCTCTTCACCGCTGATACGGACTCCGTCAAGCGTGGTGCACTGGCTGCACTCGGCTTCAACTATTACGATGTCGGCAAGCAGACCGGCGCCGTCGTGGTGAAGATTCTCAAGGGCGAAAAGCCGGGCGATATTCCGGTCGACATTGCCAAGGGCACCGATCTCGTCATCAATCTCGGCGCTGCCAAGAAGATGGGCGTCGAATTCCCGCAGGCTGTTATCGACCGCGCGACCAGCAAGATCGACTAAAACTTTCGACATGAATGAAAAAGGCGGGGTCGGACCCCGCCTTTTTCTCTAGAGCGCGTTTCGATCTGATTGGATCAGACCGGCGCTCTAAGCTATTATATTTCAAGCATAGTCTTATCGATCCTCGTTTCACTCCGGTCGGATTATGCTTTAATCGAAACAGGGCGGGATGAACTCCCGCCCTTTTCTTTGAATTTCAAATTCCCAGAGTTGATGAAATGCCTGCTATTCGCATCCTTCCCGCTGACGACAACACCAATGGCTGGAGCAAGATATTGCCGGTTCGCGCGCCAAACGCGGCGCTCCAGGGCGATATCAAGGCCGACTGGATCGTGCTCGGTGCGGGCTATGCGGGCGTCGCAGCCGCACGACGTCTGGCCGAGAACCGTCCCAGCGACCGGATTGTACTGATCGATGCGCAGGAAGTCGGAAAAGGGACTTCGGGCCGGGCTGCAGGTTTTGCCATTGATCTGCCGCACAATGTCAGCTCTTCGATGGAGGAACTGGCCAAGTCACACAGCTACCGCGCATTGGCGCGTGCCGCCATCGATCATCTGAAACAGCAGATCGACCAGCATGGTATCGACTGCGACTGGCGGCAGGATGGAAAGTTTCACGCTGCGGTTTCCGATCAGGGTGTGCGCGAAGTTCTTGAACCCACCGTCAAGGAGCTGGAACGCCTCAAGGAGCCCTTCGACTGGCTTGAAGGTGATACTCTGGCCAAACGGCTCGGGACAAGCCATTTCAAGGCAGCCATCTTCACCTATGGCACTTCGCTTCTGAACCCGGCAGCCCTGGTGCGCGGCCTCGCCGACAGCCTGCCGGATAACGTCACGCTTTATGAAAACTCCGCTGTCACCAAAATCGATTACGGCGAGCGCATCCACATCACGACGGCAAAGGGCAGTATTGAGGCTCCTGCCATGATCCTGACGGTCAATGGATTTGGCGAGCAATTCGGCTTTTTCAGACGAAAGCTCCTGAACTTTGCTGCCCATGCCAGCCTGAGCCGTCGGCTTACCGACGAGGAATACAGGGCCATCGGCGAAATCGCCCCATGGGGCCTGACACCCGCCAACTCCTTTTCCGGCATCACCATGCGCCTGACCTCTGACCGGCGCATCCTGGTGCGGCAGAACGTGCATTTCTGCCCCTCGCTCCGCCAGTCGGATACGCGCCGTGAAACGGTCAAGCGCGAGCACAAGCGGCTGTTCGATGAACGTTTCCCGATGCTGCCCGATGTGGATATGGAGCACACCTGGACGGGTTTCATTTGCCTGTCGCGCAATGGCGCTCCGGGGTTCGGACAGATTGCGAAGAATGTTTTCACGTCACTCTGCCAGAACGGTGTCGGCATCACAAAAGGAACCATTGGCGGCATACTTGCCGCCGACATGGCCTGCGATATCGACAATCCGCTGATCGACGATATGCTGAAGCTCGGTAGCCCGACAGAACTGCCTCCACGGCCTTTTCTCGACATTGGCGTGCGTGCGCGATTTGCCTGGGAGTTGTGGCGTGCACGCGGTGAAGTGTGACCGAAATCAACTTAGCCAAATGTTGTAGAAGGCCCACAGAATGGTGCTTTTTGGCGCATTTATAGCGATAATGCTTGCGTGCAGCCGCTTTTTGCGTTGTATCCCGAAAACGATATGACAAGAACAACCGTAATCAGTACGGCAAATATAATTTGGAGTGATTTTTGCGACCGGCTGGAGCAAATTCACTTCGGGCATAAAACCGGGGAAATGTTTCAGGTGACAGGCTCACCGGAAGCGAACTCAGAACAAAACCGGTCGTGACTGAAGCTGGCCGCGTGGAATGACCGGGATTTCCGGTTTCCACAACGCCGATGATCGATGCCGCGCTGAAGCGGCGATCTTTCATTTTGGTCGCGGCGAGAAACAAGGAATGACATTGTGAGTCAGATCGCCTTCTGGGGTGCGGTCGAATTGGGCCTCGTCTTCGCATTTGTAGCCATCGGCGTCTATCTGGCGTTCCGCGTCCTCGATTTCCCCGATCTGACGGTTGACGGTTCGTTCCCGCTGGGCGCTGCCGTAACCGGCGTGCTGATCCTTGCAGGCATGAATGCCTGGCTGGCTGCTGCCATCGCCATGGTTGCCGGTGCGGCCGCCGGGCTTGTGACCGCGACGCTGAATGTGCGTTTCAAGATCCTCAATCTTCTCGCATCCATCCTGACCATGATCGCGCTGTTCTCCGTCAATCTGCGCGTGATGGGGCGCCCCAATATCGCGCTCATCAATCAGGACACCATGCTGACGCCGTTCTTCGGTCACGGCATTCCCGAATATTATGTACGTCCGCTGTTCCTCTTCGTTCTGGTCGCCATCGCGGTGTTTGTCGTCTGGCGCTTTCTGGAAAGCGATATGGGTCTTGCCATGCGCGCGACCGGCGCCAATCCGAGAATGGCGCGTGCGCAGGGCGTTCGCACCGACCGGCAGATCTATCTCGGCATGGCGCTTTCAAACGCGCTGGTGGCTCTCGGCGGCTCGCTCTTCGCACAGACAAACGGCTTTGCCGATGTGACTTCCGGCGTGGGCACCATCGTGGTTGGCCTTGCAGCGGTTATCATCGGTGAAACCCTGCTGCGCAGCCGCTTCATTCTGGTGATCCTGATTGGCTGTGTGCTTGGCTCTATCATCTATCGTATCGCCATCCAGCTAGCGCTTTCGAACGGCGACATTATTGGCCTGCAGGCGTCCGATCTCAACATCGCGACCGCCCTTCTCGTCACCTTCGCCCTGATATTGCCGCGCCTGCGTCGCGGAGGAGCATCCGCATGATCGAACTTTCCAATCTCGATGTTGTGTTCGGTCGTGGCACTCCGCTCGAAAAGCAGGTCCTGAACAAGATCAACCTGACCATGGACAAGGGTTCCTTCGTCACGGTGATCGGGTCGAACGGTGCTGGCAAATCGACAATGCTGGGCGTTCTTGCAGGCGATGTGATCCCGACCGCTGGCAAGGTCGTCATCAGCGGCAAGGATGTGACGCGCAAGCCGACCGCCGAGCGGGCTGGTCTCGTCGCCCGCGTGTTTCAGGACCCCCTGGCAGGCAGTTGCGGTACGCTGTCGATTGAGGAAAACCTTGCGCTCGCCGCTTCACGCGGCAAGACGCGCGGGCTCACCCACGCGCTCAACGCCAACCGCCGTGCGTGGTTTCGCGAGCGCGTTGCAAGCCTCAATCTGGGGCTGGAAAACCGCATGCAGGACCGCATGGAGCTTCTCTCCGGTGGTCAGCGTCAGGCCCTGTCGCTTATCATGGCAACGCTTTCCGGCTCGGAAGTCCTGCTGCTCGACGAACATACCGCAGCGCTTGACCCCGGCATGGCTGAGTTCGTGATGGAACTGACACGGACGCTGATTGCCGAGAACAAGCTGACCGCCCTGATGGTCACCCATTCCATGCGGCAGGCGCTCGATTATGGCGACCGCACGATCATGCTGCATGGCGGCAAAATCCTGCTCGACGTGACCGGCGACAAGCGCAAGACGCTGGGTGTCGAAGACCTTATCGAAATGTTCCGCAAGGTACGCGGCCAGACGCTCGACGACGACGCGCTGCTGATCGAATAGGTTTTGCAAACAGCTTTGTTTCACAGCCGTCGTTCAGTTTGAGCGGCGGCTGTTTTGTTTGAAGGCGAATTGCGTTAGTGAAATTCTATGGCGCAGAAGAAAGCACACGAAGTCGATAGTTTTCTGGCAAGACCGACGAGCTCGTTCCCGGTCGTGCTTCTCTATGGCCCCGACAAGGGACTGGTGAGCGAACGTGCGCGCCATTTTGCCGAAGCAAGCAAGTTGCCGCTGGATGACCCCTTTGCCGTCATTCGCATGGAAGCGGACGAGATCGAGGCCGACCCGGCGAAACTTGCCGACGAAGCCCGCACGATCTCCATGTTCGGTGGCCAGCGCCTGATCTGGATCAAGAATGCCGCTGGCCAGAAGAAGCTGGCCGAAGCGGTCAAGCTGCTCGCAACCGAGCCGCCGCATGAAACATTCGTGCTGGTCGAAGCTGGCGATCTGAAGAAGGGAGCTGCCTTGCGCAGCGCCGTCGAGAACGCTTCTGCCGGTATGGCCCTGCCCTGTTACTCGGATGATAGCCGTGGCATCGATAGCGTCATCGATGACGTTCTGGCCGAATGGAAGATGCAGATCACGCTCGACGGTCGCCAGCTTCTGCGCGCAAGTCTCGGTGGTGATCGCCTCGCCACACGCGGGGAGCTGGAGAAGCTCTGCCTCTATGCGCGCGGCAAGGAGCGGATCGATATCGATGATGTGCGCGAGGCGGTCGGTGATGTTGCCGGTCTTTCCACCGACGAGGTGATCGATGCGGTTCTGGCTGGTGATCTTCCGCGTTTCGAAGTCTCCTTCGACCGCGTCGTGAAATCCGGCACCGCACCGTTTCTGCTGCTCAATACGGCGATGCGTCAGTTCCAGCAGGTTCAAACTTTGCGTCACATCGCCGACACGGAGCGTAAAAGTGCATCCGTTGTCGTGGCAGCGGCACGGCCACCGATTTTCTTCAATCGTAAGAAGCTCATTGAAAATGCCGTCGGCCGATGGACCGGCGAAAGCCTCGCACGCGTCATGGAGCGCTTGCAGCGCGCTGTCCTCGAAAGCCGCCAGAATGCGGCCCTGAGCGTCCCCATCATTCGCCAATGCCTGCTGGCAATCAGTGTCGAGTCACTGCGGAACGCGCGGCGATAACAAGGCATTTCCAGCAAAGTGCGAAACGGTTTTGCGTGAGGCGAATGCGAAAAACAAAATAGATCTATTTCCATATGAGATACAGGAAATGATCTATCAGTCACTTCAAGTAACAGCTTGCTCGAAATGAAAAACTCGCCGCAATAGGATGCGGCGAGTTTTTATAAGTTGCGTATTGTTTCGAAGATCAGCTTTGGAGACGACGGCAAATCTCATCGAGTTGCTCGAGAGAACTATATCGTATCTTGACCTCACCGCCACGATCACGGTGATTGATTTCAACTTTCATGCCAGTAACATCGGAAAGCAGCTTTTCGAGCGCTTTGGTGTCAGCATCTTTCTCGACAGGTGCCGCCTTACCGGGCTTGGCTTCGACACCGCCACGGGCCTCTGCCTGCGCGAGCGCTTCCACCTGTCGTACCGACAAACCGTCCTTGACGATCCGTTCCGCGAGCGCAGTCGGGTTTTCCATCGTGATGAGGCTTCGTGCATGACCTGCCGAAAGCGCACCGTCGACGATGAAATCCTGCACGGGTTGCGGCAGTTTCAACAGGCGCAGCGTATTGGCAACATGGCTGCGGCTTTTGCCGATGACCTGTGCCAGATCATTCTGCGTATAGTCGTGATTATCGATAAGCTGTTGATATCCCAACGCTTCTTCAACCGCATTGAGGTCGGCGCGCTGCACGTTTTCGATGATTGCGATCTCAAGCGCGACGCGATCATCCACGTCACGAACAATAACCGGGATCGTGTCGACGCCAGCCCGCTGCGAAGCACGCCAGCGACGTTCACCGGCAATCAGTTCAAAGTGGTCCGGTTGTCCCGGAGCCGGACGCACGACGATCGGCTGCACGACACCGTGTTCCTTGATCGACTGCGCCAGATCTTCCAACTCGCCTTCCGAGAACATGCGACGCGGATTGCGCGGATTGCGCGTCACGAATTCAATCGGAACGTTCCGCTCGATCGGAACAGGTGCCTTACGCTCCTCAACAGGGCGGTCGATTTCACCGATCAGCGCCGCTAATCCGCGGCCAAGGCGCTTTTTTGAAGGATCGTCATTCATCGTTCGGCTTATTCCTGAATTGTTTCGTCGTCGAATCGATTGGTTAGGCGGCCTGTAATTGCCGCTCGCGCTGGATAACTTCCGATGCAAGCTGCAAATAGGCCTGGCTACCGGCGCATTTCAGATCGTAGAGAATTGCCGGTTTTCCATGAGATGGTGCTTCAGATACGCGCACATTACGCGGAATGACGGTACGATAGACTTTCTCGCCCATGAAAGCGCGAACATCATCCACCACTTGCGCAGCGAGATTGTTTCGGCTGTCGAACATGGTCAGCACGATGCCCTGGATCGATAACTCGGGATTGATCGATGACCGCACCTGATCAACTGTCTGCAAAAGCTGGCTCAAGCCTTCCAGAGCAAAGAACTCGCACTGCAATGGCACCAGAACCGAATCGGCTGCGGCCATTGCGTTCAACGTCAGAAGATTAAGCGATGGCGGGCAATCGACAAGCACATAGGAAAAGCGCTCGGACACACCGGAATCAAAACGCAGAGCATCACGCAGGCGGCGCGTACGATCGGCGGACTGCGCTATTTCCATTTCAATACCAAGAAGATCCAATGTCGATGGCACGATATGGAGATTTGGAACGTCAGTCGGCATGGCAGCGTCGGGAACCGACGATTCCTGTGTGAGCACATCATAGGAGGACAGTGGCCGATTGCGACGATCAATACCCAAACCAGTACTGGCATTGCCCTGCGGATCGAGATCGACAATCAATACCGTCTCACCGATTGCGGCCAATGCAGTAGCCAGATTGATGGCGGTGGTCGTTTTGCCCACGCCGCCCTTCTGGTTTGCAATGGTTATGATCCTGGACATTTTGTTCATCACCGTCGCCTTGCTGCTGCCCGCCCCCTCGAAATTTTCAACCATCAGGCAGCTTTACGCCGAAGATTGGTGATTTCGAGTATGACCGAAGCCTGATCGATAGCACTTTGATGTTGTACCAGATCGAAGCTCCAACCAACATGGCTTTCATCGATCTCGCGCTGGTAATCCCGACCTTTTTGGAAGAGAGCCTTGGCACCTTTGGTCAGCCACGGCTCCGTCAGATCGAAAAGATCGTTCAGCGACGCCAATGCGCGCGCCGTAACTACTTGAGGTGTTTCAATTTTCTGCCACATCGATTCAATGCGGGCCGAATGAACGCGCGCCGGTACATGCAAATGTCCGGCTGCGGTGCGCAAGAATGCCGCCTTTTTTCCCGCACTTTCAATAAGATCAACGACACCATCGGACTGGTCGGCCAGAAAACAGGCCGTCACAATGCCCGGAAATCCACCGCCCGAGCCAATATCCAGCCAGTGCTTGGCGTCGCTTGCCAGAGGAAAAAGCTGGGCGCTGTCCAGAATATGGCGGGTCCACAACGCGTTCAAGGTTGAGGGCGAGGCAAGATTGATCGCCTTGGACCATTTACGAAACAGCTCTTCAAAGGCAACCAAGCGGTCCGCTGTTTCACGTGAAACAGAGGGCACGATTGCCTTCAGACTTTCAAAACGGGTATCGGCGCTCATGCGGCGCCCTGCCCTTCGGACAGTTCCGACGCAACCCGATGCCGATATCCGAACTTCTTGATCTGCGCGATGAGGAGCGCCAGAGCTGCTGGTGTCATCCCGTCAACGCGCTGCGCTTCGGCTATCGTTTCCGGCTTACGCTGCTTGAGCTTGTGCTTCAACTCATTGGAAAGACCGGATATTCCGTCAATATCCAAACCAGCTGGAATGAGCAGTTGCTCCTCACGCTCCATCACCGCGATATCGCTCTTCTGCCGGTCCATATAGACGGCATATTGAGCCTCGATCTCCAGAGCTTCCCGCGTTGCCGGAGCGATAGTTTGAAGCTCAGGCCATATCGGCTTCAACCGATCCAGATCGATTTCCGGATAGGAAAGAAGATCATAGGCTGAACGGCGCACACCATCCTGATTGAGACGCAGATCATAGCGACCGGCCAGATTGGGCGTGATCGTCAGTGACTGCGCCAGTGACCGCGCCTCATTCAAGGCAGCCTCACGTGCTTCAAAGCGTTCCTTGCGTGCCTGCCCCAATATGCCAAGCTTGTCTGCCAAAGGCGTCAGGCGTTGATCGGCATTATCTGCGCGAAGCGACAGACGGAATTCCGCACGCGAGGTAAACATGCGATAGGGTTCACTGACCCCGCGTGACGTCAGATCATCGACCATAACACCTATATAGGCTTCCGTACGCTGGATAATGACAGGCTCGCCGCCAGAAGCTCGGCGCGCCGCATTGATACCAGCAAGCAAGCCCTGCGCACCGGCCTCTTCATAACCGGTCGTGCCATTGATCTGTCCGGCCAGAAAAAGACCGGTAACTTTCCGGGTTTCAAGGCTGCGCTTCAACTCGCGCGGATCAATGAAATCATACTCGATCGCATATCCGGGCTGCAGCATGACCGCCTTTTCAAGCCCCGGTATAGTCTTCAATATGTCGAGCTGTACTTCTTCGGGAAGCGATGTCGAAATGCCGTTTGGGTAAACGGTATCGTCATCCAACCCCTCCGGTTCCAGGAATATCTGGTGGCCGTCGCGATCGCCGAACTTGACGATCTTGTCTTCAACTGACGGACAATATCGCGGACCTATGCCTTCAATAGAGCCCGAATACATGGCAGAGCGATGCAGATCGGCTCGAATGACAGCGTGGGTTTCTGGCGTCGTACGCGTAATACCACAATCAATCTGCGGCGTGGTGATGCGATCCGTCATAAGAGAGAATGGCACAGGCTCTTCATCGGCAGACTGCATGTCGAGGCTCTGCCAATCGATCGTGCGTCCGTCCAGCCGCGGTGGCGTGCCCGTCTTGAGACGACCAAGCGCAAAGCCAAACGACGTCAATCGTTCGGAAAGACCAAGCGCCGGCTTTTCACCCATGCGCCCAGCCGGAATCTTCTTTTCCCCAATATGGATCAGACCATTCAGGAACGTGCCGGTCGTCAGAACGACGGCGCCGCATGTCAAGGTCCGCCCGTCGGACAGAACAACCCCAGTGATGCACCCGTCTTCTTCCCGAAGATCGTGTGCGCCGCCTTCGACAACAAACAGGTTATCCTGGGCCGCAATCATTTTCTGCATAGCAAGCCGATAAAGCTTGCGGTCGGCCTGGGTTCGAGGGCCGCGAACAGCTGGCCCTTTTCGACGGTTGAGCAGACGAAACTGAATACCCGCTTCATCGGCGACACGTCCCATCAAGCCATCAAGTGCATCGATCTCGCGCACAAGATGCCCTTTTCCCAGTCCACCAATGGCCGGGTTGCAAGACATAATGCCAATAGTATCAAAGCGATGTGTTACAAGCGCGGTCTTGGCACCTGCGCGCGCAGCTGCAGAAGCAGCCTCGCATCCCGCGTGGCCGCCGCCGATCACAATGACATCAAAGACTGTGGCTTCGGTCGAACTCATTGGGTTCATCCTGACGCAACTCGAATCCGTTTCTGAAAGATGTCTCTTTGCCACGAATGGGCTTGAAACGGAAGATCAAATTGGCGGGTCGCGCGATCAAATCTCGGCGAAGGAGCGACTCATGAATGAAAGAGGGAGTCAATCACCCCAGTCAGTCACCTCGGCGAGATTCCACAGATGTTTCACGTGAAACAATTTTCAAGGCAAATCATCACGTGTTTCACGTGAATCATTTTCCAATACAGAACTGCGAGAAAATAACGTCCAGAATCTCTTCGACATCAACATCGCCGGTAATACGTCCAAGATACTGAGACGCGAGGCGCATGTTCTCAGCGCGAAGTTCAAGCGGAAGATTTGTCCCGTTTATGGCCCTGTCGATTTCAGCAACAGTAGATCGCAGAAGGTTGATATGCCTCTGTCGTGTGGGTACAGCATCCTCAATCTGGCCGATCTGCGCTTCAGCAAAGCTCTGGAGTGCATCCAATAATCCATCCAGTCCCTCACCGGTTTTTGTCGAAATGCGATAAGACCAGTTACCGGAGGAAGGCTCCCCCTTCAGATCAGCCTTCGTCCCGATTCTCCATAAAATTGCTGATGTTTCATCGGGCGTGACCTCTATGGGATCACTCATATCCTCCAGCAAAAAAACCAGATCAGCATCTGCCATACGCGCGCGGGCGCGTTCAATTCCGATTTTCTCGACCGAACTATCGGTCTCCCGCAAACCTGCTGTATCCGTCGCGTAAACCGGGATGCCCCCCAGATCGAGTTTGACTTCCAAGAGATCGCGAGTCGTTCCCGCTTCTTCCGATATGATCGCCACTTCGCGCCCGGCCAGAAAGTTCAACAGGCTGGATTTACCGGCATTCGGTGCGCCAATAATCACAACATGCAGCCCGTCGCGCAACATGGAAGCGCGCTTACCGCTTGCTACATGGTTCTCGATTTCTCTCTTCAGCAGTGCCAGCGATTGCCAGACCTGCTCTGATACGGAACCCGGAACATCGCTTTCATCGGCGAAGTCCAGCTCGGCCTCGATGAAAGCGCGCGCGCGCAACAAACGCTGACGCCATTCCGTATAGAGTTCGCGCTGCGTGCCCGACGCGACCTGTAAAGCAAGCCGCCTCTGTCCCTCGGTTTCAGCAGCGATCAAATCTGCGAGACCTTCGGCAATGGTCAGATCCATCTTGCCATTGGAAAAAGCGCGTCGCGTAAACTCTCCGGCTTCCGCTATACGACAACCGGGAAGTTCTCCCATTTCAGACAGGAGCTTCTCGACAACGGCTTTACCGCCATGCAAATGAAATTCAGCGCAATCCTCGCCGGTGAAGCTGTTCGGCCCAGGAAAAAACAGGACAAGTCCGCGATCGATTGAATCACCATTTCGGTCACGGAACAGCTTATAGGCTGCATATCGCGGTGCCGGTATCGACCCAATTATCGTTTCGAGTACGAATCGAACCTTTGGGCCAGAAATGCGTACCACGGCAACGCCGGACGGTAGGCGGCCGCTCGACAAAGCAAAAATCGTATCTTGAAAGGAAGCGATCTCGCTCATTTCATTTCCTGACCTATAATCAATAAGGACGAAAGCAACCAAACGGGTGCTGAAGGAATGGCATATTCATTCGTGCAGTGAAAGAAAAGCCTTATGACTGAGTTAGACCGCACTCGCCTTGCTGGAAGCAACCGCCTTTCCGGTGAACCAAGCGCCTATCTGCGCCAGCACGCCGACAATCCTGTTCACTGGCAGCCCTGGGGCAGACAGGCACTGGATGCTGCAAAGGAGCTCGACCGGCCGATTCTGCTTTCAGTTGGTTATGCTGCCTGCCACTGGTGTCATGTCATGGCGCATGAGTCCTTTGAAAATCCTGATGTAGCGGAAGTGATGAATGCCTTGTTCGTCAATGTGAAGGTGGACCGCGAGGAACGGCCCGACATAGACCAGATATATATGGCAGCGCTTGGAGCGATGGGACAACAGGGTGGCTGGCCGCTTACCATGTTTCTGAGGCCAGACGGAAAACCCTTCTGGGGCGGCACCTATTTTCCCCCGCAAAAGCGCCACAACATGCCCGGCTTTGTCGATGTGCTGCATGCGGTCAACAATCTCTGGCACAAGGATAAAGAGAAAATTAACCATAATGCACAGGCCGTCTTCGATCATCTGGAAGGCCGTCTGGCAGCGCAGATTGCCCCAATAACAAACGAAGTGGAACGATTTGACGAGATCGCAACGCGCATCAACAGCCTGATTGATCCGGTCCGGGGTGGAATAGAAGGAGCGCCCAAGTTCCCGAACGTGCCTTTCATGGACAATCTATGGCTCTCCTGGCTCTATGGGCGCAACGAAACACATCGGGACAATTTCCTCCTGTCGCTCAAAATTATGCTCCAGGGCGGGATTTACGACCATCTGGGTGGCGGGCTTTGCCGGTATTCCACCGATGCCAACTGGCTGGTGCCGCATTTCGAGAAAATGCTCTACGACAATGCCCAATTCATTCGCCATGCGACTTACGCTTTCGCCGAGACCGGAAATGATTTGTTTCGCTTACGAATCGAGGAGACCGTCGATTGGTTGATCCGTGAAATGCGTTTGCCCGACGGAAGTTTTGCATCCAGCCTCGATGCCGATAGCGAAGGTGAGGAAGGACGGTTTTACGTCTGGAGCGAGCAGGAAATCGATAAGGCGCTTGGCAACGATAGCCAAGCCTTCAAGGACTATTACGGTGTCACAGCAGGCGGAAACTGGGAAGGCCAGAATATTCTGAACCGTCTTCACGCAGTCGATAACGACACGTCCCTGCCCCCAATGATAGAAGCATCGCGGCAGAAGCTGCTTGCGCGTCGTGAATTGCGGGTCCGTCCTGGACGGGATGAAAAGGCGCTGACCGACTGGAATGGGCTTGCCATTCGTGCATTAGCCGAAGCAGGTCGGAGTTTTGGACGGCAGGACTGGATCAATCTAGCGGTCGATGCCTATCGCTCCATAGTGAGCAGCTTTCGCGACGGCCGGATCGCACATTGCCGCATGGAAAATTCGCTCCTCTACCCTGCCCTTTCAACTGATTATGCATCGATGATCAATGCAGCCATTGCTCTTCATGAAGCAACGAGCGAACAGGCGTTCATCGATGATGCATTGAAATTCAAGAAGTCGCTCGATCACGATCACCGCGATGATACCGGTAATTATCGCCTGTCCGCACTGGATGCTGATGACGTCATCCTGCACACCTATGGCGACTATGATGAAGCGATACCGAGCGCGACCAGCCAGATCATTGAAGCACTGACAAGACTGTTTCTGGCGACGGGTAATATCGATCTCTATCAGAGCAATGAGAAGCTGATAGAACAGGCGCTCGGGCGAGCCTTCGCGCAGCAATATGGACAGATTGGAATATTGAATGCGGCTCGCTTTGCAGCCGAACCGCTTTCCCTTGTCGTGGCAACCGAGGACAATGCCGGAGAACTTGTTTCGACGGCGAATCGAAATCCCGACCCGCGACGTGTGGACAAGTTTGTGCGATTTGAGGCCGGCAGGACAATAGAACTCCCGACCGGGGGAACTGCGGAGCCCGAGCATCCGTCGGCCTGGTTCTGCAAGGGGCATGTCTGTCTGCCCCCTATTGAAAGCGCCGATGCTTTGCGACTGCTCCTCGGCAAAGCATCCTGAAACAAGAAGCGCCGCAACGGTTTCCCGTGCGGCGCTTCTCAAACGGTTTGAACCGAACAATGTTTAGGTATTCATCGAGTCGAAGAATTCCGAATTGCTCTTGGTCTGCTTGAGCTTGTCGATAAGGAATTCGATCGCATCGGTGGTGCCCATCGGCGCGAGGATACGGCGCAGAACGAAAATCTTCTGCAGATCGGCGCGCGGAACCAGCAGGTCTTCCTTGCGGGTGCCGGACTTGAGAATGTCCATGGCCGGGAAGATGCGCTTGTCTGCAACCTTGCGGTCGAGCACGATTTCCGAGTTGCCGGTGCCCTTGAATTCTTCAAAGATCACTTCGTCCATACGGCTGCCCGTATCGATCAGCGCGGTTGCGATGATAGTCAGCGAACCACCTTCTTCGATATTACGCGCTGCACCGAAGAAACGCTTCGGGCGCTGCAATGCGTTGGCGTCCACACCACCGGTCAGAACCTTACCGGAAGACGGCACGACAGTATTGTAGGCGCGGCCGAGTCGAGTGATCGAGTCGAGCAGGATCACAACATCGCGACCATGTTCGACAAGGCGCTTGGCCTTTTCGATGACCATTTCGGCCACCTGAACGTGACGTGCTGCCGGTTCATCAAAGGTCGAGGAAATCACTTCACCCTTCACCGAGCGCTGCATGTCAGTCACTTCTTCCGGACGTTCATCGATCAGGAGAACGATCAGATAACATTCCGGATGATTTGCGGTGATCGAATGGGCGATGTTCTGAAGAAGAACAGTTTTACCGGTACGTGGCGGAGCGACGATCAGGCCGCGCTGGCCCTTGCCGAGCGGTGCCACCAGGTCGATGACGCGCGGCGAAAGATCCTTGGAGGTTGGAACTTCGAGTTCCATCTTGAAGCGCTCATTGGGATAGAGCGGCGTCAGATTGTCGAAGTGAACCTTGTGCCGGATTTTTTCCGGATCTTCGAAATTGATCGTATTGACCTTGAGCAGCGCGAAATAACGCTCGCCTTCCTTGGGGCCGCGGATCGGGCCTTCGACCGTATCACCGGTTTTGAGAGAAAAACGACGCAGCTGCGAGGGAGAAATATAAATATCGTCTGGACCAGGCAGGTAGTTGGCATCAGCAGAGCGCAGGAAGCCAAATCCGTCCTGCAGCACTTCAACGACGCCCTCGCCGATAATTTCGACGTCCTGGGCCGCCAGCTTCTTGAGGATCGCGAACATCAGTTCCTGCTTGCGCATGGCGCTCGCGTTTTCGACCTCAAGCGTTTCGGCAAAAGCCAGCAGCTCCACCGGTGTCTTGTTCTTTAGTTCTTGTAGTTTCATTTCCTGCATGGATGAGGAACTCTTTTTAAAATGTAAGGAGAAAATGCAGTTGTTCGGAAAGGTGGCCACCTGAACGTCGTGACCGGCATCGAAGGCCTGCTGTCTTGAAGGGAAGAGGCTTTCTACATACTGATTTGCAGCATGCAGAGCAAGTCTCATGTAGGGATAGCGCAAAATTTCTGCAACAGAAAAATGGCAGAAAACCGGCAAGCGGGATTGATTGTTCACGGTGCCGGAGAAATACCGGTTAGAGCCGGATAGCTCTAACTACCTGTTTCCAAACAGTTCCGCAAAGCCGTTTCCCACTCTGCCGGAACTGTTGTTGTTGAATCAGAACGGCTTAACGATCACCAGTATGACGATCAAGATCATCAGAACTGTCGGCACTTCATTGATGATTCGCCAATGTTTGGCCGAGCGCATGTTGCGGTCTTCAGCAAAAAGCCGCGTGGATTTTGCCAGATATCCGTGCAGGCCGGACATCAGAACAACCAGCAGTAGCTTTGCATGCAGCCAGCCGCCCTGGAAACCGAAGATTTCCCAGGCCATCCACAGACCGGCAATCCAGGTTACGATCATGGCCGGATTGATGATGAAGCGCAGCAACCGCTTTTCCATCACCTTGAAGGTTTCCGATGTTTCGGAACCGGGCTTTGCGGCACAATGATAGACGAACAGGCGCGGCAGATAGAGCATTCCCGCCATCCAGGCGATGACGGCAATCACATGCAGTGACTTGATCCAAAGATAGGCATCGGCTGGATTCACGTGAAACAATGCCCAGACGCCGAGCGCCACCACAACCAGCGAAACGACAGTGCGGATGACAACTGCCGAGCCGCGATTTTCCGGAGCTGTCTGGCTCATGATTTTCCTCCGCGAATACGGTCGATCATACGATGCACATTCTCGATCGGTGCCTGTGGCGTGATTCCGTGCCCCAGATTGAAGATCAGCGGGCCCTGGCCGAGACGTTCGAGAATTGTGTCCACGCCTTCATCCAGTGCATTGCCGCCTGCCACCACGCGCAGCGGATCGAGATTGCCCTGTATCGCGCCTTCTTCCTGAAGGGCGGCAGCGAAGGAAAAGGGAACTGACCAGTCAAGACCAAGGGCGTCCACACCGGTCTTTTCGCGATAGCCTGCATAAAGCATCCCTGCCCCTTTCGGGAAACCGATGATGCGCGCCTCCGGATAGACCGCCCTCACCTTCTGGACGATCCGGGCAACGGGCTGGATGCAGAAACGCTCAAAGCAGTTCTCGTCCAGAACGCCAGACCATGAATCGAAAATCTGCACCGCATCGGCACCAGCATCCAGTTGTTCGATGAGATATTCGGCGGAAACATCGGCAAGATCGTTCAGGAGCTTTTCAAAAGCTTCCGGGAAGCGGTAGGCGAAAAGACGAGCAGGCGCTTGATCCGGTGTGCCATGACCGGCGATCATATAGGTCGCAACGGTCCAGGGGGCGCCACAGAAGCCCAGCAGCGTCGTTTCGTCGGGCAACTGCTCCCGCAGCAGCCGAACCGTCTCGTAGACCGGCTCCAGCCTTTTGGCGACGCCTTCCGTCTCAAGCCAGAAAATTTCGTCGGCATCGATCGGTGTCATCAAAGGTCCCTTGCCTTCTTCAAAGCGAAGGTCTCGTCCAAGGGCGTGAGGAATGACAAGAATATCTGAAAAGAGAATGGCTGCATCAAAGCCAAACCGGCGGATCGGCTGAAGCGTCACTTCGACAGCAAGATCGGGCGAATAGCAGAGATCGAGAAAGCTCCCGGCTTTTTTCCGCGTTTCGCGATATTCGGGGAGATAGCGTCCGGCCTGGCGCATCATCCAGATGGGAGGTGGAAAGACCGTTTCACCGTCGATCACTCTCAAGACTTTGCGCTTCATCTGATTTTTATCCGCCCTGTTGGTTACCTGATCCGGTTTTGGTCTGAAGTTATCCAGTCCGGTTCTCATAAAGAAAGGATGATTCAGGAATCTTTTGATTCTTAGAGTCTGTTGGAATCGGGGATTAAGGTCTGTCCCTGTTTTCCCCACAGTTCCGAATTTGCCATCTCATCCTGTGCAATCATTCACCGATAGTCTGACCAAATACAATGAAAACTCAATTCCCTCTTTTAATATAAAGGGTTACCAATTGACGCAGTTCATGAGGATTTGTGGAAAAGCTGGGAATTACGAGGGGATTTCGCGTTTTCATGAGTCTTGTCCACACATGTTGATGACCACTCGCCACATGTTCGCCCGCTGTGGATGACTTGCCAAGTTTCCCACGGCCTGCCATGGCTTGTGGAAGACGTTCGGCCTTTACGCACAGCCGTCAACAGGAGGGCAACAAAACTGTGACCAGACCGCTTTCCTACTTTCATCTTCATCTGATTTCTGATGCGACGGGAGAGACTCTCCTGGCCGCGGGGCGTGCGGCGGCAGCGCAATATGCCAATGCGCGCGCCATCGAGCACATCTATCCGCTGATCCGCACTGAAAAGCAGTTGCGCAAGGTTCTTGAGGGCATCGATGCGGAACCCGGCATCGTTCTCTATACGATTGTCGACCAGAAACTGGCGGCTATCATCGATGAATCCTGTGCCGAGATGGGCGTGCCGAGCGTTTCCGTACTGGAGCCGGTGCTGAACACGTTTCAATCCTATCTCGGTGCGCCGGCTCATCGCCGCGCGAGCGCGCAGCATGTTCTCAATGCCGATTATTTCCGGCGGATCGACGCGCTCAATTTCACGATGGAACATGATGACGGGCAATTGCCTTATGACATCGAGGAAGCCGACGTTATTCTTGTCGGCATCTCACGCACATCCAAGACGCCGACGAGCATCTATCTCGCCAATCGCGGCATCAAGGCCACTAATGTTCCGATTGTGCTGGGGATTCCCCTGCCCGAGGTGCTTTTCACGGCGAAACGACCATTGATCGTGGGGCTGGTCGCGACGGCCGAACGGATTTCGCAAATCCGCCAGAACCGGCCGCTCGGCAACGTGCCGTCGCTGGATACCGGCCTCTATACGGATCGCGTTTCCATCTCGGAAGAACTGGCTTATGCGCGTAATATATGCAACCGCCACGGCTGGCCGATTATCGATGTGTCGCGCCGGTCGATCGAGGAAACCGCAGCCGCCATTCTGGCGCTGCTCCGCGCGCATAGCGAAAAGGCATAAACAAGGATTGCAGCCATGACGGACAAACTCGTTCTCGCCTCCAAAAGCCCCTTCCGTTCGGCTTTGTTGAAAAATGCCGGCATAGAGTTTTCAACAGCAAGCGCGGATATCGACGAGCGCGCGGTGGAAGCCCCGCTTTATGAAACGGGCGCCACGCCGGAAGAAGTCGCACAGGTTCTGGCCGAGGCGAAGGCGCTCGACGTGAGCGAGAAGAACCCCGGCGCGGTGGTAATCGGCTGCGACCAGACATTGTCGCTCGGCGACGAGATTTTCCACAAGCCTGCAGATATGGAGGCAGCGCGCCGCCAGCTTCTGAAATTTTCCGGCAAGACCCACCAGTTGAACAGTGCTGTCGTGCTGGTGAAGGATGGCAAAACCCTGTGGCGTCACGTTTCGATTGCCCGCATGACCATGCGCGATCTCGATCCGGGCTTTGTCGGGCGCTATCTCGGTCGGGTGGGCGATGTCGCGCTTTCGAGCGTCGGCGCCTATCAGGTCGAAGGACCGGGCATTCAGCTTTTCGAGAAGATCGAAGGCGATTATTTCACGATTGTCGGTCTGCCGCTGCTGCCGCTGCTGGCTGAACTGCGGAAGGAAAAACTGATCGATGGCTAAGAAGGCGTTTGTCACCGGCTTTCCGATAAAACATTCGCGGTCGCCGCTGATCCATGGTTTCTGGCTCAGGGAACTTGGGCTCGACGGTTCTTATGAGGCGATAGAAGTGAAGCCGGAGGATTTCGGCTCCTTTGCTTCGTCGCTTGCCGAAAACGGTTTTGCCGGTGGCAATGTCACCATTCCGCACAAGGAAGCAGCCTATGCTGCCGTGGAAAGTCTGGATGAGGCCGCCAAAGCCATCGGCGCGGTCAATACGCTCTGGCTGGAAAATGGCAGGCTCCATGGCGGCAATACCGATGCCTATGGCTTTGCGGCCAATCTCGATGCATCGGCTCCCGGTTGGGACAATGCCGACAATGCGCTTGTCCTGGGGGCCGGTGGCGCAAGCCGGGCAATCGTTCACGCGCTGTTGTCGCGCGGCTTTAAGAAAGTCGCCATCGTCAATCGTACGGTGAGCCGGGCGCAAGATCTTGCAGCCCATTTCGGGCCGCTAGTCTCGGCGCATGGCTGGGACGAGGCGCAAAGTCTGGTCTTTGACGCCGGATTGATCGTCAACACGACATCGCTCGGCATGAGCGGCCATGACGAGCAGAAAATATTTCCGCTTGATCTTGGCAAGGCATCGCGAAAGGCAGTCGCTACCGACATTGTTTATGTGCCGCTCAAGACGCTGTTTCTGAAAAAGGCCGAAGAAGCAGGTCTGGTGACAGTGGACGGGCTCGGCATGCTGCTGCATCAGGCAGTTCCGGGTTTCGAGCGCTGGTTCGGCAAAAGGCCGCAAGTGACGAAAGCACTGCGTGAGCATATTCTGGCAGACATGGCAAAGGCTGGCGCCCTATGATCGTGCTTGGACTAACCGGCTCCATCGGGATGGGAAAAACAACGGCGGCGAACATGTTCGCCGAAGCCGGTGTGCCGATCTATAGCGCCGACGATACTGTACATCGGCTCTATTCCGGCCGTGCGGCACCGCTGATCGAGGCTGCGTTTCCGGGCACAGTGGAAAACGGTGCGGTTAATCGGGAAAAACTTTCCGCTGCCGTCATCGGAAAGCCCGAAGCCCTGAAAAAACTGGAAGCCATCGTTCATCCGCTTGTGCGTGAGGAAGAGGAAGGCTTTCGCCGCAGCGCGGAAGAAACCGGCGCCGCTCTGGCGCTGATCGATATTCCGCTGCTTTTCGAAACCGGCGGCGACAAGCGTGTGGATAAGATCGTGGTTGTCTCAGCCCCTGCCGAGATACAGCGCATTCGTGTGCTTGCGCGACCGGGCATGACGGAAGAAAAGCTTGATGCCATTCTCGCGCGCCAGACGCCGGATGCGGAAAAACGCGCAAGAGCCGATTTCATCATCGATACAAGCGGGAGTTTCGACAATCTGCGCCGCCAGATTAATGAAATCGTCGCGGAATTGAGTGGAAAGCCGGCGGTCGCTACCGAATAATCGGCGGCAGCGTGCTATAGGTAGCAAAGTTATTTTCCGAGAGGTTCTTCAATGCGTGAAATCGTTTTCGATACGGAAACCACCGGCCTGGAAAGGCTTGAGGACCGTGTGATCGAAATCGGCGGCGTGGAACTGATCAACAAGTTTCCCACAGGCCGCACTTTCCATAAATACATCAACCCGCAGGGCCGCCAGGTTCATCCTGAAGCGCTTGCGGTGCATGGTATCAGCAACGAACAATTGCTGGACAAGCCGACATTCGCGGAAATTCTGGATGAGTTTCTCGAGTTTTTCGATGGCGCGAAGCTGGTGGCGCATAATGCCATGTTCGACCTTGGCTTCATCAATGCTGAATTGGCGAGGCTCAAACAGGCTGAAATCCAGTCAGAGCGTATCATCGATACATTGGCGCTTGCCCGCCGCAAGCATCCGATGGGACCGAATTCGCTCGATGCGCTCTGCAAGCGCTACGGCATTGAGAACGGACACCGTACCCTGCACGGCGCATTGCTCGATTCCGAGATTCTGGCTGAAGTCTATATCGAACTGATCGGCGGCAAGCAGACAGCGCTTGGGCTCAGCATGGGCGGTGCCGCAAGCGGCAACAATGCCGGAGAAAGCGGTGCTGCCATCGTTCTTGCCGCGCGCCCGAGGCCGCTTGCCCCACGCATTTCCGATGCGGAGCGTGCTGCCCACGCCGCACTTGTGGGCAAGCTGGGCGAAAAAGCCATCTGGAAAAAGTACTGAGTAAGTCTCAGAAGCGGATATGAAAAAGCCCGGTCGAAACCGGGCTTTTCCGTCATCTTTTAAAACGATCAGCTCTTTACAGCGGACTTGGCCTGTTCTTCGGCCATGCGGCTCTGGAACATCTGCGCGAAATCGATCGGGTCGATCATCAGCGGCGGATAGCCACCGTTGCGCGTTGCGTCGGCAATGATCTGGCGCGCGAACGGGAACAGAAGACGCGGGCATTCGATGAACAGAAGCGGAAGCATATGCTCCTGCGGGATGCCCTGAATGCGGAACACGCCACCATAGACGAGCTCGGTGTTGAAGAGAACGTCCTTGCCGTCAACGGCCTTGGCTTCCAGCGTCAGTACAACGTCGAAATCCGTTTCGGAAAGCGGATTGGCGTTTACGTTCACGTTGATGTTGATGGACGGTGCCTTCTCGCGCGGACGCAGCGACAGCGGCGCGCCCGGGCTTTCAAAGGACAGGTCCTTCACATATTGCGCCAGAATGTTGAGGGACGGCTCGGCCGTCGCGCCATTGCCGTTCTTTACTTCGCCCGCGGCCTTATCGCTCATTATCGGTATGCCTTCTATCGGTGATTAAAATTTTGGCCCCTCAAGCACAAACTGCGCACAGCTGCCCCGAAAGGTCGGAATGTTTGGCTAGCATGTGCGCGGGCATGAGGCAAGAAAGGCTTTTTAGGTTAGTATTTGCGCATTCAGTGATCTTTGCGGTCGTCTTTCCAAGGTGAGTTTTCGTTCGGCCTGGTGGTGTAATCCTCGGGATCGAGATCGATGACATGGTCCTGACGCGGATTTGGACCGGGGCGCTGCTGCCCGTAGCCGTCCGAATAGCGCGCCGACGTAGCAACAACCATGCGGCCGCGCATGAATTTTTCCCACATGAAATCGCGAATGAACGGAATGAACAGCAGAATGCCGATGGTGCTGCTTACAAAACCGGGCACGATCAGCAGGATTGCCGCCAGAACCAGCATGGCGCCATGCACCATTTCGCGATCCGGCACGCGTCCGGCAGCCATTTCGGTACGGATACGCTGTAAAAGCCCGATGCCCTGCACGCGCAGCAGAAAGAAACCCAGCATTGCGCTCAGAATAACGAGGCCCAAGGTCGCGAAAACGCCGATCTTGCTGCCGACAATGACGAAACCGGCAATTTCGATGAAAGGCATCGCCAGCATGACGAGAGGGGCGAGAGAGGAAGACACGTAAGTTACGACCTTTGTTGTTTGGTTTCAGCGCTTCAGTTTAACCCGAATTGTAACTTTTTCAGGTTCGGAACGAAATTGAAACTGTCTGTCATGCAATATCAAATAGGTACGCATGATCGGGATTTGAATGATGACGTAAGCCGATCTATATGTATGAGATACAAACCAGGGATAGGGAAAGGCGAAATGCCTGATCCTTCAATCAGCGGCAGGCGGCATGGAATTTTTTGATTTTGGCACGATATTCTTCTTCATCGCAGCGGTGATAATCTTTCTCCAGCTGAGGAATGTTCTTGGCCGTCGTACCGGAAGTGAAAAACCGCCCTTCGATCCTTATAGCTCTGCCCGCAATGCTGATGCTGCACCGGCAAGCGGTGAGACGGATAATGTCGTCTCCCTGCCGCGCCGTCCGGGCGAAAAAGATTTCACAGCCATCGACAAGGCAGCGCCGGTCGGCACGCCGGTCAATGACGGTCTGCGCGCGATTTACGCTGCCGATCCTTCGTTTGATCCGGCCAGCTTCGTGGATGGCGTGAAGATCGCCTATGAAATGATCGTGATGTCCTTTGCCGATGGTGATCGCAAGGTTCTGAAAAATCTGCTTTCCAAGGATGTCTTTGAAGGGTTCGTTTCGGCAATCGACGAACGCGAAACCCGTGGCGAAAGCGTGCGTTCGTCCTTTGTCGGCATTGATAAGGCGGAAATCGCCGGTGCCGAGATGAAGGGGTCGGAAGCGCATGTGACGGTCAATATCGTCAGCCAGATGATTTCCTCCACCTTTGACAAGGACGGCAAGCTGATCGACGGAGATCCGGAAAACGTGCTCGAGATCAAGGATCTGTGGACCTTTGCCCGCGATACACGATCGCGTGATCCAAATTGGAAGCTTGTCGCAACCGAAGCGGAAGACTAAGAGAAAACGTGTGAATCTGGCTGCTATAGCGCATCCCGAAAAGTGTGAAACGCCTATGCGGGGAAATCAGTCCAATGGACTGATTTCTGATCATGCTTCGATCGGAAAAGATGCGCGGTCCAAAAAATCGGCGGCCTTTTTGTTTGTGCATAGTTAGACGGATGCGGCGATGAACGACTTGGCGAGGATTTTGCGCCCGGTGGCTTTTTCCGATTGTCCGGGCTGGTACCTGGACGATCAGTCCGCAGCGTTTGCTGCGTTTCGCCGTTCCGCCGATTATGCAGCACACCAGACATACAAAAGCGGCAGTCTCGGCATCCGTTTCGAAGCGCTGGAGCCGATCTTTGTCGCTGCGCGCAGCCTCGACAATCCGGGCGCGGAAGAAGCGCGTGCTTTCTTCGAACGGAATTTCATCCCTTGCCGGATCGTTCCCGATCAGGGAACAGGCTTTGTGACTGCGTTCTATGAACCGGAGATCGAAGCCTCCCTTGAGGCCGACACCCGGTTCAAGGTGCCCTTCCTGCGCCAGCCCGATGACCTCGTGAAAGTGACAGATGAAAGCCGTCCAATCGGCCTTGATCCATCCTTTGCCTTTGCGCGCCGGACGGAGAACGGCCTTGCCGAATATGACGACCGCCAGACAATCGAACAGGGAAGTCTTTCCGGGCGTGGGCTGGAAATCGCTTTCGTTGCCGACCGGGTCGATGCCTTTTTCGCGCATGTGCAAGGTGCCGCGCGCCTGAAACTGCGCGAGGGCGGGTTGCTGCGCATTACATATGCAGCCAAATCCGGCCATCCGTTTACGGGTATCGGTCGCATTCTGGTTGCCAATGGCGAAATTCCGGCTTCAGAAATTTCCATGCAGTCGATCCGACGCTGGCTGGCCGGGCATCCGGACAAGGCCGATGATCTCATCTGGCAAAACCGATCCTACATTTTCTTCCGGGAAGCTTCTGTGGACGACCCGGATGCCGGTCCGATTGCGGCCGCAAAAGTCCCGCTGACTGCCGGGCGTTCGCTGGCTGTCGACAAGTTGCTCCACACATTCGGAACGCCGATCCATGTCAGCGCACCTGATGTTACGGTCTTTGACGGGGAACCTTTTGCGCGCCTGATGATCGCGCAGGATACGGGAACGGCCATTGTCGGCCCTGCCCGCGGCGATCTGTTTGCAGGCTCTGGCGACACGGCAGGCGAAATCGCGGGCGGCGTGAAGGACGATGCAGACTTTTATGCGCTGGTGCCGCGCAGGCTTCTGGAGGCTTGAACGGAATGGCGCGCGACCCCGACAAGCCGGAAAAAGACTATCTGCGGCCAGAAGACCGCATCCTGTGGGAGACGGTCGCGAAAACCGCAAAGCCGCTGATAAAGCCAAAGGCAAGTGAGGGCGAGCTTCCCGATTTCAAATCCCTCATGGCGGAAGAAGAAAAGCGTGCTGTGAAGCCGAAGGTTCAGCCTGCGGTGGAAGCGAGCAAACCGAAAAGGGGCCTGTCGGCGCTCACCGAAATGCAGATTCAGTCACTCGACAAGCCGACGCATCGAAAGATCGCCAAAGGCCGTGTCGATATTGAAGCCCGCATCGATCTGCACGGTCTCACGCAGGGAGAGGCGCACGGCCTGCTCTATGGGTTTCTGGTCAGCGCACATGCACGCGGCCTGCGTCATGTCATGGTCATTACCGGAAAAGGCCGTTCATTCGGCAGCGAAGGGATTTTGCGACAGGCGGTACCGCACTGGTTCTCCACACCGCTGTTCCGGCTTCTGGTGAGTGCCTATGAGGATGCGGCGCGTCATCATGGCGGGCATGGCGCCCTTTATGTAAGGCTTCGCCGCCAGACCCAAAACATGGCACAGCAGACCCTATTGCCTGGGGGGAGCAGACCGCGATGACGCCATTTGGAATACGCTTGCGCGAGTTGCGGGAAGAACGCGGCGTGACGCAGAAGGATATGGCGGCAGCGCTTCGCGTTTCACCCGCCTATCTGTCTGCGCTGGAGCATGGCCGGCGCGGCCAGCCGACCTGGGACCTGCTTCAGCGCATCATCACCTATTTCAATATCATCTGGGACGAGGCGGAAGAGTTGCAGAACCTTGCCGCCGTGTCGCATCCGCGTGTTGTAATCGATACGTCGGGCCTGTCGCCACAGGCAACGGAACTCGCCAATCTTCTGGCGCGCAATATCCGCATCATCGACCGCGAGACGATCAGGCATCTGAGCGAGGAAATAGAGGCGGCGCGCAAGCGCCGCCGCGGTATCAAGCCTGTTCAAGTTGATTAGAGCGCATCCCGAAAAGTGTGAAACGGTTTTCGGAAAAGATGCGCGTAAAAACAAATGATCAGAGCGCCGATCTGATCCAATCAGATCGAAACGCGCTCTAGAAAAGCGCTTTCAACTCATCGAGCTTCGAATTGACCAGCCAGCCATAGTAGTTTTCCTGCGGTAGCACAGGTTCCTGACCGTCCGCCTTTCGCTTGGCGTTTTCATTGGCCAGCGCTCGTGCGCGTGCTTCCGCACCGCCTGTATTGTAAAGCGTGGCAGTGAGGCCGGGATTCTTCGAAATATCGAAATCAGCGATCTGGCGGTAGGAGTTGATCGACTGTTTCAGCGTCGCCGCGATATAGGGTAGCGTCAGATCGGGATCCATGATCGTCTTGTAGACCACATTGCCGTCTTCTGCGTTCAGCTTGGGCAGACCGGAAACGCGGTTCACCATGTCGGACATCTGCAAGGCCGTCAGCGGATTGATCTGGCCAAGACCGAATGTCTGTCCGGCATAGAAAGGCTGGAAGAAGACCGCGCTGAAACGGTTGTTCGGATAGGCATTGCCGCCGACCGATTTGCCACGGAAGGTTTTGTTCCAGACATTTTCGCGGCAGGACCACAGCGAATAGCTGTCCTTGTGCTTCAGGCAGTCGGCAAATTCCGGCCGCTTGATGAACTGGCCGATGCTTTCGCCGTTGTAGCCGAAACTCACGCCCTGGTTCACATAGGACATGGCCTTGACGTAATAGGTCTGGAGCCGGTCATAAACGTCGACATTATAGGTATGCTCGCCGACGATCGCGCCGACAATATGAATAGGATCGATGCCATAGGCTGCTGCCGTCGAGCGGATCTTGGAGCGCAGCGAGGCATCCTTCTTCAGGAGAGTGTAAATCTTCTGATATTTCTTCTCGTAAGTCGTGCTCAGTTCACGCGTGCGCTTGGCGGATGCGCCTGGAATCGGCGGCTGTTCCGCATTGCGATTGCCCGGAGGCACGACCGTTGCCGCATAGGCGCTCTGGCAGGCAAGGCTGATAGCCAGGGCAAGTCCAACAAAAATGCGTCGCGGCTTTGCGCCCATTATTCTGATCATTGTAGGGGAACGGTCCTGCTATGGTGAATATTCGGTAAAAGTTGCGGGGAAAATAAAAAACCCCCCGATGCAAGTCGAGGGGTTTTTGCAGTATTTGCGAAAGTGAATTCGCGCCGTGGCTTTATGGCCACTTTTAGAGAATGAAGCGCGACAGATCGGTGTTCTTGGCAAGGCTGCCGATCTTGTCTTTTACATAGGCCGCGTCGATGACGAAAGTTGCACCGGTCTTGTCGGGCGCGGTGTATGAAATTTCATCGAGAACGCGTTCCATTACCGTCTGCAACCGACGCGCACCGATGTTTTCGACCGACGCATTCAGATCAACAGCGATATCTGCCAGAGCGTCGATGGCATCATCGGTGATTTCGAGCTTCACCTCTTCCGTTTCCATCAGGGCGATATACTGCTTGATCAGGCTTGCCTCGGTCTCCGTCAGGATGCGGCGGAAGTCTTCACGCGTCAGCGCACTGAGCTCCACACGGATCGGCAGACGGCCCTGCAGTTCCGGCAGAAGATCGGACGGCTTGGATACGTGGAACGCACCCGATGCGATGAACAGCACGTGATCGGTCTTCACCGGACCGTATTTGGTCGCAACCGTGGTGCCTTCGACCAGCGGCAGCAGATCGCGTTGCACGCCTTCGCGCGACACGCCGGCACCCATGCCACCTTCCCGCGATGCGATCTTGTCGATCTCGTCGATGAACACGATGCCTTCGTCTTCGGTGACACGAAGCGCTTCCTGAACGATCTGGTCCTGATCCAGAAGCTTGTCGGATTCATCGTTGACCAGGATCGGGTAGGAATCCTTGACCGTGGTCTTGCGCGTCTTGGTACGCCCGCCCATGGCCTTGCCCAGCATGTCGGACAGGTTCATGACACCGATATTGGCTCCCGGCATGCCCGGAATTTCAAAGCTTGGGCCGGAACCGGTGTCGGCGACCTCGATTTCTATTTCCTTGTCGTCCATTTCGCCATTGCGCAGCTTCTTGCGGAAGCTGTCGCGCGTAGCGGGGCTCGCGGTCTTGCCGACCAGCGCGTCCAGCACGCGTTCCTCGGCATTGAGATGCGCCTTGGCCTTCACATCATCGCGACGCTTTTCACGGACGAGCGTGATGGCAACTTCGACGAGATCGCGGACGATCTGCTCGACGTCACGGCCGACATAGCCGACCTCGGTGAACTTGGTTGCTTCCACCTTGACGAAAGGTGCACCGGCCAGCTTTGCGAGGCGGCGGGAAATTTCCGTCTTGCCGACGCCGGTCGGTCCGATCATCAGGATGTTTTTCGGCATCACCTCTTCGCGCATCTGGCCTTCGAGCTGCTGGCGGCGCCAGCGATTGCGAAGGGCGATAGCGACCGCGCGCTTGGCGTCGTTCTGGCCGATGATGAAGCGGTCGAGTTCGGAGACGATTTCACGGGGAGAGAAATTACTCATAATTATAACCCACTTTGCCACTGCTTGATGAACTCGAACGGATGCAGCAGCATGATCACGTTGAGCGTAAGATTGTCGCGAATGACGATCAGCGCCAGAACTTCAAAGAACAGCGCGATGGCGACAGTTATTTTTGTCGGCAGTTTGGCTGCGATCAGAAAGCCGATCATGGCGGCAACCGTGTCGGAGACCGAATTCACGATGCTGTCGCCGAAATAGTCCACCGAGGACGTATTGGCGCGATAGCGTTCGATGATGAAATTCGAATTCTCGACCAGTTCCCACGCGGCTTCGATGCCGACCGCAGCAGCAAGTCTCAAGCCGAGCGGGGCTTTGGGTGCGATGACCGTGAACAGCCAGTAGAACAGAAAGCCATGGATGATATGCGACAGCGTATACCAGTCAGATATATGCTGCGAGTTTTCAGTCATCAGCGAACCGGACCATAATTTTATGGTTCCGCATTCGCACATGGCGATCCGCCCGTCGAAGTAAAGCCAGGAGGCTTGCACTGCGAGTATGGCAAGAACGATCAGGGCGCCCAGGCCCCAGCGTTGCGCACTCGGTTTTGAGGCCTGCGCGAGCGAGCTCATTCTGCGTCCAGGCTTTCCACGATGATATTGTGGTTGGTGTAGATGCAGATATCGGCGGCGATATCCATCGCCTTGCGGGCGATTTCCTCGGCTGACTTGTCCGTATCGACCAGCGCGCGGGCAGCGGCCAGCGCATAATTGCCGCCCGAACCGATGGCCATCACGCCATGCTCGGGTTCAAGCACATCGCCGGTGCCGGTCAGCGCCAGCGTCACCTTGCTGTCGGCAACCAGCATCATGGCTTCCAGCTTGCGCAAGTAGCGATCGGTGCGCCAGTCCTTGGCAAGTTCGACCGAAGCACGCATGAGCTGGTCGGGATATTGTTCCAGCTTCGCTTCGAGGCGTTCCAGAAGGGTGAAGGCGTCGGCGGTGGCTCCGGCGAAACCGGCAATCACATTGCCCTTGCCGATGCGGCGAACCTTTCGCGCATTGCCCTTCATGACGGTATTGCCGAGCGAAACCTGTCCGTCGCCGGCAATGACGACCTTGCCGTCCTTGCGCACGGTAACGATGGTCGTTCCGTAAATTGTCGTGGGATGATGTTCGATCATGGATGCTCCTTTGGCGGCACATGCAATCCCGGAAGGCAATTGCAGGTGTCCCTTCATCTATTGGAGAAACAGGTTCCGTCAGCCATTGGCGGATGAATCGTGCTTCGCTGAGAATATTTAAGAACGTACGGACGAATTGCAAATACCGAATTGCAGCTTGCCAAACCGGCAAAAGGAATTGGCAAAGGGAGCAAGCTGTTCTAGAACGCCTCCAAGCTATTGAATGAGGAAAGCTTATGACTGCAGAAAGCACCCGCAAGGCAAGCATCGAGCGCTCGACCAAGGAAACGAGCATTGCCGTTTCCGTCGATCTGGACGGCGTTGGCAAGTTCGACATCACCACCGGTGTCGGCTTCTTCGATCACATGCTGGAGCAGCTTTCCCGACATTCGCTCATCGATATGCGGGTCATGGCCAAGGGCGACCTGCATATCGACGATCACCACACGGTCGAGGATACGGGCATTGCGCTCGGTCAGGCCATTGCCAAGGCGCTTGGCGAGCGCCGCGGTATCGTGCGCTATGCCTCGATGGACCTTGCCATGGACGACACGCTGACTGGCGCTGCCGTCGATGTATCGGGACGCGCTTTTCTGGTCTGGAACGTCAATTTCACAACGTCCAAGATCGGCACATTTGATACCGAGCTGGTGCGTGAGTTCTTCCAGGCTTTCGCCATGAACGCAGGCATAACGCTCCATATCAACAATCATTATGGTGCGAACAACCACCATATTGCGGAGTCGATCTTCAAGGCGGTTGCCAGGGTTCTGCGCACGGCGCTTGAAACCGATGAACGTCAGAAGGATGCAATCCCCTCCACCAAGGGTTCGTTGAAGGGATAGGTCCCGAACGAAAGGACAGGTCATGGCGCAATATGTCGTGCTGGAACCGAGGGATAGTAAAGCAATTTCAGGAAAAGTGGACACCGGTTTTCCGTCCGAAATTGCGACTGAAAAAAGCGCTGAAAAGGCAATTTTCGTGCGCGACGGATTCCATGTTCTGGCGCTGGTCCTTCCCTTCGTCTGGCTTCTGACCCAGCGTCTCTGGTTCGAAGCTTTTGCCGTTCTGGGCATTTCGATCCTGCTGGGACTTGCCGGAGCCTATTTCGGCATCGTCGATGCGGTTCCGCTTCTGACCTTGCTGGTATCGCTGTTCGTGGCGCTGGAAGGCGTCAACTGGAAGATAGCCAAGCTCAGGCGCCAGGGTTTTGTCGAAACAGCGGTCATCGATGCATCCGATCTGGAAGAAGCCGAGATCCGCTATTTCTACAGCCTCGAAGATGCGGCCCGGCCAACGGCCCCTCTTGCGGACAAGCCTGCGCCGGAATGGGCACAGCAGCCCCCTCGTCCCACCTATTCCTCATTTGGCTCGACAATCGGGTTTGTCGGCCATCGCGGAGAAAACTGAAAATGCGTGTTGCAATCATCGATTACGGCTCCGGCAATCTGCGCTCGGCCACCAAGGCTTTTGAGCGTGCTGCGCATGAGAGCGGCATCGCGGCAGAAATAGAACTGACGGCGGATGCCGACCGCGTGGCGACGGCTGACCGCATCGTGCTTCCGGGCGTTGGCGCCTATGCGGATTGCCGTCGCGGCCTCCATGCCGTTCCGGGCATGGTGGAAGCACTGGAAGATGTGGTTCTGAAAAAGGCACATCCCTTCCTTGGCATCTGCGTCGGCATGCAGCTCATGTCTGAGCGCGGACTTGAAAAGGAAGTGACCGAGGGTCTTGGCTGGATCGCGGGCGATGTGCGTGGAATGACGCCGTCCGATCCTTCGCTGAAAATTCCGCAGATCGGCTGGAACAGGATTCACGTGAAACATTCTCACCCGATCTTTGACGGTATCGAGACCGGCGAGAACGGATTGCATGCCTATTTCGTGCATTCCTATATGTTCGATGCGAAGAACAAGGCTGACGTGCTGGCTGTGACCGATTACGGCGGCGACGTCACCGCAACGGTCGGTCGCGACAATATGGTGGGCACGCAGTTCCATCCTGAAAAGAGCCAGCTTCTCGGCCTTTCGCTCATTGCCAATTTCCTGAAATGGAAGCCCTGACATTATGATCCTTTTTCCCGCCATCGATTTGAAAGACGGTCAATGCGTGCGCCTGAAGCTTGGCGACATGGATCAGGCCACCGTTTACAACGAAGACCCGGCAGCACAGGCCAAGGCCTTCGAGGATCAGGGCTTTGAATGGCTGCATGTGGTCGATCTCAACGGAGCCTTTGCTGGCGAAAGCGTCAACGGCAAGGCTGTGGAAGCGATACTCAAAGCCACCAAAAATCCGGTGCAGCTCGGCGGCGGCATCCGCACGCTCCAGCATATCGAGAACTGGCTTTCCAAGGGATTGCGTCGCGTTATCCTTGGTACGGTCGCCGTGCGCGATCCGGCGCTGGTGATCGAAGCCTGCAAGGCGTTTCCGGGTCAGGTTGCTGTCGGCATCGATGCCAAGGGCGGCTATGTTGCCGTTGAAGGCTGGGCCGAAGCCTCTGAGCTCGGCGTGGTGGAACTGGCGAAAAAGTTTGAAGGTGCCGGTGTTGCCGCCATCATCTACACCGACATTGACCGCGACGGCGTACTGGCTGGCATCAACTGGGATTCGACGCTCGGCCTGGCAGATAGCGTTTCCATCCCGGTGATCGCATCGGGCGGCCTCGCCTCGATGGATGACATCAAACGTCTTGCCGCTCCTGATGCCCGCAAGCTGGAAGGCGCGATTTCCGGCCGCGCACTTTACGATGGCCGCATCGATCCGGCGGAAGCCTTGTCCGTACTGAGGGCCACAGCATGACCTTGAAAGCACGCGTAATTCCTTGCCTGGACGTTAAAGACGGCCGCTCCCGCCTGCCCGCAGCGAACAGTCCGGCAAAGGCCGGACCGCGAGGACAGGCAAAACTGAAAAGAGACGCGGCAGATCGAGGACAACCATGCTGAAAGCAAGAGTGATACCGTGCCTCGATGTGAAAGACGGACGCGTCGTCAAGGGTGTGAACTTCGTCGATCTGATCGATGCGGGTGATCCGGTGGAAGCTGCCCGCGCCTATGATGCGGCGGGCGCAGACGAACTGTGCTTCCTCGACATCACGGCGTCTTCGGACAATCGCGAGACAATTTTCGATGTGGTGGCCCGGACGGCAGAACAGTGCTTCATGCCGCTGACGGTTGGCGGCGGCGTGCGACAGGTTGCCGATATTCGCAAGCTGCTTCTGGCTGGTGCTGACAAGGTTTCGATCAATACGGCCGCGGTGAAGAACCCGGAATTTGTCGCCGAAGCTGCTGACAAATTCGGTGACCAGTGCATCGTGGTTGCCATCGACGCCAAGAAGGTTTCAGGCGAAGGCGAAGCCGACCGTTGGGAAATCTTCACCCATGGCGGTCGCCAGACCACAGGCATCGATGCGGTGGAATTTGCGCAGAAGGTGGTGAGCCTTGGTGCCGGTGAAATTTTGCTGACCTCGATGGATCGTGATGGCACCAAGGCCGGTTATGACGTGGCACTGACGCGGGCTGTTGCTGACAGCGTGCGCGTTCCGGTGATCGCATCGGGCGGTGTCGGCAATCTGGATCACATGGTTGCGGGCATTCGCGACGGCCACGCAACGGCGGTTCTCGCCGCTTCGATTTTCCACTTCGGCACCTATACGATTGGCGAGGCCAAGCGCTATATGGCCGAGGCTGGCATCCCGATGCGGCTCGATCCGGTCCGGTAAAGAGCAAAATTTAAGGAAATCCGATGACTGAGTTCACACTTTCCGACCTTGAACGCATCGTCGCGGAGCGTGCCAGCGTGACGGACGGTTCGTCCTATACGGCAAGTCTGGTGGCAAAAGGCCAGACACGGGCCGCCAAAAAGCTTGGTGAAGAAGCCGTGGAAACGGTCATTGCCGCAGTGGAAGGCAACCGTGCGGAAGTGGTCACCGAAAGCGCTGATTTGCTTTATCACCTGCTGGTGGTTCTCAAGGTTGCGGACGTGCCACTCAATGAGGTTCTTGCAGAGTTGCAACGCCGCACGGCGCAGACCGGCCTTGAAGAAAAAGCCGGTCGTCCGAAAGCCTAAATGCAAATAGGATCGGAAGCTGCTAGTGCAGACTTGGCGTTGAGGGAGAGCAGCGACAATATGTGGGAAAAAGTGGATCAGCTAACGCCGTCGCGTTACTCGCCTTACCGTTTCTTTTCGGCTGAGGAATGGGCGGGATTTCGCGCCGACACGCCGCTCACTTTGACGTATGATGAGGTCAAGCGACTGCGCTCGCTGGGCGACCCCATCGATCTTGACGAGGTACGGCGCATCTATCTGTCGCTGTCGCGATTGCTGTCGGCGCATGTGGAGGCAAGCCAGCTTCTGTTCGAGCAGCGCAAGCAGTTCCTCAACATGGAAGAGTCGTTCAAGACGCCGTTCATCATCGGCATTGCCGGTTCGGTTGCGGTTGGGAAATCCACGACTGCGCGTATCCTGAAAGAGCTTCTGGCACGCTGGCCATCGAGCCCGAAGGTCGATCTCGTGACGACCGACGGTTTTCTCTACCCCAATGCGGTCCTGCGCGAGCAGAACATGATGGAGCGCAAGGGCTTTCCCGAAAGCTACGATGTCGGTGCGGTCTTGCGCTTTCTGTCAGCGATCAAGGCAGGCATGAGCCAGGTGCGAGCGCCGCTCTATTCGCATCTGAGCTACGACGTCTTGCCGGGCGAATATCAGATCGTCGACAAGCCGGATATTCTGATCTTCGAAGGCATCAATGTTCTGCAGGTGCGCGATCTGCCGGAAGACGGCAAGATGGTGCCATTCGTTTCCGATTTCTTTGATTTCTCCATCTATATCGATGCTGAATCGCAGCTAATCCACAAATGGTATATCGACCGCTTCATGCGCTTGCGGGAGACGGCTTTCGTCAATCCGGAATCCTTCTTCCATCGCTATTCACAGCTTTCGGAAGATGCGGCGCGTTCGATTGGCGAAGGACTGTGGAACAATATCAACCTGAAAAATCTCAAGGATAATATCCTGCCGACGCGCCCGCGCGCCGATCTGATCCTGCGCAAGGGCAGCGATCATCTGATCGAGGAAGTGGCCCTGAGAAAAATCTAGAGCATTTCCAGCAAAAGTGCGAAGCGTCTACGCGGGGAAATCAGTTCACTGGACTGATTTCTATCCCGCTTCGATGCGCAGGATAATGCGACGAAACAAGTACTTAGATATGAAGAAGGGCCGGTTATCCGGCCCTTTCGTCTTTTGGCGATTGCAGCGGGTCAGGCCGTGCAGTCGCGCATGAAACGCTCCAGATAATCATCGAAGATAGCTGGTGTCTCGCGGAAAGGCGCATGCCCTGCCCCGTCGATGACATGGGTTCTGCCTTCCCAGAGATTGCCAAAACGGACTTTCGAGACGAAATCCAGTTCAACAAACGGCTCGTCACGACCATTGACGACTGCAATCGGGAGTCTTGCTTCGGCAACGATATCGCGCTGGTTGCCACCGGTTCCGGCTGCAAATTTTTCGAACATGATGCGCCGCGCGCGCCCATCCGTGCGGGCGACAATCTCAAGCAACTGGTCTTCGAACGGTTCGCCGCAGGTACTGCGCGCATAGGATTCGACATCGCGGTCGGAAAATGCCTCCTGCCCGGCAAGTGCCATATCCGGGCCGCTCTTGAACCCCTGCCCCACTTCCTCACGCGCCACAGGCGGCGTGCCGGTAATCATCAGGCCGCGTATGCCGGGAAAGCGTGAAATCATCTCGATGCCGATGTGGCCACCGAGCGACCAGCCGAAAACGACCGCATCCGAAATGCCGAGCTTCGCCAGCACTTCCGTCATCACGTCGGCATAGCCTTCCATGGAATAGCTGCGATCCGGGTCAAGGGCGTTGCCGGACTGGCCATGGCCTGGCAAATCCGGCGCGATCACCCGCCAGTTTCTACCGATTTCGCCTTCAAGCTGGGGCGCGAAGATGGCGCCTGCGCTGGAGTTGCCATGGATCATCAGCAAGGGCGTTCCGTTGCCCCTGCTTTCACGGATGGCAATGCGACCGTGGCTGGTCTCGATTTCATGGGATTTCATGGTCTCGGGTTTCCCTGTGTAGCGTCTTTTGGGATCAGTCGTAAGAAACCTTGCCGCGGCCCTTCTTGATGTCGGATCGTCCGGACTTGGCCTTGAGGCGGCGTTCGACGGAGCCTTTTGTGGGCTTGGTTTTCTTGCGCGGTGGTGGCGGTGGTTCGGCAGCCTTGGCAATAAGCGCGATCAGCCGCTCGCGCGCGTCCTCGCGGTTGCGCTCCTGGGTGCGGAACCGATTGGCCTCAATCAGAATATCGCCGTCCTTGGTGCCTTTCTGTCCGGCAAGCTTGAAGAGCCGTGACAGGATATCTTCGGGCAGGCCTGCTCTCACGGCATGAAAGCGCAACTGCACGGCAGTCGAAACCTTGTTGACGTTCTGACCGCCCGGCCCGGAGGCACGGATGAAGCTCTCCTCCAGATCGTCTTCACGGATCGTCAGGCGATTGGTGATGCGGATGATGTTCCGGTTCTCTTCCATGACGAGGAGATATACCGCTTTGTATCCCTTATACAAAAGAAAAACCCGGCCTTTCAGCCGGGCTCTCCCTCCTCCTCAGGATGGTAAAAGCATGTCTCCCAAAAGTGGGAACCGGTTTTTGGATAAAGACATGCGCAGAAAAAGCTATTCCGCAGCGATACGGATCGCCGGGGCCGCGTCCTTTACCTCGTGATCGACATGGCTTTCGAACTTCTCGAAATTCGTGACGAACATGTCGACAAGCTTCCTGGCCTGCGCGTCATAGGCAGCCTTGTCGGCCCAGGTCGAGCGCGGATCGAGAATGGACGTGTCGACACCCGGTACTTCGACCGGTACAGCAAAGCCGAAATTCGGATCGATGCGGAATTCGGCATCGTTCAGCGAACCGTCGAGCGCGGCTGCGAGCAGAGCGCGGGTTGCCTTGATCGGCATACGCTTGCCAACGCCGTAAGCGCCGCCGGTCCAGCCGGTATTGACCAGCCAGCAATCGACCTTGTGCTCGGCGATCAGCTTGCGCAGCAGGTTACCGTATTCCGACGGATGGCGCGGCATGAACGGTGCGCCGAAGCAGGTCGAGAAGGTTGCTTCCGGTTCGGTCACACCCTTTTCGGTACCGGCGACCTTGGCCGTGTAGCCGGACAGGAAGTGGTACATGGCCTGTGCCGGCGTCAGCTTGGCAATCGGAGGCATTACACCGAAGGCATCGGCGGTGAGCATGATGATGTTCTTCGGCTGGCCGCCTTTGCCCGTCTTCGATGCATTCGGGATGAAATCGAGCGGATAGGCGCAACGGGTGTTTTCCGTCAGCGAGCCGTCGTCGAAATCCGGCTGGCGGTGTTCGTCGAGAACGACATTTTCCAGCACCGTGCCGAAGCGCTGCGTGGTCGCGTAGATTTCCGGCTCCGCTTCGGCGGACAGACGAATGGTCTTTGCATAGCAGCCGCCTTCGAAGTTGAAGATGCCGTGCTCGCCCCAGCCATGCTCGTCATCGCCGATCAGTGTACGGGTCGGGTCGGCTGACAGCGTCGTCTTGCCGGTGCCGGACAAGCCGAAGAAGACGGCAGTGTCACCATTCGGGCCTTCATTGGCCGAGCAGTGCATCGGCATCACGCCCTTGGCAGGCAGGATGTAGTTGAGAGCGGTGAAGACCGACTTCTTCATTTCACCGGCATAGGAGGTGCCTCCGATCAACACGATCTTGCGGGTCAGGTCGACCGCAATCACCGTTTCGGTGCGCACGCCATAGCGTTCGGGATCGGCCTTGAAGGACGGCAGATCGATGATCGTCATTTCCGGGACATAGGACGCAAGCGCTTCCTGTTCCGGACGGATCAGAAGATTGCGGATGAACAGCGAATGCCAGGCATATTCGGTGATGACGCGGGCATTGATCTTGTTGTCGGCATCGGCGCCGCCGATCAGATCCTGCACAAAAAGCTCCTTGCCCTTCGCGTGGTCGATGAAATCGGCATAGAGCAGCTCGAAAGCCTCGCGGCTCATCGGCTTGTTGTTGTCCCACCAGACATGATCTTCCGTGTCGGCATCGCGCACTACGAACTTGTCTTTCGGCGAACGGCCCGTGTGCTGGCCGGTGCGTGCGACAAGCGCACCCTGCGCCGACAGTTCGGCTTCGCCCCGGCGGACGGTTTCTTCATAGAGCCGGGCGGCCCCGAGATTGTAAAAGACTGCGGAGAGTTCCTTCAGTCCTGAAGTGGCAATGGAAGCGGCCGTGTTGTGAATGCCGGTCTCTCTCATGATGTCTCCGCCATATGGTTTGACAATTGATCGGTCTCTTTTCGCGCCTACCAGATTGATCGCGAAATAGAGGATGGCAGTCAGAAACAGATTAATCGTGGCAATTCAAATATTTAATCGATTTAAAATTTTTGAAATTTTTTTAAATCGTTTAATCTATGCGTTATGAGCTGTGAGTTCCGGGGATTGGCGGTGGCACTGGCTTGAGCCCAGGTATTAACCAAAGCGCGATTCGGCTCGCGGTGTTTGATGGCTTCTGCTGGCGCCGCCACATTTTGTACCTAATTTGTACTGCACAAGCAGGCACATTATAATAGTATCGATGCGTAATAAGGCGCTCGATCTATACCCCGCCAGTCTCTGGCGGCTGAAAGACGTCACCAGCCGGGCCTTCCGGTTGGCTTAGTTGAAGGAGAAAGGTTCGCATGAAGGAAGCCTCGGCAACGCAGACGATTGCGCTGGTCGACGACGACCGCAACATCCTGACCTCCGTGTCCATCGCGCTGGAATCGGAAGGCTATCGGGTCGAAACCTACACCGATGGCGCGTCCGCGCTGGATGGTCTGATGGCGCGTCCGCCCAATCTTGCGATCTTCGATATCAAGATGCCGCGCATGGACGGTATGGAGCTTCTGCGCCGTCTGCGCCAGAAATCCGACCTCCCCGTCATCTTCCTCACCTCCAAGGACGACGAGATCGACGAGCTTTTCGGCCTCAAGATGGGCGCGGATGATTTCATCACCAAGCCGTTCTCGCAACGTCTTCTGGTCGAACGCGTCAAGGCGGTGCTTCGCCGGGTTGCTGCACGCGACGGCACGGCCAAGCCGACCGGACAGCAGGCAAAATCGCTCGAGCGCGGCCAGTTGGTCATGGATCAGGAGCGCCACACCTGCACCTGGAAGGGGGAACCTGTCACGCTGACGGTCACCGAATTCCTCATCCTTCATTCGCTGGCGCAGCGTCCAGGTGTCGTGAAAAGCCGTGACGCCCTCATGGATGCGGCTTATGATGAGCAGGTCTATGTGGATGACCGCACCATCGACAGCCATATCAAGCGCCTGCGCAAGAAGTTCAAGGCGGTTGACGACGATTTCGAAATGATCGAAACGCTCTATGGCGTCGGCTACCGCTTCCGCGAGGCCTGATAGATAATTACATATCGCCAGTCCGTGAGGTCTGGCGGTAGTTTAGTGAGAGCAGACAGAGCGACATGGTCGCAGAAACCGGGAACGACGGCCTTGTCGGCCAGAAATCGGATTTGCGCGAACGCAGGGCCCGGCGGCAGCGCTCGGTGTTCTGGCGTCGCTTTTTTGCGCCCCTGCGCAAATTTCTCGGCCAATATCTGTTTTCGAGCCTGACGCGCCGTATCCTGTTTCTCAATCTGGCGGCGCTGGCGGTTCTTGTTTCCGGCATTCTCTACATGAACCAGTTCCGCGAGGGGCTGATTGACGCGAAGATCGAAAGCTTGCTCACCCAGGGCAAGATCATCGCCGGCGCCATCTCGGCCTCGGCGACCATCGACACCAATTCTCTGATGATCGATCCGGAAAAGCTCCTGGAGCTTCAGGCCGGGCAAAGCCTGACACCATCGCCGGATTCACCTGACAACTGGGAGTTTCCAATCAATCCGGAAAAGGTTTCCCCCCTGTTGCGCCGGTTGATTTCGCCGACGAGCACGCGGGCGCGCATCTATGATCGCTATGCCAATATGCTGCTCGATTCGCGCGCGCTTTATTCGCCGAGCTTTCCTTCCGCTGGCCCTGTGCTTCGCTATGACCTGCCGCCGATCGAGGAAGAGACACCAACCATCTGGGAACGGGCCGGAACGTGGATTTCGCACCTGTTCTACGGCGGAGGCCTGCCGGTCTATCAGGAACAGCCGGGCGGCAATGGCCTCGCTTTTCCGGAAATCGTAAAGGCTCTGGCCGGTTCGCCGCAAACGGCGCAGCGGCGCAATGAAAAGGGCGAGCTGGTCGTCTCGGTTGCCGTGCCGATCCAGCGTTCGCGCGCAATATTGGGAGTGCTCCTGCTCTCTACCGAAGGCGACGATATCGACAAGATCGTGCAAGCCGAACGCATGGCGGTTTTCCGCGTGTTCGGCGTCGTTTCGCTGGTCATGGTCATCCTGTCGCTTTTCCTTGCATCGACGATTGCAAGCCCGCTGCGCAAGCTTTCCGCTGCTGCCGACCGCGTTCGTCATGGTGTGAAAAGCCGTGTCGAAATTCCGGATTTCTCCGAACGTCAGGATGAGGTCGGCCATCTTTCCACGTCTATCCGCGAGATGACTGATTCGCTCTATACCCGTATCGAGGCTATCGAAAGCTTTGCCGCCGATGTCAGCCACGAGTTGAAGAACCCCCTCACCTCGCTGCGCAGTGCTGTCGAAACTCTGCCGCTTGCCAAGACCGAGGAATCGCGCAAGCGTCTTCTCGACATCATCCAGCACGACGTTCGCCGCCTTGACCGCCTGATTACCGATATTTCCGATGCTTCTCGTCTCGATGCGGAACTCGCGCGCGAACATATTGACCGCGTCGATATGAAGACGCTTCTGACCAATCTCGTAACGGCAGCGCGCGAAGTGCGCCGCAACAAGGTCGGGACGGAAATCATCTTCAATACCGGCAAGCTGCCTGCCGGAAAGAAGGGCTTCTATGTTGCCGGTCACGATCTGCGCCTCGGTCAGGTGGTCAGCAACCTGATTGAAAATGCCCGTTCTTTCGTGCCCGACGATACCGGACGTATCGTGGTATCGCTGAGTGGTGAAGGCAGCCGCTTGCGGGTGCTTGTCGAGGATAATGGCCCTGGCATTCCGATCGAGAATATCGAACGCATCTTCGAACGTTTTTATACGGATCGTCCGGCATCGGAGGCTTTCGGCCAGAATTCAGGCCTTGGGCTTTCGATCAGCCGCCAGATCATCGAGGCCCATGGCGGCACGCTGACGGCGGAAAATATTGTCGACCCCGCGAAGCCCGATCAGTTCAAGGGCGCGCGTTTCATCGTCGACCTGCCTGCAAGCGCATGACACCTGAAGAGGAAAAAAGCGGGCTTCACGCCACCACGCTTCAGATCAGCGGTCGCGGCGTCATGATTATGGGGCGGTCCGGCGCCGGCAAGACTGAACTTGCGCTGACACTTGTGGAAAGAGCGCTCCTTCGCGGAGAGGCTGCCTCGCTGGTAGCCGACGACCGCACATTGCTTCATGTGGAAAGCGGCAGGCTGATAGCCAGCGTTCCAGCAGCCCTTGCAGGCGGTGTGGAGATTCGCGGCGCGGGGCTTTTCAAGGTCGCTTTCGTAGAGGCCAGCCCGCTCTATCTTATTGTCCGGCTTGTGGATCGTGATGAGGCCGAACGCTATCCGGGTGGTGAAACGTGGGAATTCGAGGGCATTTCACTGCCTCGACTTCTTTTGCCGGCTTTGTCGTCGAATGGCGATTCCAACGCGCTTTCGCGGGCGATCGAGGCTACCTTGTTTTACGAAAAATGGCCTTCGAACGAGGGCTGAATCCGGCTTTGTTACGAATCGATTAATTTTCCACGACGCTGCGGCATTTTGCTTTTTTCATGGCAGCGTGGAAATTTTTCACTTGCTATCAAGATTTGCGCTGCCAAGATGCACAACTCGCCGGCGCTTTTCCGGCGTGGTTTCAGTGCCATCTGACACTCTGGCGGGGTGATGCGGCGGGCACGCGACGGGAGCTTTTATAGTATGATCGGACTCGTGCTTGTCACGCACGGAAGGTTGGCCGAAGAGTTTTTGCATGCTGTCGAGCATGTAGTCGGGCCGCAAGACAATTTCGAGACCGTTTGCATCGGTGCCGAAGACGATATGGAACAGCGTCGGCGGGATATCGTTGATGCGGTGGAGCGCGCCGATAATGGCAGCGGGGTCATCATCCTGACCGACATGTTTGGCGGTACGCCGTCCAATCTCGCCATTTCCGTCATGAAGGAAGGCAAGGTCGAAGTCATCGCAGGTGTCAATCTGCCGATGCTTATCAAGTTGTCGAGCGTCCGCATCGGGGGCGACATCAAGACAGCTCTGCGCGAGGCGCAGGATGCGGGGCGCAAATATATCAATGTTGCGAGCCAGGTCCTGACAGGAAAGTAATTCATGCACTCAAGCGTGCCCGTTACCGGTGAATACGAACCCGAAACAGCAGTTTCCCGATCCTTCGAGATCGTCAACAAGCGCGGCCTTCACGCCCGCGCTTCGGCCAAGTTCGTGCAACTGGTCGATGGTTACAATGCGCATGTCCGCGTGAGCAAGGACGGCATGACTGTTGGCGGCACCTCGATCATGGGTCTTATGATGCTTGCCGCCTCTCCTGGCTGCTGCATCGACGTCAGTGCCTCCGGTGAACAGGCCGATGCCGTGTTGGAAGCCTTGCAGACACTCATCGCCGACAAGTTCGGCGAAGAATGCTGAAGAACAAGACTGTGGCCGCTGTGGGTGATCTCAACGATCCGGTGGCCGTTTTCGATGCGGGTATCGGCAGTTATGCCCTGGTTGAGCTGATCAGGCACAACCAGCCACAGCGCGACATCATCTATTTTGCCGATCGGGCCAGTTTTCCTTATGGCGCGAAGAGCCGCGATCAGCTGCTTTCCATCATGCGCCGTACGATTCATTACCTGACGGGCCTTGGCGCCCAAACAATCGTCCTCGCTTCCAATGCACCCTCAGTCATGGTCCTCGACGCACTGAAAAGCGAGTTTGCCGTACCGGTCTATGGCGTGGCGCCGCCGGTTCGTGCCGCCCTTGCGGCAAGCCGTAGCGGCAAGGTTGCCGTTATGGGTGTGCGTTCGATGATTGAGAGCGAAGAGCTTGCAGGTTTTGTCCGGACACAGACCGATAAGCCGGACGATGTTGCTTTAATCAATGCGTCTGCGATGGTGGAGCTGGTGGAAAACGGCGCTTTTCTTCGCCAGCCGGATGAGACCGCGCAAAAGGTGGCCGCATTCTGCGATGACATTGCTGCCAGCTATTCTCTCATCGACACGCTGACGCTTTCCAGTACCCATCTGCCATGGCTCAGATCGTTTTTCGAAACGGCCCGTCCCGGCTGGCAGTTTCTTGACCCGGCAGACGACGTGATCGCTGCACTCCCGCAGCCCGGAGGCGGTTCCGGTCGCACGGTTGCCCTCGTCACGGAAAGCGAAATCTATCCTGTTGCCGAGTTTCGCCGCATGCTCGAAATATTGCAGGTCGATCTTCCTTTGACGGTTATCAGCCCTGCATTCGACAAACCTGATTGATATGCACGTATAAAGATTTCTTTATATTGCGTTGTGCTTCCGGCTGCGATCTGCTAGTCAAGGCGGCAGCCGGAGCGCTTTCCCGCATGGAAAGCTGCCCCACATTGGAATGCAATTCCGGCCGCTGATTACATCTTTATCGAGCTGGAACTGCCTTTTATTGGAGCACGCGATGACCGCAAGCCAAGATTTTGTCGTCAAGGATCTTAGCCTGGCCGATTGGGGCCGCAAGGAACTCGATATCGCAGAAACCGAAATGCCGGGCCTGATGGCTGCCCGTGAGGAATTCGGCAAGTCGCAACCGCTGAAGGGCGCGCGCATTTCCGGATCGCTGCATATGACGATCCAGACTGCCGTTCTGATCGAAACGCTGCAGGTACTGGGCGCACAGGTCCGCTGGGCGTCCTGCAACATTTTCTCGACGCAGGATCACGCCGCCGCCGCGATTGCCGCAACCGGCACGCCGGTTTTCGCCATCAAGGGCGAAACGCTTGAAGAATACTGGACCTATACCGACCAGATATTCCAGTGGCCGGATGGCGAGCCATCCAACATGATTCTCGACGATGGTGGCGACGCCACCATGTACATTCTCATCGGCGCGCGCGCCGAAGCAGGCGAGGATGTTCTGTCGAACCCCGGTTCGGAAGAAGAGGAAGTGCTTTTCGCGCAGATCAAGAAGCGTATGGCTGCAACGCCGGGCTTCTTCACGCGCCAGCGCGACGCCATCAAGGGGGTGACGGAAGAAACCACCACCGGCGTCAACCGTCTCTACCAGTTGCAGAAGAAGGGCCTCCTGCCCTTCCCGGCGATCAACGTCAATGACAGCGTCACCAAGTCGAAGTTCGACAACAAATATGGCTGTAAGGAATCGCTCGTTGACGGCATTCGTCGCGGCACCGACGTCATGATGGCAGGCAAGGTTGCTGTCGTGTGCGGTTATGGCGATGTCGGCAAGGGTTCCGCCCAGTCGCTCGCCGGTGCAGGCGCCCGCGTGAAGGTGACCGAAGTCGATCCGATCTGCGCGCTCCAGGCTGCAATGGACGGTTTTGAAGTCGTGACCCTCGACGATGCTGCTTCGACCGCCGATATCATCGTGACCACGACCGGCAACAAGGACGTGATCACCATCGACCATATGCGCAAGTTCAAGGATATGGCGATCGTCGGCAATATCGGTCACTTCGACAATGAAATTCAGGTGGCAGCACTTCGCAACCTGAAATGGACCAATGTGAAGCCGCAAGTCGATCTGATCGAATTCCCGGATGGCAAGCGCATTATCCTGCTTTCCGAAGGCCGCCTGCTCAATCTGGGCAACGCAACCGGCCATCCGAGCTTCGTCATGTCGGCTTCGTTCACCAATCAGGTTCTGGGTCAGATCGAGCTGTTTACCCGTACCGACGCCTACAAGAATGAAGTCTATGTGCTGCCGAAACATCTCGACGAGAAGGTTGCGCGCCTGCATCTCGATAAGCTCGGTGCCAAGCTGACTGTGCTTTCTGAGGAACAGGCTGCCTATATCGGTGTCACTCCACAGGGCCCGTTCAAGTCGGAACACTACAGGTATTAACCATACGTTAAGTATTGCACTACATGTTGAGGCCGGGCGGTTGACAAACCGCCCGGTCTTTCTTTTTGCGTGCAAGATGCTTCACGTGGATTCGCCGGAAGGGTATTGTGTAGGCGAATCAAGGTGTTTGAGCGGGTGTTTGCGTTGCGCGTTTTTTGCCGGTTGTGGCGGGAAGCGAGAGGACGATTCATCCCCAGAATACCTCAAAACGCGATGACCATCGTGCACTGTGGCGGCGTGCGTATGGTCGGGCTTTGATGTGTATTGAAGTGTTTTAATACGGCCAGTCTGCCTTCGTGGCAGTTTTCATGGCCGGGTGGCGGAGAAAAGGACAACATGCCAGAGTTCGGCGCAACGGGGATTTTGCGGAATGTTTCCGCAATCGTTACTGGCAGGCAATGGCGTCCTGCCGCCCCTGTTGCAAAGCCGTTCGCATGGCTTGCCCCGAAAAAAGCCCTGATGAAGGCCTCCGTTTCTCTCGCGACGCTTTTCGCAGCCGTGCCCGCTTTCGCGCAAGGTACGGAATCGGCGCGCATCGCCCTGCCCTTCGGCGGTGGCAGTATCGGCGCTTTCGAAGTCATCCAGTTTTCCATGTTCCTCGGCGTAATGGGCGCAGCCCTGCTTTCTGCCGGCTGGCTGATCCGTGAACGGTCACGCGTTGCCGCGGAAAACAAGGAACTGCGTTCCAAATTCGCCGACCTCAATCTTGTCGCCCAGCGCAATGAAGCCCTGCTCAACCTCAAGGATCAGCGCATCGTGGTCTGGGATGGCCACAACACGCGCGCTGAAGTCGTCGGGCTGCTGCCGGACGAAAGCGCTGCCCCGCAGGATCGTTCGACCTTTCTGGCTTTTGGCCGCTGGCTTCGTCCCCAATCGGTCGTGGCGCTTGAGCGCGCCATCGGATTGCTGCGTGAGCAGGCGCGGTCTTTCGACCTCACAGTTGAAACCGTCAACGGCACCCTCCTCGACGTGCGCGGACGCACATCGGGCGGCTTTGCCGTGGCACGCTTCCTCAGCCTACAGGGCGTACAGGCTGAACGCGCGGCGCTGCAGGCGCAAAACCGCGAATTTTCCGAGCGTATCGAATTATTCCGGCGTCTTCTTGACCGGATCGACCAGCCGGTCTGGACCCGCGACGCCGGTGGCCGCGTCGAATGGGTCAATGCCGCCTATGCGCAGGCTGTCGATATGGCCGATGCAAGCCAGGTCATTTCCGAAGGGCGCGAGCTTTTCGGCGCACAGGCGCGTCAGCGTCTGGAGCGTGACCGCTTTGCCGAGCCTGTCCTGCAGGACCAGCTGACGGCTGTGGTGCACGGTGATCGACGACTTTTCAACGTGACGGATGTAAGCGCGGAAACGGGTTCCATCGGTCTCGGTTTCGACCAGACCGAAGTGCAGGCGGTGCGCGAAGAACTGAACCGCACGATGAAGAGCCATGCCGAAACGCTCGATCAGCTTTCGACCGCTGTGGCGATCTTCGATCCCGAGATGAAGCTGCAATTTTTCAATCAGGCTTTTGCCAAGCTGTGGTCGCTCGATACGGCATGGCTGGAATCGCAGCCGAGTAACACGCTGATCCTTGATCGCCTGCGTTCGGAAGGCAAACTTCCAGAGCAGCCGGAATGGCGCAAATGGAAGGATTCGGTGCTTTCCGCCTATCGCGCTGTCGAGCCGCAGGAACATATGTGGCATCTGCCGGATACACGGACGATGCGCGTCGTCGCCAACCCGCATCCGCAAGGCGGCGTGACCTGGTTCTTTGAGAACATGACCGAAAAGTTCGAACTCGAAGGCCGTTACAACACGCTCATCAAGGTACAGGGCGAAACGCTCGACCATCTGGCGGAAGCCGTGGCGGTGTTCGGTTCCGATGGCCGTATCCGGCTTTCCAATCCGTCCTTTGCCGACCTTTGGGCGCTGCCGATGCCGCTCATTGTCGAAGGCACGCATATTTCGTCGATTGCCAAGATTTGCGGGGAGCGCGGCGGCAACGGCTTGTGGGACGATTTCGTCTCCACCGTCACCGGCTTCCTCGACAAACGCGATGGGCGCATGGGGCAGGTGGAGCTGGATGACGGCACCATCCTTTCCTTCGCCGTGGTGCCGCTACCGAAAGGCCAGACCATGCTGACCTTTATCGACGTCACCGATACGGTGCGCGTCGAACGGGCGCTCAAGGAAAAGAACGAGGCGCTGGAACTGGCCGACCAGATCAAGAACGATTTCGTCCAGCACGTTTCCTATGAGCTGCGTTCACCGCTGACCAACATCATCGGCTTTACCGAACTGTTGCAGACACCGGCTTTCGGGTCGCTCAACGAGCGCCAGATCGAGTATCTCGACCATATCAGCACGTCGTCATCGGTATTGCTGACCATCGTCAATGATATTCTCGATCTTGCCACCGTCGATGCAGGCATCATGGAACTGGAGGTCGGGGAAGTTTCCGTCGTGGAAGCGATTTCCGCAGCGGCCTCCCGCGTCGGTGAGCGCATGCGCGATCACGATATCGGGCTCGACATCGACATTGCCGACGACGTGGACGTATTCAGGGCCGATGCGAACCGCGTCCGTCAGGTGCTTTTCAACCTTTTGTCGAATGCGACCAACTATGCGCCGGAAGGTTCCAGCATCCAGTTGCAGGTAGCGCGCGAGGGGTTGGAAGTGGTCTTTGCCGTCCACGATGACGGTCCCGGCATGCCCGGAGAAGTGCTCGACACGGTTTTCAAACGCTTCCAGTCCTATCCGAATGGCGGCCGCCGCCGTGGTGCCGGGCTCGGACTTGCCATCGTCAAGAGCTTTGTTGAGCTGCATGGCGGATCGGTCGATATCGATACGGGTTCCGGTCGTGGAACAACGGTGATTTGCCGTTTTCCGTCGGAAACACGCAGCTTCCGCGTCGCCGCCGAATAAGGTAAAGGGTGCCCATGAGCGCCTCACAATCCAGCATCAGCTATTTCTTGCCCGACGAAGCTGCAACGCAGCGTTTCGGCGAGGATTTCGCCCTCGCCCTGCAAAAGGGCGATCTCGTCACGCTTTCCGGCGATTTGGGGGCGGGAAAATCCTCGCTTGCCCGCGCGATTATTCGGGCAATCGCCGATGATGAGGGGTTGGACGTCCCAAGTCCGACTTTCACGCTGGTACAAAGCTACGAGACTTTGCGCATTCCTGTTGCCCATGCCGATCTCTACCGTATTTCACACGGCGAAGAACTGGATGAGCTGGGACTGCCGGAGTTTCTGGAAGATGGCGTGGTTCTGGCCGAATGGCCGGAGCAGGCCGAGGGCTTCCTGCCTGAACCGTCATTTGCTGTCACGCTGAGCCACGACGGGGCAGGGCGGCGTATTACCGTGTCGGGACCAGCGGCTGCGATCCAGCGGCTGGAACGCAGTCATGCGATACGCACATTTCTGGACCTCCATAACCGTGCCGATGCAACGCGTTGCTATTTGCAGGGCGATGCGTCACCACGCAAATACGAGACGATCCGCACGGCTGCCCACGGCGTCGAGATTTTGATGAATGCGCCGCAGATGCCCTATGATCCGCCGCTGCGCGACGGAAAAACCTATCGGCAGATTGCGCATCTTGCGGAAAACATCCTTGCCTTTGTCGCTGTCGATGCGCTTCTCGACAGCCATGGTTTTCGCGCGCCGCAAATGCGTGCCGCCGATCTCGATGCCGGTTTTCTCATCCTTGAGAATCTCGGAACAGAGGGCGTGCGGGCAGCGTCCGGTGAACCTGTCGCCGAACGCTATGAGGCCGCCGGACGCTTTCTGGCGCATCTGCATGGCGTTGCCTGGCCTGACCATGCACCTGTGGCAGGGCATCCCGACCACATCATCGCCGGTTTCGACCGTGATGCGATGATGATCGAGGTCAGCCTGATCGGCCAGTGGTATGCGCCGCGCATGATGGGCAGGCAACTTACAGACGCAGAAAAGCAAGCTTACGAAGCCGCATGGGACCACGTGATCGCCGACATTGCCGATGTTGAGAAGAGCCTGCTCTTGCGCGACTATCATTCGCCGAACCTGTTCTGGTTTCCAGAAGCGGAAGGCAAGGACAAGATCGGTGTCATCGATTTTCAGGATGCGATGATTGGACCGGCAGCCTATGACGTGGCTTCGCTGACCCTCGATGCGCGTGTGACGATTTCGCCGGAGCTGGAACAGGCTGTGGTCGCTGCCTATTGCGATGAGCGTCGCGCGCTCGGACATGCGTTCGACGAGGCTTTGTTCCGCAAGGCCTATGCGGCAATGGGCGCACAGCGTAACGCCAAGCTGCTCGGCCTTTTCGTCCGGCTCGATGAGCGCGATGGTAAGCCGGATTACCTAAAACACCTGCCACGCATTCATGACTATCTCGGTCGTGTGCTGAAGCATCCCGTCATGGCGCCAGTGGCGGTGTGGTTTGAGGAATTGGGATTGATGCAGCAGGAAGAGGCCGCGCAATGAAAATGCCTGAAATGGGCCCGAAGACGGCTATGGTTCTTGCCGCCGGACTTGGCAAGCGCATGCGTCCCATCACCGAAACCATTCCGAAGCCGCTGGTCAAGGTAGCCGGCAAGGCCTTGATCGACTGGGGGCTTGATGCAGCGGCACAGGCGGGCATTCGCACGGCAATCGTCAATGTGCACTATTTAGCCGACCAACTGGAAGAGCACCTGCGTCATCGCAAAGATCTCAATGTTGTGATTTCGGATGAACGTGAAATGCTGCTCGATTCCGCTGGTGGTATTGTGAAGGCACTGCCGCTGCTCGGAGCAGAGCCGTTTTTTATTCTGAATGCCGACACATTCTGGGTCGGCGACGAGAAGGTTCCCAATCTGTCGGCGCTTGCTGAGGCCTGGGACGCGGACCGGATGGATATTCTTCTGATGACGGCGCGTCTCGATCAGGAAACGGGCTATGAGGGCAAGGGTGATTTCGTTGCCAACGAAAACGGGCATCTGCGCCGCGCACGGGATGTCTCGGGCGAGCCGGTGATCTATGCGGGAGCAGGGATCATCCATCCCCGCATCTTCGCTGACGCCGAGCCGGGTGTGTCCTCGCTCAACCGCTATTTCGACGAAGCGATTGCAGCCGGTCGCCTTTATGGTATGCCAATGACCGGACATTGGCTGACTGTCGGAACGCCGGACGCAATCGGCGAGGCGGAGGCAGCGCTTACCGCATTTGCATGAGGAGGTAGAACGCATGAGCGCACGCAGGCCCAGAGATGGGAAACAGCGCCTGTTTTCAATTCCTCCCGGCACGCCATTTCTGCCCGCTTTTGCAAAAGCGCTTCTGGAGGGGCGGCTGGTCGAAGGTTTTCCCGGCAGTCCATCCGATCCGCTGGCATTGGCCAATGCAACCATCTATGTGCCGACGCGCCGTGCGGCGCGTGCTTTGCGGTCCATTTTGGTTGATATGAATCCGGCTAAAGTACTTCCCGCAAAAGTGGAGGCCGGTTTTGCGTCGGAAAAAAAGAGCGCCATTTTGCCGACGATAAAACCGCTTGGCGATGTGGATGAAGATGCCGCTTTCTTCAATGCCGGCTCGTCGAGCGTCTTCGACATTAATCCACCGATTGGTACAGCAGAGCGGCTTCTGCTTCTGGCACGATTGATCCGCCCATGGCGGGAATCGCTGCCTTCGCATGTGCGCGCCCTTTTCGGTGTTGACGATGTTTCGGTTCCGGCAACGACTGCCGATGCAATCTGGCTTGCCCGCGATCTGGCGGGGCTGATGGATCAGGTTGAAACCGATGGGGCTAAATGGAGCGAGCTTGCGGGAATTGCTCCGGAAGACCTCGCCGACTGGTGGCAGGTCACGCTCGGCTTTCTCAACATCGTCACCAATCTGTGGCCGGATATTCTGGCAGAACGCCGGCTTTCAAATCCCGCCGCGCATCGCAACGATCTCATCTGGAGCGAAGTGAAGCGCCTGCGGGATCATCCGCCCGCCGGGCCGGTTATCGTTGCAGGTTCCACCGGTTCCATACCGGCGACTGCCGAGCTTATTTCCGCCATTGCAGACTTGCCGAATGGCGCGGTGGTGCTGCCAGGGCTGGACCGCGATCTGGATGATGCAGCCTGGCAAATGCTGGCATCGGCAACCGATAATCCCTCGACCTTTGGTCATCCCCAGTTCGGTTTACGCAAGCTTCTCGATGCAATGCAGACATTGCGTGCGGATGTGGAACATCTGGACGCTATGCCTGCCTCCAAGCGCCTGCGCGAGCGGGTGGTCAGCGAAGCGCTTCGTCCGGCGGAGACGACCGATGCATGGGGGCAGCTTGCGCGCGATCCCGATATGCAGCCGACCGCCTTGCAGGCGGCGGCGCAGACGATTGACCTGATTGAAACCGCGAATGAGCGGGAAGAGGCGCTTACTGTGGCGCTTGTCCTGCGCGATGCGATCAATGATGAAGGCAGAACAGCCGCGCTTGTTACAGCAGACCGCAATCTGGCGCGGCGCGTGGTGGGCGAGCTTGCCCGTTTCGGCATTGATGCCGATGATTCTGGTGGTCGGCATCTGCGTGATGTCGAGACCACGACATTGTTGCGGCTGCTGGTCGAGACGGTTTTCAGCCCGGGCGACCCGGTTGCTCTGCTGGCGCTGGTCAAGCATCCGCTGCTGCGGCTGGAAGCTCCCCGCATCGAGCGACGCCTTGCCGCCGAAACCCTGGAACTCATTGCCTTTCGCGGCGGCACGGGCCGCGCCTCCGTACTTGATCTTCCCGCATTTTTCGACCGGCGGCTGGAGGAAAGCGCCAGCCAGCCGTGGCAACCGGCATGGCACGATACGGTCACGCCAGACATGATCGCCGCCGCCCGCAATCTTTGCGAAAGCCTGTCTAAGGCGGTGGCGCCATTGGCGCCTTTCGTCATCGCCGGACGCCGGACCGAGATCGGCGAAATCGCGCGTGCAACGGTCGAAGCATTGGAAAATCTTGCGCGCAATGAAAAGGCCAGCATCGCGCCTTTCTATTCCGGCGAACGCGGAGAACAGCTCGCTGCCTTTTTGCGTGGTCTGGTTTCAAGCGAAGCCGGGCTCGACTTTGAAGCTTCGGAATGGCCGGCTGTGCTCGATGCACTGATGGCGGGCGAGACGGTTAAGCCGCATCCGGGTGGTCATCCGCGCCTCTTCATCTGGGGTGCGCTTGAAGCACGCCTGCAAACCATGGATACGGTGGTGATCGGCGGCCTCAACGAGGGAAGCTGGCCTGCACGCACCCGCAATGATCCGTTCATGTCACGCCCCATGAAGTCGATGATCGCGCTCGATCCGCCCGAACGCCGCACCGGCCTTGCCGCTCATGACTTCCAGATGGCGCTGGGCCAGGATCATGTCGTGCTGACGCGCTCACAGCGTTCCGATAATGCGCCGACGGTGCCATCGCGCTGGCTGCAGCGGCTTGAAACTGTGCTGGGCGCGGATGTGACCGCCGAAATGCGCAAGCGTGGGGCGCGTTTCATCCAGTGGTCACGCGAAATCGATCAGGCGCCCGACGTGCCTTTCGTCAAGCGCCCGGAGCCTGCACCGCCGGTCCTTGCACGTCCGAAGCATTTTTCGGTAACGGAAATCGAAACGCTGCGCCGCGATCCCTATGCGATCTTCGCAAAGAAAATTCTGAAGCTACGACCGCTGGAGCCTTTGATCCGTGACCCGGCGGCTGCCGAACGCGGCACTTTGTTCCACGATATTCTGGGGCATTTCACGCAGGAGGCAATCGATCCGCTGGCACCCGATGCCGCAGAGCGGCTGGCGGAGCTGGGGCGTATCCTTTTTGCAGACATGGATTTGCCGACGGAAATCGAGGCTGTGTGGTGGCCGCGCTTCACCGCGCTCATTCCGCAGTTTCTGGCTTGGGAACGCGAGCGCGCCTACAATGTCCAGACCCGCTTTGCCGAGATTTCATCCGATAAACGTGAGGTCGAAGGGCTTGGTATCACGCTTTCCGGCCGCGCTGACCGCATCGATCTGATGCGTGACGGGACCGCGGAGATCATTGATTACAAGACCGGCTCGACACCATCACCCAAACAGGCGCACGTGTTGCTGTCGCCGCAGCTGGCGCTGGAAGCAGCGCTTCTGGTGCGCGGTGCGTTTCGGGAACTGGGCTCGGTCCGCGCTTCCGATCTGACCTATGTGCGCCTCAAGGCGGGCGGCGAGGTGAAGCCGGAATCGATCCTCAAGATCGGACGACCGCCATCGGAAAAAACCGCACCGGCGCTCGGCGAGGAATCCTGGCAGCGGCTGGCGCAATTGCTGGCGGAGTACCAGAAGCCGGATAAGGGCTACCTGTCGCGCGCATTGCCGTTTCGCGAGACGGACCTGACAGGCGATTACGACCATCTGGCGCGGGTGCTGGAGTGGTCTGCCGGGGGCGATGCTGGCGGGGAGGGCGGCGAGTGAAAAAAGCACCTATTATCCCGGAAGAAACGCTGCGGGCGCAAAGCAGCGCAGCAAATCCGGCAGCTTCCGTCTGGGTGTCGGCCAATGCGGGTTCCGGCAAGACGCATGTTCTGACCGAACGTGTTATCCGCCTGTTGCTGGAAGGCACGGACCCGTCCAAGATTCTCTGCCTCACCTATACGAAGGCAGCAGCGGCGGTGATGCAGAACCGTGTGTTCATGCGGCTTTCGGAATGGGCTGTCCTGCCCGATATCGAACTTGCCGAACGTCTGAAGTCGCTTGAGGGCCGCAGACCGGGTGATGCCCGTCTTGCAGCAGCGCGACGGCTGTTCGCGCGCGCGCTGGAAACGCCGGGCGGACTTAAAATCCAGACCATCCATGCTTTCTGCGAAGCGATCCTGCACCAGTTCCCGCTTGAGGCGAACATTGCCGGTCATTTCGAGATGATGGACGATTTGATGCAGGCAGTCCTTGTCGGTGAAGCACGGCGTCAGTTGCTCGAAACCGCGCATGGCGGTGGCGATATTGAGCTCGCAGCGGCCTTTGCCGATGTTCTGCAGGCATCGGGCGAGATGGGGCTTCAATCGCTTCTGGATGAGGCGGTGAGCAGGCGCAACGGCCTGCAGACCTATATAGCCGAACTGGGCGTGGCGGCGCATCGCAGCGAAGCCCTGCACCGGGCTTTCCGCTTCGATCCGCAAACCAGCGAAGATGATCTCGTCGCCGATCTCTGGCCGATACCGGAATTTTCCGACGAAGCGCTCGACCTCATCATGTCGATCCAGAAGGGTGCGTCGCGCGCACAGGATTTTGCGCTGCAACTCCGGCGTTTCGAAAAGGTGACAAACCAGCGTGACCGCGAGGCTGTGTTGCGTGCGGCCTTCCTGAAAAGCACGGGCGAACCGAAATCCGGCTCTTATGTCGGCTCGGCAGCGGTCAAGAAACTTCTGCCGGATTTCGAAGAGGATTTCGACGCGGCAGCGGCGCGTGTCGAACAGGGACTCGACCGGCTGAAGGAATTGCGCCTTGTGCGGCTCAATCTGGCCGCGCTGACGCTGATCGACAATCTGCTGCAACGCTATCACGACCTGAAACGTCAGCGCGGCCTGCTCGATTTCGAGGATCTCATTACCCGGACCGTGGCGCTACTCGCCCGTAATGGAGCAGGGCAGTGGGTGCAGTACAAGCTCGATCGCGGCATCGACCATATTCTGGTCGACGAGGCGCAGGATACCAGTCCCGACCAGTGGCAGGTGATTCGCATGCTGTCGGAAGAGTTTTTTTCCGGCCTCGGCCAGCGCAATATCAGTCGCACGCTCTTTGCAGTCGGTGACGAGAAACAGTCGATCTATTCGTTCCAGGGCGCGGTGCCGGAGGATTTCGCGGCACAGGGACGGTCCGTCAGTCTTCGCGCGGAAGATGCCGAGCTGAAGTTTGAGCGCGTCAGCCTCAATTTCTCGTTCCGATCCGCACCCGATGTCTTGCAGGCGGTGGACGAGGTTTTTGCGAGACCCGAGGCCAATCGAGGCCTTGCAGGCGCAACGGTCCATGAAGCCATTCGTTCCGATGCGCCGGGCGAGGTGGAAATCTGGGATATGCTGACGCCGGAAGTGGTGGAAGAGCCCGACGACTGGCGCGAGCCGGTCGATCATCTGGCAGCACCCGCTGTCCGGCTGGCGGATCAGATCGCGGCCACCATTCGCCACTGGCTGGATCGTGGCGAACCCATTCCGGGCCAGAACCGGCGGATCATGCCGCGTGACATTATGGTTCTGGTACGAAAGCGCGACCAGTTCATGCCTGCTCTGTCGCGGGCGCTGAAAAACCTGTCCGTTCCGGTGGCCGGTGCAGACCGCCTGCGGCTCACCAGCCATATCGCCATTCAGGACCTGATGGCTCTCGGTCGTTTCGTGCTCCAGCCTTCGGACGATCTTTCGCTGGCATCGGTATTGAAGAGCCCACTATTCGGTTGGGATGACGACCAGCTCTTCGAGCTTGCCCATCCGCGCGGTTCAGGTCTCACATTGTTCGAGCGGCTTTATCAGGTTTCGCGTAGTGATGCCGCGCTGGCCGAATTGCACAAGACGCTGAGCCGCTGGCGCAATATGGCCGATACGATGCCGGTGTTCGAATTCTATGCACGCATATTGAGTGCGGATGGTGCGCGGCGAAAACTTCTGGCGAGGTTGGGGCCGGAGGCGGGCGACATCATCGATGAATTCCAGAATTATGCGCTTTCCGCCGAGCGTGCCGGTCTGCCCGGCCTGCAAGCCTTCCTTGAAACGCTGGAAGCGGCATCGCCTGAAATCAAGCGCGAACTGGATCAGGGGCGCAATGAAGTGCGCATCATGACCGTCCATGCTGCCAAGGGGCTGGAAGGGGCGGTGGTGTTTCTGGTTGATCCGGGAAGCGCGGTCTGGACTGGCAGTCGTGCGCCAAAACTCATTCCTTTTGACTTTTCGAACGATAATCCTTCGGTAAAAGGCTACCTCTGGCAACCGAACACTGGATACCAGACCGGTTTCACGACGGCCCAGATCGAGAAGCTGAAGACGCGGGCGGAGGAAGAATATCGCCGCCTGCTCTATGTCGGCATGACGCGGGCCGAAGACCGGCTCATCATCTGCGGCTATCGCGGCGCGCGCGAAAGCGGCGAAACATGGCACCGTCTTGTCGAGGATGCGCTGGCCACCAAGGCCGAGACATTCGTGCATCCCGTGCTGAAAGTCGCCGCAAGGCGCTATCGCAATACACCGCGCGGAATGGTCGAGATTGCCGATCAGGATAGAATCGAGGACCACGCGCTGCCGTCACTGCCGCTCGATTATCTGCGGCCGATAAAGCCGGAAATCGGGCTGCCGCGACCGCTGGCGCCGTCTGGAGCGTCGGCATTGATCGAAGCGGATGAGGAACCGCCGCTCGATACGTTTTCGCCGGTTCTGGGGCCGGGCAATGGGACGCCAGCCTTCGCGTTGCGACGCGGCACGGCGATCCATATGCTGCTGCAATATCTGCCAGATGTCCCACAGGATGGGCGTGAAACGCTGGCACGTGACTATCTCGATCGGATCGCTGCCGACTGGCCGGAAACGGAGCGCCAGATTGCCTGGCAAAGCGTCAGGACCATTCTGGACGACCCCACCTATGCACCGGTCTTTGCGGAAGGTTCGCGCGGGGAAGTCGCCATCATGGGCACAATCGAGCTTGGCGGGCGCGATCACGCAGTGTCCGGTCAGATCGACCGCATCAGCGTCGGCGAGGATCGCGTACTCATCGTCGATTACAAGACCAATCGACCGCCACCGAAAACCGTCGAGGCAGTTCCATTCGCCTATCGAGCACAGCTTGCGCTTTATCGCGAGTTGCTGGCTCCGCTCTATCCAGGACGGATTGTCGAAACGGCGCTTTTGTTCACCGAAGGTCCATTTTTGATGCCGTTGCCTGATGTGGTTCTGGACGAAGCGCTGCAGTCTCTGAAAGACTCTCAAGGAAAGGTGAGTAACCAGAACTTGACGGATGGCAGCAGACACGCCACATGATATAGCGAATGAAGAGCGGATCGCGTTGTGAGTCTGAAAAGATGTCTGCCGTTCTTGGTGAGAAAAGAGGATAGCCCTATGGCAACCGTTAAGGTCGATAACAGCAATTTTCAGTCGGACGTTCTTCAGTCGAGCGAGCCTGTTGTGGTGGATTTCTGGGCAGAATGGTGCGGTCCTTGCAAGATGATCGCTCCGGCTCTGGACGAAATCGCGACCGAAATGGCCGGTCAGGTCAAGATCGCCAAGGTCAATATCGACGAAAACCCTGAGCTGGCTGCCCAGTTCGGCGTACGTTCGATTCCGACGCTACTGATGTTCAAGGACGGTGAGCTCGCCGCCAATATGGTTGGCGCCGCTCCCAAGAGCCGCCTTGCCGACTGGATCAAGGCTTCGGCTGCATAAGAACAGCATCATAAAAAAAAGCAAAACCCGGCCTTTGAGCCGGGTTTTTTGTTATTCGCAGAAAGGGTGGACTTATTTCGACGTTCTTTGAGCGTTGGCCCGGTCTTCATCACTCGGATTGCATTCCTGCTGCGTTCCGGAAAGGTAGAATTTTCCGTCAGCAGCGGGTTGGGTTCCGCCATCACAACCCGGCATTCCACTCACCGCATTGCCCCCATTGCCACCATTGACGCCAAACTGGGCGAAAGATGGTGTCGTCATTACGCCAAAAACAACGAAAAGAAATAAAATAACAGACGTCCTCATCCCGATTTCTCCTATGAAGCGAGACAGATTGATCGTTATTTATTCTATTATCGGAAAGCTAATACCGCATCTCCCACTTGTTGCCAGCAAATTGGCCAGTCAAGCGGGCGGTGTTTCATTGTCTCTCAAGACTTCACCCGCAAGGTAAAGCGAGCCGCCGATCAGGATGCGGGGCGGCGCTTCATCCGAGGGCCATGTGTCGCGCAGAAGTTTCAGCGCATTGGCAACCGAATGTACGGGTTCTGCGGACAGATTGGCTTTCTGGGCTGCAACCGCCAGCTCGTCATTGGGAATGCCCGCATCGCTGGATGGAATGGGCACGGTGAAAACATGCCGCGCCATACCGGCAAAAGCCTCGAAATAGCCGACCGGGTCCTTGGTGTTGATCATACCGGTGATGAGGAATAGCGGGCGTTCATTGCGCTCTTCCAGATCGCCAAGCGCCTCGGCGATGACTGCGCCCGCACCGGGATTATGGCCGCCATCAAGCCAGATTTCGGAGGCTGCCGGGGCCAAATCCACGAGCGCACCATGGGTCAGCCGCTGCATACGTGCTGGCCAGTCCACCACCATCAACGCCTTTTCGACGGCCTTGTCGGTCAGGCTGAAACCAGCCATCTGCACAGCCTCGATTGCCGCTGCGGCATTGGAAATCTGATGGCGTCCGGGCAGGCGCGGCAATGGCAGGTCGATCAGGCCGTCCTCGTTCTGGAACACCATGCGACCATGTTCCTCGAAAGCGAGGAAATCCTGCCCGTAGACCGAAACCGGACAGCCGAGCCGGTCTGCAGTCGAAACGAGAACTTCCCGCGCTGCATCGAAGGGCTGGAATCCGACGACGACCGGGCAATCCTTCTTGATGATACCGGCCTTTTCAGCGGCAATCAGCTCCACGCGGTCACCAAGATAGGCCTGATGATCGATGGAAACCGGCATGATGAGCGAGACGGCAGGCTCGGCAATGACATTGGTGGCGTCGAAGCGCCCGCCGAGACCGACTTCCATGACGACGACATCCGCCGGATGCTCGGAAAAGAGTACGAAAGCCACAGCGGTCAGAATTTCAAAAACGGTGATGTGCTGGCCGTTATTGGCAGCCGCAACGCGCTCTATCGCGTTGGCCAGAACATCGTCGCTGACCAGTTTTCCGCCACCGGGCGCTGCCAGGCGGTAGCGCTCGTGCCAGTTGACGAGGTGCGGTGAGGTATGGACGTGAACATCAAAGCCGCCCGCTTCCAGAAGCGCGCGGCAGAAAGCTGTCGCCGATCCCTTGCCGTTGGTTCCGGCAATATGAATGACCGGCGGTAACTTCAGATGCGGATTGCCAAGCTTTTCCAGAAGACCGCGAATGCGGTCCAAGGAAAGATCGAAGCCCTTTGGGTGCAACTGCATAAGCCGCTCGATTGCGGCGGCGGCTTTTTCTGTCACGATCAGGCTGCCTTGTCGGTTGCTTCCGTCTTTTTGTGTTCCGGAGCGTCGCTATTGCCGGGCTGCTTGGTCATGATTTTGAGAAGGCGCGCAATCGTGTCCTTTAGTTCCAGACGCGAGACGACCATGTCGACCATACCGTGTTCCATGAGATAGTCGGCACTCTGGAAGCCTTCCGGCAGCTTTTCACGGATCGTCTGCTCGATGACGCGGGGGCCAGCAAAGCCGATCAATGCGCCGGGTTCGGCAATATGGATATCGCCCAGCATGGCATAGGAAGCGGTTACGCCGCCCGTAGTCGGATTGGTAAGCACGACGATATAGGGCAGGCCTGCTTCTTTCAGCATTTCCACTGCAACTGTCGTGCGCGGGAGCTGCATGAGCGACAGGATGCCTTCCTGCATGCGTGCGCCACCAGAGGCGGCAAACAGGACCAGCGGACGCTTCAGTTCGATGGCCTTTTCAAAGCCCTGGATGATCGCTTCGCCGGCACCCATGCCAAGCGAACCGCCCATGAAGCCGAAATCCTGGACGGTGGCGACAATCGGCAGGCCGTCAATGGTGCCGAGGCCGTTGACGATAGCGTCATCCATGCCCGTGCGGGTGCGGTAATCCTTGAGACGGTCGATATATTTCTTCTCGTCGCGGAATTTCAGCGGATCGACAGGCACTTTCGGTGCTTCAAGCGTGGTGTATTCACCATTGTCGAAGAAGAAACGCAGACGATCTTTCGCCTTGATGCGCATGTGATGACCCGAGGACGGGATCACAAACTGGTTGCTCTCAAGGTCCTTGTGAAACACCATTTCACCGGTCGACGGATCCTTGATCCAGAGGTTTTCCGGCATTTCACGACGGCCGAGCATCGAATTGATCTTCGGACGGACGTAGTTGGTGATCCAGTTCATGACGTTTGGTTCCGTTTCTTGTTCTTCGGCAAAGAGCTTCAGCCGCCTAGCACTTTTAGGATGCGCTCTAAATGGACGATTTATTGGGCGGCTTCAAGGCGTGTGGCACGCACACTCTCCGCAAGGGCGTGGACAAGTCTGGTTGCAGCGGCGACAGGATCACCCTTTGCCTTGCCGTTTTCGTCCAGTTCTCCGGCAATCGCGTTGACAATCGCCGTACCGACGACGACGCCATCGGCGTGGGTGGCGATGGCTGCTGCCTGCTCCGGCGTCTTGACGCCGAAACCGACACAGATCGGCAGATCAGTGCTCTTCTTGATGTGACGCACAGCTTCGCCGACCTTTGCCGTATCGGCAATGGCCGAACCGGTGATGCCGTTCATCGACACGTAATAGACGAAGCCCGACGAATTATGCAGTACCTTCGGCAAGCGCTTGTCGTCCGTGGTCGGCGTGGTGAGGCGGATAAAATTGATGCCCGCCTTCATGGCCGGAATGCACAACTCGGCATCCATTTCGGAGGGAAGATCGACGACGATCAGCCCGTCCACGCCGGAAGCCTTGGCATCGGTCAGAAAATGTTCCACGCCATAGATGTAGATCGGGTTGTAATAGCCCATCATGACGATCGGGGTCGTGTCGTCTTCCTTGCGGAATTCTGCTGCCATGTGCAGCGTCTTGGCAAGCGTCTGACCGGCGTTGAGGGCGCGCAGGCCAGCGGCCTGAATGGCGGGTCCGTCTGCCATGGGATCGGAGAAGGGCATGCCCAGTTCGATCACGTCGGCACCGGCCTTTGGCAGAGCCTGCATCACTTTGAGCGAGGTTTCCAGATCGGGATCGCCACCCATGAAATAGGTAACGAGCGCCGGACGGCCCTCGGCCTTCAGTTCAGCGAATTTGGTGTCGATGCGAGTAGTCATACCGTGCCCCGTGGCAAAGTGCGCGCCAGATAGTCGGCAACGGGCTTGCCCGCCATCGCCGTTTCCATCCATGCACGCCGTTCAAAGTCTATAATTCCCAGTTCCCACACGCAGGCCATCAGCAGCGGCTGTGCGGGCATGAATTCCACCTCGTCGCCGAGTTCCGACTGCCAGAGGATTTCCGTGGCGATGCCGCCTTCCAGCCACCAGTGCAGGAGGAGCCAGAGGCCCTCCTCGCCCTGATGAAGAACGGCGAAACCAACCCCCATATGTGGCAATGCGGTGAGCTTTTCAGCGGCGGTTTCGATCTGTCTGCGGGCGAGGCCGACAGCAGCCTCCGCGACAGGATTAGCCGGATCGGCTTCGATGATGTTGAGCTTGATCGTTGCCGGACCGCACGTCGTCAGGCCGTCGAACCATGCGGCGCGCGGCTTGTAGACGGAGATTTCGGCGACGTCATTACCCATATCAGATGTCCATGCCGAGAAGCTTGCCGACCGTGTGGACATCCTTGTCGCCACGACCGGACAGATTGACGATCATGACCTGATCCTTGCCCATGGTCGGTGCCATTTTCACGGCCTGCGCGATGGCATGGGCGGATTCGAGGGCAGGGATGATGCCTTCGGTGCGGGTGCAGAGCTGGAACGCATCCAGCGCCTCATCATCGAGGATCGGTACGTAGTCGACGCGCCCGCTATCTTTCAGCCATGAATGTTCCGGACCTACGCCCGGATAGTCGAGACCAGCAGAAACGGAATGACCTTCGAGAATCTGACCGTCATCGTTCTGGAGGAGATAGGTGCGGTTGCCATGCAGCACGCCGGGACGACCTGCGCTCATCGAAGCGCAATGTTCTTCACCGTCGAGACCGCGTCCGCCCGCTTCGACACCGACGATCTTCACCGAGGCATCGTCAAGGAACGGATGGAACAGGCCGATGGCGTTGGAGCCGCCGCCAACCGCTGCCACGATCACATCCGGCAGGCGTCCTTCCTGCTCCAGAATTTGCTGGCGTGCTTCATTGCCGATCACCGACTGGAAGTCGCGCACCAGTTCCGGATAGGGATGCGGACCGGCAGCCGTGCCGATCAGGTAATAGGTGTCTTCGACATTCGTCACCCAGTCACGCAGGGCTTCGTTCATCGCATCCTTGAGCGTGCCGTTGCCTGCCGAAACCGGAATCACTTCGGCACCAAGCAGCTTCATGCGGAACACATTCGGCTTCTGGCGCTCGACGTCGGTTGCGCCCATATAGACCACGCAGGGCAGGCCGAAACGCGCGGCAACGGTGGCCGAAGCCACGCCATGCTGTCCGGCGCCGGTTTCGGCGATAATGCGGGTCTTGCCCATGCGCTTGGCAAGCAGAATCTGGCCGAGGCAGTTGTTGATCTTGTGGCTGCCGGTGTGATTGAGGTCTTCGCGCTTGAAGTAGATTTTCGCGCCGCCCAAATGCTGGGTCAGGCCTTCGGCATAATAGAGCTTGGAAGGACGACCGGCATAATAGGTTGACAGATTGGAAAGCTCAGCCTTGAACGCAGGATCGTTCTTCGCCGTTTCATAGGCTTCCTGCAATTCGAGGATCAGCGGCATCAGCGTTTCGGCAACGAAGCGTCCGCCGAAAATACCGAACATGCCCTCTTCATCGGGGCCTGTCTTATAGGAATTGGGTGCAACCGGCTTGTTCAACGCTTCCGCTCCGTCAGTTCAGGCTGTCTACAGGGCATCGGCGCGCATCGGCGACAGCCCGGAAAAAATTCTCGATGAGACGCACATCCTTCTCGCCGGGCGCGCGCTCGACGCCGGACGATATATCAATGCCCGGCGCCTGGGTCTTGTGCAGCGCTTCGGCGATATTATCCGCATTCAATCCACCGGAAAGCATGTAATCGATATCCGCGTCAAGCGCAGCCAGAAGTTCCCAGTCGAAAGACACACCGTTGCCGCCGGGAAGGTCCGATCCCTTCGGCGGCTTGGCATCGAACAGGAAACGGTCGGCTATGCCTTTATAGGCCGCAATCGCAGCAAGATCGCTGGCTTCGCGCACCGAAAAAGCCTTCATGACCGGCAGGCCATGACGCGCCTTGATGAAGGCCACGCGTTCCGGCGTTTCGTGGCCATGAAGCTGCAGAATATCGGGCTTCACGGTTTTCACGATATCATCCAGTGTTTCATCGTCCGCATCGACTGTAACGGCAACGACAAGCGCACGTCCGTTGACTGCATCACGCAGATCCGCCGCTGTCTGCGGGGTTATATGACGCGGGCTTTTGGGAAAGAAGATGAAACCGATATGCGTCGCACCGCCGTCGAGGGCGGCGGCAACGGCGTCAGGGGTTTTAAGCCCGCATATCTTGATATCGAGAACCATGGTTTTCCGTCGCATAAATCCGGGGGCTACTCAAGTTATTCCGTCTGTTCCGGAACTATTCGGAGACCGGATGGCCATCAAAACCCTGTGCGATCAGAAAATCATACGCCTCCATGACCTCGAGGGGAACAGCCTGTGCGATCTGATAGCCCTTGGCAGGATATTCCAGAATGCGTTGAAGATCGCCGGTCATCTCATTGATAAGCATTTCGACCGGATGATCTGCCGTCGGCTGGTCCTCGAAGGAAACGAGCGGAGCGGTGATGCTTGCGCGTGCTTCCGGCCATTGCCGGGCCACAGTCGCCAGAACGCGGCGCTGCGTCTGCGGCTTGGTCACAAGGATGGCGCTGATTGCGCCGGGCGCAAGCCGTTCACGACTGAACCTTATGTTTTCGCCGATATTGGTTGCATTGGGTTCGACGGTAATCGCTTCTGCGGGTACGCCACGCCTGATTGCGATTTCAGCAAAGGCTTCCGCTTCGCTTGTCTTGTAGAGCTTGTCCGTCCAGTGACCGCTTTTGCCGGTGAACACCAGCCATGTCGCCATGCTGGCCAGAAACAGATCGGCTGCCCTCTCGGCGACGCGCGGATCGTAGCTGCCAAGCCCGATAATGACATCGGCGGTTTCCAGCGGATCATAGATGCAGTGATAATCCCACAGCACCTTGGCGGCGGTCAGTATGGATGCGGTCATGTGAAGTCGATAGCCTGTAATGCGCTGCCATTGCGCTTCAGCCAAGCCTTGCAGCGCTCCGTATCAGGGCAAAGCTCATGGCAGAGTTTCCAGAATTTCGGCCCATGGTTCATTTCGATGAGATGGGCCACTTCATGGGCGACAAGATAGTTGATAATCGGGGCAGGAGCCATGCCGATGCGCCAGGAGAAGGAAAGCACACCGTCGGAGGTGCAGGAACCCCAGCGGCTCTTCGTATCCTTGAAACGCACTGCCTTGGCCTTGCGACCGACAGTGGCGGTGTGTCGGATGACAAGCGCCTCGATCTCGCGCTTCACTTCGCGCTTGATGTGATCGGCGACGCGGCGCGGCAGATGTGCCGGGTCGCCATGGACCAGCAGAATATTGCCTTCAAGAAGCTGTGTTGTGCCGCGCCCGGGCTGATGCACGATCTTGTGTGGCACGCCGCGCAGGGGAATTTTGATACCGGCACGCACGCCCGGCTGGTCGGGCAGTTTTGCGATGCGGCTTTCGATCCAGCCTTCGTGACGGCTGAGAAAGCTCATCACTTCGCGCTCGGGAAGGCCGGGCGGGACCGTAATGCGCAATCCTTTGCCACCTGCTTCGATACGCAAGGTCAGCCGCTTGGCACGCGGATTTTCGAAAACACGCAAGGGAAGTTCGCGTCCGGCGACCGCATGGATACGTTCGCTGCGAACGGTCGTCGTCCCAGCGGATGCCCCTTTACCGCTGATTTGCCGAAGAAAGGATAAGCCCATCGCTTAAGAATAAGCGATTCGCTTAAAAAGCCAGAAAAAATTGCTATTTTGACCGAAACGGCGCAACCAAACCGCGCCGTTTCGAGAGATTTCAGGGTGTTATACCTTATCAAAGATCAGTGATGTCGTCCTTGCCGCCTTTCGCGCGCGGGGCAGGCGTCTTCTTCGCGCTCGCACGGCGCTCAGCCATGAAACGGTCGAATTCTTCCTTGTCGCGAGCGCGGCGAAGTTCTGCGGCATAGGCCTCGAACTCGGCACGTGCTTCTTCAAGCTTGCGGCGTTCTTCGGCCAGGCGCTCCAGTTCGGCGCGGCGCCAGTCGTCAAAAGCCTCGTTGCCGGTGGTGCTACCGAAGTTGAAGCTTTCGCCCTTGCGGCAGTTGCGGAACGAGCCGAACATGGAATCGGTCTTCTCGTTCACGCCGCGCTTGAACCCTTCGAGGCGATCACCCCAGAGGATATAGGCGAGCATGGCAAGGCCAAGTGGCCAGAACAGGAAAAAGCCGAGCACCATCAGCGCAATCGTGGCTGGCGTCCATGCCGGGCGGATCAATGCAGTATTGGTCATGGTCTGCTCCGTCGAAAAGCGCATGCCATTCAACCGTTCGACATCGTCCGGCAACATGCGCAAAACCAAGGCCTGCCAGCCCGCCCTGTGCGGGCATTTTGTTCTGGCGGCTTGACTTCGACGTGGTGAAAAGATTGCGACTTTTCAAGAATGCAACCTGCGGATTCAGACCGTGTTTCCGCTAACCAATGCGATTATCTCGAAATTTTTTTACGAAAATGTTCGAGAAAAGTGACGGCAAGCCCGGCGATCAGCGCCCAGAAGGCGGAGCCGACCCCGAAAAATGCCATGCCGGAGGCCGTCACGGCAAAGGTAATGGTCGCAGCAAGGCGCTCATGTTCGTCCTTCAGCGCCAATGACATGGCGTTGATGAACGGGCCGGTCAGGGCAAGCCCGGCAACAAGGGCGATGAGCGTTACCGGCAATACGGCAAAGATCGCGACCAATGACGCCCCGAAGAGGGCGAACACCACATAGATCGCGGCATAGACCGGGCCGGTAAGCCAGCGTTTGGTGTGGTCTGGATGTGCGTCGGGATTGGTGCAGAGTGCTGCCGAGATAGCGGCCAGATTGGTGGTGGAAGCGCCAAAAGGAGCCGTCAGCAGTGAAAAGAGGCCGGTCACGCGCAAGCAGGCGCTGGTCGGCGGCTCGTAGCCTGAAGCACGCAGCACGGCAAAGCCCGGCAGGTTCTGCGAGGCCATGGTTACCAGATAGAGCGGGATCGCGATGCCGATCATCGCGCCCATGTGAAACTCTGGCCAGATGAGGGTGAGCGTGGAGATTTCAGGCGCGGGCAGGGCTGGTGAGCGCCCTGTGAGCAGCGCAAAGATCATTCCGATCACCAGAACGGCAATGACGGCGAGCGACGGGTTGAACAGGCGGATGATGAAGAACAGTGCCACCAGCGGCAGGACGAAAACCGGGTCGCCGGGCACCGTCTTGGCAGCCGCAATGACAAAACTCAGCAGCACACCTGCCAGCATGCCCGAGGCGACGGAGGCTGGAATACGGGAAACGAGTACCGACAATTGACGGATCAGCCCGGTGGCGACCAGTGCGAGTGCTGTTACGATGAATGCGCCCACCGCTTCCGGCATGGTGAAACCGGCACTGGCGCCGATCAGCGCCAGCCCCGGTGTGGACCAGGCCGCGATGATCGGCATCTTGTAGCGGATGCTGAGCCAGGCGGATGAGGCGGCAATCGCAAGGCAGATCGCTGTCACCCAGCTTGCGGTTTCGGCCTGTGAGGCGCCCAGCACCTGCGCTGCGGCGATGATGAGTGCCAGCGTGCCGCCGAAACCGACAATGGCCGCAACCGCCGAGGAAGCGAAAACCGAAAACCGCATGACTGTGCTCCGTTACGATTTTTCGCCGATGCGTTCCGCCAGACCGGATACGGTATGGGTCAGAAGATCGAGATCTTGCGGTCGTGACAGGCGATGATCGCCGTCACGCACCAGCGTCAGGGTTACGTCATCGACGGGCAGGTGTTCCACTAGCGTCAGCGCATGCCTGTAAGGAACATCGGGGTCCTGCATGCCCTGCAGGATATGAATCGGACAGCCGGTCTCGATGATGCCCTTGAGAACCAGATTCTTCCGTCCGTCCTCAATCAGCGCGCGGGTATAGACATAAGGATTGGGCGAATATTCGGAGGGTTCTTCGAAATAACCCTTTTCCTGAAGGTCGTTTTTCTGCGCATCGGAGAGCGAGGGCTCCACAAGTACAGCCGTAAAATCCGGAGCAGGCGCGATCAGCACGATCCCGGCAGGCGGATTCCCTTCCTTCTTTAACTCCTGCGCCATACGCAGCGCAATCCAGCCGCCCATGGAGGAACCGACCAGAATCTGCGGTCCTTTGGCATATTTGCGATAAACGGCGAGGCTTTCGTTCAGCCAGCGCGAGATGGTGCCTTGATTGAAATCGCCACCGGATTCGCCGTGGCCCGAATAATCGAGCCTGAGTGCGCTGTGTCCGGTCTCAGCCGCCCATTCGTCGAGAACCACGGCCTTGGTGCCCATCATGTCGGAACGATAGCCGCCGAGCCAGACCACACCCGGGGATTTGCTTCCGGCTCTGTAACGCAGGGCGATTTTCGCTCCGTCCACGTCGATGAATTCCGGCCCCGCAACACTCATGTCAAATCTCCTCAATTTTCGGGATTGTTTTGGCATGTTCGGAAAAGAGAGAAAACCCGCCATGTGGGGCGAGGCCCTTGAAATGACGGCAAATGTGACCGATATGCCGCTTGTCCGCCGTGAAATGACGACAAAAAGAACGTTTATCACGCGGGGGTGATTTTTCCTGTCAAAGATGCTATTGACTTCGCCGCCTGCTTGACGACATTTCCGCAATCAACTGTGGTTTGATCGGGGACATGCCGTCTGGCAGCAAGTATCCGACCGCATGAGACGTAACAATTCAGGAGATAACGACCATTCGCCGACCCTTCAGAGCGACGCCGGTTCAGAAAGACGGACCGCGCTCCAACCGTGATATCCGGGTTCCCCGGGTTCAGCTTATCGATGCCGAAGGCCAGAACCACGGCGATGTTTCCATTCAGGAAGCTATCGCCATGGCTGAAGAAGCAGGTCTCGATCTCGTCGAGATCGTGCCGAACGCAGAACCTCCGGTTTGCAAGATCGTCGACCTCGGCAAGCTGAAGTATCAGAATCAGAAAAAGGCCGCCGAAGCGCGCAAGAAGCAGAAAACGGTTGAAATCAAGGAAATCAAGATGCGACCGAACATCGACACCCATGATTATGAGGTGAAGATGAAGGCTGCTCTGCGTTTCTTTGAGGAAGGCGACAAGGTCAAGGTTACCTTGCGTTTCCGTGGACGCGAAATGGCGCACCAGGAACTTGGCATGAAGCTTTTGCAGCGCGTCAAGGAAGACACTGTCGAAATCGCCAAGGTCGAGTCCGAGCCGAAGCTTGAAGGCCGTCAGATGATGATGGTTCTCGCTCCGCGCTGAACATTTCGAAATGCCTTGGAAAAGCCGCCTTCGGGCGGCTTTTCATTTGCCTGGATCAAGACAGGATCGTGGAATGACAATGAAAACTTTGGGCGAATTGGGGAAATATCAGCAGCGTCGGCGCCTTGCAATCGGCGCCGTCGTGGTACTTCTGGTCGTGGCGCTGCTTTTTGTCAGCTCGCAATCGACTGACCATTTCCATGAATATATCGAAGCGTTCGGTCTGAGCCTGATCGTTGCGGCCATCATAGGACGCATGTGGTGCACGCTCTATATCGGCGGGCGCAAGAGCGCGGAAATCGTGCAGAGCGGCCCCTATTCGGTTACGCGCAATCCGCTTTACGTCTTCAGCAGCATCGGTGCGATGGGCATCGGCGCGCAGACCGGCAGTGTTATCATTGCGGTCGCCTTCGGCGTGCTTTGCTATCTTGCTTTCTCGGTTGTCATCCGGACGGAAGAGAAATTTCTCAAGCAGAATTTTGGCAAGCCTTATGAAGCTTATTGCGCCAGCGTTCCGCGTTTCTTCCCGAAGCTTTCGCTGTTCCGCGACGACAAGGAACTGATCGTTCGTCCTGATCGGCTTTATCGTACCTTCACGGACGGTCTGGTGTTTTTCGTCGCCTATCCGTTTTTCGAGTTCGTTGAATATTTGCAGGACATTCACGTCCTGCCGGTGCTTCTGCGGCTTTATTGACGTTTCGGCTGCGATTCAAGCCGATTTGGGCCAATTCGGGCATTGCGTTTTGCAGTCTTTGAGCCTATAAGGCCGCGTTCGAACCGCCCGGCAGGGCATGCCGTGGCGGTTTCGTATGCTTTTCGGGCTTGGTCAGTCCGGAAGTAAAACTAGGTTCCCATCCGCATCAGGCATGACCGGACGCCACGACAAGAGGCGTCGAGTGCCGGAGGTACGAGGGGGATCGCAAAGAAGGAGTAGCAAAATGCCCAAGATGAAGACCAAATCGGCCGCCAAGAAGCGGTTCAAGATCACCGGCACCGGCAAAATCAAGGCCGCAGCTGCTGGTAAGCGTCATGGCATGATCAAGCGTTCGAACAAGTTCATTCGCGATGCACGCGGCACCATGGTTCTCGCCGATGCCGATGCAAAGATCGTGAAGCAGTTCCTGCCGAACGGCCTCTAAGATTAGTCTGAGAAGGAGATCATAACATGGCACGCGTAAAACGCGGCGTTACCGCCCACGCAAAGCACAAGAAGGTTCTGGATCAGGCTGCTGGTTTCCGTGGCCGTCGCAAGAACACCATCCGCACCGCCAAGGCTGCAGTTGACCGTTCGAAGCAGTATGCTTACCGCGACCGCAAGAACCGCAAGCGCTCGTTCCGCGCTCTCTGGATTCAGCGTATCAACGCTGCTGTCCGCGAGCAGGGCCTGACCTATGGCCGTTTCATCGACGGTCTTGCCAAGGCTGGCATCGAGATCGACCGCAAGGTTCTGTCCGACATCGCAATCCATGAACCGGATGCATTCGGTGCGCTGGTTGCGTCGGCAAAGAAGGCTCTCGAGTACCTCAAGAACACCGAGACGCCGAACGCTTTTGAAGGCGCTGTCCGCTAAGCCAGCCGCCTTTCCCAAGCAGTATCGATAATTTGGGGACCCGCGCTGGCTCGGCTGGCGCGGGTTTTCTTGTTTTAAGGATTCAAAGCGGGCATGAAGGATGAACCGGGCAAGTTGAGACTGGATCTGGATGCGGATGATCTCCGCAGCCTGCTGGTTCTGCTTGCCCAGAGCCAGGGCAAGCGCATTTCCAGCGCTGTCATTGGTGGTCATCGCGTCTGGATCAAGCGCTACGATGCCGAAAGGCGCCCACTTCCGAAGCGACTGCACAGCCTGATTTCTCCGCTTCTTCCCTATCCGTTCCTGCGTAGCCCGAAGGATGTCGGAGAAGCAGGCATGGCCGACCGCGAAGAGCGCAAGATGAGCGCTTTTCTGCAAGCGGGTTTTCAGGTGCCCAGAATTGTCTACCGCCAAGGGGCGGTAATGGTTCTGAGCGATGTCGCGCCCATCATCCAGGATCGACTTGACCAGTTACGTCGCAATGATCCGAAGGGCCATGACGCGCTTCTCGTCCATTGTGCCCGTGCTTTGGGCGAGGCTCATGCGGCAGGACTCTGCCACGGGCGCCCGCATCCGCGCGATTTTTTCGAGAAAAACGGTGTTGCCGGCTTTCTCGATTTCGAGGAGGAGCCGGAAACGGTGATGCCGCTTGCTGCCGCGCAGGCGCGCGATGTCTGGCTTTTGTTTTTCCAGATCACGGCGCAGGCACGTCTTGCCGGGACACCGCAGCAGGCATTCGCAGCCTATCGTGCGGTTGCGCCCGCTGACGTGATTCCGGAGCTGAAGAAGATTGTCGGCTTCTTCCGATTTACCATCGCGCCGCTCAGGCTGTTTCGTCGCATCTTTCTCGGCGGCGATGGAAGACGGCTTTTGCAGGCGATGGAATTTTTTGACGCCAATCTTGATGCGTCTCACCAATCAGGCCAAAGAGAGTAACGACAACGCTTCTTTGGCTGCAAAGCGAAATACATGGAGCGCTGCAAGCGCGACAGGGAACTCGAAACAAGAGGCGTGGAGCGCTGCAAGCGCGACAGGGAGCTCAAAACAAGAGGCGTGGAGTGCCGCAGGCACGACAGGGATTTAAACAATGAGTGATCTAGAACAACTTGAACGGCAGATTCTTGAAGACATCGCGGCGGCGGCTGACGAGCCTGCCATTGAAGCCGTGCGTGTCGCCGCTCTTGGCAAGAAGGGCTCGGTTTCGGAAAAGCTGAAGACACTGGGCAGCATGACGCCGGAAGAGCGCCAGGCGCAGGGACCGGCGATCAACGGCTTGAAGAACCGGGTTACCGAAGCGCTGACCGAGCGCAAGACGGAACTGCGCAAGCAAGCGATTGCCGCTCGCCTTGAGCGCGAAAAGGTCGATGTGACGCTGCCGGTGCGTGAAAGCGCTGCATCGCGCGGTCGCATCCATCCGATTTCACAGGTCATCGATGAGATCACCGCAATCTTCGCCGATATGGGTTTCTCGATTGCCGAAGGTCCGGATATCGAAACCGACTATTACAATTTCACGGCTCTGAACTTCCCCGAAGGCCATCCGGCGCGTGAAATGCATGACACCTTCTTCTTCAATGCGGATGAGACGGGCGAGCGCAAGCTTCTGCGCACGCACACCTCGCCGGTGCAGGTGCACACGATGGAGAAGTTTGCCGCCATCCGTGACAAGGAAGGCCGCGACGAGCCGATCCGCATTGTCATTCCGGGCAAGACATACCGCATGGATTCCGATGCCACCCATTCGCCTATGTTCCATCAGGTCGAAGGTCTGGTCGTGGACAAGTCGGCCAATGTCGCCAACATGAAATGGGTTCTGGAGGAGTTCTGCAAGGCCTTCTTCGAAGTGCCTTCGGTCAAGATGCGCATGCGCCCGAGCTTCTTCCCGTTCACCGAGCCATCGGTTGAAGTGGATATTCAGTGCGACCGTTCCGGCCCGCATGTGAAGTTCGGTGAAGGCAATGACTGGCTCGAAATTCTGGGCTGCGGCATGGTGCATCCGAATGTGTTGCGCGCTTCCGGCTACGATCCGGACGTTTATCAGGGCTTCGCCTGGGGCATGGGCATCGATCGCATTGCCATGCTGAAATATGGCATGCCTGATCTGCGCGCCTTCTTCGACGCCGATGTGCGCTGGATCGAACATTACGGTTTCCGTCCGCTCGACATTCCGACGCTTTTCGGCGGACTGAGCGCGTAAGGACAGGAAGGGACAACACAAATGAAATTCACGCTTTCCTGGCTCAAGGATCACCTTGAAACCGATGCGACGCTGGAACAGATCGTCGAAAAACTGACCGATATCGGTCTGGAAGTGGAATCGGTCGACGACCGCGCTGCTTTCAAAGCCTTCAAGATCGCGAAGGTCTTGACAGCCGTTCAGCATCCGGATGCCGACAAGCTGCGCGTACTCTCCGTCGATACGGGCGACGGCAAGCCGGTTCAGGTCGTTTGCGGCGCACCGAATGCACGTGCCGGTCTGGTTGGCGTTCTCGGCCGTCCGGGCGACTATGTTCCGGGCCTCGATGTCACGCTTTCCGTCGGCAAGATTCGCGGTGTCGAAAGTTTCGGCATGATGTGTTCCGAGCGCGAGCTGGAGCTTTCCGACGAGCACAATGGCATCATCGATCTGCCGGAAGATGCTCCGGTCGGCACCAGCTTTGCGACCTATGCCGGACTGGACGATGCGGTGATCGAAATCGGCCTGACGCCGAACCGCGCCGATTGCACCGGCATTCACGGTATTGCACGCGATCTTGCAGCTAGCGGTCTCGGCACGCTCAAGAACACGCTGCCGGACGCCGTCAAGGGCGAAGGTGAAACGCCGGTCAAGGTCATTCTGGATCAGGATGCCGAAAACCCGTTCTGCACCGGCTTCGCGCTGCGCATGGTCAAGGGTGTGAAGAATGGCCCAAGCCCGAAATGGATGCAGCAACGTCTCAAGGCTATCGGCCTGCGTCCGATCAATGCGCTGGTGGACATCACCAATTATGTGACCTTCGATCAGGGTCGTCCGCTGCACGTCTTCGACGCTGCCAAGGTCAAGGGCAATCTGACGGTGCGTCTGGCAAAGGATGGCGAAACCATTCTCGGCCTCGATCAGCGGGAATATAAGTTCAAGCCGGGCATGTATGTGATTGCCGATGAGAACGGTCCCGAATCGATTGCCGGTATCATGGGCGGCGAGCATTCCGGTTGTGATGAAAACACCACCGATGTGCTGATCGAATCGGCTCTCTGGGAGCCGCGCATGATTGCACGCACGGGCCGCGAGTTGGGCATCGTTACCGATGCGCGTTATCGTTTTGAGCGTGGTGTCGATCCGGAAATGATGGTTCCGGGTGCAGAAATCGCGACCAAGCTGGTGCAGGAACTTTGCGGCGGTCAGCCAACAGTTCTCGACGTGGTTGGATATAGCAAGCCTACACCGCGCGTGATCGATTTCCCGGTATCGGAAGTCAAGCGCCTGACGGGCATCGAGGTGTCCTACGAAGCGTCGCTCGATATTCTGAAGCGTCTCGGCTTCGGCGTCGAAGGTGACGGCAAGGTCATCAGAGCAATCGTTCCGTCATGGCGTGGCGATGTGGAAGGCAAGGCTGACCTTGTTGAAGAAGTCATGCGCATTCATGGCATCAACCAGATCGATCCGCAGCCGCTGCCGAACCATGGTGCCGTCAATGGCCGTATTCTGACGACCTTGCAGATCAGAACCCGTCATGCCCGCCGCATGCTCGCCTCGCGCGGCATGATGGAAGCCGTGACCTATTCCTTCATTTCTGAAGGACAGGCCAAGGCGTTCGGCGGCGGCAAGCCGGAACTGAAGCTTGCCAACCCGATTGCCGCCGATATGTCAGACATGCGCCCGTCGCTTCTGCCGGGTCTGCTGGTCGCTGCACAGCGCAATGCGGATCGCGGTTTCGGCGACACGGCACTGTTTGAGGTCTCGGGCATCTATGAAGGCGATACGCCGGACAAGCAGCGTCGCGTTGCTGGCGGTGTACGCCGCGGTACAGCCAAGGTTGATGGCTCGGGCCGTTTCTGGGCTGGCAATGCGGCTCCCGTCGGCGTCTTCGATGCCAAGGCTGATGCACTGGCAGCACTTGAAGCTGCTGGCGCTCCGGTTGACCGCATCCAGATTGAAGCTGGCGGTCCTGAATGGTTCCATCCGGGTCGTTCCGGCACGTTGAAGCTCGGACCGAAGGTCGTCTTGGGCTATTTCGGCGAGTTCCATCCGGATACGCTGGAAGCACTCGATGTTTCGGGCGCACTTTGCGGCTTTGAAGTCTATATCGATGCGATCCCTGAGCCGAAGGCAAAGTCCACGCGCACCAAGCCGGCTTTGAACCTTTCGCAGTTCCAGAGCCTCAAGCGCGATTTCGCGTTTGTGGTGGATGCAGATGTGGAAGCTGGAAATGTCGTGAAGGCGGTTTCGTCTGCTGACAAGAAGCTGATTGTCGGCGTTCAGGTCTTCGACATTTTCACTGGTGCTTCGCTGGGTGAAGGCAAGAAGTCGATCGCGGTTGAGGTGCTGTTGCAGCCACAGGACCGTACATTGACGGATGAAGATCTGGAAGCGCTATCGAAGCAGGTCGTGGCCAGTGTGGCCAAGCAGACCGGCGGCGTGCTGCGCGGCTAAAAATGAAATAAAAAGCCCGCCATCTGGCGGGCTTTTTTAGAGCATAATCTGACCGGAGTAGAACGAGGACCAAAACGATTATGCTTGAAATAGAAGGAGTTAGAGCGCCGATCGGATTCAGTCAGATCGAAATGCGCTCTAATGCAGCTATTCAGCGGCCTGCCGCGTCCTTGCGGGCAGAGCCATCATCGCCATATCGATGATTTTTTGCACCGCGGCGCGCGAATTGCCGTCACGGGCTTCAAAAGAAATGCTCTGCTGGATCATGTGATAAAATTCGGTCATCTGCGCAATATCGGCATCGGCGGGCAGGTCGCCTGCCACTACCGCTTGCTGGAGGCGCTTGGAAAGCCGGTCATGATTTGCGTGGCGGATAGCCTGGAGAAATTCCTTCACAGGCACATTTTCCGGTTTGCACTGGATCGAGCTCACACTGATCATGCAACCGCCCGCCGGGCAGGCGAAAGCACTGTCCGCGCCCAGTTCCAGCCAGCGGCGCATGCCCTCCTGAATGGTGGTCGCGTTTTCCAGTGCGTCGAAAGGAGCGGCGCCGATGGTACGACGGTAATAGTCGACGGCTTCACGAAACGCCTGCTCCTTATTGCCGAAGGCGGCATAGAAGCTTGGCGGCGTAATGCCGATGGCGGTCGTGAAGTCGTTGATCTGGGCGCACTCATAGCCTTTGGCCCAGAAAACCCTCATCACCTTGTCCAGCGCTGCGTCGCGGTCGAAGCTGCGCGGGCGTCCGCGTGGAACCATTTTTCTCCCTTTCTGTAATCATCCTTATATAATTCTCTTGACCCTTTCGGGCAAGACGATATTAATTATGTAGTCTACACTATATAATTAGGATTCGTCCCATGAACGATACGTGCGAATCCGCCCTTGCGGCGGAAGAGGTTTCTGCGTCTTCGCAAAAGGCGCGAGCGATCCCGCTGGTTGTCTATTGCCTCAGCTTGGGCGTGTTCGCGCTCACGACTTCCGAACTCATGATCTCGGGCATGCTGCCGTCGCTTCAGGTGGCATTCGACCGTTCCATTGCTGATATAGGGAATCTGATTTCGCTCTATGCGCTTGGCATGATGATCGGAGGACCGCTGGTCACGATCCTGTTTCTGGCGTTGAAGATCGAGAACAAGCGGGGGCTTCTGATTCTGCTTGTATTTTATGCGGCGGCGCAAAGCGTGGCCGCGTCCACAAGCAGTTTCCAAATTCTGTTGATCGCCCGTGTTCTGACCGGTATGGCGGCGGCAACGAGCTTCGGGCTGATGCTTGCCATCACGGCACAGCTCGTCGGACCGGAACTGCGCGGGCGGGCTTCATCGCTGGTATTTGCCGGTCTCATGCTCTGCACCGTCTTCGGCGTACCCATTGCGACAGCAATCACCAACGCATTTGGTTGGCGAGCGAGCTTCTGGGCCATTGTGGTTCTCGTCCTCGTCTGCGCCCTTGTCATCGCGATCAAGATCGAATCGTCGCCCGATACACCACAGGCCGATCTGCGTTCGGAGCTGAAGGAGATGCGTAAACCGAAACTCTGGGCCGCCTATGCCACCAGCGCGCTCGTCATCGGTTCGTCCTTCGCCGTCTATAGCTATTTGTCGCCGATCACGGTGGAGCTTGCAGGTTTCTCCGCGATGCAGGTGCCATTGCTGCTTGCCGTCTATGGCGGTGCCAATATCGTCGGCAACTATGTCACCGGTCGCTTTGCCGATCGTCACACGATTCCAACCATCGCCATCGGTCTTGTGTTGATGCTGTCGGCCATGCTGATTTTCGCGCTTTTCGCCGAGCTGAAACTGGCTACGATCCTTGCCATCGTGATGATCGGCCTGACGGGCATAGCACTTAATCCTGCCTTTATCACGAGGGTGATGCGGATCGCGCATCCGGGCGCGCTGGTGAACGCCATGCATGCATCGGTCATCAATATCGGTCTCGGACTTGGGCCGTGGGTTGGTGGACAGGCAATGGAGGCAGGCTATGGCCTGCATGCACCACTATGGGTCGGCTTTGCCATGACACTGGCCGGGCTTCTGACGCTTGCACCGCCAGCTCTGCGCAGGATGTAAAAAAGGGAGCCCGACGGGCTCCCCTTTTATTTGGAGCATTTATCAAAGACCGGTCAAAGCAAGCTGCTGTTCGTTGTAACGCTTACCTGCGATCAGGTCGGGTGCGGATACCTCATCCAGACGCTGCAAATCCTGTGGTGTCAGTGTGATGTCCACGGCTTTCACATTGTCTTCCAGATGATGGATCTTGCGGACACCGGGGATCGGCACGATGAAATCGCCCCGGCTCAGCACCCATGCCAGCGCCAATTGCGCGGGCGTGACCTGCTTTTCCTGTGCGATCTCGACGATACGATCCACCTGCCGGTTGTTGGCTTCCAGATTGCCCGGCTGGAAACGCGGCAGCGTCTTGCGGAAATCGTCTTCGGCAAGGTCTGACTGTGAGCGCAATGTGCCGGTCAGCATACCGCGCCCAAGCGGGCTATAGGGTACGAAACCGATACCAAGTTCACGGCAGACTGGCAGCACATTGTCTTCCGGATCGCGTGCCCATAGCGAATATTCGCTTTGCAACGCGGCGATGGGATGGACCGCATGCGCGCGGCGCAAGGTGGTGCCACCTGCTTCCGAAAGACCGATGGCGCGTATCTTTCCCTCATCGATCAGGTCCTTCAAAGTGCCGACCACATCTTCGATCGGTACGGACGGGTCAACGCGGTGCTGGTAGAACAGATCGATCACATCAATGCCGAGCCGTTTCAGGGAGGCCTCGGCTACGTCGCGAATATGTTCAGGCCGGCTATCGACACCCTTCATCTGGCCGTCTTCGATCTTGAAGCCGAACTTCGTTGCAATCGTCACCCGGTCACGGAAAGGCTTGAGCGCCTTGCCGACGAGTTTCTCGTTCTCGAACGGACCATAGACCTCTGCCGTATCGAAAAATGTCACGCCAAGATCGACGGCGCGATGCAGCGTGCGGATCGCATCCTGTTCATCCTGTCCACCATAAGCATAGGTCATTCCCATGCAGCCGAAACCAAGGGCAGAAACGTTCAATTGCTGGCCGAGTTTGCGCTGTTGCATTGTAGTTCCTTTCGAATGATTGATTGAAAGTACTGAAAATTGTGCGGGAAAATCGGGAGGAGATTCCGGCTGGATGCGCCTTGGCAGTGGCTGCGTTCCGACCGAGGACCATGTCGCAAACAATAAAACGGGGCGGTAAGTTCGATAATACCGATTTATTTTCACGGCTTGTTCTGTAATTTGTAACAATGAATCGAAGCCAACTGTCACAGCTTGCCGTTCTCGCCGCCGTTGCAGCGCATGGAAGTTTCCGTGGCGCTGCGCGGGAACTGGCGATTGCGCCCTCGGCCGTCAGCCACGCAGTGGCAACACTGGAGGACAGTCTGGGCGTGCGTCTTCTTGCACGCACAACACGCAGCGTCGCCCCGACGGAGGCCGGGCGGCAATTGCTGGAGAGGCTGGCACCGGCGCTTGAGGAGATCAATGCGGCTTTGGGTGCCGCCGTCGATTCGCGGGATCGACCGTCCGGGGTGCTGCGCATCACAGCGCCCTATGTGGCGGCGCAGCTTGTCATCGCTCCGCGTCTGGGCGAATTCGCCAGAGCTTATCCCGACATTACACTCGATCTGCGGGTGGAAAATGGCTTCACCGATATCGTAGCGGCTGGCTTCGACGCAGGCGTGCGTCTCGGTGAGAGCCTCGAAGCGGATATGATTGCAACGCGGTTGACCGGCAATGTGCGTGCGGCAATCGTTGCGGCACCTGTTTATTTTGAGAACCGTTCGGTCCCCCTCGAACCGCGCGATCTTTTGCAGCACGCATGTATTCGCCATCGCTTTCCGAGCGGACAAACCTATCGCTGGGAATTCGAAAAGGCAGGCGAGGTGCAGGAAATTGCAATAGAAGGGCCTTTGATCGTCAATGATGACAGAGTTATTCTGGAAGCAGCTCTGAACGGCACCGGACTTGCTTATCTGTTCGAGGCCTATGTTCACGACGCTTTGGCGGAAAGGCATCTTGTTCGGGTTCTGGACGACTGGTGCCAGCCTTTCGCGGGGCTTTATCTCTATTATCCAAGCCGTCGCCAGATGCGCCCGGCGTTGCGGGCATTCATCGACTTTTATCGCCACGGAAGCAGTCAATGAAATCAGTGTCGAACCATTTGCGTCATGCCGGTCTGCCGCTCGCACAGCAGCGGGATATCTTTTCACAGATGATTCTGGAAAGCCCGCTGCTGATGGATGCGCTGCATCGGTTGCATGAACTGGCCGGGGAAGCGTCCGATTTCTGGCTCGTTTCAGGCGCGCTCTATAACACCATCTGGAACCGGCTGACCGGGAGGCCGGTCCTGCACGGGATCAAGGATCTCGATATTATCTATTTCGACGGCAGCGATCTTTCCTGGGAGGCAGAGGACGCGGTTATCACCCGTGGGGCTGGCGTCTTCCGCGACTTTCCGCTTCCGGTGCAGGTTCGCAATCAGGCGCGGGTGCATCTGTGGTTCGAAAAACGCTTCGGACAGCCCTATGCGCCGCTTCGCTCTGCAACCGAATCGATAGAACGTTATTCGACGATCGCCCATTGCGTGGGCGCGCGGCTGGCAAAAGACGGCGAAGCGACGGAGGATGAACTACTCATCCACGCCCCTTTCGGCTTCGATGATATTTTTTCATTTCGCATTCGTCCCAATCGTGCCATCGATAATCGCGAAACGCACGAGATCAAGGCAGCCCGTGCGCTCAAATTCTGGCCGGAACTGCGAGTTCAGGACTGGGACACGCCGCAATGAGTCTGGATTTTTGCTTTGAATAAAAGAGGGAACAGCATGTTTCGTTGGGGTATCCTTTCAACTGCCAAGATCGGCGTCACGCAGGTGATTCCAGCGCTTTGCGCATCCGAAAATGGCGTTGTTCATGCCATTGCAAGCCGCGACCTGTCGCGTGCGCGCTCCGTCGCCGACCGTTTCGGCGCGCCGCTGGCATTCGGTTCCTATGAAGAGCTTCTGGCAAGCGATGCCATTGATGGCGTCTATATACCGCTGCCAACCTCACAGCACATAGAATGGAGCCTTAAGGCGGCTGAAGCGGGCAAGCATGTCCTGTGCGAAAAGCCGATTGCACTCAAGGCCGACGATATCGATCAGCTCATCGCCGCACGTGACAAGCACAAGGTCACTATCGCTGAAGCCTTCATGGTCTATTACCATCCGCAGTGGATCAAGTTGCAGGAACTTCTGGCCGAAGGCGCTATCGGTAGGCTCCGCCATGTGCAGGGTGCTTTTTCCTATTTCAATGTCGATCCGGGCAATATGCGCAACCAGCCGGAACTGGGCGGTGGCGCCCTGCCGGATATTGGCGTCTACCCGACCGTGGTGACACGCATGGTCACCGGTCTGGAGCCGGTATCGGTTCAGGCATCGGTGGAATACGATCCCGCTTTCGGTACCGACCGTTATGCTAATGTTTCGGCCCGATTCGACGGGTTTGACCTGACCTTTTATATCGCGACTCAGCTTGGTGCTCGGCAGATGATGGTTTTCCATGGCGACAAGGGCTTCATTGAAGTCTACGCGCCATTCAATACCGGCAAATATGGTCATGGCAGCATCGCACTTTTCGACGCCGGCCACACCAAGGCAACGGAATGGTCGTTCGGTGAGGCCAATCATTATCAGCTTCAGGCGGAAAGCTTTGTGCGTGCCACGCAGGGTGACAGGGATGCACGGCTTTTCTCGCTTGAAAACTCGAAGGCGAACCAGAAATTCATCGATGCGATCTACCGTGCGGCAAAAGACGGCGGATCGGCTATGGTATGATGGCCCACGCGCACTATCTTGTGCAGCTGCTGCCCCTATTTCGTACGTTGATAGGTCCCTGTCAGTGTTTCCGGGTGCTGAATCTGCCCCAGCTTGGCTGTTGTGACTTGCAGTAAAAAACCGCGTTTCTTATATACGCCTCGCACAGGGCATTGATGTGCGTCTGGAAACCGGTCTGGTTTTCGGACAAGCATCGTGAAAAGCGCATTGTGAAACCGATAGGAACCGCCCATGGAACGCTCGGTAGAGGTCTCGGCGGTTTGCTGAATGGAGAGAAATATGGCTAAAGTTATTGGTATCGATCTGGGAACGACCAACTCCTGCGTATCCGTCATGGACGGCAAAAGCGCGAAGGTCATCGAAAATGCCGAGGGTGCGCGTACGACCCCTTCGATCGTTGCATTCACCGACAGTGACGAACGTCTCATCGGCCAGCCTGCAAAGCGTCAGGCCGTCACCAATCCGGAAGGTACCATTTTTGCGGTCAAGCGCCTGATCGGCCGCCGCTTTGACGACCCGATGGTAACCAAGGACAAGGACCTGGTTCCGTACCAGATCGTCAAGGGCGACAATGGCGACGCCTGGGTTGAAGTCCACGGCAAGAAATATTCCCCGTCGCAGGTTTCTGCGATGATCCTTCAGAAGATGAAGGAAACCGCCGAGTCTTATCTCGGCGAAACGGTCACGCAGGCGGTTATCACCGTTCCGGCCTACTTCAACGACGCTCAGCGCCAGGCAACCAAGGATGCCGGCAAGATCGCCGGTCTCGAAGTGCTGCGTATCATCAACGAGCCGACTGCTGCTGCGCTCGCTTACGGTCTGGACAAGAACGATGGCAAGACCATCGCTGTTTATGACCTTGGCGGCGGCACTTTCGACGTCTCGGTTCTCGAAATCGGTGACGGCGTCTTTGAAGTGAAGTCGACCAACGGCGACACCTTCCTCGGCGGTGAAGACTTTGACATGCGTCTGGTCGAATACCTCGTCTCCGAGTTCAAGAAGGAAAGTGGCATCGACCTCAAGAACGACAAGCTCGCTCTGCAGCGCCTCAAGGAAGCTGCCGAAAAGGCAAAGATCGAACTGTCGTCCTCGCAGCAGACTGAAGTCAACCTGCCGTTCATCACGGCTGACCAGACCGGTCCGAAGCACCTTGCCATCAAGCTGTCGCGCGCCAAGTTCGAAAGCCTGGTCGACGATCTCGTCCAGCGCACCATCGAACCTTGCAAGGCAGCACTGAAGGATGCTGGTCTCAAGGCTGGCGAAATCGACGAAGTTATTCTGGTCGGCGGCATGACCCGCATGCCGAAGATTCAGGAAGTCGTGAAGGCCTTCTTCGGCAAGGAGCCGCACAAGGGCGTCAATCCGGATGAAGTCGTCGCCATGGGCGCGGCAATTCAGGCAGGCGTTCTGCAGGGCGACGTCAAGGACGTTCTGCTGCTCGACGTAACCCCGCTTTCGCTGGGTATCGAAACGCTGGGCGGCGTGTTCACGCGACTGATCGAACGCAACACCACGATCCCGACCAAGAAGTCGCAGACCTTCTCCACCGCCGAAGACAATCAGTCGGCCGTGACGATCCGCGTCTTCCAGGGCGAGCGTGAAATGGCTGCCGACAACAAGATGCTTGGCCAGTTCGACCTCGTCGGCATTCCGCCCGCACCGCGTGGCGTGCCGCAGATCGAAGTGACTTTCGACATCGACGCCAACGGTATCGTCAACGTGACGGCCAAGGACAAGGGCACCGGCAAGGAACACCAGATCCGCATTCAGGCATCTGGTGGTCTGAGCGATGCCGACATCGAAAAGATGGTCAAGGACGCCGAGGCGAATGCCGAAGCTGACAAGAAGCGTCGTGATGCCGTTGAAGCCAAGAACCAGGGCGAAAGCCTCGTTCATTCGACCGAAAAGTCGCTGAGCGAATATGGCGACAAGGTTTCGGCTGACGACAAGAAGGCCATTGAGGATGCTCTCGCAAGCCTCAAGACCTCGCTTGAAGGCGAGGATGCCGAGGACATCAAGGCCAAGACGCAGACGCTCGCCGAAGCTTCCATGAAGCTTGGTCAGGCCATGTATGAGGCCGCTCAGGCCGCTGAAACCGGTTCTGCCGGTGGTAGCGAAGAAGCTGCTTCGAACGACGATGTTGTCGACGCCGATTACGAAGAAATCGACGACGACAAGAAGAAGTCGTAATTTTAGGCTCAATACGCTCAAGCCCGGGGTTCTGCCCCGGGCTTTTGCCAATTTTTGAGATGTTCATATTCGCAGGTTTTGTATAAGCCTGCATATTGGCCGGTGTCGGTGAAAAAGCCGATGGAAGTATCGGGCATATCCGCCTCCATTTGAAAAATCGCTCTGGCCTGCATACATCTTGAAAAGCATGAGACGGTTTCGGGCAAAGTGGGTATTGATGCTGAAACCCGGAGTGCCGCTCTGACGCATGGGTCGGAAGGCGCTTCGATAGATGAACAATTGGAAACGCTGGCCCCTGACAAGTTTGAACGCTTTGGGGCGTGTCGCACGAATCTGGGGACCGGTTTCGGGATACGATGTCCGTGAAAGCAAAAGGCGCGTTCCTGTCGCCGGGATAACGAACTGATGAAGATCGACTACTACGAAGCTCTGGGTGTTGAAAGAACAGCAGACGACAAGACGCTGAAAACAGCCTTTCGCAAACTCGCCATGGAATATCATCCGGATCGCAATCCGGATAATCCGGAAGCTGAGCGCAAGTTCAAGGAAATTGGCGAGGCTTACGAAACGCTGAAGGACCCGCAGAAGCGTGCCGCCTATGACCGGTTCGGCCACGCAGCCTTTGAAAATGGCGGCATGGGTGGTGGTTTCGGTAACGGCTTTGGCGGTGCCGGTGGTTTTGCCGATATCTTCGAAGACATTTTTGGCGAGATGATGGGCGGCGGTCGCCGTCGCTCCAGTGGCGGACGCGAACGCGGCGCAGATCTTCGCTACAATATGGAAGTGACGCTGGAAGAAGCCTATGCGGGCAAGACCGCGCAGATCCGCGTTCCAACCTCCATCACTTGCGACGAATGTTCTGGCTCCGGCGCAAAGGCCGGCTCCCAGCCGACCACCTGTACCATGTGTTCCGGTTCGGGCCGGGTTCGCGCTGCACAGGGCTTCTTCTCGGTGGAGCGCACCTGCCCGACCTGTAACGGTCGCGGACAGATAATCAAGGATCCTTGCGGCAAGTGCCATGGCCAGGGCCGCGTCACGCAGGAACGGTCGCTGTCGGTCAATATTCCGGCAGGTATTGAGGATGGCACCCGTATTCGTCTTGCCGGTGAAGGCGAGGCAGGTATGCGCGGCGGCCCGGCAGGCGACCTCTACATTTTCCTTTCGGTCAAGCCGCACGAGTTCTTCCAACGCGACGGCTCCGACCTTTATTGCAAGGTGCCGATCTCGATGACGACGGCAGCCCTTGGTGGCCAGTTCGAAGTCTCGACGCTCGATGGCACGCAGACACGGGTAAAGGTTCCGGACGGCACGCAGAATGGCAAGCAGTTCCGCCTCAAGGGCAAGGGCATGCCGGTTCTGCGTCAGGCCGCTGTAGGCGATCTTTATATACAGATCGATATTGAGACGCCGCAAAACTTGTCCAAACGCCAGCGTGAACTGCTGGAAGAGTTCGAAAAACTTTCCTCGCAGGAGAATAGCCCGAAATCAGCGGGGTTCTTCTCAAGGATGAAAGAATTCTTCGAAGGTATCGGAGAATAAAAAGGGAGCCGCAAGGCTCCCTTTTTTGTTCTTTTCCTTATTCCCGCCTTGCTTAGGGAATTCAAAGCGGCATAAACTTGTCCAATAACGACAATGGGAGCAGCGAGAATGGCAGGACAGCTCGGCAGGAAACTGGCCGCTAAGTTCGATGAGGAGATCCGTTTTTTCAAGGGATGGATAGACGGGCCAAAAGCGGTCGGCGCTATTTTGCCGACGAGTTCCATTACAGCGCGCCGTATGGCCAGCGTCATCGATACCGGCTCCGGCCTTCCGGTTCTGGAACTTGGACCGGGCACGGGCGTCATCACCAAGGCGATCCTGAAACTGGGCGTAAAACCTGCCGACCTCTATTCCATCGAATATTCGCAGGATTTCGTGGATCACCTGAACACGATCTTTCCAGAGGTCAATATCATTCAGGGCGATGCATTCGACCTCGACAGTGCTTTGGGTGAGAAGAAGGACCAGAAATTCGATTGCATCATCTCCGCTGTGCCGATGCTCAATTTCCCCATGGACGGGCGCATCCAGCTCGTGGAAAGCCTGCTTTCACGCATTCCACGCGGGCGGCCTTTGATGCAGATCACCTATGGTCCCTTGCCGCCGGTTCCCGCCGGTCGCGGCAATTATACCGTCCAGCACTATGATTTCGTGGTGCGCAATGTGCCTCCGGCGCAGCTTTGGGTTTATCGCAGCCCTTTGGTCTAGAGCATGTCTCCTGAAAGTGGGAACCGGTTTCGGGATAAAGACATGCGTAAAAACAAACAGATAGAGCATTTCTAATGATTCAATCAAAACAGGAAATGCTCTAGTTTCGCACGAGGCTTTTCATGACTGCACGTATTCTCGTCTTCGCAGGTTCGGTTCGTATCGGTGCTTTTTCCGGCCATATGGCGGATGCCGCCGAAAAGGAATTGCGGACGCAGGGTGCTGAGGTCACGCGCATCACGCTTGCCGACTATCCTCTGCCGATCATGGACCAGAATCTGGAGAACGAGCATGGTGTTCCGGAGAACGCCATGAAGCTCGGTCGCCTGTTCGCCGAACAGGATGGCCTGATGATCTGCTCGCCGGAATATAATGCATCGATCCCGCCGCTTCTGAAAAACACCATTGATTGGGTCAGCCGCATTTCAAGGGATGGAGACAAGCCGTTCAGACCCTATGCTGGCCTGACCGTCGGCCTGTGTTCCAGCTCCGACGGCATGTTCGCCGGTATGCGCGGACTTTATCATTTGCGTGCTGTTCTGATGAATGTCGGCGTGCAGATCGTCACCGAGCAATGTTCGGTCGGTCACGCATCGGTAGCGTTCAATGACGATGGAACGCTGAAAGAAGAACGCAGCGCCAGAATGCTTTCTGCTGTCTGCCGCAGCCTCATCGCACGGGTGGAAGAAGCAAAAAGCTGATTCCGTCTCTTTCGTAACGGGTCCTGTTGTGCGAAGAGAGTAAAAATCACCACGGAGACTCTCATGACGACGACAGATTTGCGCGATCAAGCGCCCGGGGATGCATCTGGGCGCTTGATCGTGGGCCTCGACGTGCCGACCATTGCCGAAGCGGAAAAGGTGGTCGAAGAGCTGGGCGATGCCGTTTCCTTCTACAAGATCGGCTATCAGCTGGTTTTTGCAGGTGGACTCGACTTCGCAAAAAGCCTCGTGGCGGCGAAGAAGAAAGTCTTCCTCGACATGAAGTTGCTCGATATCGACAACACCATTGCCAAGGGTGTCGAGAATGTCGCGAAGATGGGCGTGTCCATGCTCACGCTTCATGCTTATCCGAAAGCGATGCGGGCAGCGGTGGAAGCCGCCAGAGGATCGGACCTCTGCCTCCTGGGCGTGACGGTTCTGACCTCGATGGATAATGACGATCTGCGGGAAGCCGGATATTCCGACAATGCGGAAACGCTGGTGCTGAAACGAGCCCGTCAGGCACGGGAGGCGGGTATGGGGGGCATCGTTGCTTCCGCCATTGAAGCGGCCGCTATCCGTCAGGCGGTTGGCCCGGACATGGCCATCGTCACGCCGGGCATTCGCCCCGCCGGTTCGGAAAAGGGCGACCAGAAGCGGGTCATGACCCCTGCGGATGCCTTGAAAGCCGGAGCCAGCCATCTGGTCGTCGCTCGCCCGATTGTCGGCGCAGTTGATCGTAAGGCAGCAGCCCTTGCCATTCTCGATGAAATGCGTTCCGTTCTATCAAATAGCTAGTGGAGGAAACAGCATGACCAAAGCCTACTGGATTGCCCGCGTGGATGTTCGTGATCCCGAGCGATACAAGGATTACGTTTCGACCGCAAAACCTGCGTTCGAGCGTTATGGTGCAAATTTCATTGCGCGTGGCGGCAAGACAGACGCAGTCGAGGGACGGGGTCGTGCCCGCAATGTGATCATCGAATTCGAGACCATGCAGCACGCGCTCGATTGCTACAATTCGCCCGAATATCAGGCGGCGAAGGCGATCCGCCAGACGGTTGCGGATGGTGAAATCGTCATCGTTGAAGGTATCTAAAATCAAAGGGCCCGCAGGGGCCCTTTTTCATTTGCTGTTTAGAGCCGGACCGGCGGATCATGCCGTCCGGCAAGCGTCAGATCGAGCAGCAGCACTTTTCCGGCATGGGGATCGGCAAGACGGGCCTCCTCGTCGAGACCTTCATTGGCGCTGGTCACGATCATCACCGTGGCATCCGGTCCGACGAAAGCGGGGCATGATGGCTGGCGGACCGGCAGCGAAATTGAGCGGATCAGGCGGCCTTGCGGTGAATAGGCATTGATCGAACTGCCCCCCCAGCAGGCATTCCACAGCGTACCTTCCGCATCAACAACCGAGCCATCGACACCGCCGTCTTCGACGCGGTGATGGAAGACGCTTTTGTCGGATATCGGCAATCCGGTTTCGGGGTCCGTGTCGACACGCCAGATGATATTGCGATCAGTATCGGCGAAATAAGCGACCTTGCCATCAGGAGAAAAGCAGATCGAATTGGTGATCGTGATGCCGGAAAACAGCTTTTTCACCTGGCCTTCGCGATACCACCAGATCGACCCGGCATCGGTTTCGGCTTTTTTACCCATCGTGCCGATCCAGAACGATCCCGATGGATGCACGCGCGCATCATTGGAGCGGGTGACTTCATTCTCGGCTTCAAGTGGATGATGAAGGGTCAATCGCCCATTGGCGCGCTCGCGAATGAACAGCCCGTGTTCGCTGACGATCAACTGCCGGTCGCGATCGATGACGGCAAGGGCGCTGGCCTTCATGCCCAGCGCATGGACGTTGATTTTACCGCTTTCCCAGTTCTTCTCGATCAGTTTCTGGCCGAGTATATCGAACCACCAGACATTTCCGCTCAAGGGGTCATAGCCGGGGCCTTCGCCCAGTTCTGCTACATGGTCGGCAAACAGGGTAGTTTTAACGACGGTCACTTTTTCCTCCCGAGACGCCCGAAGCGATTGCATCCAGCATAATCAACGGATGAAAGCTGATCCAGTTCAACTTCAAGCATTGTAAGTACACAACCAACGCCCGAGGACGGATTGAGAGAAAGGACTATGTTGCCTGGTCATTCCGTTTTAGATTTCCCGCAACTTCGAATCGCGAGGAAATCATGGCTCTCAAAGTCGCGGTCCAGATGGACCATATCAGCACGGTGAACATTGCAGGCGACACCACATTCGCCCTATCGCTGGAGGCGCAGAAGCGCGGTCATGAGCTTTACCATTATACGCCGGACCGGCTTTCGATGCGTGACGGCGTCGTTTCCGCCCGCCTGGAAAAGATGGAAGTGCGCGACGTCAAGGGCGATCACTATACGCTGGGCGAACCGATCCGCCGTGACCTGTCGGAAATGGATGTGGTTCTTCTGCGTCAGGACCCGCCCTTCGACATGAACTACATTACCACAACCCATCTTCTGGAGCGGATTCACCCGAAGACGCTGGTGGTCAATGATCCGGCCTGGGTGCGCAACAGTCCCGAAAAAATCTTCGTGACAGAGTTTCCTGACCTGATGCCGGAAACACTCATCACCAAGGACCCGCAGGAAGTCATGGATTTCCGTCGCGAGTTCGGCGACATCATTTTGAAGCCGCTTTACGGTAATGGCGGCGCGGGCGTTTTCCATCTGGCCGATGGTGACCGTAACCTGACCTCGCTTCTGGAAATGTTCGGCCAGCTCTTCAAGGAGCCGTTCATCGTGCAGCGCTATCTGAAAGACGTGCGCGCTGGTGACAAGCGCATCATTCTGATCGATGGCGAACCCGTCGGCGCGATTAATCGTGTGCCGTCGGAAACCGATGCCCGTTCCAACATGCATGTTGGCGGGCGTGCCGAACAGAGCAAGCTTACGCCGCGGGAACGCGAGATTTGCGAACGTATTGGCCCATCGTTGAAGGAGCGTGGCTTCATCCTGGTTGGCATCGATGTGATTGGCGATTACATGACCGAAATCAACGTTACCTCTCCGACTGGTATCCGCGAAATCCAGCGTTTCGACGGGACCAACATTGCGGCCCTGTTCTGGGATGCGGTCGAAGCCAAGCGGTAGGAGCAGACCCAAATTTGTTCTCTTAACGTTCTTGAACTTGCCGCTCGTCCGTGCTTAACTCTCTAAGTTGTATTTGAGTTTTTACTCACTTAAGAGATGTATTGCGTGGCGAGCGGGGGCATATGGTCGCGCGGGTTGGAACGGTTGCTTTTCAAGGCATAGAAGCTGTGCCAGTTGATGTGCAGGTGATGGTTGCGCCGGGCAAGATGGGCATGTCCATCGTCGGCCTGCCAGACAAGGCCGTGGCGGAAAGCCGTGAGCGGGTGCAGGCGGCATTGCACGCCTCGGGCCTTTCCATGCCGACCAAGCGGGTAACGGTCAATCTGGCGCCTGCCGACCTGCCGAAAGAAGGATCGCATTACGATTTGCCCATTGCTGTTGGGCTTATGGCGGCAATCGGCGCCATTCCGGCGGATGCGATCCAGTCCTATCTCGTTCTGGGTGAACTATCGCTCGATGGTTCGATAACGCCGGTGGCAGGCGTCCTGCCTGCTGCAATCGGTGCGAACCGGGACGAGAAGGGGCTCATCTGCCCTTATGCGTGTGGGCCAGAGGCAGCCTGGGCGGGTGCGGACATTGATATCTTGGCTCCGCGCAGCCTGATCGCCCTTGCCAACCATTTTCGCGGCACGCAGGTTTTGACCCGGCCGGAACCATCCATGCGGATTTCCGGTGAAGCGGAACTCGACCTTGCCGATATCAAGGGGCAGGAGACCGCCAAGCGAGCGCTCGAAATCACCGCTGCAGGCAATCACAATCTGCTGCTCGTCGGACCGCCGGGATCAGGCAAGTCCATGCTTGCTCAGCGATTGCCATCCATTCTGCCTCGCCTTTCTCCGCGCGAATTGCTGGACGTATCGATGATCGCCTCGATTGCGGGTGAGCTTTCGGGTGGAAAACTGTCAGATCGACGTCCGTTCCGGGCGCCGCATCATTCGGCCTCGATGGCGGCAATGGTCGGCGGTGGACTGCGTGCGCGTCCGGGCGAGGTATCGCTTGCGCATAACGGTGTGTTGTTTCTGGACGAGTTTCCGGAATTCTCGCCACAGGTGCTGGATTCCTTGCGTCAGCCACTTGAAACCGGCGAATGTCTCATTGCACGCGTCAATCATCGCACCAGCTATCCGGCGCGCTTTCAACTGATCGCCGCCATGAATCCCTGCCGTTGTGGTATGGCGGGCGAACCCGGTCATGTCTGCGCGCGGGGGCCCCGTTGTCAGGCCGATTATCAGGCGCGTATTTCAGGCCCGCTTCTCGACCGTATAGACTTGCGAGTGGATATGCCCGCCGTCTCTGCTTTCGATCTCATCAAGTCATCCCGGTCTGAAACGAGCGAAACGGTTGCGCAACGCGTCGCACGTGCCCGCTCGATCCAGACCCAGCGTTATTCAGCCCTCGGTCTGGAACCGTCCATGACCAATGCCTATTGTTCGGCGAAACTTATAGAGGAAGTCGCTGAGCCGGATGCGGCAGGCCTCAAGCTTTTGCGCGACGCGAGCGAACAGATGCGGTTTTCCGCTCGCGCTTATCATCGCATTCTGAAAGTTGCCCGCACGCTGGCCGATCTGGACGCCAGCGACAAGGTCGGTCGCATCCACCTGGCCAGTGCCATATCCTATCGCATAGGCGCGGAAAGGCTGGTCTCCGCAGTATAAGCTATCATTGGAAGCTGGTCAGCGTGGCGCTATCGGCTTCCAGTGATGAAGGACAGCATTGTCCTCGCTTGAATAACACCAGTAATGCCCCTGAAAAGGCTGGTCATGCTGACGGCTGATCGGAAGTCCGGCAAGAAAGCAGAGAAGCAACGTACCGGCGCCGCCATGGCCGACGATAGCGATATCGCCAGAGGTGCCAGGCCGCCTCACGGCTCCGAAGCCTTCCACAATGCGTTGCTGGACGTCAACGGCCCGCTCCCACCCGCAAATGCTTGTTTCGGGGGCTGAAAAGAACCTGTCGGCGATAATCTCGTGTTGTTCGGCGGGCAGGAAGCCGGTGGCGCTTCGATCGATTTCGTTGAAGCGATTGTCGGTCAACGGATTGACTCTTAAAGCACCCGCCAGAATTTCAGCCGCTTCAATTGCCTTTGTTTCCGTGCTGGACCAGATCAATGTGATCGATTGCAGTTCCGGTTGGCTGGCAAAGGAACGCATCCGTTCAATGCCATGCTCAGAGAGGTTCCACGATGGAATGGGCTTTGCGGGATCGATCACGACTTCCGGATGTGAAATGAAATAGATTTTTGTCATGCGCTGCCGCCAATAGTCGTGTGTTTATAAACAACAGGGCGCGTTTAGCGCCCTGTTACCAGCCCATCAGTTTATATTCCGAATGTTACAAAGCCATTCTCATCGATGGCCCAGGCCGGGTTCCAGGCAATTTCCCAGGCGTGATCGTCAGGATCGGCGACATAGCCGCGAAAACCACCATGGTTCGGAGCGTCAGCCGAACGCACCAGCTTGCCACCAGCTCCAACCAACCGGTCCATCAGTGGCACGACATCCGATTTCAGTTTCACGTTATGTGCAAGGGAAAATGCGCCGGGCTGCTGGAGGCCTTTGCGGTTCATATCGGTTTCGAGCGAAGCTTTCAGGAAGGTTCCGAGGACGAAACCGTTCATCTGATAGAAGATGATTTCTTCATTCTCGAAAACCGGGACCCAGCCGAAGCCCTCGGCGTAAAAACGACGTGAGCGCTCAAGATCGGCGATACCAAGCGTAATGACGGAGATTTGCTGTTTCATAACCAAGACCTTTTGTTCTCAAATGCACCATTGCATCAGAGTGAAAGGTCAAGGGACTCGACGCATCTGCCGAAATGAAAGCAATCGCGAAGGCCAGGACCCGCTTTGTAACGGGGATCGGGCTAACCGCACCGACCTCTCCTTTTTAGACCCGGAATGAATAGCACATTCCGGGACATTTTCAAAAACAAACGGGGAGGTCTCGATGTCAGCGTACGGAGCCTACGAGGAGATTATCCGGGCCTTCGATGGTGACCCAGCGACCGGTATCGTTCGCTGCCTGACGCTTCAGATAGGTATAGTCGGTCTCGTTCCAGCGCATGACTTCATCGGTCAGGTTGTCGAGCACGAAGTCGCCGCGATCCGTGCGAACCGTGAGGACCGCGTGCCCTTCGCCGTCCGGCTTGCGAACGACGGTGATCAGAAGATCGGTGATCGGAATGCCAGCCTTCTGCAATTCGCGCTGTTTCAGCAGAACGTAGTCTTCGCAGTCGCCAACGGTCGTCGGGTAAGCCCAGTATTCCTCGACGCCGTAGATTTCCATGTCGGTCATCGGTTTGATGCGCTCATTGACCGAAAGATTGATTTCGATGATGCGCTGCCAGTTTGAATGGTTGAGTTGCAGTGCGCGGGTGTCACGGCTCGTGATGCCGCATTCCTTTGCTTCGCGCTTGCAGAATTCATAATGTCCGATCGGCTGCGAGGTCAGCTTGCCGGTCTGCATGAAGTCACCGGAGGCGGCTTGCGCACCAAAGCTTGCCATCAGCAGCGAAGCTGCGAAACCGGCGGCTGCCATAATCTTTGTGGTCGAGCGAACAACGCAAAACATACTCAACGCCCTTTGGCTCTCGCCAGTTACTCATTTATTAACGAAACGTTAATGTCTGAAATACTCTGGAGTCAATTCGGTTCGCCTTGGGATTGTCTGACTTCTTAATTAATGGTTAATGCGGGTAATTCCAGAGAATACAATTATTGATTGAATTTTGCGGCTGTGCGGAACCAATCGGGCGGTGAAAATCACTCATAATTTTGCCACGGTCCGGGCGCTTGTCTTTTGCCTCGAATAAGCCAATGTTGGTGTCGACCGGATCGTAACGATCCCTTTGCAAAGGCCAAAAGATGACAGGCGCAACGACGCGCAAGGCCACGGCAGGCGACATAGATGCGCTCCTGCGCATCGAAGAGCGCTGTTTCGAGACAGACCGGATTTCCCGCCGTTCATTTCGCGCCCTTATTGCGCGACCGACCGCAGAAACCATTGTCGCAACGATGGGCGGAACAGTCATCGGCTATGCGATGATCCTGTTTCGTCATGGCACCGCGCTTGCTAGGCTTTATTCGATAGCCGTCGACCCGGAGGCCAAGGTCAAAGGCATTGGCTCTCTCCTGTTGCAGGCGGCGGAAACGGCAGCCTACGACCACGACCGCCCGTTACTGCGGCTGGAGGTACGCGAGGACAACGAACGCGCCATCGCGCTCTACAAGCGGCACGGTTACCGCCCCATCGGACGCTATCTCGACTATTATGCTGACCATTCGGATGCGCTGCGTTTTGAGAAGACGGTTCGCGGTGACATTTCGCCCGTCACAGCTTTTCCATATTACGAGCAGACGACCGATTTTACCTGCGGTGCAGCCTGCCTGATGATGGTGCTTGCCCGGCACAATCAAGAGACGCGGCTTGATCCCGTGTTGGAAGTTCGCCTTTGGCGCGATGCGACCACGATCTATATGATGTCGGGGCCAGGCGGATGTGAGCCGTTCGGGCTTGCAGTTGCTGCACACGAACGCGGTCTCAAAGCTTCGATCATCGTGTCCATCGAGGACATGCTTTTCCTGCAATCGGTGCGTTCGGAAGAAAAACGCAAGGTCATGCAACTGGCGCAGACCGATTTTCGCCAGCGCACGGAAGCCTATGCTATTCCGGTGGACTATCGTGGTTTCACCTTGCACGATATTCTGGCTGCCTTGCGCCGTGGGGCGGCAGTGATCGTGCTGGTCAGCGGTTATCATATGTTCGGCAAGAAAGTGCCGCACTGGGTCCTCGCCCATGGTGAAGACGGGCGGCATATTCTCATTCACGACCCCTGGGTGGAGGAAGAGCTCGGCGAAACCATTGCCGATGCTGCAAATGTCCCTGTTCCCTTTCACATTTTCGACCGCATCGCACGGTTCGGCAGTGATGGACTCAGGGCAGCCGTTATTCTGGAAAAAAGGACGGACTGATGACGATCTGCGTCATTCTGGTAGGGCGCCTCTCGGATATCGACAATGGGGCCACGCCACACAAGGTCATGACCACGCGCGACTATCTCGCGCATCCCGCGCTCTTCAACGGACAGCTGCGCCCACGCATCATCAACCTGTCGCGCTCCTACGCCTATCAAAGCCGTGGCTATTACGCTTCGCTTCTGGCTGAAGCGCGAGGGCATCGCATCATCCCTTCCGTGGAAACGATGATCGATCTGTCGGAACGGCGGCTTTATGAAAACGCTATTCCGGAACTGGAAGACATGCTGAACAAGGCGCTCGGCAAGCATCCGGAAAAAGCACCGGAAACGATCCATGTGCATTTTGGCCTTGCCGATAATCCCGAGTTTGAACGGTTTGGACGGCTGCTGTTCGACTGGTTTCGTGCGCCGTCGCTGGAAGTCACGGTCAAACCCGGTGAATGGGCGCGCATCCAGAAGATCGGCTTTGCGAATATCACCAAGTTTACCAAAATGCAGAAGGAACGCTTCGAGGACGCGCTTGATCGCTATACCCAGCGTGAGTGGCGCGCCGCACGCCCAAAGGTTCCGGCTCGCTATTCCTTCGCAACTCTGTGCGATCCGAAGGAGGCCATGCCGCCGTCTACCGTCTCGACGCTGAAGCATTGGGCAAGAATCGCAGCCCGGCTCGGAGTGGAAGTAGAGCCAATCGGCAAGCGTGATCTGCCGCGGCTTGCCAATTTTGACGCACTATTCATTCGCGAGACGACATCGATCTCCAATCACACCTACCGTTTCGCCCGGCGGGCGCAGCAGGAAAACATGCCGGTGATTGATGATCCGATTTCCATGATCCGTTGCACCAACAAGGTTTATCTGCACGAATTGATGCAGGCGAACGACGTGGCGGTTCCGCCGACGGTGATGATTGCAGGTGAGGAGGACCTGGAGCGCGCTGCCGATGTGCTCAGCTTTCCGATGGTGATCAAGATACCGGATTCGTCATTTTCGCGCGGTGTGAAGAAGGTGAAGGATTTTGCCGAACTGAAAGCGCTTGCCACTTTATGGCTGGAGGATAGCGATCTCCTGCTGGCGCAGAAATACATGCCGACGAAGTTCGACTGGCGGGTCGGCGTTCTTGATGGCAAGCCGCTTTTCATCTGTCAGTACATGATGGCCAAGAACCATTGGCAGATCGTCAAGCACGATACGGGCGGCAAGCCCCTGGAAGGCGGGTTTCGTTCCTATGCGCTGGGCGACGCGCCGCCGTCGGTTCTGGAAACCGGGCTGCGCGCGGCACGCTGCATTGGCGACGGACTTTATGGCGTCGATCTCAAGGAAACGGACGACGGCGTGGTGGTGATCGAGGTCAACGATAATCCCAATCTTGAACACGGGATCGAGGATGCCGCCGAAAAGGACGAGGTCTGGATCAAGCTGACCCGCTGGTTCACCGACCGGCTGGACCGGAAATAGGCATGTCGCCCAAAAGTGGGAGCCGGTCTTGGGGCAAGGACATGCCGCAAACAATTCGATGGAGCATTTCCAACGATCGAACTTGGACCGGAAATGCTCCATATCCCGCAGTCGGGCGAAGCTTCGTCGAAATCAAAGCGGCGTAAAGCAGACCTTGGTGTGTCCTGCGCCGATGAAGCCAAGCCGGCCTGCGGCACCTTTCGACAGGTCCAGAACGCGTCCCTTGATGAACGGGCCGCGATCATTGATGCGCACGACGAGCGACTTGCCGTTTCTTTGATTGGTAACCTTGACCTTGCTGCCAAGCGGCAGGGTGCGGTGCGCTGCGGTCAGGCCGGATGGGTTCATACGTTCACCCGAAGCCGTACGGGAAGTGAGGGCGTACCAGGAGGCACCGCCGCATTGCTGTGCTGAAGCCTCGATTGCGGTGGCCGCGAGAAGACCGGTTGCCGCAACGGCAAGCATAGCCATACGGGTCTTGAAAGTCATGCCAGATCCACTAGTTGTTAACGGGGTGTCCCACAGTTGTCGCTGAGAAAGACAATTGCGAACTGGAATCTAAATGTGGCGCTGACGTGGTTCGAATGAGAACATTATGCGATAATTGAATCTATATCGTACCGGGAAAATCATCCTATACTGAACGTTGTTTACTTAAAGATATAAACATAACCAAGGAATATTAGGAAAGAGTTGGCTGCGTTGCTGTAAAGCTGTTTACGATTCGTTAGGAATCTGCGGCAAGCCTTTGCCGTGCCTTGTTTTCGCGTACCGATTGCAAGAAAAGCTGCTTGCCTGGTTCCAGATTGAAAGAACCCGGTTTGCAATTTTTATTTGTAGGGCAAGTTTTCAGCTTCATCAGCAAAGTTGACGAAATAAGGCATTTCGGGGGCAAAATTGCAATTTATGACTGTGTTTCACAATTCCTTACCAATCTCAAAAAGTTATCCACAGGGGTGGAAAGGCCGTGGGATGACGTTTCTTTGACCGCCGAGAGCCTGCACGAAGCCGCTAGAATCCTGCTATAAACATCCAGATCAGACGATGGAAAACCATGCAGGACCACCCCGAAAAAGACAGAACCGAAGCCGTGTCGCCAACAATTTCAGCGAGCAAGCGGATACTCTATCTTTGCCTCGGCTTTCTCATGCTTTGGCTTGGCATTATTGGCGCGTTCCTGCCGGTCATGCCAACTACGATCTTCATCATTTTTGCCGCGTGGTTCTTTGCACGATCATCCCCAAAGCTTGAAGCGCGCTTGCTTGCCGATCAGCGTTTCGGTCCACTCGTCATCAAATGGCGTGATCGCGGAGCCATTCCGCCGCGCGCGAAGCTTTATGCCTGTATCGGCATGACGGTTGGCTATGGCTTGTTCTGGTGGGGGGCGAAGCCTGGCTGGCTGCTGGCAACAGCAGTAACGATCTTCATGCTCGGGTCCGCAGCTTACGTGCTTTCGCGTCCAAGCGAATAACAGCTTCAATCACGCCAGCGATCACGGTAAGAGTGGCTGATTAGAGCATTTCCAGCAAAAGTGCGAAGCGGTTTTGCGTAGGATAATGCGTAAAAACAAAGAGATAGGTCGGTTCCACGATTCCGTTTTAACTGGAACCGCTCTGAAATGGGGAGCCGCCAATGTCCATGCCTGCCATCAATCCGCTGATTAATCGCCTTTCCGCACCGCCCATCCCGGCGGTCCAGGCCTGGGCGCGGGACTATGACGGGTCGCATGGCGCGCTTATTGATCTGTCTCAGGCCGTTCCCGGTTACCCTCCGCATCCCGATATGCTGCGTTTTCTGGGTGAGGCGGCGGGATCGGTAGCTTCCGCCGGTTACGGTCCGATCGAGGGTGAAAAGGTTTTGCGCGGGGCTTATGCGGCGCATGTCGGTCAGCTTTATCGCGCGCAGATCGATGCCGCCAACGTTCATATCACATCCGGTTGTAATCAGGCCTTTATCGCCGCCATCATGTGTGTGGCGCAAAGCGGTGATACGGTGCTGACCACCGATCCGTTCTATTTTAATCATCGTTCATCGCTGGACATGCTCGGTATCGCTTCTGGCTCAGTGCCTTGCCATGCCCGGAATGGTTTCATCCCTAGCGTGGAGGACGTTCGCGCTGCGCTTCGTCCGGGTATCACGGCGCTGGCACTTGTTTCCCCGAACAACCCAACCGGGGCGATTTATCCGGCGGGGCTGTTGTCGGAAATCTATGCGTTGTGCCGCGACAATGGGACATGGCTTATTCTGGACGAGACCTATCGCGATTTTCTGGCTGATGCCAACGAACCGCCGCACCGGTTGTTTGACGAGACGGATTGGCCGTCGCATCTGATCCAGCTTTACAGCTTTTCAAAATCGTTCTGCATACCGGGACACCGGCTTGGTGCAATTGTTGCGGGCCAGGCGATGGTCGAGAACGTCGCAAAAGTTATGGACAATCTGCAGATATGCGCAAGCCGTGCGCCGCAGATTGCTGTCGCGCGCGCTATCGAACCTTTGACCGGCTGGCGTGATGATAATCGCGGCGAGATTGCAAGGCGCGCCTCTGCATTGCAGTCAGTCATGGCCAATATCAAAGGCTGGCATGTGGAGGCGGTCGGAGCCTATTTCGCTTTTGTGCGTCATCCTTACCCGGATGTCTCATCGGTTGAGGTTGCCGAGCGCCTTGCGAAGTCGCTCGGCATCATCACTTTGCCGGGCCGGTTCTTCGGTGAAGGACAGGAAGCCTTCCTGCGCTTTGCCTTCGCCAATGTCGATGTTTCCGGCATCGAGGCTCTCGGTGCGCGTTTGCCGCATTTTTAAAGCCTGAAATATTTGCCGGTTCAAGGCGCGGCAAAACCCCACAAAATCAATGGCAAGCGGTTCTGATACAAACCTGTAACAATAGTGTCATATGAATGTAATATAGAGCGCGTAGAGGGCTAACGACGCCACATCGTCATATGTCTTTTACAACAGGAGCCGCAGCTCATGAACAAGATGATTTCCTCAACCGCAGCGCTTGCCATCGCTGCCGTTATGTCGGTTTCCGCCGCTCAGGCGCGCGATCAGATTCAGGTTGCCGGTTCCTCGACCGTTCTGCCTTATGCGAAGATCGTCGCCGAGACCTTCGGTGAAACCTTCCCGAACTTCAAGACGCCGGTTGTTGAATCGGGCGGCTCGGGCGCAGGCATCAAGGAATTCTGCAAGGGCGTCGGCGAAAACACCATCGACATCGCCAATGCATCGCGCGCCATGAAGGACTCGGAACTGAAGTCGTGCATCGACGCTGGCGTCAAGGACGTTCAGGAAGTTCGTTTCGGCTATGACGGCATCGTTTTCGCAACCGACGCAAAGGGTCCGGATTGGAAGCTGAAGCCGGAAGATGTCTACAAGGCTCTGGCCGCCAAGCTGGTCGTAGACGGCAAACTGGTCGACAATCCAAACACCAAGTGGAACCAGGTCAATCCGAACCTTCCGGATTGGGACATCGCCGCCTACATTCCGGGCGAAAAGCACGGTACCCGTGAAGTTTTCGAAGAAAAGGTTCTTGCTGACGGCTGCAAGCACTCCGGCGCTCTGGACGAAATCAAGAAGGCCGGTCTCGACGACAAGGCTGCCGCTTCGGCCTGTATCGCAGTTCGCAAGGACGGCAAGGCTGTCGATATCGACGGTGACTATGCTGAAACTCTCGCTCGTATCGACTCGAACAAGACCGGCGTTGGCGTTTTCGGCCTCTATTTCTACGAAAACAACGCAGACAAGCTAAAAGTTGCGACCGTCAACGACATCACCCCTTCGGCTGCTACCGTCGCTTCGGGCGAATATCCAGTGTCGCGCCCGCTGTTCTTCTACGTGAAGAAGGCTCACCTCGGCGTCATCCCGGGCCTGAAGGAATATGTTGAGTTCTTCCTGAACGACCAGATGATCGGTCCTGACGGCCCGCTCGCCGAATACGGCCTCGTTCCTGCTCCAGATGCAGAACGTGAAGCACAGCGTGCTGCCTTCTCCGAAGGCAAGACGATGGCTGCGAAGTAAGTTTTGATCTGTGGAACGCGGGGATGACAAATCTCCGCGTTCTTCTCCTTTCGCGCCTTTGCATTAAGACAGGCGCATCCGCGTGGAACGGCCTGGGTGGAAGCTGCACCTCAAAACCGTCCGCATTCATCAGGGCAACCGGGGAAATTGAATGTCCTTCTTTCTGGTTCTCGTCAGTATCGTTGCAATCGGGCTGATCGGATTCTTCATAGGCCGCCAGCGTGCCGTTGCACTGGACAAGGCGCAGTCTGCTTCTGCAAAAGCCTCGCCGACCGAGAAAATGCATTCCCGCCCGCATTATCATGGCTGGTGGGTTTTCCTCGTTTCCGCATTGCCTGCGGTTCTGTTTCTCGCTGTATGGGCTGTTGGAACGTCGGTCTATCTCGATCACAGTGCTACGGCCCGTTTGCCGGACGCCATTGAGGGCGGTTCTTTCACCAATCGCAGCTTGCAGCTTGGTATGGTGCGCGGTCTGGCCAACGGGCTTGAACGGCTGACGCCTGCTGAACTGGAAAGCTTCCCGGCAAATTATCAGGATGCTCGCGCCGTTCTTGCATCCAAGGGTGTGGCACTCGCGACCGAAGGCCAGGATTACATGGTGCCGATCGCGCTCTACCTGAAAAAGACTACCGCGCTGACGCACACCATTGGTTCCGCTGTTTCTCTGGTGATCGCCATCGCAGGTCTGATCTTTGGCCTTTCCACGATCAGCCGCCGTATGCGCGCGCGCAACAATGTCGAGCGTATCGTTCTCTGGGGGCTGATCGCCGCATCCGGTATCGCCATTCTGACGACGGTCGGCATCATCTGTTCGATGCTGTTCCAGACCATCAGCTTCTTCCAATCCGTTTCGCCGTGGGATTTCTTCTTCGGCACTGTCTGGGACCCGCGCTTTGCCGCAGCCGGCTCGGGTGGTGAAACAGGCCAGTTCGGTCTCATCCCGCTTCTGGCGGGTACGCTCTATATCGCGCTTGTGGCCATGCTGTTCGCCGTTCCGGTGGGGCTTTTCTCGGCAATCTATATGGCGGAATATGCTTCGCCCCGAGTGCGCACAGTTGTAAAGCCAGTCCTCGAGCTTCTGGCCGGCATCCCCAGCATCGTCTACGGTTTCTTCGCCCTTGTGACTGTCGGACCATTCCTGCGCGATCTTTCGATTGCCATTGCAGGCGGGCAGGGTTTCATCATGGCGCAGAGCGTTCTGACCGCCGGTCTTGTCATGGGCGTGATGCTGATCCCCTTTGTGTCCTCGCTTTCGGACGACATCATCACTGCCGTGCCACGGACCTTACGCGACGGTTCGCTCGGTCTTGGAGCAACCCGTTCTGAAACCATCAAGCGCGTGGTCCTTCCGGCTGCTTTGCCGGGTATTGTCGGCGCGCTTCTGATGACCGCATCCCGCGCTATCGGCGAGACCATGATCGTGGTTCTGGCCGCAGGTGTTGCGGCGCGCATCAATATCAATCCATTCGAGGCGATGACCACCATCACGGTGAAGATCGTCAACCAGCTTACCGGCGACCTTGAGTTCAACTCGCCGCAAACGCTGGTGGCCTTTGCACTCGGCATCACGCTTTTCGTCCTGACGCTGATCATGAACATCTTTGCGTTGCACATCGTGCGCAAGTACCGGGAGCAGTACGAATAATGACCGATACGACCTTCAACGCCCAGGGCGCCACGGTACAGCCGACACGTCGCGATATCGGACTGAAACGCCGCTACGCTGCCGAACGCCGCTTCCGCTATTACGGTATTGCTGCGATTGCCATCGGCGTGTTCTTCCTGTGCGCACTCCTCTTCTCGGTCTTCTCCAAGGGCTATACAGCCTTCTGGCAGACGACGCTTTATCTGCCGGTCAAGCTTGAAGAGAGCGTGATCGATCCGGGCAACAAGCGCGCGACCGATCCGAATGTGCTGATCACGGCCAACTATCCGTTGCTGGTGCGCAATGCGCTGGCTGAAAAGCTGGGTGTTGCCACGACAGACCGTCCGGCGATGCGCGATCTTGGCCGCTTCTATTCGGACGGCGTGCGTATTCAGTTGCGTAAGCTTGTGATGGACAATCCATCGCTCATCGGCACGACGCAGACCGTTCCGGTTCTGGCAGGCGCCGACATCGATTCCGCTTTCAAGGGGCAGATCGACCTTTCCGTGCCAGAGACGAACCGCAAGGTTTCGGACCGTCAGATTGGCTGGATGAAGACGCTTTCGGAAGAGGGCGTCATGAAGGAGGCCTTTAATACCGGTCTCTTCACCTTCGGCGCTTCCAGCCGCCCGGAAACATCCGGTCTTGGCGTTGCGCTGGTCGGCTCTCTCTACATGATGCTGATCGTTCTAGGCTTGTCGCTGCCGATCGGTGTCGCCGCTTCGATCTATCTGGAAGAATTCGCCAAGAAGAACCGGTTCACCGACATGATTGAGGTGAACATCAATAATCTGGCGGCCGTGCCATCCATCGTGTTCGGCCTGCTCGGGCTTGCAGTCTTCATCAATTTCTTCGGCCTGCCACGTTCTGCGTCTCTGGTCGGTGGTCTGGTGCTGACACTGATGACGCTTCCCACCATCATCATTGCAACGCGCGCCGCCCTTCGCGCTGTACCGCCTTCCATTCGCGCCGCAGCTCTTGGTCTTGGTGCGTCGAAAACGCAGATGGTGTTCCACCATGTCCTGCCGCTCGCCGCACCCGGCATCCTGACCGGCACGATCATCGGTCTTGCCCACGCGCTTGGTGAAACCGCACCGCTTCTTCTCATCGGCATGGTGGCCTTTGTCGCTGACGTACCGTCGACACCGATGGACCCGTCGACTGCTCTTCCGGTGCAGATCTATATGTGGGCAAATGAAGCAGAACGCGCCTTTGTGGAACGCACGTCAGGCGCTATCATTGTCCTGCTTCTGTTCCTTGCCGTGATGAATATTGCAGCAATCATTCTGCGCCGCCGCTTCGAGCGCCGCTGGTAAAACGGGAGTCGAAAGCTATGAATCTGATGACTGAACGATCTCTCGAGAAAGCCGTAGGAGAAAAAATGAACGCCAACGCCAATTCCATAAAGATGCGCGGCGACAAGGTCTGCGTATTTTATGGCGAGAAGCAGGCGCTGTTCGACGTCGATCTGGATATCCAGGAAAAGATGGTCACGGCGCTGATCGGCCCTTCCGGTTGCGGCAAGTCCACTTTCCTGCGTTCGCTCAATCGCATGAACGACACGATCGAGGGCTGCAAGGTTGGCGGCAAGATCACGCTCGACAATGAAGACATCTACGATCCGAAGATCGATGTCGTCGAACTGCGCGCCCGCGTTGGCATGGTGTTCCAGAAACCGAACCCATTTCCGAAATCGATCTATGAAAATGTCGCCTACGGTCCGCGCATTCATGGTCTCGCCCGTACCAAGACCGATCTTGAAGAAATCGTCGTGACGAGCTTGCAGAAGGCGAGCTTGTTCGAGGAAGTGAAGGACCGTCTGCACGATGCGGGCACCGGCCTTTCCGGCGGCCAGCAGCAGCGCCTTTGCATCGCACGCGCGATTGCGGTGAGCCCGGAAGTCATCCTCATGGACGAACCGTGTTCAGCACTTGACCCGATTGCCACCGCGAAGGTTGAAGAGCTGATCGACGAACTGCGCCAGAACTATACGATCGTGATCGTCACGCACTCCATGCAGCAGGCCGCGCGCGTTTCGCAACGCACTGCCATGTTCCACCTCGGCAATCTGGTCGAAGTGGGGGACACGGAAACCATGTTCACCGCGCCTACCGAAAAGCGCACGCAGGACTACATCACCGGACGCTTCGGCTGATCCGGAACTGCGCTTCAACAGATAGACAGTGCGGCTTCCCCGCAATTTATATTACGAGGTCTACTATGCCGTCTCAGCATACCGTTCGCTCCTACGATGAGGAATTGAAGTTTCTCTCCCATAAGATCGCCGAAATGGGCGGACATGCGGAACGTATGGTCGAGCAGTCGGTCGCCGCTATCGTCAATGCGGACAATGCGCTCGCACAGCGCGTCATCTCCGACGATCTTATCCTCGATGCCAGTGAGCGCGAGATTGACGACAAGGCTGTGATGATTATCGCCAAGCGTCAGCCTATGGCTGTGGACCTGCGTGAGATCATCGGCTCGATCCGCATTTCTGCCGATCTGGAACGCGTGGGCGATCTGGGTAAGAACATCGCCAAGCGTGTTGCCGCCGTTTCGGAATCGCGTCAGCCGGTAAAGCTTTATCGCGGGCTCGAAACACTGGCGGAACTGGCACTGACCCAGCTCAAGGACGTCCTCGACGCCTATGCATCGCGCTCGGTACAGCAGATCAACGTCGTTCGCGACCGCGACGACGAGATCGACGCCATGTACACGTCTCTGTTCCGCGAACTCTTGACTTACATGATGGAAGACCCGCGCAATATCTCCGCCTGCACGCATCTTCTGTTCTGCGCGAAGAACATCGAGCGCATCGGGGATCATGCGACTAATATTGCGGAGACCGTCTATTACATTGTGACCGGCCTGCAAATGCCGGCCGAACGACCGAAGGAAGACCTGAGCCACGGTATTGTCGTGGATGAGGCACGTAAACCCTGAACTACAGCCAGCCGGACTTTGGTCCGGCGGGTGAGAATGAGTGAATAGCGCGGCGGCACGCGGTCGATTGGGGGGATTTTATCCACCGCCCGCCGAATTTGGATAGGGAAATACTGGATGTCACAGGCACCCAAAATCGCTGTGGTCGAAGACGAAGAGGCGCTGAGCGTGCTGCTTCGCTACAATCTTGAGGCAGAGGGTTATCAGGTCGATACGATGCTGCGCGGCGACGAGGCCGAAATCGCCTTGCGCGAGAACGTGCCGGATCTGCTCATTCTGGACTGGATGCTGCCGGGCGTATCTGGCATCGAGCTTTGCCGCCGCCTGCGTCAATGGTCGGAAACGGAACGCCTACCCATCATCATGCTGACGGCACGTGGCGAGGAGAGCGAACGGGTACGCGGCCTCAGCGTTGGTGCGGACGATTATGTCGTGAAGCCATTTTCGACGCCGGAACTGCTGGCGCGCGTCAAAGCCATGCTGCGCCGGTCCAATCCGAGCATTCTTTCGCATGTGCTGAAAGTGGGCGATCTGGTTCTCGATCGCCAGCAGCATCGCGTTTATCGTAAGGAAAAGGAAGTTCGTCTTGGACCGACGGAATTCCGCCTGCTCGAATATTTCATGATGTCGCCTGGTCGTGTTTTCTCGCGCAGCCAGCTTCTGGATGGCGTTTGGGGACCGGACATTTATGTCGATGATCGCACGGTGGACGTCCATGTAGGACGGTTACGCAAAGCGATCAATGTCGGTCGGGCCCTCGATCCCATTCGCACCGTTCGGGGTGCCGGTTATTCTTTCGGGTGACGGACGCCATTATCTGAGACTTCAAGAACTGGACTTGTCCGACCCGCCGAAGTTTCCTTGGCGGGTCGTTTTTGTTTCCGGCCAAGCTTTGCGTGATGCAGATCGCACTCGCCCGATTCGCATTGCAACGACCCGAAACAGGCGTCAGAAGTCTCATCTCACGCGATGTTACAAACATGTTGCGAAAGTTGACGAAGAGCAACGGAACCCGCCTCGAAACAGAAACTCCGCAGATCATTTGAAACACCACAAATGTGTATGCAAAAAATGTACAAGCAAAAGCGAATTAAGGCAGGGATATGGCGTGTATTACGAGACTTTGAATCTCATTAAATCAATATCTTATCTGAATTGGCCATTCTTGTTAAGAAATTGTTAATATATTTAAAGGGCTTGTAGGCATATTCGCACTCTCGATTCGGAGTTGCTTTTGGACATTTTAGTCGCCTCCAGCATTGTTGGGATTTGACCCGTCGCCTTTTTTTGGCCTAAAAATTCCAAAACCTTGAATTCGATTAAGCGACAGTAGGGCGTGTGACTTTGATCTTCGTCCTCTTTGACTTGCACCGCAGTCAGACGTTCGCGCGCATCGTTCCAGATGTGTTCGCCTGAATGGATGACTGGATCAGTTAAGGGTCCTAACATGAGACTGAGCCATTGACGCGCGCCGCGAAGTGGAAATTACCCGTTCTTATCGGGCTGGTGGTTGCGCCTTTCGTGGTGACCGGTTGCACGACGACCGGAACCTCGGGAAAAGCCAATTCGGAAAAGACGGCGGCAAGCCACGTCAAGTCCGTCAATGGCGTAAAGACCTACACCTACACCACACGGGACAAGAATTGTCTTGAACGTGCGATGTTCTTCGAATCCAACCGTTCAAGTTCCGATGGTCTTCTGGCGGTCGGCACCGTCGTTATGAACCGCCTCGCGTCGGGACGTTATCCGGATACGATTTGCGGCGTTGTCGGTCAGAAGAACCAGTTTGCACCCGGTGTTCTCACCCGCCAGATGAATTCCAAGGCGCTGCCCGACGTTCAGGCTGCCGCCGATGCAGTCTTGAAAGGCGAGCGCCATCCAAAACTCAAGAACGCCATGTTCTTTCACACGGCGGGTCTGAAATTCCCTTACAACAACATGCATTACGTGCTCGTGGCCGGTGGAAATTCCTTCTACGAGAAGCGCAATCGTGACGGCTCGCTGCAAAATCCAGTTCCGCAGGAGCCCTACAATCTGGCTATGGCCTATTCGCCGCAATCACCGTCTCTTCCGCAGGATCCGTCTTATGACGTTACACTGCCGCAGACCGGTCCGGTTCCGGGAACGGAGCCAACCGTTCAGGTGGCGCTCGCGGAAGCTGTAAAGGCTCAAAGCGTGGAGCAGAGTGTCGGTGCCGGTCCGCAGGCTCGTAGCGACCGCTTGGCGCGTCACCGCGGAGCAGTATCTCAGCAGGAACCACATATGCAGGTGGCCTCCTACCAGCCGCAATTCGATACGACGGCTCCGCAACCGACATCGCTCGGCTATGCTCCGGCAAGCCAGAAGCAGGCTGATGCCATTGGTGCGCTTCTTCTGTCGCAGGATCGTCCCGAAGCGCCGCTGTAAGAAGCGCTTTTATAATCTGATAATCTGCAACGCCGGTCTGGTTCACCCCGACCGGCGTTTTGATTTCCTAGCTGGTTGTTGTCGCTTTCCAGCGAAAGTCTCAGCGGTAGATCGGGCGATAGATCACCATCTGGGTGTCGTAGAAATCGACCTGATTCTGCCAGGCACGCCTGTCAGCTCTGCGATCGAGGTCCAGTCGCATCAGGCAGTTGGCAAAAGCGTCGGTATTGGCCTTGAAGCCATAGCTGCGGCAGGTCTGTACGTCGGCGGCACGCCGTTGTTCCGGCGTCATGGTCACGCACCCTGCCAGAAGACCGGTAACGCCCAGCAAGATAAGCACATTCTTATTCATTACTGTCTGCTTTCTTCTGCACTGACCGCAGATTTACTATAACGCAAAGGCAGGAAAAAAGGTGGTGAAATTATGCCGTCTGATAAACTGTCGGTGATTCCACATCCTAAGAGGTCTTCCACCCATGGCTCATGAACAGCTGAACCCAGTCATCGATCCGATGAAACTCGAACGTCTTGCGGAAGTCGCCGTTCGCGTTGGTCTGCAATTGCGCGAGGGGCAGGATCTTGTCATTACCGCGCCGGTCGTGGCCTTGCCGCTGGTTCGCCTTATCGCCAAGCACGCCTACAAGGCCGGGGCCGGATTGGTAACGCCGTTCTTCGCGGATGACGAAATGGCGCTTGCCCGTTACGAGAACGCATCCGATGCGAGTTTCGATCGCGCGGCAAGCTGGCTTTATGAAGGGATGGCAAAAGCCTATTCGGATGGCGCTGCCCGGCTGGCCATCGCTGCCGACAATCCGATGCTTCTCTCCAACCAGGACCCGGCCAAGGTTTCGCGCGCCAACCGGGCCAATTCGAAAGCCTATCAGCCGGCACTCGAAAAGATTGCTGGTTTCGACATCAACTGGAACATCGTCTCCTATCCCAATCCGGCATGGGCAAAGCTCATGTTTCCAAATGAGCCGGCGGACATCGCCAGTCGCAAGCTGGCCGATGCGATCTTCTCGGCTTCGCGTGTCGATGTCGACGATCCGGTCGGTGCCTGGGCGGCGCACAACGCAGCGCTTCGCACCCGCACCCGTTTCCTGAATGGCAAGGCGTATAGTGCCCTGCATTTCAAAGGCCCGAACACCGATCTGACGGTCGGGCTTGCCGACGGTCATGAATGGCACGGCGGCGCGTCTACGGCGAAGAATGGGATCACCTGCAATCCGAACATTCCGACGGAAGAAGTGTTCACTGCACCGCATGCATTGCGTGTCGAAGGTTATGTGACGAGTACCAAGCCTCTGTCGCATCAGGGCACATTGATCGAGAATATTGCGGTTCGCTTTAAAGGCGGACGAATTATCGAGGCGAAGGCAAGCCGCGGTGAAGAAGTGCTCAACAAGGTGCTGGATACGGATGAAGGTGCCCGTCATCTGGGTGAAGTGGCGCTGGTTCCGCATTCATCGCCGATATCGCAGAGTGGGCTTTTGTTCTACAACACCCTGTTTGACGAGAATGCCGCAAGCCACATCGCACTCGGCCAGTGCTATTCCAAGTGCTTTATCGACGGCGCAAAACTGACGCCGGAACAGATCAAGGCGCAGGGTGGTAATTCGAGCCTTATCCATATCGACTGGATGATCGGCTCCGGCCAGATCGACGTCGATGGCATCAACGCGGACGGAACCCGCGAGCCGGTGATGCGCAGTGGCGAATGGGCCAACTGATTGTCGCGAAATAGAAAAGGCCGGGAATTTCCCGGCCTTTTCATTGCATCTGCGAGGTCAGTTCTTTTCCTGAACATGGGCCTCAAGGAACCACAATGCCTTGTCGAGACTGCGGGACGCGGCGGTAAAAATATCCGCCGTATCGTCATCACCTGCATCATCTGCATCCTTGATCGACTTGCGCACAAGATTGGCGACGTCGCCATAACGCTCGATCAGTGCAAGCAGATGATCGTGAACGGCATATATGTCGGTGGGATAAGGCTTGAGCTTGCTTTCCTTGGCCACGACCTGCGTGGTGCCATAGGCCGTCCCGCCGATCTGTACGGCGCGCTCGGCAATCGTGTCGACATGTTCGTCAAGATCGTCGCGGAAGCCATCCAGCATTTCATGAACGGCGATGAACTGCGGTCCCTTAAGGTTCCAGTGTGCCTGCTTGGTGATGAGGGCAAGATCGATTGTCGCGGCGAGGTTTTCATTCAGCAGCGCGATCATTGTCGTCTTCGTATTGGAAGGAAGATCGTTGCGGGTTGCATGCATCGACTTCTTGGACATTTTATCCTCATATCCTTTTGTTCGATCCGGCATGGAGCGGCTGGGAGATGTCGCTCATAATCACGGGCAGCTATTCCAAAAGCGAACGAACCCGCCAGATCCTTATGAGGTTCGATTGCCGGGTGGGCCTTGTCGCCGTCAGGACAACATAAAAATATTCCCGCACCCGATGACGAAATGCATATCGCCGGTTTTTGTTCCAAGGGAATGCTTAAAAACGGACTTGATCCAGCCTTTGGACAAGACTTGGCTTGTCGTGACGCGAAATCTGATTTACCCGATTGCGCATGAAGATACTTGCGCTTGATACTGCCGCTTCGTGGTGTTCCGTTGCTGTCTACAATTCCGACGGCGATATCGTGCTTGCCGATGTAAGCGAAAACATCGGCAAGGGACATGCGGAAGTATTGATGGACTATGTCGAACGTGCTGTGAGAGAGGCGAAACTATCGCTCCGCGATATGGATCGGGTAGCGGTCAATATCGGGCCAGGGTCGTTTACCGGCGTCCGTATCGGTGTCTCGGCGGCACGCGGTTTTGCACTGGCGCTCGACGTTCCTGCCATCGGTGTCACGGCCTTCGAAGCGCTGGCCGCAGAAACACAGTCTCTGTCGCCGGAAAAGCCAGTTCTGGTTCTTCTCGATGCGCATCGCGGCGAGATTTATGCGCAATCATTCGATGCGAAAGGCTTGCCGAGTGCGAAGCCACTGGTTCTGTCGCGAGAGGAAGCGGAGGCTCTTGCCGTTTCGCAGGCAGCAAATACGGTTCTTGCAGGCTCCGCGGCCCCTGCGATCAATGAAGTGATCGGCTGTCGCTTCACACTTGGCCCGGTTGAGCCGACAGCGAAAATCGGCATCTATGCGCGTCAGGCAAGCTCGCGCCAGCCTGGCGATGCGCCAAAGCCGCTTTATATGCGTGGGCCGGATGCGAAGCCGCAGATCGGTTTTGCGCTGCCGCGCAAGGCCACCGGAGAATAGCCGATGATGGGCTTACCGTTTGGGCGTTTCGGTCGCAGACAAATCTCGGTGGAGTCGCTTGGCGCACAGGACAGTCATGCGATCCAGCGTATTCATGCAGTCGCTTTCCATCACGGCTGGAGTTCCGACGATTTCAGATCGCTGATCGCACAGGATACGGTTTTCGGTTTTGTTGCCCGTGCGGAAGGCAAACCGAACGATGCCTGTGGTTTCGTGCTGGCTCGTCTGGTGGCAGGTGAGGCGGAAATCCTGACCATTGCCGTCGCGCGTGATGTGCAGCGCCAGGGCGTCGGGCGCGCGCTGATGGATGCCGTGTTGCGTCATCTCTATCAGGAGCGTGCTGAAACGCTTTTTCTGGAAGTGGATGAGGCCAATGTTGCCGCACAGGCACTTTATCGTCGTCTCGGTTTCCAGAAGGTCGGTGACCGTCCCGCTTACTATGAAACAGCGAATGGGCGTTCGGCTGCGCTGATATTGCGTCGCGACCTGAGCCTTGCTCCGGCGGGGCCACGATGATCGGAGCAATCCGCATCTTTCTCGTCGTCGCGGCGATGGTCGCATTGAGTCTGTCGCTTATTCCAGTTCAGTATCTGTTGCTTAAGCTGAAGAACAACTGGAAGCGGCGTCTGCCGACCTTTTTCCATCGTATTGCTGCACGCCTGTTCGGCTTTCGCATCAAGACCGTCGGCCAGATGCACGAGGGTCGGCCTCTGCTACTTGTCGCCAACCATATCTCGTGGAGCGATATCATCGTTCTGTCGACGGTCGGTCAGGTTTCCTTCATCGCCAAGTCGGAAGTCAGGAAGTGGCCTGTCTTCGGCATGTTTGCTGTTTTGCAGCGCACTGTTTTCGTTGAGCGTGAGCGCCGGGGCAAGACGGGTGAACAGACATCCGAAATCGCAAGGCGTCTGGCAACGGACGATGCTATGGTGCTGTTCGCTGAAGGCACGACCTCGGATGGCAATCGCGTTCTGCCGTTCAAGACGGCGCTTTTCGGTGCTGCGCACGCTGCGATCAAGGAAGCCAATGTACCCGAAGTCGTGGTTCAACCGGTTGCCATCGCCTATACAGGGGTTCATGGCATGGCCATGGGCCGTTATTTCCGCCCGATTGCCTCCTGGCCGGGCGACGTCGAGCTGATGCCGCACCTGAAAGGTATCTTGCGCGAAGGCGCCATCGACGTTGAAGTGCGTTTCGGTGAGCCGGTCGTCGTAACGTCCAAGACAGATCGCAAGGCGCTGGCGCGTACGATGGAAAACAGGGTGCGTGCGCTTTTGCAAAGTGCGTTGCTGGGGCGCGAGATTCCCGAAGAGTGACAACTGCTCGATCGGGCGTTTAGCCAAGTGTTCAGCCAGTTGTTCAGAATGTCACCTTTCAAATTGGTGACAAAAGCTGTAGATAGCCGCGCATGAGCGACAATATCACCGATCTCGAGCCCACGGCAGAACGCCCAAATGTGCGCAAGGTTTTCGTAAAAACCTATGGCTGCCAGATGAACGTCTACGATAGCCAGCGCATGGCCGACAGCCTTGCAGCGGAAGGCTATGTTGCGACCGATACGCCAGACGATGCCGATCTGGTTCTGCTCAATACCTGCCATATTCGCGAAAAAGCGTCGGAAAAGCTCTATTCCGCGCTCGGTCGTCTGCGCAAGATGAAGGACGCGCGCGAAGCAAATGGCAAGGAATTGACCATTGGCGTCGCAGGTTGCGTGGCGCAGGCAGAGGGACAGGAAATCCTGCGCCGTGCGCCGAATGTCGATCTCGTCATCGGCCCGCAGACCTATCATCGCCTGCCCAATGCTCTTGCGCGCGTTCGCGGCGGCGAAAAGGTAGTCGAGACGGAATACGCTCTCGAAGACAAATTCGAACATCTGCCGTCGCCCAAGCGCGAGGAAACCCGCAAACGCGGTGTTTCTGCTTTCCTCACTGTGCAGGAAGGCTGCGACAAGTTCTGCACCTTCTGCGTGGTTCCCTATACGCGCGGCTCGGAAGTTTCGCGTAGCGTGAAGCAGATCGTGGCCGAGGCCGAGCGCCTTGCCGATAGCGGCGTGCGCGAACTGACCTTGCTCGGCCAGAACGTCAATGCCTGGCACGGCGCTGGTGACGATGGTCGCGAATGGGGCTTGGGCGAACTTCTGTTTCGCCTAGCACGCATTCCGGGCATTGCCCGTCTTCGTTATACGACCAGCCATCCGCGCGACATGGACGACAGCCTGATTGCCGCCCACCGTGACCTGCGTCAGTTGATGCCTTATCTGCATCTGCCGGTACAATCCGGCTCGGACCGTATTCTCAAGGCGATGAACCGTCGTCACAAGGCGGATGAATATGTGCGTCTGATCGAGCGTATTCGCGAAGTGAGGCCAGATCTGGCGCTGTCGGGTGATTTCATTGTCGGCTTTCCCGGTGAGACCGATCAGGACTTCGAAGACACGATGCAACTGGTACGCACGGTCAATTACGCGCAGGCCTATTCGTTCAAATATTCGCCACGTCCCGGTACACCAGGCGCCGATCTGCCCGATCACGTGGAAGAAGCGGTGAAGGATGAGCGTCTCCAGCGTCTCCAGGCGCTTCTGTCAGAACAGCAATATGCGTTTCAGGATTCCATGATTGGTCGCGAGATGGATGTGCTGCTCGAAAAGCCGGGCCGTATTGCTGGCCAGATGGTTGGCCGCTCGCCTTGGCTCCTGCCTGTCATCATCGATGACAACAATGACCAGGTCGGCGACATCATTCATGTGAAAATCACGTCCACAGGGACCAATAGCCTTATTGCGCAAAAACTGGCCTGAAGGCATGATGATGTCGAGGCAGAAAATTTCGGCACTTTGAGTCGCTTGCCGGTAATCCTGTCGAGACTGTGATTGCAATGCGTGAACGGTTTGCGCTCACGCATAATCTGGTCTGAAAAGCCTGCAACTTTTCAGGATTGTGCTTTAAGGAGATACGGTTGAGCGCTACGGAAAAGCTGAAGTCTGCCAAGCCAACCAATCAAACGCAAAAAAGCCCGACGACCGGGGCCTCGGATATGGCCCACATCGTGCTCACCTTCGACAATAACCGTCTTGCCATCGCGCTTTACGGTCAGTTCGATGAAAATCTGGCCCGTATCGAACAGAAGCTTGGCGTGGATGTCCGCTCCAAGGGGAACCAGCTTTCGATCCGGGGCGAACCGACCGCGACCGAGCAGGCGCGGCGTGCACTGGATCATCTTTATGAAACCTTGCAGAAGGGTCATGAGCTGACGGCGTCGGATGTCGACGGCGCCTTGCGAATGGCAATCGCTGCCGATGACCAGCTGACGCTACCGACCATGGAAAACAAGGGCAAGCTTTCCGCAGCCCAGATTTCCACGCGCAAGAAGACCATCTTTGCCCGCACGCCGACGCAGGATGCCTATATGCGCGCGCTCGACCGGTCGGAGCTGGTGTTCGGCGTCGGCCCCGCCGGAACCGGCAAGACCTATCTTGCCGTCGCCCATGCGGCGATGCTGCTGGAACGCGGTCTGGTGGAGCGCATCATTCTGTCGCGTCCGGCTGTCGAGGCGGGCGAACGACTGGGCTTCCTGCCAGGCGATATGAAGGAAAAGGTCGATCCTTATCTGCGCCCGCTTTACGATGCGCTTTACGACATGATGCCTGCCGAAAAGGTTGAGCGTGCGATTACGGCAGGTGTGATCGAAATCGCGCCGCTTGCCTTCATGCGTGGGCGTACCCTCGCGCATTCTGCGGTCATTCTCGATGAGGCGCAGAACACGACATCCATGCAGATGAAGATGTTCCTGACCCGTCTCGGCGAGGGATCACGTATGATGGTCAATGGCGACCCGAGCCAGATCGATCTTCCGCCGGGCCAGAAGTCAGGCCTCGTGGAAGCGCTTCGCGTGCTGGACGAGGTCGAGGGCGTTATCAAGGTGCGCTTTACAGAGAAAGACGTTGTACGTCATCCACTGGTGGCGGCAATCGTCGGCGCTTACGACCGCGACGGCAAGCAGCACGCGCGTTCGGAATAATCTTGCAATTGCCTATTGGAATCACGATCTAAAAGATGCTGTCTGTCTTTTCGAGCTGTCTCCCGAAAATGGGAACCGCTCTTGGCAGACAGCTTTCTTGTAACTGAAAGGATGATGCGGCTAGCCAGCACGGAGAGCCGCCGCAGAACGTGTCAAATAACGCGATCCATATCGATATCATGGTTGAAGCTGGCAACTGGCCGGATGAGACCGCCCTTGAAGGGCTCGTCAGAAAATCGGTCGAGGCCGCCTGGGCTAATCTTGGGCTGAAAAGCGCGGCAAGCGAGCTCAGTGTCGTCTTCACCGACGATGCCTCGATCCAGACCCTGAATGCGGAATGGCGCGGCAAGGACAAGCCGACGAATGTGCTGTCATTTCCGGCTTTTCCGGTCAAGGCAGGGGCGCAGCCGGGGCCGATGCTGGGCGACATCATCATCGCGCGGGAGACTGTCGAGCGCGAGGCCCGTGAAGAGGGCAAGCCGCTCGAAAACCATCTCGCTCACCTCGTCGTGCATGGTTTTTTGCACCTTTTGGGTTACGATCACGAAACCGATGCGGAAGCGGATGTGATGGAGGGGCGCGAGCGTGAAATCCTTCATGCTCTTGCCATCCCGGACCCTTATGCTGTATCCGAATAAGACCCTAACAACGATTGACCATGGCTGATCAAACATCGCACCCCCCGTCCGCTGGCGAGAATCGCAGCGAGACTCAAGACGCCGAAGGGCAAAGTACGCAACGGCCTGTAGTGGCCGAGAAGCGTTCCCTTTTGTCTAATATTTTCCCGTTCATGCGCTCGCGCCAATCATCTTCGCTGCGCGAAGATCTGGCCGATGCCCTTTCCAGCACGGCAAGCGAGCAGGATTCCGCATTCTCGCCTGAAGAAAAGGCGATGCTGCACAACATCCTTCGCCTGCGCGAAATCCGCGTCGAAGATGTGATGATCCCGCGCGCCGATGTCGAGGCAGTGGAAATTTCCACGCCTCTCTGGGAGGTGCTGGAGCTTTTCGAAAAGTCCGGCCATTCGCGTATGCCGGTCTATGCCGAAACGCTGGATGATCCGCGTGGCATGATCCATATCCGTGATGTTCTCAATTACATCACCAAGCAGGCTCGTCAGAAAACCACGCGCCGTAGCAGTGCGCGCAGCAAGGCGACGGCCGAAGACAAAGCCGCCAAATTCGACATGGGCCGTATCGATCTTACCAAGACGATCGGTGAACTCAATCTCATGCGCAAGGTCCTGTTCGTGCCACCATCCATGATGGCAAGCGGCTTGATGGCACGCATGCAGGCGACTCATATCCAGATGGCGCTGGTCATCGATGAATATGGCGGTACCGACGGTCTGGTTTCGCTGGAAGACATCGTCGAAATGGTTGTCGGCGATATCGAAGATGAGCATGACGACGAAGAAATCATGATCGCTGAAGAAGCCGACGGCGTTTTCGTTGTCGATGCGCGCGCCGATCTTGAAGAGCTGGCCGCAAAAATTGGCCCGTCTTTTGAAGTCGGCGAGCATGGCGAGGACGTCGACACGGTTGGCGGTCTCATCTTTTCGGTTCTCGGGCGAATTCCAGTTCGCGGCGAAGTCGTGCAGGCAATTCCGGGCTATGAATTCCATGTGCTGGAAGTTGATCCGCGCCGGGTGAAGAAAGTGCGCATCGTGCCGCTTTCAGCGGCTGACCGCCGCCGCCAGCAACGCGCGGTCGTATCTCCTAAGCCGGGAGAACAGCCCGCAGAAGTCGAAGCCGCAACTGACGACCCCAAAGAGGCCTGATGATCGAAAGGCTGGCGGGGAAAATCATTCTTTCGAGCGGCTGGCGTCGTGCGCTGGCCGCTTTTCTGAGTGGTGCCTTCGCCACGCTGACCCAGTCGCCATTTGATGTTTTCGTCGCGGGTTTCGTTTCCTTCCCCATTTTGGTCTGGCTGATTGACGGAGCCATTGCGAAAGCGAACGCCGGGCCGGTGCGCCGTCTCCTCCCAGCCGCCATGGTTGGCTGGTGGTTCGGTTTCGGTTATTTCGTTTCCGGACTGTGGTGGATCGGCACGGCGCTGCTGGTTGATGCAGACCAGTTTGCATGGGCCCTGCCTCTTGCAGTTCTGGGCCTGCCTGCGTTCTTGGCGTTGTTTTATGCATTTGCAACCATGGTTGCACGCATCTTCTGGTCGGATGGTTTGGGGCGCATCTTCGCGCTGGCTTTCGGTTTTGCACTGGCAGAATGGCTGCGCCTTTTCCTGTTCACCGGTTTTCCGTGGAACGCCATCGGCTATGCCATCATGCCGACCCCGCTGCTGATGCAGTCGGTTGCAGTGCTCGGCCTGATCGGAATGAGCACATTGGCCGTCTTTGTCTTTGCCGCGCCGGCTCTGCTGATTGGCGGACGGTTTGCAAGGACGGGTATTGTCTTTGCCTTGATGCTTATCGCCGGTCACGTTGGTTTCGGTGCCTGGACGCTTTCAAAGGCACCAGCAATCGGTGAGGAAAAAGGCTCGCCTGCGGTTCGAATCGTACAGCCTTCTATTGCCCAGACCATGAAATGGGATAATGCCGAACGTCGGTCGATATTCGACAAGCTGGTGTCGTTGACCGGCGAAGCACCTGCCGAAGGCAAGCCGAAACCCGATGTAGTCATCTGGCCGGAAACAGCAGTTCCTTATATTCTCACATCAACGCCCGAGGCTCTGTCACGTATCGGCGAGGTTTTGCAGGACGGGCAGATGTTGCTCACCGGTGCCGTTCGAGAAGAAAAGGCAGCTGGTGGCGGTGAACCGCGCTACTATAATTCCATTTACACAATTGATGATCGCGGCGTCATAGTTGACGCCGCCGACAAGGTGCACCTTGTTCCCTTCGGCGAATATCTTCCCTATGAGAATTTCCTGCGCAGGCTCGGACTTCAGGAAGTGGTGGAAATGCCGGGCGGGTTTACCGCCGGTACGACGCGCCGAGCGTTGAACGTGAAAGACGGCAAGACCTTCCTGCCGCTGATCTGCTACGAAGCCATTTTTCCGGATGAGCTTGGATATTCGGGCCAAAGAGCCAGCGCTATCATCAATGTGACAAATGACGCGTGGTATGGTGATACACCCGGCCCGTATCAGCATTTCCGACAGGCTCAGGTGCGCGCCGTGGAACAGGGGCTCCCCCTCATTCGTGCAGCTAATAATGGTCTTTCAGCTGTCGTTGATGCTTATGGTCGAATCACTGACGGCCTTGCGCATGACGCTGTAGGGGTAATTGACGCTTACCTACCGTCATCTCGTGCACCATTTTGGGGCACGCCACCCGGCTCACGACAATCTCTGGTAGCGCTGTTAACCTTACTCGTGTTGAGCGTGGCTTTCCGACTGCCAATCGGCAGGCGTTTTCATTGACAGACTAATATTGATACGTTGTTATGGCGCAGCGGCGACGGTTTTTGCGGAAAAATCGTCAGACTACCTCCCAAAACTTATTGTTATCGCTGTTCAGATGAACAGAGCATGAATGAAAGCTCGCAGCTGCGAGGAGTGACAGTTGTATGATTGAGAATAAAAAGAAGCCCAATCCAATTGACGTGCATGTCGGCAGCCGCATCCGTCTCCGCCGTAACATGCTGGGCCTCAGTCAGGAAAAGCTTGGCGAAAGCCTCGGAATTACGTTTCAGCAAATCCAGAAATACGAGAAAGGCACCAACCGCGTCGGTGCAAGCCGCCTTCAGGCGATCTCGGCTATTCTGAATGTCCCGGTTTCCTTCTTTTTCGAAGATGCACCGGGTTCCTCGAACCAGGCCGGTTTTGCAGAAGACAATGAAGCGACCTATGTGGTCGATTTCCTGAATTCCAATGAAGGTGTTCAGTTGACCCGCGCCTTCACGAAAATTTCAGATCCGAAAGTGCGTCGCAAGATCATCGATCTCGTGAAGTCGCTCGCTGCGGACGCTGACTGAATTTCATATCCCGGAAAAGCGGCAAGTGCGGGACATAGCCGTGTCCCGCCGGATTTTGCGAATTTCAGCGCCTAAGTTGGTAGGAACTGCCGCCTGGAACGAAATTTCCCGTCGAGGCGCGGTCGCAACAAGAATATGCATTGACGGTTTAATCCTAACTTCGCTAACACATTACCGTGCCCGGAACGCTGGAACCTGTTCCGGGCGCTACTGTGTTTCCAAGGCGGAGGTATTCTCCGTTGGATTTTCAAGAGGGGTTACCCGTGTCGCGCAGTTCTTATCTCTTCACCAGCGAATCTGTGTCCGAAGGACATCCGGACAAGGTTTGCGACCGCATCTCCGATGAAATCGTGGACATGATCTACAAGGAAGCGCGCCGCACTGGCGTCGATCCGTGGTCTGTCCGTGTTGCCTGCGAAACGCTTGCCACCACCAATCGCGTGGTCATTGCCGGCGAAGTGCGTGTGCCGGATACGTTCCTGAAGAAGAATAAGGATGGCACTGTCGCACACGATGCTGCCGGGCATCCGCTGATCAATCCTTCCCGTTTCCGTTCGGCGGCCCGCAAGGCGATCCGGGAGATCGGTTACGAACAGAACGGCTTCAACTGGAAGACCGTAAAGATCGACGTGCTTCTGCATCCGCAGTCTGCTGATATCGCGCAAGGTGTGGATAACGCCGCTGACCGTCAGGGCGAAGAGGGTGCAGGCGATCAGGGCATCATGTTCGGTTATGCCTGCCGCGAAACCCCGGACCTCATGCCGGCGCCGATCTATTATTCGCACAAGATTCTCGAAAAGCTCTCCGAAGCCCGCCACAAGGGTGAGGGTGACGCAGGCAAGCTCGGGCCTGACGCCAAGAGCCAGGTCACTGTGCGCTACGAGAATGGCAAGGCCGCTGAGGTGACGCAGATCGTACTTTCCACGCAGCATCTGGATGCAAGCTGGGATTCTAAGAAGGTGCGTTCGGTTGTCGAGCCCTATATCCGGGAAGCGCTCGGCGAATTGCCGATTGCAGCTACCTGTAACTGGTACATCAACCCGACCGGCAAGTTCGTCATCGGCGGTCCGGACGGTGATGCCGGTCTGACTGGCCGCAAGATCATCGTGGACACCTATGGCGGTGCCGCTCCGCACGGTGGTGGTGCATTCTCGGGCAAGGACACGACCAAGGTTGACCGCTCCGCCGCTTATGCAGCGCGCTATCTCGCCAAGAATGTCGTTGCTGCTGGTCTTGCCGACCGCTGCACGATCCAGCTTTCTTATGCCATCGGCGTGGCCCAGCCGCTATCGGTTTATGTCGATCTGCATGGCACAGGCAAGGTGGCCGAATCTGCGGTCGAAGAAGCACTCCGAGAGGTCATGGACCTCTCGCCGACCGGCATTCGCAAGCATCTTGACCTCAACAAGCCGATCTATGCCAAGACTTCGTCTTATGGTCATTTCGGTCGCAAGCCGGGCCGTGACGGTTCCTTCTCCTGGGAGAAGACGGACCTCACCAAGGCGCTGAAAGCAGCAGTGGCGTAACTTTTCCGGCGAAAAGTTGCATCGCGAGCCGCTTGACGCTATGTGTCCCGACGATTTTCGAGGAGCGCGGTCTTGGATCGCGCTCTTTTATTATTTGAACCTGATATGATGCCGATGGATAAAATATGACCGAAGAATCTCATCCTCTGCGCGGTGCCGGAAATTTCTTCGGCCGTCGCCACGGCAAGCCCTTGCGCAACCATCAGAAGAACCTGTTCGAGGATCTTCTGCCGCGCCTGAAGATTGATGTCGAAAAGTCCGCGCCGCAGGATTTGTGCACGCTCTTTGAAGCAAAGGTCGATGCTGTGCGTCTGGAAATCGGTTTTGGCGGCGGCGAGCATCTGCACCATGAGACAGGCCGTTATCCGCAGACAGGTTTCATTGGCGTTGAGCCTTTCGTCAACGGCATGGCCAAAATGCTGGCGGCATTGGATGGCGAACCGCGATCAAATTTGCGTCTCTACGACGAAGATGCGACGGCGGTTTTGGACTGGCTGCCGGACGCCTCCTTGTCGGGTATCGATCTCTTCTATCCCGATCCATGGCACAAGCGTCGCCACTGGAAACGCCGTTTCGTCAGCGATGCCAATCTCGACCGCTTCGCTCGAGTTCTGAAACCCGGTGCGAAATTCCGATTTGCATCGGACATTGAACATTATGTCAACTGGACGCTCCAGCATTGTCGCCGCCATCCGGCATTCGACTGGCAGGCGGAAGGCTCTTCCGACTGGAACGACGCTTATGAAGGCTGGCCTGGCACGCGCTATGAGGCAAAGGCTTTTCGTGAAGGACGACGTGCCGCCTATCTGACCTTCATTCGCCGTTGAAGCTACCAGCAGCGAAGGGAATGAATCGAACGTCAGAAGCGGTCTTGAAAAAATCCGCTTCCGCTGGTATATAAATCTCAAATTCTTGGTCGTTTGAACAAGAGTGGGTCCACCCGGTCCCGCTCTTTTTTGTTACTTACGGCTAACTTGAAGAGGCTTTCCAGCCTTTTGAAAGGTTTTTAGGTTGACGGAACAGGTTCAGGCAAACGAAGCAGAAGTGCTCGCAACAGGCGCGGATGAGCGCATCATTCGCGAGACGGGTATCGATGCGAAAGTGGCTTCCATTATCGAGCCCGTCATCAATACGCTGGGCTTCCGGCTGGTGCGCGTACGTCTCTCGGGATTGAACGGCCAGACCCTGCAGATCATGGCCGAACGTCCTGATGGCACGATGACCGTCGATGATTGTGAACTGGTCAGCCGCACAGTCGCGCCGGTGCTCGATGTGGAAGATCCCATTAGTGGAAAATATCATCTGGAGATTTCGTCTCCGGGTATCGATCGTCCGCTGGTCCGTAAGTCGGATTTTGCCGATTGGGCCGGTCATATTGCAAAGGTGGAAACCTCCATCGTGCACGAAGGCCGCAAGAAATTCCGCGGTCGCATCGTTCTGGGCGATACGGAATCAGTCGTGATTGAAAGCGACCAGATTTCCTACGGCAGCGAACCTGTCGTGCGCATTCCATTCGATCTGATTTCTGATGCACGCCTCGTGCTGACTGATGACCTGATCCGCGATGCGCTGCGTAAGGACAAGGCCCTGCGCGAAGGCCGCATTCCCGGTGACGACCTCGGTAGCGAAGAAGCGGGCGAGCCGTCCGGTGAAGTCGCATCGGGCGAAGCTGAAGATAAAGAATAAGAAATAAGTTTCTGGCGTCCGGCATCTAGAGGAGCCGGGTGCGACACCAAGGAGAGTCCAATGGCAGTCAGTGCTAACAGGCTGGAACTTCTGCAGATCGCCGATGCGGTCGCACGCGAGAAGTCGATCGACCGCGAGATCGTTCTTGCGGCCATGGCCGATGCGATCCAGAAGGCGGCGCGTTCGCGTTACGGCCAGGAAAGCAACATCCGCGCGGACATCAATGCGAAGTCCGGCGAGATCAAGCTGCAGCGCCTGCTCGAAGTCGTCGAACATGTCGAGGATTACGCGACGCAGATTTCGCTCTTCACCGCGCGCGATCGCAATCCGGATGCACAGGTTGGCGATTTCATCGCCGATCAGCTGCCGCCGATGGATTTCGGCCGTATTGCTGCCCAGTCTGCAAAGCAGGTCATCGTGCAGAAAGTGCGCGAAGCCGAGCGTGACCGCCAGTATGACGAATACAAGGATCGCGTTGGTGAAATCGTCAACGGCACCGTCAAGCGCGTCGAATACGGCAATGTGATCGTCGATCTCGGCCGTGGCGAAGCTATCGTGCGTCGCGATGAACTGATCCCGCGTGAAGCATTCCGTTATGGCGACCGCATCCGCGCCTATGTCTATGACGTGCGTCGCGAACAGCGCGGCCCGCAGATTTTCCTGTCGCGTACCCATCCGTCCTTCATGGCGAAGCTCTTCACCATGGAAGTGCCGGAAATCTACGACGGCATCATCGAAATCAAGTCGGTTGCCCGTGATCCGGGTTCCCGCGCCAAGATTGCGGTCGTGTCTCGGGATGCCTCCATCGATCCGGTCGGCGCCTGTGTGGGTATGCGCGGCTCCCGTGTTCAGGCCGTTGTGGGCGAACTGCAGGGTGAAAAGATCGACATCATTCCGTGGTCGCCGGACGCTGCTTCCTTCATCGTCAACGCGCTTCAGCCTGCTGAAGTTGCCAAGGTTGTTCTCGATGAAGATGCCGAACGTATTGAAGTTGTCGTCCCGAATGACCAACTATCACTTGCAATCGGTCGTCGCGGTCAGAACGTGCGCCTTGCTTCACAGCTCACCGGCTGGGACATCGACATCCTGACGGAAGACGAAGAATCCGAACGTCGCCAGAAGGAGTTCACCGAGCGTTCGACGCTCTTCATGGATGCCCTCAATGTGGACGAGATGGTTGGTCAGGTTCTGGCCTCCGAAGGTTTCGCATCCGTTGAAGAACTGGCCTATGTCGAACCAGGCGAAATTGCGTCCATCGATGGCTTCGATGAGGATACGGCTGGCGAAATCCAGGAACGTGCTCGCGAATATCTGGATCGTATCGAGAGCGAACAGGATGATCGCCGCAAGGAACTGGGCGTCGAAGACGAGCTGCGTGAGCTGCCGGGCATCACCACGGCAATGCTGGTGGCGGTCGGTGAAGACGGTGTGAAGACGATTGAAGACTTTGCCGGATATGCCGTTGACGATCTGGTCGGCTGGCGTGAACGCAAGGACGGCGAAACCGTCGCTCATAGCGGCATCTTCTCTTCCTTCGACGTTTCGCGCGTCGATGCGGAACAGATGGTCCTGACCGCACGTTTGAAGGCAGGATGGATCACGGAAGAAGAACTGGCGTCGGCTCAGGAAGAAGAAGCCGAAGTTGGTGAAGAGGAAGCCGCTTCCTAAGAAGCGGTCGGAATAAAAAGAGCCGCATGGCTTCTTACGTCTGGTGCAATTCGGGCGTAAGCTGTGCGGCTCTTGCAATTCATCCCTGAAAAATGGTCGTCATTCATTCGAATTGATTGGCCAGTTCAGGTTTCGGACATGTTCCGGGTTGTGGTGGGGCTTATGCTCTGGTACAGCGCCCGCGTTACGTCCGATGTGCGGGCAGACCGCAATTTGGCAAGACTGGAGTTCGCGTGGAGCAGGATATGAATGACAGAACCTGTATCGTCACGCGCGAAAGCGGTTCTGCCGATGATCTGATCCGTTTCGTGGCCGGTCCCGACGGTTCCGTGGTGCCGGACTTGAAAAGGAATCTGCCAGGCAGGGGATGTTGGGTTAAAGCCGAGCGTCGTCTGGTGGATGAAGCGGTCAAGCGCAAGCTTTTTGCGCGGGCGCTGAAGGACGGTGTGACGCCGCAGGCGGATCTTGGCGCACTGGTGGACCAGTTGCTGACGAAATCTGCTCTCGGTAGCCTCGCTCTGGCTCGCAAGGCCGGGGCTGTGGTGTCGGGCTCGACCAAGGTGGATCAGGCGATCCGCACCGGGACAGCCGCCATGGTGTTGCACGCAAAGGAAGCCGCCGCCGACGGCGTACGCAAGCTCGATCAGGCTCGCCGCGCCGTAGTGCATCTGGATGGTCCGGAAATCCCTTCTTTCACTCTTTTTACGGGGGAAGAAATGGATTTGGCATTTGGGGGCGGAAATGTGATACATGCAGCCGTACTTGAAGGAAAGGCGGCAGCCGGGTTCGTAAAGCGGGCGCTTATGTTGCATCGCTATCGCGGTGAAAGCGCATCGAACCCGGATTAGAGCGCAACTCTGGAGGGGCTTGGCAGGTCCTGGATCGGATTGCGCGTTGAGGCGGATGACTGGAGCTTTATCCAACATGACCCGGTCGCGTTGGATAATGCTCGAGTAGAGCGGCCGGAGCCGCGAAGGAAACGGAAACGTAATGAGCGATAAAACGAACGACGACAAGACGCTGAGCGTTAATACGAAGAAGACGCTGACCATGAAGCGGCCAAGCGTCGAGCAGAGCACCGTGCGCCAGAATTTCAGCCACGGCCGCACGAAGGCTGTCGTCGTTGAAACGAAAAAACGCAAATTCTCGCGGCCTGATGAGAAGCCGGAAGTCGAGGCAGCTGCCCCAAGGCCAGCCGCTCCGGCACCCGCTGCGCCAGCGCCCGCGGCATCTACCCCTGCACCGGCTCAGACCGCGCAGCCTGCACAAGCCGCACCGGCTCAGGCTGCACCTGCACAGGCGGCGCCAGCAGTGCGTGCGCCAACTCCTGCAGTTCCGGCACCGAAGCCAGCAGCACCCGCTGCTCCGGTCACGAAACCGCATGTTGCACAGCAGCGCCCGACGCAACAGCGTCCCGGTGGCCAGCAGGCACAGCGTCCGCGCCCGTCCGACCGCTCCGGCATGGTGCTGAACACGCTGTCGCGTTCCGAAATGGATGCACGTCGCCGCGCGCTCGAAGAAGCACAGGTTCGTGAAGTTGAAGAACGCGCTCGCGCTGTCGAGGAAGCCAAGCGTCGCGCTGAGGAAGATGCTCGCCGCGCCAAGGAACGTGAAGAATCTGCCCGTCGTCAGGCGGAAGAGGAAGCTCGTCTCAAGGCCGAGGCCGATGCTCGCCGCAAGGCTGAGGAAGAAGCTGCCAAGCGTATGCCGCAGCCTGAAGCCCGTACCGAGCGTCGCGATGATGCACGCCCGGCTCCGCAGGGCAATCGCCCGCAGCAGGCCGGTCGTCCTCAGGGCAATCGTCCGCCGCAAGGTGGCCGTCCGCAGCAGGGCGGTCCTCGCCCGGCTGCACCAAGCCTGGCCGATGCTGCCCCGATCCCGGGCAAGCCGCTTCCGCAGAGCCAGCTCCGCAAGACTGTGGCATCCGACGATGATGACCGTCGTGGCGGCGGTCAAACCGCTGCCCGCCGTGGTGCGCCAGCCAAGCCGGAAGTTCGTGCGCCGAAGGTGGTCAAGACGGAAGATGATCGCCGTCGCGGCAAGCTGACGATCTCCAGCAATCTGGAAGACGAAGGTCGTTCGCGTTCGCTGTCGGCAATGCGCCGCCGTCAGGAAAAGTTCAAGCGTTCGCAGATGCAGGAAACCCGCGAAAAGATTTCGCGTGAGGTGACCATTCCTGAGACCATCACGCTTCAGGAACTTGCGCAGCGTATGACCGAACGTTCGGTTGATATCATCAAGTACCTGATGAAGCAGGGCCAGATGATGAAGCCAGGCGACGTGATTGATGCCGATATGGCGCAGTTGATCGCTGAAGAGTTCGGCCACACCGTCAAGCGCGTTGCAGAATCGGACGTTGAAGAAGGTATCTTCGGTGTAGCCGATAACGAAGCCGCGCTGGTTTCCCGTCCTCCGGTCGTGACCATCATGGGTCACGTTGATCACGGCAAGACCTCGCTGCTCGATGCAATCCGTCATGCGAATGTCGTGTCGGGCGAAGCCGGTGGCATCACCCAGCATATCGGTGCCTATCAGGTCGAACAGAACGGCCAGAAGATCACCTTCATCGATACGCCGGGCCACGCTGCCTTTACCGCAATGCGTGCCCGTGGTGCGCAGGCAACCGATATTGCCATTCTCGTAGTGGCTGCCGACGACAGCGTGATGCCGCAGACGATTGAATCGATCAACCATGCCAAGGCGGCAGGCGTTCCGATCATCGTGGCGATCAACAAGATCGACAAGCCGGCTGCAGATCCGCAAAAGGTTCGTACTGCCCTGTTGCAGCACGATGTTTTTGTGGAATCGATGGGCGGTGAAGTTCTCGACGTCGAAGTGTCGGCCAAGAACAAGCTCAACCTCGACAAATTGCTTGAAGCAATTCTGTTGCAGGCTGAAATTCTTGATCTCAAGTCAGATCCGACGCGTACGGCTGAAGGCGTTGTCGTCGAAGCCCAGCTTGATCGTGGCCGTGGTTCGGTTGCAACCGTTCTGGTTCAGACCGGTACGCTGCATCCGGGTGACATCCTCGTTGCCGGTAGCGAATGGGGCCGTGTGCGCGCGCTGGTCAATGACCGTGGCGAGCATGTCAAGGAAGCCGGCCCGGCAATGCCGGTCGAAATCCTCGGCCTCCAGGGAACACCGCAGGCGGGTGACCGTTTTGCAGTGGTTGCCAACGAAGCCAAGGCACGCGAAATCGCCGAATACCGCCAACGTCTGGCACGCGATAAGGCTGTCGCTCGCCAGTCGGGTGCACGCGGTTCGCTCGAGCAGATGATGAACCAGCTTCAGGTGTCGGGCACGAAAGAATTCCCGCTCGTCATCAAGGGCGACGTGCAGGGCTCTATCGAAGCTATCACCAATGCACTGGACAAGCTTGGCACCGACGAAGTTCGTGCCCGCATCGTCCATTCGGGTGCCGGTGGTATCACGGAAAGCGACGTTTCGCTGGCCGAGGCTTCCAACGCGGCCATCATCGGCTTCAACGTCCGCGCCAACAAGCAGGCACGCGACGCAGCCGATCAGCAGGGCATCGAAATTCGCTACTACAACATCATCTATGATCTGATCGATGACGTTAAGGCAGCGATGTCGGGCCTCCTGTCGCCGGAACGCCGCGAAACCTTCCTCGGCAATGCGGAGATTCTCGAAGTCTTCAACATCACCAAGGTCGGCAAGGTTGCCGGTTGCCGTGTCACCGAAGGCAAGGTCGAGCGCGGTGCAGGCGTTCGCCTCATCCGCGACAACGTGGTTATCCACGAAGGCAAGCTCAAGACGCTCAAGCGCTTCAAGGACGAAGTGTCGGAAGTTCCGGCCGGCCAGGAATGCGGTATGGCGTTCGAGAACTACGACGATATTCGCGCAGGCGACGTCATCGAAGCCTTCCGCGTCGAACACGTTTCGCGCACGCTCTAATAGCCTTGAGCCGGACCGTCCCGAATTGGGCGGTCCGGCTTTTTATTGCCCGGTTCCGAGGGTCTGACTCCCATCTGAATTGTGGTAAGTTACGCCCATAATTTTCAAGTCATGCGGTCGGACAGCCGAAAGAGCTGGTCGCCGGTTTATGGCTGTTTATCGAGGATTTAACTATGGCACGTTCTCCCGACCCCAAGGGCTCAGGTGGTCTCTCCCAGCGCCAGCTTCGCGTCGGCGAGCAGGTGCGTCACGCATTGGCGCAGGTGCTTCAGCGCGGCGAAATCCGCGACGACCTTATCGCCCGCACCGTGATTTCCGTTTCGGAAGTGCGCATGTCGCCCGACCTCAAGATTGCGACCTGTTTTATCACCCCGCTCGGTGATGCCGATACGCAGGCGGTTATCAAGGCGCTCGCTGCAAATGCGAAGTTCATTCGCGGTCGCATGGCGCCGAGCCTCAGCCAGATGAAATACATGCCGGAATTCCGCTTCCGGGCCGATACGAGCTTTGACAATTTTTCCAAGATCGATGCGCTTCTCCGCTCGCCGGAAGTCGCCCGCGATCTTGGGCATGACGATGAAGAAGACGGGGAGGCAGACAAGGCCTCCCGCAATGGAGACGAATAAAGCATGGCAAGACGAGGCAAGAAAAAAGGTCGTCCGATATCCGGCTGGGTTATTTTCGATAAGCCGAAAGGGATGGGGTCGACCGAGGCGGTCTCGAAGATCAAGTGGCTGTTCAATGCCGAAAAAGCCGGTCATGCCGGTACACTTGATCCGCTTGCTTCCGGCATGTTGCCCATAGCGCTGGGTGAAGCCACAAAGACCGTGCCTTATGTCATGGATGGAACCAAGATCTACCGCTTCACGGTAAGCTGGGGCGAGGAACGCTCCACGGACGATCTGGAAGGCCAGCCGACCAAGACCTCGGAGAAGCGGCCGTCGCGCTCTGATGTCGAGGCATTGTTGCCGAATTATACCGGTGTCATTTCCCAGGTCCCGCCGCAGTTCTCTGCCATCAAGATTGATGGCGAACGCGCTTACGATCTCGCGCGCGAAGGCGAGACGGTTGAGATTCCATCCCGCGAAGTCGAGATTGACCGCCTGGAAATCGTTGGCACTCCCGATGCCGACCGCACCGAATTCGAGGTCGAATGCTCCAAGGGTACCTATGTGCGCTCGCTCGCGCGCGATATGGGCCGGGACCTCGGCTGCTACGGCCATATTTCGGAACTGCGCCGCATTGAAGTTGCACCGTTTACGGAAGAAGACGCCGTAACGTTGGCTGAACTCGAACAGGCTTGGCCACCACTTCCTCCCAAGGATGAAGACGGCAATATTGTCGAGCCCGCTCCGCGTCGCGACTTTTCGGCGATTGACGCATTGGTCATAGATACGGGGGCGGCACTTGACTGCCTGCCGCAGGTACCGCTTACGGACGATCAGGCGCAGCGCGTGCGTCTTGGCAATCCGGTGATCTTGCGCGGACGTGATGCTCCTCTGGAAGCGGATGAAGCCTGTGTTACGGCACGCGGAAAACTGCTTGCCATCGGCTATATCGAGCACGGACAATTCAAACCGAAGCGCGTTTTCACAACGGGCTGACATTTCGTCAGAAGATCGCGATAAGGCGGCAAATTGAATTGAGACTGGCGTTCCCGCCAATTTTGCACTATATGCCCCTCATCGATCATGCGTAAAAGCATGTCAGATCGTGTAAATGGCCCGCGCTGGACGACATCCCGGCCCGGGCGTCTGGTTTTCCTCTCATCTAGAAAGGTGTTACGATGTCGATTACTGCTGAGCGCAAGCAAGCACTTATCAAGGAATACGCCACCAAGGAAGGCGACACCGGTTCTCCTGAAGTACAGGTTGCCGTTCTTTCCGAGCGTATCGCCAACCTCACCGAACACTTCAAGGGCCACAAGAATGACAATCATTCGCGTCGCGGCCTTCTGAAGCTGGTTTCGCAGCGTCGTCGCCTTCTTGACTACGTCAAGGGCATCGATCAGGCACGTTACCAGGCGCTGATCAGCCGTCTCGGCCTGCGCCGCTAACGGTAAAATCGGGCGACGTCTCAAAACGTCGCCCGTTTGATTTATTCGGCATTTTGTCGTGCGGATAGCCGCTGACAGATCAAAATGCGACACTTGAGCATGTCTCCCAAAAGTGGGAATCGGTTTTGGGGCGAAGACATGCAAAAACAACAGATAGAACGGAAGCGCGAACGTATGTGAGTGCATCCCGCCTATCGGGCGAATGCCCACTGGCATGAAACGGCGCACCGGGTGCATTCCGTCATGCCGATGACGAGCCAAAAGGCTCATGACCTGGACCAGTCATGGGGCAGGATTGCAGGCAGTTCGTGTCAGAGGATGTTCGGGAATGAATGTTCTGACACTAACGAACTTCCCGTTGTCTTGCCCGTGGCCCGTCCGCCAACCGAGGCGATGCCTTCAGGCGCTTTTGCGCGGCATCACCACATGAGGACAAGATATGTTCAATACCCATAAAGTAGAAATCGAATGGGGCGGTCGTCCGCTTACGCTCGAAACCGGCAAGATTGCCCGTCAGGCCGACGGTGCAGTTCTCGCAACCTATGGCGAAACCGTCGTTCTGGCGACTGTCGTTTCTGCCAAGGAGCCGAAGCCGGGTCAGGATTTCTTTCCGCTGACCGTCAACTATCAGGAAAAGACCTATGCCGCTGGCAAGATCCCTGGTGGCTACTTCAAGCGTGAAGGCCGTCCGAGCGAAAACGAAACGCTCGTCTCGCGCCTGATCGACCGTCCGATCCGCCCGCTCTTCGTCGATGGCTACAAGAACGATACGCAGGTTGTCATCACCGTCGTCCAGCACGATCTGGAAAATGATCCTGACGTCTTGTCGATGGTTGCCGCTTCTGCAGCACTCACCATTTCGGGTGTGCCTTTCATGGGCCCGATCGGCGGCGCGCGCGTCGGCTACATCAACGGCGAATATGTCCTGAACCCGAATATCGATGAAATGCCGGAATCGAAGCTCGATCTGGTTGTTGCCGGTACGTCGGAAGCCGTGCTGATGGTTGAATCCGAAGCGCAGGAACTCTCTGAAGAAGTCATGCTCGGCGCCGTTGTTTTCGGCCAGAAGGGCTTCCAGCCGGTCATCGATGCGATCATCAAGCTCGCTGAAGTTGCTGCCAAGGAACCGCGCGACTTCCAGCCGGAAGACCTGTCGGATCTCGAAGCAAAGATGCTTGCCGTTGTCGAAAGCGACCTGCGCGACGCCTACAAGATCACCGAAAAGCAGGCCCGTTACGCTGCCGTCGATGCCGCCAAGGCAAAGGCGAAGGCTCACTTCTTCCCGGAAGGTGTTGAAGAGCCGGAATTCTCCGCTGAAAAGTTTGCAACCGTCTTCAAGCATCTGCAGGCCAAGATTGTTCGCTGGAACATTCTCGACACCGGCAGCCGCATCGACGGCCGTGACCTTTCGACCGTTCGTTCGATCGTCTCGGAAGTCGGCCTTCTGCCGCGTACCCACGGTTCGGCTCTGTTCACCCGCGGTGAAACGCAGGCGATCGTTGTTGCCACGCTCGGCACCGGCGAAGACGAACAGATGATCGACGCCCTGACCGGCACCTACAAGCAGCCTTTCATGCTGCACTACAACTTCCCGCCATACTCCGTTGGTGAAACCGGCCGTATGGGTTCGCCAGGCCGTCGTGAAATCGGCCACGGCAAGCTTGCATGGCGCGCTATCCATCCGATGCTGCCTGCCGCCGAGCAGTTCCCGTACACGATCCGCGCAGTCTCCGAGATCACGGAATCCAACGGTTCGTCCTCGATGGCTACCGTTTGCGGTACCTCGCTCGCTCTCATGGATGCAGGCGTTCCGCTCGCACGTCCCGTCGCCGGTATCGCCATGGGCCTGATCAAGGAAGGCGAGCGCTTCGCCGTTCTGTCCGACATCCTCGGTGACGAAGATCACCTCGGCGACATGGACTTCAAGGTTGCCGGTACGGAAAACGGCATCACCTCGCTGCAGATGGACATCAAGATCGACGGTATCACCGAAGAGATCATGAAGGTCGCTCTGGAGCAGGCCAAGGGCGGTCGCGTTCACATCCTCGGCGAAATGGCGAAGGCTCTTTCGACCTCGCGTGAAGAACTCGGCGAATTCGCTCCGCGCATCGAAGTGATGAACATCCCGACCGACAAGATCCGTGATGTTATCGGTTCTGGCGGCAAGGTTATCCGCGAAATCGTGGAAAAGACCGGCGCCAAGATCAACATCGAAGACGACGGTACGGTCAAGATCGCTTCGTCGAACGGTAAGGAAATCGAAGCCGCCAAGAAGTGGATTCACTCGATTGTTGCCGAGCCGGAAGTTGGCGAAATCTACGAAGGTACGGTCGTCAAGACCGCTGACTTCGGCGCTTTCGTGAACTTCTTCGGCCCGCGCGATGGTCTGGTTCACATTTCGCAGCTCGCCGCCGACCGCGTTGCCAAGACCACCGATGTGGTCAAGGAAGGCCAGAAGGTCTGGGTTAAGCTCATGGGCTTTGACGAACGTGGCAAGGTTCGCCTGTCGATGAAAGTTGTGGATCAGGAAACCGGCAAGGAAGTTGTTGCTGAAAAGAAGGCAGAAGCCGACGCTGAATAAGCGTTTCAGCTACTGTAAATCAATCGAAAGCGCGCTCTTGTGGCGCGCTTTTTTGTTGCATGGGAATCAATTCAAGACCATGGATGGGCCATGATTACACCGGCACAACAGACACTCTTTCTCCCCTTCTATCAGGACATTCTGGATATGCCCGAAGAGGGGCAATCCTTTCTAGCCTGCGGTCTTTCTGCGGACCGGCATCTTGAAGACGAGTGGAAGCAGGCGCTGACCTTCCTGCAACCCTGGCGCCCCGACTGGCTGGCGCTGGAAAAGGAAGGCTTCAAGGCAGTTCCGAGATTAGCGTCTGACGTGGGCGAGGAGCAGCGTTTTTCCGGCGGGCTACTTCTGCTCGGAAAACATCGTGGACGCAACGAGGCGTGGTTTGCGGAGCTTTTGGCACGCGTTGAACCAGGTGGATGGATTGCGGTCTCCGGCGACAAAAAGCTCGGCATCGACAGTTTTCGGAAATGGGTCGGCAATCTTGCCGAGATCAGCGACCGCATGTCGAAGAACCATGCCGTAGTGTTCTGGCTGAGAAGGCCCGCCGATCTTACCGATGACTTCATTGCGGCGCTGAAACCGCTTGCAACCGATATTGACGACGTATTCCGGACCGAACCCGGCATGTTCTCGCACGGTGTCATCGACAAGGGCTCGGCATTGCTCGTGCCGCATATGGAAAAGATCGTCTTCGGCAATGTCGCGGATCTTGGTGCTGGTTGGGGTTATCTCGCTGCGCAATGCCTGAAATTTGCGGATCGCATCAAATCAATCGATCTCTATGAAGCCGATTATGAGGCAATTGAAGCCGCGCGAGGCAATCTTGAGCGGCTGGCCGCGTCGGTGCCGATCAGCTTCAACTGGTTCGATGTGACGAGTGAAAAGATGGCGGGCATCTACGACACGGTGATTATGAACCCACCGTTCCACGAAGGGCGGGTGACGGATGTTTCGCTCGGTCAGGCGTTCATTGCCGCTGCCGCGTCGCGTCTTAAACCGGGCGGACGTCTGCTGATGGTCGCAAACCGTCAGTTGCCTTATGAGATGACGCTCAAAGGGCTGTTCAAGAATGTGACGCTTCTGGAAGAGGCAAATGGCTTCAAGATATTTGATGCAAAGAAGTAAATAAAAAGGCCGCCTGGAAGGCGGCCTTTTTCTAAGATGGTTTGGCTTACTCGCCGCGTTCCGCGTCCGAGCTTTTCAGCTCTTCAAGCGTCGGCATCGAAACGATGTTGTAGCCGGAATCCACATAATGGACTTCACCGGTAACACCGCTCGAAAGATCGGACAGCAAATAGACTGCCGATTTGCCGACATCATCAATGTCGACGGTGCGACGCAGCGGCGAATTACGGCGCTGATAGCTGAAGATTGCGCGTGCATCGCCGATACCGGCACCGGCCAGCGTGCGCACCGGTCCTGCCGAAATGGCGTTGACGCGGATGCCCTGCGGGCCATAGTCGGCGGCAAGATAACGCACCATGGCTTCAAGCGCGGCCTTGGCAACGCCCATGACGTTGTAGTTCGGGATGGTGCGCGTCGAACCGCCATAGGTCAGCGTCAGGATTGAGCCGCCGTCCTTCATGAGCTTTTCAGCGCGCTGTGCCATTTCCGTGAAGGAGTAGGCGGAAATCACCATGGTGCGGCTGAAATTTTCGCGCGTGGTGACGTCTGCGTAGCGACCCTTCAGTTCGGTCTTGTCGGAGAAGCCGATGGCGTGAACGATGAAATCGAGCTTGCCCCACTTCTTTTCGACTTCGGCAAAGACCGCATCGACCGACTCGATATCTTCCACATCGCAAGGCAGTACGAAATCAGAGCCGACCTGTTCGGCGAGCGGCTTTACGCGCTTGCCGAGTGCATCACCTTGATAGGTAAAGGCCAGTTCGGCGCCCTGTGCTGCGAGTTGCTTTGAAATTCCCCAAGCGAGTGAGTGATTATTCGCGACCCCCATGATGAGGCCGCGTTTGCCTTTCATCAAACCTTCCATATTTTCCCTCTCCCTCAGCCCTGGTAGCGCTGGAAAACCAGCGTCGCATTGGTGCCGCCAAATCCGAAGGAGTTGGAGAGCACGGTGTTGAGCTGAGCGTTGTCAATGCGCTTGCGAACGATAGGCATATCCGCGAAGGCAGGGTCCAGTTCTTCGATATGTGCGCTTTCGCAAATGAAATTGTTGTGCATCATCAGAAGCGAATAGATCGCTTCCTGCACGCCGGTTGCACCGAGCGAATGGCCGGTCAGCGATTTGGTCGCAGCGATCGGCGGGCAGGCGTCACCCGAGCCGAAGACCTGACGGATAGCTTCGATTTCAGGCGCATCGCCAGCAGGCGTCGAGGTTGCGTGCGGATTGATGTAGTCGATCTTGCCCTTGACGGTCGACAGCGCCATCTTCATGCAGCGGATCGCGCCTTCGCCTGACGGCGCGACCATGTCGTAGCCGTCGGAGGTTGCGCCATAGCCAACGATTTCGCCGTAAATCTTGGCGCCGCGGGCCAGCGCGGTTTCGAGGTCTTCCAGCACCAGAACACCGGCGCCGCCTGCGATCACGAAGCCGTCGCGGTTCTTGTCATAGGCGCGGGATGCCGTGGATGGCGTATCGTTATATTTCGACGACATGGCACCCATGGCGTCGAACAGGACCGAAAGCGTCCAATCTAGATCTTCGCAGCCGCCCGCAAACATGCGGTCCTGCTTGCCATACTGAATCATTTCGAACGCATTGCCGATGCAATGGTTGGACGTCGCACAGGCCGAGGAGATCGAATAGTTGATGCCCTTGATCTTGAAGAAGGTTGCCAGCGTCGCGGAAGCCGTTGAACTCATGGCTTTTGGCACGGCAAATGGGCCGACGCGCTTCGGGCCTTTTTCGCGGGTGATGTCGGCAGAATCGACAATGGTGCGGGTCGAAGGACCACCGGAGCCCATAATGATGCCGGTGCGGTCGTTGGAGACCTCCTCGTCGGAAAGTCCCGCATCCGCAATGGCCTGATCCATCGCAATATGGTTCCAGGCCGTGCCACGGCCATGGAAGCGCATCGCGCGACGATCAACCAGTGCTTCGACGTCGATATTCGGAGCGCCGTGCACCTGACAACGGAAGCCAAGCTCGGCATATTCCTCAGCGCGGGAGATGCCGGACTTTGCTTCACGCAGCGAAGCCGTGACCTCTTCGGTGTTGTTACCAATCGAGGATACGATCCCCATACCCGTTACGACCACACGCCGCATCGCGTTCTCCTTTACACCTGATCCGTGAGCGACGTGTCCGTCATGCGGACTGCCGCCTGTTCGCGGTTACATAGGTGCGATCTTCGCATGTTTTGAGCGCGGCCGCATGAAAACTGTTCACTTTTTTGCAGTCGCGCTCGTGGATGATGATGATTGAGGTGCCTTACTGGCCCTCGCTGTCCTTCGACAGGCCGACGCGCAGGTCAGACGCCCGGTAGATGGTTTCGCCATCGGCTTTCAGCCAGCCATCAGCCGTGCCCAGCACGAGGCGGCCGCGCATGACGCGCTTGAAATCGATGCCGTATTCGAGAAGCTTGGTATGCGGACGCACCATGCCCTTGAACTTCACTTCACCGGTGGAAAGAGCCATGCCGCGGCCCGGCTCTCCGAGCCAGCCGAGGAAGAAACCGGTCAGCTGCCACATGCCGTCGAGGCCGAGGCAGCCCGGCATGATCGGATTGCCCATGAAATGGCACGGGAAATACCAGTCGTCGGGGCGCACATCATACTCGGCGCGAATATAGCCCTTGTCGAACTCACCGCCGGTTTCGGAAATATCTGTGATGCGATGGACCATCAGCATCGGAGGCAGGGGAAGCTGAGCATTGCCGGGGCCGAACATCTCGCCGCGTGCGCAGGCCAGGAGCTCTTCATACCCATAGCTTGATTTCTGTTCTGCCATTACGCCTCCCTTGAGGTTCATTCTGTATCGACCGGCAATCCGGCCCGGTTGTGGGTTTCACCGGAACATCCCTACCACAGACTGTTTCCGGCAGTAAAATCATGCATTGGGTTTATCTGGGGTTTTATCCGAAAAACCGGCCAATTCCCAAGGCTATTGATACTTATTTCGCAACGGCATATATCAATGTCAGTATGCAATGGGCAACAGCCCGTTTGACGATTGATGATTTTGCAACAAGCTTGTGACGGAACCAACGGTGAATATGCAGTCTTCACATACCCACTCGACGGTCTCGATGGAAGAGCAGCTCCGCCGCGCGGGCCTGCGTCCGACGCGGCAGCGCGTTGCGCTTGCGAGCCTGATCTTCGCCCAGGGCGATCGCCATCTGTCTGCGGAAGACCTGCACGAAGAGGCCGTCATGGCCGATGTGCCGGTGTCTCTCGCGACGGTTTACAATACGCTCCACCAGTTCACGGAAGCCGGTATGCTGCGTATTATCGCGGTTGAGGGCTCTAAGACCTATTTCGATACGAATATCTCGGACCACCAGCATTTCTTCCTCGAAGGGGAAAATGTTGTGTTCGATATTCCACATGGCGAAAGGGGCCAGCCCACGGTTGCCAACATGCCGGACGCTCCGCATGGCATGGAAATCGTCAATGTGGATATCATCGTCCGCCTGCGCCGCAAGGGCCAATAAACGGGACCAGTAGCGAGCCTCCCCTTTCAGTTGGGAATAAAAGAAAGCGGCCATGGCCGCTTTTTTGTTGCCTATTGGACCATAAGGGGCTGAAAAGGGACGAAGTTCTGCAATCCTGGCTGGCTAGCCTCCCAAGCCCAGCCGGGCTTATTTCAAGGAGATATCATGCGTAAGCTATTTGTCGCCGCGACCATTCTTGCCCTGTTTACCGCTGGCAGCGCCTTTGCAAAGACCGTCCGGATCGGAGTGACGCCGGGGCCGCACGCCCAGATCATGGAAAAGGTGAAGGAAGTTGCCGAGAAGAACGGTCTTGAAATCGATATTCAGGAATTCTCGGATTATGTCATTCCGAACATGGCGCTTGCGGATGGCGCACTGGAAGCCAACTCCTTCCAGCACAAGCCCTATCTCGACAATCAGGTCGCTGATCGTGGCTTCGATATTGTGAGCGTTGCGGAGACTGTCAACTTTCCGATGGGGCTGTATTCGAAGAAGCTGAAGAACATTTCGGAGCTGGCCGACGGCGCGACGATTGCAATCCCCAATGATCCGACCAATGGCGGTCGCGCTTTGCTGGTGCTTGCCGAAAGCGGGATTATCAAAATCGACCCGACCAAGGGATTGAAGGTCAGCGCCATCGATATCGTCGAAAATCCAAAGAACCTGAAATTCGTTGAACTCGATGCGGCACAGCTTCCGCGCTCGATGGAAGACGTCGATGCTGCTGTCATCAACACCAACTATGCGATGGAAGCTGGCCTGAACCCGGCAACCGATCCGCTGGTGCGGGAAGGCGAGAAAGCGCCTTACGTTAATATTCTCGTCGTTCGCACCGCCGACAAGGATGCCGATTGGGTGAAAACTCTGATTTCATCCTACCACAGCGATGAAGTGAAGGAGTTCATCGCCACGACGTTCAAGGGATCGGTAGCGCCTGCCTGGTGATATTCCGAAGTGAAAGCGGGGCGATTTTCGCTCCGCTTGGGCGAAGTCAGTCGAAGGCTTCGCCTGGATATACGCCCCACAGGTCCGATTGCTTGATCCAGCCGCGGACGCCGCCCATATCCACCCGGCACCATTGACCGGTACATTCGCGCACCGTTCCAACCACGCCGGGCTCGATTTCGGCAGCAAGTCCCGACGTGTCGCTCGCATCGCGGCGCATATTGATCATCGAACCCTGATTGTTCTTGAGCCAGGGGGCTGTGATGGCAGTTCGCTTTCCCGAAAGCAGCGACTGGTAGACCCAGCCTTCCGTGCCGTCCGCATCGCGGATACGACGCCAGTTGTCATATTCCTGGATGATCTCGACGGGCAGTCCCGCCTTCATGAAAAGCCATGAAACCGCATAGTCGCGCCCCGGTCCGATGCGCAGATTGACGCGTGCGGGTTTAAGGCTGACGAAACGTGGCACGGGAAGTCCGCTTGCGCCGACAGTCGTGCCCGCGGGCTCTGCGGCCCGTGCGGCATGCCTGTGTGAAGCGCCTAGCGGCGCCAGAATGAGAAAAAATGCCAGAAAGCCAAGCATGGCTATCCAAAAGCGTTGCGAAAGTACTCTGTACAAACTGCGACCTCTCGCCGTCCTGTCACGACAGCACGGTAGTAGCTTCAGCAGTTTAAGGGGGCTGCGAGGCGACGTTGCCGTCCTGTTTTCAGATCGCACATCCGTCTGTGTGGAACAGATCGAAAGCGATCTAATTGTTTGATTTTAAATGTATCTTTTCAGAAAATCGATGTGGACTTTCCAAGAGACACCTGAAGTTTCCGGTTTTTCTTTGTCTTTGCCGCTTCGCCTTGATAGAGATGTTCAGCCGAAGCAATATCCCATATTGCACCGCCTTGGTTAAGGAGGTCTCAACATGAAGCTTCGGTTAACGCATTTTCGGGAAAAGTGGGAGTCGGTTTTCCGCTGGAAATGTGCAGGAAATTTCTTGGAGCGTGCCCTGCCAGTTGGTTACAATACGGGCTGTTCCGGGGGCTTTGCTCAACGATGGGGTGGAGATGTCGAACAAGAAGAAACCGCTGGTCGTTCTTACGCGAAAATTGCCGGACCCAGTGGAAACCCGAATGCGGGAACTGTTTGATGCGCGTCTGAATATAGACGACCACCGCATGAATCAGCCGGAAATCATCGCTGCGATGAAGGAAGCGGACGTTCTGGTGCCTTGCATCACAGATGTCATCGATGCAGCTGCGATCGAACAGGCGGGCCCCAATCTAAAGCTGATCGCAAATTTCGGCAATGGCGTGGATAATATCGACGTCGCGGCCGCCGCAAAGCGTGGAATCACCGTCACCAATACGCCGAATGTCCTGACCGAAGACACTGCGGATATGACCCTGGCGCTGCTGCTGTCAGTGCCGAGACGTCTGGTGGAAGGCGCAAATGTGCTGGGCGAGCGCCATGGACAATGGCCAGGCTGGTCGCCGACATGGATGCTCGGACGGCGTATCTGGGGCAAGCGCCTCGGGATCGTCGGCATGGGGCGTATCGGTACGGCTGTCGCCCGCCGCGCCAAGGCTTTCGGACTTTCCATTCACTATCACAACCGCAAGCGCGTCAATCCGCAGGTCGAGGAAGAGCTGGAAGCGACCTATTGGGATAGTCTCGACCAGATGCTGGCCCGGATGGATATCATCTCGGTCAACTGCCCATCGACGCCTGCCACATTCCATCTGCTGTCCGCACGCCGCATCGCGCTGATGCAGCCGACCGCCTATATGGTCAATACGGCACGTGGTCAGATCATCGATGAGAATGCGCTGATCGAACTGATCGAGCAGGGCAAGCTCGCCGGCGCGGGGCTGGACGTGTTCGAGAACGAACCGGCGGTTAATCCCCGCCTGCTGGCGCTCGCCGAAAAAGGCAAGGTTGTCCTGCTGCCGCATATGGGGTCGGCGACCATGGAAGGCCGCATCGATATGGGCGACAAGGTCATCATCAATATCAAGGCTTTTGTCGACGGACACCGCCCGCCTGATCGCGTATTACCGAACCGGGTTTAACTTTTCCGGCTCGCGGTTTTCATTCCTTCGGCGTTTTTACCGTCAATGAAACGCAGCACCGTATGCGCATAAAGACGCGGATTCTCGACCGGGACGCCATGCCCGGCATCGGGCAGAATGATCAATTCAGCACCCGGTATCTGGCTGGCGATGAATTCCGTATGTTCGCGCGTGATGGCCGTATCGCGGTCGCCGATCACAATCGCCGTGCGCACCCGGATATCGGACAAGTCCTCATCCGTATAGTTCGGTTCATTAGCCCAGAGCGCATGAATTTCCTTGTCGATGCTCTCATAGTGGCGCAGTTCCGGTATCGGCTTTCCTTCGGCGCGGGCCTCAGCATAACCGGTATTGCCGTCGGGCGTGACATTTGCCGCCTGCGCAAACAGGCTTTTCAGCCGTTCGGGGTAGCGCATGGCGATGTCGAGGCCGATAATGCCGCCATCGCTCCAGCCGACGAGATCGACCTTGCCGATGTGCAGAAAGTCGAGCAGCGCCACATAATCATCGGCCATCAATCCATAGGTGATGGGATCATCGGTGCGGGTGGAGCGCCCCTGTCCGCGGCTATCGGCAACGATTACGGTGTGGTGGTGCGCAAGTATCGGAAGCTGCGCATCCCACACATGCTGGTCGGACAGGCCCCCGGGAATGAGCAGGATCGGCGGTCCCTTGCCGACGATCCGGTAGTACATCTCAATGCCGTTGACTTCGGCAAAGGCGGCAGGGGACGCGGGAATGGTCATGCGCGCAATTCTCTCAGTCGAAACGGGGGAAGGAAAAGACGAAGCAAAGCCGATCAGCAAAGCGGCTATCGTCAGTGTCGTCTTTCCCTTCATGGATTCCCGATCTCATTTTCAGGGTCTGCGGATAAGCGTCGGCAGATCGTATAGATAGGCAATTCGCTTGATGGCATCCTGTAGCGGCTCCAGCGTAACCGTCATCGTATGACCGCTCGCATGGATCAGCATGTTGGGGGAAGCGCAGATCGCGACATGGCCTTTCCAGAAGACGAGATCGCCGCGCTTCAGATTGGAATAGGTCGCATCGGGTTCGATGATTTCGCCGAGCGTATTCTGTTGCATGTCGGAATCGCGTAGAACAGTGCGGCCTGCTACCCACATGCACAATTGCACAAGACCGGAGCAGTCGATACCGAAGCCCGATGTGCCGCCCCACAGATAAGGCGTATGAAGCAGGGTTTCGGCGACCCCCACATAGTCCGCCGCATGAGCGCCAATCGGCGCAAGGTGGCTTGCGATCAGCGCCTCACCGCTTTCCAGAAGCGCATATTTCGTTCCGCGCGTTTCTGCTGCGCCGACGATGCGCACGCGTGAGCCGAGCGACAACGCCTTTGTGTGCGGAAAGCGGAGATCAGAGCCGGGATAAACGAAGGTGCGTGGCACGATGACCAGATGTGTTTCGGTTCCAGCGGGGTGCTCCAGCGCGGCAGAGGAGACGTAACCCGTATAGCCGTCGCGTTCTGCCTGCACCCACGACCAACCGTCCATTTCCTCAAAGACACGGACGTGATCGCCGAAAATCATCTGTGTCTGCGGACCGCTATCCATACGTGGTTCGGCGCGCAGATCGACAACGGATGCGGAAACCTGCATCGGCGTTCCGGCGGTAAAACGCGCCGCTTCCACCCGACCGGTCAGCCGTTCATCGGCGAGGTCGGGGCGATAAGCGTTGAGGCGGCGGTCGAGCATGGTCAAAGTGGTAACTCCCTGGCTTTGGCGATCACCAGATCGCCCAGTCTTTCAACATATAACGCACCGGCGACCGTCCTCTTTATTAGCACGTTTCGCCGGTCTTTTTCATCACGATGCCGGGAGACGAGTTCAAGCGCGCCCATCGTGTCGAGCGCGCGGGTAATCACCGGCTTGGTAACGTTCAGTTTTGCTGCGAGTCCCCGCACGGTATGCGGCGGGGGCTCCAGATAGATGGTCAGGAGAATGGCTGCCTGTCGCGTGGTGAGATCGGGCATCTCATCACGCACCTGTTCCAGCGACAGGGTTCTCAGCAATGTCAGCGCCTGCAACGGCTTCAGCTCAATTGGCATCCGGCTCCACCAAAAAGGGGATTGTTTCGGAACCGTTTTATTCAATCTGCTTTCGGTGCTTCAGGCAAGTGGATTCAGCGCGCCGGGTAACGCTCCTTCAAAAACTGGTAAAGAGCGCGAATGGCTTGCGCTTCGCCGCCGACCGGGGAGGCGGGCTTTTCGACCGGAACCCAGCCAAAAATGTCGAAATGCGCCCAGCTTCGATCTTTTTCGACAAATTTGCTGAGGAAGAGCGCAGCCGTCACCGAGCCAGCAAAGCCGTCGGTGGTGACATTGTTGATATCGGCGATCCGTGAGGACAGTTTTTGCGCATAAGGCTTCCAAAGCGGCATGCGCCATAACGGGTCTGCGGTGGCATCCGCGCTTTGCGCAATCGAAGCGGCAAGTTCGTCATCATTCGTGTAGAATGGTGGCAGGTCGGGGCCGAGTGCGACACGAGCAGCCCCCGTCAGCGTCGCCATGTCGATCAGAAGTGCAGGTTCTTCTTCATCGGCAAGCGCAAGTGCGTCGGCAAGAACCAACCGGCCTTCCGCATCGGTATTGCCGATTTCGACGGTTAGGCCCTTTCGGCTTTGCAAGACGTCGCCTGGACGGAAGGCATTACCGGCAATCGAATTTTCCACCGCTGGTATCAGCACGCGCAGTCGCACTGGCAATTGCGCATCCATAATCATGGAGGCGAGGCCCAGCACATTGGCGGCTCCACCCATATCCTTCTTCATCAGGAGCATGCCGCTTGCCGGTTTGATGTCGAGACCGCCGGTGTCGAAGCAGACGCCTTTGCCCACCAGCGTGATTTTCGGGTCGCTTGCCTTGCCCCAGCTAAGATCGATCAGGCGTGGCGCAATAGCACCAGCGCGACCGACCGCATGGATCATCGGAAAATTCTTCTCCAGAAGCGCATCGCCTTCGGTAACGGCAATTTCGGCCTTGTATCTCTTCGCCAGTTCACGAGCGGCATTTTCGAGTGCATCCGGCCCCATATCGTTGGTCGGTGTGTTGATGAGATCGCGCACCAGTGTGACCGCATCGGCGATGCGGCGGATTTCCGCTTCGTCCACACCATCGGGCAGGGCGATACGGATCGCCTTGCCGTTTGCCTTGCGATAACGCGTAAAACTATAGCCGCCTATCAGGAAGCCAAGAACGGCAAGCGCAGCCTCGTCTATCGCGCCGTCAATATGCCAGTCTCCTTCGGGGAGATTGCGCGCAAGCTTTCCGGCCAGAAGTTGCGACTGGCTGCCCTTTTCCTGGTCCCCGGTTCCAAAAAATGCACCCGATATCGATCCGCCTGCACCGGGAAGGATGAGGACACGTCCGGCTTCACCGTCAAAGCTATTGGCCTTCGCCCATGCAATCGCATCGGCGGGAAGGCCGGAGATTTCCAGCCCGCCTTTCGGAGTAAACCAGATCGGGCGGCTTTGTTCGGATTTTCGGGAAAGAAGTTCGACAGACATGATGCTCTTTCTGACCAGTAAGCGATGTCCGGCAAAAGCGCTGGGATTTTGTCGGAAGTTCATAAAAACAAATAGATAGCGTATCCCGAAAAGTGTGAAACGGTTTTCGGATGAGATGCGCGCCAAACAAACAGATAGCGCGATTATTGCCGTGCGAAAACAGAAACCGCAATCGCCTTATTAACCAATCATTAGGGTTAACAGATTATTGATTTAGAAGGAGTCGGGCTTGAGGGTGACTAAAGCATGCTGGATGCGCGACACGCTTTAGCAGGAGAGGCGGGATGCTGAACATTGTTCGAAAAGACGCAATCGCAATACGTCTTGGCTTCGCCTGCATTCTTTCGGCACTCGTACTTTCCGGCTGTACATCGGTCGACCGGACCACGACAGGTTCGGTACGCCGCGCGGCAACGGTCGCCACTTTCGATCACATGAACGACGCGCAGCTTGCAGCCATGGCCGGACGGCTTGGCGCACAATACGAACGCAATCCGAAGGATCGCCAGACAGCGCTCAACTATGCCAATGTGCTGGTGCGCCTTGGCCGCAACGATCAGGCGCTGGCCGTTATGCGGGCGTTGGCGATTGTGTATCCGAAGGATCAGGCCGTTCTTGCCGCTTATGGCAAGGCGCTCGCCGGCGCCGGCCAGTTCGACGGTGCGCTTGATGCCATTCGCCGTGCACAGAACCCCGCTTATCCCGATTGGAAACTGGTTTCCGCAGAAGGTGCCATTCTCGACCAGATGGGCCGGAAGGAAGAAGCGCGCGCGACCTATCAGAAGGCGTTGCAGCTTCAGCCGAATGAACCCTCAATCATTTCCAATATGGGGATGTCCTATCTTCTGGCCGGTGATGCACGGACAGCAGAGACCTATTTCAAACAGGCTGCCGCCGCGCCTGGTGCAGACAGCCGGGTGCGCCAGAATCTTGCCCTGTCGGTCGGCCTGCAGGGGCGCTTTCAGGAAGCTGAGGCGATTGCCGCACGCGAGATTTCTCCGCAACAGGCCAAGGCCAATACGGATTATCTTCGTTCCATGCTGGCCCAGCAGAACTCCTGGAACATGCTTAAGGACAAGCCGAAGGGCTGAGGTCTCTCTTAATTTTCGTCATGTCTGAATGAACGGCGTCAGTTACCGCCGAATAATCCGCCCTGCGCCGAAATCTGGATGAAGGCCGGGCCAAGAATGACGATGAAGAGTACCGGCAGGAAGAAAACGATCATCGGCACAGTGAGTTTCGGCGGCAAGGCCGCAGCCTTCTTTTCGGCTTCCAGCAAGCGCAGGTCGCGGCTTTCCTGAGAAAGCGTGCGCAGCGCCTGTGCCACGGGAGTACCGTAACGCTCCGCTTGAATAAGCGCCTGCGTTACGGATTTCACCGGCTCCAGACCCGTGCGATTGGCGAGATTGTCATAGGCCTGACGGCGTTCTGGCAGGAATGAAAGCTCGGCATTGGTCAGCATCAATTCTTCGGCAAGCTCCACGGACTGAATGCCGATTTCATCGGCCACCCGGCGAAAGGCAGCTTCGGTGGACATGCCCGATTCAACACAGATCAGCATCAGGTCGAGGGCATCCGGCCATGCGCGGCGAATGGATTGCTTGCGCTTGGTCGCCTTGTTCGAAACATAGAGATTGGGCGCATAGAAGCCAGCATAGCCAGCGAAAATGCAGACAAGCAAGCGAACGAAGAATGACTGATCGGCAAGCACGCCGAGCACAAAAATATAGACGGCGGCGATCAACATGGCGCCGAAGGGCAGCACAAAGCGCAGAAACAGAAAGATATTGAGCGGGTTTTGCCCTCGGAAACCTGCCTGTCTGAGCGAAGCAATCGTCTTTTCGTCGGCAAGTGCTCGCTTGAGATCAAGCTTTTCGACGAATTCGCGAATGCCCTGCTTTTGCTGATGGCGCAGGCTGTTGCGGCGGTCGCTTTCCGCTGCAAGACGGGCGCGCTCGCGCGAGCGAATGGCTTCGCGCTCGGTTGCGACGGATTTCATGCGCGATTTGAGCGCGCTGCCGCTCAGAACCGGCATGAGGATCGTTACTACGGTTGCAAAAACCGCAACCGTAATCAAAGCGCCGATCAGAAACTGCGGATCGGTCAGTTTTTGTGTGAGGAGAGAAAACATATCCGGTGCCTCACATATCGAAGTTGATCATGTTCTTCATGATGAAGATGCCGGTCAGCATCAAAACAGCCGCAATGCCCAGAAGCATATGGCCGGTCGAAGACGTGAAAAGCAGCGTCATATATTGCGGGCTCGTCAGATAGACGAGGATCGTAACGATGAAGGGCAGGGCACCGATAATTGCAGCCGAAGCCTTGGCTTCCATGGAAAGAGCGTTGACCTTGGCTTTCATCTTCTTCCGATCGCGAAGAACTTTTGAAAGATTGTTGAGCGCTTCCGAGAGATTGCCGCCAGCCTGTGCCTGTATCTGGATGACGATAGCGAAGAAGTTGGTTTCTGCGCAGGGCATGGAATCGGGCATCTTGCCAACCGCTTCGGGGATTGAAAGCCCGATCTGCTGCGCCTCGACAACCTTCTTGAACTCACTTTTGACCGGTTCCACCGCCTCGCTCGCAATGAGCCTCAGGCCGTCATTGAGTGGCAGACCCGCCCGGGTTGCACGTACGATGACATCGAGGGCGTTGGGAAATTCTTCGAGAAATTTTTTCAGTCTTCGCTTGCGCTTTTGCAGTACGAACCAGCGCGGCAGGCCGAAGAAACCGGCAATGGCGATACCCGGCAGGAAAAGCAGCGGCGCGCCGAAGATCAGCGCGATGAATGTGACAAGGAATGCGGCCACACCGGAATAGATGTAGAATTTCTGCAAGGTGAGATTTAATCCCGCCTGTGCGAGAAGAATGCGCAGCGGTGGATATTTCTGGTTTTTTTCGCGTTGCTTCTGCCGCGCTTCCAGATCCTTGATGTTATCCTGCAGCTGTTTGCGGCGCTTCAGGATATCAGCGTTTTTGTCGCGCTCGCTGCGTGTTATCGCTCGTTCCGAGCCGCTATTGCGTACGGTTTCAAAGCGCCGCGCCGCATGATCCTTCTTGCTGAGCTTTTCGTAAAAAAGCGCATAGAACAAAGCCGCGCAGGCGACGACGGCAAGCACGATGAACATCACAATGCTGGCGCCGGATCCCATCATGCGTCTGCCCTTTCCATGCTGTCGAGCACGGATGCAAGGCGGTTATCCTCGTTGTAGTAGCGCGCGCGCTCCCAAAAGGCGGGGCGACCGATGCCGGTCGAGCCATGGCTACCAAGAATACGACCGGAAGCGTCTTCGCCCTTGATATCGTAGAGAACGAGATCCTGCGTGGTAATGACATCGCCTTCCAGTCCCACGACTTCGGTGATGTGGGTGATGCGGCGTGTGCCGTCGCGCAGACGGGCGGCCTGAATGATGATGTCAACCGACCCGACGATGATCTCGCGCACGGTTTTTTGCGGAAGCACATAGCCGCCCATGGCAATCATGGCTTCCATACGGTTGAGGCATTCGCGCGGGCTGTTGGAATGGATCGTGCCCATCGACCCATCGTGACCGGTGTTCATGGCCTGCAGGAGATCGAACACTTCGGGACCACGCACTTCGCCGACGATGATGCGTTCAGGCCGCATGCGCAGGCAGTTCTTCACCAGATCGCGCATGGTGACCTCGCCTTCGCCTTCCAGATTGGGCGGGCGGGTTTCCAGGCGCACTACATGCGGCTGCTGCAATTGCAGTTCGGCCGAGTCTTCGCAGGTGATGATGCGCTCGTGAGTGTCGATATAGCGTGTCAGACAGTTCAACAGCGTGGTCTTGCCCGAACCGGTGCCGCCTGAAATGATGACATTGCAGCGCACGCGGCTGATGATCTGCAGCAGTTCCGCGCCGGCATTCGATATGGCGCCGAATCGCACGAGCTGGTCGAGCGTCAGCTTGTCCTTGCGAAATTTGCGGATGGTCAGAGTCGGGCCGTCGAGCGACAGCGGCGGCGCGATGACGTTGACGCGCGAACCATCTGGCAAACGGGCGTCACAGATCGGACTCGATTCATCGACGCGGCGCCCGACCTGACTCACGATACGCTGGCAGATGTTCAGAAGCTGCTGGTTATCGCGGAAACGAATGCCGGTTTCCTGCAGCAGGCCGTCCACTTCGATATAGGTCCGGCGCGAACCATTGACCATGATGTCGGCAATGTCGTCGCGGGAAAGAAGCGGCTCCAGCGGGCCGTAACCCAGAACGTCGTTGCAGATATCGTCGAGCAGTTCTTCCTGCTCGGCAATCGACATGACCAAGTTCTTGATGGCGATAATGTCGTTGACGATGTCGCGGATTTCCTCACGCGCAGCGTCTGGCGCCATGCGCGAAAGCTGTGACAGGTCGATCGTGTCGATGAGTGCCGAGAAGACCTGCGATTTGGTGTCGTAATAGCTCTCGGTTTTCTCGCGCCCCTGCGTACCGGTCTGGGCGGTGGATTTTGCCGCAGTGCTCGTTATAGCAGCCTGCATGCGGGGCGGTTGCACTGACGGTTGGGTCGATGCGGACATTGCGGCAGGCATGGCAGGTTTCGGCGCAGCCGGTCGCATTCCGCTTTCCGGCTTGTTTCCCGTATCATTGCCTCTTCTGCCGAACATGATTTCCTGCCGTTACTTTGTCTTGCGTGCAAACTTGCCGAGAAGGCTCGAAATGCCGGTTTTCTTGCGCGGCTGCACATCGGCCCTGCCGGTCACAACATGCGCAATATGGCTGATGGCTTCGGCAATCGGGCTTTCGGGATTGGTTTCTGCGATCATCCGGCCATTATTGGCTGCATTGCCGAAAAGCTGCGGATCGAAGTCGATGGTTGCTATGGGGTCGATGCCGAGCGGTTCGGAAAAATCGGCGAGCGCGATTTCCGGTCGTTTGGGAATGCCCATCTGGTTCAGGACAAGATGCGGCTTCACATCGTTCGGGCGCAGTTGCGCCAGCGTGTCGAGGAGGTTTTTCGTGTTGCGCAGATTGGCGAGATCGGGTGTCGCAACGATCACCACCTCATCGGCGCGCATCAATGTGGTCCGCGTCCATCCGCTCCAGCCATGTGCCACATCCAGCACGATCAGCGGAGAATTGCGCTGGGCAACATCAATCAGTTCGGCAAATGCGTCCTCGCCGAAATCGAATGTCCGCTCCAGGCTCGAAGGCGCAGCAAGGATCGAAAGATGGTCGCCATATTGAACCAGCAATCGATCGAGATAAACCTCATCAATGCGCTCTGGTGAGAAGACGGCATCGGCAATGCCAAGCGTCGGGTCCTGATCGAAGTTGATATTCGCTGTGCCGAAGGGCAGGTCCATGTCCGCCAGCACGACGTCGTGCCGGAACAGGTCGGAGATCGACCAGGCGACATTGTGTGCGATTGTTGAAGCGCCGACACCGCCTTTTGCGCCGATGAAGGCTATGGAACGGCCCAGCGGTTCCGCACCGGGATCAAGAAAGATCGAGGACACGATGGCCAGAATGTCGGCCAGCGAAACAGGCGCGACGATATATTCCGAAACGCCGCGCCGCAGCAATTCGCGATAAAGCCAGACCTCGTTGGAATGACCGATGACCATAACTTTTGAACCGGGATCGCAGACCTCGGACAATTGCTGCAGTTCTTCAAGCAGCACATTGGGTTCGGAAGCCGATTCGACAATGATCAGATTGGGCGTGGAGGCGGTCTGATAGAACTCGATTGCCGCCGCAACGCCACCCATCATGACTTTCAGATGGGTTTTGGCCATGCGCCGGTCGCCGCCTGCGCGCTCAATCGGAATGGCGACGCTTTCGTTCACACAAAAGGCCTGGATTGAAATGCGTGGAATGGGGCGCACATTTTCAAGCATGATCGGCGCGCGGCCCGTCTCGAGGCCCTGTTCTTCTTCCGCCGGTTCGAACGCGAAGTTGCTCATGGCGCCCTCTTAATACTCAGCCTGCTGGCTGCGGGTTTCCTGCCAGTTGTCCGTTTGTGCGGGCGACATTTTCACATAGCCCTGATCGCCGTTGAGGCGCTCCGTCGCGCGGTCCGAATCGATTGGCGACATGACGCGCGGTCCCAGAAGGTCGGCCGGATTGGCGACCTGAGCGGCAAGATTGTTCTGCGACGCGCAGCCAAAATTGGCGTAGTGCTTGTTTTCAGGCGTGCTGGCGAGATCGTCCGGCCAGCGACCGCACGGTGTCGTGCCAGCAGTCATCGCATAATAGCTGATACGGATGGGGGCCGCTGCTTCCGGGTTGTCTACGGGATAGTTTTCGATGGCGATATTGTTCGCCTTGATGCCGCTGCGCCGCAGTGTTGCTGACACCTCTGTGCTCAGTCGATAGGCTGCGGCCTGATTGGATGCACCCGACGGCACCAGGACATAGAGCATGCCGGAACCGCTGCGCCGATAATTGGCGATGGCACCCTGAACGATGCCGCGTTGCATCGGGCTCAGCTTCTGGTCGGCCTGTGCGACCGGAATATCGGTGACCTGCTCCCGCTCGGCAATCGTGATCGGATGGTTTGTGCGGTAATCGTCCGGCAGCGCACCAACAGTAACGCGCTGGCGATTCGCGCAACCCGCGAGAAGGGCCAGCGACAGGGCGATAAGCGCTGGTCGGGCGGAAATCCTGCAAAAGCCTCTGACTGAATATGTCATGATCTGTCCCCGCTCACTTGTAGATATAACCGACGACGCCGTTGTAGCGACCGGGCGGCAGTTTGGTTTCCATCGTACCGTAAACGCGATTGACCTTGCCAAGGATGTATCCCGCGCCATCGCTGGCCGGGTTGAGATTGTCGTCAGGCCGCGCAAGCTGCTGGCGGGCAACAGGGCGCGCCAGATAAGGCGTCACGATCACCACCAGTTCGGATTCATTGCGGATGAAATCCTTGCTGCGGAACAGCGCGCCGAGGACTGGAATCTTGGTGAGGCCCGGAAAGCCTGAAACCGACTGACGCACTTCATCGCGGATCAGCCCGCCGATCATCATGGAACCGCCGGATGGAAGCTCAACCGTCGTATCGGCGACGCGCTTGCGCAACGACAGAACGCTCGCGCCCACGCCCTCCATCTTGTTGGTGGTGCCTGCACCTTCGGTCGTCGGTTCCGAGACGGAGGTTCTGATTTTCAGGCTGATGCGTCCCGGCCCCAGCACGGTCGGCATGAATTCGAGACCGATACCGTAATTGATTTTGGCCAATTGATTGGTGCGTTTTCCGTCATCGTCATAGGTGACGCTGTTGATGACATTATATTCGCCGCCGACATTGAAAGCTGCTTTTTCGCCGGAGATTGCCGTCAGCGTCGGCTCGGCGAGTGTCTTCATCACGCCTGCCGATTCCATCGCCCGCAGATAGGCGGAAAAATTGCTCGTCGCGAGGCCGAATCCGGTATCGGACAGGTTGTTGCCGATAGCTCCGGCAATACTCTCGGAAATTCCACCATAGGAAATGCCGTTCGAAACACCGCCGCCGCTCATATTAACGCCAAGCTGCTTCATGACGGAGCGGCTGACTTCGGCGACGGTGACTTTCAGCGTCACCTGATCCTCGCCGACGATAGTCAGCATATTGACAATGGCGCTTTTTCGGCGGTTTTCGTCCGGATTGTTGATGGCGACGCCGCCGCCGTCGGTGGGGGCCGAGGCCGTGGTTGAATATTGACCAGTTGTTGCTTCGCCACCGGAAACGAAAAGACCGGCAAGTTTTGCAGCCTGCGCCGAATCCTGCGGGGTCTGCACCGTTCCGGTCAGCACCACATTGTCGTTGATGAGTTCGACGCGAATATCGGAACCGGGGATGAGGCGCTTCAGCTGGGACGAAATCCCGCTCACGTCGCGCTCGATTTCGACATCGATGGATGCTACCTGTTCGCCATTTGGACCGAAAACGAAAATATTGGTCTGTCCGACCTGCTTGCCGAAAAGATAGATGCGCCGCGACGTGCGGGTCACCGCATCGGCGATTGTCGGGTTGGAGACGAGAACGTCATAGGCATCCTGCGGAAGATCGAGAACGACAGACTTGTTGAGGCCAAGTTTGATCGTCTGCGAACGCTGCTGGCTGCCGACCTTGACAACGCCGGCTGCCGCCATGGCGGACATATCGGTGAATGGCAGTGAAAAGGCGGCAAGCGCGCTGGCAAAAAGCGCGATTTTTGCGGAATGCGGGCGCACGCGTTTTATCTTTTTCATGAGCGCGGTCCTATTTCTGTGACGCTGCCGGACTTGATGATCTTGACCGTACCGCTGCGGGTCGGCGAGGAAACCAGATAGTCGGCCTGCTTGATATCCTTGTCCTCGACATCCTGTGTCGAGCGAAGCGCCAGCGTCAGGCGATCAGCCATCTGCTGAGCGACGGTGATGATTTCGGCCTGTTCCGGCGTGACTTCGAGCGTGGCGGTCTGGCCGACCATGACCTTGCGGCCCTGTTCGTCTTCCTGAATGGCTTGATCAATGGCCAGAACACGTACGTTCTGCAGCACGGTTTCCGTGGTGAAAGGTGTCAGCGATTTATCGCCATTGTCCGGCTTGCGGCGGGTCATGATGACATCGACGAAATCATTGGGAAGAATGAAACCGCCTGCCGAACTTTCGGCATTGATCTGCGTCGCGACGGCGCGCATGCCGGGCGGCAGGATCGACGACATGAAGCTCTGCCCCGGACCGATGAGCTTGGTCTTGCGGATCGGTTCACCTGTGAAAAACTGCAACCGCACGGTAGCGCCGCTCAATTGATTGATGGCATCGGGTTCGCTCGCGCGGGTGATATAACCTTCGCTAAGTGCTTCCGCAGGCCAGGGCTGCCAGCGCATCTGCGATGTCAGTTCAGCGCCGACGCCAAGATTCTCCGTGGCAACCAGCACGTCTTCCAGTTTCATCTGCGGTGTTTCGGGTGCGACGACAACGGGGGCAGGCGGTGGCGCGGAGAGGTTCATGGCAATATAGCCAGCTCCACCAGCCGCAAGAACGGCCACTCCTAAAATGAGCAGTCGAGCTGATTTCATGATGTGCCCCGCGCAAATCCCCACGTCTCGATGACGTGTTCCAAAATTGCACTGGGAATCGTGTAATTATGGTTAATATAATCTTATTCGAATGAAGAAAGATTGGGAGTACACGCGAGCGTTGCGCATAAAAGCGCTTAAAGTACCCCTGGCAAATAGGCTTTCATCGTTTCTCCGACCGGCGACAGCGGAAATGTCCAGAGACCGGCAGCGCCGAGGGCGATACCATAGGGAATGCCGACATCCTTACGGGCGAGCGTTCCCATGAAGGCATAGCGATCTGCCAGAAGCGGGCGGGGGATTATCCTGTAGAGGATGATCGAGAGTGTCAGTACGCCGCCCAGGATCGAAACCATCACAAGATAATCCATCAGGCTGACATTGGGACCGAACCACAGGGCCGTCGCCGCAATGAGCTTGGCGTCACCGCCACCCATGGCGCGAAGGCAGAAGAGCGAAAAAGTGACAATGAGCGCGATGCCACCGACCGCCAGATGCCAGCCATAATCGGAAAGGGAGATGCCGCAAAGCGGTGCGAGCAGGATGAAACCGAGTGTCAGGCCGATGGAAACGCGGTTACGGATGGTCATCGACATCAGGTCGGTGATCATGGCCGTCACCATTGCCAGAGCGAAGATTACCGTCATGGCTACTGCTGTCATTGCCGATACCCCCGCGTCGCCCGTCATCCTATCATTTGGCCACCGTTTGCACGGAACGGCATTCTGTCGATTAGCGGTTGGTCGCCTGTTCGAACTGTGTGGTTGTGTCGTTGAACTTTTCGCCGACATTTCCGGCCACAAGCGCGACGCCGCTGATAATCATTATCGAAACAAGCGTGCCGATCAGCGCATATTCGATTGCTGTCGAACCGGCCCTGTTCTTCATGAAACGCGTCATCAATGTCGGCATCGCATGCTCCTCGCTGTTCCGGTCGCGCTGGTTTTTGAAATGCGCTTTAAATTCGGATGTGCTCAAGCATAGGAGAGAGGAATTGTGGCCCTCTTAACAATCAGGGTTAATGAAGTGTTTCAGTGCTTTCCGGGGTGCGGCAACCGCGCGATTGGTTAATCTTTGGCGAATTGCGGGCGTGCCATGCAAGGAAGGGTAGAGACTTAATTCTTCCTTCACCAATCCTGTTCATTCTTTACTCATTATATTGATGGGGCTTCATGAGCTTGGCCCATTATATCAGCGGGGGAATGTCGCGTGGCGCGTCGTTTGTTTTCTTTGGGTGGCTTCGGCATGATGCCTGCCATGGGCATTGCGTTCACGGCAGTTTTTGCTGCTGCACCTGCGTTTGCGGAAGAATATATTGCCCTTGAAACAAGCCAGGCGCGCATTTTGCGGCTGGCGCGTCCTGCTGACAGCGTGGTGATCGGGAACCCGTCGATTGCCGATGCGGTTGTTCAGGATGCACAGACCATCGTTCTGACCGGCAAGGATTTCGGCGTCACCAATATTGTCGTCATGGATAAACAGGGCGAACCGATCCTCGACCGTGAACTGGTTGTTTCCCGCAATGCACGCGGAACGACGCGGATTTATCGTCAGGCTGACGTGCAAACGCTTTCCTGCACGCCCTATTGTGAAAAAGCCTCGACCAAGAACGGTTTTGACGACAAATAGCGATAATCGCGCATGAGCCATTGCTTCCGTTAATACTCTTTCAGGTTGTCCTGTTGTAACGATACGCCCCATCGAATTCAGAAAGAATTGGGTGGGGTATGACATTGGGGCTTTTGGCGCGTCACCTTGCGCAGGTAGGCGTAAGCCTGCGCCGTTTCGTCCGTGCACAAAATGGCGTGGCGGCGGTGGAATTTGCGTTGCTCATCTTTCCATTCCTGCTCATCGTCTTTGCGACGATTGAGGTCGGCATGAGTTTTACTGCGCGTCAGGTCATATCCAACGCGACGGAGACGGTGGCGCGCAGATTGCAGACGGGCCAGATCAGGGGGACTGCGATAAGCGAAGAAGCCCTGCGCAAGGAACTCTGCCAGCAGATGCAGTTCATGGTCGCGTCCGGCTGTCCCAATCTTTCGTTCAACCTTGGAACCTATGAAGGGTTCGGCAGGGTTCCAGCGGACAAGATTCTCGATGACGAGGGCAGGCTCACGTGGACAGGCATTACCGGGACGAGCGGGACATCAACGATCAACCAGCTCAATGTGGTGTATGCGTGGCCCGTGTTGACGAACATCCTTTATCTGATCGAAAGTCCACGTGCTGCAGGCGGCACCATGCCGCTTTTTGCGACGCTTACCTGGCAGAATGAACCCTTCCCGAACTAGAACAACCGACGTGCACCCGAAAAGCGTCTCTAACTTTTCGAGATGCACTCCAGAGCGATCAATTGTCATGCGTAACTATCTTCGGAAATTTCTGAGTGACCGGCGCGGCCTGGGAGCGGTTGAGTTCGCACTTATCGCGCCCCTTCTGCTTCTGATTTATCTTGGCTCCGCCGATCTTGCCGACGGGTTCGATACGAACAAGAAAGTGTCGCGCTCGGCGAGCAGTCTCGCCGATCTGGTTGCTCGCCAATTGTCGGTCACGAAGAATGATCTGGACGACATGTTCAATATCGGTCGCGCTTCGCTTCTGCCCTATGGCCGAAGCGACCCGAAGATAAGGATCACCGCACTCAGGATCGACGGCACGGAGAAGGCAGGCAACCTGACGCCGAAGGTCGATTGGTCCTATGCCAATATCGCGGATTTTGCGGCGAAGAAGGATGCTGTCGGCAATCTTCCGGCAAGTCTCGTGGGTGAAGGCTCCTATTTCATCAGGGTCGATGTCGAACTTGACTACAAGCCGCTCAATGCATGGATTTCCACCAGCATTCCGATGAGCGAAACCTATTATCTGGCGCCGCGCTATACGAACACGATCCCCTGCACCAATTGCTGAGCATCTTGGCATTGCCGACAAAACTGAACATATAAGGGCAAAGCCAATGCATGGCTCTTGTTCAGGATCAGTTTTCAATGCCCGAATTACCAGAGGTCGAAACGGTTCGCCGTGGTCTGCAGCCCGTCATGGAGGGCGCGACCGTCAGCCAAGTCGAACAGCGACGCCCGGACCTGCGCTTTCCCTTTCCCGACCGTTTTGTCGAACGGCTTTCCGGCCGGCGCATTTCGGCGCTTGGACGCCGCGCGAAATATCTCACGATCCATCTCGATGACGGCCTTTCCGTCATCAGCCATCTTGGCATGTCAGGTTCGTTTCGCATTGAAACTGATGACGGCGGCGACACGCCGGGCGAATTCCATCATGAGCGCTCCAAGCTGAGCGCACATGACCATGTCGTGTTTCACCTCCTGCGCGTCGACGGCGCTCCTGCCCGCATCGTCTACAACGATCCGCGTCGCTTCGGCTTCATGCTCTTTGCGGAAGAAGGCACGCTCGACAGTCATCCGCTGCTGGCAAGCCTCGGTATAGAACCGACAGGCAATCTGCTCTCGGGCGCTATTCTGGCAGAGCTCTTCAAGGGACGTCGGACGCCGCTCAAGGCGGCACTGCTCGATCAGCGGCTGATCGCTGGTCTCGGCAATATCTATGTTTGTGAGGCGCTCTGGCGCAGCCACCTGTCGCCCATGCGTGCCGCCGGGTCCGTTGCACAGGATACCGCAATCATGGAGCAACTGGCTTCCGATATCCGTACCGTGATCGCAGAAGCCATTGCCGCAGGCGGTTCAACCCTCAAGGACTATATTCAGGCAGACGGCGCGCTTGGTTATTTCCAGCACTCCTTCTCCGTCTATGGGCGCGAGGGCGAGCCTTGCAGAAATCCCGCCTGCAACGGCATTGTGGAACGGGCGGTACAGTCGGGACGTTCGACTTTTTTCTGTGCCTCCTGCCAGCATTGAGGCCTTGAAAAAGAAGTGATGTCGGTCCACTTTGCCCGCCAATCGGTGAAAGCGCATCCCGAAAAGTGTGAAACGGTTTTCGGCCAGGATGCGCGGTTCAAACCAAAAAAGACAGAGCATTTCCCGTGGTTCAGGAAAAACAGGAAATGCTTGATCTGCCTGAAGGAGGAGTTCAAATCCATGGCCTATGAAACGATCATCGTCGAGACACGCGGCGGCGTCGGCCTCATCCGCCTCAACCGCCCGCAGGCGCTGAATGCGCTGAACCGCAAGGTTCTCGATGAGTTGACCGAAGCTCTCGGCGCTTTCGATACGGACGGTAAGATCGGCGCTATCGTCCTGACCGGTTCCGAAAAGGCTTTCGCTGCCGGTGCCGACATCAAGGAAATGCAGCCGATCGATTTCGTGGACGCCTATCTTCAGGACATGTTCGCTGACTGGCAGAAAGTGGACCGTGTCCGCAAGCCGATCATCGCGGCGGTATCAGGCTATGCGCTCGGCGGCGGTTGCGAACTTGCCATGATGTGCGATTTCATCATTGCAGGCAGCAACGCGAAATTCGGCCAGCCGGAAATCACGCTCGGCGTCATGCCCGGCATGGGCGGCTCGCAGCGTCTCACGCGCTATGTCGGCAAGTCCAAGGCGATGGATATGTGCCTGACCGGACGCATGATGGATGCGGCGGAAGCTGAACGTAGCGGTCTCGTCTCGCGCGTTGTCGCGCCGGAAGAGCTTCTGGACGAAGCGCTGAAGGCCGCCGAACGCATCGCATCCTTCTCCCGCCCGTCCGTGCTGATGGTCAAGGAATCGGTCAACCGCACCTATGAAATGACGCTGAGCGAAGGGCTTCGCTTCGAGCGGCGTCAGTTCCATTCCCTGTTCGCGACGGAAGACCAGAAGGAAGGCATGGCAGCCTTCATCGACAAGCGTACACCGTCGTTCAAGAATCGCTGATTGATCGGCTGGCGGTCCAATGACCGCCCCGACAAGAGCTTGCCGGAAGCCTTCAAGTCGCTTTTGACGGGCTTTCGGGCCGGGTTTGCGGCTTTTTGATCGAGCTTTGGGGCAGAATCCACGTTGACGCCGCGCCAAAGCTGATCTATAAGCCCGCCCACGGATCGGTGGCCCCAGGGAACCTCAAGGGATTTTCTCGGCTGCCCTAGAGGTTTTGTGCCCGGCGGTTTTTGCCCCTGGCTAGCTGACAGAAAAAAGAGAGGCATTTATGGCCAATACTCCTTCGGCCAAGAAGGCAGTGCGCAAGATCGCTGCCCGCACCGAAATCAACAAGTCCCGCCGTTCGCGCGTTCGTACCTTTGTGCGCAAGCTGGAAGACGCTCTGCTGAGCGGCGACAAGCAGGCTGCAGAAGTCGCATTCAAGGCTGCTGAGCCTGAACTGATGCGCGCTGCTTCCAAGGGCGTGATGCACAAGAATACCGCTTCGCGTAAGGTGTCTCGCCTTGCCCAGCGCGTTAAGGCTCTGAACGCCTAAGCATTCATCCATTCTTAATGGATCGTTTTCGAAACCCGGCTCATTGTTAGCCGGGTTTTCTTTTTTGAACGTTTTTCGGAAAACCCACGTTCTTTCACTCCACCCTGAATTGTAGAGTTATTTCAATGCCTAGCTGGAATATTTCAGAGGGCGGTCAATCTTGCGCGAGGTGATTTAATCAGTGTTTTCAATCAGTTGTGAATCGTTGTCCACTGTTATCCACAGGCTGGTTTAGGGACTCGGAAGGGTGTTTGAGTCAAGGAATATTTTTAAATTTATTTTCTGACAGAACATATCAGGATCACTTAAAAATTGCCCCATGAAAACGCATTGAATCCAAAGGTGTTATTTCGCTGGCGTCCGATTCCCTACTCTTGTCGAGTCTGCCTGCAAGAGCTTTCAGCAAAAAAATGTGGTTTTCTTAGGCTTGCCCTTTGCTGCGAGGCTTCGCTAAAGTCAGGGCATAAGAGGGGTGGGCCACCGGCCCGGAGTTAGCATTAAATAGCGAGTTTGTTGGCGTGGGCGTCATAGCCCGCGGATGTTATATTCTGGTCGTAAGGTCCTGTTCCTCATGGTTGTTTGCTTACCGTTCATTAACCGGAATGCCGTTTTAGGCATGTCCCCGACAATTGAATGGTTGTGGCGGATTTCTTTCCGGGCAATCAGCCTCCGGTAAAAGTGTTGTGAGTCGTAAAAAGGTCGCCGGGAAGGAGTATCCGGGTGTGGGTCCTGATGGGACCGTTTGAGTTTGTGTTTGGCCCAGAGCTGTAGAGCCGGGCTTTGTGAGTGAGTACCTGCCGCACCAGACGGATGATAAATCTGCGGTTCGGACAGGAAAAAATGACAAGCGCCAAAAAACGGCGCGTACGAATGTGAAGGCAGGCGAGACGATGGCAATGATGACCGGCAAATCGACGGCAACGATGGGTGATGATGCACATGCGAACCGTATCCATGGATCTTCTGCTACCGGAAATGACAAGAGCCTGGTCGAGTTGAGCGGCAATGCAGGTGATGAGGTTTTCGAGCGCCTTACGGCAAAGCTGAAAGCCCGCGTCGGTACCGAGATTTATTCCAGCTGGTTCGGTCGTCTGAAGCTCGATGACATCTCCAAGAGCATTGTCCGCTTGTCGGTTCCGACTGCGTTTCTGCGCTCCTGGATCAACAATCACTATTCCGAACTGCTGACCGAGTTGTGGCAGGAAGAAAACCCGCAGATTCTGAAAGTTGAAGTCGTGGTTCGTGGCGTAAGCCGTGTGGTACGCAGCGCCGCTCCCGCTGAAACCTGCGAAGCCGCTGAAGCCAAGCCTGCCGTCGCTCCGCGCGAAAAGATGGTGTTCCCGCTCGGACAGTCCTTCGGCGGTCAGTCGCTGGGTGATAAGCGCGGTTCTGCCGTGGTCGCGGAATCAGCAGCGGCTTCGGGTTCGGTTCTGGGTTCTCCGCTCGACCCGCGCTATACGTTCGACAGCTTCGTTGATGGCGCATCGAATCGCGTGGCGCTTGCTGCGGCCCGCACCATTGCAGAGGCCGGTTCCAGCGCAGTCCGTTTCAATCCGCTGTTCATCCATGCTTCCGTCGGTCTCGGCAAGACGCACCTTCTGCAGGCAATTGCCGCCGCCGCGCTCCAGCGTCAGGAAAAGGCCCGTGTTGTCTATCTGACGGCTGAATATTTCATGTGGCGCTTCGCCACTGCCATCCGCGACAACAATGCGCTGTCCTTCAAGGAGCAGCTGCGCGATATCGACCTTCTCGTCATCGATGACATGCAGTTCCTGCAGGGCAAGTCGATCCAGCACGAGTTCTGCCATCTGCTGAACACGCTGCTCGATAGCGCCAAGCAGGTCGTGGTTGCTGCCGACCGTGCGCCTTCCGAACTGGAATCGCTCGATGTGCGCGTTCGTTCGCGTCTTCAGGGTGGCGTTGCGCTGGAAGTAGCGGCTCCTGACTACGACATGCGGGTCGAGATGCTGCGCCGTCGCCTGGCCGCCGCACAGGCAGAAGATTCGAGCCTCAACATTGGCGAAGAGATTCTCTCTCACGTTGCCCGCACCGTCACCGGATCGGGCCGCGAACTGGAAGGTGCTTTCAACCAGCTTCTGTTCCGCCAGTCTTTCGAGCCGAACATCTCCATCGACCGCGTCGATGAGCTGCTTGGTCATCTGACCCGCGTTGGCGAACCGAAGCGTATCCGCATCGAGGAAATCCAGCGCATCGTGGCGCGTCATTACAATGTCTCGAAGCAGGACCTGCTGTCGAACCGCCGCACGCGCACCATCGTCAAGCCGCGTCAGGTGGCAATGTATCTCGCCAAGATGATGACGCCGCGTTCCTTGCCGGAAATCGGTCGCCGCTTCGGCGGACGCGATCACACCACGGTTCTTCATGCCGTGCGCAAGATCGAGGATCTGGTTGGCGCCGACACCAAGCTGGCCCAGGAACTTGAGCTTCTGAAGCGCCTTATCAACGATCAGGCTGCTTGATCAGTCCTAGTGGATTGAATTTGACGTTTGATACCTGCCCGAGATAAATCTCGTTTCAAACGTCAAATTCGAAAAATCCACTAGATTCATAGAGTTACTAGCGGTCTGTTTGATTCCGACATTTGCTCAGCGCTTATATCCAAGGGATGCAAATGTCGGAATCAGACCACTAGCATCAGCCTGAAAATCGCAATCGATTTTCGCAAAGCACGATGCGGCGATCCAAGCTTCTCCGTTATCAACGGCGGTTATCAACAAAAAGCCCGGGCCCTGTCGCTTTCCGACATGGCGCGGGCTTGCTTTTCTCCTTAAAAATCTGCCACTTTAACGGACCTTCTGGCGCCCCGGCGCCTTATCGACAGGGGCCGCCTGCCTGCCCGTCAGATGCAGTTGCCCTGTCCCAGCGAGCGAGTGCGTTTGAACATGCGTGTTACCCTAGAGCGATCGAACCTTCTCAAATCTCTCAACCACGTCCATCGCGTCGTGGAGCGCCGCAACACGATACCGATTCTGTCGAACGTGCTTTTGCAGGCTGAGGGCGCAAGCCTCGCGCTCAAGGCGACCGACCTTGATCTCGAGGTCAACGAAGCGACAGCCGCCATGGTGGAACAGGCAGGTGCCACGACGGTTCCCGCACATCTTCTCTATGATATTGTCCGCAAGCTGCCGGATGGCGCTGAAGTCATGCTGTCCACCAATCCGGATGGCGGTTCCATGTCGGTCATTTCCGGCAAGTCGTCTTTCCGTCTGCAGTGCCTGCCGCAGTCCGATTTCCCGGAACTGACCGCTGGTGCCTTCACCCATTCCTTCCGGATCGAGGCGCAGGCGCTGAAACGTCTCATCGACCGCACGCAATTTGCGATTTCGACGGAAGAAACCCGTTATTACCTCAACGGTATTTTCTTCCACGCCATTGAAAGCGATGGCGCCCTGAAGCTGCGCGCTGTCGCGACCGACGGTCACCGTCTGGCGCGCGCCGAGCTGGAAGCGCCGTCCGGCACGGAAGGCATGCCGGGCATCATCATCCCGCGCAAGACGGTTGCCGAACTGCAGAAGCTGGTCGATGTGCCTGATGTGGTCGTTACGGTTGAACTGTCGGACGCCAAGATTCGATTCACCGTTGGATCGGTCGTCCTCACCTCGAAGCTGATTGACGGCACCTTCCCGGATTACCAACGCGTGATTCCGTCCGGCAATGACAAGAAGCTCACCATCGGACGCCAGGAATTTGCGGCCTCCGTGGATCGCGTCTCGACCATTTCGAGCGAACGTGGCCGCGCGGTAAAACTTTCGATTGCCGATGGCCAGCTGACGCTCACCGTCAACAATCCTGATTCCGGCAGCGCAACCGATGAGCTTGCGGCGGATTACGATGCCGATCCGCTCGATATCGGGTTCAACTCGAAATATCTGCTCGATATTACGAGCCAGCTTTCGGGTTCGGATGCGGTCTTCATGCTCGCCGACGCCGGTTCGCCGACGCTGGTGCGTGACACCGGCGATGAAGATGTGTTGTACGTCCTGATGCCGATGCGTGTTTAAAGAACAGAAAAGTGAATACGCCTGAGCCTAATCAAAGCCGCCCGGAACGTGTTTCGATCCGGCGGCTCAAGCTTGTGAATTTCCGCAATTATGCGGAACTGTCACTGCCGCTTGGCCCCGGCCATGTCGTGCTGACTGGCGAAAATGGTTCCGGCAAGACCAATCTGATCGAAGCGATTTCCTTTCTGTCACCGGGGCGCGGCCTGCGCCGTGCTGCCTATGACGATGTTGCCCGCACCAACTCGCTCGACGGCTTTGCCATTCATGCGGCGCTCGACTGTATGATTTATGGTGAGGCTGAAGTCGGCACTGGAACCGCTGGTGGTGGCGAGGGTGGCCGCAAGGTACGTATCAACGGGATTGCCGCTTCCGGCGACGACATGCTCGACTATGCGCGTATCCTCTGGGTGGTGCCGTCTATGGATGGGCTTTTCACCGGAGGCGCTTCTGATCGCCGGCGTTTTCTCGACCGTATGGTGCTTGCCATCGATACTGCCCACGGCAAGCGCGTGCTCGATTATGAAAAGGCGATGCGCAGTCGCAACCGCTTGCTGAACGATGGCAACAATGACGATCAATGGCTGGATGCGATTGAAAGCCAGATGGCGGAACTGGGCACTGCCATTGCCGCTGCGCGCGCCGAAGCCATGCGCCTGATCGCGGCGATGATCGAACGGCTGCCTGCCGAGGGACCGTTTCCCAAGGCTGATTGTTTTCTGGAGGGGGCGCTGGAGCAGAGAATCAATGTCGAGGCAGCGCTCGATCTGGAAGAAGATTTCCGCCGTACCCTGCGCGACGGCCGCGCGCGGGACCGGGCGGCAGGCCGGACGCTCGACGGCCCGCATCGCACCGATCTGATCGTCCAGCACAGACCCAAATCCATGCCAGCCGCGCTCTGTTCCACGGGCGAGCAAAAGGCGCTTTTGATCGGTCTCGTGCTTGCCCATGCCCGACTGACGGCAGAGCTTTCCGGTATGGCTCCTATTCTCCTGCTCGATGAAATCGCCGCACATCTCGATACGGGGCGCCGCGCCGCGCTGTTCGGCATCCTTGATGAGCTTGGCGGACAGGCCTTCATGACGGGCACGGATCGCGCGCTTTTTGAGGCGCTCGAAGGGGAAGCGCAATTCTTCAACGTCTCTGCCGGTCATCTCACCAGACTGTCTGACGCCTGATCCGAGAATCGGTTCCAATTTGGCATCGTGCCGTGAGGCAAAATATCCGCTGACAGCGCCTTGGGAGAGGCATATGTTTGGGGGTATGAATGCACCATCCAGACCATTTTCGTCCGAAGAACTTGAACGCTATGCGCGCCATATCGTGCTGCCGGAAATCGGTGGTCCGGGCCAGCAGAAGCTGAAGGCCGCGCGTGTGCTGATCGTCGGCGCAGGCGGGCTTGGAGCGCCTGTGCTGCAATATCTGGCAGCTGCCGGTGTCGGCACGCTCGGCATAGTCGATGACGACACTGTTTCGCTATCGAACCTGCAACGGCAGGTCATTCACGATACGGAAAGTGTGGGCCAGCCAAAGGTGGAAAGCGCGCTTGCCACCATTGCCCGCATCAATCCGCATGTGATGGTCGAAGGACACCAGCTGCGCCTCGATGCCGGTAATGTAGAAGCGTTGATCGGCAATTATGACGTTCTGGTGGATGGCTCGGACAATTTCACTACGCGCTATATTCTGGCCGATGCTGCTGCCAGGGTGGGAAGGCCGCTCGTGACGGGTGCCATGGGCCGCTTCGATGGCACGGTCACCGTGCTGATGCCCTATACGACCGGGCCGGATGGCACGCAGAACCCATCTTATCGCGATCTCTTTCCAGAAGCGCCGCCACCTGGAACAGTGCCGACCTGCGCCGAAGCCGGTGTGCTGGGCGTCCTGCCGGGCGTGATCGGCAGCCTGCAGGCGATGGAAGTTATTAAGCTCATCACCGGTATCGGCGAGCCACTGGTTGGTCGTCTGCTGCTCTACAATGCTTTGAATGTCCGCTTCGAAACCATTCGTTACAAGGCACGCAAACCGAAATGACGGCTCTGCGTGTCGAGGCTATTGGCGAGAATTTCGGGGAGTGGGAAGAACTGCTCGGCATGATCCGCGACAGCTTCGCCTGTATGGACGGCGTGATCGATCCGCCCTCATCAGCAGGTTTGCTGACGGCGGACAATCTGCGGCAGAAGGCACAGGAAGAAATCGGTTTTGCAGCCTTTCTTGATGACAGACTTGTCGGCTGTGTCTTCATACGGGAAAAGGCCGACGACTTTTATCTCGGCAAGCTTGCCGTCGCACCCGCCTTGGAGGGAAGAGGCATTGGGCGATTGCTGATGCAAAAGGCGGAAGATGTTGCTGTTGCAAAAGGCAAGCCATCAATTGAGTTGCAGGTGCGTATCGAGCTTACGCGCAATCGGGCGGTGTTTGAAAAGCTCGGATATCGCAAGATCGCGGAGACCGCGCATCCGGGCTATAGCCGCCCCACATCCATAACCATGCGCAAGGAGATCACGCGTGGCACTGACATTAACGCATGAAGAACGGTCGATAGCCGCAGGCGATCTGGGGGAGGGCGCCGCGATGGCAATGCGCATCGTGGCTGATACCGCGAGGCTGATGGGTGCGTCGCGTCTGATCCCTGTTGCATCCGCTCATATTGACGGCGCGCTTTATCACGGCGACAGCGGAACGCTTTTTGCGGAAAGACTGGTTGAGGGCGGCGCAAAGGTCAAAGTCCGCTCGACGCTCAATGTCGGCTCTATCGATCTGACGGGCTGTTCGCGTAATCTTTTGCCGGCTCAAGAGGCTGATATGGCCAGACGCATGATGCGGGCCTATATCAAACTCGGCTGCGAACCGACCTGGACCTGCGCGCCTTATCAGGCCGGACACAGGCCGGCAAAGGGCACTGATGTCGCCTGGGGCGAATCCAATGCGGTCGTTTTCTGTAATTCGGTTCTCGGCGCGCGTACCAATCGCTATGGCGACTTTCTCGATATTGCCTGTGCGATTGCTGGCCGTGCGCCGGATTATGGTCTGCATCGCAGCGAAAACCGACGCGCCACGGTGGTGATCGATATTTCGGCGCTCGACCCGGCGTTTCTGTCTTCGGAAGTCGCGTGGCCTATTCTCGGCAATCTGTTCGGTCGCAGCGTTGGCACGAATATCGGTGTCGTTGCGGGCAGTCCGATCCATCCCGATGAAGACGATCTCAAGGCTTTCGGCGCGGCATCGGCATCGGTCGGCGCAGTCGGTCTGTTCCATATTGCAGGTGTGACGCCCGAAGCACCCGATCTTGAAACGGTTTTGCAGCACCAGAAGCCGGAAGGCGTCATCCGCGTCACGCGAGAAATGATCGAGGCGACGCGCAAGCGGCTTTCGACAGTTGAGCAGGTCGATCATATCGATGCGGTTGCCATTGGCAGTCCGCATCTTTCGATAACCGAATTCGACCGTCTGGAGCGCGCGATAGCGGAACGCAAGCTCGCGGTGCCACTTTATGCCTGTACGGGCCGCCACGCACTGGTTGAGCTGGAGAAAGACGGACGCAGGCAGGTGCTGGAAAAAGCAGGCGTCGTGATTGTAGCTGACACATGCGTGGTCGTTACACCAATTTTGCCAGCTAAGGATGATGCCGTTCTGATGACAAACTCCGGCAAGTTTGCGCATTATGCACCCGGTAATACCGGTTATGGCGTGCTCTATGGCTCGCTGGAAGAATGCGTGGAAAGCGCTGTCGCAGGCAGGCCGGTTTTCGGGAGACAGGCGGCATGAGCATCGGGAAAAGTTCCATACTCGTTGCAGGCAAAGGGGCGGATGCCGAGGCGCTGGTTCTTTCTGCGCCGATCAGCTTCTGGGGTGGCGTCGATCCGAAGAGCGGGCGGATTGCTGACGTGCGCCATCCCGAACATGGGCAGAGCATTGCCGGGCGCGTTCTATGCCTGCCTGGGACCATCGGGTCATCATCGGCTGCAGCCGTTCTTCTGGAACTGGTCCATAGCGGTCATGCGCCTGCGGCCATTGTCCTGCACGAACCGGATGCGATCCTGCTCCTTGGTCTCATTGTGGCCCGTGAAATGGGGCATGACGTGCCTATCGCCATTGAACTTGACCGCGAGGCGCAAAAGCAGCTCGCCGGCCATCGGGTGACGGTCGGCGAGGACGGAGCAATTGGGATGCGCGTAAAAACAAATGATTAGAGCGCCGATCTGATCCAATCAGATCGAAACGCGCTCTAGTATTGGGTTGAACGATCTACAATATGTTCCAGCGTCCCGTCCCGCTCAAAGGCTTCGATCTGCCGGATGATCTGCGGCACAAGGGCGGTTGCAGATGAGCTTGCTGCCGCGTGCGGAGTGATCGTCACGCGCGGGTGATCCCAGAGAGGGCTGCTGGTTGGCAACGGTTCCTGCGTGAACACGTCGAGCGAAGCTGCCGAAAGAAGCCCGCGATCGAGCGCGGCCAGAATATCGGCCTCGTTCTGCAGACCGCCGCGTCCGGCATTGATCAGAACCGGCGCGCCGAGCGGCCCGTCGCTCTTCAGTTGCGCGAACATCGACATGGAGAGGATGCCCTTTGTGTCGGGCGTCAGCGGCAGCAGACAGACGAAGATGTCGGCAGTCTTGAGGAATTTCCCAAAGCCGTCCTTGCCGTGATAGGTCTGCACGCCATCGATCTCTTGCGGACGACGGCTCCAGCCGGTGACATTGAAGCCGAGCAACTTCAGCTTTTCAGCAGCATCGCGACCGAGCACACCGAGGCCCATGATGCCGACAGTGACTTCATGAGCCGCAGGCTGGCGGCGATCCTCATGCCAGACATGATTCTGCTGCTGCTTGCGATAGCGCTGTCCGAGACGGTGATGGTCCAGCACCTGCCAGACGACATATTCCGTCATGCGCATGGTAAGATCGTCGGAGATGATGCGCACCAGCGGCACATCTGGTATCCGGTCATCGCGGAAGACGTGATCGACGCCTGCGCCCAGCGAGAAGATAACCTTCAGATTGGGCAGGTTCTCAAGCGAGCCGGGCTTCTGCTTCCAGACGAGCGCATATTTGATGGAAGGATCGTTTTCCGTGCGATCCGTCACCACCGGGCGGTCCGGCGCATGATCCCGAAACGTCTTCAGCCAGATTTCCGGGTCCCAGTCGGTGATCGCCAGAAGGATATTGCCCTTATCATTGTTTGTCATTGCTTCGTTCCTCCCTCTGTTGCTTCCATGCGGAAGGCTGCCGCCATCAACGCCTTGGTATAGTCGGTCTGCGGGTGGGCGAAGACATCCTTCGCCGCGCCATATTCGACGGCCTTGCCGTTACGCATCACCAGCACGTCATTTGCCAGCGCCCGCACCACTTTCAGGTCGTGGCTTATGAAAAGATAGGCGAGATCATGCTTCTTCTGCAATGCGCGTAACAGATCGACCACCTGTGCCTGCACGCTCATATCGAGCGCGGAGGTCGGTTCGTCCAGCATGACGAATTTCGGGTTCAGCACCATGGCACGTGCAATGGCGACGCGCTGGCGCTGGCCGCCGGAAAATTCGTGCGGATAGCGGAAGCGGGTTTCCGGATCGAGATTGACTTCGTTGAGCGCGGCAACGACACGCGCATCGCGTTCGTCTGCCGACAGTTTCGGCTCATGCACCAGAAGCCCTTCAGCAATGATGTCCGCGATGGTCATGCGCGGGGAAAGCGAGCCGAACGGATCCTGAAACACGATCTGCATCTCGCGGCGCAGCGGGCGCATATCCTTGAAGCTGAACTTGGCAATATCGCGCCCGTCGAACCTGATCTCGCCCCTGGATGAAATCATGCGCGACAATGCGAGGCCAAGCGTCGTCTTGCCCGAACCTGATTCGCCGACGACGCCGAGCGTCTGTCCGGCACGCAGGTTCACGTCGATGCCATCCACTGCTTTCACGTGATCGACGGTCTTGCGCATGAACCCCTTCTTGATCGGGAACCAGACGCGGATATCCTTGCCTTCCATCACCGTTTTTGCTGCCGGATCGGCGGCAGGCGGCTCGCCCTTCGGTTCAGCCGCAAGCAGGTGCCTGGTATAGGGATGCTGCGGGTTTTCGAAAATCTCCCTGGTCGGCCCGGCCTCGACGATCTTGCCCTTGCTCATCACGCAGACCTTGTCGGCGATCTTGCGCACAATGCCGAGGTCGTGGGTGATGAAGAGCATCGACATACCCTGCGCGGCTTTCAACTCGGCAAGCAGCTTCAAGATCTGCGCCTGCACGGTGACATCGAGCGCCGTGGTTGGCTCGTCTGCAATCAGCAGCTTCGGCTTGTTGGCAAGCGCCATGGCGATCATGACGCGCTGGCGCTGTCCGCCGGAAAGCTGGTGCGGGAAGGCCGACAGGCGCTTTTCCGGTTCGCGAATGCCAACTTCGTTCAGAAGTTCCAGCGTTCGCGCCCGTGCAGCCTGCTCACCCATGCCCTGATGCATTTTCAGGATTTCACCGATCTGTCGCTCCACACTGTGCAGCGGATTGAGCGAGGTCATCGGCTCCTGAAAGATCATCGTGATGTCATTGCCGCGCACACGGCGCAGTTCCGGCTCCGAGGCCTTCATCAAATCCTTGCCGTTGAAAAGAATTTCTCCGGAAGGATGGCTGGCGGATGGATAGGGCAGCAGCTTCAGGACGGACAAGGCAGAGACGGATTTGCCTGATCCCGATTCGCCGACAAGGGCTACCGTTTCGCCTTCGGCAATGTCGAAGGATACACGGTCTACGGAAATGCGTTCCTCGCCATTCTGGCGGAATGCGACCGACAGATCGCGGACGGACAGCAGGATTTTGTTCCCTGATTCGATCATAGACCCGCTCATTGACCCACTCATTGAAATGCCTTTCGCGGATCGAAGGCGTCGCGTGTTGCCTCACCGATGAAGATCAGAAGCGACAGCATCAGCGAGATGACCACGAAGCCGGTAATGCCGAGCCAGGGTGCCTGCAGGTTGTTCTTGCCCTGTGCGAGAAGTTCGCCCAGCGAAGCCGAGCCGGGCGGCAGGCCGAAACCGAGGAAGTCGAGCGAGGTCAGCGTGGTGATAGAACCATTCAGGATGAAAGGCAGGAAGGTCAAGGTCGCGACCATGGCATTGGGCAGGAGATGCCGCCACATGATGGTGCCGTTCTTCACGCCGAGCGCTCGCGCCGCGTTCACATATTCGAAGTTTCGGGCCCGCAGAAATTCCGCGCGCACGACGCCGACGAAAGCCACCCATGAGAACAGAAGCATGATGCCCAGAAGCACCCAGAAGCCGGGCGGCAATATCGCCGCGATAATCAGCAACAGATAGAGAACCGGGATCGAGGACCAGATTTCGATGAAGCGCTGGAACAGAAGATCGACCCAGCCGCCGAAATAACCCTGAACTGCACCAGCCGTCACGCCGATAATGGCTGAGAAGAAGGTAAGAATCAGGCCGAACAGCACCGAAATGCGAAAGCCGTAAAGTGCGCGTGCGAAGACATCGCGTGCCTGATCGTCGGTGCCGAGCAGATTGAAATTGCCAAAGCGGCAATTGGGATCGCTCACGCCCTGCGGGTAGCGCTGGCAGCGTTCTTCCGCCGAATAGAGCCAGAACGGCTTCGACGGCGCTGCTTCCGGTATCTCGTTGTTTACGGTGTTGTAGGAATAGCGGATCGGCGGCCAGATGGCCCAGCCATTATTGTTGATCTCGTCCTGTATCACCGGGTCGCGATAATCGGTAACGGCATAAAAGCCGCCGAATTTCTCTTCCGGATAATCGACGAAAACCGGCATCAAAAGCTCGCCCTTGTAGGAAACGAGGATGGGCCGGTCATTTGCGATGAACTCGGAACAAAGCGCTGCGATGAGCAGGAACAGGAAAATCCACAGCGACCAGTAACCGCGCTTGTTGGCCTTGAAGTTCTGCCAGCGGCGCTTGTTGAGTGGCGACAGAAACGGACGTTTTACCGGCTTTGCAGTTGGGGTGAGGGTGGTGTCGGTCATCACACGTCCCTCCGGTCAAAATCGATGCGCGGATCGATCCACGTATAGGTGAGATCGGACAAAAGGCCGACCAGAAGGCCGATCAGCGAGAAGATGAAGAGATTGGCGAAGACCACGGGATAATCACGGTTGATAACCGACTGGTAGCCCAGCAGTCCAAGTCCGTCGAGCGAGAAGATGGTTTCGATCAGAAGCGAGCCGGTGAAGAATGCGGAGATGAAAGCGCCCGGAAAACCGGCGATCACGATCAGCATCGCATTGCGGAAGACGTGACGATAGAGAACCTGATTCTCGGTCAGTCCCTTGGCGCGCGCCGTGGTTACATATTGCTTGCGGATTTCTTCCAGAAACGAATTCTTGGTCAGCAAGGTCGTGGTGGCGAAGGCGGAAAGCACGAGTGCAGTCACCGGCAGCACCATATGCCACAGATAGTCGCCGATCTTGCCCCAGAACGACATTTGCGCGAAATCGGGCGAGGTGAGGCCGCGCAGCGGGAACCAGTCGAAGAACGAGCCGCCCGCAAACAGTACGATCAGCAGAATTGCAAACAGGAAGCTTGGAATGGCGTAGCCGACGATGATGACGGCGCTGGTCCAGGTGTCGAAGCGTGAACCGTCCTTGATTGCCTTGCGAATGCCGAGTGGAATCGAAATCATGTAGGACAGAAAAGTCAGCCACAGGCCGAGCGAGATCGAAACCGGCATCTTTTCCTTGATGAGGTCGATCACGCTGATATCGCGGAAATAGCTGCGTCCGAAATCGAAGCGCATATAGTTCCACAACATCTGGCCGAATCGTTCCAGTGGCGGCTTGTCGAAACCGAACTGCTTTTCCAGATCGGCGATGAATTGCGGGTCCAGCCCCTGCGCGCCGCGATATTTGGAATTGACCGAGCCGCTGTCGACAGCGCTTTGGCCGAAATCGCCGCCACCGCCCGAAAGGCGGTCGAGAGCGTCGCCACCCTGGCCGGAAAGCTGCGCGATCACGCGCTCGACCGGACCACCGGGGGCGAACTGAACCACAGCGAAGGAAATAGCCATGATGCCGAGTATCGTCGGGATCATCAGAAGCAGACGGCGGAGAATATAAGCGCCCATCAGCCCGGCTTTCTTTTCGTGTCTGATCCAAAAGCCATCATGCTGGACTGCAAATGGCAATTCCTGCGCTTCTGGTGCTCGCGTACCTTTAAGTACGCTGCGCTCCGGTTCCCGAAATTACCATTTTCGCCGCAGCCTGCCGTTTTTTGATTCAGACACTTGGGACTTAGCAACAGCTTTTGCCTCTTTCATTCACGATAACGATTTGATCCACCACAGCGTCTCGACGGGAAAGCCGTAATCTGGCTTCGGCTCCTTGAAACCGAACCGGTCCCAATAGGCCGCGAGATGATTCGCTGTCGTCCAATTTGGAATCCAGTCGCGCCGGATACGCAAGTACCGATCAAGCACCCGCATCGTGGCGACGAGTTCTTCGCGCGTCGAAACCTTGCCGATATCCGCAATCAGCGCATCAATCAACGGATCTTCCGTGCCGGGAAGATTATAGCTGCCCGGCACCTTGGCCGATTCGGAGCCGAACATGCCGGCAAGTGATTCCTGTGTCGGTGTCGGGCTGAACTGTAGCGCCATACCCACCATGTCGAACTGGAAATCCTGCATCCGCGACTGATACTGGCTTGCATCGACAAGCCGCAGGCTGGCGTCGATACCGATGGCGCGCAGCTTCTGAATATAAGGATTGTAGACCCGCGTGAAGGCTTCGGAATTGGAGAGTATCTCCAGCGCGAACTTTGATCCGTCCTTGTCGTGGAACTGGCCGTTCTTGCGCTCGAAGCCGACCGCCTCCAACAGCTTGATGGCCTGCGCGAACTGCGCACGGTCGCGGCCTGTCCCGTCCGATACGGGCATGAGTATAGCCTCGCCGAAGACAGCGTCCGGAAGCTTGCCGCGATAGCGTTCAAGAACTTTCAGCTCATCAGGTGTCGGCAGGCCACTTGCCTGAAAATCCGACCCGTTGAAGCAGGATTGCGAGCGGGCATAAACTTTGTAGAAGAGATGCTCATTGGTCCATTCGAAGTCGAAGCAGAGCGCGATTGCTTCACGCACGCGCGGATCGCGGAACCGCTCGCGGCGCTGGTTCAGCGCCCATGCCTGCATCAGCGGGCGCTTTTCTCGCGAAAAGGTGCGCTTGATGACCTTTCCCTGCTGGATGGCCGGGAAATCATAGGCCGTTGCCCAGTTCTTGGAGACGCTCTCCTCGCGGTAATCGATACTGCCTTTCTTGAAGGCTTCGAATTGCGGCTGGCGGTCACGGAAAAACTCGATGCGAATGCGGTCGAAATGGTTGAACCCCTTCTGCACCGGGAGGTCTTTCGCCCAATAATCCTCGACGCGGTCATATTCGATGAACTGACCGGCAGCGAAGTTGCCGACCTTGTAGGCGCCGGAGCCCAGCACAGGCTCCATGGTCGTGGCTTCGAAATCGCGATCCTTGAACCAGCTTTCCGACAGGATCGGCACCGTCACGGCATCGAGGATGGCGTTCGGTCCGCGCCCTTCGACGAAGCGCATACGCACTTCTCGGCTGCCGGTTGCCTCCACCTTTTCCACTCCAGCCAGAGACTGGCGCAACGTTGGATGACCCTTCTGCTTGATGGTCGTATAGGTGAACAACACGTCTTTCGCCTCGATCGGCGAGCCGTCGTGAAAACGCGCTTCCTTGCGAAGCCTGAAAGTGCAACTGCGGCGGTCTTTCGAAAGCGTCGCACTTTCTGCGATGAGGCCATAGACAGAATCCGGCTCATCCAGCGCCGAAGCCATCAGCGTATCGAAGGTCAGTTCCATGCGCGGCGGCGCATCACCCTTGAAGGTGAAGGTATTGAGCGTGTTGAACGTGTCGGTGTTCTGGTTCCAGACCCAGCTCGACGGCGCGAAATTGAACGTGCCGCCCTTCGGTGCTTCGGGGCTGGCATAGTCGAAATGCGGAAAATCGGGACCGTATTTCAGGTCACCGAAAGCCGAAAGCCCATGCAGCGCCTTGCCCGTCGGTATGTCGGCGAAGGCACTTGGCGGCAGGAAGGTCGCGACGGCGGCACTTCCCGAAAGCCCCAGAAAATGGCGGCGGTTCATGCGAAGGATTGTCATTCTCGCTCGGCCCTCATTCACTGCCGGTCTTGAGCTTGGCTTCCTTCGCAGGGTCTATCCACCAGGAGAACGGGTCAATCCCCATATAATCAGGCTGTTTTTCAGGCATTCCGAACTTGTTCCAGTAGGCCACGTTGATCTTGTCCGAATACCATTGCGGAATGACGTAATAGTTCCACAGTAAAGCCCGGTCGAGCGCATGGGCGGAAGCGACCAGTTCATCGCGATCCTTGGCATAGATGACGCGGTCGATCAGCTTGTCGATCGCCGGGTTCTTGATGCCGGCATAGTTGCGGCTGCCTTTGAAATCGGCTGCCTTCGAGCCCCACATGTCGCGCTGCTCATTGCCGGGTGAGGCGGTTTGCGCGATGATTGAGGTGATGACATCATAGTCGAAATCGTTGACACGGGCCTGATATTGCGCCGCGTCAACGATACGCACAGTCGCATTGATGCCGATCTTGCGCAGGCTTGCGGCAAATGGATTGTAAATGCGCTCGTCCGTCGGGTCCTTGCCGAGAAATTCGATGGTGAACGGATTGCCCTTGGCATCGACGAGCTTGTTGCCCTGCAAAGTCCAGCCTGCTTCCGAAAAGAGTTTCAGTGCGGTACGCAGGTTTTCGCGGGTGGCCTGCGGCGTGTCATAGACCGGCAGCTTGAATTCCTTGGTCAGTGCATCGGCTGGGAGCGCGTCCTTCACCGTTTCCAGAATGGCCTGTTCCTTGGGCGTCGGCGGGCCGCTCAGTTCCAGTTCATTGCCTGCGAAATAGCTGTTAATGCGGTTGTACTGGTTGAAGAACAGGAGCCGGTTCATCGATTCGAAGTCGAAGGCGTAGGTCAGCGCCTGACGCACTTTCGGGTCTTTGAACTTGTCGCGGCGCGTGTTCAGGAAATAGCCCTGCATACGTCCGACGGCGTGATAGGGGAACGAAGCCTTTACGACATCGCCGCGCTGCACGGCTGGGAAATTATATTGTTCAGCCCAGCGCTGGGCGCGATTCTCATTCCGGTAATCGTACTGTCCGCCTTTCTTGAAGGCTTCCCAGGTCGCATCCTCGTTGAAATAATATTCGTAGCGCAGGCGGTCGAAGTTGTTGCGCCCGACATTGACGCTCAAATCCTTGCCCCAATAGTCGTCGACGCGCGCCCAGGTGATGGAGCGTCCTGGCGTCATGCTGTCGATCTTGTAGGCTGCAGAGCCGAGCGGGATTTCAAGCGTCGGACGGGTAATATCGCGCTGCTTGCCCTGCGCATCCTTGCCTTCCCACCAATGCTTGGGCAGAACGGCAAGCTGCCCCAGAATCTGCGGCAGTTCGCGGTTGCCCTTCTGGCTGAAGGTGAACTTCACCTCATGTTCGCCGGTCTTTTCCGCCTTCTCCACGTCGCCATAATATTTGTTGTACATCGGCGACTGCTTCTTCAGCACATCGAACGACCAGATCACGTCATCGACGGTGATCGGCTGCCCGTCATGCCATTTCGCTTTGGGATTGAGCTTGAATTTCACCCAGGAGAAATCGTCGGGATATTGCAGGGCTTCGGCGATGAGCGGGTATTGAGTCGATCCCTGATCGACCGAATCCGTCATCAGCGTGTCGTAGAGCATCCCGCCGCCGAAGTCGGACAGGCCAGCGGCAGCAACACCCTGCACCACGAACGGATTGAGGCTGTCGAAGGTACCGACGGCGACCATGTTCAGCGTGCCGCCTTTCGGCGCATCGGGGTTCACATAGTCATAATGTTTGAAATCGGCTGGATATTTGGGCTCGCCGAGCAGGCTGGAGGAATATCGCCATTGGGGTTCCGCGTCATTTGCGCGCCCCATTGAAACCGTGCTCGCAAGCATGGCCACTGCGAACGCACCCGCCCAAAAAGCTCTCATCCAGCCTCTCCGTTCCTGTTTCGGATATATTAGGATGAAGTCTTATGGGTTTTTGCGGAGGAAGAAAGGCATGCGGGCAAGAAATTTGATGCAGGCAAGAAAAAAGCCCGGCGAACCGGGCTTTAATCATCATTCTCTCTTGTCGGCTTAATTCGCCGGTGCCGGTTCTGCTGGCTTCTGTTCGCCGCCAGCCGGTGCGCCAGCTGGTGCGCTTGACGGTGCGCCTTCCGCAGGCTTTTCGCCTTCGGCTGGCTTCGCATCGCCGCCAGCAGCAGGTGCCGCATCAGCGGTTGGCAGCGGAGCCGGATTGTCGGACAGCGTGCGCAGATAAGCGATCAGATCGGCGCGCTCATTGTCCTTCTTGTCGCCGGCAAAGCCCATGGCCGTGCCCTTGATGAAGCCCTTCGGCGAGGTCAGGAACTTGTTGAGATGTTCAAAATCCCACTTGTTGCCGCCAGCGCCGAATTCCTTCATGGCAGCCGAATAGCCGAAACCTTCAACGGAGGCAGCCGGACGGTTCACGACATCCCACAGATGCGGACCGACCTTGTTGGCGCCACCCTTTTCACCGGTATGGCATGCAGCGCAACGCTTGAAGACGGTTTCACCGCGTGCCGGATCGGCAGACTGCAGCAACGTCGCAATGGAAACTTCTTCCTTGGCCGGTGCAGCGCCCCCTTCACCGGTCGAGGCTTCCGCCGCTTCGATGATAAAGCCCGGCTTTTCAGGCGCAGGCGAGTGAAACAGCGAATCGGACAGGATGCCCGTCGTCATGACAACGAAAACCGTTGCCAGAAAAGCCATGATAAACTTGTTAGTCCGGGTTGAATTCATCGCCGGTCAGCGCTCCCTCTACCAAAACGCTCTCCCCGAGAACGCTCTCCTAGCCGGCATGCAAGCCTTTAATAAAGGTCGCAATTCTCTCCCCGGCATCGGGCGGAAACTAGGTCTTTTACCAGGGCGATGCAACACCTATAAGGGTGACTGGACCCGTGACTTTTTGACACTTTTGATGCATTTCCAGCACTGGCAAAGCGCGTTACAAGACGTCCGCGACCTATCGATCTAAAGAGGCGATGATGCTTCAGACATTAAAGACACTCACTCTTATCCCTGCGCGCATGGCATCCACGCGGCTGCCCAACAAGCCGCTCGCCGATATTTGCGGCAAGCCGATGATCGTCCATGTGGCCGATCGTGCAGCGGCTGCAAAGCTGGGCCGGACCGTGGTTGCAACCGACAGCGACGAGATTTTTGCAATCGTCACCGCGCATGGCCATGAAGCCATCATGACGCGCGAGGATCATGAATCCGGCTCCGACCGCATCTATGAAGCGCTGATGAAGGTCGACCCGGCGGGCGAGTTCGATGCCGTGGTGAATGTTCAGGGCGATCTGCCGACCATTGATCCCGATATCATCCGCCGCGCACTCCTCCCGCTCGAAGACGGACCTGCCGACATTGCGACGCTTGGCGTCGAAATCGAGGAAGAATCGGAAAAGACCAATCCAAGTGTGGTGAAGATCGTCGGTTCCCCCCTTGCCGGTAACAGCCGCCTGCGTGCGCTTTATTTCACCCGCGCAACCGCGCCTTATGGCGAAGGCCCGCTCTATCACCATATCGGCCTTTACGCCTATCGCCGCTCCGCGCTGGAACGCTTTGTGAAGCTTGGGCCATCTCCTTTGGAGAAGCGTGAAAAGCTCGAACAATTGCGGGCTCTCGAAGCCGGAATGCGCATCGATGTGGAGCTTGTGAAGACGGTGCCTCTCGGCGTCGACACGCAAGCCGATCTTGACCGGGCCCGTCTTCTTGTAGCACAGGGTATCTAACGGCCATCGATGAGTGGCATTTAAGAAGGCATGGTATGATGAAAACCAACAGGATTTCCTTTCAGGGTGAAGCGGGCGCAAATTCCGATACGGCGTGCCGCAACATGTTTCCCGATATGGAGCCTTTGCCGTGCCCGACTTTTGAGGATGCCTTCAACGCGGTTGAAACCGGCGCTGCCGATCTCGCCATGATCCCCATCGAGAACACGCTGGCCGGTCGCGTCGCCGATATTCACTATCTGCTGCCGCTCGCCGACATGCACATCATTGGCGAATATTTCCTGCCGATCCATTTCCAGCTGATGGTGCTTCCGGGCGTCAAGCGCGAGGAAATCAAGACGGTGCACAGCCATGTCCATGCGCTCGGCCAGTGCCGCAATGTCATTCGCCAGAACGGCTGGAAGGGCGTCATCGCGGGCGATACGGCGGGAGCCGCCCGTCTCGTCGCCGATATGAAGGATCGCTCCATGGCGGCATTGGCGCCAAGCCTTGCTGCCGAGCTCTACGGTCTCGATATTCTGGAAGAAAATGTCGAGGATGCGGAAGACAATGTGACCCGCTTCGTGGTTCTGTCCAAGAGCAAGCAGTGGGCGCCGCGTCCCGAAAATGGCGAGCGCATCGTGACGACTTTTGTCTTTCGCGTGCGCAACGTCCCGGCTGCGCTCTACAAGGCGCTGGGCGGTTTTGCCACCAATGGCATCAACATGACGAAGCTCGAAAGCTATCAGATCGGCGGGCGTTTCATCGCCACGCAGTTCTATGCCGATGTCGAAGGACATCCGGAGGACCACAATCTCCAGCTCGCGCTGGAAGAACTGCGCTTCTTCACCAAGGAAGTGCGCATTCTCGGCGTCTATCAGGGCAGCGATATTCGCGGCACGCAGTTGCTCGCTGCGGAGTAATTTAGAGAATATCGGGCGGAATCAGTTTTCCGCCCAGGCCTTTATCAAATGGGTTGCAATGGCGCCGGATGGCGGCGCCCGCAACCCATTTTCATGTGTGCCTTCCAGCATTGTCCGCACCTCGGCCTTCGAGAACCAGCGACCGTCTTCCAGCTCCGAGCGGTCGATAGTGAACTCGTCGCTCAAAACCTCGGCATGACATCCGATCATCAGCGAGTAAGGAAACGGCCAGGGCTGGCTCGCATGATAGGCAACGCGACCGATGGAGAGCCCCATTTCCTCCACACTTTCACGGCGCACGGCGGCCTCGATTGTTTCGCCGTGCTCGATAAATCCTGCAAGGCAGGAATAGGAGCCGGGCGCGAAATGGGGCCCGCGTGCCAGAATGCATTTTTCGCCGCGTACCGGCAGCATGATCGCCACCGGATCGGTTCGCGGGAAATGTTCTGCACCGCAGTTGGGGCATTGCCGCTTGGCACCGCCGGCGCGCATGTCGGTTTTTGCACCGCAGCGTCCGCAGAAACGGTAATTGGCATGCCATGCGGTCAGCGCTGCGGCCTGCGCCAGCGCGCCGAGTATGTTGGCGGATACCAGCCCTTCCGTATAGATGCTGCGATAATCCTGTAGGCGGAAAGGTGCTGCCATCGTCTCGGGGTCGAGCGGTGTTGTCAAAGCGACAAGCGGCACGCCATCCTGAAGACCGAGAAAAATCGGTTCGTGAAGATCGGGCGCAAAGTCCTTCGCCTCGCCAAGTCCGAACAAGACCCGCGGGGCTTTTTCATCGGCATAGTCGAGAAGCAGCTTGTTGCTGCCAAGCAGCATGATTCGCGTTTCGGGTAGTTCCAGCGCCGTGAAGGCAGAATCATCCCGTCGCTTTTCGGATTGGCGGTCTATCCTGTTACCGGAAAATCCGACAGATCGGCTCGGTTCGATTTCCGGCAGGTCATAGAGACGGAAAGGCATATCTATCTCGAAATTGTTGGGGGGGGCTAAAGCGCATCCCGAAAAGTGTGAAACGGTTTTCGGAAAAGATGCGCGTGAAAGCAAATTAAAGCGCCGCGCGAATATCGGCAATCAACTGCTGTGCGTCTTTTTCGTCATAGGTTTCGCGGGTTCCGAAACCCCAGACGGGGCCGGGCCAGCCCGCGTCGCCTTCGTTGCGGGCGATAACATGCAGATGTAGCTGCCGAACAATATTGCCGAGCGCACCCGTATTGATCTTCTCACAGCCCGATACGGTCTTGAGCGCCTGCGCAACGATGCCGGTCTCAAAGGTCAGCATGGTCTGGTCGAGCGGCGTCATGTCATGGATTTCAGCTAGGCCAGGACGGCGCGGTACCAGGATCAGCCATGGCCAACGCCGGTCATTCATCAACCGAAGCTCGCACAGGCCGAGCTTGGCGACAGAAAAAGTATCGGCATGAAGCCGTTTATCGAGTTCGAATTGTTCCATAGGCCGACATTTACCAGTTTTTTTCGTCCAGCGCTTGCTTTTTGCTTCACAATTGACGATATGCAAGCCGGGAGGTTGGTGGTGGACGAGCCACTCGCCAACCGGGTCAGGTCCGGAAGGAAGCAGCCCTAACGAGCCACGGCACGGGTCATCGTGCCAGCCTCCCACCCTTTCTCACGACGCCGACGACTGTTGATGGGTTGCCTCTTTGGTTGACGCCGCTCATGCGTCCGGTCCAAACTGGCGACTGAGAAAAAAGCGGAACAGGAAGAACGGAAGGGTCGCTATGGACACAAAATCCGCCGATGGCGCCTATCGCGTTCTCGCCCGCAAATATCGCCCCCAGAATTTCAACGATCTTATCGGCCAGGAGCCGATGGTTCGCACGCTCAAGAACGCGTTCGAGACGGGCCGCATTGCGCAGGCCTGGATGCTCACCGGCGTTCGCGGGGTCGGCAAGACGACCACGGCGCGCATTCTGGCGCGTGCGCTCAATTACAAGACAGATACGATCGACCAGCCGACTATCGATCTTTCCGTGCAGGGCGAAAACTGTCAGGCGATCATGGAAGGCCGTCATGTCGATGTGATCGAGATGGACGCCGCCTCGCATACGGGCATCGATGACATCCGCGAGATCATCGAGCAGGTGCGCTACCGCCCGGTTTCGGCGCGTTATAAAGTCTATATCATCGACGAAGTGCACATGCTCTCCAATCAGGCTTTCAACGGCCTGTTGAAGACGCTGGAAGAGCCGCCGCCGCACGTCAAATTCATCTTTGCCACCACCGAAATCCGAAAGGTTCCGATCACGGTTCTGTCGCGCTGCCAGCGCTTCGATCTGCGCCGCATCGAATCGGGCACGCTGGCGCAGCATCTGCGCCGCATCGCGGAAGCGGAACAGATCGTGGTGGATGATACGTCGCTCGCCATGATCGCACGCGCAGGCGAAGGCTCGGCACGCGATTCGCTGTCGATCTTCGATCAGGCCATCGCGCATGGCGCAGGCACCGTTACGGCGGAAGCGGTGCGCTCCATGCTGGGCCTTGCCGACCGTGCCCGTATCATCGACCTCTTCGAGATGCTGATGCGCGGCGATGTGGCCGGCGCACTGACGGAATTTCGCGCGCAATATGATGTCGGCGCCGACCCGTCGGTTGTGCTGACCGACCTTGCCGATTTCAACCATCTGGTGACACGCCTGCGTTTCACGCCGGATGTGGCAGAAGACGTGTCCCTGTCGGAAGACGAGCGCGTGCGCGGTCGGGAATTCGCGCAGAAACTTTCCGTCCGTGTGCTGTCACGCACCTGGCAAATGTTGCTCAAGGGCATTGCGGAAGTTGATACGGCAACGAGGCCGGTTCAGGCCGCAGAAATGCTTTTGATCCGGCTTGCCCATGCAGCCGATCTGCCGACGCTGGATGAAGCGATCCGTGGTCTCGACAATGGCTCCGTTTCGGTGCCGCGTCCGCAGCCGGGCAATCCGCGACCGAATGGCGGCGGCAGTCAGCCTGAAGCGCGTTTTGCCACCGATACGGTTGGATCGTCTTCGATGGCCCCCGTCTCCGGTGGACCGGCAACGGCCATGCGTATCGTGGAAACGCCGCCGCAGCCGTCTGCCGCGCCGCAGCCTTCGGTGCCGGTCAACAGCCTGCACGATGTCGTCGCACTCGCCGACAAGCACCGCGACATGCAGTTCAAGATTCTGGTCAAGAGCTGTGTGCGCCTTGCATCCATTGCGCCGGGGCGGCTCGAAATCGGCCTGACCGACGACGCGCCAAAATCTTTGCCGAGCGACATTTCGCAACGCCTCCTGAACTGGACCGGCATTCGCTGGGTGGTGACCGTCGCGCGTGATGTGGCGGGGCAGACCATTTCGGAGGCGGAAACGGAACGTCGCGACAATCTGGTGACCGACGCCCGTGCTGATCCCGATGTCGCCGCTATTCTCGCGGCCTTTCCTGGCGCAAAAATCACCGACGTGCGCATTGCCGTGCCGGAACAGAATGACGACGAGGACATTGACCTCGATGCCGTGGCGGAAATCCCCGGCGCACCGTCTGAAGACGACTGATTTACGGAATGATGGAGTGAACCCATGCGTGACATGATGGGCATGATGAAGCAGGCGAAGGAATTGCAGGCCAAGATGAAGGCCATGCAGGACGAGATCGCCACGATGGAAGCCTCGGCCTCATCGGGCGGCGGGCTGGTGACGATCACACTTTCCGGCAAGGGCACCCTGTCGGCGCTGAAGATCGACCCGTCGCTGATGAAGGAAGAAGAGGTTGAAATCCTCGAAGACCTGATTATCGCGGCGCATAACGACGCCAAGGCCAAGCTCGAAGCGGCCATGGCCGAGAAGACGCAGTCGCTCACCGCCGGTCTGCCGATCCCTCCGGGGTTCAAACTGCCGTTCTAAGTGAATAGGGCAGTAAGGCATTAGGGCAGTATGTTTTATCTGCCCGAAACGCTGCTGCCTCTACTTTCCCTATTGCCTTACCGCCCTACTGCCTTATTGCCTTAAAAGATGTCCAAACGAATAGCCGGTCCTGAAATCGAACGTCTCATCCAGCTCCTGGCCCGCGTGCCGGGGCTTGGACCGCGTTCGGCCCGTCGTGCGGCTCTGCACCTCATCAAGAAGAAGGAGGCGCTTCTGGTGCCGCTTGGCGGCGCCATGCAGGAAGCTGCCGAAAAGGTGCGAATCTGTTCGTGCTGCGGCAATGTCGATACGTCCGATCCGTGCACGATCTGCACCGATGGGCGGCGCGATCCCGCTACCCTCATCGTGGTGGAGGATGTTTCCGATCTCTGGGCACTGGAACGGGCAGGCACGATGAATGTGCGCTATCATGTCCTCGGCGGTCGCCTGTCGCCGCTCGATGGCATCGGCCCGGACGATCTCAACATCAAGGGTCTGGTGGAACGGGTTGCCACCGGGGAAATCAAGGAAGTGATTCTCGCGGTCAATGCCACCGTCGAAGGCCAGACCACCGCGCATTACATCACCGACCAGCTATCGAGCTTCGACGTGCGCGTCACGCGGCTTGCGCACGGCGTTCCGGTCGGCGGCGAACTCGATTATCTGGATGAAGGCACGCTGGCTGCCGCCTTGCGGGCACGAACCACGCTTTAGATTTGATGGAGAAACACATGGCTGCAAGCCGTTGGAAGCATGCTTTGAAAACTGCTCTGGGTCTTGCCGTCATTGTTGCTGTTTCTCCCGCCATCGCCGCGCCGTCCAGGGCCCAGATTGAAAGCCAGTATCGCAACTGGCTGGAAAGAGACCTTTGGCCGGAAGCGAAGGCGGCAGGCGTATCCCGCGCCGTGTTCGATCAGGCTTTTGCTGGCGTCTCGATCAACTGGAAGCTGCCGGACCTTGTCATTCCCGGCGAAAAGCCCTCGACACCGAAAGAACAGAAACAGGCGGAATTCGGTGCACCCGGCAAATATTTCAATGCAAAGACTATTGCGTCAGTCACAAGCGGCGGCAAGGCGCGCTATGGCCAATATGCCAATCTCCTGAAACGCATCGAACAGAAATACGGTGTTCCGGGGCCGATCCTGCTTGCTGTATGGGGCCGCGAATCCGGCTTCGGTACGGTGAAGATTCCCTACAATGCCTTTGACGTTCTTGGCACCAAGGCTTTTATGGCCACCCGCAAGGACATGTTCCGCAAGGAACTGATTGCTGCGCTCGAAATCGCTTCCAAGGGCTATATCGACGAAACTGCTATGAAAAGCTCATGGGCGGGCGCGCTCGGCCAGCCGCAATTCATGCCGACTTCCTATCTGAAGCACGCCGTCGATTTCGACGGTGACGGCAAGCGCGACATCTGGAATTCTGTGCCGGATACGCTTGCCTCCATCGCCAATTATCTGAAACTTCATGGCTGGCAGAAGGGGCGCGACTGGGGCTTTGAAGTAAACGTTCCGCAGAACGTCTCCTGTTCGCTGGAAGGGCCGGATCAGGGCAAGACGATTGCCGAATGGGCGAAGCTCGGCATTACGCGGGCGAATGGCAAGCCATTTCCGGCCAATGAAATGAAGGGCGAGGGCTTCCTGCTCATGCCTGCCGGCCGCTATGGTCCGGCCTTCGTCGTGAGCCCAAATTTCTATGTGCTCAAGGACTATAATATGAGCGATCTCTATGCGCTCTTCATAGGCCATGTCGGCGACCGTATCGCCTATGGTGCAGGCGATTTCAGTCGCGCATGGGGCGATGTCGGCTCCATGTATCGTTCCGATATCGGTGCAATGCAGAAACGCATGCAGGCGCTGGGTTATGACGTAGGCAAGCCGGATGGCCTGCCCGGTTTCAAGACTCGTCGCTCCATCGGCCTGTGGCAGGCGAAGAATGGCATGGCGTCAACCTGTTTTCCGCAGCCGGAATTGTTGCGTCAGATTCGCTGATCCGCGCCGCTCAGCAAGCCAGCGAAAGCCTGTAGCGCTTTTGTCCTGTAGCGGTCATTGTGCTGCAGCATGAGAAACTGGCGTTGCGGGAGTGCAAAGTCCGCCTTCATGAGCGTTCCGGCGGCCAGATGCGGGGCGGCGACAAGTTCCGATATGGCCGTCACATAGTCACCAGAGCGCACCGCCGAACAGATAGCCTCGTTCGAGGGGAGTTCAAGCGCCACATGCAGCCGCGCCGGATTATAGCCGGAAGCGCGCATGGCATCCTCGAAAACACTGCGCGTTCCCGATCCCTGCTCGCGCAAGATCCATTTTCCCTCGAAAAGCCGGTCCCAGGTGAGCTTGCCTCCCGTGCCCCAGTCATGATCGGGTCGCGCCACCAGAATAAGCTGGTCGCTTGCAACCTTGCTGATCAATAGGGACGGCGCTTGTACAGCGCCTTCCACCAGACCGATATCGGCAACACCTTCCTCTGTCGCCTCGGTAACGCTTTCGGTGTTTCCAAGCGTCAGCCGCATATCGATCAGCGGATAAGCGGCGTGAAACCGTGCCAGAAAAGACGGCAGCCAATAGCTGGCGATGGTCTGGCTGGCATGAATGGCGAGAATGCCGCGCTTTCCGCCACCAAGCTCCGACAGCATCCGCTCGGCAGAACGGGCGCGAGCGAGCGTGGCGCGCGCCTCGTCCAGAAACATGCGCCCGTCACCGGTCAGCTCGATCCGCCGCCCGATGCGGTTGAAGAGCGTCGCTCCATAGCGATCTTCCATCGTGCGGATAGCCGAACTGACCGCCGAAGGCGTCAGATGCAGGGCTTCCGAGGCTCGCGTAAGGTGCTCACGTTCGGCGACTTCAATGAAAATTCGTAGCTGTTCCAGTGTCATAGCATCTATCGTTCGATTTTTCCGAATGAAATATGACATATAATGAAATGGATTGAACAGGCAAAATCGGGCATCTCATCAGAAAATAATTCTCATACGAGCATTTCCAGCAAAAGTGCGAAGCGGTTTTGCGCGGGACAATGCGAAAAAGCTAACAATCAGATTTGAAATGCCGAAAATGACCTACTCCAAAATCCAGAACATCCTCCCAGGACTTGGCTTGAGCGTTGCCGTCGCAATTGCGGCGATTGGACTTGAAAGAGTCGAAGAACATTATGCAGGGCGCGCCTGGCTCGAAGCGCTGGTGATTGCCATTCTCCTTGGCACGGTCGTGCGGACGTTTTTGCGTCCCGGCAAGCAGTTCAACAAGGGCATCGGCTTTTCCGCCAAGCTTCTTCTGGAAATTGCAGTGGTGTTGCTCGGTGCATCGATCAGCGCCAGTGCGGTGGTGGCTGCAGGTTCGGGGCTCATCTTCGGCATTGCGGGTGTGGTGGTGATTGCTATCACGCTCAGCTATGGGATCGGACGCCTGCTGAAGCTTCCGCATCGCATGGCCGTGCTGGTGGCCTGCGGCAATTCCATTTGCGGCAATTCCGCCATCGCTGCCACCGCGCCGGTTATCGGTGCGGGAAGCGAGGACGTGGCGGCTTCCATTGCCTTCACTGCTATTCTTGGCGTGGTCGTCGTGCTGCTTCTGCCGTTGCTGGTGCCGCTTCTGGGGCTTTCGCACACGCAGTATGGCGTGCTGGCGGGCCTGACCGTCTATGCGGTGCCACAGGTTCTGGCAGCCACTGCTCCCGTCGCGACGATCAGTGTCCAGCTTGGCACGCTGGTAAAGCTCGTGCGCGTGCTGATGCTCGGACCGGTCATTCTCGCGCTGGCGCTTCTTGCCGGAAACAAGGACGCAAACGCCAAGCCTGGCTTCTTCCAACTCGTGCCATGGTTCATCCTCGGCTTCCTTGGCATGATGGCGCTGCATTCGCTGCACCTGATACCGGAATCGATCCTGCCCGGCATTCAATATGCCTCGACCATTCTTACCATCATTTCGATGGCAGCTCTTGGCCTTGGCGTCGATATCCGCTCTGTGGCGTCGGCAGGCGGTCGCGTCACGCTGACTGCGATACTTTCGCTCGTGGCTCTGGGCACCATCAGCCTTGGCCTGATCCATATGCTCAGCGTCGCATAGCTCGATCGGACAATCAAAAGGCTTTCGCGAAATGTGCGAAAGGCCGGGATGGTGACATCCCGGCCTTTCTTCTGCGAGCATTGCGCTTCGATTTGCGTTGGCACCGTTCTCTATGACGTGGTGCTGCAAGATCGTTTACTCGCCAATGTGCGTGTCCCCATTCAATAAAGAAAAAGCCCGCCGAGAGGCGGGCTTTTCCATGTTCAGTCGAAGAGGGAAAGATTAGTTCTTTTCCTGCTTCTTCAGAGCGGCACCGAGGATGTCGCCGAGCGAAGCGCCGGAGTCGGACGAACCGTACTGAGCGACAGCTTCCTTTTCTTCGGCGATTTCGAGCGCCTTGATCGAGACCTGCAGCTTGCGGGTCTTCTTGTCGAAAGCGATGACGCGAGCGTCAACCTTCTGACCGACCGTGAAGCGTTCCGGACGCTGTTCGTCGCGGTCACGCGACAGATCCGAGCGCTTGATGAAGCTGTCGAGGTCGTGATCGACCAGACGAACTTCAAGGCCGCCATCGGTTACTGCGGTGACTTCAACCGTTACAACGGCGTTCTTGCGCAGGTCGCCGGAAGCTGCTGCTTCACCGACCTTGTCGCCGGAAAGCTGCTTGATGCCGAGCGAGATGCGTTCCTTCTCGATGTCAACGTCGAGAACGACAGCCTTAACGACTTCACCCTTGTTGTACTCTTCGATGACCTGTTCGCCCGGACGGTTCCAGTCGAGGTCGGAGAGGTGAACCATGCCGTCAACGTCGCCGTCGAGGCCAATGAACAGGCCGAATTCGGTCTTGTTCTTGACTTCGCCTTCAACAACGGTACCGACAGGGTACTTCTGGGCAAAGGTCGTCCACGGATTGTCGAGGGTCTGCTTGAGGCCGAGCGAGATACGGCGCTTGACCGGATCAACTTCGAGCACAACGACTTCGACTTCCTGCGTGGTGGACAGAATCTTGCCTGGATGGACATTCTTCTTGGTCCACGACATTTCGGAAACGTGGATGAGGCCTTCGATGCCCGGCTCGATTTCGACAAACGCACCGTAGTCGGTGATGTTCGTGACGGTGCCGGTGATCTTTTTGCCGATCGGGTACTTCGCGCCGATGCCATCCCAAGGATCGCTCTCGAGCTGCTTCATGCCGAGCGAGATACGATGGGTTTCCTGGTTGATGCGGATGATCTGCACCTTGACCGTCTGGCCGATGGTGAGGATTTCCGACGGATGGTTGACGCGGCGCCATGCCATGTCGGTCACGTGCAGGAGACCGTCGATGCCGCCGAGGTCAACGAACGCACCGTAATCGGTGATGTTCTTGACGACGCCTTCAACGACCTGACCTTCTTCGAGGTTCTGGACGATTTCCGAACGCTGTTCCGCACGGCTCTCTTCAAGAACGGTACGACGCGAGACAACGATGTTGCCGCGACGCTTGTCCATCTTGAGGATTTCGAACGGTTGCGGGACGTGCATGAGCGGGGTGACGTCGCGGATCGGACGGATGTCGACCTGCGAACGCGGCAGGAAGGCAACTGCGCCGTCGAGGTCGACGGTGAAACCACCCTTGACCTGATTGAAGATGACGCCATCGACGCGCTCGCCATTGGCGAACTTCTGCTCGAGCTTGACCCAGCTTTCTTCACGGCGTGCTTTTTCGCGCGACAGGACAGCTTCGCCCAGAGCGTTTTCGATGCGCTCGACGTAAACTTCCACTTCGTCGCCCGGCTTCAGCGTGCCGTCTTTGCCCTTTGCGCCGAATTCCTTCAGCGGCACGCGGCCTTCGACCTTCAGACCGGCGTCGATGATCGCCATGTCCTTTTCAATGGCTACGATGCGGCCCTTGACGACATAACCTTCAGCGAGGTCGTTCGTTGCAAAGGATTCCGCCAGCAGCGACTCGAAGTCTGCGAGGGATGGATTGAATTCTGACATGAATACTCCTGGTGCATCCGGAAAATTCATCGGATGCGGCGCCGGGGGTTAGTGTTGCGTTATGCCCGACCTCGGCCCCGTCTTTGCAGACAACCGGCGCGTGGAACGCGAAGTCAGGCTTTTCAGTATGAGTGCAGCCTATATAGGTCCGAACTCAGGATAATCCAGCTTTTCGAGGCACAATGAGATCCAAAAAGTCTAAAAACTTGTCGGTTTCATCCCCGATGCTGCGCCAAAGCATGATCGATCAGCTTTTTTGCGGCTAGAAATGCCGCTTCTATACTCATTTCGCTCGTATCTAGCAAGTGCGCGTCTTCAGCGGGCCTCAGCGGAGAATCGATACGGTTCGTGTCGCGTTCGTCGCGCTTCTTGAGGTCGGCCAGGATTTCCGCGAAATCTGCCTTCTCGCCGCGTGCCACGATTTCTTCAAAGCGACGCTCGGCGCGCACTTCCGGCGACGCCGTGACGAACAGCTTTATGGCTGCATCGGGACAGACGACGGTGCCGATATCGCGCCCGTCAAGCACGCTTGAGGGCAGGGCATTGGCGAAACTGCGCTGCGCTTCGACGAGCGCTCGCCGGACCTTCGGCATGACCGCAACCTTCGACGCAGCCTCACCGATTGCATGAGCGGAAAGCACCGCCTTGTCCATCTCGCGCAGATCGAGGTTCAGCGCGACGTCAGCCGCCACCGCTTCATCGTCGAGCGGCAGCCCCTTGTCGATCAGCGCCTTGGCGACGGCGCGATAGGTCAGCCCCGTATCCAGATGCGGCATGCCGTAGTGAATGGCGATGCGCCGGGCAAGGGTTCCCTTGCCCGAGGCGGCTGGTCCGTCGATGGCGACGATGAAGGGGGCGACGACAAACGGCGTCATCGCGCGTCGCTCAGCTCGATCTTTGCGCCCAGTCCCGGCATCATATCCATGAATTCGGGGAAGGACGTGGCGATCATGGTGCTGTCGTCAACCGTCACCGGCTTTTCCGATGCAAGGCCCATGACGAGGAAGCTCATCGCGATACGGTGATCGAGATGGGTTGCGACCGTACCGCCACCCAGTCCCTTGCCGTCGGGGCGACCGCGGACCGTCAGCGACATCTCGCCTTCGGTGCAATCGACGCCATTGGCTTCAAGGCCGCGCGCAACGGCTGCCAGACGGTCCGATTCCTTGACGCGCAGCTCGTCCAGACCGTCCATCACGGTTTCGCCTTCCGCGAAGGCGGCGGCAATCGCCAGAACCGGATATTCGTCGATCATCGACGGGGCGCGTTCCGGCGGAACGACGACGCCCTTGAGCTTCGATGCCTTCACGCGAAGATCGGCGACATCCTCGCCGCCAGCAAGACGGGCATTGAGCACTTCGATATCGGCGCCCATTTCCTGCAGCGTCAGGATCAGGCCGGTACGGGTCGGGTTCATCAGCACGTTGTGGATGGTAACATCCGAACCTTCGACCAGAAGGGCGGCAACAAGCGGGAAGGCCGTCGAGGACGGATCACCCGGCACGTCGATGGTCTGGCCGATAAGCTTGCCCTGGCCGGTGATGCGAATGTGGCGCACGCCATCCTTGTCGGTTTCAACCGAAAGATCGGCGCCAAAGCCCTGCAGCATCTTTTCCGTATGGTCGCGGGTCATGACCGGCTCGATGACGGTGGTGACGCCCGGCGTATTGAGACCGGCGAGCAGCACGGCGGACTTTACCTGCGCGGATGCCATCGGTACGCGGTAGGTGATCGGATTGGCTGTCCTGGGGCCGATCAGCGTCAGCGGCATGCGGTCGCCGTCGGCAGCTTCCACCTGAACGCCCATTTCGCGCAAAGGGTTTAGCACGCGGCCCATCGGGCGCTTGGAAAGCGAGGCGTCGCCGATAAAGGAGGTTTTCATGTCATAGGTGCCGACAAGGCCCATGGTGAGGCGCGCACCGGTTCCGGCATTGCCGAAATCAAGAGCTGCTTCGGGCTGCAACAGGCAACCGTTGCCGACGCCATTGATGATCCAGACATCGCCATCCTTGCGGATTTTCGCGCCCATGGCCTGCATGGCGCGACCGGTATTGATGACGTCTTCGCCTTCCAGAAGGCCGGTGATGCGGGTTTCACCCGATGCAAGACCGCCAAACATGAAGGAACGATGCGAGATGGATTTGTCACCCGGAATGCGGATTTCGCCCGTGAGTGCCTCCGAGCGGCGGGCGGTTGCTGGTTTCGGGGATGCAGAATGGGACATGGATTTTTCACAGTCACATTTTTGGCGCGGACACGCGCCGGGATTGAGAGATAAGCGGGGCTTCCCTAGCATAGTAATATTGTGCGGTCATCCGTGAATACGCGGCGCGGACGACACGGAGAGCCAAGAGTCTGCGCATCCCTTTGCGTTTGGCTTTGACAAACGCGCCAAATTGCGTTTATGCACCGGACAACAATATAAACGTGCTCAAGACTTGCCCCTTGCTATATGGCCCCATGAACAGCATGGTGAAGGGCTATATGCTTCAAGGCAGGCATTCCGGCGCGATTTTATGAATTTGTGTCCCCGTGTGAATTAACGAGGCTAGACGTGGCAAAAGCTGAACTTGGTACCAAGCGTATCGACCCGGAAACGGGCAAGAAATTTTACGATCTCAATCGCGATCCGATCGTTTCGCCTTACACTGGCATTTCCTATCCGCGCTCCTATTTCGACTCCACGCTTGAAAGCCGTGTTGTCGAAGAGGAAACCGAAGAGGAAGAACTGGATACCGCGCTCGAAAAGCCGGAATTCGTCTCGCTCGAGGATGCCGACGACGAAACCAAGGGCAGCGGCGACGATCTGCCGGATATGGACGACGACGATGTCGACCTCGGCGACGACGATGACGACACCTTCCTCGAAGAAGAGGAAGACGAGGACGACGACATGTCGGGCATTCTCGGCGGTGGCGTCGGCGGCGAAGACGAAGAAGGCTGATCTGTTACACAGATCAAGACCTGATGCTTTTGCGAGGCGACCTTCGGGTCGCCTCGTTGCGTTTTAAGCGCCTCCCGGATGGGGGCTTCGGCGTGATCTGTGAATTATTTTTGGCAGATGTGAAAAGAGTTGCGATTTAGCTCTTGATCTTCTGGCGAACGCCATTTAATAAGCCGCCACACCGGGCAGCAAGTCCTGCCTGATGTGCCTCGAAAGAGGTCTGATGGGGCCATAGCTCAGCTGGGAGAGCGCCTGCATGGCATGCAGGAGGTCAGCGGTTCGATCCCGCTTGGCTCCACCAAATTCCCTTCCCATAAAGCCTGAACATACAGCATATCGGTCGGCGCAATAGCTGTCGTTGGACAATGACTGTTCGTGCGCTATGTCGTTTCCCATGACAGAAATGATCTTGGCGACATTCGACTGGGTTCCCAAAATGCCACGCGGCTTCGTCCGCGATCTTCGCGTGCGCTGGGCGCTGGAAGAAGCCGGGCTGCCCTATCGTGTCGAAGGCGTTCCGTTCAAGAATCGCGGGCCAGAACATTTCACCCATCAGCCTTTCGGGCAGGTGCCATGGCTGATCGATGGCGATATGTCGGTCTTTGAAAGCGGCGCCATCCTGCTTCATATTGCGGAGAAGAGCGACACGCTGTTGCCGCCTGATCCGAGGGCGCGAAACGAAGTCATACAATGGCTCTTTGCAGCACTGAATTCGGTAGAAATGGCTGCCTTGCCGCTCGCCCTTTATAAATTCACCGGTGATGAAGAGCCGACACCGGGGCGTCAGCTCATGGACAGTTTTCTGGCCGGTCGGCTTGGCCATATGGAACAGGCGCTATCAGGCCGCGAATGGCTGACGGAGCAATTTTCGGTTGCCGATATTCTGATGGCCGACGTGTTGCGTCTGGTCGATCATTTTGACGGTCTGGCGCAGCATCCGACCTGCCGGGCCTATGTCGAACGTGCCATGGCGCGGCCTGCATTCCAGAAAGCCTATGCCGACCAGATGGAACATTTCGCTGCGGCGGACTGATATCCCGGCGAAATTCTCACGTCATGGTGAATTTCACGCCCAAGTTGCGCTCGACAACTCCCCAGAAATTGGTAAACAGGATCTCGGCGAAGTAATTTATCAGTGCTATTTTGAATGAACAGGCTGCCAGATTTCGATGGATTACGATTTTTATTATGTATGGGAATCACCGTTTTCCATTTTTCTTTCCGCATTTCGGTGCAGAATGAGACATTGAATGATTTTATATTAACTTTTGCTTATTTTACTGATGTCTTCTTTATTGTCTCTGGGCTGTTTCTGGCAAGACGACGAAATTATCTCTGGAGCGGGCCCCGTTACGTGGCTTTTGTCGGAAGGCGGCTGGCGCGGATTTATCCGCTGCACGTGGTGGCTTTCTCGTGCTTTGTGCTTCTCTCCGTCCTGACGACAGCGGGAATCCTGCATCCTTCGGGTAACCCCAGCACAAGCTGGCGCGATGGGCTCACTCAGTTGCTGCTGATCCACAATTGGGGTCTGGGACACACGTCGTCCTACAATTATGTCAGTTGGTCGCTGAGTGCCCTTTTCGCGATGTATCTGGCTTTTCCGCTGTTCGATATGTTGTGCCGTCGTTTCGGGAGCTGGGTTCTTGTCGGCGTAATCGTGGCCATTATCGGCGGTGAATATCTGGCGCAAAAGCTCGGCGTGTTGTCACTGACCCGCATTCAATTGTCTGCTGTGGGTGTGTTCCGGACCTTGCCGTCCTTTCTCTTCGGCATGTGGCTTGCAAGGCGAACGCATCCTGCAATGCCAGCAGCGGCAATCAAGATATTGCTGGCCGTTTGCCTGATCGTCTTTGTGTCCTATCATCCGGGAAACGGGCCGGGTGAACCCAATACGCTCGAAGGTCCCTGGCGGCTGGGATTTCTCTATGCGGGTATCTATGTGCTCTATCTTGCGTCCAGTCAGGGCATTTATACGCCGCTACAGTGGCATGGACTGACAAAACTCTCCCGTTACAGTTTCGGTATTTTCATTCTTCATCCGCTGGTGGGAATGATGTTTTTCAGAATGACCCCGGAGCGATGGGAGGAGACGACAGCAGGCGCAGTCATGCTGCTTACCGGAGCTGTTCTTGCAAGCCTGATGACCGCTATCGCCGCATATCACCTGTTCGAAAATCCCGTTCAACGCTGGCTGGTGCAGAGAATCGACGCCTGGGCCGGCAGGTTCGAAGGCCCAGGTGAATTTTCTGAGGCTGCGAGAGACAGACTGCCCGTCTCCCGATAGGCAGGTATCCTCACCGGCTCGATCAGGCGGTGCGCGTCGTGCCGCTATCCTGACGCATCAGATAGAGCGATGCACCCACGATCAGGACAGCTCCCGGCCAGAAATTGATGCTTGGCGTGGCAGCAAACACGATCCAGCCGAAAATCACGTTGATCGGCAGCCTCAGATCGTCGAACGGCTGCAGGTAGACAGCGTCCGCCACCGCATAGGCTGCCGTCTGGAAATATTGTGCCAGAGCCGTGAAAGCGCCGATGATGACCAATATGGACCAGATTTCGATGGTCGGTGCGGTGATTGCGGACATGCCCAAGCCGGATGCCAGCCAAAGGGCGGCGTTGATGGGCGTGAGAAGCACCAGCATATAGGCCGAAATGCTGGCAGGCTTTTCGAAACGGGTCAGATATTTGGTCATCACCGAATATCCCGCCCAAAGTGCCGCGGCGAGGACGGGCAGCAGTGAATAGACCGTATAGGAATCCGACCAGGGTGCGATGATGATCAAGGCTCCGACAAATCCGGTGAATGTGGTCATCAGGCGTGTTGGCGTGACCTTTTCCCGCAGAAACAGCCGTGCGCACAGGATGACGAAGAAGGGTGAGGTAATGGACAGGGCGACCACCTGCCAGATTGGCACATGGGTCAGAGCGTAAATCCAGACCTGTACGCCAGCGGCAGCCAGCGCGACGCGAATGACGTGAAGACCGAAATGGCTGGTGCGCAAGGCTCTCGCGCCATCGCGAACGAGCAGGGGCAAGGTCAGCACCAGCGCGATCACATATTGCCAGAAGGCGATGATGACGGATGGAATGCCGGTGCGTGTTCCGGCCCATTGGGTGGCGACATTGACGGCGGCATAGGCCGAACAGGCCGCAACCATCAGTGCTGCTCCGCGCACGGTGGGTTTCAAAGTTGGGGTAGAGGCAAGTTGGCTCAACGGTTTCGTCCCTTTTTTAAGCCTGTTACCTCAGGGTACGGGAAGAAAAACTGCAGGACGAAGACGGCAAGCCGTCCAGCCGAGCATGATTCCAACCTCGTTCTCTCTCATCCGGACTATGACCGTCGGCTTCGGATTTGCACCGAATCTGCTGACCCTGTCACGTTTGCCGTGTCAGGCGCTCGCGGGCTTCGGGTGTTTCACCCGTTACCGCCGGTGGGGAGTTTCGCCCCGCCCTGAGAACTGGATATTTCTTTTGCGTCGAAAGGCATCAGGATGCTTCCGGCGCGGGCTGTAGTTAGGTTACGCTTTCCCATAAAGCAAGATGCACAGTAGGTTCGGCCTGTTTGTCCGGCAATCACAATTGGAGCATTTCCAGCAAAAGTGCGAAGCGGTTTTGCGTGGGATAATGCGACGAAGCAAATATTCGAGCGGTTCCAGTGTCTCCGTTTGGGCCGAACCGCTCGAGGTGCGGGCAATACGGTTCCTTTGATGGGCCATCCATGGGAAAAGCATGGACGTATCGGAAACTCTCTTTTAGAAACTCGTGACGGAGTTGATCGGGAGAGGGTCTGGCTCCGCATGGTTCTGGGAGGAATGATGAGCACCAACGCAGTCCCCACGCAGTTTTCGCATGACCATCCGCTGTGGCAACCGGACGCTGGGCGCATTGCCGCCAGCAATCTGGAACAATTCCGCATTCGCGCAGAACAGCGCACGGATCTGAGCCTGCCGGACTACACTGCGCTGCATCGCTGGTCTGTCGAGGATCGCGGCGGGTTCTGGCAGCTTGTGTGGGATTTCTGCGAGGTTATCGGCGAGCGTGGCAGCACGGCCCTTGTCGATAAAGGCCATATGCGTGACGCAAAATTCTTCCCCGAGGCACGGCTCAATTTCGCCGAGAACCTGCTGCGCCATGAGGGGGACGAGGAAGCCATCGTCTTTCGCGGTGAGGACAAGGTCGAGCGCCGCCTGACATGGGACGATCTTCACGCGCTGGTCTCGAAACTGCAGCAGTTCATGCTGGCGGAGGGAGTTCAGCCGGGCGACCGCGTGGCGGGGATGATGCCCAATATGCCGGAGGCTGTGGCCCTGATGCTGGCTGCTTCGTCCATCGGCGCGGTCTGGTCTTCCTGCTCGCCGGATTTCGGCGTGCAGGGCGTGCTGGATCGTTTCGGCCAGATCGAACCGAAGCTTTTCTTCGCCTGCGATGGCTATTGGTATAATGGCAAGCGCATCGACGTTGCCGACAAGGTTGCTGAAGTGACGGCAAAACTGCCGGGGCTGAAGCGCTCCGTCATCGTGACTTATCTCGGCGAAGCGGAAACCGTCGCCGCGAAGGCGGAAAAGGGCATGTCGCTCGACGCGGCTCTGGAGCCATTCAAGGCCAGGGACGTGGAATTCACGCGGCTCCCCTTCGATCATCCGCTTTATATCCTGTTTTCCTCCGGCACGACGGGCATACCGAAATGTATCGTGCACCGGGCTGGCGGCGTGCTGCTGCAGCACCTGAAGGAACACCGCCTTCATGCGGATATTCGCGACGGCGACCGTTTCTTCTATTTCACCACCTGCGGCTGGATGATGTGGAACTGGCTGGCTTCGGGCATCGCCTCCGGCGCCACGCTTCTGCTCTATGACGGTTCGCCTTTCTATCCCGATGGCAATGTATTGTTCGATTATGCCGCCGCCGAGGGCATGACCTATTTCGGTACTTCGGCGAAATTCATCGACGCCGTTTTGAAAGCCGGCCTGAAGCCCGGCGAAACGCATGATCTGTCGGCGCTGCGCACCGTCTCCTCGACCGGCTCGCCGCTATCGCCGGAAGGCTTTGCCTTCGTCTATGAAGCGATCAAGCCGGACGTGCATCTCGCGTCCATTTCCGGCGGTACGGATATCGTGTCCTGCTTTGTGCTGGGCGTTCCGACCGAACCGGTCTGGCTGGGCGAAATTCAGGGGGCTGGCCTTGGCATGGCCGTCGATGTCTGGAACGACGATGGCAAGCCGGTGCGCCGCGAAAAAGGCGAACTGGTCTGCACCAGGGCATTCCCCTGCATGCCGCTGCAATTCTGGAACGATCCGGATGGGGTGAAATATCAGGCTGCCTATTTCGAGCGTTTCGACAATATCTGGTGCCATGGCGATTTTGCCGAATGGACCGAGCATGACGGCATCGTCATCCATGGTCGTTCGGATGCGACGCTCAATCCCGGCGGCGTGCGTATCGGTACGGCGGAGATTTACAATCAGGTCGAGCAGATGCCGGAGATCGCCGAGGCGCTCTGCATCGGGCAGGACTGGGACAAGGATGTGCGGGTGGTGCTGTTCGTGCGGCTCGCCGAAGGTGTGACGCTGGACGACGACCTCAAGGCGCGCATCAAGACCAAGATTCGGACTGGTGCCACGCCACGTCACGTTCCGGCAAAGATCGTTGCGGTTGCTGATATTCCGCGCACCAAGTCGGGAAAGATCGTGGAACTTGCAGTGCGCGATATCGTGCACGGGCGCGACGTGAAGAACCGCGAAGCGCTTGCCAACCCGGAAGCGCTGGAGCTTTATCGGGATATTGTAGAGCTTCAAGGGGATTGATTTTGTTGCCGGATAACGAGCGCAACAAAATTTCGTTATCCGGTAATAAATAGCCACAGAACGCCACGTAAAGCCATTGCCTATTTGAAATTCACGGGACACTCTGGCCTGAACATAGCCCATCGCGAAAGCGGTGGTTGCCGGGCAGAACTTGTGGAGGACGAGTATGTTTGCATCGGGCCAAAATTGGGGGGGCATGAATTTCGGTCTTGGCGAGGAGATCGAAGCCCTTCGCGATACGGTGCGCCGTTTTGCGGAAAGCCGCATTGCGCCGCTGGCCGCTGAAACCGACCGCAACAATGCATTTCCCATGCATCTTTGGCGTGAATTGGGTGAGCTTGGCGTACTCGGCATTACGGCGCCCGAAGAATACGGCGGCGCGGGCATGGGCTATCTCGCCCATTGCATTGCGATGGAAGAAATCAGCCGCGCTTCCGCTTCCATCGGCCTCAGCTATGGCGCGCATTCCAATCTCTGCGTCAACCAGATCAAGCGAAACGGTTCTCCCGAGCAGCGCGCGAAATATCTGCCAAAACTTATTTCCGGCGAGCATGTCGGCGCGCTCGCCATGTCCGAGCCGGGTGCCGGTTCCGATGTCGTTTCGATGAAACTTGCCGCCGAGAAACGCGGCGACCGTTACGTTCTCAACGGCAACAAGATGTGGATCACCAACGGCCCGGATGCAGATGTGCTGGTGGTTTATGCCAAGACTGATCCGTCGGCAGGTCCGCGCGGCATCAGCGCCTTCATCGTTGAAAAAACTTTCAAGGGATTTTCGACCGCGCAGAAGCTCGACAAGCTCGGCATGCGCGGTTCCAATACCTGTGAACTGGTGTTCGAGGATTGCGAAGTGCCTGCCGAAAACCTGCTCGGGGCAGAAGGCAAGGGCGTCAATGTGCTGATGTCCGGCCTCGATTATGAGCGTGTGGTGCTGGCGGGTGGCCCGCTCGGCATCATGGCGGCCTGTCTCGATGTCGTGGTGCCTTATGTGCATGAGCGCAAGCAGTTCGATCAGCCGATTGGCGAGTTCCAGTTGATGCAGGGCAAGCTTGCCGACATGTATGTGATCTTCAACGCCTCGCGCGCCTACACTTATGCGGTGGCGGCGGCCTGCGACCGGGGCGAGACGTCGCGCAAGGATGCGGCGGGTTGCATTCTCTACACGGCGGAAAATGCGACGCAGATGGCCTTGCAGGCGATCCAGTCCCTCGGCGGCAACGGCTACATCAATGACTATCCCACGGGCCGCCTTTTGCGCGATGCGAAGCTCTATGAGATCGGTGCGGGCACGTCAGAAATCCGGCGCATGCTGATCGGACGGGAACTCTTTCAGGAGACCCGTTGATGGCGGTTCTGAAATCGGAAATCTCCACGCGCAGCGCCAGCTTCGAGGCCAACCGCAAGGCCATGCTGGCGGCGATCGACGTGGTGGGTGAAGCTTCCCAGATTGCACTCGATGGCGGTGGCGAGAAAGCACGCGAGCGCCATATTGCACGCGGCAAACTGCTACCGCGCGAGCGCGTGGCGCAATTGCTCGATCCGGGTTCGCCTTTTCTCGAAGTGGGGCTGACGGCAGCGCATGGCATGTATGGCAATGCTGCCCCTTCGGGTGGCATCATCACCGGCATCGGGCGGGTATCGGGCCGTGATTGCATGATCGTCTGCAATGATGCGACGGTGAAGGGCGGCACCTATTATCCGGTCACGGTGAAGAAGCACCTGCGCGCGCAGGAAATCGCGGGCGAAAATCGCCTGCCCTGCATTTATCTGGTCGATTCCGGCGGCGCGAACCTGCCCAATCAGGACGAGGTTTTTCCGGATCGCGACCATTTCGGACGCATCTTTTATAATCAGGCGCAGATGTCGGCGGCAGGCATTCCGCAGGTCGCCGTGGTCATGGGTTCGTGTACGGCGGGTGGTGCCTACGTGCCTGCCATGAGCGACGAAACGGTGATCGTGCGGGGTCAGGGCACGATCTTTCTGGCTGGCCCTCCGCTGGTGAAAGCTGCAACCGGCGAAGTGGTGACGGCGGAAGACCTTGGCGGCGGCGATGTGCACACGCGGCTTTCCGGCGTGGCCGACCATCTGGCCAATGACGACGCCCATGCATTGCAGATCGCGCGCGCCATTGCCGCCAATCTCAACAGCGAGAAGCGTGAGTTTATCCCAAGAGGTGATGGCGGTGCGCCGCTTTACGACCCGGAGGAAATTCTGGGCGTTGTTTCCGCCGATACGCGCATTCCCTATGATGTGCGCGAAGTGATCGCGCGGCTGGTCGACGGGTCGGATTTCGATGAGTTCAAGGCGCGCTACGGCACCACTTTGGTCTGCGGTTTTGCCAGCGTCTACGGTATGCCGGTCGGGATTATTGCCAATAACGGCGTGCTGTTTTCCGAAGCGGCGCTCAAAGGCGCGCATTTCATCGAGCTTTGCTGCCAGCGCAATATTCCGCTGGTGTTTTTGCAGAACATCACCGGCTTCATGGTCGGGCGCAAATATGAAGCCGAGGGCATCGCGAAACACGGCGCCAAGCTGGTAACGGCGGTGGCGACGGCCAATGTGCCGAAGATCACCATGCTGATCGGCGCATCCTATGGCGCGGGCAATTACGGCATGGCGGGGCGGGCCTATTCGCCGCGTTTCCTGTGGACCTGGCCGAACAACCGCATCGCGGTGATGGGCGGCGAGCAGGCGGCTGGCGTGTTGGCAACCGTCAAGCGCGACGGGATCGAGCGCACCGGCGGCACATGGTCGGCGGATGAGGAGGCGGAGTTCAAGCGCCCGACGCTGGAGATGTTCGAGCGCCAGAGCCACCCGCTTTATGCCTCGGCGCGGCTTTGGGATGACGGCATCGTCGATCCGCGCAAGAGCCGCGAAGTGCTCGGTCTGTCGCTTTCCGCCACGCTGAACGCGCCGGTCGAGCCGACGCGTTTTGGCATCTTCAGAATGTAGGAAGACAATCAGATGTTTCAAAAGATACTGATTGCCAATCGCGGAGAAATTGCCTGCCGGGTCATTCGCACGGCGCGCAAGCTTGGCATTGCCACCGTCGCAATTTATTCCGATGCCGACGCCCACGCGCTGCATGTGGAGATGGCCGACGAGGCGGTGCGGGTCGGCCCTGCCATTTCTGCGCAAAGTTATCTGAATGTCAGTGCGATCATAGAGGCGGCGAAGGAAGCCGGCGCAGAGGCTATCCATCCGGGCTATGGGTTTCTCTCCGAAAATGCCGGTTTCGTGGATGCTGTCGAAGCGGCCGGGCTTGTCTTCATCGGCCCATCGGCCAAAGCCATTCGCGCCATGGGGCTGAAGGATGCCGCCAAGGCGCTGATAGAAAAGGCAGGCGTGCCTGTCGTTCCGGGCTATCACGGCGATAATCAGGATGGAGCTTTCCTGAAAAGCGAGGCCGACCGGATCACCTATCCTGTGCTCATCAAGGCGCGTGCGGGCGGTGGCGGCAAGGGCATGCGCCGTGTCGATCAGGCAGCTGATTTTGCGGCGGCACTGGACAGCGCGCGCCGCGAGGCGGAAGCCTCTTTCGGCGATAGCGCGGTGCTGGTCGAAAAATACATGACGAAGCCGCGCCATATCGAGGTGCAGGTCTTTGGCGACAGTCACGGCAATGCGGTGCATCTGTTCGAGCGCGATTGTTCGCTGCAACGCCGCCACCAGAAAGTCATCGAGGAAGCGCCTGCGCCTGGCATGACGCCGGAAATGCGCGCCGCCATGGGCGAGGCTGCGGTCAAGGCCGCGCTCGCCATTGGCTATTGTGGCGCGGGTACGGTGGAGTTCATCGCCGATGTTTCGGAGGGGCTGCGGCCGGACCGTTTCTTCTTCATGGAAATGAACACCCGTCTGCAGGTGGAGCATCCAGTGACGGAAGCGATCACTGGCCTCGACCTTGTCGAATGGCAATTGCGCGTGGCGTCCGGCGATACGCTTCCGAAACGACAGGACGAGCTTTCCATAAACGGCTGGGCTTTCGAGGCGCGGCTTTATGCGGAAGACCCGGCACGGGATTTTCTGCCTGCAACCGGCAAGCTTGCTCTGTTCGCGCCGCCTGAAAATGCCCGTGTCGATTCTGGTGTGCGAACCGGTGACACGATCACGCCGTTCTATGATCCGATGATCGCAAAGATCATCGCCCATGGCGCAACGCGCGATGAGGCACTAAACCGGCTTGATGCGGCACTAAACAAGACCCGGATTGCGGGCCTCGTCACCAATCGCCAATTTTTGTCGGCGCTTTGCAACCTCGAAGCTTTCCGTACCGGTGATGTCGATACCGGCCTGATCGCACGCGAGACGGCGACACTGTTCGCCGATAAGCAGCTTTCGGATATTGCCTTTGCGCTGGCAGCCCTTGGTGCGCTCGATCTTCTCGATACGCCGCAGACAAATGATCCATGGATGAGGCTGCGCGGGTTCCGGCTTTGGGGCGAGGCATCGCGCTCGGTTCTGATCGATCATCACGGCGAACGCCGCACGGTCAGCTTCACGACCAGGGGCGACGGACATTTCGGTTTTGCTCTCGGCACCATCGAAATTCGTGAGCATAAGAACGGGCTGCTTCGCTTTGCTGTCGATGGCCGCGTATCGGAGGCGTCCGTTATGCGCATCGGACATGATGTAATGGTGCAGCTCGAAGGTCGTGACACCATATTTCATCATGTGCAGGCGATAGGTGCGGAAGAGGATGCTTCGAGCGAAAGCCGCATCCTCTCGCCGATGCCGGGGCGGGTAGCGCTTGTTTCCGTCATGGAGGGTGCAAGCGTCGCCAAGGGCGATCCGCTGGTGACGATGGAAGCGATGAAGATGGAGCTGTCACTGACTGCGCCGCGCGACGGCAAGGTTGCGTCGGTAACCGTTGTAGCGGGCGATCAGGTCAATGAAGGCGCATTGCTGATTGAACTGGAGGAAGAACATGGCTGAACACGTAGAAATCGTTGAAATGGCAGCACGTGATGGCCTGCAGAATGAAAAGCGGTTTGTGCCGACAGCCGACAAGATCGCGCTGATCGACCGCCTGTCGGGCTGCGGCTATGCCCGCATCGAGGCGACGAGTTTCGTCAGCCCCAAATGGGTGCCGCAATTGGCAGATGCGGCGGAAGTCATGGCCGGGATTCGCCGCGCCAACGGCGTGCGTTATTCGGTGCTTGTGCCCAATATGAAGGGCTATGAGCTTGCCGCCGCCGCCAATGTCGATGAGATCGCGGTATTCATTTCCGCCTCGGAAGGCTTTTCGAAAGCCAATATCAATTGCACGATCTCTGAGAGCATCGAGCGGCTGTCGCCAGTGATTGGTGCCGCGATCAATGACGGTCTGGCCATTCGCGGCTATGTGAGCTGCGTGGTCGAATGCCCCTATGACGGGCCAGTGGCCCCGCAAGCGGTTGCCGATGTGACCGAGCAGCTCTTCTCGCTCGGCTGTCACGAAGTAAGCCTCGGCGACACGATCGGGCGCGGTATGCCGGACAAGGTCGCGGCGATGCTTGACGCGGTGCTGGCCATTGCGCCTGCACATAGCCTTGCTGGTCATTACCACGACACGGGAGGGCGTGCGCTCGACAATATCCGCGTCAGTCTCGAAAAAGGCCTGCGGGTGTTCGATGCTTCGGTCGGTGGCCTCGGCGGCTGTCCTTTCGCGCCGGGCGCCAAGGGCAATGTCGATACGGTTTCCGTTGTCGAAATGCTGCATGGATTGGGTTTTGAAACCGGCCTCGATCTGGACAAGCTAAAGTCGGCGGCTTTGTTCGCTGAGGCGCTGCGTCAGGATAAAGCCGCATGACGACGTTCGAGACGATCCAGATTGCCGTCGATCAGCGCGGTGTGGCCGCGCTGACGCTCAACCGCCCCGAACAGCACAATGCGCTCTCCGGTCGGATGATTGACGAGCTTCTGACGGCGACGCTGCATCTGGCGGACAATGACGCCGTGCGCCTCGTGGTCCTGACCGGCAATGGTACCAGTTTTTGTGCAGGCGGTGATCTGGGATGGATGCAGGAACAGGTGAAAGCCACGCGCGCCCAGCGGATTGAGGAAGCGCGCAAGCTCGCCCTCATGCTGAAAGCATTGCGCGATCTGCCCAAGCCGCTGATCGGGCGCATCAACGGGCAGGCCTATGGCGGCGGCGTCGGTCTCATCAGCGTCTGCGATGCGGCGATCAGCGTTTCCGGCGCGCGCTTCGGGCTGACGGAAACAAAGCTCGGCCTGATACCGGCCACCATCAGCCCCTATGTGGTGGCGCGCATCGGGCAGGCGAATGCGCTGCGCACATTCACCTCGGCGCGGCTTTTTGATGCCGAGGAAGCACGGCGGATCGGGCTCGTCCATGACGTGGTCGAGGCCGAACGTCTCGATGCGGTAGTGGAGGCGGAGATCAAACCCTATTTTGCCACAGCGCCCGCAGCCGTTGCGGCATCCAAGCGGCTGGTTCATGCGCTGGGCGCGCCGATAGACGAGGCCGTCATAGAAATGACACTGACCCGTCTTGCAGATACATGGGAAACGCCAGAGGCCGCAGAGGGAATCGCGGCCTTTTTTGCGAAGGAATCGCCATCATGGAAGGGAGGGAACTAAGACTTTGGGAGGAGCCGATTTTCGTTGTAGTTGCGGGCACTTGGCCCCTTGCAATCGGAAGCCGGAAATGCATTCTTATTACATCATGAAAGCTCGCTCCCGTTCCGGAGCATGATTCCGAAAGGGCAGATGCAATTTCGGATAATATTATGGCTCGGACCTCTTCAATGAGTGGGGGGCGCGCTTTTGAAGCGCATCCCGAAAAGTGTGAAACGGTTTTCGGATAAGATGCGCGTTGATGCATATGATTTAGAGCGTCTGGCGCTCTAAATCGCCCTTTGAGATCATGCGATGAACAAAAGGGAGGGCCCGGCAATCGGCAGCGCGGATGCGCTGAGATTTGACCGGCAAGGGTTGTATCGGGGCCGTCGGAGGACGCTGCCCCACCAAAGGAGAAAAAGAATGAACCTGAAACTTCTGTCCAGCGTGGCTTTCGCAGCTACACTCGGCTTTGCCAGCGCCGCCTATGCTGACATCACCATCGGCGTCGTTGCACCGCTGACGGGTCCTGTCGCTGCTTTCGGTGACCAGGTGAAGAAGGGCGCGGAAACCGCCGTTGAAGTCATCAACAAGGCTGGCGGCATCAAGGGCGAAAAAGTCGTTCTGAAGTTTGCCGACGATGCCGGCGAACCGAAGCAGGGCGTTTCCGCCGCCAACCAGATCGTCGGCGACGGCATCAAGTTCGTCGTCGGCCCGGTCACGACCGGCGTTGCCATCCCTGTTTCCGATGTCTTCTCGGAAAACGGCGTTCTGATGGTCACCCCGACCGCCACCGGCCCGGATCTGACCGCCCGCAATCTGGAAAACGTGTTCCGCACCTGCGGCCGCGATGACCAGCAGGCTGAAGTCATGGCCGATTATGTCCTGAAGAACTTCAAGGACAAGAAGGTCGCCGTGATCCATGATAAGGGTGCCTATGGCAAGGGTCTGGCCGACGCTTTCAAGGCGGCGATCAACAAGGGCGGCATCACCGAAGTCCATTATGATTCGGTCACGCCGGGCGACAAGGATTTCAGCGCGCTCGTCACCAAGCTCAAGTCGGCTGGCACTGACGTCGTCTATTTCGGCGGCTACCATGCCGAAGGCGGCCTCCTCTCGCGTCAGCTTCATGATGCTGGCATGCAGGCACTGGTGCTCGGCGGCGAAGGCCTGTCCAACACCGAATATTGGGCAATCGGCGGCACCAATGCACAGGGCACGCTCTTCACCAATGCCAAGGACGCCACCAAGAACCCGGCTTCCAAGGATGCTATCGAAGCGCTGAAGGCCAAGGGCATCCCGGCTGAAGCCTTCACCATGAACGCTTATGCTGCTGTGGAAGTCATCAAGGCTGGTATCGAGAGCGCCGGTTCGGCTGACGATTCCGCTGCGGTTGCCAAGGCGTTGCATGAAGGCAAGCCGATCGAAACCGCTATCGGCACGCTGACCTATGGCGCAAACGGCGACCTCAGCTCGCCGAGCTTCGACATCTTCAAGTGGGATGACGGCAAGATCGTCGGCCTCGAATAAGATCGTTGTGGTTTTAGAATAGAAAAACGCCGGGGTTTTCCCCGGCGTTTTGCATTTGTGAAGCTGAAAACTGTCAGGAACCGGTATAGCCGAGCTCCGCCTCAATGGCCTCGAATGTCTTTTCCATCGCGTAGGTGGGGCTCAAGGGAAAGCCGAAATGTCCGTAGGCAATGGACATCTGCCGTTCGGCCTTGCTTTCGCTGCCCTTCGCGACTGCCGCCACGTAGAGCGCCGCAGCCAGACCGGTACGGTCGGCACCGGATTTGCAATGGATGAGCACCGGCTTCTCCGCATTCTGCATCAGGGCGATGAGCTGTCTGGTTTGCGCGCGGTTCAGTTCCCGCCTCGACGACATTTCGAAGTCAGCGTGGTTGATGCCGAGCGTCTTTGCAGCCGCGATCTCATCATCATACCATTTCGAGCCCGGTTCAGGGCCGCGCAGATTGATGATGGTCTTGATGCCGTAAAGCTTTTGCAGGGAGGCAATGCGTGCAGCATCGGGCTGGTTGGAGCGATAGGCCTGCCCGTCGATGATGGTGTGCACGTTGCCCTTATATTGCAGCGTATAAAGATAGCCGCCCATGACGCTCAAGCCGACAAGTAGCCCAAGCCCGGTCAGCCGGGCGTAAGTGAAGGACCAATCGACATATTTCCGAAAAAACGACATAGGGGCCTCATTCGAATGAAAGTAAATCATAAAATATATCTGCTTGAAAATTTCTTCTTGGATTTCGCGGCAAATATACTAAGATTTAGACTTAATCTTGTCCAAATGAACAAGAGTTTCATTTTTTCTGTTTGAGTTATTTTTAAAATGCAACCCCGCGAATGTGTGGGAAATGTGTTGGAGCAAGCGTTTGCGTCAGTTTGTGGTGTCGGTAAATCGCGTTGGTTTTTCGTGGCTTAAGCTTCGGTTAACCATGACTGTTTAATCTACGATCATGTGCTGGGGCAGATAGCGGAGCAGGTTTATGCAGCGCTACAGATTTGACGATAAACGAATTCTGATCGAGGCGATTGTTGAGTTACTCAACCGGGGCGTAGAGCCCGACGAACTTGATCTTGTGCTGAGCCGGATCGGTCCGGTCGATCTTGATTTGATGCGGCAATGCCTGATCGAGGTGTGGAACTACAACCATCCCGATGTGGCGGAAACGCCGATGGCGGCCTGACGACAGGTTCTGCGGCCCCTTTGGGCGCAAAGCTTCAGGCGTCGGAAACGAATATCATGAGCGGCGATCTGCGGAAGCGGGTTGAACGCGGACGACATGGCGCGCGATCAGGCGCTCACGGAAGAATACGGCAGTTTCAGGCAACGGTTTGTGGGCCGAAACTGTCGGGGCAGGGCCGGGTTGAACCGGTTTTGGAGCAATCTGGCTGCTGCCCGCAATGTCATATTCCTGAAATGCAGACGGGTTATATCCATATGCGTATCGGGAATTCACTTGGGATCGTGACCACGGATGTACTGGCGCAAACTCAGGTGAAAGCGGAAGGTCGGGTTCAACCCGGCCTTTTTCGCTTTTGGGATGTCTCTGAGAGCCTGAATCAAAAAGCGGCAGGCCGTGGCGAAAATGGTGATTTTCGAGTATCGGAGCGCAATGTACTTAACGTACATGAGCACCGGAACGCAGGAAATTGCCATTTGCAGACCGGCATGGCGACTTTTGGAACAGGCTCTGAAGGGCGCAAAGCAACTGCGCAGGGGACCGGTTCGGTCCGAGCAGATAAGCCCATATCAAAAAAGAGTTCGAATACTGACGGCAGGCGAGTTCCAGCAGGGTTTGATTCGAGAAATGGCTTCCGATGCTGATCCTGATGTTGTTCCGTTCCACCGGATGTAGCGGAAGCATTTTCTCTGTTTGATAAATACCGTATGAGAGAAGTTGCACGACGCCATTTCCAGAGGCGGCGCGCTCTTATTTTCAATCACGGAAACCGTTCATGATACGTCATATCGTTCTCATCAAATTCAGGCCCGAAGTCGGAGCAGCGCAGATCGAAGAGGAGCTGCATGCCGTCGTAGCCCTCAAGGACAAGATTGGCGGCATCCTGTCCATCACGGCAGGCGAAAACAACAGCCCGGAAAATCTCGAAAAGGGATACCGGCACGGCTTTGTGGTCGATTTCACGGATAGCGCGGCGCGGGACGCCTATCTTCCGCATCCCGAACACGCGAAGGTCGGCAAAAGCCTCGTTGAAGCATCAGAAGGCGGTATCGAAGGCATATTGGTTTTCGACTACGCGCTCTAATTATTTGTTTTGAACCGCGCATCCCGAAAACCGTTTCACACTTTTCGGGATGCGCTCTAAAGCACCAGCCCACCCACTCCCATGAGGGAAAGATCGTCGGCGGAAAGCGCAATACCAGCCATCAGGCGATCCAGTACCCAGTCGAGACTGTTTTCGCGAGCGCTGCGGGCCGATCCGGGAGCGGCGACAACATATTTGCCGTCGTGCTGGCCCAGAACCAGCAGATTACCGGGATCGACCGGCATGCCGATGCGCAGGATTTCGCCGCCTGAGATGCGGATCGACTGCGGTACGATATCCGCCTCGTCAGCAACCGCCGAGGCGCTGAAAATCACGATGATGTCGCAGGCCGGGCTGACTTCCATGATCGCTGCTGCCAGTGCCGACTGAACGTGCGCGACGCGCTTTTCGCAAACAAGCGTTCCGCCATTTCGGGCGGCTCGCTTTTCCATCAGCTCGCGGGTCTTCTCAAGAACCGTCTCGCGGATCGAGGGGAGGCGCGACTGGATCAGCCCGATCCGCGCGCCATTGAAGGGATAGATGTGCAGGGCAGGCCGCGCATCGGGGCCGATTTCCCGCAACAGGATTTCCGGCACGGCAAAAGGAATGATCTTGACGGTGGCGATCATCTGTCCGGCTTCCACCCGAACATGATTGCGCAGTGTTGCGATGGAAATGCGCGCATCATGTGCATTGATCGCATCGATACGGTCGGCATCTGCCGAAAATACGCCGTTCTTCCGGGCATGCAGGTTGACACGCCCGGTCGTAGCGCCACCGATCTCCACTTCGTCAGAAGCAAGCATGCTCCCAACGGCAAGTGCGGCCTGATCCTCGCCGATATCGCCCTTTTCCAGGCGTGCAGCCAGAACCGAGCCTATGCCTGCCTCCCGCAACAGAGCGAGATTGAGGCTATCGAGAACCGTGCCTTTGCGTAAAGTGAGCGCACCTGCCGTCATCGCATAGCCGAGAATTGCACCTTCGGCTTCATCGAGCAGCATTTCGGCAAATATCATTTCTACCCCCAATTCCCTCGCGCATTTTCAATAAGCATACATGGCGGGGAAGATAAACCGTCTCTGCGCTCCGGTTCTTTGTCGAAGGTCATCCCGCTCCATAAACGTCGGGCGTGGGTAGGGATGAAAGCCGCTTCACAGTTTTCGGGATGTGCATAATTCGCGGTAAATTCCTATCACGATCCCGTTTATTCACGGGATAAGCGGCGGTTTTCATCTTGCAAAGCCCAGGCTTTGGGCCTATTCGCTCCGCCGCACCTGACAATTGGCGACCCATTTAGGCAGCCGTCGGATGTTGATCCCTTTACGAGGATCAATGGTTTAGAGCATGTCTCCCAAAAGCGCGAACCGGTTTTGGGATAAAGACATGCGTGAAAACAAAGAGACAGAGCCGTTCCTGCGATTCCGTTCTAACCGGAACCGCTCTCGGACCAGATATATGCTATAAAAAATGGTTAGAGCGCATTGCTTAATATGACGGCCCGCATCAGCGATAGGGCCGGATTGTTCGAACGAAATGCCCAATTTTGGGCGCGACATTACGATCCAGCACAATTTTCGTCAGGCACGTGACAAACGGGATTATTCGTTATAACGGTACTTTTGGAAATTTCAGAATTTACCGAAAACTAGGAAATGACGCATGCGCCGGAGATGAAACTCTGCGCGCAGGATGGAAAGACAAATGAAACACGGCACCCCCCGGACGATCGTTTCGTTCGCCGTCTTGGCCCTCACGGCGTTTCTCGCCGGCTGCGAGAACCAGGTCCTGCTTTCCCCGAAAGGGGAAGTCGGCATGGCAGAACGCGATCTCATCCTTTTTGCGACCGGCATCATGCTGCTTGTCGTGCTTCCCGTCATCTTCATGACGCTATACTTCGCATGGAAGTACCGCGCCTCGAATGAGAAGGCGGATTACCAGCCCGACTGGCACCACTCGACCAAGATCGAGCTGGCCGTCTGGCTCATCCCGTTGGCGATCATTGTCGTTCTCGGCTCGGTCACCTGGATCAGCACCCACAAGCTTGATCCGTATCGCCCGCTGGAATCGAACGCGAAGCCGATCAATGTCGAAGTCGTCGCGCTCGACTGGAAATGGCTTTTCATCTATCCGGATCAGGGCATCGCCACCGTCAACGAGATGGCAATGCCGGTCGATGTGCCGGTCAACTTCAAGCTGACCGCCAGCAACATCATGAATTCCTTCTTCATCCCGCAGCTCGGCAGTCAGGTCTACACCATGCCAAGCATGCAGACGAAGCTGCATCTGGTTGCCAATCATGCAGGCGAATTCGACGGTATCTCCGCCAACTACAGCGGTCAGGGCTTTGCCCAGATGCGCTTCAAGGCACATGCCTACAATCAGGCCGACTTCGACAAGTGGGTGGCCGATGTGAAGGCAAAGGCGAATGGCGAAGAGCTGAGCCGCGACCGTTACGCCTCGCTGGTCCAGCCGAGCGAAAAGGTTCCGCCGCAGTTCTTCACCTATAGTGACCAGGCGCTGTTCCACAACATCGTGAACCGCTGCTGGGACGGCAAGTCCGTCTGCCTCGACGATGAAATGCATCGTCAACAGATGATCCGCGAAGCCCGCTCAAATCTGCGCAAGTCTTCGCCTGTCGATTTCAGCCAGTGGGCGAGCGACATCATCTGCGCAGTCCAGCCGCAGCGCCTTTCGCAGCTCGAAAACTGATGTGCCGATAGGTCCGTGATCTCGCAAGAGGTCACGGCCATCCGCATTCAATCCTTTGTTTCACGCGGTTTCGGAAAGATGGCCGTCTTGTGCCGTCCCGGAATTGCTCCAATCGAAGCGTGATAAAAATGTTCGGAAAACTTACGCTCGAAGCGATACCCTATCACGAGCCAATCATCATGGTCACTTTGGCCGCGGTGGCTGGCGGGGCACTCGCTATTCTGGCAGCCATTACCTACTATCGCAAATGGGCTCCGCTCTGGAACGACTGGCTGACGTCGGTCGACCACAAGCGCATTGGCGTCATGTACATCATTCTGGCACTCGTGATGCTGTTCCGCGGCTTCTCGGATGCCGTCATGATGCGCGCCCAGCAGGCTCTTGCCTCGGGTGCGAATGAAGGCTTCCTGCCGCCGCACCATTACGATCAGGTCTTCACCGCTCATGGCGTGATCATGATCTTCTTCGTGGCGATGCCTTTCATCGTCGGCCTGATGAACTTTGCAGTGCCGCTTCAGATCGGCGCGCGCGACGTGGCTTTCCCCTACCTCAACTCGCTCAGCTTCTGGCTGACGGTTGCCGGTGCGATCCTCGTCAACATCTCGCTCGGTGTCGGCGAATTCGCCAAGACCGGCTGGCTGGCCTATCCGCCGCTCTCCGGCAAGGAATTCAGCCCGGATGTCGGTGTGGATTATTATATCTGGGCCTTGCAGATTTCCGGCATGGGTACGCTGCTTTCAGGCGTGAACCTCATCACCACCATCATCAAGATGCGCGCCCCCGGCATGAGCATGATGCAGGTTCCGGTCTTTACCTGGACCGCTCTCTGCTCGAACGTGCTGATCGTTGCTGCCTTCCCGATCCTCACCGTCACGCTGGCCCTGCTTTCGCTGGACCGCTATCTGGATTTCCACTTCTTCACCAATGATGCCGGTGGCAATCCGATGATGTATGTGAACCTGATCTGGATCTGGGGGCACCCGGAAGTCTATATTCTGGTTCTGCCATGCTTCGGCATCTTCTCGGAAATCGTGGCAACCTTCTCCGGCAAGCGCCTGTTCGGCTACAAGTCGATGGTTTACGCCACCGTTGCGATCACCATCCTGTCGTTCCTGGTCTGGGTCCATCACTTCTTCACCATGGGTGGCGGTGCCAACGTCAACGCCTTCTTCGGCGTGGCGACGATGATTATCTCGATCCCGACAGGGGCGAAGGTCTTCAACTGGCTCTTCACCATGTACAAGGGCCGCGTTCGCATGGAAACGCCGGTCATGTGGACCATCGGCTTCATGTGCACCTTCGTCGTCGGCGGCATGACGGGCGTTCTGCTTGCAGTTCCGCCGGCAGACTTCGTGCTACACAACTCGGTGTTTCTGATTGCCCACTTCCACAATGTGATTATCTCGGGCGTTCTGTTCGGCTGCTTTGCCGGTCTCGTCTACTGGTGGCCGAAGGCTTTCGGCTTCAAGCTGAATGAACGTCTGGGCAAGAATGCATTCTGGTGCTGGCTCGTCGGCTTCATCCTGGCCTTCATGCCGCTCTACGTGCTCGGCCTGATGGGCATGACCCGTCGTCTGAACCACACCGAAAATCCGGCATGGCACATCTACCTCATCGTTGCTGCCGTCGGCGTTGCGATCATCCTTTGCGGCATCGTGTTCCAGGTTCTGCAGATCGCGGTTTCGATCCGCGACCGCGAAAAGCTGCGCGACAACAACGGCGACAGCTGGGGTACGGGCCGTACGCTGGAATGGTCGCTGGCTTCGCCGCCTGCCTTCTACAACTTCGCTGAAGTTCCGCATGTGCGTGATCATGATGGCTGGTGGGATATGAAGCAGAACGGCTATGTACGCCGTACCGAAAAGTTCGCGCGTATTCATATGCCGAAGAACACCGGCACCGGTTTCATCATCGGCATTCTGAACATTCCGCTCGGCTTTGCTCTGGTGTGGCACATCTGGTGGCTGGCGATCGCCTCTGCCCTCGCTGTGCTGGCCGTTGCCATCGCTCACTCCTTCAATAATGACAGAGACTTTTACGTCTCGGCCGAAGAGGTGCAGGAAGTCGAAGACCTCCGTACCCGGCAACTGACTGCTCAGGAGGCCTGATTCCGATGAGCGCAAGCATTTCAACCGCCGCGCCGTTTACGGGCGGAAACGAGCACCCCGCTCACGAGGACCATCACGATGCAGGGTCGACCACACTGGTCGGCTTCTGGATCTACCTGATGAGCGACTGCGTCCTCTTCTCGGGGCTCTTTGCAACCTATGCCGTTCTGGCGCATCAGTTCGCGGGCGGTCCGACCGGTCGTGAACTGTTCGATCTGAACTTTGTTCTGATCGAAACCATGCTCCTGCTGGTGTCGTCGCTGACCTATGGTCTGGCAACGCTTTCGATGTTCAAGAAGAACCGCGCAGGCGTTCTGTTCTGGCTGGGCGTCACCTTCCTGCTGGGTGCAGCCTTCCTCGTGATGGAAATCTATGAATTCAATCACCTGATCCATGAAGGCGCGGGTCCGGGCCGCAGCGCGTTCCTCTCGGCCTTCTTTGCGCTGGTGGGAACCCATGGTCTTCACATCACGTCCGGCCTGATCTGGATTCTGGTGCTTTCCGCCCAGCTTCTGCGTGACGGTCTGACGGAAAAGAACCAGACGCGCGTGATGTGCCTCAGCCTCTTCTGGCACTTCCTGGATATTATCTGGATCGGCGTCTTTACCCTTGTCTATCTGTTGGGTGTACTGTGATGAGCTCTGCACACGAAACACATGACCACGGCGCGAGCCACGGCAGCCTGAAGACCTATCTGATCGGCTTCGTGCTGGCGGTCGTTCTCACCGTCGTTCCATTCATGCTGGCCATGAACGGCTACTTCACGCCGGGAACCACCGCCGCCATCGTGCTCGGTATCGCTGTCGTCCAGATCCTGGTGCATCTGGTTTACTTCCTGCACCTCGATCCGAAGTCGGAAGGCGGCTGGAACATTCTGGCGCTCATCTTCACGGTCATCATTCTGGCTATCGTGCTTGCCGGCTCCATCTGGGTCATGCATCACCTCGATACCAATATGATGCCGATGTACATGTCGCCGGAAGACGTGCGCAATCTGCCTTAGAGCGCATCCCGAAAAGTGTGAAACGGTTTTCGGATATGATGCGCGTTAAAACAAACAGTTAGAGCGCCGATCTGATTCAATCAGATCGAAACGCGCTCTGACGGGGCCTGCCGGATGTTTCCCTGCAGCAATGCTGCGGGGATGCATCCGTGAGCCTCAAAAAGCTGGCCTGACGGCCCGTGATCGCGGCTTTATCCTCCCTCTCTCCCCCCAAAGCCGCGTGGCGTCCCGGTTCCCTCCGGGGCGCCTTTCTTTTTGTCGGTTGCTCAACGCTGTCTTTAAAATTTTAATCAATTTGCTGTAATTCAGGCGTCATTTATTGTAAAATAAAGATGATCGTATTTAATATAGAAGAGTAGAAAATAATAATATATGCCGTAAATTTACCATTATTGCGCATGTTGTTTGCATCGTGTACAATATCAACATAGATTAGCTCGTGTTTGATACTTATTGCGTCTCTGTTCGATCGCTAATCTGGAGAAGATGCGATGTCTTTATTTAAGGGAATGCTTACTAATAATCGTATTCTAGGTGCGGCTGTTATTGCTGCGGCTCTGTTCACGCCCGCCATCGCCTCGGCTGCAACGGCCTATGTCTCGGCCTCGGTCAATGTCCGCTCAGGCCCCGGTTCCAATTACGGGCGGCTTGCGGCTCTTCCTGCCGGTGCGACGGTCAATGCCGGTTCCTGCCGCAACGGCTGGTGCCAGATCTACAACGGTAGCAGCGTTGGCTGGGTTTCGGCGCGCTATGTCCGCTTCGGTTCCTATAGCGGTCCCGCCTATGCAGCACCGTCCAGCACCACGGTGATCGTCAATAATGACGGCTACGGTGACGGCTTTGGCCTCGGACTTGGGCTTGGCTGGGCGACCGGCGGCTATTGGGGTCCTGGCTGGGGCGGCGGCTGGGGTCCCGGCTGGCGCGGCGGACCGAACTACGTCAACGGCTGTATCGGGCGTAATTGCCAGTCCAATCGTGGCGGCTGGAATAACCATTGGGGCCGCGGCCCGCAGTGGAATGGCCGTGGTGGATGGGGCGGACACGGATGGCCCAATGGCCAGATACGTCGCAACTGGGGTCCCGGTCCGGTGATCCGTCAGGGTGGTTTCGGCGGCTTCAACCGTCCGACATTTGCCAATAACGGCTTCGGCGGTTTCAGAGGCGGAATGGGCGGTGGCGGCATGCACTTCGGCAATATGCGCCCGATGCATGCCGGGCGCTGACCGGCATCGTTCAAAACTGCAAGACATAGCCTATCTTGATCAGGTCGTTTCTCCCTCCTCCCAATGACCTGATGGACGGCTCGCCAGCAGCACCCCCGCCGGCGAGCCGTTCCGCTTAGAGCGCATCCCGAAAAGTGTGCAACGGTTTTCGGATAAGATGTGCGTCAGACAAACAGTTGGAGCGCATCCCGAAAAGTGTGCAACGGTTTTTGGACAAGATGCGCGTAAAAAACGTTAGAATGCCGATCTGATTCAATCAGGTCGAAACGCGCTTGGCGGGCCTGTTTCCGCAATCAAGGCGGAAGGTGTGCTTGACTGCTTCAATCCTGACGGGAATTTGCAATGGTGTGGTAACGTTAATACTCCATTGACTGAAATGGTCCATATCTAGCGTTGTTGCTTGGACTTCCGTTCTCCCTATGGTAATCCCTGAATCGTCCTGGGCTGGGGGTGATGAACGGGACGCCGCCAGGCGACCGCATAGACAGGAACCGGACAGTAGCGCGTATGACTTGGAGTAACAGGACGATACAGGGAAGGAGCATCGCCGTGCTTTTGCTGGCGGCGCATTTTTCCTCCTTCGCGATGTCGCCTGCATTGGCGTTCGAGATCTTCGGTGTTCGTCTGTGGGGCGAGGACAAGAAGGAAGATCCCGATATCATCGACCCCAAGACCTACACTGTCGAGGTCACGACCACCGGCGACCGCAAGAATGCGGACGGCACGGAAGCCGATCTGAAATCCACGATTGAAGGCGCTTCAGGCCTCGTATCCGATGCAGAAAGACCTGCTTCTGGCTCAGCCGGCCTGCTGGCCAAGGCGCGCGGCGATTATCGCCGCATTCTGGCCGCGCTCTATGGCGAGGGCCGCTATGGCGGCACGATTTCTATTCTGGTCGACGGCCGTGAGGCAAACGACATTCCGCCCGACGCGGAAATCCCCAATGATGCCAAGGTTGCGATCACCGTCGATCCCGGCCCGCAATTCCTGTTTTCGCGCACGGCGATTTCCAATATTGCGCCGCCGCCGGTCGACAAGCGCGATCATGTGCAGTCGCCGGAAGATGCCGGCTTTGCGCCCGGACAGGTGGCGCGATCCGGCACGGTCATCAAGGCCGAACGCCTTGCCGTCGAGGCTTGGCGCCAGCAGGGCTATGCCAAGGCGCGGGTTACCGGCGAAGACATCGTTGCCGACCATGCCGACAACCGGGTGGCCGCGGATGTTTCGCTCGACCCCGGCCAGAAGGCGCATTACGGCCCGGTCAGCGTCGTTGGAACGGCGCGCATGGACCCGCAATTCGTGGCCTGGATGACCGGGCTGAAAGAGGGCCAGGAATTCGATCCGGACGATATCGAGAAAGCCAAGAAGCGTCTCGGTCGCATGGAAGTATTCCGCGCCATGAGTTTCGAGGAAGCCGAAAAGATCGAGCCGGACGGCAGCCTGCCGATGACGCTCAACGTGCAGGAGCGCAAGCCGCGCCGCTTTGGCTTCGGTGCTGAATATTCGACCATCGACGGCTTCGGTCTGACCGGCTACTGGATGCATCGCAACCTGTTCGGGCGCGGCGAGCGCCTGCGTTTCGACGCCAAGATCAGCGGCATTGGCGGCACGCAGGACAATTCCTTCGACCCGAAGAACTTTACCTATCTTCTGGGTACAACCTTTACTAAGCCGGGCGTCTATACGCCGGATACGGATTTTGTCGCATCGCTCGACGCCAAGCGCGAAGTGCTGGATGCCTATACCGAAACTTCGATCAATGCGAAGACCGGCTTCACGCAGATATTCAGTGATGAATTGTCAGGTGCGCTTTATGCCAAGGCGAGCCAGGGTCACTTCGATGACGACGTCTTCGGTTCGCGCGATTTCACCACGGCAGGACTGGAGGGCAATCTCCTCTATGACAGCCGCAACAACAAGCCGGATCCGAGCTCGGGCTTCTATCTGGAAGGCAATATCCAGCCCTTCTACGAATTCCAGTACGGCAATTTCGCCACCCGTTTCACCGCCGAAGGCCGTACCTATTACGGCTTTGGCGAAAAGGACCGTGTGATCCTTGCGGGCCGTCTCAAGGTCGGTTCTATTGTCGGCGCCTCCATCGAGGACCTGCCGCCGAGCCAGCTGTTCCTGGCAGGTGGCGGCGGCTCGGTTCGCGGCTACGGCTATCGCAATATCGGCGTCAGCGCAGGCAATGGCGAGATCATCGGCGGGCGCTCGCTTGTCGAGGCCAATGGCGAAGTGCGCACCCGCATCACCGATTCCATCGGCGCAGTGGCATTTGTCGATGCCGGTTATGTCGGCGAAAAGTCGTTTCCCGATTTCTCGGAACAGATGCGTGTCGGCGTCGGTGGCGGTCTGCGCTATCTGACCGGTCTCGGACCGATCCGCCTCGATGTCGCCGTTCCGCTCAACCGCCGCTCGGGTGATCCGAGCTATGGCTTGTACGTAGGTATAGGACAGGCGTTTTGACCAGATTTCTCGCAATCATCGCCTTCGTCGCTTTCGCCGTCACGGCAGTCATCTTCGGCTGGCCGGAGCGGGAAACTCCGGTGCTGGCCCACGCTCAGGAAAATGCTCAGGTAAATACTGGAGCGCAACAGCCGGGCAGTTCGGAAGCTCAGCCCGAAGAAGAGAAATCCTATTTCCTGTCTTTCGTGGAAAGCCAGCTTTCCGCGCCGAACCGCCGTATTTCCATTTCCGGCATCAGTGGTGTTCTGTCTTCGGAAGCAACCGTCGGCTCGATCACCATTGCCGATCGCGAGGGCGTCTGGCTGCGTATCGAGAATGCCAAGCTGAACTGGAGCCGCACCGCGCTTCTCGTTGGCCGTCTCAGCATCCAGTCCCTTGCCGCCGAGCGCATCGACATCATTCGCAAGCCCTTGCCTGACAACAGCCTGCCGTCGCCGGAATCGTCGACATTCAGCCTGCCGGACCTACCGATTTCGATCAATCTCGATCAGCTTGCCATTGCGCGCCTGCATTTCGGGCCGGAGATTTTCGGCCTCGAATCGGAAGTGTCGGCCAATGGCAGCCTGTCGCTCGCCGATGGTTCGCTGGATTCCAATTTCGACATCAAGCGCCTTGACGGTCCTGGCGGAAATTTCGCGCTTCGTGCAGCCTATGCCAATGCCGACCAGAAGGTCGATCTCGACCTGAAAGTTTCGGAACCGGCCAATGGCATCGTCGCCAACCTGCTGAATATCGATGGCCATCCTCCGGTCGATCTCACTTTGAAAGGTGCCGGTCCGCTTGACGAGTTGAAGGTTGACCTGGCGCTCGATACCAATGGCAGCCGCACGCTGACAGGCGAATTCGCGCTCAACCGGCAAGGTCAGGCGCCCGATGGCGGACGTGTTTTCTCCGCCCGTTTCAATGGTCCGATTGCGGTTCTGGTGCCGCCGGTATTCCGCGATTTCTTCGGTTCCGATACGGTTCTTTCCGCTGATGGCTTCCTCAAGGATGCAGGCGGTTTCCGTCTTGACGATCTGGCATTGAACAGCGCTGCCTTGAAGCTGAAAGCTTCTGCCGAAACCGGCAATGACCGCTTCCTGAACAAGCTGCGTATCGATGCTTCGATTGCCGATGAAAGCAAGGGGCGCGTGCTCCTGCCGGTCAAGGGCGCCGAAACCTATATCGACAATGCAAAATTCCAGGTCGCTTATGGTGATCGCCCGACCAATGACTGGACGGGAACGCTTGCCATTGCCGGTCTCAAGAACGCAACGATTTCTGCCCAGAGCATTGCACTCGATATGGGCGGCGTTGCTGAAAACCTGGATGATGCCGCCAATCGCCATATCACCTTCAAGGTCAATGGCGGGATGGACGGCATTTCGGCAGAACGTGCGGAAATCGCCGAGGCGCTTGGAAGCAAGATTGCGCTTGCCATCGATGGCGCGTGGCGCGCCGGTTCGCCGGTTGAACTGGCGCAAGCCAATATTGCCGGCAACGGTCTAAGCCTCGATCTCAAGGGCAATATCGACGACTTTGCCTTCAATGGCGATATCGCCGCCAAGATTGCAAGCCTTGCGCCGTTCGGCGCTCTGGCAGAGCGCGACCTTGCAGGCAGTATCGATGTCAACGCCAAGGGCATTGTTCGCCCGGTCAGCGGTGCATTCCAGCTCGACCTCAACGGTACGGCGCAGAACATGCGCACCGGCACGGAAGCGGTTGACCGCATTCTCGATGGCGCTGTCAATTTGAGCGGTGCGCTTGGCCGCAGCGCGGAAGGTTTTTCAGCGCGTGATTTCCGCATCGGCAATGAACTGAGCGAGATCACCGCCAATGGTTCCTTTGCATCCGACAAGGCAAGTTTCGATTTTGGCGTGATGCTGTCCGATCTCAAGCTTCTTTCGGATCAGGCATCGGGTCGGATGACAGTCAAGGGCAGCGCGCGCGGCGACGACAAGCTGATCGCGCTGGCATTGCGCGCCGATGCGCCGGAGGGCACTCTGGCGGGTCGCAAGCTTTCCGAAGGCGGTCTCGATTTCAATGCCATGCTCGATGGCAATGCAAAAACAGGTGCTGCCCTTTCCGGCAAGCTTGCTGGCAGTGCATTCCTCAATGGCCAGCGTGTTGATCTTGGAACGCTGATCGACATCGTCAATGACGAAAAGCGCCTGACCGACCTCGTCTTCAATGCAGGCGGTGCGCATCTTTCGGGCAATGTCACCCAGACCGCGAAAGGTCTCCTGACGGGCGCGCTGAAGCTCGATGCGCCGGATATTTCCACCGCCGCAGCCCTGGCGCTGGCAGAGGCGACCGGCGCGGCCAATGCCGACATCACGCTTGACGCCAATGACGGCCGCCAGAATGCATCGATCACAGCCAATGCCAAGGACATCAAGGTCAATGGCAATCATATCACCTCGGCTGATATTGCCCTGACGGCAAAGGACCTGTTCGGGGTGCCGGTGGTTGACGGCAATGCCGCGGCGCGCGACATCATGGTCGGCACGTTCGGCATCGACAGCTTCGATGCCAAGGCCAACGCAACCGGGTCGAAGACCGATTTTACTGCCAACACCAAGCTGAAGATCGGTACGGTCGCCAGTGCTGCCGGTTCGCTGGAACCGAAGGATGGCGGTTTTGAGCTGGGTCTCGCCTCGGCCAATGTCAAGCAGGGCACGCTCAGCGCCAATCTGGCCGCTCCAGCCACCATTTCCATGAAGGGTGAGGAAATCTCATTCGGGGATATCGTCATCAATACGGGCGCAGATGCCAGCGCGGGGCAGGTCAAGGTGAATGGCGTGGTCGATGGTCGTCTCGATCTTTCGGTCGCCCTTTCCAATCTGCCGCTGGCTCTCGCCAATACGTTCAAGCCGGAACTGGGGCTTGGCGGCACGGTCAACGGCACGGCTCGCATCACTGGCACGAAAGAGGCGCCCAATGTCGCTTTCGATATGGCGGCGCGCGGTGTGACAGCCGCCGAGCTTAAAAAGCAGGGCATTGCGGCTCTCAATGCGGATGCCAAGGGTACTTCGGCCAATAATCGGCTCAATGTCGATGCGCATGTAACCGGAGGCGGCGGCATTGATGTGCGCGCCAATGGCGGCGTGCCACTCGGCAAGGGAGACCTCGCCATCGACGTCAATCTCGCCAATCTTCCGCTGACGGCGCTGAACGGTGCGGTCAAGGGACAGGATCTTGCCGGTAATGTTACCGGGACAGCGCGTGTCACCGGGCCGCTCACCAATCCTGCGGCGACGTTCAATCTGCGCGGCACCGGTCTTGCGGCCAAGCCGCTGCGTGATAACGGGCTTGCACCTCTGACCCTGCAGGCGGCAGGCAGCTACGCCGCCATGGCCATCGACTTTTCGTCGCTGACCGTCGATGGTCCACGCGGCCTCAATGTCACCGCCAATGGCAAGGTGCCGTTCTCGGGACAGGGGCTTGGCGTCAATGTCAATGGCAGCATTCCGCTGGCGCTCGCCAACCGCTTCCTGGCGGATCGCGGTGCGCAGGCAAACGGTACGCTGACGCTGACGGCCAGCGTTTCGGGCGGTTTCAACCGTCCGCAATTGCGCGGCATGTTCTCCACCAATGGCGCAACCTTTGTCGATCCGGACACCAATGTCCGCCTCAACAATATCAATGTCATGGGCAGTCTGGATGGCGAAACCGTCACGCTGCGCCAGGTCAATGCCGCGCTCAGCAGTGGCGGATCGGTTTCCGCCAGCGGTACGATCTCGACCAATGCCGAAGCGAATTTCCCGGCCAATATAGAGATCAAGCTCAATCGCGCCCGCTATGCCGACGGCAAGCTGGTCGTGGCAACCGTCGACGGCGGGATCACCATCAATGGACCGCTGATGCGCGATCCGCTGATTTCAGGCCGCATTGATGTCGATAGGGCAGAAATCTCGGTGCCTGAAAATCTCGGCGGCGGCGCGGCCTATGTTCCGGTTCGCCACAAGAACACGCCGAAGAATGTTCAGGTGACGCTTGATCGCGCCAAGGTCGAAACGCGCCGCAGCCGGGTGCCGACGCCGACAGCGCGTCCGACCGTGCCGCGCCTCGACGTTCTCATCAATGCGCCCAACCAGATTTTCGTGCGCGGTCGTGGCCTCGATACGGAACTGGGCGGACGTCTTCGCCTGACAGGACCTGTGACCGACATCAAGCCGGTTGGCTCCTTCGACATGATCCGCGGTCGCATCGGCATCCTCGGGCAGCGCATTACCTTCGACGAAGGCCATGTCACGCTGGTGGGCGATCTCAACCCGCAACTCAACTTCGTTGCCCGTTCGGAAGGCAATGAAATCACCGCAATCGTGACGGTGACGGGCACGGTCGATAATCTCGACATCAAGTTCTCGTCGACACCGGAATTGCCGCAGGATGAAGTGCTGGCGCAATTGATCTTCAAGCGCTCCATCGGCGAATTGTCGGCGTTCCAGATCGCGCAGCTTGCTGCTGCTGCGGCAGAGCTTGCGGGCGGTTCCAACAACTCGCTGATGAACAAGCTGCGCGCCGGGACAGGTCTCGACGATCTTGATGTCGTGACGGATGACAAGGGCCAGACGGCAGTTCGCGCCGGTCGCTATATCCGCGACAATATCTATCTGGGCGTGGAAGCCGGTTCAGGTGGCTCGACCAAGGGCACTGTCAATCTCGACATCACCCGCAACCTGAAAGCCAAGGGTGCGCTGGGAGCGGAGGGCGATTCCAGCGGCGGTATCTTCTACGAAAAAGATTATTGATCGCTGCCAATTATTGAAGGCAATCCGGGCCGGGTTTCATGACCCGGCCTTTTGCTATCTGAACACAATCCAGAATAGCAGTTTGTAGGCAAAAACTACATTTTCGCCATTAAATAGCCATGACATACATATGTTCGCCGCATTTGCCTTGGATTTTAAATCGATTAAATTTTCACAATCACTGCAATTTACGCTTTCAAACGGAATTTTCTGAGACGTTTGCGCGAGTTGTTTAACCGTTCTTCAACCATAAGAACGCAAATTGCTGTTGAGTATGGCGGTCGCTTGACGGCTGTGTTTCAACCCTTGTGTCCGGGTAATTTGCATGACCAAGTTCATTGACGATCTGAGCCGCCGCCGCTTCCTTTTCGGCACCGGAGCCGTCCTCCTCACCGGTGCTGCCGGTTGTAACCAAACGATGGATATGTCGGCCTTCCAGATGAATGTCGATCCGATGTCGACGGGCGGGATTACGCCGATGCGTCCGCAGATCAGCGTCGACCGCGATATCACGACGCCGGATGTCATGTATGCCGCCGTGCAGGAAGGGCCGTATTCACTGCCGGCAATTCCATATCAGAAAGTGCCGAAGCAGTTCCGCCGCCAGATCGTGCCGGACCCGACAGGACAGGCGCCGGGAACGATTGTCGTCAGCCTCAAGGATCATCTTCTCTACTATGTTCTGCCGGGCGGAGAAGCGCTGCGTTACGGTATCGGTATCGGCAAGGCGGGGTTCGAATGGTCGGGCACGGCCAATGTCCAGTACAAGAAACAATGGCCGGTCTGGACGCCTCCACCGGAAATGATCCAGCGCAAGCCGGAACTGGCGAAATATCGCAACGGTCAGGAGCCCGGCCCGCAAAACCCGCTGGGTGCGCGTGCGCTCTATATTTTCCAAAACGGGCGGGATACCGGCTATCGCATCCACGGCTCGCCGGAATGGTGGTCGATCGGCCAGTCCATGTCATCCGGCTGTATCCGCCTGATGAACCAGGACATCATCGATCTTTATAACCGCGTACAGGGGAAGGCCCCGATCATCGTCGGTTAAGCAATTGATTTCTCACAAAAAAGGCCGCACCAGATCTGGCGCGGCCTTTTCTATTTCAGTCTCAGCACGACTATTCGTAGCGCATCGACTTCGGCATAGCTTCGCCGAGCCTGATGAAATGGCGCAGCTCGGCGCGCAGATTTTCTGCCGAAGCCATATGGATCTGGCTCTGCGGCGCAACATCGTTGCGCACGATCTGGGTGGATACGCCCGGCATGACAAACGCTCCTGCGGTCAGGACGAGGGCGGCGGCAATGCCGAGGCGTCGTTCGGTTCTGGCCTGCATTTCTATCTCCTTGCGCCGGGTAAAGGCGACTTAAAATCTGGAACCACGTTCATTCGCAAAACGCTGGGACTTTTTCCGATCAAGGATCGATCTGGGCCCGATCTTGGACCAATCAGTGAAAAGTCGCGCGCGGCGTAAAATTCAAAGCGCTGTCGATGGCATGGATCGGTATTGGCAACAAAGTCTGGCCGAAATCAGCCAGCGTGTCGGCAAAATTGCGTGCAGCCCCTGCCACATCGTCGCAGCGGCGATGACAGGCAATCGCTTCAAGACAGGTATTGAGCAGCAGCGCGTCCTGATTCTGGATGCCGGAAATCAGTCCCAGCGTCAGGCATTCCTCACGGCAGACATGGTGCGAGTCGAACGGGAAAGCGCGCAACTGGCAACTGGCGCAATGGCGCAGCACGCGGATGAAATGCGACAGCTCGCTCACCGCGCGTTTTGCTTCCGAAGGCCCAAGCACTTCCGAATAGAGGCCCCAGGTCATTTCCCACGGGATGATCGAACCTGTCTCGAAACCCGCAGTCCAGCGGCGATAACCTTCCAGCACCAGCTTTTCCGGCAGGCGATCGAAATAGCCCGCAGTGTTGGCGCCGTTCAGTTGGGATATGCGCATATTCATGTCCGCCTCCCGTAGAAGCTACGGAATGAAGACATGCATGCGGGGTGTGAACCCTGCATTTTTGCCGAGGGACGTTCGGTTTCCCCCCGCACATTGCAATATCCGGTCGGCAAGAGACTGAGCTGCCAGGGCAGTCCGTCGACATTTGCGGACCGGCATTCGCCGAGACCAATCATAGGGTCCTCCAATCGAAAGGGTTCAAGGCCCAGACATCAAAGGTTGGAAATTTGCACCATGCATAAAAGCCTGAAAATCCATCTGGAGTCAATCACTCAAGTTTAAAATCTTGTTAGATTTCAATTGTTTGGAATTATTCTAGACTTTAATACTCATGTTTACAGCATTCAAAGAAGAACGCAACCGCTGTGGGGGAGCAGCGGTTGCGGCAAACGGGCGCATAATGCGCGAAGGAGAGAGGACGCGGATCATTCGCCCCTTTGCTAACACCACAGTCGCATTCTTCGTGATGCCGGGCTGCAAAGAGCAATTTGTCGGCGGTCCGGTGCTTACGTAGCTTATTCTGGCGCATAGCCTTATCCGAAAAGTCTGCAACTTTTCGGGACTATGCCTGGAAGCGCGCTCCGCTCCGGCACACAAAAATCACTCTTGTCGCCACGGCCTGACGAATTGCAACTGTACTGCTGGAGCGCATCCCGCAAAGTATGAAACCGTTTCAGGATGCGCCTTTGGAACAAAAAACCGAAGCGGGCTCTAATGACCCGAATGGTCCCCATCTTTCTGGCCGCTTTGCGCGGTGACGGGGAAATCGATTGTGACCTTGCCAGCCTTTTCGAATTCCAGCGTGACAGGAACGGTCTCGCCTTCCTTGTATGGCTTTTCCGGCTGGATGAACATGAGGTGATAACCGCCGGATTTCAGCTCGACCTTCTCGCCTGCCGGAATATCCAGACCGCCTTCAAGCTGACGCATCTTCATCACGTCGTTCTGCATCGACATCTCGTGGATTTCGACGCGCTTGACGCCGCCGGTGGTGACGGAAACCAGCTTGTCGGCATCCTTGCCGTCATTGGCGATGGTCAGGAAACCGCCTGCAACCTTGGCACCGGGGACCATGGCGCGCACCGAAGGCGCCGTGATTTCCAGTTCGCCAAGCTTCGTCGGCATTGCTGCCTGCGCGGAGCCATGGTCCATCTGGCCCATCTTGTCGTGTCCACCGTGCCCGCCGTGACCATCGTCGGCACCAGCAGCCTTCACCAGCAGTTGCGGCGCAGGATGTGCAAGATCGTGCGGGTTCTGGCCATCCTTGGGCACTTCCGTCCAGGCAACCGAAGCGTCACTTCCGCAGACCTGCGTCACGGGGAAGGAGAGGGTGGTATCCTTGTCGAACTTGGCGAGCTGGCCGACGACGGTGAACTCGTCATAGAAATCACCGGGCAGGTTGCCGTCAGTGAAGCGGACTTCGCGGACGCCGGAAGTCACATCCTTGCCGTGCACCTTGTAGCTCTGGGCATAGTCGCCCTTGACGGTCTCGATCTTCCAGCCCGCCTTGACCTGCGGCTGAGCCGAAATGAAACCTTCGGGAAGCTCGATCTTCACTTCAGTCGTGGCTTTGCCGTCGCAGCCATGGGGTACGCGGAAGGTTGCCTTGTAGAAGCTGCCTGCCTTGGCTTCGCTCTGGTCGAGGGAGGAGTGGGCTTGGGCCAGGCCAGCAGAGGCGCACAGTGCTGCAATCGAGATGGCGGAGGCGAAAAGACGATAGTTCTTCATTGTGTCAAACCTGAATAATCATTGGAAGGCACGCTGACGCCAAGTTCGGGGGAACAGGGTTCAGGCGCGTTTCATTCCCGAATGCGATCCGGGGAGCGCATTCGCTCAAACGATATTATTCAGGCGAGAGGTGGCGCTTGCGGCGGTGCCGATGGCGGGTAGGTGCTGTGCTGCAGGATCGGTTGCGGCGGCACGATGCCGTCTGCCATGGCGATATGCGGGGCAGCGCCGGTTGAACCCGCAGGCGCAGGGCACAGGAAGGCTGATGAAATCCGGCAGGCTTCGCAACTATTGTTGCTCAGATGCTTGTCGTGACCCTGATGGTTGGGATCGGAACCATGATCGCCGATGCAGAGCACCGGATAGGTGCCGTCGGGCAACTGGTATTGGGCAAGCAGGTAGCTGTCGGGCGCATTGAGGTCGATGGGCTTGTGCGCAAAGGCGACGAACATCAGGGCAAATACGCTAAGGACGCGTATCGCCAGAGATATCCGAAATTGGCCGATGCTTGTCTTCAACTCAAAGCTTCTCCGTTCAAGCCGAATTTACCTAGCCCATGCGCGCCGTCTTTGCCACAGGACAAATAGTCCACCGGGTAAGGCAGTAGGGCAGTAAGGCATTATGTTAAGGGAATAGGGGAATATGTTTTGATTGCGGGTGACCGCACCGAGCATATCCTTCACTGCCCTACTGCCCTACTGCCCTACTGCCCTACTGCCCTACTGCCCTACTGCCCTACTGCCCTACACATACCGTCCACCACGCTGCAAAACCTCGATCTTGTAGCCGTCCGGGTCTTCCACAAAGAAGAAGCGGGCAAGCTGCACGCCGTTATTCTTGAAATCAACCAGCTTTCCAACCTTGAAGCCAAGTTCCGTGAAGCAGGCATGTTCGGCATCGACGTCATCGACCGCCACGGCGAGGTGGCCATAACCATCGCCCAGATTGTAAGGCTCCGTGCGGCCTTTGTTGACGGTCAGCTCGACTTCAAAATCGGCTTCCGCATTGCGCAGATAGATCAGCGTGAAGGTTTCAAAGTCGATGCGCTCGGCAATATCGAGGCCGAAAGCCCGATTGTAGAAGGAAACGGATTTTTCCTCGTCAAGAACGCGGATCATCGAATGAATGGCTTTGGCCATGACTTGCTCCAATGTCTGGAATAAATAGCTGGGCGCTATTGGCGTTTGGTTGGAAAGCTGATTATGTCAGGATTGGATATGAGGCAACAATGAAGGAGTAGAGCGGTAAGGCGAGAGAGCGATAAGGCCGTTGGGTAGTATGTTTTGCTCAATATGGATTTCCTTGTTTCGCCGCTTCCTTACCCTCTTGGTGCTGTGAAATGGCAAGCGTAACACGCGAACAGGTTCAGGAGCGGCTGAAGGCCGTGACGGGACCGGATTTCGAAAGCGATGTTGTGTCGCTCGGACTGGTGTCGGATATCTTTATTGCCGACGGCAAGGTCTTCTTCTCCATCACGGTTCCGGCAGAACGCGCCGATGCGCTGGAGCCGATGCGGCTTGCCGCGGAAAAGGCCGTGAAGGAAATTCCGGGTGTCACCGGCGCGCTGGTCACGCTTACCGCCGAAAAGAAGGGCGGACGCACCAGCGACGATGCCCCGCCACCGCCAAAACCCCAAGCTAGACCTGCAGCCGCCCCGGCGCAGCACCGCCATCCCGCGCCGCCGCAGCGCGCGGCGACGAAGCCCGGCATACCGGGCGTGGGCGCGATCATTGCCGTCGCATCGGGCAAGGGTGGTGTCGGAAAGTCCACCACGGCGGTCAATCTGGCGCTGGGTCTTGCCGCCAACGGGCTGAAGGTTGGCATTCTCGATGCCGATATTTACGGACCATCCATGCCGCGCCTGCTCGGCCTTTCCGGTCGTCCGGAAACGGTCGAGGGCCGCATCCTGAAGCCGATGGAAAATTACGGCATCAAGGTCATGTCCATGGGCTTCATGGTCGATGAGGAAACCCCGATGATCTGGCGCGGGCCGATGGTCATGTCGGCGCTGACGCAGATGCTGCGCGAAGTGGCCTGGGGCGAGCTCGACGTTCTGGTGGTCGACATGCCGCCCGGCACCGGCGACGCACAGCTCACCATGGCTCAGCAGGTGCCGCTGGCGGGTGCCGTGGTCGTTTCGACACCACAGGATCTGGCGCTGATCGACGCACGCAAGGGCTTGAACATGTTCCGCAAGGTGGATGTCCCGCTTCTGGGCATTGTCGAAAACATGAGCTACTTCATCGCGCCCGACACCGGCGCGCGCTACGATATTTTCGGCAATGGCGGCGCGCGCAGGGAAGCGGAACGTCTCGATGTGCCGTTCCTGGGCGAAGTGCCGCTGCATATGGATGTGCGCGCCTATTCGGATGCGGGCACGCCGATCACCGTCCATGAACCGGACAGCGAACACGCGAAAATCTATCGCGAGATCGCCCGCAAGGTCTGGGACAACATGAAGGGCGGCAAGGGGGCCGGCAGGCCAGCGCCGGCGATTGTCTTTGATTAAAGGGTAAGGGGTTACGGCAGTAGGGCAGTAAGGCATTATGTTAAGGGAATAGGGGAGTAGGGGAATATGTTTTGATTGCGGATGACCGCGCCGACCATATCCTTCACTGCCCTACTGCCCTACTGCCCTACTGCCCTACTGCCCTACTGCCCTACTGCCCTAATCAAGTAACCACCGACGGCTCCGTCCGCCCGCTGCGCTTCTTCACTTGCGTGATCTGTTCTGCCGCTTCGATGAATGGGGCCAGCGTTTCCTGCGTGTCGAGATTGTGCCGGGCTATATCTGCCTCATAGCGCTCGACATAGATGCGGATCGTTGCGCCGGATGTGCCCGTACCGGACAGGCGCAGCACCACACGACCGCCATCCGGGAAATAGATGCGGATGCCCTGATGTTCGCTGATCGAGCCGTCGACCGGATCGTGATAGGCGAAGTCGTCAGCCTTCTCGATTGTGAGACCATTGACGGTCGTGCCGGGCAGGCTTGCAAGCTTGTTGCGCAGATCGGCCACCAGTTGTTTGGCGATATCGGAATCGACGGCTTCATAGTCGTGGCGGGTATAATAGTTGCGCCCGAAACGCGCCCAATGTTCCTCGACGATGTCTTTCACGCTCTGCTTGCGCACCGCCAGAATATTGAGCCAGAGCAGCACGGCCCACAGGCCGTCCTTCTCGCGCACATGGTCGGACCCGGTGCCGGAGCTTTCCTCGCCGCAAATCGTGACCTTGCCGTTGTCGAGCAGATTGCCGAAGAACTTCCAGCCCGTCGGTGTTTCAAACATGCCGATGCCGAGCTTGTCAGCCACGCGGTCGGCGGCAGCACTTGTCGGCATGGAACGGGCGATGCCCTTGATGCTGTCCTTGTAGCCCGGCGCCAGATGCGCATTGGCGGCCAGCATGGCGAGCGAATCGGACGGCGTGACGAAGAGGCCGCGCCCGATGATGAGATTGCGATCACCGTCGCCATCGGAAGCCGCGCCGAAATCCGGCGCATGGTCGGACATCAGCAGATCATAGAGATCCTTGGCGTAGACCAGGTTCGGGTCCGGATGATGGCCGCCGAAGTCCGGCAGGGGCACGAAATTGACGACACTGCCCTCCGGCGCGCCGAGACGACGCTCGAAGATTTCCTTGGCGTAAGGCCCGGTCACCGCATGCATGGCATCGAATTTGAGACCGAAGCCGTCCTTGATCATGGCGCGGATGGCGTCGAAGTCGAACAGGCTTTCCATCAGTTCGGCATAATCGGTAACGGGATCGAAGATGACGACTTCGGTATCGCCGATCCGGCTCGTGCCGATCTTATCGATATCGACATCTGTGACATCGGCAATTTTGTAATGGTCGATCACTTTGGAGCGGGCGAAGATCGCCTCGGTGATCTTTTCCGGTGCCGGTCCGCCATTGCCGATATTGTACTTGATGCCGAAATCTTCATTCGGGCCACCGGGATTGTGGCTTGCCGAAAGTATCATGCCGCCGAAAGCCTTGTATTTGCGGATCATGTTGGAGGCGGCAGGCGTCGAAAGAATGCCGCCCTGACCCACCATGATGCGCCCGAAGCTATTGGCGGCGGCGATCTTGATGAGCTTCTGGATCACTTCGCGGTTATAATAGCGTCCGTCGCCGCCGACCACGAGCGTCTTGCCGGCAAAACCTTCCAGCACGTCAAAAACCGACTGGATGAAGTTTTCAGCGTAATTGGGCTGCTGGAAAACCGGAACCTTCTTGCGCAGGCCCGAAGTGCCCGGCTGCTGGTCCTGGTATGGCGTGGTGGCGATTGTCTTGACGGTCATATCTTTCCCGTTCGATTAAATGAATTAAGCAGTCAATGTGTTGGCATTTGCGGTCATTGCAAGACAACATAGATCAAACTTATTGATTGAAAATAACAAACTGTGTGGTTGTCGCTGGCCATGCTACAAATTCTGCCATGACCGACAATGCTCGCCCCATCAATGGCCCGCGCGATGTGATGCGGCTGAAACGCGACGATACCACCGGCCTGGAAGCCGTGGCGGCCCGTTTTCACAGCCATGCCTATGACATGCATTTTCATGACGAATGGCTCGTCGGCGTGACCCATGCGGGCGTGCAGGATTTTTTCTGCCGGGGCAGGCGGCGGCAGAGCACACCGGGGCGGGTCATTCTCATCGAGCCGGGCGAACGCCATGACGGGCAGGCGGTCGCGGCGGACGGTTTTGCCTATAACATGCTTTATATGCCGCAATCACTGGTCAGAAGCGCAATGGGCGGCAATGATGCGCATATCGGCTTTCGCGAAACGCTGGCCGATGACGGACAGTTGTTTCATGCGGTCGCCCGCGCCTGCGAGGCAATCTTCCTCGAAGCGCCGCGCCTGATGATTGAAGACTGCCGCGATCAGGTGACGAACCATCTTGGCCGACATCTGGCCCGGCATCTTGGACAGGACGTGACAGAAAAAGGGTCGGCTCCGCATCCGGTCGCAGCACGCGCGATGGACTATCTGCGGGCGCGCTTCGACGAGGAGTTCGGCCTCGATGAACTGGCGGAAGCGGTTGGGGCCGCCGACCGCTTCCAGCTTTCACGCGGGTTCCGGCGTGAATACGGCACCTCGCCACATGCCTGTCTGGTGCAGTTGCGCCTTGCCGAAGCACGGCGCCTGTTGCGCGAAAAAGTGGCGCCAGCGGAAGCAGCCGCGCTCAGCGGTTTCGCCGACCAGAGCCATATGGGGCGCTGGTTCCGCCGCGCCTATGGCATGACGCCTGCCGCTTATCGCAAGGGACGCACAAACGTTCCAGAAATCGCGATGAAAAGCCGTTAGGCCTGTCCTCGAAAAGAGGAAAAGCTCATGATCTTCGATACAAAAGTAGCCATTCTTGTCCTGCACGATCTGCCTGTCTGGCAGAAGCTGAACGTGACCGCTTTCATCGCAACCGGCATATCCGGCGCTGTGCCGCACGCCATGGGCGATCCTTATGAGGATGCGGCAGGCCGCAAGCATACGCGTCTGCTCGGCCAGCCGATGCTGATCTTCTCAGCAACACCGGACGTCCTGCAACGGGCATGGCAGCAATCGATCCAGCGCGATCTTATCCGTGCGCCCTATGTGCGCGCCATGTTTGAGACCGGGCATGACGTTGCCAACCGCGCTGTATTCAAGGCTGAAAATGCCGACGCACCGGATCTGGTCGGCCTTGCGCTTTATGGCCCCAAGAAGGATATCGACAAGGCCATCAAGGGTTCTAGCCTGCATCCTTGAACAGGACGCTCTGGTCGAACAGATAGCGGTTGGAAAGCGGCAGGCTTGCCGCGCCCATCGCCTTGGCATGGACACCAACCTTGCCCTCGATGATCTTCGGCGCGCGCAGGCCCTGCAAGTCGAGGCATGAAAGCTCCACGCGGGTCGCTTCCACGATGCGGTGGCGCACATTGCCCGGAAGCCAACCATCGATGACGGCGGCGGGAAAGTCGATGACGGAGGCGGCTGCCACCGTTGCATGGGCCAGCCCGCGTGCGGCAAGCGCCACCCATTCGTCGAGCGGAGTGCCAAAGTTGCGCCAGTTTTCCGGTGAAAGCCACAGATCGTCGGAGGGCAGATGCCGCTCCTGCAGCATACGCTCGAGGACGAACAACGACGCCGTATCGATGAGCTGCAAGGTTTCGCCGCGCTCCCACGTGCCGCGCATCCGCATCGGCATGGAGCCGAGCGCGCCCGCATTGCCAGTGCGGCCCGGATAGAGCGTGTTGTTCAGCACCACACCGCCGCCGATGAACGAGCCGATGAAGAAATAGACGAAGTCGGTGAATTCAGGCCCGCGGCCGAAGGTCAGTTCCGCGCCGCAAGCTGCCGTTCCGTCATTCTGCACGAAGACCGGAAACGAAAACGCCTTGGCGAAATCGCTGACCAGATCGGCGCCAAGCCATGCATCGAGATCTTCGGCAGGTGCACCCACTTCCTCGACCCAGTTCCACAATTCGAAGGGCAATGCGATGCCGAGCCCCGCAATGCGGTCGCGCTTGGCCGGTTCGAGCGCTGCCGTGAAAGCAGCGACGCTATCGAGGGCGAAGCGGCGGATTTCACCCGGCACAGGCCAGCGATAGGTAATGTGCCGCCGTTCGCGGATCGCACCCAGAAAATCCATCAGGATGATTTCCGCGCTGCGCCGCCCGATCTTGAGACCGAAGGAGAAAACCCCGTCGGCGGCAAGGCGCATCGGCATGGAAGGCTGGCCGACACGACCGCGCACCCGTTCGCCCTGCGTAATGAGGCCGTCCTTTTCCAGCGCACGAATGATGACGGAAACCGTCTGCGCCGAAAGCCCGGTCAGGCGGGCAATGTCGGCGCGGGCGAGCGCGCCATGTCGGCGCACAAGCGCCAGAACCAGCCGCTCATTATAGGCACGCACGCCGATCTGGTTTGAACCGCGATTGACGCTCGCGCCCGGCCCGGCAAATTGCAGCATGGCAGGCCCCGGAGTGCCAGAAAGTGTGCCGGAAAGAGTGCCAGACAGCGTGTCGGCAGACCCGCTGTCTGGTTCGCCTTCAACTTTATGCCTGACCATAGCCTCTCCCAGATTCCGTGCCATGGAATGCAATCTTGAAATGCAGCCATGGAATGCCGGAATTCCTAAACCAACCATCGAAGGAGAAAAAGCCCTCCTTGCAAGGGATATGAAATAAAAACAATCGCTTAAGAGCCTGCTCCAAAAGTCACCATGCCGGTCTGCAAATGGCGCCTTTCTACGTTCCGGTGCTCACGTAGCTTTAAGTGCGCTCCGCTCCGGTACTCGAAAATCACCATTTTCGCCTCGGCCTGCCGCTTTTTGATTCAGTCTCTAAGACCGATCATGCGGCGCGGCAGCGGGCTCGGTGCCTGCCTCTTTCGATCCTCTCTCCTCCGTCTTCCAGAGTGACACAGCATATTAATAAATCAAGTGGATTTATTAATTGACTCTGTTTTGAAGCCGTGTTTTGCTTCTCTTCCGCCGGGGGAAGAGGACCGGTTTCAATCTGGGAGGAGTCCATGAAGAAGACAGTTCTGTCGGCAGCCTTTGCTGCCTTCGCGCTTGGCGCTGCCGCCATTCCATTGAGTTCGGCCAATGCCGCCGATGTCGGCGCGTGCCTCATCACAAAAACCGATACCAACCCGTTCTTCGTCAAGATGAAGGAAGGCGCCATCGCCAAGGCCAAGGAGCTTGGGGTCAATCTCAAGACCTATGCAGGCAAGATCGACGGCGATTCCGAAAGCCAGGTAGCTGCCATCGAAACCTGCATCGCCGATGGCGCCAAGGGCATTCTCATCACCGCATCCGACACCAAGGGCATCGTGCCGTCGCTCCAGAAAGCGCGCGACGCGGGCATGCTCATCATCGCGCTCGATACGCCGCTTGAGCCTGCCGATGCGGCTGATGCAACCTTCGCCACCGACAATTTCCTTGCTGGTGAGCTGGTCGGCAAATGGGCGGCGGCAACGCTTGGCGACAAGGCCAAGGATGCGCATGTGGCCTTCCTCAACCTCACAGCATCGCAGCCGAGCGTCGATGTTCTGCGCGATCAGGGTTTTGCCACCGGCTTCGGCATCGATCCGAAGGACAAGACCAAGCTTGGTGACGAGGATGATCCGCGCATTGCCGGTCGCGACCTGACCGACGGCAATGAAGAAGGCGGACGTCGCGCGATGGAAAACCTTCTCCAGAAGGACCCGAACATCAATGTCGTCCACACCATCAACGAACCTGCCGCTGCCGGTGCCTATGAGGCGTTGAAGGCCGTCGGTCGCGAAAAGGATGTGCTGATCGTCTCCATCGATGGTGGCTGCCCCGGCGTCAAGAACGTGCAGGAAGGCATTATCGGCGCGACCTCGCAGCAATATCCGCTGCAGATGGCAGCACTCGGTATCGAGGCGATCAAGAAGTTCGCCGACACGGGTGAAAAGCCGAAGCCGACCGAAGGCAAGGACTTCGTCGATACGGGCGTGTCGCTTGTCACCGACAAGCCGGTCGAAGGCGTTCCGTCCATCGACACGAAGACCGCACTCGACAAGTGCTGGGGCTGAGCCTTTTCTGAAACTCAGGTTCGGCAGATCGGAAGGTCTGCCGGATCTTTCTGCAGGTGAAGGCAGGAGACAGACATGAGTGAGCCACAGGCGGCTTCCGCTGCACAAAAACCGTCTATGCAGGACTATGAAAAGACGCTGGCGCAGAGTGCGGCTGATGTCGCTTCCTTCGATGCGGGTGACCAGTCGGTGCTTTACCGGATGCGGAATTTCCTGCACCACAATCCCGCTGCCGTGCCGCTAATCGTGCTCGTCCTGTCGCTGCTGGTATTCGGCATCACGCTTGGCGGCAAGTTCTTCTCCGCCTTTGCGCTGACGCTCATTCTGCAACAGGTCGCCATCACCGGCATTATCGCCGTGGCGCAGACGCTTGTGATCCTGACGGCAGGTATCGATCTTTCGGTCGGCGCCATCATGGTCCTGTCATCGGTGGTGATGGGCCAGTTCACCTTCCGCTATGGGCTTCCCGCCGAACTTTCCGTTCTGTGCGGCTTTGCCACCGGCGCGCTGTGCGGCTTCATCAATGGCTTTCTCGTGGCCTATGTCCGCCTGCCGCCCTTCATCGTGACGCTCGGCATGTGGCAGGTTATCCTCGCCACCAACTTCCTCTATTCCGCCAATGAGACGATCCGCGCGCAGGAAATCACGGCTGAGGCACCGATCCTGCAATTCTTTGGCGAGAGCATTCGCATTGGCGGCGCGGTCTTCACCTATGGCGTCATTGCCATGGTGCTTCTGGTCCTGCTGTTCTGGTATGTGCTGAACCACACCGCCTGGGGACGGCACGTCTATGCCATTGGCGACGATCCCGAAGCGGCACAGCTTTCCGGCGTCTCGGTCAAGCCTATCCTCATGTCGGTCTATGTGCTGGCCGGTATCATCTGCGCGCTCGCAGGCTGGGCGATGATCGGCCGTCTGGGTTCGGTATCGCCGACCGCAGGCCAGTTCGCCAATATCGAATCCATCACCGCCGTGGTGATCGGCGGCATTTCGCTCTTCGGCGGGCGCGGTTCCATTCTCGGCACCATGTTCGGCGCGCTGATCGTGGGCGTGTTTTCGCTGGGGCTGCGCCTGTGGGGCACCGATCCGCAATGGACCTATCTCCTGATCGGCGTTCTTATCATTGCCGCCGTCGCCATCGACCAGTGGATCAGAAAGGCTGCCGCATGAAAACGAACACCACGCCTGTTCTGTCTGGCAAAGGTCTGGTCAAGCGCTATGGTCGCGTCACGGCTCTCGACCATGCTGATTTCGACCTCTATCCGGGCGAAATCCTCGCGGTCATCGGCGACAATGGCGCAGGCAAGTCCTCGCTCATCAAGGCGCTGTCCGGCGCGATCAAGCCAGACGAGGGGGAAATCCTGCTCGACGGCAAGCCGGTCAGCTTTCATTCGCCGATGGAAGCACGGCAGGCAGGCATCGAGACGGTCTACCAGAACCTTGCTTTGTCGCCTGCGCTTTCCATCGCCGACAATCTGTTTCTGGGTCGTGAAATCCGCCGCAAGGGGCCGCTTGGCTCGCTGTTCCGCATGCTGGATCGCGGTGCGATGGAAAAGATCGCGCGCGAAAAACTGTCCGAACTGGGCCTGATGACGATCCAGAACATCGGGCAGGCGGTGGAAACCCTTTCGGGCGGCCAGCGTCAGGGCGTTGCGGTGGCGCGTGCCGCCGCCTTCGGCTCCAAGGTGGTCATCATGGACGAGCCGACCGCTGCGCTTGGCGTCAAGGAATCGCGCCGCGTGCTGGAACTCATTCAGGACGTGAAGCGGCGCGGCATGCCCATCGTGCTCATCTCGCACAACATGCCGCATGTGTTCGAGGTTGCGGACCGCATCCACATTCACCGGCTTGGACGCCGCCTGACGGTCATCGACCCGAAGGAATATTCCATGTCGGATGCCGTGGCGCTGATGACCGGCGCGATGAGGCCGAAGGAAGCGGCTTAAGCTTCTGATAAGGTGGCGGGACGAATCACGGAAACCGGACATGACGCCTATTGAGCGCGAAGCCTTGCCATCGGAAATTCTTGCGCGGCTGGCGGAAGCCGACGGGCGCCTGATCGTGGCCATTGCTGGCCCGCCGGGAGCCGGGAAATCCACCATTTCCGATTATCTGTTCCATGCCATCAACAAGGGCGGCGAAACGCCGTCCATCGTCGTGCCCATGGACGGATTTCATCTTGATGACGGGATTCTCGATCAGCGCGGATTGCTGAGCCGCAAGGGTTCGCCGCCCACTTTCGACTGCGCCGGGTTTGCAGTGTTGCTGCAGCGCCTGAAACAGGCAGAGGGCGAAATCTTCATTCCGGTCTTTGATCGCTCTCTGGAGCTTTCGCGCGCTGCCGCATCCGTGGTTGGCCCCGAGCATCGCGTGCTTCTCGTCGAAGGCAATTATCTGCTGCTTGATCGGCAGCCATGGGCGCAGCTTGCGCCCTTTTTCGACATGACGATCTATCTGGATGTGCCCTTTGCAGAGTTGGAGCGTCGCCTGATAGAACGCTGGCTCGGCTTCGGCTTCGATGTCGAAACCGCCCGAAACCGCGCCCTTTCCAACGACATTCCCAATGCCGAACTCGTGGTGGCGCAGTCGCGCAAGGCGGATTTTGTCGTGGTCTCGGACGGGCGATAACAGGGAATTGCGCCTTTCAAGGGTTGCGGCGATGCGCTTGCGTCTGCATGATGGCAAAAATCGCTTCATCAGTTTCCGACCGGAATAGTTCCCCATGACGACTTATGTTTTTGCGCCGCCCCCGCAGCCTTTTTTGCCTGTGAAGGGAACGGACGCGCGCTTTCCCGTGCATCGCATCTATTGCGTCGGCCAGAACTATGCCGATCACGCCATCGAAATGGGTGGCGATCCGACCCGCAATCCACCTTTCTTCTTCCAGAAGAATCCGGACAGCCTCGTGATCGAAGGCGGTGATTTCCCTTATCCGCCGAAGACCGAAGACGTACATCACGAGATCGAACTGGTGGTGGCGCTGAAGGCCGGCGGCACCGACATTGCTGTCGAAAAGGCGCTGGACCATGTTTATGGCTACGCCGTTGGCATCGACATGACGCGCCGCGACCTGCAGGCCGTGGCCAAGAAGGCCGGGCGCCCGTGGGAAGTCGCAAAAGCTTTCGAGCACTCCGCACCCTGTTCGGCCATCGTGCCGGTGTCGGAAATCGGCCACCCGGAAAAGGCTGCGATTTCGCTCGGCATCAATGGCGAAACCCGCCAGTCGGGCGACCTCAACCAGATGATCTGGAAGGTGGCGGAAACCATTTCCTACCTGTCTTCGCTCTTTGAGCTGCAGCCCGGCGATCTTATCTTTACAGGTACGCCTGCGGGCGTTGGACCGGTGAAGCGCGGCGACCGTCTGGAAGGCAAGGTCGACGGCGTGGCAACCCTCACCGTTACCGTGATCTGATTCTCTTCACGTGGAGGAGCATGAATGAGCATCTATCTTCCCGATGACGTGCATGACGCTTTGGAGCGCTTCATCGCCGAAAAGCATCCCGGTCTCAACCAGACCGAGGCGACGACGCTGATCCTGCGCAAATGGCTGGTGCGCGAGGGCTATCTGTCGGCAGAGCCCGAACACGGCACACCGCCGGATGAACTGAACGCGACCAATGACGATTGAACAAGGCAGCAATTGACTATGGCCAAACAGCCGCCGGAAGGAGCGGGTCGCAAGACCGCGCTCGGGCGACGCCTTTTGATTCTGATGATTCTGGCAATTCTGCTCGTGATCGCGCTCGTCTGGATGAGCATTTATCTCTTCGATCCAAATGGCGGTCTGGACTTCGATGATCTTGGGATTTTCGCTTTGGATTTCAATGCGGTAGATATGATGCTGCCAGGCATTGTGTGAGTGCGTTAATCTTTTTGTTACCATTTGAAATATTCATTTTGGCCACGCCCCGACGTTTAGCGCTTCCGTTTGCCGTCTTTTGCATGGTACATGATCCTCATCGACCGAAAGAATATTGACTGAAACGGGCGCTTTCCGATGCCCGTAAAGCCAAGAGGATCTGGATGGCATTCGAGGACATCAAGGCGGAAATTGCGCTGCTTTTCGAGCAAATGGTGAATCAGCCGCAAGACGCTCATGAAATCCGTGAAACGGTTCGCGAGAAGCTCAATGCGCTGCGGGCCAGTGGTTTGCCTCTGCCTGAAGATCTGGTCGAGCTTGAAAAACGCATCGAAAAAGATTTCGATTCCTGAGAACGGGTCCGGTCATGCGTTACGCGCTTTCCTCTTCTTCATCCGCTGATCTGGTCCGCAAGGGCCTCATGCTTCTTGGTTGTGCCGTGGCGCTCAGCGCCTGCAATACAACCAATGACGGCAAGCCCGTGAAAACGGCTTTGATCACGCAGACCGATGCATCCAGCCAGACTGCTTCCGCAGCAGGCAGTGCTGCCAGTGCCACGGCCAATGCTGCAGGCACGGCGACTGCCGATGCAGACGCGGTTGCCGGAACGCAAACCGTCGCAGCCGTGACCGATCCTTCCGATCCGGTTCTGCCTGCCGTTGTTCCCATTCCCGGCATTCGTGGCCAGTCCGAACCGATGATGGCCTATGCGGGTGCGCAGGCTGCCGCTTCGCCGGCATCCGTTGCCGCCAATATGGCGTTTGAGACACCGGATCATGCACCGGAAGAACTCGATGCGCTGATTACCAAATATTCCGTCGCCTATGACGTACCGGAACGCCTTGTGCGCCGGGTCGTGCATCGCGAAAGCCGGTTCAATCCGGGTGCCCGCAACGGACCCTATTGGGGCCTGATGCAGATCAGCCATCCGACCGCACGCGGCATGGGTTATACGGGCGCGGCCAAGGGCCTGCTCGATGCGGAAACCAATCTGAAATATGCGGTTCGCTATCTGTCCGGTGCCTATAAGGTTGCAGGCGGTGATGAAAGTCAGGCAGTCCGCTATTATGCGCGCGGCTATTATTACGATGCCAAGCGCAAGGGACTGTTGCAGGAAACCGGCCTCGACGGACGCTGGAAGCGCAGCGGACCGACCCGTGACGCAGCCGCTTCCATCCAGCCGGCATCCTTGCCGGAAGGCGGGGCAGCACCGCTCCCCGGCGTCGCTCCTATTCAGGCTTCCTACGCACCGGCGGGGCAATAAACTAACTGTCATCTTGACGCTGCAAAGTGATGGCAGTTTCCTGTTGAGAGCGCATCCCGAAAAGTGTGAAACGGTTTTCGGAAAAGATGCGCGTTAAAACAAAGGACTAGAGCGCCGATCTGACCCAATCAGATCGAAACGCGCTCTGGAACCGACGACAGGGAAATTTCATGAATGTAAGACTGCCTCATCCAGTCAAATGGAAATATGACCGGGCCGAATTGTGGGCCGATGGCGTCATCCATGTTCTGGGTGTCGGGCTGGCGCTTGCAGGTGCCATTGCCATGCTGATCTATTTCCTGCCGAACATGCCTGCGGCGACCTCGATTTCGTCGGGAGTCTATCTCGCGAGCCTTCTGGCAGCACTTGGAATTTCGGCTGTCTACAATATCTGGCCGGTTTCGCCGACCAAATGGTTCCTGCGCCGTTTTGACCACTCGGCGATCTATCTTCTGATCGCCGGAACATACACGCCTTTTGCCATGCATATGGGCGACCGCGCTCTGCCGCTGCTTCTCTTCGTCTGGAGCGTGGCTTTTGTCGGCATCATGCTGAAACTGTTCATGCCGGGGCGTTTCGACCGGCTGTCGATTCTGCTTTATCTGGCGCTCGGCTGGAGCGGCGTCATGGTCTATGACACCATGGTGCAATCGCTGCCGCCAGCCGTTTTCTGGCTGATTGCAGCCGGTGGGATGGTCTATTCGCTGGGTGTGATTTTCCATGTCTGGGAGCGCCTGCGATTTCAGAATGCCATCTGGCACGGCTTTGTCGTGGTGGGCGCGGCACTGCATTATTGTGCTGTGTTTTTCGTTGGCGCATGGAACTGAAGCCCGCTCTATTTCGGCTCTGACGGTCTGCAAATGGCCAAAATAGCGAACGGGCTTCGGAGCGCGTGATTGTTCAATGAAAGTCTCGCGAGTTCGGCATGATCCTCACATTCCGCGGATGATGCGCCATCTGGGATGGAGCGACGAGGCGCTGCGCTTCGCGTCCGCTCATCTCGATCAGTGCTGCCGAACGATCCTGCAACTTTGACGCCACCAGATGCACGACCCCTTCGGGGCTGCGCTGGAGGCGACCTTCGATATGGATCAGCCGCGCACCCATCACTTCGCGGCGAAACGCCTTCATGATCTTCGACCAGACGACAATATTGGCGATGCCGGTTTCATCCTCGATGGTGAGAAACACCACGCCCTTGGCGCTGCCGGGGCGCTGGCGCACGGTGACGACGCCCGCCACTTTCATGCGGCGTCCGTCGGCGCCTTCCTGCACCGCACGACAGGTTGAAACGCCTTCCGCCGCCAGACCCTCGCGCAGATATTGCAGCGGATGCCCTTTCAGCGAGAGCCGCGTCGTCTCGTAATCGGCAATCACATGTTCCGACGCGGCCATTTCAGGAAGTTTTGTGCGCGGTTCCTCCGCCAGTTCGCTGGCTGCGGCGGCGCGGAACAGCGGCAGCGTTTCGTCATTGGGCAGACGGCGCACGGCCCACAGTGCTGCGCGGCGGTCGATATCGAGTGAGCCGAAGGCATCGGCGTCTGCCAAAAGCGTGAAGGCGCGCCGGTCGAGCCGGAGCCGTCGATGCATGTCCTCGATGGTACGGTAAGGCTCCTGCCGGCCGGCAATCAGGAGTTCGGTGTCCCGTTTGGAAAACCCGTCGATCTGGCGGAAGCCGAGCCGGAGCGCCGGTCGAATATCGAGCGTATCCTCCAGAATATTATCCCATTGGCTGAAGTTCACATCGACGGGCAGCACCGTCACACCATGTTCGCGGGCATCGCGCACAATCTGGGCGGGCGCATAAAAACCCATGGGCTGGGAATTCAGAAGTGCGGCGGCGAACACTTCCGGATGGTGGCACTTGATCCACGCAGAAATATAGACCAGATGCGCAAAGCTTGCCGCATGACTTTCGGGAAAGCCATATTCGCCGAAACCCTTGATCTGGTTGAAGCAGTTTTCGGCAAAGGTCCGGTCGTAACCACGATTGACCATGCCTTCGATCATCTTTGTCTCCATCGTATGGATGGTGCCCATCTTGCGGAAAGTGGCCATGGCGCGGCGCAACTGGTTGGCCTCATCCGGTGTGAATTTTGCAGCCTCCATGGCAATACGCATCGCCTGTTCCTGAAACAGCGGCACGCCCTTGGTCTTGCCGAGAATTTGTAGCAACTCGTCGGGCGGCCCATATTCCGGCGCTGGCGATGGCAAGGTGCAGGGTTCCTCATTGTTTCGCCGCCGCAGATAGGGATGGACCATGTCACCCTGAATGGGACCGGGCCGCACGATGGCGACCTCGATGACGAGATCATAGAACTCACGCGGGCGCAGGCGCGGCAGCATGTTCATCTGGGCGCGGCTTTCCACCTGAAACACGCCGAGCGAATCCCCCTTGCACAGCATGTCGTACACGGCTTCGTCTTTTTGCTCCACGGTCGCTAGCGTCAGCTTCTTGCCATCATATTTTTCCGGCTTGTGCTGGTGAATGAGATCAAAGGCCTTGCGGATGCAGGTGAGCATGCCGAGCGACAGCACATCGACCTTCATCAGCCCCACCTCGTCGATATCGTCCTTGTCCCATTCGATGAAGGAGCGGTCTTCCATCGCTGCCGGGCCGATGGGCACGGTCTCGTCCAGTCGATCACGGGTCAGAACGAAACCACCGACATGCTGCGACAGGTGGCGCGGAAAGCCGATCAGCGTGATGGCCAGTTCCACCGCGCGTCGGATGATGGGATTGTCGGGGTCAAGCCCCGCCTGTCTGATATGCTGCTTGTCGATGCCGCCGCCCGATATGCCCCAGACCGTATTGGCGAGCGCTGCCGTCACATCCTCAGTCAGCCCCAGCGCCTTGCCGACATCGCGAATGGCGCTGCGGGACCGATAGCTGATGACGGTTGCGACAATGGCCGCACGATCTCTGGAATAGCGCTTATAGACATATTGCATCACCTCTTCGCGCCGTTCATGCTCGAAATCGACGTCGATATCCGGTGGCTCCTTTCGCTCCACCGAAAGAAAGCGCTCGAACAGGAGGTCAACCTGTGTCGGGTCCACACCGGTGACGCCAAGGCAGAAGCAGACGACGGAATTGGCGGCCGAACCACGCCCCTGACACAGAATTTTCTTGGAAATTGCAAACTGCACAATGTCATAGACGGTGAGGAAATAGGCCGCATATTGCAGCTTTTCGATCAGCGCCAGTTCCTTGTGGATCAGCGCCTGTACCTTCGGCGGTATGCTGTTAGCGCCGTAATGACGGGCGGCACCTTCCCAGGTGAGATCATGCAGATGCTGTTGCGGCGTCTTGCCGGGGGGCACCGGCTCGTCGGGATAATCATAGCTCAGTTCGTCGAGCTGGAAGGTGATGGGCGCGACGAAATCGGCGGTCGCTTCGACGGCCTCAGTGTAGTCGCGGAACAGCCGCATCATTTCCTTGGGCGGTTTCAGGTGGCGTTCGGCGTTCTTTTCGAGAAGCTGCCCGGCTGCGAAAACAGTCGTGTGGTGGCGGGTTGCCGTCAGTACGTCCTGAAGCGCGCGGCGGTCGGGATGATGATAAAGCACGTCATTGGTGGCGAGCAGCGGTACATTGGCCTCGGCTGCAAAACGGGCGATACGTTCGGCCCGGCGTGCGTCATGGCCCTGATGCGGCATGGCAAGCGCCAGCCAGACCGAGCCGGGGGCAGCTTGTGCAATCTCCGTCAGGCGTGCGGCAAAATCCGGTCTGTCTTCGTCAGGCGGAAAGACAGCGATCTGGAACTGTCGGGCGCGAAACAGCAGGTCGCTCCATTCGAGATGGCATTCGCCCTTGATGGCGGCGCGTACCTTGCCCTCCGTCAGCAGGCGGCACAATTGCCCATAGGCAGCGCGATCACGCGGATAGACGACCATATTCGGCGTGCCGTCGGTGAAGGACAGGCGACAGCCGATGAAAAGCCGGAAATCGTTCTTGTCGCGAAAATCCTTCCATGCCGCATGTGCCCGCACCACACCGGCCAGCGTGTTGCGGTCGGCAATGCCGATGCCGGACAGGCCAAGCTCATGCGCACGCGCTACCAGTTCCTGCGGATGCGACGCACCGCACAGGAAGGAGAAATTGCTGGCAGCAGCCATTTCAAAATAAGGAGCCATCACGCGAACAGTCCATGCAGAAACCAGCGCGGATGATTGGCGCCGTCATGAAGGCCTTCGCGGAAAATCCAGAAGCGCTGGCCGTTCTCGTCTTCCACCCGGTAATAATCGCGCAGTTCCGGAACCGTGTGACCGATTGCGAGCCACCATTCCGGTTCGATCCTTTCCGGTCCTTCGGCAAGGCGCACATGATGGCGCACCCGCCGCCACAGGAAGAACGAAGGCGGACTGTCAGGCACTTCCGCCACGCTTTCGATCAACTGTGGCGGGCGAAACAGTTTTATGGGGCGCGCAGGTGGGTCGTTGGGAAGCGTCCTGCTGCTTTCATAATAGGCTTCGCCCTTGCCATCCGTGTGAAGGGCAGGGCGCAGGCCGAAGGCCCGTTCAGGAATATGCGTGTTGCGCGAAAAGGAAACGAGAACGCGGTTCTGTCCAAGCCGCGCCGAAAGCCGGTCGACAAGCTGGCTAAACCCCGCTTCATCTTCCTCATGCTGGTCGAGTCCCGTCTGGCGCTGGGCGATTGCCGCGCTGCGCAGCGCTGCCAGCCGGATCATGTCGAAGCCGAAACCGGCATCGAGCGGGTCGATCAAGGCGTTGAGCCTTTCACGCGCAAGGCGCAGGAAAACCTTGTCGTTGCGCAAGGGCTGGCCGGTTTCGATGTGGATATGACGCACTTCGCCATCGACGCGGAAGAAGGAGGCTTCAATCAGAAGCGCGCCTTTGTCCTCCGGTTCAAGCTGCGCAAAAAGCTCCTGCGCCAGCTCCTGCAAGATGCGTTCGACCAGTTCCATTGCGGTAACCGGCTCTGACAGGCGGCGCTCGACGGTACTGAGCGGCATGATGCGCATGGGGGAAATCGGCGCGCGCTCCTGCCGCGCCAGCCGGTCGAGCCTGGTGGCAAGATCGGTGCCGAAGCGGGCGGTGAGGGCAGCGCGCGGAAGCCCCATCACATCGCCGATGCGTTTCAATCCGGCGCGCTTGAGGCCGGTTTCCGCAGCTTGCGTCAGTTCAAGCGCGGAGAGCGGCAGGCGGGGAAGCAAGCGGTCGGCCTCTGTCCTGCTGAAGACGCCGCCCTTCGTTCCCCGTGCCAGAAGCCGCGCGGCAAAACTGTTATCGGCAATCGCCGCCTGTACGCCAAGCCTGGCCCGTTCCAGACGCCGGATTGCATCGGCACGCATGGCGTCGAGCCCGCCAAAAAGATGCGCGCAGCCGGTTATGTCGAGCATCAGCCCATGCGGCTCATCGAAGGCGACAAGCGGCGTGTAGCGTTCGCACCAATGGGCAAGACGCTTGAGCAATGCCGCATCATGTCCCGGTGCTGCCGCTGCCACTTCAAGCCTTTCCACGCGGGCGCGCGCATCCGTTAGCGCCATGCCGGGAAAAAGGCCGAGCTTTGCCGCTCCGGCATCCACTGCTGTCAGGCGCAGCGCATTGGCCGTGCGTTCGGTCACAACCAAAGGCAGGTGCGGTTTACCATCAGGCGGAGTGCTGCTGCGAAGCCGGTCGGTCGGCAGAAACGGAAACCAGAGGGCGAGAAACAGACGTTCTGCCATCCCGTTTTCTTGTACCAAATTCCTGGGTTTCATTGTTCCATTCCATGATCCATTGCCCGCATGTGCCGTGGCGATTGCGTTCCAGAACCGCCGAAAAGACAGGCTTGCCGGGTGCGTTCGCTCCGCTTGAACGGGACGGCGCGGGCGCCACCCGCCAGCGGCTGACGGCCGCGCTCTGCACGCCTGTCCGGTGGCTCCGGAGCAGGATGACGGGCAGTTGCGCGGTTTCTGTTGCCAGAAGCAGACGACGCGAGGCGGTCAGGTCGAGGCATTTCGGCTGGCCTGTCACCGAGGCGACGACACCGGAAACAAGATGCGAAGCCTTGCCGCCGCTTCCGGCTTCCAGCGCATCGTTTGCTGCTTTCAGCACATCCTGTGCCGTGGGGCAGTGCACGATCAGAAGTCGCGACGGATCGATCCCGAAGGCATGAAGTCCCGGCGGATAAAGCCCGCCATATTCACTTGCAGCGCTTTCTTCCTCGATCCAGATAATCGGGCGACGAGGCTCTGCGGCGCGTTCTGCCGCACGGGCGGCAAAGGCGAGCGCAAAGCCGGTCGCGGCCATATGCGCGCCGGGGTTTTCGGCAAAAACCTCATGCAGCGCGTCGCCTGCAAGGCCATGCGGAAAGGCGGCATCCGCCCCGGCAAGGCCGAGCGTGAAACTGCGCGCCCGCCCGAAGCCCGTTTGTCCCTGATTTGCAAAACTGTCTTGCGGATCGTTGCCTTCAATGGTCGTAACCATGCGCCGCAGCGCCGCGATGTCGATGCCGCTCACGTCTAGATTCCATCTTTTGTTCTCTATATGTTCTAGTATTGAATCGAGCGAGGCAAGAGTCAAGCGGGATCAGAAATCAGTCCAGTGGACTGATTTCCTTGCGTAGGCGTTTCACACTTTTCGGGATGCGCTCTATCATCGCGATAGTGGTTTTGGATTAGGCGGCGTCCCTGAAAGGCACGCCTGCCAGTTGCGCCAGATGGCCGGGAAGGTCGGTGCCTGCACCAGCCGCATTGATCGTGTCGAAATAATCATGCCAGCCGGTGGCGGTGATTCCGGCAATCAGCATGTCGAGAGCTGCTTCATCCGGGAAACGCCAGATGGCGAAGAAACTCTGGTTGGGCGCAAAAGACTTTGTCGCGTCGACGGGACCCAATGCCAAAGCCTCGATACCGAGCGCGCCAAGCCCGCCCATACCCGCGCCGACTTTCTCAAAGAAGGACTGCCTGCCTTCAGCATCAAGCGCGTGCCAGCTCGATTTCGGGGAATAAAGCTCGGCGAGGTAATAGGTCATGTCATATCCCTTAGGGTTTCATTGATCTTGAAAGAGCGACCGGCATCGGTGCGGCTCCAGATGCGGCGCAACAAGGTGCTGAGAAGCTGCTGTTCGCCTGACGAGAGATCGCTCATCAGGCTTGCAATCCATGCGGTATGTTGTTCGAAAAGCTGTTGCGCCAGCAGCACCCCTTCGGATGTCAGCCGGACAGTCAGTTTGCGGCGGTCCTCGCTATCCGCGTGACGCTTGAGGAAACCATCGCGCTCCAGCCCGTCCAGCAGGCCGGTGATGGTGGCGCGCGTGACACCTGCGCGTTCTGAAAGCTCGTGCGGCGAGAGGCCGTCGGGCGCATTGTGCAGCAGAAACAGCAGGACGAACTTGCCCTCCGAAAGCTTGTGCGGTGCAAGCCGGTTGGCGCAATCCCGGTCAATGGCCGCAGCAAGCGACAAGACTTCAAAGCAGGTTTTCAGCGCGTCGGTGGACGGGTTGTGCCGGCGTTCCATTTCGCCCAGAAGGGCGTGGTGCTTTTGCTCGATTATTTCCATACGGTGACTTATAGTATGGTGCCATACTAAATGCAAGTGACTTTGATTGCTTGAGCAGGAACAGTGGAGAGCTTGATCGATAGATATATACGGTTTATATATGATCCGTATATGAATTATATAGTCTGGACAATGCTATGGGTATCGTGAAAATTGGCGATGAACTGCATGAGGAACTGCGCAAGGCGAGTGACGTCATGTGCCGTTCGATCAATGCGCAGGCTGAATACTGGATGAAGATCGGCATGCTGGCACAAGCCCATCCCGACCTGTCGTTCAACGAGATCGTGCAGATGCAGTTGCGCACAGCACGGGTCGAGCTGCCGGTTCTGCCCGTTCTTACTGTGCAGTCGTCATGACCAAAACCCCTGCCGAAGTGGAGAAAATGGCGACATCCGGCGCGCTGCTTGCCTCGGTTTTTGCGCTTCTCGACCGCACGCCGCTGGCGGGCATGACCACGATGCAGGTCAATGATCTGGTCGAGGATTATATTACCCGCGAATTGCAGGCGCGGCCTGCCAGCAAGGGGCAATATGACTATCCCTATGTGCTGAACAGCTCGAAGAACGAAGTCGTCTGCCACGGCATGCCGTCGGATGACGAGATCATTAAAAACGGCGAGATCATCAACTTCGATATCACGCTGGAAAAGGACGGCTATATCGCTGATTCCAGCAAGACCTATATGGTCGGTGACGTTGCTCCCTTTGCCTCGCGGCTGGTCCGTGTGACCTATGAGGCCTTGTGGAAGGGGATTGCTGCCGTGCGACCCGGCGCGACGCTGGGCGATATCGGCCATGCCATCGAGCGCCACGCCAAGCGGCATGATTACAGCATCGTGCGGGAATATTGCGGCCACGGTATCGGTCGCGAGATGCATGAGGAACCGCAGATTCTGCATTTCGGCAAGCCGGGCACCGGCGTTCGTCTCCGCGAAGGCATGGTGTTCACCATCGAGCCGATGCTCAATCAGGGAACGGCCAAGGTGAAGACCGAAAAAGACGGCTGGACGGTGGTAACGCGCGACGGAAAACTGTCAGCGCAGTTCGAGCATACGGTCGCAGTCACCGCGAATGGCGTGCGGGTGCTGACCTTGCGTCCCGGCGAGGAAAAGATGCTGGCGGGTATAAAACACGCCGCTTGATCTCATGCGATCCTGCCTGCCATCCAGAGCACAAAGACAATTGTTCCGTTCTAAAGACAAAAGCCCGCCGGAAGGCGGGCTTTTGTCTGGATTGGATATGCTTATTTGCGATCGCGCGCAGCAAGCGTGCGCAGGCGCAGTGCATTGAGCTTGATGAAGCCTGCGGCGTCCTTCTGGTCGTAAGCACCTTGATCGTCTTCGAAGGTGACGAGCTTGTCGGAATAGAGCGACTTCTCCGATTCGCGGCCGATCACCATCACATTGCCCTTGTAGAGCTTGAGCGTGACTTCGCCTTCGACATGGCGCTGGCTGTGATCGATTGCCGCCTGCAGCATTTCGCGTTCCGGCGAGAACCAGAAGCCGTAATAGATCAGTTCCGCATAGCGCGGCATCAGCTCATCTTTCAGGTGCGCCGCACCGCGGTCGAGCGTGATCGATTCGATGGCGCGGTGTGCTGCCAGCAGGATCGTGCCGCCCGGCGTTTCGTAGACGCCGCGCGACTTCATGCCGACGAAGCGGTTTTCCACGAGGTCGAGACGACCGATGCCATTGTCGCGGCCATAGTCGTTGAGCTTGGCAAGAAGCGTCGCAGGCGACAGACGTTCGCCATTGATCGAAACGGCATCACCTTTTTCAAAGCCGATCTTGATGATCGTTGCCTTGTCGGGCGCGGTTTCCGGTGAAATGGTGCGCATATGCACATATTCCGGTGCCTCGACAGCCGGGTCTTCCAGAACCTTGCCCTCGGACGAGGAGTGCAGCAGGTTGGCGTCGACGGAGAATGGCGCTTCGCCCTTCTTGTCTTTCGCAACCGGGATCTGGTGCTGTTCGGCGAATTCGAGCAGATGCGTGCGGCTCTTGAACGACCAGTCGCGCCATGGGGCGATGATCTTGATGTCCGGGTTCAGCGCATAGGCCGAAAGCTCGAAACGAACCTGGTCGTTGCCCTTGCCGGTCGCGCCGTGCGCGATGGCGTCGGCGCCGGTCTTCCTGGCGATTTCGATCAGGTGCTTGGAGATCAGCGGGCGGGCAATCGAGGTGCCGAGCAGATAGACGCCTTCATAGACGGCATTGGCGCGGAACATCGGGAAAACGAAATCGCGCACGAATTCTTCGCGCACGTCCTCGATGAAGATTTCCTTGATGCCCAGCATTTCCGCTTTCTTGCGGGCTGGCTCAAGTTCTTCGCCCTGACCGAGATCGGCAGTGAAGGTCACAACTTCCGCGCCGAGTTCTGTCTGAAGCCACTTCAGGATGATCGAGGTGTCGAGGCCGCCCGAATAGGCGAGAACGACTTTCTTAACGTCTTTCCACTTGCTCATAATAAACTTCCGTCTCATCAGGCGCTCCAGAGCGGCGCCCAAAATTTGTCCGTAGTTCTTTTATCAGTTGCCAAGCCGCGTGCAAGCCGGAGGGCTGCGACTTATCGTGAAAACTGATGCGGATTATACTAGGGCGCTGAGATGCTAACGCATCACGCCCTGAAAATGCTCAGTCGCCGCACGGGCTTAACCAAAACTCGATGAGTCAAGCTCATCGAGTTTTGGTATTACGTGATCTGTGGTTCACCAACTTCATAAACAACGAGATTGCGGTCGCCGATACCAAGTTCAGGCCAGGCCGCACGCCATTCGGCAATATGGGCGGAGGCGAAATGCCGGTCGAGCGAAGCACGGTCGCGCCACATCTCCTTCACATGGATGAGCCCCGGTTCGAGAATATCTGCAGCATAGCCATAGTCCACACAGCCATCCTCCGCCCGGCTGGCCAAGATCATGCGCTGCATGGCCTCGCGCGCCCGGTCAAGATTTTCCGGCGGCAGGCGGACAGTCCCTACGATCAGCAGCATTTCGGCCTCCATTCCACTGTTCCATTTGCATGGAAATTATTCTAGCGTGCGCCATCTCTTGGAGCACATTTCGATGTCTTTTCTGACAAACCTGACCTTCATTCCCGAATGGACGATTTTTGTCCAGTTCGCGATAGCAACCGCGATCCTTTCCATTACCCCCGGTCCTGACATGACGCTTTTCGTCGGGCGCGCCCTGTCCGAAGGCAAGGCCGCAGGCTTTGCCTGCATGGCTGGCGCCAGCACCGGCATCGTCATTCACACAACCATGGTGGCGCTCGGCCTTTCGGCGCTCATTCTGGCGTCTCCTGCAGCCTTTACGGCGCTGAAAGTGGTGGGAGCCGGCTATCTGGTCTGGCTGGCCGTGCAGGCGATCCGCAAGGGATCGGCCTTCTCGCCGGAAAAGAATGGCGGCAAGAAGCATACGCTGTTCCAGAACTGGCTGACCGGTCTTGGCATCAACCTTCTGAACCCGAAGATCATCCTGTTCAACATGACCTTCCTGCCGCAGTTCGTCTCCGCGCATGACCCGCATGCCATGGGCAAATTGTTCTTCCTCGGCCTGTCGTTCATTCCGATGGCGCTGCCCTTTACCATTCCGATGGTGGTGGCGGCAGATCGTTTCGCCGGGCTCCTGAAAAAGAACCCGACCGTGACGCGCATCGTGGACTGGATGTTTGCGGGTGTATTCTCGGCCTTCGCGCTGAAGATCATCACCGCACAGGCGAAATAGAGCATTTCCAGCAAAAGTGCGAAGCGGTTTTGCGTAGGACAATGCGAATGAAAAAGTCATTTCCAGTAAAAGTGCGAAGCGTCTCCGCGGGGAAATCAGTCCACTGGACTGATTTCTGATCCCGCTTCGATGCGTAGGACAATGCGAAAAAGAAGATGGATTTTATTCAGCCGGGCGGGATAAAAGCCGTCCGGCATTGCGCCCTGCCAGCAGCCAGTAGACGAAGCTGCCGACGACGCCGGCGCCTGCAATGGCTGCAATCCAGAGCGAGCTTTCCGGCACGCTCCGGCCATCGCTGAACGGAAGCGATGCGCCTGCGGCGGCAAGCCCGATCAGGGCGCCCGCAACGCAATAGAACAGCGACGATTTGTAACCGCGCGCTTCAGCCAGAATGATAAGGATGAGGGCGGGCACAAAGCTGAATCCGCCAGCCATGACTGCTATGGCAAAACCGCCGACGAAGACGGCGCTCCAGAAGCTGGTGGCTGCAAAGAACGAACCGGCATCCGGGTCGCTTGCCATCATGACGAAATCGTTCATAAAGGAATCGATCCCGAGAGTGCGGAAAAGGATGGCGGCCAGAAACCAGCCTGCCGTCAACACACCGCAGCAATAGCCGAATACCACGATGACGAAGCGCGTTATGTAGTCGAAAGTATCGTTCAAGCGCGCTCACCCATCGGTTTATTCGCCCCGTTATTCGCCATGCCCGGCAATCATCATGGCTTCGAGCGCAAGGCGTTCGCTCTTGCGCATGCGCTCCGATTCCGACTTGAGCTGGCCGCAGGCAGCAAGGATATCGCGACCGCGCGGGGTGCGGATCGGCGATGCGTAACCAGCCGCGTTTACGTAATCGGCAAATTTCTCGATCTGCTCCCATTCCGAGCACTGGTAATTGGTGCCAGGCCACGGGTTGAACGGGATCAGATTGATCTTGGCCGGAATGCCCTGCAAAAGCTTTACCAGCAGCTTGGCATCCTCAAGGCTGTCATTGATGTCTTTCAGCATCACATATTCGAAGGTGATGCGCTTGGCATTGGACAAGCCCGGATATTCGCGGCAGGCCTTGATGAGCTGTTCCAGCGGATACTTCTTGTTGATCGGCACCAGAATGTCGCGCAATTCATCGCGCACGGCGTGCAGCGAAATGGCGAGCATGACGCCGATCTCGTCTCCGGTGCGATAGATTTCCGGCACGACGCCGGAGGTCGAAAGCGTGATGCGGCGCTTGGAAAGGGACAGGCCGTCGCCGTCGGAGGCGATCAGCAGGGCCTTCTTCACTTCCTCGAAATTATAGAGCGGCTCGCCCATGCCCATCATCACGATATTGGTGATCTTGCGGCCCTCGGCGGGCACCATGGCGCCGTCGGGCGTATCCTTGTCCGGGAAATCGCCGAGCCGGTCGCGGGCAGTCAAAAGCTGCGCCAGAATTTCTTCCGACGTCAGATTGCGCACCAGCTTCTGCGTGCCGGTATGGCAAAACGAGCAGGTCAGCGTGCAGCCGACCTGTGAGGAAACGCAAAGCGTGCCGCGGCCTTCTTCGGGAATATAGACGCTTTCGATTTCGACCGGACGGCCGGCACCCCGCGGCGGAAAACGGAACAGCCATTTGCGGGTGCCGTCCTGCGAGATCTGTTCTTCGACCACTTCAGGCCGCGCAATGGTGAAATGCTGCGCCAGCATAGCGCGCAAATCCTTGGAAATATTGCGCATGTCGGCAAAATCGGAAACGCCGCGCACATAGAGCCAATGCCAGAGCTGGCTGATGCGCATCTTCACCTGACGCTCGGGCACGCCGGCCTTGATCAGCGCGTCGGCCATTTCTTCACGCGACATGCCGATGAGCGACGGCTTTGCCTCCAGACTGGCGCGCGCATGGCGGGCAAGCTGGTCGCGCGTATCATCAATGGTAAGGTCGAACGAAATGGACATCTGTTTTCAACTGTTGGAGACGACGGCTGAAGCGCGTCGATAAGCTTCGCCAGATAATCTGGCCCGAATTCATGGATAAATAGGGTCCAGCACTTGGCTTTGCTACCCTGTTGCGCGCGCTCTTAGCACACAATATCGCATTCGTCATCCCACATGAAATCCGGTCTGCTATGCGTATGTGCAGCACAAAAGAAAAAAGCCGGGTTGTGTACCCGGCTTTAAACGACTTCCAATCGCGTGGATTATTTGCACTTCTGGATGGCTTTCAGCGCATCCGAAATACCCTTCAGCGAATAGGTATAGTTGGTCTTGGTGCCGCGCTTCGACTGTGCCTGCACCTTCATTTCCGAACCGCCGCGCATGGCTGCGATGAGCTGCGGCTCTTCCGCCGCATTTTCCATCCAGCCGGACTTGCCGTTGACGAACATGTTGAAGTTGCGGTTGCCGATGGAGACGACGACCTTGGCATTGGTATTGAGGTCGTAACCGGCCATGAATTGCGGTTCGAACGAGATGTTCTGGCCGGGCTTCTGGCTCACGAGGAAGAAGTTGTCACCGTGATCGACAGAGGCCGGAGCCTTCTGGGTCGGTACGGAGAGGACATAGCAGACCTTGCCGTTACCCGACTGATAGCTATAGGCGCCCCAGGCATTGAACTGGCTGATCTGGCTCGGGGTCTGGGCGAGTGCCGAACCCGCCATCCCAATCATGAACACAGAAGCCGCGACGATCGATTTTCCAAGCATTGGTTTTTACCGGTTCTCTTTCGTTTGCTTCAAACTTGAATATCGGGATGCCGCCGTTCATCACGCCGTCCCGCTCAGTTGCCGATTAAATTGCCTTAATCTGGGTTACCAAACGGTGAAGTTTCGAAAGAAAACTTGAATGAGCAGCTAAGTCGCCCCGCCATCCCTTGGTTCCAGTTGAATGAAAAGAAAGCGGCGAGAGTTTGTCTTTGGCGAAGGGAGTAGGGGAATAGGGCAGTATGTTAAAAGGGGAATAAGGGAATAGGGGAGTACGGGAATAGGAAAATAAGGGGAAAAGCGGGCGTAAATGATGCAGGCTTGTCGGAATCACATAGCTGTGATCAGACTCCCTTACTCCCTTACTCCCTTACTCCCTTACTCCCTTACTCCCTTACTCCCTTACTCCCTTACTCCCTTACTCCCTTACTCCCTTACTCCCTTACTCCCTTACTCCCTCATCCTCGAGCGCCTGCCGTGCGGCGAGCCGGTGCGCAGGCGTGATGTGGGCACGAACGGCTGTCAGCGCTGCCATCAGCACGGCAACGTCATCGGTGAAGCCGATACCGGCCAGAATGTCTGGAATGGCGTCGAAGGGCAGGACGAAATAGGCGAGCGCCGCCATCAGCGTCATGCGCACGCGGGTCGGCGTCTTCTGGTCGAGGGCACAATAATAGGCTGCCACCACCTCATCCATGAACGGCACCATGCGACCGGCACGGCGCGCAGCCTTCCAGAATCCGCTCTTCACCCGTTCGCTGCGCTTCTTGAATTCGCTCTCGTTTCCGGGTTCGAGGATTTCACCGATTCTGACGTCATCCATTCTCGTTCAACTCCTGTCGTCCCGCTTCCAATCGTTGAATACGGGTTGTGACCGATAGAAAATGGGGAGTTTGTGCTGTCCTTGCAAGACCATGATGATTCCATCACCCAGGTCACCTGCAAGAAGCATCAGCTACAACGCCCGCATCAAATCCCCAAAATACAGGTTCGACCGGATTGCTCACCAAACGGCTTGGACCGTGCTGGAGCGATGCCGAACGAATGGAGGTTTTGATGCATTTGACCGGCTATGGGGAAAACTTCATCCGCAGCGACCGTTCAACACGGCTGTTTCGTGGCAATCAGGCTGCCGGAAGCGAAGACAATTACATCACCGTCGATCTGTCGGAGGCGGGATGCTACGATGCCGCCGTCTATCTGCGGTTTCTCTTCGGAGCCGGAATTTCGCTCAACACACTACGCGGTACGTCCAGCCAGAACTGGATACCCATCCTGAATTTCAGGGCGGGCGAACAATGGAACGGTTATTCAGCGCTGCCTTTCGGTCAGGCAATCGGCTTTTATGACGTTCAGGCCGGGCATATTTTCCATGCTGCCATTTCGCTTGGCGATGTCCATATCCGCGGCGTCCATGGCGGAAAACTCGGGCAGAGCTGGCAGGATCGCGTTAATCTTACCCGCGTTCTTCCCTATTCCAGCCGTAACCCCGACGGCAGCTTCAACTATGACCGCCGGAAGATTTATGTCTATATTTCAAAGCTCTAAATTCAGGCTATGGCGTTCATCTTGTGCGCAAGCTTGATGTCGAGTTCCGTAATACCGTTCTCGCTATGGGTGGCGAGCGTAACATCGACGCGGTTGTAGACATTGAACCATTCAGGGTGATGATCGAGCTTTTCCGCATGGAGTGCTGCGCGCGCCATGAAACCGAAGGCGGCATTGAAATCCTTGAACTTGAAGCTTTTGGCAATCGCCTCGCGTCCCTCGACCTTCTGCCAGCCATCCAGTTCGGTGAGCGCTTCGTTCAGTTCATTTTCCGTCAGCTGGTTGCGTGCCATCGTCTTTCGCCTATGTTGCGGTTCCTGAACTAACTTATCATGAGCGCGAGAGTTCCGTGATCGTATCTGTAGCCGCACAAGTCCCAGCCAGCATTTTATTTGTTTGCGCAGGCAATATCTGCCGTTCTCCGCTTGCCGAAGGTGTGATGGGCCATGTGCTGGAAAAACGCGGCATTCGCCACGTGCGGGTCGATTCTGCCGGAACCAATGGCTACCATACCGGCGAGGAACCGGATGAACGCTCCATCAGCGTTGCAGCGCGTCATGGTCTTGATATTTCCGCACAGCGCTGCCGCCAGCTCATCGCCGGTGATTTCAGTCGCTTTGACCTGATCCTTGGGATGGACCGTTACAATATGCGGATGATCGCTGAGCGCAGGCCCGCAAATGCAAGCGCGCATATCGGGCTTTTCACCGAGATCGCAGAAGGACGGGCGGTTGAAGTCCCCGATCCCTATTATGGCGGGACCGGGGATTTTGAAAAGGTTTACCGAATGGTTCTGGCAGCTTCCATCGCGCTTGCCGACCAGTTCTGGCCGGAACGGGCAACCAAAGGCCAGGCTTCCTCCACGATGTAAGGTCCGCCACCCACGGAATCACGTGACGACATCAGCACGAACCGTCCCACCTTGAAGGGCAGCGTCGCGAAGTTGCCGCGTGAGGAGAGATAATGCACCACATCCTCGATGCGGGGATTTCTCAACCGCGCCAGTGTCACATGGGGCGTGAACTTGCGCGGATCGGCGGGAATGTGAAGCCGCTGGCAGATACGTTCGATTTCCGCCTGCAAAGCGTTGAGGTCAGGCGAGGGGGATACACCCGCATAGATGCTGTGCGGTTTTTTGGAGCCGAAAGCATTGACACCCGACAGGTTGAGCATGAATTCAGGCCGCCGCACGCGATCAAGCGCATTGGCAACCTCGTCGGCCACGTGGCCTTCCACATCTCCGATAAAACGCAGCGTTATGTGGTAGTTTTCGACATCAATCCAGCGTGCGCCGGGGAGACCGCCTCGCAACAACGAGAGCGAAAGCGCGGCGTCGCGCGGGATTTCGAGGGCAGTGAAAAGACGCGGCATAAGGCATCCTCCTCGAAGCGTTCCATGCCAGAGCGCCGGGCATCCAAAGGATGCGTAAAGGACACTCTAACCTAGAGAGTCAAAGCATCGACCTGTCCGAATTGATTCGGTTAAGTTGATGCAAACTCAGCGAATCAAAGTTTGAGTCCGGGAGCAAGCTGTTTATGCTCCCGACCGGCGTCAGCCTCCCGATGTCCCCTTGTTTTGCATGTTCGTCAGGCTCTTTTCGATAGTAGGCATAAAGTTAGACACCATCGTTTCGACGCCCTTTTCGTTGGGGTGCATTCCGTCCTCGAGCAGAAAATCCTTCTTGGTTGCTACACCGTCGAGGAAAAACGGGTAGAGCGGCACGCCATATTTCTGTGCCAGCGTGGGATAGATCGGGTTGAACCTGGCGGCATAGTCCTTGCCCATGTTGGGAGGAGCCATCATGCCGGCAAGAATGACCGAAATGCCGCGCTGCTTCAGGCGCGCCAGCATCTCGTCGAGATTCTTTTCAGTAATGTCGGGTTCGATGCCGCGCAGCGCGTCATTCGCCCCCAGTTCAAGGATCACGAGATCGGTGCCATCGGGAACGGACCAGTCGATGCGCGAAAGCCCGCCCGTGGTCGTGTCGCCCGATACGCCCGCATTCTCGATCGAAACCTCGATACCCTTGTCGTTGAGTGCCTTTTCAAGCTGCTGCGGAAAGGCGGCATTGGACGGCAGCAGATAGCCCGCCATCAGGCTGTCGCCGAAGCCGACGATCTTGACCTGTGAAAGCTGCTCGGTCGGCAGTGCGTCTTCGAGGCCGGTCGGATCTTCCTGCGCGCTTGCCGCAATGATGGGGCTTGCCGCCATAAAAGACGCAATCGCCGCAAAAATCGGAAGCCATGCCGGAATTGAGAGTTTGAAACGCATCGTCGAAAACCCATATTTGAGGGGCTGTGGGCAAATGGCCCGCCGGACTTCTCTTCAATAATTGGCGCAACATAAGTTCAAATTTGTGGCGCGCTGTTTGGTTCTAAAGATTCATATAGGATAAAAACCGCGTGACGGAACAGGTTGTTGGCCCGATTATCGAACTTGAGAACGTTCATCTAACCCTTGGTCACGCCGCCTCATCGGTGCATGTGCTGAAGGGCGTTTCCCTTCATATATCGCAGGGACAGTCGGTTGGCATCGTTGGTCCGTCCGGTTCCGGCAAGTCGACGCTGCTGATGGTTCTGGCTGGTCTCGAGCATGTCGATAACGGAACTGTGAAGATTGCCGGAGAGACGATCAGCCAGATGAGCGAAGATCAGGCTGCCGCTTTCCGTGGTGCCAATATCGGCATCGTGTTCCAGTCCTTTCACCTCATTCCCAACATGACTGCGCTCGAAAATGTCGCCGTGCCGCTGGAGCTGGCCGGGCGCAGAGATGCTTTTGATGTGGCCGAACGCGAATTGCGCGCCGTTGGCCTTGGCGAGCGGCTCACCCATTATCCATCGGAACTTTCCGGTGGCGAACAGCAGCGCGTTGCGATTGCGCGCGCACTCGCGCCAAGCCCGAAAATCCTGATCGCGGATGAGCCGACCGGCAATCTCGACACCACGACGGGGCGCCAGATTGCCGATCTTCTGTTCGCCAAGCAGCGCGAAAACGGCTTGACCATGGTGCTTGTCACCCATGACCCGGCGCTTGCGGCGCGCTGCGACATCGAAATCCCGGTGCGCTCTGGCCGGATCGAAGAGCCTGCACCGGGCGCCTCCGTTCTCGAACCGCTGGCGGCTGGCGCATGAGTGCGGCAAAGTCGTTCTCGCTTGCTCTCCGCTTTGCGCTGCGTGAAATGCGCGGCGGCCTGTCCGGTTTCTATATTTTCCTCGCCTGTATCGCGCTTGGCGTTGCCGCAATCGGCGGCGTCAATTCGGTGGCGCGGTCGGTTAGCACCGGCATCGCTTCGGAAGGTCAGAGCATTCTCGGCGGCGATGTCAGCTTTGCGCTCAATCAGAGGGAAGTGACGGCGGAAGAGCGCGCCTTCATCGAAAAGCAGGGCAGAATGGCGGAAAGCGCAACCATGCGCTCCATGGCGCGCATGCCCGATGGCTCCGACCAGTCGCTGGTCGAGGTGAAGGCTGTCGACGCTGCCTATCCGCTTTACGGCGAACTGAAGGCCCAGCCGCAGCAATCGCTCGCTGACATGACCCGTGAGAAAGGCGGCATTTATGGTGCTGCCGTCAGTCAGGATTTCCTCAATCGCATGGACCTGTCGCTGGGTGCAAAAGTTCTGCTCGGTTCGCAGACGTTTGAGCTGCGCGGCCTGATCGAGAGCGAGCCGGACCTGCTTTCCTCGGGTTTCAATTTTGCGCCGCGCTTTCTGGTTTCGCTGGATGGCCTGCGCGCTTCCGGTCTCATTCAACCGGGTAGCCTTGTCGATCATATCTACAAGGTTGCGCTTCCTGACGGCGCGCCGGATGCAGCAATTGCCGAAGTCAGGCGGCAGGCTGCTGCCGATTTCCCCGATGCAGGCTGGAACATTCGCTCCCGCGCCAATGCCGCTCCGGCGCTGAGCGCCAATATCGAGCGCTTCTCGCAATTCCTGACACTGGTGGGGCTGACAGCACTGATCGTCGGCGGTGTCGGCGTCGCCAATGCGGTGCGCGCCTATCTTGACGGCAAGCGCGGCGTGATCGCCACCTTCAAGTCGCTCGGCGCGCCTGCGCGCTTCGCCGTGCTGGTCTATCTCGTGCAGATCATGGTGATCGGCCTGATCGGCATTGTTCTCGGGCTGATACTGGCGGCGATTATCCCCTATGCCGCTGCCATGGCGCTTGCCAATTATCTGCCGGTCGCCGGTGGCGGCGGTTTCTTCCCCGGTGCGCTGGCACTTGCCGCCGTCTTCGGGCTCATTACCACGCTTGCTTTTGCCATCATTCCGCTTGGCAGGGCGCGGGATATTCCGGCGACGGCGCTTTTCCGCGAGCAGGGTTTTGAGCAGCGTGGCCTGCCACCGCTGCTTTACCTTGGATTGGCGGTTCTGCTGATTGCAGCTCTCGCCGGGCTGGCGCTTTACGTCGCCTATGATCGACGCATCGCCGCCATCTTCATCGTCTCGGCCATCGCGGCTTTCGGCGTGCTGCGGCTTGTCGCCGACGGTATCCGCTGGCTTGCCCGCCGGGTTCCGCGCGTGCGTTCGACAGCACTTCGGCTCGCAGTCGGCAACATCCATCGTCCCGGCGCGCTCACGCCCTCCGTGGTGCTTTCGCTTGGCCTTGGCCTGACGCTGATGGTGGCAATCGCGCTGATCGACGGCAACTTGCGCCGCCAGGTGACGGAAAACATCCCGGCGCAGGCGCCCGATTTCTTCTTCGTCGATATTCAGAACCGCGACATCGGTGATTTCACCAAGCTGGTCAGCGGCATCGTGCCTGATGGCAAGCTCACTTCCGGTCCGATGCTGCGCGGACGCATCGTTGCCTTCAATGGCACCAATGTGCGCGATATGACCATCCCGCCGGAAGCAGCCTGGGTGCTGCGCGGCGACCGCGGCATAACCTTTTCCGATACGGTTCCCGAAAACTCGACGCTGACGGAAGGCGAATGGTGGCCAGCCGATTATAGCGGCGAACCGCTGGTGTCCTTCGCGGAGCGTGAAGGCAAGGAACTGGGCCTGAAGCTGGGCGACACGGTGACGGTCAATGTGCTTGGCCGCAACATCAATGCGAAGATCGCAAGCTTCCGGCAGGTTCAATGGGAAACGCTTGCGATGAACTTCGTCATGGTGTTTTCGCCCAATACCTTTGCCGGTGCGCCAGCGACGTGGCTGGCGACGCTCACCATTCCAGACAGCCAGAAGAACCTTGCGCCTGATGTGCTGCGGCAGGTCACAAAGACATGGCCCGCTGTCACGACTGTCAGTGTGACCGATGCGCTCAATGTCGCGAATGATCTCATCAGCCAGCTTGCAACCGCCATCCGTGCCGCTGCCTCCATCGCGCTCGCCGCTTCGGTTCTGGTACTGGGTGGAGCGCTCGCAGCCGGTAACCGTGCCCGCGTTCACGACGCAGTGGTGCTGAAGACGCTGGGCGCCACGCGCGGCACGCTGATTACGGCCTATGTGCTTGAATATATGCTGCTCGGGCTTGCAACGGCGCTCTTCGCACTCGTCGCCGGCAGCGCGGCTGGCTGGTATGTCGTGGTCGAAATCATGAAGCTGAAAGCAAGCTTCCTGCCCGATGTCGCGCTGATGACCGTTGCCATAGCGCTGGTGCTGACTGTCGGTTTCGGCCTGGCGGGGACATGGCGCGTTCTCGGCCAGAAGCCCGCACAGGTGCTCAGAACCATATGAACGATTTGCAATACGGAAGGGTGAGAAAACGTAAGCCGTTGGATATTATGGATAATGCGTTTGCGCGTCCGCACGGCTGCATCACGTTTTTTTACAGGTGGTACTTGTACGCGAAGGCCGAAATCCCCATAATGTCAGGCAGGCATGCTGGGGTCCCGCCAGCGGCGCCTGGCGGCGGCTCGGTCTTTTGAGCGCCCCGACACCGGACGGGACATGGCAAGAGGATTTAAGTCATGGCTGACTTTCGCAATATTCAGGCACAGCAGAGGCCGGTAGGCGGCGCTCGTGCTGATGCGGGCATCGATCAGGGCCTGCGCAGCTATATGCTTGGCGTTTATAACATGATGGCTATCGGCTTGGCCGTTACCGGCCTTGCCGCATTTGCCGTTGCAGCACTCGCAACGACCACGGACCCGTCCGCAGCCGTCGCGCAGCTTGCTAACGGCAAGATGCTCACCGGTCTCGGTGTGGCGCTCTACACGTCCCCGCTTCGCTGGGTTGTGATGCTTGCGCCGCTCGCGGCAGTGTTCTTCCTGAGCTTCCGCATCGAGCGCCTTTCGGTCTCGACCGCTAACGCCGTCTTCTGGGGCTATGCAGCTCTCGTCGGCCTGTCGCTGTCGTCGATCTTCCTGGTCTTCACCGGCCAGAGCATCGTCCGCACCTTCTTCGTGACGGCTGCCTCCTTCGGCGCGCTGTCGCTCTACGGTTACACGACCAAGCGCGACCTGTCCGCCATGGGCTCGTTCCTGATCATGGGCCTGTTCGGCCTCATTATCGCATCGGTCGTCAACATCTTCCTCGGCTCCACCGCGCTGCAGTTCGCGATCTCGGTGATCGGCGTTCTGATCTTCGCAGGCCTCACCGCCTACGACACGCAGTCGATCAAGGAAATGTACTACGAAGGCGATTCTTCGGATGCGCATGGCCGCAAGGTCGTCATGGGCGCGCTGCGTCTCTATCTCGACTTCATCAACATGTTCACCTTCCTGCTGCAGTTCATGGGCAACCGCGACTAATTGGCAGAAGAGCGACTGAATAAAAGGGCAGCGGAAACGCTGCCCTTTTTGCTTTTGTCCATATGATTACTGATGCATGGTGGAAGCCTTATCAAAACACTTTACTCCGGTTCCTCCCATGCCCGTCATTCGTGATTTTCAGCCTGCCGATATCGAAACGATCACCGCAATCTATACGGAAGCCGTTCTGACCGGCGCCGGCTCCTATGAGATCGAGCCACCGACAATGGACGAAATGGTGAAGCGTTTTGAAGCATTCGTGGAACAGGGCTTTCCGATCCTCGTCGCGGAGGAGGACGGCAGGGTTCTGGGCTATGCCTATGCGAGTTATTTCCGCGTCAGGCCTGCCTATCGCTGGCTTGCGGAGGATTCGATCTATATCGCTCCGGATGCGAAGGGAAAGGGCATCGGCAAGCTCCTCCTGCGCGAACTTATCGAGCGTATTTCCGCATTGGGGTTCCGGCAATTGCTTGCGGTGATCGGCGATGGCGAACACAATATCGGTTCGGTCAAGCTGCATGAGAGCCTTGGTTTCACCCATTGCGGACGTATCGAGGGCTCCGGCTTCAAGCACGGGCGCTGGCTGGACACGGTGCTGATGCAGCTGCCGCTCAATGGCGGGCGTTCAATCGAGCCGGGTACGCCGCCGCTTTCATAAATCATCTTTCTGCTGATTGCCCGTGCGCCTGATTCCTCGACCCTTCGAGACGCCGTTTTCAACGACTTCTCAGGATGAGGGGAGTCTAATCTGCAAGGTTTAATTCCGCCACAACGCCCTCACCCTGCGCTTGTCGAAGGGTCGGTTTGGAAAATTGGGTTGTCAAATATCCCTATATGAAGGATCAGCTTTTCACGAGCTTGAGGCTCTTGTCGAACACGCGCAACACCCGTTCCAGCTCGTGGCCGCGCTTCATGATAAGCCCGCTTGCAGCAATGACCGAATAGGCACCCTGCTTGTGCGCCAGCTTCGGATTTTTCTCGATACGAAAAAGCGGTATCTCGCTTGCCCGACGAAAGATGGAGAACACGGCGCGGTCGGCCAGATGATCGATGGCATAATCGCGCCACGTGCCGGAGGCGACCATGCGGCCGTAAATGTTCAGGATTTTTCCGAGTTCATGCCGGTTGAAACTGACGGGAGCAGATCGCGCACGGTCGAGAGGAACGACCTTTGGCGAAGCAGACGAGGGAGAAGGGGATGACAAATCCTCATTCGCTGCGCTTGACGTATCCATTTCCTTCCTTTCAGCCTTTTGCAGAGCACGGACCGAAAATCGGGCAGGCTCATAAACAAACTGCGCGCAGCCGGTTTGGATATTCGGCAATGGCGAAGAAGCGAACCGAACCGGCGCATGACAACAGGGTGATGCTTTTGTGAAGCAATTTCAAGGGGAGGCTTTTGCGGGCTCGCTTTCGCCACCAATTATTCACCGGGAAAAGACCCAATAAATAGGGGTTAAAGGCTCTATATTAGTTATTCACGAAAAGAGAATGCCTGTTTGCAATGGTGATTGTCGGCCACATTTTCGCCTTGTCAGCTTCGCATTCCAGCCTGATTATGGCTTCAGCATCTACACGTTGCCTGAGACGGTTCGGTTCGGGTATGTCCGACCCCAAGCCCCCCGCCCAAAGGACTGCCCGAGCCGAACCAACCTTCTCCAGCCTCCGCTGAACCAAGTTGCAACACGCGCCCAGGTGCCCGACGCTACATCAGCCCAAAATGAAAAATCTGTTCGATCTGATCGAAGCGCATTTCTCGCTGTAAATCACGCGGGAGCTGTGAGGATCGCAGAAAGCTCAGAGGCCGATCGGCTTCTTCTGCTTGAACATGGCAGCGCCATGGATGGGCCCGAGCGAATTGTCGTCGCGCGTTTCCTGCAGCACCACGGCACAGCCCGAAACATCCTTGCGTTTCAGTTCAGAAGCCGGGATTTCGATCTTCAGCGGCTTGCCATCCCACATGCCAATCGTATTCGTATCGCGAACCGTATTGCGATAGGTGACAGCCTGACCGGCATTTTCACCCTCGGTGATCGGAATGGTCACGGAATCGCGGAAATAGAACAGGACCACATGCACGGGCGCTTCCGGCTTCTTGCCTGCGCCAATTTCGATGGACAGGCGCCCGTCATCAAGCTGTGTGATCGAAACCGGCACGTCCAGCTTGTTGGCTGCAATCTGTGCCTTAACGGCTTCCCTGTCGCGACCGTTGACTTCCACCGTGCCATTGATGATGGCTTGCGGCGTATAGATCATGCGCGCATTGAAAGAATTGCGATAGGCGTTCTGCCGGTCGGTGTTCTCCTGGGTGGCAAGCGTGTCGCGCCATCCCATATAATCCCAGTAATTGACGTGGAACGACAGCGCCAGAACATTGGGATCGTCGGCATATTTCGCGAAATTCTGGTCAGCCTGAGGGCAGGACTTGCAGCCCTGGCTGGTGTAGAGCTCCAGAACGGCGGTCTTCTTGTTGCTGTCCTGTGCCTTGGCCTGTCCCTGCATGGAGATGCAGCCGGTGAATGCCAGCCCCAGAACGGCACAGATGCTACGCCAGCCGGGCAAATGCTCACCGGTAAGCCATGAACCTGTCCCATAGAAGGGGGCGTGGAGTATCACTTCGTTTCATCCTGCAATAATTGTCGCTGACATCTATTATGTAAGAAGTCCTGTAATCAATAGGAATTCACGTTGCGGTGAGATTCGCAGAGGTTGCGAATCTCCTATCAAAATCAGCCACAAGAGATTGTGCGGAAGCGAGACTGGTTGAACATGAGATCGAGCTTGAGAGAAAAAGCCATCGCAATTTGCGATGAGAAGATAGCGAAAAAGGGCGAGCAGGTCGGTATTTCGTTCTATGCCTTCTTTGCCAACAAGAACACGGACCCGGAACTGCTCATGGAGGCTGCCGAGTGGTGGATCAAGACCCATACCCTCGATCACTTTGAAAAAGCGGTGAAAGTCAGGGAAATGATCCGATCAGGTCGATAGACTCCATGTCTGCTCCAAAATAAAAAAAGCCGCCGGATTTCTCCGGCGGCTTCTGATTTTTATGCTTTGCTGATTAAGCAGCCAGATCGCGCAGAACGGTCTGCAGGATGCCGCCATTCTTCATGTAGTCGAGCTCGTCCAGCGTATCGATGCGGCAGATGAGCGGAACCTTCTTCACCGTGCCGTCGGCAAAAGTGATGGAAGCTTCGACCTTCTGGCGCGGACGTACATCTGCAAGACCTTCGATGGAGACCATCTCGTCGCCCTTGAGGCCGAGCGTCTGCCAGCTTGTGCCTTCCTCGAAGACGAAAGGCACAATGCCCATGCCGACGAGGTTGGAGCGGTGGATACGCTCGAAGGACTGCGCGATCACGGCCTTGACGCCGAGCAGGTTGGTGCCCTTGGCAGCCCAGTCACGCGAAGAACCGTTACCGTATTCGACGCCAGCGAAGACGACGAGCGGCACGCCCTCGGCCTTGTACTGCATGGCAGCATCATAGATCGAGGTTTCTTCCTTCGACGGATAGTGGATGGTGTAGCCGCCTTCACGTCCGTTTTCGCCCAGCATGTGGTTGCGAATGCGGATGTTTGCGAAGGTGCCGCGCATCATCACTTCATGGTTGCCGCGGCGCGTGCCGTACTGGTTGAAGTCGGCAATGCCGACGCCATGGTCGATGAGATACTTGCCAGCAGGCGACTGCGCCTTGATGGAACCGGCAGGCGAAATGTGGTCGGTCGTGATCTTGTCGCCGAAGAGACCCAGAATGCGGGCACCCTTGACGTCGCCGATCGTGCCAGCCGACTTGCCCATGCCGACGAAGTAAGGCGGGTTCTGCACATAGGTCGAGTTGTCGTCCCATGCATAGGTCTGGCCCGCAGGAACCTGAACGGCCTGCCAGTTTTCGTCGCCCTTGAACACGTCCGCATATTTTTCGGAGAAAATCTTGCGGGTGACGTTCTTGGCGATGAATTCCTGGATTTCCTGAGAGGAAGGCCAGATGTCGCGGAGGAACACCGGATTTCCGTTCTGATCTTCGCCGAGCGGCTCCTTGGTCAGGTCCTTGGTGACCGTACCGGCAAGAGCGTGGGCGACGACGAGCGGCGGCGAAGCAAGGTAGTTTGCCTGCACGTCCGGCGAAACGCGACCTTCGAAGTTACGGTTGCCGGAAAGAACGGCAGCCGCGATCAGGCCCTTTTCGTTGATCGTCTTGGAGATCGGAGCAGGCAGCGGACCGGAATTGCCGATGCAGGTCGTGCAGCCGAAGCCGACGAGGTTGAAGCCGAGCGCGTCGAGATCCTTCTGGAGGCCAGCGGATTCGAGATAGGCAGCAACGACCTGGGAACCGGGAGCAAGCGAGGTCTTGACCCAAGGCTTGGTCTTGAGGCCCTTGGCAACCGCGTTGCGGGCCAGAAGACCGGCAGCGATCAGCACGCTCGGGTTCGAGGTGTTGGTGCAGGACGTGATGGCGGCAATCGCCACATCGCCATGGCCGAGATCATAGTCTTCGCCCTCAACGGCATAGCGCGTGGTCTGGCCGGTGGTCTTCTTGTACTCGCTTTCGAGCGAGGTGGCGAAACCGGAAGCGATGTTTTCCAGCGCGATGCGGCCTTCCGGACGCTTCGGACCGGCCATCGACGGAACGACGTCGCCCATGTCGAGTTCGAGAATGTCGGTGAAGACCGGATCGGCAGCGCCCTTGTCGCGCCACATGCCCTGTGCACGGCAATAAGCTTCGACGAGTTCGATGCGATGCTCGTCGCGGCCGGTGGTGTTCATGTAGTTGAGCGTTTCGCGGTCAACCGGGAAGAAGCCGCAAGTTGCGCCATATTCCGGACCCATATTTGCAATGGTCGCACGGTCGGCCAGCGTCATGTTTTCGAGACCTTCGCCGAAGAACTCGACGAACTTGCCGACGACGCCCTTCTTGCGCAGCATCTGCGTGACGGTGAGAACGAGGTCGGTCGCGGTCACGCCTTCCTTGATCTTGCCGGTCAGGCGGAAGCCGACGACTTCCGGCAGAAGCATGGAAACCGGCTGGCCGAGCATGGCTGCTTCAGCTTCGATGCCGCCAACACCCCAGCCCAGAACACCAAGGCCGTTAACCATGGTGGTGTGGCTGTCGGTGCCGACGCAGGTGTCAGGATAGGCAACGGTTTCGCCGTCTTCTTCCTTGGTCCAGACAGCCTGGGCCAGATATTCGAGGTTCACCTGATGGCAGATGCCGGTGCCAGGCGGTACGACGCGGAAGTTCTTGAATGCCTGCTGGCCCCACTTGAGGAAGCGGTAGCGTTCGCCATTGCGCTGATATTCGAGGTCCACATTGGCCTTGAATGCGCTTGGATTGCCGAATTCGTCGACGATGACCGAGTGGTCGATGACGAGATCGACGGGAACGAGCGGGTTGATCTTTTCCGGATCGCCGCCGAGCGCCTTGAGGCCGTCGCGCATGGCTGCAAGGTCAACGACGGCAGGAACGCCGGTGAAGTCCTGCATCAGCACGCGGGCCGGGCGGTAGGCGATTTCCGCGCCTGCGGAACCGCGGTCGTTCAGCCACTTGGCAACAGCTTCGATGTCCGACTTCTTGACGGAGCGGTCGTCCTCGAAGCGGAGCAGGTTCTCGAGCAGAACCTTCATGGAGAAGGGAAGCTTGGAAACGCCTTCGAGGCCGTTCTTTTCGGCTTCGGTCAGGCTGTAATAAACATAATCCTTACCGCCTACGGTAAGGGTTTTGCGGCATTTAAAGCTGTCGATGTGCGACACTGCGTTCGTCCTTCATGCTACTGGCCGGAAAACCAGGACGAACGCCTCTGCTGCGTTTCAAGGACGCGCCAAGGTGCGGGTGCAGTCATTTCCGCTGTCCGTCCCGATGCCTGCGTCCTTAAGGGCAACAGGTTGAGATCGGCCAAAAATGGTTTCCACGCCGACCGCTGGCGTGGTAGCCCTCATATAGAGAGTTTTCTAAAACGATTCCAGACAGAATATCGTGAATTCGGCCCCTTGCGGCGAAATGTTGCGATGCCTTTCCGTAGACCTTCCGGGGTTCCGGTTCTATTGGTCTGGCAATTATCCATCGGGGCTTAGAGGGTATAAAATGCGGCTGGAAGCCGAAAATCTGGCGGGCGAGAGAGGCGGCGAAACGATTTTCGCTGGCCTGTCTTTTGCTCTCAGTGAAGGCGAGGCGCTGGTGGTGACCGGACCGAATGGCTCGGGCAAGTCCACGCTGCTGCGAATCATCTGCGGCCTGCTTCAGCCCGAAGCGGGCAAGGTTGAGCTTCGCGAGGATGGCACAGTTTTGCCGGTGCGCGCCGCCTGCCATTACCTCGGACACCAGAATGCGATGAAACCGGCGCTCAGCGTGCGTGAGAACCTGTCCTTCTGGCAGAAGTTCAACGGTGCCGCGCAACCGGAGATCAATGCGGCGCTGGAAGCCGTCGATCTGCCCGGTGTGGAGCATCTGCCGTTCGGTTATCTGTCGACGGGGCAGAAGCGCCGTGTTTCCATCGCCAAGCTTCTGGTCAGCCATCGTCCGCTCTGGATCGTCGATGAACCGACCGCCGGTCTCGACAAGGCGTCCGAAGCCCGCTTTGCAGAAATCATGCGCGGACATATGCGGGAAGGCGGCATGATCGTCGCCGCAACGCATATTCCTCTTGGCCTTGAAGGCGTCAGCGCGCTCGACATGGCCGCCTGTTCAGTCGAGGCTGCCTGATGCTGGCGCTTTTCCTGAGAGACATGCGCCTCAGTTTCCGCGCCGGTGGCGGCGCGCTGATCGGCATATTGTTCTTCCTCGCGGTCATTGCCGTCATGCCCTTCGGCGTCGGGCCTGATCTCAATCTTCTGGCGCGCATAGGCCCCGCTATGCTGTGGATCGGCGCATTGCTGGCAACGCTTCTGGGGCTCGACCGGCTGTTTCAGGCCGACCGCGAGGATGGTTCGCTCGACCTGCTGCTGATCGGCGCGGACAGTCACATGCTGGCCTTCACGGTTTTTGTGAAATGCGTGGCCCATTGGGTGGCAAGCGTGCTGCCTCTGGTGATCGCATCGCCGATGCTCGGCCTGTTCATGAACATGGATGCATCGGCAATCGGCGCAACATCGCTGACGCTTCTTGTGGGAACCCCCGCCATCGCCTTCATCGGCGCAGTGGGTGCAGCCCTTGCCGTGGCGCTGCCGCGTGGCGGATTGCTGGTGTCGGTGATCGTTCTGCCGCTCACCATTCCGGTGCTCATTTTCGGTGTATCAGCTTCGCACGGAGCGACAGTAGACAATGCGCCCTTTCTGGCGCCATTCCTCATTCTTGCAGCACTCACCCTGTTCTTTGCCGTTCTCGGGCCTCTGGCCGCGAGCGCAGCGCTGAAAAGTTCGGCGGATTGAGCATGATCCCGAAAAGTGGGAACCGGTTTTCGGAAACGATCAAGTTCGGCGGATTGACGCAGTTGATTACGGTCAATTGAACGGCATGGGGGCGGAAGGTAAGTATAGGCCATGGAAAAAGACATGACCAGAGACACCGTTAAAACCACGAGCTGGCTCGATCTGGCCAATCCCACGCGCTTCCTTGCCTTTGCAGGCAGGCTATTGCCATGGCTGGCCGTGCTTTCGGTGCTGTTTCTGGCGGCTGGCCTCTATATGGTCTTCGTCCAGTCGCCGGAGGATTACCAGCAGGGCATGACGGTCCGCATCATGTATATCCATGTGCCTTTCGCATGGCTTTCCATGATGTGCTACTCGATCATGGCTGTGTCGGCGCTGGGCACGCTGGTCTGGCGGCATCCGCTGGCCGATGTGTCGATCCGCGCCGCCGCTCCGCTCGGTGCCGTATTCACCGCGCTTGCGCTTGCCACAGGTTCGCTCTGGGGCAAGCCTATGTGGGGCACATGGTGGGTGTGGGATGCGCGGCTGACTTCGGTTTTCGTGCTGTTCCTGATGTATCTTGGCATTATCGCGCTGTCGCGCGCCATGGACGATCCGGCGAAAAGCGCCAAACCTGTGGCCGTGCTCACGCTGGTCGGCTTCATCAATATCCCGATCATCAAATTCTCGGTCGACTGGTGGAACACGCTGCACCAGCCAGCTTCGGTGTTCCGCATGGACGGCCCCACCATCGATGCATCCATGCTGCGCCCGCTTTTCGTGATGGCTATCGGCTTTTCGCTTCTGTTTTTCACTCTGCACATGATGGCCATGCGCAATGAAATCTGGCGCCGTCGCGTCGCGTCGATGAAAAAGCTTGCCGCACGGAATGCCGACCGCAATCGCAAAGCACAGGAGGGCGCGCTATGAATCACCTCGGCTTTGTTCTCGCCTCGTATGGCATCACGGTCGCGGCACTCGTCGTCACCATTGGCTGGATATTGATCGATCAGCGTATCCAGAAAAACGAACTGAAGCGGCTTGAGGCGCAGGGCGTGCGCCGCCGCTCTGCAAAAGCCCCTGGTAAAGCACAATGACAGAAACGACCGAGAAGCCAGCCGCGCCGAAAAAGCGCTCCACATGGGTTGCCCTGCTGCCGCTGGCGATTTTCGTCGGACTGGCGGCGGTGTTTGCGGTCCAGCTTCTGTCGGGCAAGGACAATACGACGATCCCTTCCGCGCTGATCGGCAAGGATGCGCCGCAGACGAACCTGCCGCCTGTCGAAGGTCTGGTGCGCGATGGCGCGCCTGTTCCCGGCCTCAACAGCGAAGATTTTAAAGGCAAGCTGACACTGGTGAATGTCTGGGGATCGTGGTGCGTTCCCTGCCGTCAGGAGCATCCGCTCTTGATGGAAATCGCCAAGGATGAGCGCGTCCGCGTGGTTGGCCTCAATTACAAGGACCAGTCGGAAAATGCGCGCCGTTTCCTCGGCGATCTCGGTAATCCCTTTGCCGCAGTCGGTGCCGACCGCGCCGGGCGCTCAGCCATCGAATGGGGCGTTTACGGGGTGCCAGAAACCTTCCTCGTCGATCAGAACGGCAAGATCGTCTACAAGCATGTCGGGCCGTTTACGCCGGAGTCAGTGAAGAACGATCTGATGCCTGCTGTGGAGAAAGCGCAGCAATAATAAAAGTTTATAAAATGGAAAAAGCCCCGCATGTGCGGGGCTTTTGCTTTTTTAGTTCAATCAATCCGGCAATTTCCGCACCGCGCCCTTGGCAGCGCTGGTTGCCATGGAGGCATAGGCCTTCAGCGCGGTCGAAATCTTGCGCTTGCGTTCCTCTGCTGGCTTCCAGCCGATTGCATCCTGCTCGGCGCGGCGTTCAGCCAGCGTCGCATCATCAACGGCGAGGTGGATCTTGCGGTTCGGAATGTCGATATCGATGATATCGCCTTCGCGCACCAGACCGATCGTGCCACCTTCGGCCGCTTCCGGCGAGACGTGGCCGATCGAAAGGCCCGAAGAGCCACCCGAGAAGCGTCCGTCGGTGATGAGCGCGCAAGCCTTACCCAGACCCTTCGACTTCAGATAGCTGGTCGGGTAGAGCATTTCCTGCATGCCGGGGCCACCGCGCGGGCCTTCATAGCGGATCAGCACAATGTCGCCCGGCTTGATCTTGCCGTTCAAAATGCCGAGCACAGCCGAATCCTGGCTTTCAAAGATGCGGGCAGGGCCGGAAAATTTCAGGATGGAATCGTCCACGCCTGCCGTCTTCACGATGCAGCCGTCTTCGGCCAGATTGCCGTAAAGCACGGCCAGACCGCCATCCTGACTGAATGCATGTTCCTTGGAGCGGATGACGCCTTTTTCACGGTCTGTATCGACATGATCGAAACGGCGCTCCTGAGAGAAGGCAACCTGCGTCGGCACGCCACCGGGGGCGGCCGAATAGAACTTGTGCACCATTTCGCTGTTGGTGCGGGTCACGTCCCAATGATCGAGCGCCTTGGCAACCGTTTCGCTGTGCACGGTCGGCAGATCGGTATTGATCAGGCCTGCCTTGTCGAGCTGGCCGAGAATGCCCATGATGCCGCCTGCGCGGTGCACATCTTCCATGTGAACCGTGTTATTGGCAGGCGCGACCTTGCAGAGCACCGGCACGCGACGCGACAGGCGGTCGATGTCGGCCATGGTGAAGTCGATTTCGGCTTCCTGAGCGGCTGCAAGCAGATGCAGAACCGTATTGGTCGAACCGCCCATGGCGATGTCGAGCGTCATGGCGTTTTCAAAGGCCGGGAAGCTCGCAATCGAGCGCGGCAGCACGCTCTCGTCGTTCTGCTCGTAATAACGGCGGGCGAGATCGACAACCAGATGACCGGCTTCCACGAAGAGGCGCTTGCGGTCGGCATGGGTTGCCAGCGTCGAGCCGTTGCCCGGCAGCGACAGGCCGAGCGCTTCGGTGAGGCAGTTCATCGAGTTTGCGGTAAACATGCCCGAGCACGAACCGCAGGTCGGGCAAGCCGAGCGCTCGATGGCCTTGACCTGATCGTCGGTGTAATGATCGTCGGCAGCGGCAACCATCGCATCGACAAGGTCGAGCTTCTTGACCTGATCGTCCCAGATGACCTTGCCTGCTTCCATCGGACCGCCGGAAACGAACACGACCGGGATATTGAGGCGCAGAGCGGCCATCAGCATGCCGGGGGTGATCTTGTCGCAATTGGAAATGCAGACCATCGCATCGGCGCAGTGCGCATTGACCATATATTCGACCGAGTCGGCGATGAGCTCACGTGACGGCAGCGAATAGAGCATTCCGTCATGGCCCATGGCGATGCCGTCATCGACCGCAATGGTGTTGAATTCCTTGGCGACACCGCCAGCGCTTTCGATTTCGCGCGCGACGAGCTGGCCGAGGTCCTTCAGGTGCACGTGGCCGGGCACGAACTGGGTGAACGAGTTCACCACGGCAATAATCGGCTTGCCGAAATCCTCATCCTTCATGCCGGTGGCGCGCCATAGGCCGCGCGCGCCGGCCATGTTGCGACCGTGGGTTGTTGTACGCGAACGATAAGGAGGCATTTTCAAACCTTTTAGGAACTATTCTAATTTGTAACGTCGATATGACAGAACCGTTCCTGTAGAGCAAAGCGCAAATTGCCCCATATCGCCCAATTTTGCCCCGAGTACGGGGAGAGCTGCGGGACCGTTTGCAGGCTTGCAGACAACGGAAAGGGTTCCGGCGTGCGACAGCTTTCGCAGGCACAGACGAGCTAATCTAGCACGATATTGTTATAAGGCAAAAGATTTTGCGCTGAAAACGTAAGGAAGTTGCTTGGCGTTAAACTGGTGCGCTGGCCATAGCGGTGTCGAGCAGGGCATTTGCCGTTTTCATCCGCTGTTCTGCGGCGGGGCGAAACTCTTCCGGCAGACGGTCTGGATGATTGCTGGCGGCAAAGCTGCGGCGGCGCCGCTGCAGTTCGGATCGTGTCAGGCCGGGGCGAAGCTCCAGCTCCTGGCGGATCGCATCCGGTGACTGCTTCAGCATGCGCTCTTCTATCGCCTGCCTTTCCTGTTCCGGTCCGGTTTCCGGCTCTGGCAGGTTTTCGATGTCGAAAAGGTTTTCCAGATCGTCTGGCTTGTGCTGTGCCGATACCGTATTGCCGAGGCCGGCGGAGAAGACGGCAGAAGCAAAACCGAATTGCGGTCCGCGAATATCGCCCGCCTGGCCTGTGTCAGCCTCGACTTCCTTCAGCACGGTTGCGAAATCGGGAAATGTCGACCGCATCCTGCCTCGTCAGGCCATGTGCGAAGCAAGCGCGGAGGCCAGCGTGCGTGTCAGCACGGATGGCGGGACCGGCTTCTGGAAGACGGGCACTTCCGGATAACGCGCTGCAAGGCGGGCAGGCAGTCCGCCGCCGGTGTGAATGACCACGAAGACGTGGCGGCTCATCAACCGGTCCAGCACGGCTTCCACATCGCCATCGGCGAGGTTTACATCGAGAATAGCGGCGTCGACTTCATTGCGATTGATGATATCTATTGCTTGCCGGATGGTGCCGACCGGACCGAGAACGGTTCCGTTCGCGTCCTCGACAGTCGCGGCGACGTCGAGGGCAACGAAAATCTCGTCTTCCACCACCAATACCCGCCGCTGTCCAAGATCGTTCATCACTTGTCTCGCTGCCTCCCTTTTTGAGGTAAGCCCTTCACGCAAGAAATGCGCGAGCGCAAGCAGAGGTTCCCTTCGCCGGCATGATAATTCGTTAATGGTGAATCAAACCTTTACCGGTTGTGGAAGGCGATATCAGAAGGCGGTGAAAGTCAGTGTCGTCAGCGAGCGGATGATGTTCGGGATGTCGAGAACATTCTCATTGATGAACTTGCCGATATCCTGATCCTCGGCAATGTAGATCTTGGCCAGAAGGTCGAACTCGCCGCTGGTGGAATAAAGTTCGGAGACGATTTCGCGCTGAAAGAGCGTATCGGCAACTTCATAGGTCTTGCCGGGGGAGCACTGCAGTTGCAGGAAAACGGGCTTCATGTCTCTTCCTTTCGCGACGGGACTGCGTGGCGCATATGATAGCGCAATATCACGGCAATGTTCGCAGGTTACAAACACGGACGGCCCGATGAAATCAAGAGCGAAAGCGCGGCGGGTTGCAGCGCTCCGACTTGCAGCCCTGCCGGGCACGCATGGCAGGTTCATGAAAGCTTTTCAATTTACTCAATTGTAATTTTCCTGAGAGGACGCAATAAGACTTCTCCCAGAAATTGTATTTTAGTGTTTGACTATATGAAGTTCGTACTCCCCGCCGTTCTGCTGCTGTTCTCGCTCGCCTTTTTCTCGGCGTGGTTTTCCGATCGCGGCCGCAAGTTTCTGGCGTCCTGCGGCACGTGTTTCCTGCTGATCGGCCTTGCAATGCTGGTCCAGCTCGGCAATTTTCCTGCGAACGACAATCTGAACACGGTGCTTTCCGCCGCATTTTATGTCGGGGGCACGCTGGTCGGCGGTTATGGTATCCTGCAGAGGAGCGGCTTGCGGCTTACATCTGCATTCTACATATTGAGCTTCGCGCTCATCGTCGGCGGTGTCTGGTATTACTGCTATATCGAACCTAATCTTCTGTCGCGGGTCTATGTGCTCAATCTGGGCATGGCGACGCTGATCCTTTCTTTTGCATGGCAGGCACGACGGCTGTTCAAGGGGCCGCTGGTCGACAAGCTTTTGCTGGTCATGCTCGTTCTGGTGGCATTGCAATTTGTGCCGCGCACGCTTCTGACTGCCCGTTCCCTGCTTGGCGATGTCGATGGCGACGATTTCGCGATGACCGTCTTCTGGCAGTGGACGGTGTTTTCCACTGCCATTGCAGCGGTCATCACCGGCTTCGTCCTGCTGGCGGCTGCCGGTTACGATCGTATCGGTGAGCTATCGCATGAACGTGACAGCGATCCCTTGACGGGACTTCTCAACCGGCGCGGACTGGAAATGCGCTACAATGCGCTTTCACAAGCGAAGAAGAGCGTTCCGGGCTGGGTTGCCGTTTGCGATATCGATTACTTCAAGGCGCTGAATGATGCCTATGGTCACGCAGCAGGCGATGCGGTTCTGAAAGAATTCGCCGGAATCCTGCGCAAGCTCATCGGCGAACGGCCACTGATTGCGCGTACAGGCGGCGAGGAATTCGTGATCTGTGTCGATGACATGCATGCCGATAATCTCTTCCAGCTCATGGAGGGCGTGCGGCAGAATATCGAGAGGCACCGGTTCCAGCGCCTCGCAAAGGAAACCAGCGTCACTTGCAGCATCGGCTGTGTCCGTCTGCCGGAGCAGGGTGATTTCTGGCAAGCCGTCGATAAGGCCGACAAAGTCCTCTACGCTGCCAAGAAGGAAGGACGCAACCGCACCTATGTGGAAGGGTTGAGCCCGAACGGCGACGATTAGTCTATGAGCAGGGACGAATTTTGGGGATGGCGGTTTTTACGGTTGGTCTTCGATAACTTTCCGGTGATGATCCGTACATTGCCGCAAATCATGCTTATTATCGCCGCCGATAATGTGAGTACCGAGGAGTTCCCGAAAGTCCGATGAAATTCATGTCCGTTCTGTTGCCTGCGTCCGCTATTGCCAGCCTTTTCCTCGTCTGTGCGGCGGCTTCCCCGTCTTTTGCGATGAATGCCTCTGAAAAGGCCCAGCTTGAGAAGCTCGACCCGGCAACCCGTCTCGAGCAGCGTTGCGACGTGGAAGCAATGGAACGCATCACGCAGGAACAGAAATTTTCGGTCGACAAGGTTCTGGCCTATGCTTTTTCCGATCCGGTGACCAAAAAGAATTCCATCAAGGCCGATGGCGCTGCCTTCCGCAGCCGCGAGCACTGGTACAAGTTGTCCTTCGTCTGCAAGACGGACGAGGATCACATCAATATCGTTTCGTTCCGTTACGATATCGGTGATGAAGTGCCACAGAACCAGTGGGACAAGCATTACCTCGTCCCATGACAGGATTTCTATTCTTCCGAGTCGTCCGAACGGCAGGCTGACAGCAGCGTCACTTCCTTGGCGGTGTGATCGGCTTCGAGATGGCTCAGCACAGCCTGACCGTCCTTGTCGTTCCAGCGGTAGCTGTCCTGTTCATCGATGGCGACATATTTCTTGAGACTGTCGTGCCATTGCAGCGCAATCATTTTGCCTTCGGCATCGAGGACAGCAAATCCAGGCGCGCTGCCATTGCGGATATAGGTGACAGGCACGACGACCCCGCGTTCGCAGATATAATCGACCCGCTCGATGGGGTTCACATCCTGAGCCTGCGCTGAAACGGACGGTGCAAACAGCACCGCCGGGCCTGCTGCAATCAAGAAAAGGGTACCGAGGTAACGCTTGCCATATGCCATGTGAAAAATCCTCTGGTCAGCCAATCGATACAGGAAAATACCCCTTCGGTGGTATCGTTCAAGAGCGATCATGGAACATGAGTTGGTTGCAATACGGCTGTGAAAAATAATCACCAGGCTGCCGATATTTCCTGCAACCGAAACAGGTTTCGCCCGTTGTTAGCCTGCCGGTCGTCAGACTGGCCGAGGCCCGGATGAATACTTGCCCCCCGCAACCCCAGTCCGGGCCTCACCTCCATGGGTAATTGGTCCTGTTGGGCTGCACCAGGGTACGTTTAGAACGCATCCCGAAAAGTGCGAAACGGTTTTCGGATGTGATGCGCGTTAAAACAAACAGTTAGAGCGCCGATCTGGTTCAATCAGATCGAAACGCGCTCCAGAACTTTGCGTCCAAGGGCGGTTTATGAGGCCTGGCGGAAAAAATATTTCGTAATGGTCGACAGGGGAGAGTAGATTTTTCGAAGTCGTTTCAAATAACGACCGGCTTGTGGCATCCTGTCTTCAAAGAGCTCTGATACTGTCTTGACCAATGAACCATGGAGGCGGTCATGAAGATATCGAGATTTTCACTCACTTTGGCAGCATTGGTGGCTGCGGCTTCGCTGACTGGAACGGTTCAGGCAAGCCTTGCCGATCAGACGCTTCTGAACGTGTCCTACGATCCGACGCGTGAACTCTACAAGGATTACAACGCCGCTTTTGCCGCCCACTGGAAGGCGGAAACCGGCGAAACTGTCACCATTCGCGCATCCCATGGCGGGTCGGGCAAGCAGGCGCGCTCGGTGATCGACGGCATCAAGGCCGATGTGGTTACGCTGGCGCTTGAAAGCGATATCGATGCCATTGCCGAGCTTTCGGGCAAGATCGACAAGGACTGGCGCAAGCGTCTGCCCAACAATTCGGCTCCCTATACGTCAACCATCGTCTTCCTTGTGCGCAAGGGCAATCCCAAGGGTATCAAGGACTGGGGCGATCTGGTGAAGGACGGCGTTGAGGTCATTACGCCGAACCCGAAGACTTCTGGCGGTGCTCGCTGGAACTATCTCGCCGCGTGGGCTTGGGCTTACAAGCAATACGGTGGTGACGAGCAGAAGATCAAGGATTACATCGGCGAACTGTTCCGCCATGTCCCGGTGCTCGACACCGGCGCGCGCGGCTCGACGACCACTTTCGTGCAACGCCAGTTGGGCGATGTGCTACTCGCCTGGGAAAACGAAGCCTATCTCTCGGTCGCGGAATTTGGCGAGGATGCATTCGACATCGTCGTTCCGCCGCAGTCCATTCTGGCCGAACCGCCGGTCGCGGTGGTGGACAAGAATGCCGAGGAAAACGGCACCACCAAGCTGGCACAGGCCTACCTTGAATATCTGTATTCGCCGGAAGGGCAGGCGCTTGCCGCCAAGCATTTCTACCGTCCGTCGAAGCCTGACATCATCCCTGCCGACAAGCAGCGCAAGTTTCCGGACTTGACGCTGATTACGATCGATGATCCGATTTTCGGCGGATGGGCCAAGGCACAGCCCTATCATTTTGGCGATGGAGGAACGTTCGACCAGCTCTACAAGCCGGGAAAATAATCCGGAGTTCGAGCGCAATCAGTAACAGTAAGTACTGAAGAGGGAACAAACCAACGCATGTCTTCGCTCCCTGCACGGGCCAGAGCAGGGTCGCACTTCAGAAAGCCGAGCGTCATTCCCGGTTTCGGGCTGACGTTCGGCTTCAGTGTTGCCTATCTGACCCTTCTCATTCTCATTCCGCTTGCGGCATTGGTGCTGCGTTCCACCGAAGTCGGGTTTTCCGGTTTCTGGCGCCTCGTCACCGACGAGCGCACATTGAAAGCGCTAGAAACGAGCTTCGGCACCGCCTTCATCGCGGCGCTGGTCAATGTGGTCTTCGGCGTCATCCTCGCCTGGGTTCTGGTGCGCTATCGCTTTCCGGGACGCCGCTTCGTCGATGCAATCGTCGATATTCCCTTCGCTCTGCCGACGGCAGTGGCCGGTATCGCGCTTGCCGCGATCTATGCGCCGAATGGCTGGATTGGCAGCCTGCTGGCTCCGTTCGGGATTCGCATCGCCTTTTCGCGGGCGGGCATCATCATTGCGCTGATCTTCATCGGTCTGCCGTTCGTGGTGCGCACGGTCCAGCCGATCATGGAGGAGATCAGCCGCGAGGTCGAAGAGGCGGCGGCAACGCTTGGCGCATCCCGGTTCCAGACCATCTGGCGGGTGCTGCTGCCGAGCCTGCAACCCGCCATCCTGACCGGCTTCGCGCTCGCCTTTGCACGCGGCGTCGGTGAATATGGCTCGGTCATCTTCATTGCGGGCAATACGCCTTATGTCTCGGAAATCGCGCCGCTTCTGATCGTCATCAAGCTGGAGGAATATGATTATGCCGGGGCGACCGCGCTTGCCACGGTGATGCTGGCGCTTTCCTTTGCAATGCTGCTTTTCATCAATCTCATCCAGTCGTGGACACGGAGGAAATATGGTCATGGCGAATGAACCTGTCTCTGCCGCTCCCCGCAACAGCCGAAGCGCTGTCACCGAAAGCCTGCCGACGCGCATCACTTTGATCGCTCTGGCGCTGGCTTTTCTGGCTCTCTTCCTCATTCTGCCGGTTATTGCGGTCTTCGTTGAAGCCTTCCGCAAGGGAGCAGGCGAATATCTGGCAGCGCTGGTCGAGCCGGATGCCTGGGCTGCGATAAGGCTCACGCTCATGGTGGCGGCCATTGCCGTGCCGCTCAATCTGGTCTTCGGCATTGCGGCAGCCTGGGCAATCGCGAAGTTCGAGTTCAAGGGCAAGGCACTGCTGACGACGCTGATCGATCTGCCCTTTTCCGTGTCGCCGGTCATTTCCGGTCTTGTTTTCGTGCTGCTTTTCTCAAGTCACAGCCTGCTCGGCCCCTGGCTGTCACGGCACGGCATCGAGATATTGTTCGCCGTTCCCGGCATCGTGCTGGCGACGGTGTTCGTCACCTTTCCGTTCGTCGCACGCGAACTGATCCCGCTGATGCAGGAACAGGGAACCGGCGATGAAGAGGCAGCCATTTCGCTCGGCGCCAATGGCTGGCAGACGTTCCGCTATGTGACGCTGCCCAATATCAAATGGGGGCTGCTTTACGGCGTGCTGCTCTGCAATGCCCGTGCAATGGGCGAGTTCGGCGCTGTTTCCGTTGTCTCTGGACATATTCGCGGTCTCACCAATACGATGCCGCTGCATGTGGAAATTCTCTACAACGAATATAACTTTGTCGGTGCATTTGCGGTGGCGTCGCTACTGGCTTTTCTGGCGCTGCTGACACTCGCCATCAAGACGGCGCTGGAACTGCGCTATGGCGATGAACTGGCCGGCAGCGGAAACGGGCACTGACATCTAAACGAGCAATTGGCCGCGCGGCGGCAGAAATAAAGCATAGTCCTGCTATGGCAGACGGAAGGATTGGGAATGGAAGTTCGTGTTGCCGGTGTGCGTAAGGAGTTCGCTCGCTTCCCGGCGTTGCATAATGTCTCGCTGGATATTCGTTCCGGCGAGCTGATCGCTTTGCTGGGGCCTTCCGGTTCGGGCAAGACCACGCTTTTGCGCCTGATTGCCGGGCTGGAAACACCGACCGAAGGCACCATCTTCTTCGGCGACGAAGACGCTTCGCAGAAGAGCGTGCAGGAGCGCAATGTCGGCTTCGTCTTCCAGCATTATGCGTTGTTCCGCCATATGACGGTGGCAGACAATATCGGTTTTGGTCTGAAGGTGCGCCCAAGCGCGACGCGTCCGTCGAGTGACGATATTCGCAGCCGCGCGCTGGAATTGCTCGATCTCGTCCAGTTGCAGGGACTGGATAAGCGCTACCCGGCGCAGCTTTCCGGCGGCCAGCGCCAGCGCGTGGCGCTTGCCCGCGCCATGGCAATTGAACCGAAGGTCCTGCTTCTCGATGAGCCGTTTGGCGCCCTTGATGCGCTGGTGCGCAAGGAACTGCGCCGCTGGCTGCGCGAGATTCACGACAAGACCGGCCATACGACTGTTTTCGTGACCCATGATCAGGATGAGGCGCTGGAGCTCGCCGACCGCGTGGTGGTGATGAGCCAGGGGCGTATCGAGCAGGTCGGCACGCCCGACGAAGTCTATGACAATCCGAATTCCCCCGGCGTCTATGGCTTCATAGGCGAGTCCAGCACGCTTCCGGTGCGGGTCGAAAAAGGCGAAATCTGGCTGGTGGATCGCAATATCGGCCTGACGGTCCAGGATGTGGCGGATGGTGATGCGCAGCTCTTCTTCCGCCCGCACGATGTCGAATTGCTGGATGGTTGCGGTGGCTGTATCGCAGGTACGGTGGTGGCCAGCCGCCGTTCCGGCGGCAAGCGGCGCGTCGAACTGGAAGTAGGCGGCGCACGCGAGCGGGTGGAGATCGAAATTCCAGCCGAACATCCTGCCGCGGAAAAGAGTCGCATCGCATTCCGACCGCGTTACTGGAAACTTTTTCCGGCCAGCGAAGCCGGTTCCGGAACAGTCTCCTGATCGTCACTTTCCGGTGAATTGAAAGACGAAGCCCGGCAGATGCGCGGTGATTCCCGCGGGCTTGCCGGGCTTTTCTCCAGAGAGGGGCGCAACCCTGCTGCGCTGAAATTTTCCAGCACGTTACCTGCGGTAGTATTATTTTTATTTTCAATATGTTAGGGTTGCAGGAAACGGGGTGTTCCATAACGCAACATTAATGGGCGGAAAGAATTGTGCGTTGCGATTCAAACGGTTTGAAGATCAGCACATTGCGCTGTCGCATTTTGGCCAAATGCGGTCGACATTCAGGGAACCGATCACGGATACTGCCGTTTCCTTGAAATGAAAATTCAGAATAATGTCAGTATCCACCCGCCGCAGATAACTCATTTCCTTCGGAAAGGCTGTTAAGGCAGATGCCGGAATTGTCTTCTTCGCTCTCCAAATCAACCTCTACCGAGAATAAATCGCCGATGCCGCAATCTTCGATGGAACCTAAATCCAGCGAGCCCGATGCATCGGGCCGGATTCCGCCTGAACAACCATCCCCCATCCGGGCCTTGTACAAAACCGAGGAAGAGCTTGGCGCGCTTGCCGCTGCCGTGGCGCGCGGCGAAGACATTCCGCTGCCGGGTTATATTGCTTTTCCGTTCGATCAGCGCCTGTCCGAAAACGGCAAGCTGATTCTGCACGCCTATCGCGCCTCCGATGCCGCATCGCGCGCGGGCGAGACAATAACACCAGCCGCGCAATGGCTGCTCGACAATCACTACCAGATCGACAAGAACGTGCAGCAGGCCCGCCGCGACCTGCCGCGCCGCTTCATCCGCCAGTTGCCGCTCTACAAGGCGCCGGTTGAAAAATATGAGGGCATGCCGCGCATTTTCGCGCTGGCCTGGCTTTATGTCGCCCATACGGACAGCAATTTCTCGCTGAAGACACTGACGGCCATCGTCAAGGGTTTCCAGACTGTGGAGCCGCTGAAGATCGGCGAATTGTGGGCGCTGCCATCTGCGGTGCGCTATTTCCTGATCGAGAATGCACGCCGTCTGGCGCTGCGCGTCGACCGCGCGCGCATCATGCGCAATCTGGCCAATACGGCTGCCGACCGCATCGTGGTCGCTGCTGACGGCGCTGAACTGGATTCGGTTCTGGCGCAATATGCCGATGCCGCCCGCGACAGCACTTTCGCGACCCACCTTCTTTATCGCCTGCGTTCCTCTTCGACCGATACCACTGCTGCTGCAAGCTGGCTGGAACGGATTCTGGAGCAGGAAGGCAGCAATCCGGAAGACGCCATCGTCGAGGAACATGCCCGCCAGTCCACTGGCGGCGTCACGATGGGCAACGTCATCCGCAGCCTGAAATCCATCGATGACGTTGACTGGGAAACCTGGTTTGAAACCGTCAACGAGGTTGATGCGATCCTGCGCGACCACAGCGATTTCGAACTTCTGGATTTCCGTTCCCGCAATGCCTATCGCGTGACCATTGAAAAGCTCGCCCGCTATTCGGACATGAGCGAAATCGACATCACCTGGGCTGCTCTCAAGCTGGCCGAAGATGGTCATCGCGCGGAAAAGGCGGGTCATCCGGAAGCCGAGGGCAAGGGCGCAATCGCCTATTACCTGTCGGGTGAGGGCCGCAAGGAACTTGAAAAAGTCTGCGGCTATCACGCGCCGTTGGGTGTCAAGGCGCTGCGCTTCTATCGCGGTCTTGGTCTCTGGGGCCTGTTCATCCCGACAGCGATCTTCACGATCCTGCTTCTGCTGCTCGTCAATTACTGCATGATCCGCGCCGGTCTTTCGACCGATCTGCGCACGCTGTTCACGCTTCTGGCGATCTTCCCGGCAATGGACGCGTCCTATTCGCTGTTCAATGCGCTGGTGCCGTGGTTCGTCCAGCCGACACGGCTCATCGGTTTCGAATATAAGGAAGGCTTGCCGGAGGAGGCGCGCACGCTGGTCGCAGTGCCGACCTTCATCACCTCGCGTGATTCCATCGATGAGCAGATCCGCAATCTCGAAGTTCATTATCTCACCAATCCGCGTGGCGAAATCTACTTCGCGCTGGTCAGCGACTGGACCGATGCGAAGCAGGAAATCACGCCTGCGGACATGGAAATCTATGAATATGCCCGCGAGGAAATCGCCAAGCTCAACGAGCACTATACCGGCGACGACCAGCCACGCTTTTTCCTCATGCATCGCCGCCGCCTCTTCAACGAGAAGCAGAATTGCTGGATGGGCTGGGAACGCAAGCGCGGCAAGCTGCACGAGCTGAACCTGCTTCTGCGCGGCGATCAGGATACGAGTTTCTTCCCGCCGGACGAACGCCTGCCGAAGGAAATCAAATATGTGATGACGCTGGACGCCGACACGCGTCTGACGCCGGAATCCGTCACGCATCTGGCCGGCAAGCTCAGCCATCCGCTGAACCGTCCTGTCATCGACGACAAGACAGGCAAGGTCGTGCGTGGCTACGGCATTCTTCAGCCGCGCGTCACGCCTTCGCTCACCACCGGTGACGAAGCATCGTTCCTGCAGCGTGTCTTCTCGGTCAATCGCGGTATAGACCCTTATGTCTTCGCCGTCTCCGACACCTATCAGGACCTGCTTGGCGAAGGCACCTTCACCGGCAAGGGACTTTACGACATCGATGCTTTCGAGGCAGCGCTGAAAGGTCGCGTGCCGGAAAACACGCTGCTCAGCCATGACCTTCTCGAAGGCGGCTATGCCCGCGCGGCTCTGGTCAGCGACGTCGAAGTGGTCGAGGATTATCCGACCGGCTATAATGTTGACGTATCGCGTCACCATCGCTGGGCGCGGGGCGACTGGCAGCTTCTGCCCTGGCTGTTTTCGGCGAGCCGTGGCGTCAGCCATATCACGCGCTGGAAGATGGTCGACAATCTGCGCCGTTCGCTCAATCCGATCCTGTGGCTGATCGCAGCCGTCGTCGGCTGGAGCGTGTTGCCAATCGGGCCTGCTGCCGTCTGGCAGGGCTTCCTCATTCTCTCCATGTTCGTCGCGCCGACATTTGGCATTGTCACCAATCTTATTCCATCGAACATGGACTATTCGCTGAAAGGCCATGCGCAGTCGGTGCTGACCGACATCGCGCTCGGCACGGCTGATGTGGCGCTGCGCACCACCTTCATCGCGCATTCGGCGTTCCTGATGGCGGATGCCATTGCGCGCACCGTCTATCGCCTGTTCGTTTCGCATCGCAATCTTCTGGAATGGCGCACGGCAGCGCAGGCGAGAACCTCGCCCGATACACTGCTTTACTATTTCCAGCTCATGTGGCCCGCCATAGCAATTGCGGGTCTGGCGATCTTCTTCCCGCTTGCTGCCCAAAGTCATGCGGCAATGATCGCAGCGCCGTTTGCCGTCATCTGGTTTGCCTCGCCGCTGATTGCTTGGCTGGTCAGCCGTTCGGCAAAGCCGCAGGACACGCTGGAAGTGCTTTCTTCCGACAAGTCGGACCTGCGCCGCTATGCACGCCGGACCTGGCGTTACTTCGCCGAGTTCGCAAACGACGAAAACCATCATCTGCCGCCAGATAACTTCCAGGAAGACCCGGCGCCGATTGTCGCGCAGCGCACGTCGCCGACCAATATCGGTGTCTATCTCCTGTCCGTCGTCGCCGCGCGCGATTTCGGCTGGATCGGCTTCGGTGAAACGCTGGATCGCGTTCAGGCCACTGTCGATACGCTTGAGAAGATGGAGAAGTATCAGGGCCATCTCTACAACTGGTACGAGACCAATACGCTGACGCCGATGCGCCCGCTTTATGTCTCGGCAGTCGATAGCGGCAATCTTGCCGGGCATCTGGTCACGCTGTCGTCTGCGCTGGAAGAATGGGCGGAAGCACCGTCCGTCTACATGCAGGGCGATCTTGATGGCATTCTTGATGTCAACGACATCCTTGAAGAGACCATCGCCAAAATCCCGGACGATCGCCGGATTCTGCGTCCGCTGCGCCGCCGTCTGGAAGAGCGGATTGCCAATTTCCGCCGTGCCGTACTGTCCATCAAGGACGAGCCGGAAACGGCATCCTTCCGCACCATCAACCTGTCGCTGTTCGCAACCGACATCGTTCGCCTGATGGACGAACTCGATGGTGAAATCGAAACACCGGCGAGCGCTGAAGCCGTGGAATGGGCGCGCATTCTCGTAGATACCTGCAAGGCGCATACCGAGGATTCCATCGGCGAGCATGATACGGATGCGCTGCGTGAGCGTCTGCGCGATCTCGCAACCCGCTCGCGCCAGCTCGCATTCGACATGCAGTTCGGCTTCCTTGAACGGAAAGAACGCCGCCTTCTCTCCATCGGTTTCCGCGTGCAGGAAAACGAACTGGACGAAAGCTGCTACGATCTTCTGGCGTCCGAAGCGCGTCTGGCAAGCTTGTTCGCCATCGCCAAGGGCGACGTACCGGTCGAACATTGGTTCAAGCTTGGCCGTCTTCTGGTGCCGGTAGGCTGGAAGGGTGCTCTGCTCTCCTGGTCCGGCTCGATGTTCGAATATCTGATGCCGCCGCTGGTCATGTCCGAGCCGCTCGGTTCGCTTCTCGACCAGACCAACAAGCTCGTGGTGCAGCGCCAGATCGACTATGCGACCTCGCGCGGCCTGCCATGGGGTATTTCGGAAGCGGCCTTCAATGCGCGCGACGCGCATATGAACTACCAGTATTCCAACTTCGGCGTACCCAATCTGGGCCTCCAGCGCGGCCTGTCGCGCAATGCGGTTATCGCACCCTATGCGAGCCTGCTTGCCGCGCAGTATCAGCCTGCCGCCGCTGTCGCAAACCTGAAGCGCCTCGCCAAGCTTGGTGCTCTTGGGCGCTATGGCTTCCACGATTCGGTGGACTTCACGCCGTCGCGTGTTCGCGAAGGCGAACTCTGCGCTGTGGTGAAGAACTACTACGCTCACCACCACGGCATGGCGATCATCGCGGTCAACAACGTGATCTTTGAAGGCCGGATGCGGGAGCGCTTCCACTCCGATCCGGTGATCGAGGCTGCCGAACTGCTCCTGCAGGAAAAGGCGCCACGCGAAATCCCGATGATCTACGCCAAGACGGAAAATCCGATGCGCGTGGATTCCGGCGGCTTCGACGATGCGCCGATGCGGATTGTCGACAAGCCGTTCAAGGCGCCGCGTACCACGCATATGATGTCGAACGGGCAATATGCGCTGATGGTGACGGCAAACGGCTCGGGCTACAGTCGTTGGCACAATTGGGACATTACCCGCTTCCACGCCGATGCGTCGGAAGACCTTCAGGGTACGTTCCTGTTCCTGCGCGACATGGAAAGCGGATACTGGTGGTCGGCGACCGGCGAGCCGGTCCGCAACCCCGAAGAGGAAACCAAGACGGTCTTCACCGAAGACAAGGCGGAATTCTACAAGACCGCCGGTGATATCAAAACCGTCATGGAAGTGATCGTGTCGTCGGAATCGGACGGCGAAGGCCGCAGGCTCGACATCATCAACACGTCTGCCCGTGATCGCATGATCGAGGTCACCTCCTATGCGGAACTGGTGCTGACCGATAGCGACAGCGATGCCGCCCATCCGGCCTTTGCCAAGATGTTCGTGGAAACCGAAATCTCCGATAACGGTTCGACCATCTATGCCAAGCGCCGCAAGCGCGCGCCATCCGATCCGGATATCCACGTCGCGCATTTCGTGATGGACCTTTCCGGCTCGATCCGCGAAACGGAAGTCGAAACTGATCGCCGTGCCTTTGTCGGGCGTGGTCGCAGCCTGCGCGATGCGGCTGCCTTCGATCAGGGTGCAAAGTTTACCGGCAGCCAGGGTTGCGTACTCGACCCGATCGCTTCGGTGCGCACACGGGTCCGCGTTCCGGCGCATAAAAAGGTGAGCCTCGTTTTCTGGACTTTCGCAGGCGGTAGCCGTGATGCGGTGGAACATGCCGTGGCGCTTCATCGCCATCCGGAAACCTTCGCCCGCGAATATTCCCTGTCATGGACCAGTTCGCAGGTGCAGCTCTACCATATCGGCATCAAACCTGCCGAAGCTGCCGATTACCAGAAGGTGGCCGCCTATCTGCTCTATCCGGAGCGGACATTGCGCCAGCCACCAGAGACTATCGCCAGCGGCCTCGGCAAGCAGTCCGACCTGTGGCCGATGTCGATTTCCGGCGATTATCCGATCTTCGCGCTGCGCATCGACAATGAAGCCGATCTCGACGTGTTGCGTGGTGTGCTGCGCGCGCAGGAATACTGGCGCTCGAAGGGGCTCACTGTCGATGTCGTTGCGGTTAACGAGCGCGCCTTCTCCTATGCGCAGGATACACAGCGCGCCATCGACTGGATTGTGGAAGGTTTCCGTGCCCGTGGCGGCGGTCAGCCGCACATCTTTGCGGTGCGCCGCGACCAGATGAGCGACGAAAGCTACAACACGCTGCTCGCCTCGGCGCGCATCGTCATGCATGCGCAGAATGGCTCGCTGGCCGAGCAGCTGCGTCGCAGCGAGGAAATCACCGTCGATCTGGCCGCGCGCGACGCCAAGACCGCCATTGGCGGTCAGGCCTCGGCTCAGATGTCCGCTCAGGGCCTCGGCGCTGCGGGTCTTGCACCTGTCGCCATCGAACGCGGGACGGAAGAACGCCGTCCTGTGGTCAAGCCTGTGGTAAACCGTCCTGCTCCGTCCGGTGACGATCTTCGTTTCTGGAACGGCTATGGCGGCTTTGCCGAGGATGGCTCCTATGTGGTGCGCATCAACAATCGCACCAACACGCCGCATCCCTGGATCAATGTGATCGCCAATCCGAATTTCGGGTTCCATGTCTCGGCGGAAGGTTCGGCCTTCACCTGGGCAGGCAACAGCCGCGATTATCAGCTCACCCCATGGGCGAACGATCCGGTCACGAACCGTCCGGGCGAGGCGATCTATATCCTCGACCGTGAAACGGGCCGCACCTTTGCGCCAACGGCAAGCGTGCTGCGCGATGAGGCCGTGACCTATGAAGCGCGTCATGGCCACGGCTATTCGAGCTTCGGGGCACAGCATGGCGAACTGGCACTGGAACTCACCCACATCGTGGATGCGGACAAGCCGGTGCGTCTGTCTCGTCTGACGATCACCAATAACGGGCGTTCCAAGCGCAAGCTGCGCGTCTATGGCTATGTGGAATGGGTGCTGGGCAATGCCCGCTCCAAGAACGTGCCTTTCATTGTACCTTCGCAGGACGAGGAATTGGGCGCACTCTTTGCAGGCAATCCGTATCATCCGGACAAGTCCGGGCAGATTGCTTTCTTTGCAGCAACCGAAAAGCCGCAATCCGTCACTGCCGACCGCAGCGAGTTCATCGGCACCACCGGTTCGGTGGATAAGCCGGAAGTCGTGCTGGCTGGCAAGGCGCTTTCGGGTACGGTTGAGGCAGGCCGCGACCCCTGTGCGGCGCTCGCTCTTGATATCGAAGTGGGGCCGGGTGAAGCACGCGAGATCGTCTTCCTGCTCGGCAATGCGGCCGATCAGAGACAGGCGAAGGCGCTGATCGCCGAAACCCGCAAGGTGTCGTTCGGTGACAAGCTTGCTGCTGCCAGACAGCAGTGGGAAGGCCTGTTCGACCGCGTTCAGGTGAAAACGCCAGACCCTGCTTTCGACCTTCTGGTCAATGGCTGGCTGCCCTATCAGGCGATTGCCTGCCGTATATGGGCCCGCGCTGCCTTCTATCAGGCAAGTGGTGCGTTCGGCTTCCGTGATCAGTTGCAGGACACGCTGTCGCTGCTTCTGATTGATCCGACGCTTGCCCGCGCGCAGATACTCAATGCGGCATCACGCCAGTTCCCGGAAGGCGATGTCCAGCATTGGTGGCTGCCAGCGACCGGGGCGGGCGTCCGCACGCTGATCTCGGACGATGTTGTTTGGCTCGGCTATGGCGCTTCGCTTTATGTCGAGACGACGGGCGACCGCTCGATCCTCGATGAAAAGCTGCCGTTCCTCGAAGGGCGCAAGCTGGAGGAGGGCGAACACGATGCCTTCTATCAGCCGGAAATCTCTGAGCAGACGGCAAGCCTCTATGAGCATTGCGCCTTGGCGCTCGATCTTGCTGTCGAGCGAACCGGCAAGCACGGCCTGCCGCTGATCCTCGGCGGCGACTGGAACGACGGCATGAATCTCGTCGGCGTGAAGGGGGAGGGCGAGAGCGTTTGGCTTGGCTGGTTCCTCGCCTATACGCTCGGCAAGTTCATCCCGATTGCCGAAGCACGCAAGGACAAGAAGCGCGTCGATATCTGGAAAGCGCATCTGGAAAGTCTGACCGAAGCCCTCGACCGCGATGGTTGGGATGGCCAGTGGTATCGCCGTGGTTTCTACGACAACGGTGCGCCGCTTGGCTCGAAGGACAGCGATGAATGCCAGATCGATGCCATCGCGCAATCGTGGAGCGTGCTGTCCGGCGTTGCCGATCCGAAGCGCGCCGAGCAGGCGATGGCTTCGCTCGAAAAATACCTGCTGGATGACGAAGGCGAATTGCTGCGTCTCTTCACGCCGCCTTTCGACAGGACCATTCAGGAGCCGGGCTATATCAAGGGCTATCCGCCGGGCGTTCGTGAAAATGGCGGCCAATACACGCACGGCGCGACCTGGGCCATCATGGCGCTCGCCCGCATGGGCAAGACGGCTGAAGCATGGCGTCTGTTCTCGCTCATCAGCCCGGTCAGCCATGGCCGCAACCCGGATATCTACCGCGTCGAGCCTTATGTGATCGCAGCCGACATTTATTCCGTCGAGCCGCGTCGCGGACAGGGCGGCTGGACCTGGTACACCGGCTCCGCTGGCTGGTTCTACCGCGTTGCGACGGAGGGCATCCTCGGCGTTACAAAACGCGGCGACCGCCTGCATCTCGATCCGGCCTTGCCACCGGAATGGGAAGGCTATGAAGCGGAACTTCGCTTCGGCGAAGCGCTCTACCGTGTGAAGGTCGTGGCCGGTGCTAAAGACAAGGTGGTCAAGCTCAACGGTCGCAAGGTTGGCAAGCCGGAAGAAGGCGTGCCGATCAAGCCGGACGGCGAACATGAAATCGTCGTAGAGCTTCCCAAACAGAAGTGAACCGATTAAAAAGGCGGGTGAAAACCCGCCTTTTGCACGACTCGGCGAAGTAAAGCCGGATGTTTGTGCTATCGGAAACATGCTTTTTCTGGAGGCCGTCATGGCCAAGACTGATATTGCGCGCCGCGTCTACAATCACGCATGGAAGCTCGATCCCATCGTCCGCAGCCTTCTGGACACGGACTTCTACAAGCTTCTGATGCTGCAGATGATATGGGGTCTTTACCCCAAGGTGGATGCAACCTTCTCGCTCATCAATCGCACGACCTCCGTGCGCCTTGCCGATGAAATCGACGAGGGCGAATTGCGTGCGCAACTCGACCATGCCCGCACGCTGCGTTTCTCCAAAAAGGAAATGATCTGGCTGGCGGGTAACAGTTTCTATGGCCGCAAGCAGATTTTCCAGCCCGAGTTCCTGAACTGGCTGCACGATTTCCAGCTTCCGGAATATGATCTGCGCCGCAAGGACGGCCAGTATGAGCTGCATTTCCATGGACCGTGGTCGCACACGACTATGTGGGAAATTCCCGCACTTGCCATTATCAACGAGCTGCGTTCGCGTGCGGCAATGAAAAACCTCGGCCCCTTTTCGCTCGACGTGCTTTATGCCCGCGCCAAAGCGAAGATGTGGAGCAAGGTCGAACGCCTGCGCCAGCTTCCCGGCCTGAAGATTTCCGACTTCGGCACGCGTCGACGCCATTCCTTCCTGTGGCAGCGCTGGTGCGTCGAAGCGCTGAAGGAAGGCATCGGCGATGCCTTTACCGGCACCAGCAATGTGCTTCTGGCCATGGATACCGATCTTGAAGCGCTTGGCACCAATGCGCATGAATTGCCGATGGTGCTGGCAGCACTCGCCAAGAATGACGAGGAACTGCGCTCAGCCCCTTATCGCGTGCTGCAGGACTGGAACCGTTACTATGGCGGCAATCTTCTGATCGTTCTGCCCGATGCTTTCGGCACGGCTGCCTTCCTGCGCAATGCGCCGGACTGGGTTGCCGACTGGACCGGCTTCCGCCCCGACAGCGCCCCGCCCATCGAAGGCGGCGAGCGCATCATCGAATGGTGGAAGTCACGCGGCAAGGACCCGCGTGAAAAGCTGCTGATCTTTTCCGACGCGCTTGATGTGGACACGATCGAGGAGACTTACCGTCATTTCGAAGGGCGTGTGCGCATGAGCTTCGGCTGGGGCACCAATCTCACCAATGATTTTGCAGGTTGCGCCCCGAAGGAAATCGAAGGGCTGAATGCGATTTCGCTCGTCTGCAAGGTGACCGATGCCAACGGCCATCCGGCGGTCAAGCTTTCCGACAATCCGCAAAAGGCGACCGGCGACCCCAAGGAAGTGGCGCGTTATCTCAAGTTCTTCGGAAATGAGGAGCGGGTAGAGCAGCTCGTCCGCGTGTGACGAGCTGCAACGAGCGATTAAAGCTCGTTTCGATCTGACTGGATCAGATCGGCGCCCTAATCTTTTGTTTTGACGCACATCTTATCCGAAAAACCGTTTCACACTTTTCGGGATGCGCTCTATTCCATCAACCGTGCGGTGCCGGAAACGCGGATAGAGCCGCCGCGCTCATTGCCGATCTGGGCGCGCAGATGTGACGGACTGCCCATATCCTCGCCCTGAAAGACTTCGATCTCGCCGCCATGCGGCCAGCCGCTATCACGCAGATAGGCGGCAAAGGCCGCTGTGGCCGCACCAGTCGCCGGGTCTTCATAAACCCCGCCGGATGCAAACGGGTTGCGGCTGTGGAAGCGCTTCGGCGTTTCCGAATAGATGAGCAGGATCGTCGTCCAGCCCTGACGCTTCATCAGGATGCGCCCACGCGCCATGTCATAATGCATTGAAGCCAGCTTTTCGCGTGAACGAAGCGGAAGCACGATATGGTCCGCTCCGGCATGGATCAGGGCGGGTGCCAGACCGGGTGCCAGATCGTCCTTTTCGAAACTGAACAGTGCCAGAGCCTGTTCCACTTCGGCATCGTTGGCTGCGCGCTGGCGCGTCGGCGGCGATTGCAGGCTGGCTGCAAACAGCTCGCCTTCCTTGCGACCCTCGACGCTGATGTCACTATTATTAAGCTTGAGTGCGAAACTCCCATCGCCCATGCGCATAGCCAACGCGGCGCCAAGAGCAATAGTGGCATGGCCGCAGAACGGCACTTCCATTTCCGGCGCAAAATAGCGAACGCGCCAGCTATCGTCCTCCGGTGCAGCAAAGGCTGTTTCGGAAAAGCCGACATCCTTTGCGATTTTCTGCATATCCTGCGGGGAGGGCAGACGATCAGCGATCAACACTCCAGCGGGATTGCCACCCTGATTGCCTTGCGAAAAGGCAGCAATGCGCAACACGTCCATGGTTTCTCCTCGCCAGTCTGATTCGTGTCCCGCCCACCCCTATAAAAGGCGCGAAATGTGGCTGGTCAAGCAGTCTGTCGGCTAGCGGAAACTATCAACAGCATAGGTCGTTCCATCTCCTCCGACAGTGCTGGCCATGCCGCGATCTGCTCTGGCGACGGATGCCATTCCTCCAGCCGGTTGATGGCAAATCCGGTTTCGATCAGCGCGTTGACGGTGGTGCTGAGGCGGCGATGATACTTGATGACGCCCTCTGCCAGCCAGTCAGTTCGCCGCTCACCTTCCGCAGCATAATGATCGACCGGCCAGCGCTTCTGGCCATCGCCTTCCTCAATCCAGCCCGGCGTAAGCGGCGCCATGAAGATCGGATGCTCGATCGTGAAAACAAAGCGACCTTCTGGCCGCAAAGCTGTATGGATCGCTTTCAAAAGGCGCGGCAAATCGCGAATATAGTGAAAAGCCAGGGAGCTGTAGATGAGATCGAAGCTTGCTTCCGGCAGTTCCAGCCCTTCCATATCCGCCTGAATATAGCGAACGGCATCGTCCGGCGTGTCGCGGCGCGCGCGTTCGAGCATGTTTTCCGAAAGGTCGTATCCGGAGACGGAATCTGCACCCTGTTCGCGGGCATAGCGGCAAAACCAGCCGAAGCCGCAGCCGAGATCGGCAACGTCACGGCCGGTCAGATCGGGCAGGAGCGAGCGTACAAAGGGCCATTCAGGCGCGCCTTCCAGCCCATGCACCGAGCGTGGCAACTGGCTGTAGGCGGCGAAGAAGTCGTCGCGATCATAAATATTCTGGGCCATGGTCTATCGTTCGGTCAGTGCAAGTTTTGCCCCGAGCGCGACGAAGGCGGCGGCAAAGCTGCGGCGCATCCATGCAAGCACGGCAGGGCGTGAGATGATCTGGTTACGGACGGCAGCCGCGAACACACCGTAGAACGCAAACACCACGAATGTCATGGCCATGAAAACGAGAGACAGTTCCACCATGCGGGCAACCGTCCCGCCCTGTTGCGTATTTACGAATTGCGGCAGGAAGGCAAAGAAGAATATCGACAGTTTGGGGTTCAGCAGATTGACCAGAATTGCCGACCAGATGACCTCACGGTCCGAACGCGGTGCGTCATCGGTTTCGATCTTCAATGTGCCATGCTCCCTGAGCGTCATCCACGCCATATAGAGCAGATAAGCGACGCCTGCATATTTGATGATCTCGAAGGCGAGTGCGCTGGTATGGAGCAAGGCCGCCAGCCCTGTCACGGCAGCCAGCATATGCGGCACGATGCCGAGTGTGCAGCCGAGCGCGGCGATGATCGAGGCCCGTGCACCACGAGACAGCCCTGCCGCAAGCGTTACCAGCACGCCAGTGCCGGGGGAGGCGACAATGATGAAGGATGTCAGCAGAAATTCGATGCTCATGATGTTCTGGACTCCTGTTCGGACCTTGTCGGAAAAGGCCGACGCAGGCCGGACGCATCATGTCACGGCTTTGCCGTGCGTCAATCCTTCATCTCATGCGCCCATGGCGGGTTTGCACCTGCGCGCGAGACGGTCACCGCAGCAGCCCGGACCCCGAGCGCAACAGCGGAATGAATCTGGTCATCGGTCAGTTCGGCAAGTGCGTCCTTGTCGAGAAGGCCCTGATTGTGAAGGCTGGCAAGAATGCCCGCATTGACCGTGTCGCCCGCGCCAACGGTGTCAATCACGTCCACTTTTACACCCGGCACGCGCACGGTTGCCTTGGTCGTATAAGCGTCAGCGCCATGCGCGCCCTTGGTGATGACCACGAGTTTCGGTCCAAGCTTCAGCCATTCGGCGGCGATTTCGTCGTGGCTGCCCTTTTCGCCAAACCAGGCGAGGTCTTCGTCTGAAAGTTTCACGATATCGGCGAGCGCGATCATGCGCTTCATACGCGCCAGATGTTTTTCGCGGTCGGTGATGAAGCTTGCACGGATATTCGGGTCGAGGAACATGACCCGCCTTGGTGCCTCGCGCGTCATCAACGCTTCATAGACGCTGCCGCACGGTTCGGAAATCAGGCTGATGCAGCCGAACAGCATGGCGTCGATGGCATCATCGACATAGGGCATGTCGCTCTCGGCCAGCATGCGGCCTGCGGTGTTTTCATCGTAGAAGGCGTAACGTGCTTGTCCGTCGACCAGACGCACGAAAGCTAGGGTCGTTGGCCGATCCGAAATTGCGGCAAAGGAATAATCGACATTGGATCGCGCCAGATTATCGCGCAGTACCTCGCCGAAAAAATCCGACGAAATGCCAGAGAAGAAACCGGTTGGAACATCAAGACGTCCAAGCGCGATGGCCGTGTTGAAGACGGAGCCACCTGCGAAAGGCTGGAACGCGGTTTCCCCCGCTGCGGTTTCGCGTGGCAGCATGTCGATCAGGGATTCACCGCAGCAAAGGATCATGAAGGCACAACTCAGTTGTTAAATCGATTGAAGCAGACATAAGCACAAAAGCGCGGAGAATTTCAATCTCCGCGCTTTGTATGAATGTCAGACATGCTGGCCGCCATTGATGTGAATTTCCGATCCCGTCACATAGGACGAAGCCTCGGAGCATAGGAAGTAGATCGTTTCCGCCACTTCCGATGTCTTGCCGAGGCGACGCATCGGAAGCTGTTCCACCAGCTTGTCGGTTCCCGGCGAAAGGATCGCCGTATCGATTTCGCCGGGCGCAATGGCATTGACGCGGATGCCATAAGGCCCAAAGTCGGACGCCATTTCGCGGGTCAGGGCAGCAAGTGCGGCCTTTGAGGTTGCATAGGCTGTTCCGGCAAACGGATGCACGCGGCTACCCGCAATAGAGGTCACGTTGACGACCGAGCCGTGTGCAGCTTCCAGTTCCTTGAACAGGCCGCGTGCCAGCATGATCGAGGCCAGGAAATTGACCTGAAACACATCACGCCAGACTGCCATGGGCGTTTCGATGGAATTCATGCGGCGCCCGCCCTCCGCCTTCGGCGAAATGCCTGCATTGTTGACCAATGCATGAAGCTTGCTGCCATCGGCTTCGAGACGGCGGCGGATTTCGGCGATTGCCTTGCCGACATCTTCCTGATCGGCCAGATCGACCTTGATGTGATCTTCCGGACCTGCGGGCCACGGGCAATTGTCGGAAAAATCCTGTCGCGAGCAGGTGATGACGCGCCATCCGGCACGCGAAAAACGCTTCACCGTCGCATGGCCGATGCCACGGCTGGCACCGGTCAGGACCAGAGTTTTACGTTCGGTATCCGCCTTGGGAGTGTCGGAACCGGCAACGTCTGTTTTGGTGACTTGGGACATGAAAACCTCGCTCTCCAATCTTGAATAGACCAAGCCGCTCAAGATTTCGAGGGGAATTAAAGCGCATTCCGAAAAGTGTGAAACGGTTTTCGGAAACGATGCGCGTTAAAGCATGTCGCAGCTAAATGGATTCATTTAGCGTTCGCGAACATGCGGCAAATAAAAGAATCTAGAGCGAGCGCTATGAATTCCATTAAACGCGACGCGCGCTAGTGAAACGCGCTTGCGCGAGCTTGCTTTGAAGCTGGTGGTTCACAGGATCGCGCGTAAAGGCCGCCACCGGTGGCCCTTGCTGGCTGGTTCTATTGCGAATTACCCATGATGATATCGAGCAATGTCGTGGACTTTCCTGACTGCGGCTGCTGCCCGCCGCCTACATCACCGGGCGGCATCGGGCGGTAATTGTCATTGGCATTAGCCGGGTATGTCGCAGCGCCGGGCTGTTCGGCGAGCGGGCGTCCCGTTTCACTCGACTGCTGGATGCCGTTGCGAGCCGTGGAATCCGGCGCAGGCGGCCAGTAACCGTCATCACCGTTCCCCGCCATTGGCTGATTGCCATAGGGGTCCTGCGGCATCATGCCGGGATCGTAAGGCGCATTCGGATCGATGCCGTCGCTGCCGCCGGGGACAACGTTCTGAATGTCGTAATGGCCGGGCAGTTCGGCGACGGGCACGCCCTTGTGCGCTTCTTTCATGAAGCTTTTCCAGGCAGCAACCGGCAAGGTCGCGCCGAACACGCGCTTCATACCCTTGCCATCGTCATTTCCGAACCACACGCCGGTCGTGAGATTGGCTGTATAGCCGACAAACCATGCATCGCGGAAATTCTGGCTGGTGCCGGTCTTGCCTGCGGCTGGCCAGCCGAAGGCAGCGCGCTTCGCCGTCCCGTCTTCCACCGTGCGCCGCAGCATGGCGTTCATCATGCCGACATTGCGCTCATCGATGACGCGTGGACCGACGCCGTCTTCCTTCTGGTAAAGTACCTTGCCGTCCGAATCCGTCACCTTGGTGATGAAATAGACGGGCGCGCGATAGCCCCCATTGGCAAACGGCACATAGGCGTCCGTCAGTTCAAGCAACGTCACTTCCGATGTGCCCAGCGCCAGCGAGGCATTGGCTTCAAGTTTCGACTGCACGCCGAGCCGATGCGCGGTGTCGATCACGGTTTGCGGACCGACTTCCATCACGAGCTGCGCGGCAACGGAGTTCAGCGAGTGAGAAAGGGCGGTGGCGAGTGTCACCTGTCCCATATATTTGCCGTTGTCGTTGCTCGGCGTCCACTTGCCGATGCGGACGGGAGCATCATTGCGCACCGAATCCGGTGTGCGGCCCTGTTCAAGCGCCGTCAGATAAACGAAGGGCTTGAAGGAGGATGCGGGCTGGCGATGGGCATCGGTGACACGGTCGAACTGGCTTGTGGCATAATCCACGCCACCGACCATGGCGCGAACCGCGCCCGTGCTGTCGATGGAAACGAGCGCGCCCTGGCTGGCGTTCATCTTTTTGCCATTCTCAGAAATCTGGTCCTTGATCGCCTCTTCGCCGGCGCGCTGTAGGTTGAGGTCGATGGTGGTCTGGACGGTAATGTCTTCCTTCGCCTCACCAATCAATTCGGGGAGTTCCGCCACTACCTTGTCAGCGACATAGTTTTCCGAACCCTGCCAATAGGATGGCGCGCGTGTCATTGGTTCGCTTTCGGCGATAGCCATCTGGCTGTCGTCGATCATGCCTTCCTGACGCATGGCGCCCAGCACCAGCTTGGCACGCGCGGCGGCGGCTTCCGGATCGCGGGCAGGCGACAGACGCGACGGTGCCTTCAGAAGACCGGCAAGGGTTGCCGCCTCCATCAGGTTCACATCCTTGGCCGATTTGTTGAAATAGCGTCGCGAGGCAGCATCGACACCGAAGGCGCCGGATCCGAGATAGACCCGGTTCAGATACATCTCCAGAATCTGATCCTTGGTATATTTGTGCTCGAGCCACAGCGCGAGCATGACTTCCTGCACCTTGCGCTCCAGTGTGCGGTCGGGAGAAAGAAACAGGTTCTTGGCAAGCTGCTGGGTGAGTGTGGAGCCGCCCTGAACCGCGCGTCCCGAAACCAGATTGGTTACAACTGCGCGGGCAAGGCCGATGGGATCGATGCCGAAATGTGAATAGAAGCGGCGGTCCTCGATGGCGATGACGGCCTTCGGGATAAAGGGCGACATTTCATGTAAGCCCACGGCCTCGCCGCCGGTCGTCCCGCGATTGGCGATCAGGTTTCCGTTGACATCGACGATGCGTACATTTGGCGGACGATCCGGAATGGTCCAGTCGGTCGTCGGCGGCATCTTGGCTGCGAAATAGACCAGCATGCCTGCAAAGGCGATGCTGCCCCAGAGACCAAGCACGAGGCACCAGTAGATCGAGCGACGCAAAAAGCCGAAAAAGCCGCGCGGCTTCTTCTTGCCGCGTCGCGAGGAGCGCGGTTCCGGTTCGTCGGATTGCTTGCGTCGGCGCTGCTGTGCGCGAGCCATGCGGTCCTCCTCGTCGACGCGAAAAACCTCGTCATCTTTTTTCTCTTCACCACCGAAGGAAGGTTCGATGCGCCGGTTTTTATCGTCACGCGATGCCATGTCAGCCTGGATCCGCCCACCCGTTTGCCGGTCCTGTCGTGATGCAGACCGGTCATTTTGAATAATGTTTGGTGCTTTACGGGATTCTGTGCCGCAAAAGCAAATAAGGGCCTAATCCGGTGCAGGGTAAATGCGGCAGTTTAAAGGGACGTAAATCATTCATGCACAAAAAAGGCTCCGCAGGAGCGGAGCCTTTCTCGTCGTTTTAAGCCTGACTGTGCTTAGAACTTGTAAGCGACGCCGAGGCGGATATCGTTGGTCTTGAACGAACCGCGGGTGTTGACGTTGCCGAGACCGAAATCCTTGTTGCCGAAATCGGTATAACGATATTCGAGGCGAAGCAGAACATTGTCGGTTGCAGCGTAATCAACGCCGGTGCCGATAGTCCAACCGGTCAGGGTCTTGTTGCTGTCATAGCTGCTGCCGCCGATGTTGAGCGAGTTCTTCACGCCCCCGAAGGCAACACCACCGGCAATGTAGGGCATGAAACGATCAACGGCATAGCCGGCGCGTGCGCGAACGGCACCCGACCACCGCAGTTTCGTTTCAGCCGAGGTCTGAACAGCGCTGCCATTCGAGATATAGTCATGCGACTTCTTCAGGTCGTTATAGTCGAAGTTGCCGTCGACGCCGAGAATGACGTTGTTGCCCATGTCGAAGTTATAACCGGCATAGACGCCGCCGATAAAGCCATTTGGCTTGAATTCGCTGGACTGGCCGTTGTTCTTGTCGTCCAGCTTGGCGCGGCCCCAGCCCCAACCAACTTCACCACCGATGTAGGCACCGCCCCATGAGAAGGCTGGAGCTGCCATCGGAGCAGGTTCCTGCGCAACGATTGCGTCTGCTGCATAAGCACCGGTGCTTGCGACGACTGCGAGCAGGGATGCGCCTAGTAAAATTCTGAACTTCATCGAAAACTCCTATAAAATATGTTCGATATGGATCGGTATATAGTATTGCGACCCGGCAATGTATGTAACATTATGGCAACATAAGTGTAGTTTAGGATTCAATTAACTTACTAACTAATCTTGAGAGTCATCAATAAAGACAAAGAAGAATATGTTCTTTCTATATGCTTTAGTGAATAATAAAAATTACCGCAATAAATTTAGGTTCTGATCGACAAAAAAAGGCCCCGCAAAGCGGGGCCTTTTTTCTAGATGTGTGCAACCAGAATTAGAACTTGTATGCGACGCCGAGGCGAACTTCGTTCGTCTTGAAATCATCGTTGACGTTAAAGCCACCGAGATTGAAATCCTTGTCGCCATAGTCGGTGTAGCGATATTCGAGGCGAACGATCACGTTATCGGTCGCGGCGTAGTCGACGCCAGCGCCTGCGGTCCAGCCGGTAAGCGTCTTGCTTTCAGAGAATTCTGCTAAGCCGACATTACCGCTATTCTTGACCTGACCGAAAGCTACACCGCCTGCGATATAAGGCAGAAAGCGATCAAATGCGTAGCCAACACGGGCGCGAACAGCACCGGACCAGCGAAGCTTGCTTTCAAGTGAGCCACCAGCACCGGTGAAATCATCTTTCAGATTGTTGTACGTAACGTCGCCATCAACACCGAGAACGACATTGTTGCCGAGGTCGAAATTGTAGCCGGCATAGAGGCCACCGAGGAAGCCGTCTGGCTTAAGTTCGAGAGTATCGAAACCGTCGTCAAGCTTGGACTTGCCCCAGCCGTAGCCGATCTGGCCACCGATGTAGGCACCGTTCCAGGTAAAGGACGGAGCGACCACAACCGGAGCTGGTTCCTGTTCGATGACGGCGTCGGCAGCCTTCGCGCCTGTAGCGGCCACAAGGGCGACAGTCGATGCAAGAAGAAGGGCCTTGAGCTTCATGATAAACCTCCTGAAGGAAAGTCTCAGAACCAATATTTGTCCCTAATATAAGCGATTGCTGTCAAAAGTCTGTAGCAAACGGGACACATCAAGGGGAATGTCGCCTAGGTGATACACGTTCCCGTGAGTGCCTTGTGAGGTGTCTCGATAGCAGTCCGCGCGATATGGCGCAGGTTCCATAGTATGTAATTCCGCCGCCATTCGCGTTATAGAAAACAGCAGAAGTGGTGGGGAAACGGAAATGCATGACACAAAGAGCGTAACCGGGCGGGTCGACTGGGTCGATATTGCCAAGGGTATCTGCATCATCTTCGTTGTCATGATGCACTCGACGCTCGGCGTGGAGAAGGCAGCCGGGGCGCAAGGCTGGATGCACTATGTAGTCGCCTTCGCCAAGCCTTTCCGCATGCCGGATTTCTTCATGATATCAGGCCTGTTCCTCAGTCTTGTTATTGACCGGCCATGGCGGCGTTACCTCGACCGCAAGGTTGTGCACTTTCTCTATTTCTACATTCTCTGGCTGACGATCCAGTTCGCATTCAAGGCGCCGGGCATTGTCAGCGAAGCCGGAATTTCCGGTGTGCTGAGTGCCTATCTGATGGCTTTCATTGAGCCGTTCGGAACGCTCTGGTTCATCTATCTCCTGCCTGTCTTCTTTATTGCGACGCGGCTTTTGAAGCGCGTGCCGGTCGGCGTGACCTTTGCAGCACTGGCGGTGCTTGAAATCCTGCCCGTGCACACTGGCTGGGTAATGATTGACGAATTCTGCTCGCGCTTCGTCTATTTCTATGCCGGATATGCTTTTGCTCCCGCCATCTTCCGAGCTGCGGACTGGCTTCGCCAGCGCCCGCTCCTGGGTATTGTCGGGCTGCTTGTCTGGGGCTTGATCGAATACACGCTCGTCTTCATGCCGGTGCCGGAGAGCCTTGCCGCGCTGATACCGCCAGCAAGCGACCTCCTGGATGGGCGCGGGGCAATCAGCGATCTGCCGGTTGTGTCGCTTTTGTTGGGGCTGGTGGGGGCGCTGGCGATTATTTCCGTCTCGTCGCTTCTCAGCCTGCTGTCAGCCGGAAACTGGCTGCACCGGGGCTTGAGCTGGCTCGGTGCGCATTCGATTGTCGTCTATCTGGCCTTCTTCCTGCCGATGGCCATTGCCCGCACGGTGTTGCTGAAACTCGGCATCGGCGATATCGGCACAGTCTCGCTTCTGACGACAGCAAGCGGCGTGATCGGCCCGGTCATTCTTTATGGCCTTGTCCAGTGGAGCGGCTATGGGCAGTTTTTGTTCCGCCGTCCCGGCTGGGCCTATATCGATCATGCGCCGCAAAAGAAAACGGCGGCTGTCGCCGCCGTTTGATTTCATCACGAATGTGCAAAAATATCGTCTTCCGGCCAGCCCATCAGATCAAGTTCCGAGCGCGTCGGCAGGAATTTGAAGCAGGCTTCGGCCTGTTTCGCGCGGCCATCGCGTTCCAGCCGCTGTTCCAGAACAGCCTTCAGGCGATGCAGATAGAGCACGTCTGAAGCTGCATATTCGAGCTGCGCCTGCGAGAGAATATCCGCTGCCCAGTCCGATGATTGCTGCTGTTTGGAAATCGATACGTCGAGAAGCTCGTTGCAAAGCTCTTTCAGGCCGTGGCGGTCCGTATAGGTGCGGGTCAGCTTCGATGCGATCTTGGTGCAGAACACAGGCTGCGGCATGGTGCCGAAAGCGTGCGCCAGCACCGCCAAGTCGAAACGGCCGAAATGAAAGATCTTGGTGATCGAGCGATCCTTCAGAAGCTTGACCAGATTGGGCGCCTTCTTCTGACCGGCTTCGATCTGGATCACGTCCGCAGTGCCGTCGCCGGGCGAAATCTGCACCACGCAAAGCCGGTCACGATGCGGGTTCAGGCCCAGCGTTTCGGTATCGATGGCGACCGCATCGACCTGATAATGGTCGAGGTTCGGCAAATCGTTCTTATGAAAACGGATAGTCATTTATTGTTCCTTATTTGGCAGCGATAGCGGCCATAATGCGAGCCCTACTTGGCGGCAATAGCCGCCATAATACGTGCCCAAGAGCGTTGTCCCTTGTGGAAGGAATTCAGCTCATATTTTTCATTGGGCGAATGGATGCGATCATCTTCGAGGCCAAAGCCCACGAGCAGCGATTCCATGCCGAGGAACTTGTCGAAGTCGCCGACAATCGGGATAGAGCCGCCCATGGCGATCAGCACGGCTGGCTTCGGCCATTCGTCGGAAAGTGCATCCTTGGCCTTGGAAACAAGCGGGGAATCGTAGGGTAGCTGGATGGCTGGCGAGCCACCATGCGGATGGAATTCGACCGAGCAATCTGCTGGCAGACGTTCCTTGACAAAAGCGCGGAAGGCTTCGCGGATTTTGACCGGATCCTGCTTGTGGACGAGACGGAACGAAACCTTTGCCGAAGCTTCCGCCGCGATCACGGTCTTGAAGCCTTCGCCGGTATAACCGCCGGTGATCCCGTTGACTTCCGCAGTTGGGCGCGCCCATGTCAGTTCCAGAACGCTGCGGCCTTTTTCGCCGGATGGAATGGAAAGACCGATCGGTCCGAGGAAGTTTTCCGCCGTACGACCGAGGCTTTCCCAGGATTGCAAGATTTGCGACGGGGTTTCTTCGACGCCTTCATAGAAGCCCGGTACAGTGATGCGTCCGGTTTCGTCGTGCAGGTCGGCCAGAATCTTGCTCAGAATGTGTATCGGATTGGCCGCAGCGCCACCGAAAAAGCCCGAATGCAGATCGCGGTCGGCAGCCTTGATGACGATCTCCTCACCGACGAGGCCACGCAGCCCGACGCTGATGGCAGGCGTTTCCGCGTCCCACATGGCCGTGTCGCAGACGAGCGCCACATCGGCCTTCAGCTCTTGCTTGTTGGCGTCGAGGAACGGTTTCAGCGATGGCGACCCGGATTCCTCCTCGCCTTCGAACAGGAGCGTCACCTTGACAGGCAGATTGCCGTTGATCACCTTATAGGCGCGGCAGGCTTCCACAAAGGTCATGAGCTGGCCCTTGTCGTCGGACGTGCCGCGACCGGTCAGGATCTTGCGATCGTTACCCACATCCTTGATCGCAGGATCGAAAGGATCGTTTTCCCAAAGGTTCAGCGGATCGACAGGCTGTACGTCATAATGACCGTAGAACAACACATGCGGCGCATCGGGCGTAGCACCTTCATGATGGGCAACCACCATCGGGTGGCCAGGTGTGTCGCGCACGCTGGCATCAAAGCCAATCGATTTGAGATCGGCGACAAGCCATTCCGCAGCCTTGCGGCAATCGGCCTTGTAGGCTGGGTCGGTCGAAATTGACTTGATCCGCAGCAGTTCGAACAGACGATCCAGGCTTTGGTCGAGATTGGCATCGAGATGGGTGAGGACTTTGTCGAGCGATGGCGCAGACGATTGCTGGGACATGAAAACTTCCTGACGAGTCGTAACGTAAACTGGCGGCACACTACAACCAGCGTTTCCTGCTGGAAACCCAATTTGCAAGCAGTTTCGGGAAATTGAAGTCATTTGTCAGGGGGAAAGGCTTTCGCGACGGCTGACGTTCAGGAGGAAGATCAGCAATGCAAAAATTGCCGGCTCGCGCCAGACAATCGGCGCGAAAGCTGTCCAGAAGGTTTCCGCAAATGCCAGCAAGGCTGCACCGCCCGCTGAAGCAAGTGGAGAGAAATAGCCGCCCACCGCGCCGATCATCAGTATTTTGAGGCCAAGTAGCAATCCATCGCCGGAACTCATCGTGCCGTAATAAGCCGTCATCAGAATGCCCGACAGGGCGGCGACCAGCACGGCGCCCATATAGGCGGCAAGAAAGACACGTCCCGCATTAACCCCGCACAGTTGCGCGGCCAGCACATCATCGCGAACCGCCCGCCAGTTGCGGCCGAAGCGGGTGCGTTGCAAGGCAAAGCTGCCGATCAGCACGATGGAAACCATCACAAGCGTATTGATGATTTGCATCATGGTCAGCACGACGGCTTTGTCGCCATCGCCCCAGAAGGTGATCTTGTCCTGCAACAAGGGTGGCAGCCAGAGGCTCCGTGATCCGGCGGCAAGACGAACGCTTTCCATCAGCACTACGGCCACACCCAATGCCGCTACCATTGCCATATTGGGCGATGCCCGGCTGAGTGGCCGCATGACGAAGCCCGCAACTACTGCTCCTGCCGCAAGTGTGTAAAAAAGTGCCCCGACAACACCCGCGCCAATCGCGGCGGGTAAAACCAGCCAGAGCCTGCTCCAGCCAAACGCCGTGAAAATGAGAAGAAGCTGGCCGGAAAAGGCTACCAGCGCGCCATAGCTGATATCTGCTCGTTTGATGACTGCGAAGCTCAGCGCATAACCGAAAGCCAGCATGGCATAGGTTGCAGCCAGCGGCACTGCATTGGCGAATTGCTGCAAGAGGTAGGCCATGCATATGCCCTCCATCCTCGTTCAGATTATAACTGTCAAAATAAGTTTTACCAGTTATAATACGGCATGAATTTTTCCTGGACCTCTCATCGCTTTTCCAGCGGCGCACTGGCACTGGATATTGCCAACAGTGTCATCCTGCGCCACGACGCGACGCGCAGCGTGGATCGTTTTGCCGAGCCGGATAATCTGAAAAGCTTTGCCTCCGCAGCGGAAAGGTTTTGCGCGGAGAAAGGCATGCCTGTGTCGCTTGCTTCGGTCGAGCCTGAAAATCTGCGCCGGTTTCTTTCGCTGCGTGAAGCCATTGATGGTTATTTTCGTGCCTTTGTTCGCGGCAAGGACGATGACCGGCTGCTGGCCGATCTTCTCGAATGCGTAGCCGATGTCCTGCGCCACACCACATCGCCCATGGCGCTGGAGACGGCTGCCGCGCATTCGGCGCTCAGGCTTATGGCAACATGCCAGTCGGGAACGAATGCGGACCGTCTGAAAATCTGCGCCAATTGCGGCTGGCTTTTCCTCGATCAGAGTCGCAATCGCAGCCGGGTCTGGTGCGACATGACAGTCTGTGGAAACCGGGCCAAGGCCAGTCGTCACTATTATCGCAATCGGGAGGTGGAAATGTGAAGGCACTCGTCGCAATCGCGCTCGCCCTTCCGCTTCTGGCGGGATGCCAGCGTGAAAAGACTGCCGGCCCTTACGAAATTTCGGGGCGGCTCGTTGTTTTCAATTATCGTATTGCCCGCGCAAGCTTTCTGGTTACGCTCCGCAAGATCGGCCCGGTGGAAGATGGCGCGACCGTCACTGCTGCATTCGACAATCCGGCCCGGGGTGCTCCGGCCATGGTCGACCGGAAAACCTTTCCAAATCAGGACCAGCTCTCGCTTGAGACCGGGCCTTTGCACTGCATCGTCAAGGACAAGCCCTATAACGTCGCCATTCGCGTGACCGCAAAGAATGGAGACCTGTTGCAGACACTCGCAACCACCGTCGTTTCCAGTCAGGATCAAACCGTGTTGCCAGCGGAGCCGCTCGTTATAGGTCCGCTCTATGATCCGAACCCGAAAGTTTTCAAGCCGGATGGCAGCAGGGATTTCTCGCCTGAGAAAAGCTGCCCGGAAACGTAGTTGCAAACATAAGGGAAAAGGCGGCTCGAAAATGAATTGGCCGTTACGGTGAGGGGGTTACCGTAACGGCCATATCACTACACTCAAAGCGGCAGCCCGGAGAGGGGAATGAGGCTGCCGCTAACATCCGGTATCCAACGGGGGACTGGTCAGAAAACCGGCGACCGACGAACTGTCGATGACCAGAATTTGGCCTTTCAACTGTGGCTATTCAAGGGCACGGAAGATTACAAATCTGTAACAAACGTGTTATCGCGGCGTGATCGATTTTCTTTCGTGGACGGATGTTTCTCCTGACATAGGAGCGGTTTCCTTTATGGCTGCTTTCCTCTAATTCTATCTTATGAAAAAAGGCGATCATCTCTTTCTCGTTGACGGCTCGGGCTATATTTTCCGCGCCTATCATGCCCTGCCACCGCTGACCCGCAAGACGGATGGTCTGCCGGTTGGTGCCGTCTCGGGCTTCTGCAACATGCTGTGGAAGCTCCTGAAGGATGCGCGCAACACCGATGTCGGCGTGGTGCCGACCCATTTCGCTGTTATTTTCGACTATTCGTCGAAGACGTTCCGCAACGAAATCTATCCCGAATACAAGGCCAATCGCACCGCGCCGCCGGAAGATCTCATTCCGCAGTTCGGCCTCATCCGTCAGGCAACGCGTGCGTTCAATCTGCCCTGCATCGAGAAGGAAGGTTTCGAGGCTGACGATCTGATCGCGACCTATGCCCGTGTCGCCGAACAGGCTGGCGGTGACGTTACCATCGTTTCGTCCGATAAGGATCTCATGCAGCTCGTGACGCCAAGCGTGTCAATGTATGACAGCATGAAGGACAAGCAGATTTCGATCCCGGAAGTGATCGAGAAATGGGGCGTTCCGCCGGAAAAAATGATCGACCTGCAATCGCTGACCGGCGACAGTACCGACAATGTTCCGGGTATTCCCGGCATCGGGCCGAAGACAGCGGCGCAATTGCTGGAGGAATTCGGCGACCTCGATACGCTTCTGGCCTGTGCTTCCGAGATCAAGCAGAACAAGCGTCGTGAGAACATTCTGGCCTTTGCTGACCAGACGAAGATTTCGCGCGAACTGGTTACGCTCAAGACCGATGTTCCTCTGGATGTCGATCTCGGCGGACTGGTGCTGGAGCCGCAAAACGGCCCGAAGCTGATCGGCTTCCTGAAGGCAATGGAATTTACTTCGCTCACCCGCCGCGTGGCCGAGGCAACCGACACCGACGCTTCCGCCGTCGAACCATGCCATGTGGAGACCGACTGGGGCGCGGATGCGCACGGCCCGGATGTCGATGTTCCCGCCAAAACTGACGATGCGGCGACGCAACCAGTCTCGACCTCCACTATCATTGCCTCGGACCAGGGCTATACGCCGAGGGCGCTTGCAGAAAAGCGGGCGGCTGAAGCAACCGCGCAGACAATTGATACGAGCGCGTATACCTGCATTCGCGACATAGCCACACTGAAACTGTGGCTCGCAGAGGCGGTTGAAATCGGGGTTCTGGCCTTCGATACGGAAACGACGTCGCTCGATCCGATGCAGGCGGAACTTGTTGGTTTTTCGCTGGCGCTGGCGCCGGGCAGAGCTGCTTATATCCCGCTCCAGCACAAATCCGGTGCAGGTGATCTTCTCGGCGGCGGCATGGTCGAGGGACAAATTCCGCTGGGTGAAGCGTTGGCCGATTTGAAGCTCGTGCTTGAGGATGCTTCCGTTCTCAAGATCGCGCAGAACATGAAATATGACTGGCTGGTCATGCGCCGCCATGGGATCAATGCGGTGTCGTTCGACGATACGATGCTGATTTCCTATGTGCTGGACGCGGGCACGGGCAGCCATGGCATGGACCCGTTGTCCGAGCGCTGGCTCGGCCATACGCCAATTCCCTACAAGGATGTGGCGGGGAGCGGCAAAAGCGCCGTCAGCTTCGACATGGTCGATCTCGACCGCGCCACGGCTTATGCAGCAGAAGATGCTGACGTGACGTTGCGCCTTTGGCAGGTGTTGAAGCCGCGGCTTGCCGCCGAAGGGCTGATGTCGGTCTATGAACGTCTTGAACGTCCGCTGGTCGATGTTCTGGCGCGCATGGAAGAACGCGGCATTGCCGTTGACCGGCAGGTATTGTCGCGCCTTTCCGGCGATCTGGCGCAGGCTGCTGCTGCCTATGAAGACGAGATTTACGAACTGGCGGGCGAGAGGTTCAATATTGGCTCACCCAAGCAGCTCGGTGACATTCTCTTTGGCAAGATGAGCCTTTCGGGGGCGTCGAAAACCAAGACCGGCCAGTGGTCCACGTCTGCACAGGTGCTGGAAGATCTTGCTGCTGAAGGCCATCCGCTGCCGCGCAAGATCGTTGACTGGCGCCAGCTTACCAAGCTCAAATCCACCTATACGGATGCTCTGCCGGGGTTCATCAACCCGGAGACCAAGCGCGTTCATACGTCCTATGCCATGGCGTCCACCTCGACCGGACGTCTCTCCTCATCCGATCCAAACCTGCAAAATATTCCGGTTCGCACTGCAGAAGGCCGCAAGATCAGGACGGCCTTCATTGCCGAACCCGGCAACAAGCTGGTTTCTGCCGATTACAGCCAGATCGAGCTGCGCGTGCTGGCCCACGTGGCCGATATCGCGCAATTGAAACAGGCCTTTGCCGACGGCATAGATATTCACGCCATGACGGCATCCGAAATGTTCGGCGTGCCGGTTGAAGGCATGCCGTCGGAAGTGCGCCGGCGCGCCAAGGCAATCAATTTTGGCATCATCTACGGTATTTCGGCATTCGGTCTGGCAAACCAGTTGTCGATTCCGCGCGAAGAGGCAGGGCAATATATTCGGACCTATTTCGAGCGCTTCCCCGGCATCAAGGACTACATGGAGGCGACCAAGGCTTTCGCGCGCGAGCATGGTTATGTAGAAACGATTTTCGGCCGCCGTGCGCATTATCCCGATATCAGAGCATCCAACCCGCAGGTCCGCGCTTTCAACGAGCGCGCTGCCATCAATGCGCCGATACAGGGTTCTGCGGCCGACATTATCCGTCGCGCCATGATCCGCATGGAAGATGCACTGGCTGGGCAAAACCTTGCCGCGCGCATGTTGTTGCAAGTGCACGACGAACTGATCTTCGAAGTGCCTGATAATGAAGTCGAAAAGACTATTCCGGTCGTTCGTCACATTATGGAAAATGCGGCAATGCCTGCCGTATCGCTTGCTGTGCCACTGCATGTCGACGCGCGCGCAGCGCATAACTGGGATGAGGCACATTAGAGCGCATTCCGAAAAGTGTGAAACGGTTTTCGGGCCAAATGCGCGTCAAAAAGGACCAGAGCGGCGGTACGATTCAATCGGATCGCATTGCGCTCTGAGGTTTGGCCGGTTGACCTGAGCGGTCCAACCCTATAGGGAAGCATCAATTCTGTTGCTTCGGTGGTCGTCAGGGGAGTCGTGGACAAGTGGGTTCACGGCCAATGGGTATACGGCTTGAGAAGCTTTTTTCGTGAAAGTGGTTCATGTCTTTGCCCGAAACCATCGCTCCGGCTCTGTCCGGAGCATTAGCCGCTCGCGGTTATAATACACTCACCGCCGTTCAAAATGCCGTTCTGGCACCCGAAACGCTCGATGCCGATCTTCTCGTTTCCGCACAAACCGGATCGGGCAAGACGGTTGCGTTCGGCCTTGCCATGGCCAACACCATCCTCGAAGACGAACTGCGTTTCGGTGATGCGGGTGCGCCGCTTGCCATGATTATCGCGCCGACGCGCGAACTGGCGCTTCAGGTTCGTCGTGAACTGGAATGGCTCTATGCCGATACCGGTGCGCGCATTGCATCCTGTGTTGGCGGTATGGATATCCGCACCGAGCGTCGTGCGCTGGAACGTGGCACCCACATCGTTGTCGGTACGCCGGGACGTCTGCGCGACCATATCACCCGCGATGCTCTCGACATGTCGGAACTGCGTGCCGTTGTTCTCGATGAAGCTGACGAAATGCTCGACATGGGCTTCCGCGAGGACCTCGAATTCATCCTCGGCGAAGCGCCGGAAGACCGCCGCACGCTGATGTTCTCGGCAACCGTGCCGAAGCCGATTGCCCAGCTTGCCAAGCGCTTCCAGAACGACGCGCTTCGTCTCACCGTTCAGAGCGAAACCAGCCAGCACGCCGACATCGACTATGTCGCCATGCCGGTGCCGCCGCATGAGCGCGACCACGCGATCATCAATACGCTGCTCTATTACGATTCCCAGAACTCGATCATTTTCTGCTCGACCCGCGAAGCGGTGAAGCACATGGCAAGCCGGCTTTCCAATCGCGGTTTCGCTGTGGTTGCACTGTCAGGCGAATTGAGCCAGGCGGAACGTAATAACGCGCTTCAGGCAATGCGCGATGGGCGCGCCCGCGTCTGCGTGGCAACCGACGTCGCCGCACGTGGTATCGATCTGCCTAATCTCGATCTCGTTATTCACGCCGATCTTCCGAACAATCCTGAAACGATGCTGCACCGTTCGGGTCGTACGGGTCGCGCAGGTCGCAAGGGCACCTGTGTGCTGGTTGTACCGTTCTCGCGTCGCCGCACTGCAGAGCGCCTTCTGCACATGGCAAAGCTCGATGCACAGACGGTTCCGGCACCAAGCATTGCTGCTGTTCAGGCAAAGACCAATGAGCGCATTTTGAATGCGGAAGTCTTCAATCAGCCGGTTGAAGAAGAATATCAGGATCTCCTGAAGGCGCTGACCGAGCGTTATACGCCGGAACAGATTGCAAGCGCCTTCCTCAACCGCGAAGTGGCTTCTTACCCGGCAGCGGAAGAAGTCTCGGATGCTCCGGTGCATCCGGTTGGTGGCAAGAAGCCCCGGGATCGTTTTGAAAAAGGTGAGCGCTCTGATCGCGGCGACCGCTTCGAACGCGGCGAGCGTCGTGAGCGTGGCGAGCCGGGCGAACGTTTTGACCGTAATGCACATTTCGACGGCGTGTGGTTCTCGGTTTCTGCCGGTCGCAAGCATCGCGCCGATCCGAAGTGGCTGCTGCCGCTCATCTGCAAGGCGGGCGATGTTTCCAAGCGCGACGTCGGTTCGATCAAGATTTTCGACAATGAAACCCGCTTTGAAATCACTGCGTCCAAAGCTGATGAGTTCCGCCGTTCGGTCGAAGAACGCGGCACCGGTGAAAAGGGTCTTGTTATCCGCACTGCCGTTGCAGGTGCAGGTGGCGACGCTGCCCCGCGCGAAGGCAAGGGTGGCTTCAAACCACGTGGTGACAAGTTCAAGGAAGGTGGCTTCCGCGACGGCTACAAGAGCGATGGCTATAAAGGCGACCGCTCGAAGGGCGACAAGTGGGACAAGCCGCGTGATTCATCCCGCGGAGACGACTTCAAGAAGGACGGTTTCAAGAAGGGCGGTAAAAAGCCCGAAGGCGGCGGTTACAGCAAGAAGCGTCGTGGCGAGTAATAATCAGAAATGAAAAAGCCCCGGATTTCCGGGGCTTTTTATTGGCAAAACCCCGAGAGGCTATCCGGCCTTTCGGGGTTTTTCTTTATCAAACGTCCAGATTGGCAACGCTCAGCGCGTTTTCCTGGATGAATTCGCGGCGCGGTTCCACTTCGTCGCCCATGAGGCGCGTGAAGAGTGAATCGGCGTCGGTCGCATCCGTCACCTTGACCTGCAGCAGCGAACGCACATTCGGATCGAGCGTGGTTTCCCAAAGCTGCTCGGCGTTCATTTCGCCCAAGCCTTTATAACGCTGCAGGGTCAGGCCCTTGCGGCCTGTCGCAAAGATCGCATCGAGCAGGCCCATCGGACCGGAAAGTGTCTCCACCTTGTCCTTGCGGCGCAGCACCGGTGGCTCGGCAAAGACTTCCGACAGGCGCGCAGCCACGCGGTCGATCTGGCGGGCATCGGCAGAACCGAGCAGCGCCATGTCGAGAATGGCAACATCCTTCACGCCGCGCACCATGCGCTCGAAGCGATAGCCACCATCTTCGGTCACATATGCTTCCCAGCCACGCTCGGTTTCTTCCGAGATCATATCGAGACGCTTTGCAACAATATCGGCAGAACGCTGTGCGGTTGCATTGTCTTTCGAGGCATCCGGGTTCAGCAGCCCTGCGATGGCAGCCTGTTCCACCACGCGACGATCATAGCGCGTGTGAAGACCGGCCAGAAGCTGACGCATGGTGCGTGCATCTTCCACCACTGAACGCAGGTCCGGCCCGGCGCGAACTTCGCCGCTTGCCATTTCCAGCGCGGCTTCCTCAAGACCCGTTTCGATGAGGAAGTCTTCGAAGGCGGCCTCGTTCTTGATGTATTGCGAGGATTTGCCGCGCGACACCTTATAGAGCGGCGGCTGCGCGATATAGATATGGCCGCGCTCGATCAGTTCCGGCATCTGGCGGAAGAAGAAGGTCAGCAGCAATGTACGGATATGCGCGCCATCGACGTCAGCATCGGTCATGATGATGATCTTGTGATAGCGCAGCTTGTCCGGGTTGAAGCCGTGCGTTTCATCCTTGCCGATCGATGTCCCGAGCGCAGTAATGAGCGTGCCGACCTGGTCGGACGAGATCATGCGATCGAAGCGGACGCGTTCAACATTCAGTATCTTGCCGCGCAGCGGCAGGATGGCCTGGTTCTGGCGCGAACGACCGCTCTTGGCGGAACCACCTGCCGAGTCACCCTCGACGATGAAGATTTCAGACTTGGCTGGATCGCGCTCCTGACAGTCGGCAAGCTTGCCGGGTAGGGATGTCACGCTCAGATTGCTCTTTCGGGTGATATCGCGGGCCTTGCGGGCAGCTTCACGGGCAGCGGCGGCCTGAATGACCTTTTCGACCACGACCTTGCCGCCAGCCGGATGTTCTTCAAGCCACGTCGAAAGCGCTTCGTTGACGAGGCTTTCCACAACCGGGCGAACTTCCGAGGAAACCAGCTTGTCCTTGGTCTGCGACGAGAACTTCGGATCGGGAACCTTGACCGAAAGAACGGCGGTCAGGCCTTCGCGGCAGTCATCGCCGGTAAGCGTCACCTTTTCCTTCTTGGTCATGCCCGATGCATCGGCATAGCCCGTCACCTGACGGGTCAGCGCGCCGCGGAAACCGGCCAGATGCGTGCCGCCGTCGCGCTGCGGGATGTTGTTGGTGAAGCACAGCACCTTCTCGTGGTAGGAATCGTTCCACCACATGGCGACTTCAACCGTCATGCCGTCTTTTTCACTGCGGATATAGATCGGCTCTTCCAAAAGCGATTTCTTGCTCTGGTCGATATATTTCACGAACTCCACAAGCCCGCCATCATAGTGCAGCTCATGCTCAACCACATCCGCATGGCGGCGGTCGGTGAGCTTGATGCGCACACCGGAATTGAGGAAGGCGAGTTCGCGCAGGCGGCGCTCCAGCGTGTCGAAATCGAATTCGACCATGCTGAAGGTATCAGGCGAGGGCAGGAAGCTCACTTCCGTACCCGTCTCTGCACCGGCATCACCGGTTACCACGAGCGGGGCATCGGCCACGCCATGGGTAAAGCTCATCTCATGGATCTTGCCGGCGCGGCGGATCTTCAGTTTCAGCCAGATCGACAGCGCGTTCACCACCGATACGCCGACGCCATGCAGGCCACCGGAAACCTTGTAGGAGTTCTGGTCGAACTTGCCGCCAGCGTGGAGCTGGGTCATGATGACCTCGGCCGCCGAAACGCCTTCTTCCTTATGGATGTCGGTCGGGATGCCGCGACCGTTATCGGTCACGGTACAGGAACCGTCCGGGTTAAGGGCGACGGTGACAAGCGTGGCATGTCCTGCCAGCGCTTCGTCGATTGCATTGTCCACGACCTCGTAGACCATATGATGCAGGCCGGAGCCGTCATCCGTGTCACCGATATACATGCCGGGACGCTTGCGAACAGCATCCAGACCTTTCAGGACACGAATGGAATCCGCGCCATATTCGGCGGGGGCTTCGGAATTCATCTCGGGCATCTCGCTCATGAAAATCTTTCGAAAAACGCGCTGCGAATGCAGCTTCAAAGATATGTCGAATCACGCGACAAACATGGCTTTAATATAGGTGCTAAAGGCTTTTTTTCCAAATTCTGGCGGTAAATTTGCCGGGGATTCCGGCAGTCTGTTCGTATGAGGGCGATATGGGCGCCGCATGGCTTCTGGAGCCGCCATAATTGACGCTTATATCCAGTTTGACGGGCGCGCTCCCGACCTGTTCTATGACGAAAGGAACGCTTGATGGAAATTACGAATGCCATGAGCGAAAGACCGGGTCCATTCGTGCCGCCTGCACCGCGTCCGCGCGAAAAGCCGGTGGGACGTTTCGAGATGATGCGGGTCGTCTATAAGAACCCGCTCGAGCTTTGGGGCGAGCCTTCCTACAATGAGCGGTGGATTTCCGTCAGCTGGTTCGGCATGAAAACCATCATCGCCAACGATCCGGGGCTGATCCGCCATGTGCTGGTCGACAATGCCGCCAATTATCCCATGTCCGCCATTCGCCAGCGCGTGCTGCGCCCCCTGTTGCGTGATGGTCTGCTGACGGCGGAAGGCCAGGTGTGGAAACGGTCGCGAAAGGCCATGGCGCCGGTTTTTACCCCGCGCCATATCGGCGGTTTTGCTGAAACCATGCGTGACCGCTCGCTCCAGTTCGTCGAGCGATACAAGACCCCCGGTACGATTACCGATGTCGCCCATGACATGACGCTCCTGACCTATGATATTCTGGCCGAGACGCTGTTCTCGGGAGAGATCGCGGGCGATCCGAATGATTTCGCACACCAGATCGACAAGCTATTCGAGACCATGGGACGGGTCGATCCGTTCGACCTTCTGGGACTGCCCGACTGGCTGCCGCGCCTCACGCGGTTGCGTGGACAGCAATCGCTGGGTTTCTTCCGCGAGCTGGTCTCAAACACCATCGCGCTGCGTAAAACGCGCATGGACAGGCAGGAAGATGTGCCGAGCGACTTCCTCACCCTGCTGTTGCGGGCCGAAGGACCGGACGGCCTGAGCCGCTCCGAAATCGAAGACAACATCATCACCTTCATTGGTGCCGGTCATGAGACGACCGCCCGCGCGCTTGGCTGGACGCTCTATCTGCTCGCGAAAGCGCCGCAAGAGCGCGATCGTATTGAACTGGAAATCGACGGCTTTTTTGCAAAAGGCGGACGGGATCTGCCGCCGCAGGAATGGCTGGCCTCGCTGCCCTTCACGCGCGCGGCTTTTGAAGAGGCGATGCGGCTTTATCCGCCTGCGCCATCGATCAATCGCGAGGCGGCGACCGCTGATAAGTATGACGATCTGACAATCCCGAAGGGCGCGACCGTGCTTGTCATGCCATGGGTCATTCATCGCCATAGGCTTTACTGGGACCAGCCGGACGCTTTCATGCCCGAACGTTTCTGGCCCGAAAACCGCGACAAGCTCGACCGCTTTCAATATCTGCCCTTCGGCGCAGGCCCGCGCGTCTGCATCGGCGCGAGTTTTGCCTTGCAGGAGGCCGTGATTGCGCTTGCCATCCTGCTCGACGGACGTCGTTTCGAGGTGCTGGAGACAACAAAGCCGTGGCCGGTGCAAAAGCTCACCACCCAGCCGCAAGGCGGTCTGCCGATGAAGTTTTTGAAGCGCTGATTAGCGCTTCAACCGGGCTGCATGCCATTTCAAGTGGTCGTCCATGAAGCTCGATATGAAGAAATATGAATGGTCATAGCCTTCGCGCATATTGAGCGTGAGGGGTATGCCAGCTTTCCTGCAGGCTTCTTCCAGAAGCCACGGACGCAAGCCGTCATCGAGAAAGCCGTCTGCGGTGCCTTGGTCGACCAGAAATTCCGGGAACCGGGAACCGTCCTCGATCAAAAGCGTGGTGTCATAGGCGCGCCATGCCCGTTCTTCTGGTCCGAGATATTTTTCCAGCGCCGGTCTGGACCAGCCTGCTGTCGAAGGCTGGACGATGGGTGCAAAGGCGGATGCTGATTTGAAACGGTCCCGGTTCTTGAGTGCAATTGTCAGCGCGCCATGTCCGCCCATGGAATGACCGGTGATCGCCTGTCGCGACATATCGAGTGGAAATTCGCGTCCCACCAGATCGGTCAGTTCTTGCGTGATGTAGCTGTACATCTGGTAGTTTTTGGCGAAAGGCTCCTGCGTCGCATCAACATAAAAGCCAGCGCCCTTGCCGAACTGCCAGTTGTCCGGCTCGTCCGGAACGTCATCACCGCGCGGGCTCGTATCGGGGCAAATAACGGCAATTCCCAGTTCTGCGGCCAATTGCCGATATTCGCCTTTGTCCATCACGTTTTGGTGCGTGCAGGTCAGTCCGGACAGATACCAGAGCACCGGCACCGGTCCGTTTGCAGCTTGTGGCGGCAGGAAGACGGCAAAGGTCATGTCGCACTGGGTGGTTTCGCTTTTGTGCCGATAGACGCCTTGCGTTCCGCCAAAGCACTTCGCAGTCGAAATCGTTTCCATAAAGAATTTCCAGTTTTGTTCAGCTTCCGAGCGCCACCGCAACATTGACAGAAGCAGCGACCAACACGGTATTGAAGAAGAAGGAGACGATGCTGTGCAGCAGCGTTACCTTGCGCATGGCAGGCGTCGTCACGCTCGTATCGGAGGTTTGTGCCGTCATGCCGATGACATAGGCGAAATAGGCAAAATCCCAGCCGGATGGCTCTTGTGTACCGGGGAATTCAAAGCCGCCACGATAATGGCTGGCATGGCTGGTATCGCCGCCCGCGGGCTCACCTGGCTGCCAGTATACATGCGCGTAATGGATCGCCGTCATCATATGAATGGTGAACCAGCCCAGAGGCACGGAAGCGAGTGTCATCACAAGTGAGAATGTATCGGCCTTTTTCTCGCCATTGATGAGAATGAACAGCGAGACGATCGCGACGAGAACGGTCGCGAAAGTCACCAGAAAGATGATCCAGACAGGTTCGTCAGCACTTGCAGCATGCTTTTTCAAAAAGCTGGCCGTGAGCTTTGGCAGGGCAGACGCCGCCAGCCCCAGATAGAGCACGAAGAAGCAGTTTGCACCGATGACCGGGGCAAGAGGGCTTTTGAAAAGCCAGGCAAGGATGAATGTTGCTACGCCACCAAGAGCGCCAAGATAGAACGACATATGGCGGCGCAGCAGAAACATCAGGCAAGCGTTTCCCTTGGTTCCAATCGCATATCGACATGCAGAATGCCGTCTTCGAGATACTCGTCAGAAATCGCCACGAAGCCGAACGAGCCATAGAATTTCTGCAAATGGCTCTGCCCGCCGAGCTCGATAGCGATGCCCGGAAAACGGTCATGAGCGAATTCGATGGCCTCTTTCATCAGGCGCTGGCCGAGCTTGTAACCGCGATAATCCGGCGCCACGACAACGCGCCCGATTTTCACCGGCTTGCCTGCCTGTTCCGGTGGCAGAACTCGCAGCGACCCTGCAAGTTCCTCGCCATCGAGAATGCGTAAGTGAAACGCCTCGAAGTCCTTGCCGTCGATTTCCGGATAGGGACATTTCTGCTCGACCACGAAGACATCCACGCGCAGCTTCAGCATCGCATAAAGTGCGCGCGGGGCCAGATTGTCGAGTTGATCCCAATGGGAAACGAAAAGCTTTTCACGCATCAGTAGACAATCACCGAACGGATGGACTTGCCTTCATGCATGAGATCGAAGGCAGTGTTGATTTCATCGAGCGGCATGGTGTGGGTGATAAGATCGTCGATATTGATCTTGCCTTCCATGTACCAGTCAACAATCTTCGGCACGTCGGTGCGACCGCGCGCGCCGCCGAAGGCAGTGCCTTTCCAGACTCGTCCCGTGACGAGCTGGAACGGACGCGTGGCGATTTCCCTGCCCGCTTCCGCAACGCCGATGATGATCGATTCACCCCAGCCGCGATGGCAGCATTCCAGCGCCTGACGCATGACATCGGTATTGCCGGTGGCGTCGAAGGAATAGTCTGCGCCGCCGTCGGTCAGGTCCTGAATGGCCTGCACCACCTTGTCATTGCCGATCTCGCGCGGGTTGATGAAATCGGTCATGCCGAATTTCTTGGCCATCTCGACCTTGGCCGGATTGATGTCCACGCCGATGATCTTGTCTGCACCGACCATGCGGGCACCTTGAATGACATTGAGGCCGATGCCGCCAAGGCCGAACACCACGACATTCGAACCCGGACGAACCTTCGCCGTGTAGATCACGGCGCCAATGCCGGTTGTCACGCCGCAGCCGATATAGCAGATCTTGTCGAAAGGCGCGTCTTCGCGCACCTTGGCAACCGCAATCTCCGGCAGAACGGTGAAGTTCGAGAAGGTCGAGCAGCCCATATAATGAAACACTTCGCCGCCATCGCAGGAAAAGCGTGTGGTCTTGTCCGGCATCAGGCCTTGACCCTGGGTCGCGCGGATCGAGGTGCAGAGGTTCGAGCGCTGCGACAGGCAGGTTTTGCACTGGCGGCATTCCGGCGTGTAGAGCGGGATCACATGGTCGCCCGGCTTGACGGAGGTCACGCCCGCGCCGACTTCGCGCACGATGCCTGCACCTTCATGGCCGAGAATGGCCGGGAATTTGCCTTCGGAATCGAGACCCGAAAGGGTGTAGGCATCTGTATGGCAAACGCCCGTCGCCATGATTTCGACCAGCACTTCGCCAGCCCGTGGACCGCCAATCTCGACTGTTTCGATGGTGAGCGGCTTTTTCGCCTCCCACGCAACGGCTGCGCGTGATTTCATGACGATGTTTCTCCCTTTCAGTCTATCTTAGAGCAACGCACTCATTTGAGGTAGGTGCGTAGAATCCGCATGATTTCGTCGATTTGTGTATCGGGATCAGCTTTGGTTTCCTGTCCAAATGTCTCACGGAAGTGACTTTCCAGCACTTCCGCCATCAACCCGTTGGCCGCACCGCGCAGTGCTGCAATCTGCTGCAACAATGCCGCGCATTCCGTGCCAGCCTCCACCGCGCGCTCCAGTGCTTCGGCCTGTCCGCGAATACGGCGCAGGCGCGTCAAGGCGCGCTTTTTGTCTTCCGGTGAATGCGGCATGGAATCTCCCGATCTCAGCGAAATCTATATACTCTAGGGGAGTATGTCAATTGTCGGTCGCCAGCCGCAAGTGCAGGAGTGGATAGGGGCGCCCCTGGTCGTCTGTCTCTGAGCGTCCGGTTTCGACAAATCCCATATGTCGGTAAAAGCCGACACCCTGTAGGTTCTGCTCGTTCACATCGACTGTCAGCGGACTGCCTATCATTTTTGCATGCGTTATCATCCGTTTGCCGATGCCTTTGCCGCGCTGGTCGGGTGGGATGAACAGGCTGTCGATATGACGCTCGCTCATACCCATGAAGCCGACAGGCTTGCCAGCGTCTTCAATCAGCCAGACTTTGACCTTCGGCAGATATTGCTCGGCCACCAGCTTTTCGATTTCCTGAAAATCATCGCGGCTCAGGAAATCATGCGTGGCGAGAACGCTGGCGCGCCAGATTTCTGTCAAAGCGGGCGCATCGGCCTTGTTAGATTTTCGAATATGGATCATGTGCGTTCCCTGTGTGATAAGCACGAAAGCGGAAGCCTTATCTGACGGAAATTATTTTGACGAGCCTGCCCGATCTTCCCGTGACACGAATTCTGCCTCAGCTGGATGAGGCATTGGCGCATCATGCGAGCGCAGTCCTTGTCGCGCCGCCCGGTGCGGGCAAGACGACACTGGCGCCTATTCATATGCTGAACGCGGATTGGCGCAAGGATGGCATGATTGTGCTGCTTGAACCGCGTCGTCTGGCGGCACGCGCAGCCGCTCGCCGCATGGCGCAGCTCCTGGGCGAGGAGCCGGGTGAAACGGTCGGCTATCGGATGCGCCTTGAAAGCAAGGTATCGGGGAAAACGAAAATCCTTGTCGTCACCGAGGGCGTTTTTGCGCGTATGATTCTGGACGATCCGGACCTGAAGGGCGTTGCCGCAGTTCTGTTTGATGAATTCCATGAACGCAGCCTCGATGCCGATTTTGGGCTGGCGCTGGCGCTCGACGTACAGGCTGCATTACGCGACGATCTCAAGATACTCGTGATGTCCGCGACGCTCGATGGCGCCCGTGTTGCTTCGCTTCTCGGTGATGCGCCGGTGATCGAAAGTGAAGGCCGCGCTTATCCCGTCGATATCCGCTATCGCGACCGTAAAACAGATGAACGGATCGAAGACGTGATGGTGCGTGCGATCCGGGATGCATTGGCCGACGAGACCGGCAGCATTCTGGCTTTTCTGCCGGGGCAGGGCGAGATTGAGCGCACCGCAGGCATTCTGGAAAAGTTCCTCCCTGCCAATATCATTCTGGCCCCGCTTTACGGGGCGATGGAAGGCCGTGATCAGGATGCGGCAATCAAGCCTGCACCGGCAGGCTATCGCAAGGTGGTGCTGGCGACCTCGATTGCCGAAACCTCCATCACGATTGATGGCGTGCGTGTGGTGATCGATAGCGGGCTTGCACGTCAGCCGAAATATGAACCGGCCACGGGGCTGACCCGGCTTGAAACTGTGAGGACCTCTCGCGCAAGTGCCGATCAGCGGGCTGGCCGCGCCGGGCGAACCGAGCCCGGTATCGCGATCCGTCTCTGGCATCAGGGACAGACGGCGTCGCTTCTGGCGTTCTCGCCGCCGGAAATTCTGGAGGCCGACCTGTCCGGGCTTGTGCTTGATGCGGCTGCATGGGGTGTGACCGATCCGGCAATGCTCAGCTTTCTCGATGTTCCGCCCAAGCCTGCGCTGAAGGAGGCAAAAGCCCTTCTGCTGCGGCTTGGCGCACTGGATGAAGCGGGACGATTGACGCCCGACGGCGAAGCCATGCGCTCTTTGGCCCTGCCTGCACGTCTGGCGCATATGGTTGCAGAAGCTGGCAAGCGCGGCGAGGCGCAAAAGGCAGCTGAGCTCGCTGTTTTGTTGACCGAACGCGGCCTTGGCGGCAATGAAACCGACCTTGATACCCGCATGTCGCGGTTCCGCAATGACCGATCAGATCGTGCACAGCATGCAAAAGGGCTGGCACGGCGGCTTGCAGCAAATGTCCTGAACAAGGGCGAAGCGGCTGGCTCAAGCGTAGGTCGTATGCTCATTGATGCTTATCCTGATCGCATAGCTAGGGCTCGCGGGCAGACAGGACAATTTCTGCTCGCCAATGGGCGGGGCGGCGAAGTCGATCCCGCCATCAGCCTTAGCCGGGCGGCATGGCTGGTGGTTGCCGATATGTCGGGCAGGGCAGGCCGGGCGCGTGTTCTTTCTGCTGCGGAAGTTTCAGAAACTGAAATCCGCGCCGCCCTTGGCAATAGGATCGAAAGCGGCAGACAGGTTGTCTATGATCCGGAAAAGAACGCTTTGCGGGCTCGTGAAGCTGTGCGCATTGGCGCGATAGCCCTTTCGGAAAAGCCGCTATCCGCACCATCGGGAAGTGTAGCCGATGAGGGCGTGATTGCCGCCGTGCGTGAATATGGCCTCGATATTCTGCCATGGGGCAAGGAAGCCGATATTCTGCGCCGCCGCCTTGGCTGGCTGCATCGCGGCCTCGGCGATCCGTGGCCTGCAATGGACGATGACCATCTTGTCGAAAGACTGGACGATTGGCTGCTGCCTTTCCTGACGGGTGAAGCCCAACTCGGCCGCATTCCGGGACACGTATTGAAAAACGGCCTGATGAGCCTCGTCCCCTTCGATCTCCAGCGTAGTGTCGATCAGCTTGCACCGACGCATTTTGAAGTGCCGACCGGATCGAATATTCCGATCCGCTATGATGCCGAAGAGCCGGTGATTGCAGTCCGCGTGCAGGAACTGTTCGGCCTTGGTGTGCATCCGGCCATCGCCAACGGCAAGGTGCCGCTGCTTCTGGAGCTTCTTTCTCCCGCCCATCGTCCGATCCAGATCACACGCGATCTTCCCGGTTTCTGGAAGGGATCATGGGCCGATGTGCGTTCCGACATGCGTGGACGCTACCCGAAGCATGTTTGGCCGGAAGACCCGGCAAATGCCGAAGCGACTCGTCGCGCCAAGCCGCGCGGAACCTGAGATATTGGGTTCCGACGGCCTGCAAATGATGCCCTTCTGCGCTTCCGGTGCTCATGTACCCAAAAGTGAATTCCGCTCCGGTTCTCGAAGCGCACCATTTTCGGCATGTCATAATCAAAATCGCAACAGGTCCCACCACTGCGCCTGCGACCGGATAACGCAGTTTCGCTTGCTTTGTGGTCCGGGCTTGCCTCATAAGAGGCCCAGACGAGGGACCTTATGCACGCAGAATTCGAGAATCGCGCTTCCAATCTTTCGCGCCGCCCGCGCCTGACAACATTGATACGTGTGCGCTGGCTAGCCATTGCCGGGCAGACAGCCGCCGTCATGTTGGTGGCGCTCTATTTACAGTTTCCTTTTGCCGTTGGCATCTGCTTTGCGCTGATCGCCTGTTCGGCCTGGCTGAACCTTTATCTGGCCTTCCGTTTTCCGACCAACCATCGGCTCAATCCGGCGGCGGCAAGCCTGGTTCTGGCGTTCGACGTTCTGCAATTGGCGGGGCTTCTCTATCTCACCGGCGGCCTGCAGAACCCTTTCATCATTTTGATGATCGTGCCCGTCATCATCTCGGCGACGTCACTGTCGGCCCGCCATACGCTGGTGCTCGCCCTGCTGGTCGTGGCCTGTACTTCGGTGCTCACTATCAGGCATGAGCCGTTGCCCTGGTATCCGGGCGAAACGCTGGACTTGCCGTTTCTATTCGTAATCGGCATCTGGTGCGCCATTATTTCGGCACTCGGATTCACCGGCGTTTATGCCTATCGCATCGCCGAAGAAGCGCGGCAGCTCGGCGATGCATTGAGCGCTGCCGAACTTATTCTCCAGCGCGAACAACATCTGTCGGCGCTGGATGGGCTGGCTGCAGCAGCGGCCCACGAGCTGGGCACGCCGCTAGCAACGATTGCACTGGTGGTGAAGGAAATGCAGCGCGCCCACACCACCGATCCAGCCCTTGCCGAAGATATAGCCTTGCTTCATTCCCAGACCCAGCGCTGTCGGGAAATTCTCCAGCGACTGACCAGCCTTTCGTCGGAAGGCGAGGAGCACATGTCGCGCCTGCCGCTCTCCTCGCTTATCGAGGAGGTCATAGCGCCGCACCGCAACTTCGGCATCGCTATAGACGTGCAAAAGACGGAAGGTCCAAAGCCTGAACCTGTCACCCGACGCAATCCTGGCCTGCTGTATGGCCTTGGCAATCTCGTGGAAAATGCCGTCGATTTTGCGCGAGGTACAGTCAACGTTACCTGGGGCTGGACGGACGGCAATGTGAGTGTGACCATTCAGGATGACGGTGAAGGATTTAAACCGGAAATCCTCGACCGTATCGGTGAGCCTTATATGACCAGCCGCGACAATACGCGGAACGGCGGTGGCCTTGGCCTCGGCCTGTTCATCGCAAAAACTCTGCTGGAACGCTCGGGCGCGCATATCACCTTCCGCAATCGCAACAATCCGGGACAGGGCGCAGAGGTAAAAGTGGTCTGGCCGCGTTCTGCATTTATATCCAGATGAAGAAGGACGCCATATGACGATTCCGCTTGAAATCCAGAGGGCGACGGAGGAGTTCGACAAGTTTCTCCATACGGCTCGGGATGAGGCAGGGCTCGCTACACGCAATCAGGCCTATACGATGGTGGAAGCTGTGCTGCTCACCTTCCGCCACCGGTTAGAGGTCGATCAAGCGATTCGCTTTGCCACGATATTGCCACCCGTTCTTCGTGCTGTTTTTGTAGCAAACTGGGATATTGGTGAAGCGAAACAGCCATTTCTGAGCCGACAGGCATTGACCCGTGAAGTGCAATCTCTGCGCAAAGATCATAATTTTGCACCGGATTCAGCTATTTACGATGTTGCCAAAGCGCTGCGTGCGCATATCGATCAAGTGGAGCTCGACAGCTTTCTGGCCGGGCTATCCGCCGAGGCCCGGCAATATTGGGCCATCTGAGCAAAAGACTGCGGCTTACGCACGATTTTGCTATCAATTCCTTGTGTCCATTTTTAAAAATATTATGAAAATACAATGGCTTGCATTGTTCCTGCGTATGGGCGAATGCTGAAATTGCTTCAACAATTCAATGGCTATTTGACTTTTTGACGCAGGGGTATCAATAAGGAAAGAAAAATACAGGCAGGAAGCACCCGATGGACGACTTGAAGCAGGAAGACACCGAAGCCATAGGCAACGATCCGACCCTCCTTCTGGTTGATGACGACAAGCCCTTCTTGCAGCGCCTTGCCCGCGCCATGGAGAGCCGGGGTTTTCAGGTGACGACTGCGGAATCGGTTGAGGAAGGCATCGCCGCCGCCAAGGCCGCTGCCCCGGCCTATGCGGTCGTGGATATGCGGCTCGGTGACGGCAACGGTCTCGATATCATCGAGGCTATTCGTTCGCGCCGTGCCGATACGCGCGCAATCGTCCTCACCGGATACGGCAATATCGCAACGGCTGTGAATGCTGTTAAGCTTGGCGCTATCGACTATCTGTCGAAGCCTGCGGATGCGGATGAGGTCTTCGCTGCATTGACGCGTCGTCCCGGCGAAAAGGTTGCACCGCCGGAAAATCCGATGTCTGCCGACCGGGTTCGCTGGGAACACATCCAGCGCGTCTATGAAATGTGCGAACGCAATGTCTCCGAGACCGCACGTCGTCTCAACATGCATCGCCGTACATTGCAGCGCATTCTGGCAAAGCGCGCTCCGCGTTAAGTCAGGCTGCTAAGTCAATCTATCTCGGTCTCGGGCACATCGAGACCGGCAAGTTCGGCGATTGTCAGGCGGGCGGCACCCGCTCGCGCAAAGCGTAACATCAATGCCTTTCGCGTTGCGCCCGTTAATTTATGTTCCGGCGCATCACGCATAATCTCCGCTCCATATCCATCAGAGAGAATGAAGCCGCATTCCTGCGGAAATATCTCGCGTGGCACCGCCGGATGCGTAGCGAAGAACAGCCGGTCGCAATAAGAGCGGTATTCTGGCCATTTGTGGTCCGCCTTCCAGTCCTCGATCGATGATTTGATCTCCACGATCCAGATTTCACCCTTGCGGCTGACCGCGATCAGGTCCGCTCGCCTGCCGGATGCCAGTGGCAGTTCAGGTAATGTGGCAAGCCCCATTTCCAGAAAAAGGCGCTGCACGCCACGCCGTACAAGCATGGCGTTTTCCGACTGTCGACCGTCGGAAAGTGGGTGGGTCTGGTTGGGAATCACGATTGGCATGGCGTAGTTTGTGCGTGGATTCAGATCAAAACAATCGGAAAACTGGGATGAGTCGTACGAAAACTGCGGCAAGTTGGCAAAACGTGGCCAAAAAATGTCTTATTCAAGGAATTTTCAATTTACGGTTAACGCCTGGTTAACAATACTACCGCATCTTCGACAAGAATGAGCGATTCGCTTCTATCTCCGGCCCATCGTGGTCCCATTGACGGAATGAACCAATCTGGGGGAATGCATGAATTCTCGCGTCCTAAAATTGACGACGGCTCTTTTTCTGGCAGGTGCATTGGCAGGCTGCTCAACCGCAGGCGGCACTTTCTACACCGCTTCCTATTCTTCGGTCAGTGACGCTGGCTATGTCGTCCCGGCCATCCCGAGCGAAAAGATCCAGGCGCAATATCGCCGTCAGATCGTCAAATATCCGACCGACGAAGCCCCTGGTACGATCATCGTCGATACGCGCGAGAAGTTCCTCTATCTCATCATGCCGGAAGGCAAGGCCATGCGTTACGGCATCGGTGTCGGCCGTGAAGGATTTGAATGGTCCGGTACGGCGCGCGTCGCCATGAAGCGGGAATGGCCGACCTGGACGCCGCCTTCCGCTATGATCAAGCGCCAGCCGGAACTGGCAAAGTATCGCAACGGCATGGACCCCGGCCTGCGCAATCCGCTCGGCGCGCGCGCCTTGTATCTCTATAACAAGGGTGGTGACACGGGCTATCGTCTGCACGGAACGCCGGAATGGTGGTCCATCGGCAAGGCCATGTCTTCCGGCTGCATCCGCCTCATGAATCAGGACATCATGGATCTTTACGACCGCACTGAACAAGGTGCAAAGGTCGTTGTGAAGCAGTAAGTCCGATGATGACAGATATGAAAAAGGCCGCTTCAAGCGGCCTTTTTCTTTATAAATCTGAGTAAGATCAGATCTGTTCGACCTGCTGCACTTCCGGCACGAAATGGCGCAGAAGGTTCTGGATGCCGTGCTTCAAAGTTGCCGTCGATGAGGGGCAACCGGAGCAGGCGCCCTTCATGTTCAGGAATACGGTGCCGTTCTCGAAGCCGCGGAAGGTGATGTCGCCACCATCCTGCGCAACTGCCGGACGAACGCGCGTTTCGATCAGTTCCTTGATGATTTCAACGGTTTCGGCATCGGCCTCATCGAAGAATTCTTCGTCGCCATGTGCAGCAGCAGCGTCAGTATTGCTGTTGCCAGCCATTGCTGGGGCGCCCGACATGAAATGCTCCATGATCGTGCCGAGAATGGCGGGCTTCAGGTGCTGCCACTCGCCGTCGTCCTTGGTGACGGTAATAAAATCGTAGCCGAAGAAAACACCGGTCACGCCTGGAACCGAAAAAAGCTTGGCTGCAAGCGGCGATGTGTTGCCAGCGGTGGACGGATCGCGGAAATCGGCGGTACCTTCCGGCATCACGACCTTGCCGGGAAGAAACTTCAGGGTCGCCGGGTTGGGCGTGGTTTCAGTCTGGATGAACATGCCAGTTGTCCCGCTTTCAGATTTTGGAACGATTCTCGTAAGCGCAGATCCACATGGACGCAAGTGCTGTCCCGATGCTGCGCGTATCAGTTATCATCAATATAGGGTGATTAGGTCACCGCATCAATGTCATCGTCGCTCATACCTGCGGGAATGACTGTAACCGGGATCGGGAACTGGGAGCGACTGGCAAGCGATTGCACGAGAGGACCGGGGCCTTCCTTGCCGGAACCAGCAGCCAGAACCAGAATGGCGATGTCCTGATCTTCTTCAATGAGGCTTGTCAGTTCGGCGGCGGTTTCGCCTTCACGGATGCTGATTTCCGGTTCTATTCCCTGGTCGGCACGCACGGTTGCTGCAAATTTTTCCAGCGCTGCGCGAGCACGATCCTGCGCTTCGGAACGCATGATTTCGCCGACGCCCAGAATTTGCTGGAAATCGGAGTCATCAATCACGAAAAGCAGGATGAGGGAGCCGCCCGTATTTTTTGCACGGCGCGCGGCATAGGCAACAGCGCGCCCGCATTCGGGCGTCTCATCAATGACAGCAAGAAACTTGCGGCGGTGACCGGCTTCCCGGCTAAGTCGTTTTGATACCATGGCCGCAATTTGCCATCGGGATTAACCGTCTGCAAGCTGACATTTAGAGTGCATCCCGAAAAGTGTGAAACGGTTTTCGGACAAGATGCACGTCAAAAAAATATGGCGCGCCGATCTGATTCAATCAGAACGAAACGCGCTCTCCTAGGTGGTTGAAGATCGGATGATGATTTTCAAAAGAAGGGAGGCGGCAGCAAAAGTGCTGCTGCCTCTCCGATAATTGAGAAATCTAGTTCTGCAGCCAGCCCACGATGTCGCGAACATGACGCATAGTTTGTTCTGCAATCACGCCCGCACGCTCGCCACCGTCGCGCAGAACGCTGTCGATATGGGCAGGATCGGCAACCAGCCGGCGCATCTCATGAGTGATCGGCGAAAGCTTGGCTACGGCCAGATCGGCGAGCGATGCCTTGAATTCGGAGAACTGGCGACCGCCGAATTCGTTGAGCACATCTTCCTTCGACTGGGAGGAAAGTGCTGCATAGATGCCAACCAGATTATCCGCTTCCGGACGACCGGTGAGACCATCGAGCTCGGTAGGCAGACCATCCGAGTCGGTCTTTGCCTTACGGATTTTCTTGGTGATGGTCTCTTCGTCGTCGATCAGATTGATGCGTGACAGATCAGACGGATCGGACTTCGACATTTTCTTGGTGCCGTCGCGCAGCGACATGATGCGCATGGCTGGACCGGAAATCATCGGTTCCGTCATCGGGAAGAAGCCGGAAACCTGCTCGTCACCAACCTGCATATCCACACCCACGCCGAGCGAAGCAATGCGATCCGAATAGTCATTATTGAATTTCTGAGCGATATCGCGGGTCAATTCCAGATGCTGCTTCTGGTCCTCACCCACTGGCACTGCGGTTGCGCGGTAAAGCAGGATATCGGCGGCCATCAGGCTCGGATAAGCGAAAAGACCGAGCGAAGCATTTTCACGGTCCTTGCCTGCCTTGTCCTTGAACTGGGTCATGCGGCTCATCCAACCAATGCGCGCAATGCAGTTGAACACCCATGCCAGTTCCGCATGCTGCATGACACGGCTCTGGTTGAAGACGATGCTTCTCTTCGGGTCGATGCCAGCAGCAAGGAAAGCTGCGGTGACTTCACGGGTCGATTGCATAAGTTCAGCCGGATCGGGCGAAATGGTTAGCGCGTGCATGTCCACGACGCAATAGATGCATTCCTGCGTCTCCTGAACCTCGACCCACCGCTTGATCGCCCCCAGATAGTTGCCGAGGTGAAGATTTCCGGTCGGTTGGACGCCGGAGAAAACAAGCGGTTTGAACGTGCTCATGGCTTTATCCTGAATGAGCATTTCCAGCGAAAGTGGATACCGGTTTCGCGTTCGGAAATGCGTGACGAAAATTGCCCCGCCGGTGGAGAGCGGGGATTTTGAATGCTGGTCTTTTCGCAGAGACGCAGCCGCCTTTCAAGCGTGAATTATTGCTCCCTTTCAGGGACTTTCTTTGCTGCACCGCGCTTGATGTTGCGGCGGATCATTCCTGTATTGGCGCCGCCAAGACCGAAGGCCAAGCCGAAATAGACCACCATTGCCGCAACGACGATCGCGGTAACGGTTCCCGCCCGCACGACAAGCGGCGCTGCCGAGGAAAGCTCGTGGGCAAAATAGCCGATGGCATAGTGGATGCCGACAGCCATGATCCCGGCAGCGACGAGGAGGCGCGGAATCCGTGTGAGCAGTGGAATATCCTGTCCCCAATGGCCACGCTTCACGAGCATGGCGAACAGCAGGACAGCGTTGACCCATCCGGCAATGATTTCAGCCGTGGCGATACCGGTCGGACCAAAATGCGGGAAAAGCGTGATGGCAAGCGAGACGTTCACCGCCACCGAAATGGCAGCGAAGATCATCGGTGTGCGTGTATCCTCGCGGGCGAAGAAGCCGGGAATGAACGCCTTGATCAGCACGAAAGCGGGCAGCCCGAGGCCGTAGATAGCCAGAATGTTGGAAACGACGAGCGTGGAATCCGGGCTGAACTTGCCGCGTTCAAACAGAAGCCGGACGATGGGTTCAGACATGACCAGAAGAGCGGCAGCGGCTGGCAACGTCAGAAACAGGGTGAACTCGACCGAGCGGTTTTGAAGGTTTGACGCTTCCTTCATATGACCACCACGCAGCGCGCGTGACAGTTCCGGCAGAAGCACGGTCGCGACCGCGATGCCGACGACGCCGAGCGGAAGCTGATAGATGCGGTCCGCATAGACGAGCGATGACACCGCACCTTCCATGCCCGATGCGATATTGGTGTTGATGAGAAGGTTGATCTGCGTGATGCCGCCGGTGATGGCGGCAGGAAGCGCCAGCACCAGAAGCCGTTTGACATTCGATGTCAGGCGCGGACGGCGGAAGCCGATCTTGATGCCTGCGTTGCGCACGGCAACCCAAACGATAGCAAGTTGCACAAGACCTGCGGCCATGACGCCCCAGGAAAGGCCGTAGCCGACCGAAAGCGCGTCATAGCCACGCCACCACGCGAAAGCCAGAACCCCGATCAGGATGATGTTGAGGAATACCGGCGCAATGGCCGCTGCAAAATAGCGATGCAGCGAATTGAGCATCCCCCCCATCATCGCCGCCAGCGACATACAGGCGAGATAGGGGAACATGATGGTTGCCAGCCGCACCGTATTGTCGAACTTCACCGGATCGTCGGTGAAACCCGGTGCAATTATTGTCCGTACGATGAAGGGCATCGAAAGTTCCATCACGATGGTCAGGAACAGAAGCACCGTGAAGAGAACGCCGAACACTTCTTCGGAAAAACGGCGCGCGCCGTCCATGCCGTTCTTTTCGATTTCCTTGGCAAAAAGCGGCACGAAAGCTGAATTGAACGCGCCTTCAGCAAACAACCGTCGGAAGGTATTTGGAAAACGGAAGGCGGCGTTGAAGGCGTCCGCTACCGGGCCGGTGCCGAGTGCTGCGGCCATGAACATCTCGCGCGTGAAGCCGAAAATGCGGCTCATCAGCGTTCCGGACGCGACCGTGGCGAACTTTTTGACCAAACTCATTTACTGAAAAACCTATGCTGCGGCCTGCGACGAGCGGCCGTTTGTCTTATTGCCAGTATCTCCGCTCAGAACACCAAGCAGCTTGCGCCTGATATTGCCCTGACGGGTGGCGTTTGAAATTTTGTGGCCCACAAGGTCAGTCACATAAAAACTGTCGATCACTTTCTCGCCGAAGGTGGTGATATGAGCCGATGCAATATCCAGTGAAAGGTCGGAAATAAGGCCGGTCAGTTCTGAAAGCAAACCGGGCCGGTCCAGACCTTCCACCTCGATGACGGTAAACTTGTTGGAGAGCGTGTTGTTGATTTCGACACGCGGCTCCACCTTGAAAGCCTTGGCAGCTTTCTTCGGTTTGGTACGCCTGGCGAGCACGTCGGGCAGATGGGCCTTGCCGGACAATACATCCTCGATGACCTTGCCAACACGTTCAGCACGGCGACGTTCGTCATCGTCAGTGTCGAACTCGCGGCTTATGAGGATGGTATCAAGTGCGCGCCCGTCACCAGTGGTGAAAATCTGCGCGTCGACGATATTAGCGCCAGCCGCTGCACACGCACCGGTGATGATCGACAACAGGCGTGGATGGTCGGGCGCCAGCACCGTAATTTCCGTAACCGCTTCGAAAGTATGCGGCTTGGCCATGGTGGCCAGCGCCCGTTCTTCGCGATCAGCTTCGCGAATGAAATGGGCGTGCCGGACCTGATCCTCGAGACTGACAGTCAGAAAATAGTTGGTGTAGTGAAGTGCCAGATAGGCATCGCGCTTGTCCTCCTGCCAGTCGGAAAGCCGTTCGGCAAGCGCTTCTCGCGCCTGATGGTCGCGGTCGGCACGCGACAATTCCGAAAAGCCTCCGGTCAGGACCAGTTCGGTTTCGTAGAAGAGTGTGCGCAGAAGCTGGCCCTTCCAGCCATTCCATACGCCGGGACCAACCGCCTTGATGTCGCAGACGGTCAGGATCAGGAGAAGCTTCAACCGCTCCATGGTCTGCACTGTGTCTGCGAAGTCGATGATGGTCTTGCGATCATTGAGATCACGCGACTGTGCCACCATGCTCATGGTCAGATGTTCGCGCACAAGCCATTCGACGGTTTCCGTTTCGGTAGGGGTAAGACCCAGCCGTGGTCCCAGCCTGCGGGCGATGCGCGCGCCAGCGACGGAATGATCTTCCGGGCGGCCCTTGGCGATGTCGTGCAAGAGCAGCGCCACATAAAGCAGGTTACGGTCGCGCTTGATCGTGGTGATGAGATGGTTTGAAAGCGGGTGCTCGTTCTCAAGCTCGCCATGCTCGATTTCCGAAAGAACGGCGATGCAGCGCAACAAATGCTCGTCTACCGTATAGTGGTGATACATGTTGAACTGCATCATGGCGACGATCTTGCCGAAGTCCGGAATGAATTTTCCGAGCACACCGGATTCGTTCATGCGGCGCAGAATGAGTTCGGGGTTGCGCGGCGAAGTCAGGATTTCGAGGAAAAGCTTGTTGGCTTCGGGATTTTCACGCAGATCGGAATTGATGAGTTTCAGCGAGCGGGTGAGGCTCTGCATCGCTTCGGGGTGAAATTCCAGCCCGTGCTTGTCGGCCAGATGGAAGAGACGGAGGATATTGACCGGATCTTCCTTGAAAACCTCCGGACGTGCGATGTTGATGCGGTGATTTTCCGAAACGAAATCGCCATCGGCGGAAAGCTTGCGCTTGCGTCGCGAGAACGTAAGGAAGATACGATTGAAGCCGGGAACGTGCTTGGCCTGCTGTTCTTCCAGTGCAGCACAGATGATGCGGGTGAGATCGCCCACATCCTTTGCCACGAGGAAATAATGCTTCATGAAGCGTTCGACATAGTTCTGGCCGGGATGCGCCGTATAGCCAAGGCGCTGGGCTATTTCCGGCTGGATATCGAAGGAAAGGCGCTCTTCTGCCTTCAGCGTCGCGAAGTGCATGTGGCACCGCACCGCCCAGAGAAAATCTTCCGCCTTGTTGAACAGCTTCAGCTCGGCTCGTGACAGAACACCGAGCTTGACCAGCTCTTCCTTGGTTTTGACGCGGTAAAAGTATTTGGTGATCCAGAACAGCGTATGCAGGTCGCGCTGGCCGCCCTTGCCTTCCTTGACGTTAGGCTCAACCAGATAGCGGGTTTCGCCTGCCTTGCGGTGGCGCTGGTCGCGCTCGGCAAGCTTGGCCTGGATGAATTCCGGGCCGGTATCCTTGACGATTTCCTCGTCGAAGCGGGTAACAAGCGTTCTGAAGAGCTCGCGATTGCCGGTTAGAAACCGCGCATCGAGAATTGCCGTGCGTATCGTCATGTCTTCGCGCGAAAGCCGGATGCACTCATCGATGTTGCGCGTGGAATGACCGACTTTCAGCCCCATGTCCCACAGCATATAAAGCGTATATTCGACAACCTGCTCGCCCCAGGGGGTCTGCTTGTAGGGCAGCAGAAACAGAAGATCGATATCCGACCCCGGCGCCAGTCCGCCGCGCCCGTAACCGCCGACAGCGACGATAGCCATGTTCTCGGCCTTCGACGGGTTGACCATCGGATAGGCTTTGGTGGTGGCGAATTCGAACAGCGCCTCGATCAGCGTATCCATGAGAAAGGACAGACGTTTGGCGCAGAGCGTGCCGCCGCCATCCTTCATCAGCATGCCTTCCGCATTGGCGCGACCGCGCACCAGCGCGTCTTTCAGAGCCTGAAGAACCACTTTTCGTACGGTAGGACTGGTGTAGTTTTCGTCCGTGGAATCCGCCAGTTCATTGAGCTTGCGGCGTAGTGTCTCGGGATTGACGATCTCTTCCAGCTTAAGGTCGTGTGCGCTCATGCGGCATGTAGATCCGGTTTGCGGAGAAAAGGATAGTGGACGATGGCTATCCTATAGCCGCTTTTATGGATGATGAATATCCAAAAGCAAAGGCCGGGAAACCCGGCCTTTGTATTACTCTTCGCGTTTTTTTCAGTTCGTCGCGTTATAGGCGGTAATTGCCGCCATATTGACGATGTCGGAATCTTTCGCGCCGATGGTGACGATCTGTGCTGGCTTGTCGAGACCGACGAGCAACGGACCTATGACGGTGGCGCCACCCAGTTCCTGCAACATGTCGGCGGCAATCGAGGCCGAATGATTGTCCGGCGTGACGATGACATTGGCCGGGCCCGACAGGCGGATGAACGGATATTGTTCCATCAACTTCGGGTTCAGCGCCACATCGGCACTCATTTCGCCGTCGAATTCGAAATCGACATGACGCGTTGCCAGAATGCGGACGGCTTCCTGAATGCGCGCGGAACGCTCACCGCCCATATGACCGAAAGTCGAGAAGGCAGTCAGCGCGACACGCGGTACATAGCCCATGCGGCGCGCCATGCCAGCAGCTTCGACCGCAATATCGGCAAGCTCTGCTGCGGTAGGCATTTCATGAACGGCGGTATCGGCGATGAACACCGTGCGCCCGCGGCAAAGTGCGATGGAAACACCGACCATGCGATGGCCGGGCTTGGAATCGATCACACGACGCACGTCGTCCAGTCCCGTCGCATAATTACGGGTCACGCCCGTCACCATGCCGTCGGCATCGCCAAGCGCCACCATGCAGGCCGCAAAATGATTGCGGTCATTATTGATGAGACGGTGGCAATCGCGCGTCAGATAGCCCTTGCGCTGCAGTTTCTCGTAGAGATAGTCGGCATAGGCGGCATTGCGGCTCGACAGGCGTGCATTGATGATTTCGATGCCCGGACGGTCGAGATCGAGACCGGCAGCCTTCGCCGTATCCTTTACCCGTTCCTCGCGGCCCACCAGAATAGCGGTGCCGAGACCCTGATTGACGTAGGAAACAGCGGCACGCATCACCTGCTCTTCTTCACCTTCGGCAAAGACGATGCGCTTCGGCTGACGGCGGACACGTTCATAGATGCCGCGCAGCGTGGAAGCGATCGGATCGCGACGCGCCGACAATTCGCGCTTGTAGCCTTCTATGTCGGCAATGGCGCGCCCGGCAACGCCGGTTTCCATCGCCGCCTTGGCGACAGCAGCCGAGACGGACGCAAGCAGGCGCGGATCGAACGGCACCGGAATGATGTAGCTCGAGCCGAAACGCGGACGACTGCCCTGATAGGCGGCAACCACATCGTCCGGCACATCCTCACGCGCAAGTTCAGCCAGCGCGTTGACGGCAGCGATCTTCATCGCGTCGTTGATGGTGGTTGCACGAACGTCGAGTGCGCCACGGAAGATGTAGGGGAAGCCAAGGACATTGTTGACCTGGTTCGGGTAATCCGAACGACCGGTGGCGACGATGGCATCGTCACGGATGCGTGCCACTTCTTCGGGCGTGACCTCCGGGTCGGGATTGGCCATGGCGAAGATGATCGGGTTCGGTGCCATGGAACGGACCATGTCTTCGGTGAACGCGCCTTTGGCCGAAAGGCCGAACACGACATCCGCACCGTTCATGGCATCTGCGAGCGACCGCTTGTCGGTCTTCACCGCATGGGCGGATTTCCACTGGTTCATGCCCTCTTCGCGACCCTGATAGACGACACCCTTGGTGTCGCACAGGATGACGTTTTCCGACGCAAAACCCATCGCCTTGATGAGTTCGATACAGGCAATACCCGCCGAACCTGCGCCATTGCAGACGAGCTTCGTCGTCTTCATGTCGCGGCCGGTCAGATGCAGCGCATTGATCAGGCCGGCAGCGGCGATGATAGCCGTTCCGTGCTGGTCGTCGTGGAAAACCGGAATGTCCATCAATTCGCGCAGGCGCTGCTCGATGATGAAACAGTCGGGTGCCTTGATATCTTCCAGATTGATGCCGCCGAAAGACGGTCCAAGATAGCGTACCGCATTGATGAAGGCATCGATGTCGGTCGTATCGACCTCAAGATCGATGGAATCGACATCGGCAAAGCGCTTGAACAACACAGCCTTGCCTTCCATCACCGGCTTGGATGCGAGCGCACCCAGATTGCCGAGGCCGAGAATGGCGGTGCCATTCGAGATGACGGCGACCAGATTGCCCTTGGCCGTATAGTCATAGGCGCGGGCGGCGTCTTCGGCGATTGCCTTCACCGGCACGGCAACACCCGGAGAATAGGCAAGCGACAGATCGCGCTGCGTGGTCATGGGCTTGGTGGGGTTGATCTCCAGCTTGCCCGGGCGGCCCTGCGCGTGAAAGTCTAGCGCTTCCTTCTCACTGGCTGTGGGTGCGCGTTCTGATGTGTTGCCCTTCGGCGTCGAGGCTGGCATGTTCCCTCCGGTTTCATCTGCGGGAGAACCTCGATAGCGCCAGTCACGCATCGTGTAAACAGTGCTTCGAGGAATAGATATTCATCCAAAAGCGATGGAATACGAAATTTTATAACTTTAGCCTTGTCAGCTAAGCAATAAATGAAGGTTTGTAGATGGAAACGACGGCTAACGAACATAGCTCGGAAGCGGAAGAAAACACCGCCGAGGCAGCGCCCGTTCGCCTGACGCCCATGATGGAACAATATATTGAGATCAAGGCGGCGAATGTCGATTCGCTGCTCTTCTATCGCATGGGCGATTTTTACGAACTGTTCTTCGATGATGCAGTGGAAGCCTCTGCGGCTTTGGGTATCACGCTCACCAAGCGCGGCAAGCATCTGGGAGAGGATATTCCCATGTGCGGTGTGCCTGTCCATGCTGCCGACGATTATCTGCAGAAGCTGATCACCAAGGGCTATCGCGTCGCGGTCTGCGAACAGGTGGAAGACCCGGCAGAGGCGAAGAAGCGCGGCTCCAAATCGGTGGTGAAGCGTGATGTGATCCGTCTCGTCACACCGGGCACGCTGACCGAAGAAAAATTGCTGGACCCATCCGAAGCCAATTTCCTGATGGCGATGGGGCGTACGCGCGGCGACGGTGCGCTGGCGCTGGCCTGGATCGATATTTCAACCGGAACTTTCCGTGTGGCGGAAACCACGCCGGACCGGCTTTTCGCTGATGTAATGCGGGTAGACCCGCGTGAACTGGTTGTGGCTGACAGCGCCTTCCATGATGAGGAACTGCGTCCGGTCTTCGATCTGGTCGGCAAGGCGGTAACGCCGCAACCGGCGACCCTCTTTGACAGCGCGGCTGCGGAAGCGCGAATCCAGCGCTATTTCAACGTCGCGACATTGGATGGCTTCGGCCAGTTCAGCCGTCCCGAACTCTCGGCCATTTCCGGGGCAATCGCCTATATCGAAAAGACGCAGATTTCAGAGCGCCCGCCCCTGATGCGGCCTGAGCGGGAACATGAGGGTGGCACACTTTTCATCGACCCGGCCACACGCGCCAGTCTTGAACTTGCCCGCACCATGTCTGGCAATCGCGACGGCAGTTTGCTGAAGGCTGTTGATCGCACGGTGACGGGCGGCGGTGCACGGCTCCTTGCCGAACGCCTGACGGCACCGCTCACCAATCCGAAGGAAATCGCGCTGCGGCTCGATTCCGTTTCCTGGTTCCTGAGCGAGCAGTCGCTCTGTGAAGCCATTCGCGCGGAACTGAAGGGCGTGCCGGATATGCCGCGCGGTCTCTCGCGCCTTGCCGTCGGGCGCGGTGGTCCGCGTGATCTGGGCAGCCTTGCCCGAGGCTTCGAGGCTGCGCATGTCATTGCGAGCCTGCTGGAAAGCGCTTTGCTGCCCGACGAACTGGCACATGCCCGCGATGCCGTCAGTGCCATGCCCGCCATCTTTACCGCCCATCTCGACCGGGCCTTGGCCGACGAATTACCGCTTTTGAAGCGTGACGGCGGTTTTGTGCGCGCGGGCTATAATTCCGAACTCGACGAGATGCGGGCATTGCGCGACCAGTCGCGGCGGGTGATCGCCGGCCTGCAGGCCAATTATATTGAAGAGACCGGTATCAAATCGCTGAAGATCAAGCATAACAATGTGCTTGGTTATTTCATCGAGGTGACGGCCAACAATGCCGGGGCGATGACGGATACGGATGAAGCCAAGGGCCGCTTCATCCATCGCCAGACCATGGCCAATGCCATGCGCTTCACCACGACCGAATTGGCGGAACTCGAAAGCAAGATCGCCAATGCCGCCGACCGCGCATTGTCCATCGAGCTTGCCGTGTTCGAGGAACTGACGGCGGAAGCTGTTTCCCATGCCGACAGTATTCGTGCCGCTGCATCGGCGCTTGCGGTTTTCGACATCTCGGCAGCGCTTGCCGTACTGGCGGAGGAGCAGGGCTATTGTCGCCCGCAAGTCGATGACAGCCTGTCCTTCAACATTGTTGCAGGTCGTCATCCGGTCGTCGAGCAGGCCCTGCGGCGTCAGGCAGCCAATCCGTTTGTTGCCAACGATTGCGATCTCTCGCCGCAAACAGACGGCGGAAATGGTGCCATCTGGCTTCTGACCGGCCCGAACATGGGCGGTAAGTCGACCTTCCTGCGCCAGAATGCTTTGATTGCGATCATGGCGCAGATGGGTTCCTTCGTGCCTGCTGGTTCCGCACAGATCGGTGTCGTGGACCGGCTGTTCAGCCGCGTCGGTGCTTCCGACGATCTGGCGCGTGGACGCTCGACCTTCATGGTCGAAATGGTGGAAACGGCTGCAATCCTTAATCAGGCAGGCGAGCGCTCTCTGGTGATCCTCGATGAGATCGGGCGCGGTACAGCCACTTTCGACGGACTATCCATCGCCTGGGCAGCGGTCGAATATTTGCATGAGAAGAACCGTTGCCGGGCTTTGTTTGCCACGCATTTTCATGAAATGACCGCACTTTCAGAAAAGCTTGAGCGGCTTTCCAACGTCACCATGCGGGTCAAGGAATGGGACAATGATGTCGTCTTCCTGCACGAGGTGGCAAAAGGGGCAGCTGATCGTTCCTATGGCGTGCAGGTGGCGCGTTTGGCCGGTCTGCCGGAAGCAGTCGTCAATCGTGCGCGCGATGTGTTGCACCAGCTTGAAGCGGGCGAAACCTCCGGCAAGGCGGACAAGCTCATCGATGATCTGCCACTGTTCTCCGTCGTCTTGCAGCAGGAAAAGCCGAAGCCACAAGTTCAGGCGAAAGATAGTGAACTGGCCAAGGCTGTCTCTGCAATCAGTCCCGATGAGCTGACCCCACGGGAAGCGCTGGATCTGATCTACAAGTTGAAGGAACTGGCAGGCAGGGCGTGACGGGTTCTGGCTAGGTAGGGTGCCCCAGTCTGTTTGAGATTCTGGTTATGACGAGCCGAAAATGGTGATGTTTGGGACCCAGAGCGGAGTGTACTTTTGGGTACATGAGCACCGGAAGCGCAAAACAGCGCCATTTGCAAGCCGTCAGAACCGGAATATCTACAGACTACACAAAACGGTTCGCTTCTGCGCCGTAGTAAGTGATGTAGCGGCTGGAAATCCGCTCGATGGGCAGAATGATGAAAACATCGGTCGTGCCGAATGCCTCGTCGATTACTGCACCGTCACCGATCATTGCGCCAAGACGCAGATAGCCTTTCACCAAAGGCGGCATCGAGAACAATGCAACCTTGTTGTTGATGGCTTCCTTCGGCATCAGGTCCATGGCCTGATAACGATTGGGCAAGGCGCGCACGTCCCAGTCGTCCGTGGCACGGCAGTTATGATGCAGGAACGACAGGCCGAGCGCATGCGCTGCAGGCACAGCGCCGTGGAATGAAGCGCAACCGAACATCACATCGATGGAATGGCGGCGGCAATAGGCCCAGGCACCTTGCCACAGAAGCTCCACAGTGCGCTTGGAGCGGTATTCCGCCTTCACGCAGGAGCGTCCCAGTTCAAGCAGACGGAGGTTCGGGCGCGAAAGAGCCAGACGCTGCACATCATATTCGTCGGCAGAATAGAAGCCGAGCGCCTTTTCCGCCTGATCGCTGCGCATCAGACGATAGGTGCCGACAATCTGCTGGTGCTCCGGCACGGGCAGGGCGGTATCGTAAACGAGCAAATGATCGCAAATGGCGTCGAAGCGGTCGGCGTCACGAAGCTCGACTGCTTCGATGCTCTCCCGGCGCGCGCCCATTTCGTCGAAGAAGACGCGGAAACGCAATTCCTGCGCGGCCTCGATAGCCTCGCGTGAGTTTGCAAGCCGTACTTCCAGCGATCCGATGCGTCCCAGAATGATGGGATCGCCGTTGGACGCGAACAGCGCCTGTTGTGCTTCTAAGCCTGACATGACCGTATCATCAATGATTTGCTGGTCCATTCCAAGCAGTACTGTCATGATGATGGCTCCTGATTTGTCTATTCACGTATTCCTGAACGGCTTTCCCACTGATATTTCAGCGAGAGCTAACCAATTCCAATCCGCGTTCAGTCGATTGCATGGACAAGGTGTCCAATTCGACCGAAGCAGTACAGATTCAGTGCTACGCGACGATGACAGAAGCATGTCACCAATGTGTCAATTCGGATGACTGGACCTTATCCTCTTCAAAAAGCTTTTAATTTTAAGAGATCAAATTATGCGAAAGGCAGAAACTGTTCAACCCGTTGGGTTAGCGGGCAGCCCGTTCGCGCCGCCAACCAAGGAATTCCTCCAGAATTATGAGGCCCGCGCCGATGGTAATGAAAGTGTCGGCGAGGTTGAAAACCGCAAATGACCAGGTCGGCAGGTGGAACAGAATATAATCCACCACATAGCCGTGCATCACGCGGTCGATAAGATTGCCGATGGCACCGCCGACGACAAGTGCAAAACCGTAGCGGGCGAAGATGCGGTCCGGCGCGTTGGTCCACCACAGATAAAGCACGAACAAAATAACTGCGGCGGTAATTGCGACCAGTCCCCAATCATGCAGCCAGGCCAGCATGGAAAAGGCGATGCCCTCATTATGCGTGCGAAACAAGGCAAGGAACGGCAGCAGGTCGATCTGCTGGCCGTAGCCCATCCGCGTTTCCACCAGATGCTTGACACCCTGATCGATCAACACCGTGAGAACTACGACGAAAAGTGAGGACCAAACCGCGTGCCACTTCATCCGGAAGCCCTTTCATCGAGCGTGAGTGCGTCGCGACGAATTTCGTAGAGCATGACCCCGGTGGCAATCGCAAGATTGAGGGAATCTGCACGACCGGCCTGTGGAATGCGTGCGAGCTTGTCGCAAGTATCGGCAAGGCTGTCCGGCAGGCCCTGCTGTTCGTTGCCCATCATCAGCACGACCGGCTTGTTGGCATAGGGAATGGTGCGATAGTCGACGGCACCTTTCAGATGGGTGCCGACAACAAGGCCGGAAAAGCCTTTGCGCCAGTTGAGGAAGTCGGCTTCCGTTATTTTGTAGAGCGGCATAGAAAAGACAGAACCCATCGTGGCGCGCACGGTTTCCAGCGAATAGGGGTCGGTGGTGTCGCCGATCAGAATAACGCCCTTGGCGCCGACCGCATCGGCGGTTCGGATGACAGTGCCCAGATTGCCGGGGTCGCGCACGCGGTCCAGCGCAATATAGACGTCATTGTTCTTCGGCTTGAGGCTTGCAAGCGGGCGATATTGCTGCTCGAAAACACCGACAACCATTTGCGGATTGTCGCGACGGGTGATGGCAGCCATGATCTTTTCGGTCACTTCCAGCACAAGTCCGCCCTTGGCGAAGGTACGGGCGGCAACCTGCTCAACCATTTTGTTGCCCTTGCCGGATTTGGCGAAGACAAGCGTCTTGATGCGCCAGTCCTGTTCCAGCGCGTCGATGACAAGCTTCAGTCCTTCGGCCAGAAACACGCCCTGCTGGTCGCGGAATTTTTTCAGCGCCAGCGAGCGGAGATCTTTCACGATTGGGTTGGTGAGGCTGGTGACTTCCTTCACCTGCCCCACTTTGGAATATTCGGCACGAGAGCCGCCTTTGGAAAAATCGTCGTCACGGCTCATTTTGCTACCCAGCGGCTGAACATGGATGTGGAAAGCGCGCGCCCGCCCGTTTGATCGTTGGAACGTTCGCGCAGAATAAGTTCGCCCGATTCGACCGTGCCGCCAAGACCGGTGAAACGGTCGCGCATCAGTTCGTGAATAGCGAAGAAAGAGGCGCGGATCGAATAGGCAGTCAGGATGACGGCCAGCGGCTTTGGCGTCAGGATGGACCGACATGTATCGACCATTGCGGGCAGATGCTCGAACAACTGCCAGACTTCACCGCTCGGGCCACGCCCATAGGCAGGCGGATCGAGCAGGATAATGTCATAGAAGCTGCCGCGGCGCTCCTCGCGCTGCACGAATTTCATAGCGTCTTCGCAGATCCAGCGGATCGGCTTATCGGAAAGCCCGGCCATTTCCTGATTTTCACGCGCCCAGAGAATAGCTTTCTTGGATGCGTCCACATGGGTCACTTCCGCGCCTGCCCGTGCCGCCACCAATGAGGCGAGGCCCGTATAGCCGAACAGATTGAGCACCTTCACGCTGCGTCCGGACTTTACACCTTCCCGGACAAGCCCATCCATATAAGACCAATGTGCGGCCTGCTCGGGAAACACGCCGACATGGCGAAATGACGTGAACCGGCCATGAAAGGAAATGCCATCATGCTGCATCGGCCAGGTTTCGCCGAGCGGCTCTTTTGGAAACGCCCAGCGCCCCATGCCTTCCTCGTCGGTGTTGCCGGTGAAGACGGCATCGGCCTGATCCCACTCTTTCTGCGGCAGGCTTGGCAACCAGATTGCCTGACCTTCCGGGCGGACAATCCGATAGGGGCCATATTGCTCGAGCTTCAACCCGTTGCCGCTATCGAGAAGCGCATAATCGGGCGAGGGCTCCGTTTCGAGAATGAGCGGCAGTCTTTCTCCCGGGCGTGCACCGGCATAAGGCTTGATTTCGCGAAGCGGAGCGGCAGGCTTGTCGTCTACGGGCTTGGGTGCGGTCTTGGCGAATTGGGGGCGCGGTTTTTTGAAAGACGAGCCCTTATTGTCAGACTTGCCATCAAATTTGCTTTCTGAACGCGGCGCATCATGTCTTGCGCGCTCGAAACCACGGTCCTGTTTGCCGCCCGACGGCTTTTTGCCTTTTCCCTTTGGCGCTTTCACCCGAAACTCCAATCATCATGATTGGGGTCTAGGTAGGATAAACAGGGCCGGTGCGAAAGGGGAAAACGACGTTCAAACGCTCTGCGGCCATGAAAACCCGGAAGTTTTGCCTCCGGGTTTGAGAATAGCGGGCGTTTCAGGAGTTCACGACCGATATATTGCGCTTTTCGGCGGCGGTGCTGCGTTCAAGCAGACGTGCAGCTTCCTGTTTGTACATACGCTCCTTGCGGCGATGCTTGCCCTGCGTGAGCCACGTCACCAGAGAACCGATGACAACACCGAGAAGAAGTGCACCAAACAGCCACAAGAAAAGTGGCGCATTATAGGACAGGGCGGGATTGCCCGGATTGAACGGATCGATCGTGAACTGCACCGATGCGCGATTGGCAACCGATAATGCAATCAGAACCACTGCAAGCGGCACGAGAACGATGATGGCAATGATGCGTTTTGCCGCCATGATGTCTATCAGACTGCGCCGTTCAGACGGTCGCGCAGTTCCTTGCCGGTCTTGAAGAAGGGAACCCACTTTTCTTCCACGTCCACCGTTTCGCCGGTGCGAGGGTTGCGGCCGCTGCGGGCAGGGCGGTTCTTCACCGAAAAGGCGCCGAAGCCGCGCAGCTCAACGCGATTGCCATCTGCAAGGGCGTTTGTGATCTCGTCGAATACCGCGCCCACGATGTTTTCGACATCGCGCTGAAAGAGATGCGGATTACGGCTGGCGATAATCTGAACGAGTTCCGATTTGATCACGGCTTTAAACCCCTGTTCTTCTGTTTGTTTGATCCGGTATCTACCGGATATTGTGTAAGTTTGCCCGGCTGGCGTCAATTCGTTTCAGGCGTACCGTCAACGTGCCAAACCGAGAGAAGTCCGTCAAGAAAGATGCGTTCCTTGGCAATCTCCTTCAATATGCCATCGGCTTCCTGCGGCACGCCGAGAAGGCGCGCACCGGCATGAATGATAAGATCGCGCAACGAGAAGCCCGTTTCACTGCTGACTGGCTTCCATTCCAGACGCGGCAAATCCTTGGAAACCCCCTTGCTCGCAAGCCAGGCCACGGCTTCCTCTTCGCCGCCCAATGCGTCGATCAATTTTTTATCCAGCGCCTGCCGCCCGGTAAAAACGGCACCATTGGCAAGCGCAAGCGCCTGTTCATGCGTAAACGAACGGCGCTTTTCGACAATGTCCACGAACCATGCGTAGGAATCCATAATCATGTTGCGGATCATGCCCTTGGCTTCTTCGCTGGCCGGGCTGAAATAATTGGGTTCTGCCTTGAGTGGCGACGATTTGATGGTTTCGACCTTCACGCCGATCGTATCGAGAAGCTTCGAGACATCAGGATATTGGAACAGAACTCCGATTGAACCAACGATGGATGTCTGCCGCGCGACGATATGGTCGGATGCGCTGGCAATCATGTAACCGGCGGAGGCGGCAAGTGTTCCTACCTGCGTGACGACCGGCTTTTTCGCGGCAATCTTGCGCACGGCTTCAAAAATCGCTTCGCCACCCACCGTCGTTCCACCGGGCGAATCGAGAACCAGAATCACACCCTTGACGGCATCGTCCTTGGCTATCTTGTCGAGGCGCTTCAGCAATTCCTCGTTCTCGAAGATGGTGCCTTCAATGCGAACCTTGGCGATATGCGGCTGGTTGAAATTGGTGCCGCGCATGGACCATGAAGCAAATACGGCGATCAAGGCTGCTATCAGAAGCAGGAAGGCTCCACGCCAGATCGTCAGTTTTCTGCGTAATTTCCGGCGTTCGATAATTGCTTCGGCGTCCTGAACCATTCCCGTCCATCCGTTCGTTCAAATAGCGTGGCTTGCAACCGACAAGTCACCTTTTGCCTTGAATGAAAGCATGCGGCAAGTCTCTTCGAAAAATCGTTCTGGATAGAGATAGTGCCTGAAATACATATTGTAATGACGTCAAGCGCGATTCTTGCGCTTGGCGCAAGCTCAGCTTTCCTGACAGCATTACGCATAGCTGTAATTTGGCACGATTTTGTGGTATCAAAGAGTTGATTAGCATTCTACCTAATTCGGTAGAGTGAAAATTGGGCTGAATTATCAAAGGCATAAGCTGTTCCTGCTGCCTGTTTGGGAGGCGGGTGCGGTGTTTTGTGCGGTATAAAGCTATTGAGCAACCGGCTATTTCACCCCAAATAAACCTTATTGAAATGAAAGAGCGCGACATAGGCGCGCCGATTATTGAATTTTACGGAAGCCGTTGAGGAATAGAACGCAACATGACTGCCGACACCACACATAGCCACGCGCCGCAGGACGCGACTGCTCCGGTTCGCGGCACAGGTGGCGTGCGTTTTGGTGCGTCGGAGAAAGCCGAGACGCTTTTTCATGCTGCACAGCGCCATTCGGTTCGTGTTCGCGTTTTGAAGACCGCGCTGCCTGTGGCTGCTATCATCGTAGCTGCCGTCTTCTCATGGTACACATTTCTTGCGACGCCAAACACGCCCATAAAGGTGGAAGTGAACAATGGCGGCGAAAGCGGCAAGCTTGTCATGACAAGCCCGCATTTGAACGGGTACACCAAGGACAATCGCCCCTATTCGATGACCGCTTCCAAGGCGACGCAGGATGCAAAGAACAGCGGCGCGATTTCGCTTGAAGGCATCTCCGCCGAGTTGCCGGTTGGTGAAAAGGGCACGGCCAAGGTCGAGGCAACGTCCGGCGTTTACGATAATGCCAATGGACGTTTGCAACTTGATAAGGACTTTACTGTTACGACAGACGAGGGTTTACGTGCGGTGCTGCGTTCTGCGGACGTAAATCTCAAGAGCGGGCAGATCACGACCGACAAGCCTGTCGATATCCGCAGCGGCAGCACGCATATTCTGGCCGACAGCATGCAGGTCAAGGACAACGGCAAGGTTCTGATTTTCGAGAACAAGGTTCGAATGACTGTTGACGGCAGCGTTGTTTCGCCCAACAAGGCTCCCTGAAAAGGGTGCCTGATTTGAGATAGGGGAAGCGTTCGGACCGATTTATATCTGTGCGGGCGCTTGAGTGCATTTTTCAGATCGAAATGTGCTCGAAAACAAATTGTTAGAGCGTGATTCTGATGCAGTCAGGATGCTACAGGCTCTAAACTGTTTTTTTGATCGCATTTTGCGACGCCGAATGTTCCCATTTGGCCGCAAAGTGCTTAATGTTGCGTCTGACCGCATGTCGGCCCAAGGATGGTCGAGTGCTTCGGGGAGCTGAAGATATATGGAACGCGAGACGGGCAAGATGAACAAGGGTACGATGGCCCGCACTTTGCGGATGGAATTTGCAGTTCTGGCGCTCGGCCTGGCGCTCGGCATTGTCGCAGCTCCGACGGCCTCTTTGGCACAGGAAGGCGCAGCCGTGAACGGTTTGAAGCTTTCCAACAGCAAGGCGCCTGTCAAGATCGACGCTGACAAGCTGGAAATGCGCGACAAGGAAGGCATAGCCATCTTCACTGGTAATGTTGCCGTTTCGCAGGGCGATGCCTTGCTGAAAGCGGGCCAGATGACCGTTTATTACAATAAAGCCAAGAAAGACGGCGAGGCACAAGCTCCGGAACCGGCAAGTGCTGGCGTTGGCGGCATCGATTCGTCGAGCATCGATCACATCGACATCTCCGGAAAAGTTTACCTCAAGTCTGGTACGCAGGTCGCAACCGGCGATACCGGTCGTTATGATGCGAAAAACCAGGTGATGGTTCTTCAGGGGCAGAAAGTGGTCCTGACCGATGGCGACAATGTCGTGACCGGTTGCAAGCTGACGGCGCATCTCGATACAGGTCGCGCCAATGTCGAAAGCTGCAAGGGCCAGACCAAGGGTCGCGTATCGATCATCATGGCCCCGAAAGATCAACAGCAGGGCGGTGCTGCGCCCAAGCAGAACTGACCGGAGCAGGCGTGGGATTGTTCTGGAACAAGAAGGCCGACGGGCCGCAAGACGCATCGCAAAATGTCAACGCACCATCCGATGTCGCGGGCGCGATGCCCGGCCAGCCGGGTAAGTCGGCGCGTCTCAAGGGGACGCTGGTGGCACGCGGTCTCTGCAAGAGCTATCGCGGCCGGCAGGTTGTCAATGGCGTGTCGTTCGGTGTGCGTGCGGGCGAGGCCGTCGGTATTCTAGGGCCGAATGGCGCAGGCAAGACCACTTGTTTCTATATGGTGACGGGTCTCGTCCCGGCTGATGCCGGTTCCATCGAGATCGACGGGTTCGATGTCACGTCGATGCCGATGTATCGTCGTTCCCGCCTGGGCATCGGTTATCTGCCGCAGGAAGCCTCTATTTTCCGTGGCCTTTCGGTGGAAAACAACATCAAGGCCGTGCTGGAAGTGGTGGAGAAAGATCGCTCCAAGCGCGCTTCCGAGCTGGATGCATTGTTGGAAGAATTTCACATTGCTCATCTGCGCAAGGCGCCTGCCATTTCTCTTTCAGGCGGCGAGCGCCGTCGTCTCGAAATTGCGCGTGCGCTGGCATCGCGCCCAAACTTCATGCTGCTCGATGAGCCATTTGCCGGCGTTGATCCGATCGCCGTTTCGGATATCCAGCAGCTCGTTCGCCATCTGACAAGTCGCGGAATCGGCGTTTTGATTACCGACCATAATGTGCGTGAAACGCTTGGTCTTATCGACCGCGCCTACATCATTCACGCCGGTCAGGTGCTGACACACGGTCGTCCTGCCGAAATCGTCGCCAATCCAGACGTGCGCAGGCTCTATCTCGGCGACCAGTTTACGCTCTGATCTTCAGGGTATTTCCGGATCGTTTCACGTTCCTCTTGAAATGCCCTCATTCTGGCCGGTCGTCGGCTTGAGCCTGTTATGTTCTGTCCAACGTTGCAGAAAGTGCGGCTGAACCGCGACTATTTCCCCTTTTGTCCCAAAACTGCACATTCTGAATTGACAAGCAAGGTTCATACCAGTTTTCATTCAAGTGCGCTTTCAGCCTAAAGTGGCTGCGAGCGGACGGCTTATTCCCTCTGTTTGGGCTCAGGTCCCATGTCGATGGAGCGCCGTGTGAAAGCAAGTTTGCTGTCAAGGGTAGCGTGCATGTTGACCATGTGCTTCGCAGTTATTGACAGGGTTCAACTGGGGGAGAATTACGCGTCGCATGGCTCTGTCGCCCAAGCTCGATTTCCGTCAATCTCAATCGCTGGTGATGACACCGCAATTGATGCAGTCGATCAAACTGCTGCAGATGACGCATATGGAGCTGGAGCAATTTCTCGACGTTGAAATTGAAAAAAATCCGCTGCTGGATCGAATTGAGGCAGCGAATGATGATTTTGCGGGCTCCGAGACCGTACGGGACGATATCGAAAACGATAGAGAGGATGCGGCGGCGGACGGCTTGTCGGATGGCGACTGGTTCAAAACAGACGCTTCGGATGATGCCGAAAATCTCTCATCCACCTTCGACAGCTCGCTTGAGAATATCTTTCCGGATGATCCGGGTCGCTTCGATGAAATCAGTCCCGATCTTGCCGCACAATGGAAATCCTCTGTCGGCGATGGATATGTTTCAGGCAGCGGTTATGACATTGATCAGGTTACAGCCAGCCGGATGTCGCTGGGCGAGCACGTGGCGGAACAGATCGCGCTGACGTTTTCCAGAGCGGCGGACCGGTTCATTGCGACAGCGCTTGCCGACGCGCTGGACGAGAGCGGTTATCTGCGTATCGATATGATTGGGCTTGCCCAGAATCTGGGTGTGGAAACGATCGAGATCGAACGCATCCTTGGATTGGTGCAAAGCTTTGATCCGCCTGGCCTTTTTGCCCGTGATCTGCGGGAGTGCCTGGCGATACAGTTGCGCCTCAAGGATCGGTTCGATCCGGCGATGGAGGCGTTGATAGACAATCTCGATCTCCTGGCGCGGCGCGACTTCGCGACGCTCAAGAAGCTGTGTGGTGTCGATCAGGCCGATATTCTCGATATGCTGACCGAAATCCGCATGCTTGATCCAAAGCCCGGTTCACTATTCGAGATTTCCGTGGCGGATGCCATTGTGCCGGATGCGCTGGTGACGCCGTCGCGTGACGGTGGCTGGGCTATCGAGCTGAATGCGGCGGCGATGCCGCGTCTTATCGTCAACAACGAATATTATGCCGAGGTGAGTACGGCCGTGAAGCCTGAGGAAAAGGCTTTTCTCTCGGATTGCATGCAGACCGCGAACTGGCTCGTACGCAGCCTCGACCAGCGTGCGCGTACGATCCTCAAGGTCACGCAGGAGATAGTTCGGCAGCAGGACGGATTTTTGCGCCAAGGGGTGACCCACTTGAAACCGCTCAATCTGCGTATTGTCGCCGATGCGGTCGGTATGCATGAATCGACCATCAGTCGCGTGACCGCGAACAAATTTATGGCCACGCCGCGCGGCGTGTTTGAACTGCGTTATTTCTTTACGGCTTCCATTGCCTCGTCGGAGGGCGGCGATGCTCATTCGTCGGAGAGCGTACGTCATCGCATCCGCCAGATGATCGATGCTGAAAAGCCTGACGACGTGCTGTCCGATGATGCCATCGTGGATGCGCTGAAGAAGGACGGTGTGGATATAGCGCGAAGAACTGTCGCAAAATATCGGGAATCGATGAATATTGCCTCATCGGTTCAGCGCAGGCGTGAAAAAAAGGCAAGATTGTCGGCGTCCTGATTGCGCAGAGCATTTTGAAGCCGGGTGGAATCACCTGACGTCGCATAGATGCGTTAAAACAAACAGATAGAGCGGAAGTGCGAACGAATGTGAACGCATTTCGCTCTAGCCAGAACGGTTCCACAGATTGCGCTGGAAAGGGACCGCCTTAAATCGCCGATTGTACCTCTAGGGCTTAATTCTCGTATTTGAGTATGGAGGAATGCTCTAAAATTTTGGATCTACAGCGCTGCTCTTTCAGAAAAATTCGATCTCGATTTGCGGAAAGAACGGCATTGCAAGATGACCAACTGGCAGGAGGACCAATTGACAAGCGCCAATTCACCCAATAGAAGCCCCGCTCGCGCTGTGGCACCTATCTGGATCCCCTTATTTCAGGGGCTTCCTGATAAGTCATCAGCGTGAATTGGCGAGATGTCAGCAGAAGCGCATGTGTTTCTGTGACCGAGAATACGCCAAAGCAGAATTGAAGCATGTCTCCTCGAAGTAGAACCGGTTTTGGGATGAAGACATGGGTTGGACGTTTCCGGCGAATGCGTTTTGCGGGCAAGGTCTGATAATATCGCTGTAATTTCTGGAAGAAATTGCGGTTGTTCATATGTTTGAAGGAAGGGCAATGTGACATTCCGGGAAAACCGGCTGGAAAAATCCGGGCAACGGACCAGCTACCGGGGCGTTACATAAAAGAGCGATGTGCGGCAACCATCCCGTAAAGGGGCTATTGATTGGAGCAGTCACGACTTCGAAGGCTTTTCGGAAGGTGTTTCAACACCTCGCCGGAAAGTGTGCTTGAAAAGCGTGCATGCACAATGAATTTAGTTGGAAAACGCACAGGACGAAAAGCATCTTTGATGCTGGTTCGCTTTGCGCTTCGCTCGCCTTGTGATTAGACTGAGTCCTGTGGTGTAACGCAAATGAGGTGTGCCAAATGACTCTGCGTGTATCTGGAAAGCATATGGACGTCGGTGAAGCTTTCACAACCCGGATCATTGATCGGGTGAACGAAGCTGTCGGCAAATATTTCGATCATGGCTTTTCCGGACAGGTTACGGTCACCAAGTCCGGTTCGCGTTACAGTGCGGATTGCACCTTGCACCTCGATAGTGGTGCAACTCTGCAAAGCACTGGCGACGCACAGGATCCGCAACTGGCTTTTGAAGCGGCGGCGGACAAGATCGAAACCCGCCTTCGCCGCTACAAGCGTCGTCTGAAGTCGCGCCCGGCTATGCAGCCAGAAGCGATCTATGATGACGTCGCATATCGTGTTATGGCACCGCTGTCGGAGGAAGAGGAGGATCTTCCGGCGGATTACGCGCCGACAATTGTTGCGGAATCGTCCGTTGCCCTGCGCACCATGTCGGTGGCATCGGCGGTCGTGGAGCTGGACCTGATTGAAAACCCGGTTCTGGTGTTCCGCAATGCCGGCAATGATGAAGTTAACATCGTCTACCGTCGCGCGGACGGCAATATCGGCTGGGTCGACCCATCGATGGTCACCCGCCAGGCCGCGCCTCGCGCCTGACGGCAAACCTGAAGCGCACGCAGCGGATCGCGATTAGGCGGCCGCGTGCGCTTCCCCAAACCGGGCCGCAAAGGCCTGATTGAAGAAGGAACGGAGAGAATGGATCTTAGTGATCTGATTCAGCCTGGGGCGATTATCCCGGCGCTGAAAGCCAGCTCCAAAAAACAGCTTTTGCAGATTTTGTCTGAGAAGGCTGCGGAACTGACCGGTCTCCCTGAGCGTGAAGTTTTCGAAACAATTCTCCAGCGTGAGCGCCTCGGTTCCACCGGGGTGGGGAATGGCGTTGCCATTCCGCACGGCAAGCTGGCGAATATCAACAAAATAGCCGGAATCTTCGCTCGTCTGGAAACCCCGGTCGATTTCGAGGCGCTGGACGATCAACCCGTCGATCTTGTTTTTCTGCTTCTCGCGCCGGAAAATGCCGGTGCGGATCATCTGAAGGCACTTTCGCGCATCGCCCGTATGCTGCGCGACGCCGATACTGTTGCCAAATTGCGCGGCACACATGACGCGCAGGCGCTTTATTCATTCCTGACCGCTCAGCCAGCTTCCAACGCTGCCTGAGTTCAAATAGTTTCTCGTAAACAAAACCGCCGTTCGGTTCGAACGGCGGTTTTGTTTTTTGCGAATAGTTTCCATGAAGTACCTGCAAAATATTGCAAGCAAAGTTGGCCACAAAATCACTACCACTGTTTTTCGATTTCGAGGTCTTGCAGAAATCTCTACATTGCCCACGCGACGATGGATAATTTAGAGGTACTCAATGAAATTGAAAGCTGCGCTGTTGTTACTCCCGCTGACATTTGCTTTTGCTGGAGGTGCAGCACTGGCCAATCCTCTGATATCGCCCATCAGTTCATCGGGGCAATCAGAGCAATGTCAGAAACTGGCAGAAACGATTTGCAAGGAGTGGAAACATTACAAGCAGAAATACGAATACTGCCTGAAAACGACTTACGGCAATTGCATGCACCAGATTCCTCCGCATTAATATCATGCGGAAATGCGATACCGGTGATGGCCGGTATCGCATCAAACCTTAGTGCAGCATCACCGTGCGCAGTTCGTGGTCTTGTGCACCCTGTAGCGCGGTGGCGCGAACGTCGGAGAGCACAATTGGCTCACCGCTGGCGCCAAAGAGCGCCCAGAGTTCCAGGCCCGGCTCGATCGGTGGGAGGGCAGGGAAGCTGCGGGCAAGGTCATCTGAACGGATCTTGCGCACATAGGCAACTTCACCTTCGCCGAGATGGGCGAATTCGTTTTCGGTGAATATATGTCTGTCCATGGTCTTAGCCTCCATTTCGTCGGCATGTCATTTGCGACCATGCCGCATCAGAGCTTCACATTTTCAATATAGCGGTATTGTGCTGAACAAAAACTGAACAAGTTCAGTCTTTCACCGCTATGTTGATTCGTTTAACCAGCCGTTCGGGTTCAGGGCGGTCGAGATCGATGGCCAAAAGACCGTTTTTCAGGTCACAACCGAGAACCCGCATGCCGTCTGCCAGAACGAAAACACGCTGGAACTGTCGGGCAGCTATGCCTCGATGCAGAAACTCGCGTTCAGTATCGTCGGTCTGGCGTCCGCGGATGACGAGCTGATTGTCTTCCGTCATGACTTCGAGGTCTTCGCTGGCAAAGCCGGCTACCGCCAAGGTAATGCGCAGGCGTTCGGAACCCGTCTCGCCGCGCAGGCGTTCAATATTGTAGGGCGGATAACCGTCGCCGGATTTTGCGATCCGTTCCAGCGTCTTTTCCATCGTGTCGAATCCGAGCAGCAGAGGGCTCGAAAACGGAGTCATTCTTGTCATTGCATCAGTCCTTGATGAGAAGCGACCGTTATGAAGAGAACCCTTACGGCGTATCTCTTCGCTAACTGATATGGCTTGTGAAAAGCCTGACTTCAAGGGCCAATCCGGATTCCTTCGCTTCAACGTAAAGCGAAGCAGAGGTTCAGGATACTCGGCAATATTGGAGTGTTGCTATCGGCGCGCTTCTGAAAGCGCTGCACCGAAAGCGGTTGCGAAACTTTCGCGATCATCCGGGGAGAGGAAGTTTCCGATCACGACACTCGCTTCACGGCTTTCGACGCACATGCCGGTAATTCCGATATCCGGCTTTCGTGCAACCTTGAACCGTGTCCAGAATGGATTGAAACGATGTGCAGTCATTTTGCCGGACGCCGCATATTTGTGAATATGCAGGGCAGAGCGGGACACGGAGATTTCCTCGCGTGCGCGAGCAGCCCGATAATTCCAGCGAAAAGCCAGATAGATCAGCAGAACATCGAGGCCGAAAAATCCGAAGATCGGCCAGGCACCGATGGACCAGAAAAGAAGGCTCACGAACATCCAGCAGCCGATCAACGCACTCATCAAGATAGTAAAACCCGTGCGCCCCAGCGAACGATAGGGGGTCAGCAGGGCTTCGAAAATGGGTTTGTCGAACCGGTCAGGTTCCGCGCCGTCTGGATGATGCATAGTTTTCAGGTCATCTGGCTGCTGTCGGCGGCCCTTAAGGGCCTGCGTCAAGCTGCTGATTGTTTTGTCGATAGGGAAACCATTATAGAGGCGGAATGGAAAAGGCCAAAATCAAATCGCCTGTGAACGCTGCTCCCGCCGCCCGCTCTCAACGTCGGGTGCGTGGTACGCTTTATACGGCGGATGAAATTCATGAGATATTTCGCCGTTTCTCGATCCAGAGGCCGGAGCCGAAGGGTGAGCTTGAGCATGTGAATGCATTTACGCTTCTTGTTGCTGTGGTTCTGTCGGCACAGGCCACCGATGCCGGGGTCAACAAGGCGACGCGCGGGCTCTTCGCACTTGCTGATACGCCCCAGAAAATGCTGGCGCTCGGCGAAGAGAAAGTCGGCGACCACATTCGCACCATCGGGCTTTGGCGGAACAAGGCAAAGAATGTCATTCTTCTGTCCGAAGCCTTGATCCGCGATCACGGTGGGGAAGTGCCGGGGGACCGGGATGAACTGGTGAAGCTGCCGGGGGTTGGCCGCAAGACGGCCAATGTGGTGCTGAACATGGCCTTCGGCCAGCCGACTATGGCGGTGGATACACATATTCTGCGCATAGGCAATCGGATCGGCCTTGCGCCCGGCAAAACGCCAGAGGCTGTGGAAGCCATCCTCGTCCGGGTTATTCCGGTGGAATACATGCTTCACGCGCATCACTGGCTGATCCTGCATGGGCGTTATGTGTGCAAGGCGCGCAAGCCGGAATGCGAGAAATGCGTGATTGCCGACATCTGCAAATATCCGGCGAAAACCTGCGACATTCCTGCGCCGCTTATCCCCTTGCCGCCGCAGGCGTGAGCCGGGCCTCGCGCTGTGAGACTGCCTTGTGCAAATGGACCATCATCGTTGCCGCAAAAAGCGGGGTCAGAAGATTGACGATGGGGATCGCCATGAAGCCCGCAATCAGCAATCCAGCCAGAAAGACCGTCACGCCATAATGTGATCTCAGCGCTTTCGCCTCGGCCTCAGATCGGTAGCGCATGGCAGCAAACTCGAAGAATTCCCGCCCGAGCAGATAGGCATTGATGACGAAGAAGGCGATCAGATTGACGCCCGGTATGAACAGCATAAGCAAGGCGACGATATTGCCGAGGATGACGATGCCGAGAAATTTCAGCGAAACGACAACGGAGCGGGCAATCGGCAAGGACATGCCTGAAGGGTCGCCCGGATAGTCCTCGCGCTCGACCACTTCAGCCACGTCATCGAGAAACAGGCCAACCACAAGTGCGGTGACAGGTGCAATCATCAATGCGAGCACAAGTGCCAGACCAAGACCTGCGACAATAGCGGCGACGATACCAAACCAGCCCGCCCATTCCGGCATGCCGGGCAGTATCTGCTCCATCCACGGCCAGGCAAAAGTAAAAAAGATTTGACGGACTGCGGCCCAAAGACCGATCAGCAGCAACAGCGTCAAACCGAGGGTCTTCCAGAAAACTGCACGCAATTCCGGCGTGGTCAGGCGCTTCAGAGCTTTCAGGGCAGCTTCTAAGATCATTTTCGACCCAATTCCAACTGTGGACGAAGATGGAAATAGGTATGCCTCCACCCTCGCGCAAGCCGCACTACCCACAATGCGGGAGGCTTGCAGGGTAGCCAAAGGGGTTTCAAACCGCTAAACCGGCACCCACATGACTGCCGCATATCCGGCCAACGCATGTCGCGGAAAAGTGCATAGCGACTTTTCTGATGACGATCTGCTTTTGCCGGATAGGAGACTAATCAAAAGGGGAGCTTCTCGCGCTCATGGCCACATTCGACGTTCTTTGCATCGGCAACGCCATTGTCGATATTCTTTCGCGCACCGATGACGCTTTTCTGGAAACGAATGGCATCGTCAAAGGCGCGATGAACCTGATCGATGCAGAGCGTGCGGAATTGCTCTATAGCCGGATTGCAGGTCCGGCGACGGAAATGTCGGGTGGCAGTGCCGGAAATACCGCAGCAGGTGTGGCAAGCCTTGGCGGACGCTCAGCCTATTTCGGCAAGGTGGCGACCGACCATCTGGGACGCGTTTTCGCCCACGATATCCGCGCACAGGGCGTTGCATTCGACACTCGCCCGCTGGAAAAGGGATCGCCAACCGCCCGCTCCATGATTTTCGTAACGCCGGACGGCGAGCGCTCGATGAATACCTATCTCGGCGCCTGCGTGGAACTCGGACCTGAAGATGTCGAGACCTCCAAGGTGTCCGATGCGAAGGTGACCTATTTCGAAGGCTATCTGTGGGATCCGCCGCGTGCGAAGGAAGCCATCGTCATGGCATCGAAGATCGCGCACGAGAAGAAGCGCCAGATGGCGATGACGCTTTCCGACCCGTTCTGTGTCGACCGGTATCGCGAAGAGTTTCTGGAACTCATGCGCTCGCGCACTGTCGATATCGTTTTCGCCAATGAGGATGAGGCGAAGTCACTCTATAAGACGAAGTCGCTTGAAACGGCGATTGCCTCCATGCGCATGGACTGCGCGCTTTCGATCATCACCCGTTCGGAAAAAGGTGCGGTCGTCGTCACACCTGACCAGACCTTGACCGTCCCAGCCATTGAAATCGACGCGCTGGTCGATACGACCGGCGCAGGCGATCTCTACGCAGCCGGTTTCCTTTACGGTTATACGAACGAGCGTTCACTGGAAGATTGCGCCCGTCTTGGTTCATTGGCGGCGGGGCTTATTATCCAGCAGATGGGGCCGCGTCCGCAGCTCAGCCTGCAGGCTGCCGCAGGCCAGGCTGGCCTTGTTTAAGATTTATTCCGGCCTGATGATCCGGTCGCGCTGAAGTTCTTCTTCCGTGCGTCCGGGACGGCTTTTATAGACGGGCAATGTCCAGCCGAAATAAAGCGCGCCGCCTCGAATGACAAACGCGGTTAAAGCCGCTGCAATTGCACATATAGCTGGCTCGATCCGCAGCCAGGCAAGCAAAACATACAGGCACGCACCGGCAAGCGAAGCCGTGACATAGATTTCACGGCGCATCAGTACAGAAGGCTCGCCTGCCACCATATCACGCAATATGCCGCCCAGAGTGGCTGTGGAAATGCCGGTCACAATGGCGACGGATGGTCCGAAACCGAGCGCCAGCCCCTTGGCTGCACCCAACACTGTATAGGCGGCCATACCAATGGCATCGAGCCAGAGCAGGGCGCGGTAGCGCGATTCGACCATATGGGCAGTGAAATAAACAAAGATGGCGGCCAATGTGCCCGCCAGCAGATAAGTTGGCTCGACAACCCAGAAAACGGGCGCACCGAGGACGAGATCGCGGAACGTTCCGCCGCCAATACCAGTGATATTGGCAAGGAACAGAAAACCAATAATGTCGAGCTGGCGGCGCGAAGCTGCAAGAGCGCCGGTCGCAGCGAAAACGAAAACGCCTGCGAAATTCAGAAACTCAGGAATCGTCACGCTGCAGTCTCCTCCATATATCCAGTGACAACTTTTCACCGGTTCGCGCCAATAGCAATACGCACAATAGAGCATAATCCGACCGGAGTGTAACGATGGTCGATAAAATTATGCTTCAAATAGAATAGGTTAGGGCGAATAGCCGATCGAATTAGATCGAAATGCACTCTATTGCAAACCGGACTGCAGATATGAAAAGAGCGGCAGACAAAGCCGCCGCTCCAATTTTCACCGGTTATTGCTGAAATCAGGCGTTGCCGTCGGAAGCCGCACCGCCATTGTCGGCGGTTACCTTCGGGCCACCCTTGGACACACCGACCATCGCCGGGCGCAGAACGCGGTCGCCGATGGCATAACCATCCTGCACGACCTGCACGACGGTGTTGTGCGGCAAATCCGGATTCGGCACTTCAAACATGGCCTGATGGAAATTCGGATCGAACTTCTGGCCTTCCGGTTCCAGCTTCTTGACGCCGTGACGTTCCAAAGCCTGCAGCATGGCGCGTTCGGTCATTTCGACACCGTCTGCGAGTGACTTCAGGCTGGCATCCGTCGCCAGGGCATCGGCAGGAATAGCTTCAAGTGCACGGCGCAGATTGTCGGAAACCGACAGCATGTCGCGCGCGAAGTTGGTCACGGCATAGGTGCGTGCATCCTGCACATCGCGCTGGGTGCGCTTGCGCAGGTTTTCCATCTCGGCAGCAGCGCGCAGGAGCTGGTCCTTCAGCTCACCATTGTCTGCCTCGAGCATCGCGATCCGGTTTGCGGTTTCATCTACGGCTGCCTCAGCTTCATCTTCGGCAGCTTCCGCACGAGCTTCAGCCTTACGCGCTTTCAGAAAATCGTCGGCAGCTCGGTTCAGCGCCTCACGATCCCGGGGATTGTTGATGTCGCGCTGCTCAAGATCGGGGTTCTGGGATTTGTTTTTTTCGTCAGCCATAATGCTACTTCCGTCTTGAATATCTTCTGGGGCGGATATCGAGTTTCATGCCAGTAAAATCAAGGTCTATTTTCAGGGACTTGGTTTGTCCCGGCAAATCTCACAGTTACCGCAGGAGGCGGGAAACGATCTGGGCGGTGTAGTCCACCATGGGAACGATCCGCGCATAGTTGAGCCGGGTGGGCCCAATGACTCCCAGAGCACCAATAACCCTTTGCTCGCTGTCGCGATAGGGGGCGACCACCAGCGATGAGCCGGAAAGGGAGAAAAGCTTGTTCTCCGAACCAATGAAGATGCGGACACCTGATCCGGCCTCGGCGAGATCGAGAAGCTGGACCATGCCGTCCTTGGTCTCAAGATCATCGAAGAGATGGCGCAGACGCTCGATATCTTCCTGCGCATGGATATTTTCCAGAAGATTGGCGCGTCCGCGAACGATCAGCCGTGCCGGTTGATCCGTTCCGGCACCGCTCCAGACCGCCAGTCCTTGGGCGACAAGTTCCTGCGACAGCTGATCGAGCTCCTGCCGCGTTTCTTCCGTCAGCTTCTCCAATTCAGCCTTGGCTTCGGAAAGCGTATGGCCGTGAATATGCGCGTTGAGAAAATTCGATGCTTCGACCAGTTGCGAATTACTGATACCGACGGGCAGATTGACGACGCGGTTTTCGACGTCGCCATTTTGCATGACCAGAACGGCGAGAGCGCGGGTCGGTTCGAGACGAACGAATTCGATGTGTTTCAGCGCGCCTTCTGCCTTTGTTGCAAGCACGAGGCCCGCGCCACGCGACAACCCTGAAAGAACCTGACTTGCCTCGGTCAGAACGCTTTCAACCGAATTGTTCATTCCGGCGGAACGAACCTGCGCCTCAATGGAGGAGCGTTCCTCCGGCGGCAGGTCACCCACTTCCAGAAACGCATCGACAAAGAAGCGTAGCCCGATCTGCGTCGGCAGGCGTCCGGCTGAAATATGCGGCGCATAGATGAGACCCAGATGCTCGAGGTCGCTCATGACATTGCGGATCGTGGCAGGTGAAAGCGTATGCGGCAGCAGTCGAGACAGGTTGCGCGAGCCGAGCGGGTCACCATCGTTCAGATAGGTTTCCACAATCAGCCGGAAAATATCACGCGAACGCTGGTCGAGCGAACTCAAAAGCTGGTGTTCCGGCGTTTTCATCATAATATGGTCGCGAACCCTAGTGTGGCTTTGAATCCGAAATTCGTTCACAGCGCTGTTCCCAGGTGATGCGAATTTCGGATTCGCCACACTAGAAATAGCATACGCCAAATATAAGGTCGCAAGTCAAAGCGTCAAAGCCTTTAGGCTATAGTGACAGGCCTCTCAACATCTCTGACGGTTTTTCGGGCAGAATGGCTTTCTATTTGCGACCGGGAAGCCTAAAAAGCCGCACTGGAAAAATGAATCGAGGAATTTTCTATGCGTCCATCCAAGCGTGCGGCTGACGAAATGCGTGCCGTTTCTTTCGAACGCGGCATCTCCAAACATGCCGAAGGCTCCTGCCTCGTCAAGTTTGGCGATACGCATGTGTTGTGCACCGCAAGCCTTGAGGAAAAGGTGCCGGGCTGGATGCGCAATACGGGTAAGGGCTGGGTCACGGCGGAATATGGCATGCTGCCGCGTTCGACCGGTGATCGCATGCGCCGCGAAGCCGCTGCCGGAAAGCAGGGCGGACGCACGCAGGAAATCCAGCGTTTGATCGGGCGCTCCTTGCGCGCCGTCGTGGACATGCAGGCGCTTGGCGAAGTACAGATCACGGTGGATTGCGATGTCATTCAGGCCGATGGCGGCACGCGCACAGCAGCCATCACCGGCGGCTGGGTAGCGCTTCATGAATGCCTGCGCTGGATGGAAGCGCGCCAGATGGTGCGCGTCGAGAAGGTTTTGAAAGATCATATTGCGGCGATTTCCTGCGGTATCTACGAGGGCGAGCCGGTGCTTGATCTCGATTATGCCGAAGACTCTGTCGCCGAAACCGACAGCAATTTCGTGATGACAGGCAAAGGCGGAATTGTCGAAATTCAGGGAACGGCGGAAGGTGCACCTTTCTCGGAAGAAGAGTTTGCCAATCTGATGAAGCTCGCTCGCGGCGGCATTGATCGCCTTGTGTCCTTGCAGAAGATGGCCGTCGCCTGATAGGAACGAGGTCTGCTCGATATATTGAGGAGGCCTCTTCCATGCGCGCAGCACGCATCCTTGAAACGGCGCTCTATGTCCGCGATGTCCCGGAGGCTATAGAGTTCTATCACGGTACGCTGGGTCTGGAGCCGATCGGGAAAGTTAGCGAGCGTAACGCATTTTTCCGGTGCGGCGACGGCATATTGCTTCTCTTCAAGGCCGAGGAGACGTTGAAGCCGCCATTGCCGGGGCACTTGCCCGTGCCGTCACATGGCACAAGCGGTCCCGGCCATGTATGTTTTGCTGCAAGCCGCGAGGAGATGGAAAGCTGGCGCAACCATCTGGCAAAACATGGCATAGCAATCGAGGCCGAGTTCGACTGGCCGAACGGTGCGCATTCGATCTATTTCCGTGATCCGTCCGGCAATTCGCTGGAGATTGCCGAACCCAAACTGTGGAACTGAAAATGAGAAAACTGGAACAGGGCAAGCTGATCGTCGCTTCGCACAATGCGGGCAAGCTGAAGGAGTTCGACGGTCTGATCGGTCCGTTCGGCTTCGAGGTCAGTTCGGTTGCCGCTCTTGGCCTGCCTGAGCCGGACGAGACCGGCACCACGTTTGAGGAAAACGCCTATATCAAGGCTCTTGCTGCGGCTGAGGCCACCGGATTGCCCGCATTATCCGACGATTCCGGCATGATGGTCGATGCGCTTGATGGTGATCCGGGGGTCTACACGGCAAACTGGGCCGAGACGGAAGACGGCACACGCGATTTTGACATGGCGATGCAGAAGGTCGAGAACCTGCTGCAAGAAAAGGCTGCCGTTGCGCCGCAGCAGCGCAAGGCGCGTTTCGTATCGGTCATCTGCCTTGCCTGGCCCGATGGGGAGGCTGAATATTTCCGTGGCGAAGTCGAGGGCGCGATTGTCTGGCCGCCGCGTGGCACTACGGGTTTCGGTTTCGACCCGATTTTCCTGCCCGATGGCTATGAAAAGACTTTCGGCGAAATGACTGCCGATGAGAAGCACGGCTGGAAGCCTGGTGATGCTTCGGCCCTGTCGCATCGTGCCCGTGCTTTCAAGCTTTTCGCCGAAAAAGTGCTTAATGTGGAGCCAGCATCCGCAAAATGAACAAGCTGTTTCCCCCTTTGCAGGCACTAGATGCGGCTCGCGCAAATGCCGCCGGGTCGATCCCGATCGCGCGTGCAAATGGGGAAAATGCTTTTGGCGTTTACCTGCATTGGCCATTCTGTCTGGCCAAATGCCCTTATTGCGACTTCAATAGCCATGTTCGTCACAAGCCGGTCGATCAGGCGCGTTTTTCGGAAGCGTTTCTTCGCGAGATGGAAACGCTGCGTGAGCGCACCGGCCCGCGCACGATCACCAGCATATTCCTGGGCGGCGGCACGCCGTCGCTGATGCAGCCGGAAACCGTGGGCGCGCTTCTCGATGGAATTGCGTCCCATTGGTCGGTGGCACCGGACATTGAGGTAACGCTGGAGGCGAACCCGACGAGTGTGGAGGCTGATCGCTTTCGCGGCTATCGCGCAGCAGGCGTCAATCGTGTGTCGCTTGGCATTCAGGCGCTCAATGATCCTGATCTGCGTCGTCTTGGCCGCATGCATTCGGTCGAGGAAGCCAAGGCGGCCATTCGGCTGGCGCGCGAGATTTTCCCGCGCCTGTCCTTTGATCTGATCTATGCGCGCCCGAACCAGACAATCGAAGCCTGGCGGGAGGAACTGAAAGAGGCCATCGGGCTCGCTGCCGATCATCTGTCGCTCTACCAACTGACGATCGAGGAAGGTACGCAGTTCTATAATCTCTGGAAGGCTGGCAAACTCACGACGCCCGAGCCGGATCATGCTGCAGCGCTTTATGAGGAAACGCAAAGGGTGACGGCAGAGCACGGTCTTCCCGCCTATGAAATTTCCAACCACGCGGTGCCGGGGCGCGAGTCACAGCACAATCTCGTCTATTGGCGTTACGGGCAATATGTCGGCATCGGTCCCGGCGCGCATGGGCGTTTCGTGGAAAATGATATTCGTACCGTCACCATGACCGAAAAACATCCGGAAACCTGGCTGGATAAGGTCGAACGCAACGGCCATGGCATTATCGAGGAAGAATATCTCGATGGCGAGCAGGAAGGCGACGAGTTCCTGATGATGGGCCTGCGTTTACGCGAAGGCATAGATCTTGCCCGTTATGAGCGGCTTTCTGGCCATGCGGTTGATGAAAAGCGGCTTGCGAAACTGATCGCGGAAGGCATGATTGAGCCGATGAACGGCAGCATCATTCGCGCAACGCCGGATGGCGCGCTGGTGCTGGATGCGCTGGTTGCCGATCTGGCCGCATGAGTGTCTGATCCAAAAGACGCCATGCCGGGCTGCAAATGGCAATTTCTGCGCTTCCGGTGCTCACGTACCTTAATGTACGCTGCGCTCCGGTTCTTGAAATCACCATTTTCGCCACAGCCTGCCGCTTTTTGATTCAGACACTGAAGGACGTAGAATGACGGAAGAAACAGGCGCCCAGAATATTGACGATGGGCGACGCGAATATGTGGTTGGCGGAACGACAATGCGCGCCCGACCACTGGAGCCCGCTCTTTATATCGTCTCGACTCCCATCGGAAATCTCGGCGATATGACGCTGCGCGGTATCGAAACACTGGCGTCCGTCGATATTCTGGCCTGTGAAGATACACGCGTGACCCGCGTTTTGCTCGACCGTTATGGCATAGCGCGTCGCCCCATCAGCTATCACGAGCACAATGCCGCCGAAGCCGGTGAAAAGCTGATAGCGGCGCTCTCAGCGGGCAAAAGCGTTGCGCTGGTGTCTGATGCGGGCACGCCACTTGTCTCCGATCCCGGTTTCCGTCTGGTGGGCGAAGCGCGCGAGGCCGGTATTCGTGTCGTGCCTATTCCGGGTGCTTCCGCCGTTCTGGCCGCACTCGCTGCATCGGGCCTGCCGACCGACGCCTTCATGTTCTGCGGCTTCCTGCCCTCCAAGCATGGGCAAAAACAGTCGAAGCTTGAAAGCCTCAAGGGTATCGACGCAACGCTGGTGTTCTATGAATCGCCAAACCGGACAGCGGCAACGCTGGCAGAAATGGCTGAAGTGTTCGGGCCGGATCGTCTGGGCGCGCTCTGCCGCGAACTGACCAAGGCCTATGAGACCATTCGCACTGCACCGCTGGGCGAGCTTGCAGCGGAGTTTGACGGCGAAGATCGCATTCGTGGTGAAGTGGTTCTGCTGGTCGGTCCACCGACAGGCAACACCATTCCGCAAAGCGAGGAGGACATCGACAAGCTGCTTCTGTCACTTGCCGACGAACTGCCGCCATCCAAGGCCGCAGGCGAGGCAGCACGCATGACCGGCGGACAGAAATCAGTTCTGTATCAGCGCCTCATGCAACTGAAATCGGATCAGCGATGACAGACCTCCGCGAGAAAAAGCGAACCGCTTTCTTTCGCGGACACAGCGCCGAACGCTTTGCGGCTTTGGTGCTTCTTCTGAAAGGCTTTCGGATTGTCGCGCGGCGCTATCGAACACGGCTTGGCGAAATCGATCTGATCGCGCGCCGAGGCAATCTGGTGCTCATCGTCGAAGTCAAGGCACGGAGCAGCCTGGAAGCCGCGCATCTAGCCGTCACGCCGCAGGCCACGCGCCGTATCGAAGCGGCAGCCGATCTCTGGCTGCAACGCCAGCCTGACCATACCCGCCTGTCGTTGCGTTTCGATCTGATTGCAGTGCTGCCGCGACGGTGGCCCAAACATGTTCCGGCATTCTTCACGACCGGAAATTACCTATAAGCCTATGTAAATCCTATAAAAATTGTGGGGTATATTTGGATCATTCCGGGGAATGAAAATCCTGCAATCGGCTGTTTTGAGAAAAAGTGATGCTCGCCGTGATTTTCACGCGCAAGCCCGTTTCTTATAAATCTTCCGCTCTCCATGGATAATGGCGCATCTTTTTCCCAGACGCATTTCCGCACGCAAAACCGGTATCGGCTTTCGCTGGAAATGCTCCCAAGGATCGCGCCGTGTCTCTACCGCAAAAGCGTTTACTGGCTGATTTTCCTGCCTTCTTCCGGGTTTCGGAAGAGGTGGTTGTCGTCGTTGGCGGCGGCGAGGAAGCGTTGAACAAGGCGCGCCTCGTAGCGCAAACATCCGCGCGCCTTCGCATCGTTGCGGAAGAAACGGAACACCATCTGGCCGATTTTATTGCAAGCCATGGTGCAGAGCATATCGCTGCACCTTTTGCGCCCGAACATGTCGAGGGCGCAAAGCTTGTTTTCGTGGCGACTGGCGATGAGGCGCAGGATCGCGCCATTGCTGCCGTGGTCAAGACGCAGAAGGTTCCGGTCAATGTCGTTGATCGTCCCGCACTGTGCGATTTCCTGACGCCTGCCATCGTCAACCGCGCGCCGCTGACGATTGCGATTGGTTCGGAAGGAAGTGCCCCGGTTCTGGCGCAGATGGTTCGGGCGCGTATTGATGCCGCCTTTTCGCCGCGCCTTGGCGAGCTTGCGCATTTTGCCGAAAGCTGGCGACCTCTGGTCGAACGCGCATTGCCGAAGGGTCTGGCGCGCCGCAGTTTCTGGCGCGGGTTCTTTTCGGGTCGGGTTGCCAGCGCCATTGAAAATGGCGATCGCGTGGAAGCCTATAAGGCTGCGAGCGACCTGATCGAGCAAAGAGACAATGCTGCCGGTTATGTCTGGCTGGTCGGCGCTGGTCCGGGTGCCGAAGACCTGCTGACCCTGCGCGCCCATCGCGCTTTGATGGAAGCCGATGTCATCGTGCATGATGCGCTGGTGCCGGAAGGCGTCATTGCCATGGGCCGTCGTGACGCAGAGCGCCTTGCCGTTGGCAAGCGCAAGGGCTGCCATTCCAAAAGTCAGGAAGAGATCAACCGCCTGCTGGTTTCGCTGGGGCGCGAAGGCAAGCGCGTTGTGCGGCTGAAATCCGGTGATCCGCTGGTGTTCGGGCGCGCGGGCGAGGAAATGGCCGCATTGCGCGCCGCCGGTATCGGCTTCGAAATCGTGCCCGGCATCACCTCGGCCTTTGCCGCCGCTGCCGATATGGAGTTGCCGCTGACGCTGCGCGGTGTCGCTTCGTCGCTGGTGTTCACCACCGGTCATGACATGACGGGTGATGTGCTGCCGGGCTGGGCGAAGCTCGCCGTCTCCGGTGCAACCATTGCTGTCTATATGGGATCCACGGTCGCGGCATCGGTTGCTGCGCGCCTGATTGGTGCGGGCCTGCACGAAGATACCGCCGTGGCAGTGGTGGAAAATGCGAGCCGGCAGGACAAGCGCCTGTTCCACGGCACGCTGAAGGATTTGCCGGATCTGGAAAACCGCAAGGAACTTTCCGGCCCGGTCATGGTGATCATTGGCGATGCCGTCGCCGGTGCCGCAATCGACAAAGCCGAAGCGCTGGCCCTCAAGCCGGTTTCCGTCGCAGCCTAAGAGCGCATCCCGAAAAGTGTGCAGCGGTTTTCGGACAAGATGCGCTCAAAAACAAAAAGTTAGAGCGCAGGATGCGCGGTTAACAAAAGTTTGGAGTTTGGAAATGGTCGTAAAAGTTCTTACTGCAAACCGGCTGATCGACGGGCAAGCTGTGTGGCTCGGTGCCGACGGCTCCTGGCAGGAGACCATCGACGGCGCGCTGATCGCCCGCCATGCGGAAGCCGTTGCCGCGCTCGAAGATTCGGGCAAGGTTGCAGCGAAAGCCAATCTTGTCGTCGATGTGAATGTGATCGATGTCGAAGAACGTGCAGAGGGGCTTTACCCGATCCGCCTGCGCGAACGCATCCGCCTTTCCGGCCCGACCATCGTGACCTTCGGCGATTTGCCCCTCGAAAAGCCTGAATTGAAGCGCGCCTCGTGAATTTGGATTAAACTATGTACCGTTATGATGAATTCGACCGCGATTTTGTTGCGGCCCGTGTTGCCCAGTTCAAGGATCAGGTCGAGCGCCGCCTGACTGGCGAGCTGACCGAAGACCAGTTCAAGCCGCTGCGTCTGATGAACGGCCTTTATTTGCAATTGCACGCCTATATGCTGCGCGTGGCAATTCCCTATGGCACGCTGTCGAGCCGCCAGCTTCGCAAGCTTGGCCACATTGCCCGCGTCTATGATCGCGGCTTCGGCCATTTCACCACGCGCCAGAATATCCAGTATAACTGGCCAGCATTGAAGGACGTTCCGCGCATTCTGGAAGAGCTGGCAGAAGTCGAGATGCACGCCATCCAGACCTCCGGCAATTGCATTCGCAATGTGACGGCCGATCATTTCGCAGGCGCTGCCGCCGACGAAGTGGCCGATCCGCGTCCGTTCGCCGAAATCCTGCGCCAGTGGTCGTCGCTGCATCCGGAGTTTTCCTATCTGCCGCGCAAGTTCAAGATTGCTATCGTCGGCTCCGAGCACGACCGTGCCGCTATTCAGGTGCATGACATCGGCTTGCAGCTGAAGAAGAACGATGCTGGTGATCTGGGACTGGCCGTTTATATTGGCGGCGGCCAGGGCCGCACGCCGATGGTGGCAAAGAAAATCCGCGACTTCCTGTCCATCGAGGACATGCTGACCTATGTGACGGCCATTGTGCGTGTCTATAATCTGCATGGCCGTCGCGACAACAAGTACAAGGCTCGCATCAAGATTCTCGTGCATGAAACCGGCGTCGAAGAACTGACCCGCGAGATTGACGCCGAATGGGAAGATATTCGTTACGGCGAGCTGAAGCTGCCGCAGCGCGATATCGATACCATCGAAAGTTATTTCCGCATGCCGAACCTGCCGCAACGACCGGAAGGATGGGAAATTCTGGCCGTTACCCAGAAGGCCGATGCCGAATTTGCAAGCTGGGTGGCGCGCAATGTCACGCCGCACAAGAACCCGGATTATGCGGTCGTCACCATTTCGCTGAAGCCCATCGGCGGTATTCCCGGCGATGCAAGCGCCGAGCAGATGGAGCTGGTGGCGGATATTGCCGAAACCTATTCCTTCGATGAAATCCGCGTCAGCCATGAGCAGAATCTGGTTCTGCCGCATGTGGCCAAAGCCGATCTCGCAGCCGTCTACGATCTGCTGCAATCGGATGGACTGGTGACGGCAAATGCCGGTCTCATTACCGACATCATCGCCTGCCCCGGTCTCGATTATTGCGCCCTTGCCAATGCGCGCTCCATTCCGGTGGCGCAGCGTATTTCCGAGCGCTTCGGCGATCAGCAGCGCCAGCTCGAAATCGGCGATCTCAAGATCAAGATTTCCGGCTGCATCAATGCCTGCGGTCATCACCATGTCGGCCATATCGGCATTCTGGGCGTCGAGAAGAAGGGCGAAGAGCTTTATCAGATCACGCTTGGCGGTTCGGCGGACGAGCATTCGACTATCGGTGACATCACTGGTCGTGGCTTCTCGTCGGAAGAGGTGGTTGATGCCATCGAAACAGTTGTGGACACCTATCTGTCCTTGCGGGAAAGCCCGGAAGAAACCTTCCTTGCCGCCTATCGCCGCGTCGGCATGGAGCCGTTCAAACAAGCGCTTTATGGAGAAATAAGCCGTGCAGCTTGATGCGGAAGAAAGTGCTGCCGCCGAAGCCCGCCTTTTGGAGGCAAGCCACGGTGCGTCTTCCCCGCAGGATGTGATCGCGCTCGTCACGCGTGAACTCTATGAGGGGCAGATCGCGGTCGTGTCTTCCTTCGGGGCGGAATCGGCAGTGCTTCTGCACATGATCTCGGAAATCGACCCGGCGACACCGGTTCTGTTTCTCGATACGGGCAAGCACTTTCGGGCAACGCTCGATTATCGTCATGATCTGGTGGACCGGCTGGGATTGACGGATGTGCAGGACATCCTGCCGCTGGACGACAGCCTCAAGGCGGACGATCCGTTCGGCGCGCTGTCGATGACCGACAAGGATCGCTGCTGCTTTATTCGCAAGGTTGAGCCGATGGCGCGCGCCGTGGCCCCTTATCGGGCCTGGATGACTGGCCGCAAGCAGTTTCAGGCTTCGACGCGCGAAAGCCTGGCAACGTTTGAATCGGTCGGCCCGCGCATCCGTATCAATCCGCTGGCGCGTTTGCAGGCAGCCGATCTCAAGGCCTATGCCGAAAAGCATGATCTGCCGCCGCATCCCCTGACCGCGCAGGGCTATCGTTCCATCGGCTGCATGCCTTGCACGCGGCCCGTGAACGACGGTGAAGATCAGCGTGCCGGGCGCTGGGCGGGGTCGGAAAAGACAGAATGCGGCATCCACCTGTCGGGCCTGTCCGACAGCTTGAAGAATTTGGGAGCAGGTGACCGGAAATGAGCAATATCAACGAAACCAAACTCTGGTCTGCCGATGGCTTTCGCGAAGACGATTATGTCTTTGCCGACGATCTTGAGGCGGCAGGCGATACGCCCGCGATCATCATTCCGCTGGCCGTCTGGCTTGGGCTGGATGGGGAGCGCCGCCGCGCCTCCAATCGCCGGATCGGCGTTTCGGTGGCGCCGGGCGAAGCCATTGATCTGCTTCTGGGTGATCTGGGCAGCGTGCCGCTGATCGCCTTGCAGTTTCCGGCCTTTAATGACGGGCGTTCCTATTCCAAGGCGGAGATTTTGCGCCGCGAAGGCTTTGCGGGTGAATTGCGCGCTGTCGGCGATGTGCTGATCGATCAGGCTGCCCTGATGCTGCGGACCGGCTTCGACAGCCTGCAGGTGACGAACAAGGTTGCCCAGAGCCGTCTTGGCGAAAATCGTCTGGTCGATACGCCCGGCTATTATCAGCCGGGACGTGGATCAGTACCGGAGGAGGCCGGGTTTGCCTGGCGTCGTGTCAAGGCAAGTTAGGCACATCGCTCAAATTTGCCATTTTTCTGCACGCCTTGATGCGCTAGACACGCCTCACCAAATTCAGGGAGTCGCGGCGTGATCCGGCATATTGTTTTCTTCAGCGTCAAAGAAGGTCAGGATATAGAGACTGTCATAAAGGGATTGGAGCAACTTGGCACCATTCCCCATGCTGACCTTTTTGAAGTTCTGCCAAATTCCAGAGTCGATCCGATGTGCGACCGCATTGATCTCGTGGTCTATGCCGAGTTCAAAGATGAGGAAGCGCTTTTCGCTTTCAAGAAGCATCCGACCTATGACGCGACGACGCAACTGGTGCGTCCGATGCGCGAATTGCGCTTTTCAGCCGATGTTGTGACAGACAAGCGCTAAAGCATTTCCAGCAAAAGCGCGAAGCGGTCTTGCGTTCGGAAACGCGTAAAATAACTACCAGTCGGCCTGTGGTCTTTCCTGTAGCGGCAGGCCGCCGAAAAGATCAGGCTCGCTGGACGTTTTTGCTCGCTCGATATTGAGAAGCTTCAGTTTCGTCGCCGTGCCACCTGCCGCCGAAAAGCCGCCGACCTTGCCATTGGCGCCGAGCACCCGGTGACAGGGCACAATGATCGGAAACGGGTTCTTGCCCAGTGCATAGCCGACAGCCTGTGAGAGACTCACATCGCCGATCCTTCGGGCAATCGCACCATAGGTCGTTGTCTCGCCCGGTTTCAGCTCAAGAATGATTTCATAGACCTGCCGGTTGAGATCGGGTTGGGTATCGAGCGCCAGGGGTGTAGTTGAAAAATCAACATCGGCACCTGCCAGAAGCGCGCGCACACCTTGGATTGCATCGCTGACGAAGGAGGGCATATCGATATCTTCAGCACCGGGGAACCGCTCACTGAGCCGATAGCGGGTTTCCTTTTCGTCAGCATCTCCGATCTCAACGCCCACAATCTTCTGGCCGCGCCAGGCAATGCCGCACGGTCCGATCTCTGTTTCGAAAATGGTGACGCCTGACGATTCCATGGAAGTCATATTAACATGGTTTTGAGCGGGACAAATGCCGGTTATCGGGTAACGATAGGAACGTTCACGTGAAAAGTCGTAACAATTGCGGAAAATGGCGCAGTGAAATGGTTGAAGAACGACACGAATAATGATTGTGTGATGGCGACCGGCCAATGCCCTTAAATGGCCAAATGGATTGACGAGAGTTTCCGGCACCTGTCGCGGCGGGAGCGGAACCGAGGAATTTAAATGGACGATTACGAGCGATATGCCACAGGGTTGATGATCGTTTTTGGCGCGCTGATTATCGGCGGCCTCATGGCGGCTAACCTGTACCACGGCGACAAGCCGGGCTTTTTATTCGCGCTAGGCGCTGCGGTTGTAAGCTGGTTTGCGGCTTTTGCCGTCCTGTTTGACAAGCCACGCGTTTATGGCGTGATGATTGCGGTTGCGATCGGTCTGGTCGCGGCTTCAATCGGTGCTTATGTAACCTGATTTTGAGCCAGTTTATTTAGAAAAGGCCCCGGTTTTCCGGGGCTTTTTCGTTTCAGAGATATGGCGAGTAGCACTGGCGCCGTGGCCCATAATTAGGCTGGAACGTGTTATCGTAGGCTCGATAGGAACGATAGCGGTTGTAGCACCACCGCACATGCGGGTTGCCGCCACGATAGATCGGTGCTGGACGGTAGCGATAAACAGGTGGTGGTCCCCAATAACGGCGATCGTAGCGATAGTATGGACGGTAACGCGGACGGTCATGCCGCCAGTGACGGCGATGCTCCCGCCAATAGCGGCGATCACCACGATAATCGTAATACTGAACGTTTTGTACATTCGGTGCTAGAGCCTGGGCGGACGGTGTCGCCATCAAAGACGTCTGTGCCGCATTCGCGGTCCCGGCAGCAGCGGATAGTCCCATGCCAAGTGACAAACATGCGGCAAACAGGGAATAAGCAAACCTTTTCATCGGTCTCTCCTCACAGCGCATACCGAAAAATGTGAAACGGCTTTCGGATAAGATGCGCGTAAAATGAACAACACAAATCGTCCCTAAGGTCATTTTACGTCGAACATTGTGGCAGAGCGGTGGCCCTTCGCAGTCACAATTTCTTGGGTCCGGCAACAGATCGGTGATGTGCGGATAACAGGATAGGAAACACTCGGCCTGAATTGACATAAAGATATGTTTATGTCATTAAGCGACTTCCGTGATATGCGTATGAAGGGCAATTCGGGTTTGTGTGTCCGAGCAAATCCTGTTGCCTGATAACAGATTGAATACAGGCGGTGTTTTATGGCCTCTTCCCTCGAAGGTCTTTTTGGTGCAACGGCTGCGCAGCCGGATGGCTCAGAAGTGCTTGCAGCTCTCACCAAGGCAGCGCGGGAGCGCATCCTGATCCTCGACGGTGCGATGGGAACCCAGATTCAGGGGCTTGGTTTTCATGAAGAACATTTCCGGGGTGAGCGCTTCGGCGCCTGCGACTGTCAGCTTCAGGGCAATAATGACCTTCTGACCCTGACGCAGCCCAAGGCTATCGAGGAAATCCATTATGCCTACGCCATTGCGGGCGCGGATATTCTGGAAACCAATACGTTTTCGTCCACGACAATTGCCCAGGCCGATTACGGCATGGAAGAGCAGGTCTACGAATTGAACCGTGACGGCGCGCGCCTTGCCCGCCGCGCAGCCCTGCGCGCCGAGCAGAAGGACGGTCGCCGCCGTTTCGTCGCGGGCGCTCTCGGGCCGACAAACCGCACCGCTTCCCTTTCGCCGGATGTCAACAATCCCGGCTACCGCGCTGTTACCTTCGACGATCTGCGCATCGCCTATGCCGAGCAGATCCGGGGGCTGATCGACGGCGGTTCCGACATCATCCTGATCGAAACCATCTTCGACACGCTGAATGCGAAGGCTGCCGTCTTCGCGTCGGAACAAGTGTTCGAGGAAAAGGGCATCTTCCTGCCGGTAATGATTTCCGGCACGATCACCGATCTTTCCGGCCGCACCCTGTCCGGCCAGACGCCAACGGCATTCTGGCATTCGCTGCGTCACGCCAAGCCGTTCACTATCGGTCTCAACTGTGCGTTGGGCGCCAACGCCATGCGTGCGCATCTCGACGAATTGTCGACCATTGCCGATACGTTCATCTGCGCCTATCCGAATGCCGGTCTGCCGAACGAGTTTGGCCAGTATGACGAAACGCCGGAAGCAATGGCTGCCCAGATCGAAGGTTTCGCGCGCGATGGTTTGGTCAATGTGGTTGGCGGCTGCTGTGGCTCGACGCCGGAACATATCCGCGCCATTGCCGAGGCTGTCGCGAAACATCCGCCGCGCAAGCCTGCCAAGGTTGCGCCGCTGATGCGTTTGTCGGGCCTCGAACCCTTCACGCTCACAGAGGATATTCCCTTCGTCAATGTTGGCGAACGCACCAACGTGACCGGCTCTGCACGCTTCCGCAAGCTGATCAAGGCTGGCGATTTTGCTGCTGCGCTCGACGTCGCGCGCGATCAGGTGGTCAACGGCGCCCAGATCATCGACATCAACATGGATGAAGGCCTGATCGATTCCGAAAAGGCCATGGTCGAATTCCTCAATCTGATTGCTGCCGAGCCGGATATTGCCCGCGTGCCGATCATGATTGACAGCTCCAAATGGGAAGTGATCGAGGCTGGCCTGAAATGCGTTCAGGGCAAGGCGGTGGTCAATTCCATCTCGATGAAGGAAGGCGAGGAAGCCTTTATCCATCACGCCAAGCTCGTCCGTGCTTATGGTGCGGCGGTTGTCGTTATGGCTTTCGATGAAACCGGGCAGGCCGATACCGAGGCGCGCAAGATCGAAATTTGTACCCGGGCCTACAAGATCCTGACCGAACAGGTCGGTTTCGCACCGGAAGACATCATCTTCGACCCGAACATCTTTGCAGTGGCGACCGGTATCGAAGAACACAATAATTACGGTGTCGACTTCATTGAGGCGACACGCAAGATCATGGCGACCTTGCCGCATGTCCATGTCTCGGGTGGCGTGTCGAACTTGTCATTCTCGTTCCGCGGCAATGAGCCTGTGCGCGAGGCGATGCATGCCGTGTTCCTCTACCACGCCATTCAGGCAGGTATGGATATGGGCATCGTCAATGCCGGTCAGCTGGCGGTTTACGATGCCATCGATCCGGAACTGCGCGAAGCCTGCGAAGATGTGGTGTTGAACCGCCGCTCCGATGCGACCGAGCGCTTGCTGGAAATTGCCGAACGTTTCCGCGACTCCGGCTCCAAGGAAGCCAAGGTGCAGGATCTGACCTGGCGCGAATGGCCGGTGGCAAAGCGCCTCGAACATGCGCTGGTCAACGGCATTACCGAATATATCGAAGCCGATACGGAAGAGGCGCGCCAGTCTGCCGAACGTCCGCTGCATGTCATCGAAGGGCCGCTGATGGCTGGTATGAATGTGGTTGGCGACCTGTTCGGCGCCGGCAAGATGTTCCTGCCACAGGTGGTCAAATCCGCCCGCGTGATGAAGCAGGCCGTGGCCGTCCTCCTGCCATATATGGAAGAAGAAAAGCGCCTCAATGCTGAAAAAGGCATTGGCGGCGGTGAACGTCAGAGCGCTGGCAAGGTGCTGATGGCGACCGTGAAGGGCGACGTGCATGATATCGGCAAGAATATCGTCGGCGTCGTGCTGGCCTGCAACAATTACGAGATCATCGATCTTGGCGTGATGGTGCCATCGCAGAAAATCCTGCAGGTGGCGCGTGACAAAAAGGTGGATATCATCGGCCTTTCCGGCCTCATCACGCCGTCGCTGGATGAGATGGCGCATGTGGCAGCAGAAATGGAACGCGAAGGTTTCGATATTCCGCTTCTGATTGGCGGTGCGACGACCAGCCGTGTCCATACTGCGGTGAAGATTCATCCGCGCTATGAACGCGGACAGGCGGTCTACGTCATCGATGCCAGCCGTGCCGTCGGTGTGGTTTCGAGCCTGCTGTCGCCGGAAGGCAAGCAGGCCTATGTTGACGGTCTGCGCGGGGAGTATGCCAAAGTGGCCGCGGCTCACGCGCGCAATGAAGCCGAAAAGCAGCGCCTGCCGATCGCTCGTGCCCGCGCCAATGCGCATAAGCTCGACTGGGATAGTTTTGTTCCGGCAAAGCCGACATTCACCGGCACGAAGACTTTCGACGATTACGATCTGGCCGAAATCGCCCTCTATATCGACTGGACGCCGTTCTTCCAGACCTGGGAGCTGAAGGGCCGCTATCCGGCAATTCTTGAAGATGAGAAGCAGGGCGAAGCCGCCCGGCAGCTCTGGGACGACGCGCAGGCGATGCTGAAGAAAATCATCGACGAAAATTGGTTCACGCCGAAAGCTGTCGTCGGATTCTGGCCTGCCAATGCGGTGGGCGACGATATCCGTCTTTTCACCGATGAAAGCCGCAGGCAGGAACTTGCTACTTTCTTCACACTGCGCCAGCAGTTGAGCAAGCGTGATGGTCGTCCGAATGTCGCGATGTCCGACTTCGTGGCTCCCGTCGAGAGCGGAAAGCAGGATTATGTCGGTGGCTTTGTCGTGACGGCGGGTATTGGCGAAGTGGCCATAGCCGAGCGTTTCGAGCGCGCCAATGACGACTATTCGGCCATTTTGGTGAAAGCGCTCGCCGACCGTTTTGCAGAAGCTTTCGCAGAATTGATGCATGAGCGTGTCCGCAAGGAATTCTGGGCGTATGCTTCGGACGAAACTTACACGCCGGAAGAACTGATCGGAGAGCCATATAAGGGCATTCGTCCCGCTCCGGGCTACCCGGCCCAGCCAGATCATACAGAAAAGACGACCCTTTTCCGTCTTCTGGATGCAACCGCGAACACTGGCGTGGAATTGACGGAAAGCTACGCGATGTGGCCAGGCTCTTCTGTGTCGGGTCTTTATATCGGCCATCCGGAAAGCTACTATTTCGGCGTGGCCAAGGTCGAACGCGATCAGGTCGAGGATTACGCAAACCGCAAGGGAATGTCCGTCGAGGAGGTCGAGCGCTGGCTCGCGCCGATCCTCAATTACACCCCGGGGGCGACTTCGGAAGAGGCTGCGGCGTGACAAATGCCGCAGTTAAATTAACCTAATCTCACATACTCGTAGTTTTGACAGATGCGCTGTGCGCGTTTGGCTGGTTTGTATTTATGCATCGGCTACAAACCAGCCGACGCGGCTGCATCGGCTTGGCGTTTCATATTCATGAGCAATTGGCTTAGAGCATGTCTCCCGAAAGTGGGAACCGGTTTCGGGGTAAAGACATGCTTGAAAACAAACGGATAGAGCATAATCCGACCCGAGTGAACCGAGGATCGATAAGCTTATGCGTGGATTAAAAGAAGTTAGAGCGCTGATCTGATCCAGTCAGATCGAAAAGCGCCATAATAAACTAAAATTTAAATTAGTATAGTTTAATATTTTGTCGACGCAGTATTATATACTTATTATTATTTGGTGAAAATTGCAGGGACGTGTTAGTGATTTGTTGGCATTTTATTCAAATGCTTCGAATTTCAATAATCATCGATAGTTATATTTTTCTTTGGGAAGTCTGCAATGAAATGGGAACAAATTTATGAATCCATGCAATCTGCTGACGATGCCGGACAGCTCCTTGAATACATAAATACTTATGCCAAGCAGTGCGGATTTGCACATACGGCTTATGTCATGCGCGTTCCGTTGCTGAACGGCGTGGTCAAATGGCTCAGCTTTGGATCGTTGCCCCAGGAATGGACCGATCATTATACGGCCAGAAAATATGCCGATATCGATCCCCTGGTTCGCAAGGCATTGAACAGCATCGAGCCTTTGGTCTGGTCGCCGAAGCTGTTTGCAGAAGCACCGCAAATCTGGACGGATGCACAGCGCTTCGGTCTCAAGGTTGGGATTTCCCAGCCGTGCTGGGCAGCTCAAGGCGTTTTCGGAATGTTGTCTTTCCTGAGAAATGGTCCGGCATTGTCTTCGGGCGAGATTTCGATGTTGCGGCGCCAGATGCAGATTGCGGCCAATCTCTTACATCTGTCCATGTATGAACATCTTGATGTTCCGGCGATGAATTGCGTTTCTGAAGTGAACCTGACGATGCGGGAAAGGGAAATCCTGCGCTGGACGAGCGAAGGAAAGACTGCCGAGATCATCGGTACGATCCTCAATATTTCCACACGCACGGTGAATTTCCATATCAGCAACGTGCTGACGAAGCTGGTTGCGGTCAACAAGGTTCAGGCGGTCGCCAAGGCCCGCACGTTCGGACTTCTCTAGATATTTTCCAAGTCCCTCGGCGGTTTGTTCCGAAGGGCATTTTTCAGCGGCTTTCCGGTTTGCGCTTTTTCTGAAACGGGCTACAAATTCATTATCTTTCCCGGAGGATTAATGAATGACTGCTCAGCCAAACTCTCTCGAAGCCCGCGATATCCGTTATCATCTCCATTCTTACACCGATGCTGTCCGCCTCGAAGCGGAAGGCCCGCTTGTCATTGAGCGGGGCGATGGCATTTACGTCGAAGATGTATCGGGCAAGCGTTACATTGAAGCAATGTCGGGACTTTGGAGTGTCGGCGTGGGCTTTTCGGAGCCGCGTCTGGCCGAAGCAGCTGCACGACAGATGAAGAAGCTGCCCTTCTACCATACATTCTCCTACCGTTCGCATGGTCCTGTCATCGATCTGGCGGAAAAGCTTGTTTCGATGGCTCCTGTGCCGATGAGCAAGGCTTATTTCACCAATTCAGGTTCCGAGGCCAACGATACGGTCATCAAGCTGATCTGGTATCGCTCCAATGCGCTTGGCGAACCGGAGCGCAAGAAAATTATCTCGCGCAAGCGCGGCTATCATGGTGTGACGATTGCCTCCGCCAGCCTGACTGGCCTGCCCAACAATCACCGTTCCTTCGATCTGCCGATCGACCGTATCCTGCATACGGGCTGCCCGCATCACTATCGTGAAGGGCTGGCAGGCGAGACTGAAGAGCAGTTCGCAACGCGACTGGCGGATGAGCTGGAACAGTTGATCCTTGCTGAAGGCCCGCACACCATTGCAGCTTTCATTGGCGAGCCGGTGATGGGTGCCGGCGGCGTGGTCGTGCCGCCCAAAACCTATTGGGAAAAGGTGCAGGCCGTTCTCAAGCGCTACGATATTCTGCTGGTCGCCGACGAAGTCATTTGCGGCTTCGGACGGACGGGCAACCTGTTCGGCAGCCAGACTTTCGATATGAAGCCGGATATTCTGGTCATGTCGAAGCAGCTTTCGTCGTCCTATCTGCCGATCTCGGCCTTCCTTATCAATGAGCGTGTTTACGCACCGATTGCCGAGGAAAGCCACAAGATCGGCACGCTTGGCACGGGCTTTACGGCATCCGGCCATCCGGTGGCGGCAGCGGTAGCGCTGGAAAACCTCGCGATTATCGAGGAGCGTGATCTGGTCGCCAATGCGCGCGATCGCGGCACCTATATGCAGAAGCGCCTGCGCGAGTTGCAGGATCACCCGCTGGTCGGTGAAGTGCGCGGCGTCGGCCTCATTGCCGGTGTCGAGCTTGTCACTGACAAGCAGGCCAAGACAGGTCTTGAACAGGCTGGTGCGTTGGGTGCTCAGGCAAATGCGGCTCTTCAGGAGCGGGGCGTCATCTCCCGTGCAATGGGCGACACGCTTGCCTTCTGTCCGCCACTCATCATCAATGACCAGCAGATCGATACGATGGTGTCGGCACTCGAAGCGACGCTCAACGATGTCCAGGCGAGCCTCGCCAAGTAATAATTTGCTCTGGAGCTGTCCGAATAGTGGGCAGCTCCAGAGCGAAAAGCCGTTAAATATCACAAAAATTGTATGATTTTCCGTGACTTGGCCGAAAATCAGCTTTTTCCAGCGCGCGCAAGTTTGTTCCGGCCCTGCTTGCAAATACGGTAAGTTTTTCGCGCAAGCCAGTTGCAATACGCGATAGGTTTCTTTCACTTTCCCGCATCATTTCACGACAATGCGCGCACCGTGGCTTTTGCCGCATCTGTGCCGGATGAAGGCATTCGCCATCCCTCCCGCCAGTATCGAGACCCCATCCGGTTGCCGGGAGTAATTAGTCGTGCATCATGCATCCCTGACCAAGAACCTGACGCATCTTCAGCGCCTTGAGGCGGAAGCTATCCATATTTTTCGCGAGGTCGCGGCAAGTTTTTCCAACCCGGTAATGCTTTATTCTGTCGGCAAGGATTCGTCGGTGATGCTGCATCTGGCGATGAAGGCATTCTATCCCGCTCCACCGCCTTTTCCCTTTCTGCATGTTGATACGACATGGAAGTTTCGGGAGATGATTGAGTTTCGCGATGCGCAGGCGCGTGAAAAGGGTTTCGAGCTGCTCGTGCATATCAATGAAGACGGCGTACGCGAGGGTATTGGTCCCTTTAGCCATGGATCGAATGTCCACACTCATGTGATGAAGACGGTCGCCTTGCGGCAGGCGCTCGACAAATACAAGTTCGATGCCGCTTTTGGTGGCGCTCGTCGCGACGAGGAGAAATCGCGCGCCAAGGAGCGTATTTTTTCCTTCCGCAACGCACAGCATGGATGGGACCCCAAGAACCAGCGTCCGGAAATGTGGAAAATCTATAATACGCGGGTTTCCGCAGGGGAATCGATCCGCGTCTTTCCGTTGTCGAACTGGACTGAGCTCGATATCTGGCAATATATCCTGCAGGAGAATATCCCCATCGTGCCGCTTTATTTTGCGGCGCATCGTCCTGTGGTCGAGCGTGACGGCATGCTGATTATGGTCGACGATGACCGCATGAAATTGCGCCCGGACGAACGGGTGGAAAACCGGCTGGTGCGATTCCGCACGCTTGGCTGCTATCCGCTGACCGGCGCAATTGAATCAAGTGCTGCGGACCTTTCCGATATTGTCGAAGAAATGCTGATTGCCCGTACATCCGAGCGGCAGGGCCGGGCCATTGATCGCGACGAAGCCGGATCGATGGAAAAAAAGAAGCGCGAGGGCTATTTCTGATGAATGCGATAATCAAGCCCGTTGCGACCAATGCCGCAGTCAGCGACTTTCTGGCCGATCAGGAGCGCAAGACGCTGTTGCGCTTCCTCACTTGCGGGTCGGTGGACGACGGCAAGTCGACGCTCATCGGGCGTCTGCTCTATGACACGAAACTGATCTTCGAGGACCAGCTCGCATCGTTGAAGAACGATAGCCGCAAGTTCGGCACCACGGATGACGATTTCGATTTCGCGTTGCTGGTTGATGGTCTGGAGGCAGAGCGGGAGCAGGGCATTACTATCGATGTCGCCTATCGGTTCTTTTCGACACCACGTCGCAAATTCATTGTCGCGGATACGCCGGGTCACGCGCAATATACGCGCAACATGGCAACCGGCGCGTCGACGGCCGATCTTGCTATCGTGCTTGTCGATGCCCGTCAGGGTGTGTTGACCCAGACACGGCGCCATTCCTTCATTGCCGCTGCACTTGGTATTCGTCATATCGTTCTGGCTGTGAACAAGATCGACCTGGTGGATTTTTCGCAGGAAGCCTTCGAGCGCATTGTTGCCGACTATATGAGCTTCGCCAAAGAACTTGGCTTTGTCAGCATCCAGCCGATCCCGCTTTCGGCGCGTTTCGGCGACAATGTCACCCTGCCATCGCCGCGCATGGACTGGTATGAAGGGCCGCATTTGCTCGAACATCTGGAGACCGTGCGCATCGACACGGAGGCAGCGGCCAAGCCCTTTCGTTTTCCGGTGCAATATGTGAACCGTCCCAATCTCGATTTTCGCGGCTTCTCCGGCACCGTGGCATCCGGGTCGATCACTGCCGGCGATACGGTGGTTGTCGCCAAATCAGGCAAGACCTCCCGCGTAAAACGCATCGCCACCTATGACGGTGACCTGCCACGCGCTTCCGAGGGGCAAGCCGTCACACTGGTGCTGGAGGACGAGATCGAGGTTTCGCGCGGCAATATGCTGGTAGGGACCGATGCCCGGCCTGAAGTTGCTGATCGGTTCTCGGCCAATATAGTCTGGCTTGGCGAGGAGGCGTTGCATCCCGGCCGATCCTATATCCTGCGGACCGAGACTGATCAGACGCCCGTAACGATCAACGAGATCGTATACAGAACCGATGTCGATAGCTTCACCCGTCAGGAAGCGCTTCGCCTTGACCTCAACGAAATCGGACTTTGCCGTCTCCAGACGGTGGGTCAGATTGCGTTCGATCCTTACGCGGATAATCGTGTAACCGGCGCGTTCGTCTTGATCGACCGGCTTACCAACGCGACTGTGGGTGCTGGGATGATCGATAGTGCGCTTCGTCAGGCGACGAATGTGCATCTGCAATGCTTCGACCTCGACAAGCAGACACGCGCAGCTCAGAAATTCCAGAAACCGGCTGTACTGTGGTTCACGGGTCTGTCCGGCTCCGGCAAATCCACCATCGCAAACCGGCTCGAACAGCGGCTCCATGCGCTCGGCAAGCATACCTACCTGCTGGACGGTGATAATGTCCGTCATGGCCTCAACAGCGATCTGGGTTTCTCCGATGAGGATAGGGCAGAGAATATCCGCCGTGTCGGCGAAGTCGCCCGGTTGATGACCGATGCGGGGCTGGTGGTGCTGGTTTCCTTCATTTCGCCATTTCGGAGTGAACGGGATCGCATTCGCTCCCGGCTGCCCGAAGGCGAGTTTGTCGAGATATTCGTGGATACACCGATAGAGGAATGCATCGCTCGTGACCCGAAGGGGCTCTATGCGCAGGCCTTACGCGGTGAGATCAAGGCTTTTACCGGGATCGATTCTCCGTATGAGGCACCGGTATCACCGGAATTACGCCTGAGCACGACGGGTCGTGACGTTGACGAACTCGTCGCAGAAGTAGAAAAGTATCTCGCCGAACGTGGTATCATAGGCAGTTATGGCAGCGATTCCTGGTCAATCTGAGCAATGAAGATTTCAGCCTCCCCGAAAGCCGATCCGAACGACGATGCAATACTGACCGCCCTGCAGGAAGCTGCACTTGAGGCGGGGCGCGTTATCATGAAGCACTATGCCAATGGTTGCGCGGTTCAGAGCAAGAAAGATTCCTCCCCGGTCACGGAAGCAGATCGTGAGGCGGAAGCCATCATTCTCGCGGCACTCGCTTCCGTTGTTCCGGACATTCCGGTTGTCGCCGAGGAGGAAGTGGCGGCAGGACGGTTGCCTTCAAAGTTGGGCCGGCAATTTCTACTAGTTGATCCTCTGGACGGCACCCGTGAGTTTCTGCTGCGAAACGGCGACTTCACGGTGAATATCGGCCTGATCGAGGACGGCGCTCCGGTTCTCGGCATCGTTTATGCACCCGTTCGCAATCGCTTGTTTCTGGGAACCAGCAACGGTGCTGAAGAAATAACGACGACCAAAGATCATGCAATCGGAACACGGCGCGGGATAGCGGTGCGCGTTCACGGGTCCGAGCAGGTGGCGGTTTGCAGCCGGTCACATAAAAACCCGGAAACGGAGAAGTTCCTGAACGACAACAGGATCAGCAGTTGCGTTTCCATCGGGTCATCGTTGAAGTTTTGCCTGATTGCCAGTGGGGCGGCCGATATCTATCCGCGTTTCGGCCCGACGATGGAATGGGATACTGCGGCGGGCGATGCCGTGTTGCGCGCCGCTGGCGGTCTCACCACGACTTTCGAGGGGACGCCGCTCTCTTATGGCCAGCGCGCCAATGAAGGTGTTGCGGGTTTTGCCAATCCCAATTTCGTGGCTTTTGGCGGTGGCTCGAAGCCCGTTTTTGCTCTGGTCTGATAGTTTTTGGAAGCAAACGGACGCAACACCTTTCCCTTATACGCAGCTTCCTTGAAAGCTGTGTCCAACTTTTCAAGTCAGGCATTTAAAAAAACCACAAGATGCTCTTGCAGCTTGAAATAGGGGACGTTATAAGCCGCCTCAATGGTCAAGACCACGTGGTCACGGAGTGTAGCGCAGCCTGGTAGCGCACCTCGTTCGGGACGAGGGGGTCGGAGGTTCGAATCCTCTCACTCCGACCATTTTCCAAGTGCCGAAGCACTTTTTATCCCGATATTTCTCTTCACATCAGTATTCGCTAGTGGTCTGATTCCGACATTTGCATCCCTTGGATATAAGCGCCGAGCAAATGTCGGAATCAAAAGGACCGCTAGTAACTCTATGAATCTAGTGGATTTTTCGAATTTGACGTTTGAAACGAGATTTATATCGGGCGGGTATCAAACGTCAAATTCAATCCACTAGCCGGCGATAAGCCGTTGCATTTGCACCACTCGGACTATTTCTTGCCTTCAAGGCACCAGCATTGGCTACAATCCAGGTTGATGCCGTGTTAAATGCTCTTCCGAAGAGCATTGGCGCATCGAGGTAGACTTTGCCTAATTAATTCCGGTCTCAATCCAGTTTCACCCATGCAACCTGATAGCAGCGAGCTGTCGGGCATGTGAACTTGTTCATCGGGTGGCGGTTAGAGACCGGTTTGGCATTGTCAAATGTGCCGGAACAGCTTGCCTGTCTCTGCTCTTCAATCAGTTGAAAAATCGCCATGCCGCGCCCGGAATGGGCACCTCATTCGCCATCTTGGTGAGCTTCCAGAATGGAAGACCGAGATATTATGAGCGATATTCTTCGGGTGCGGTGGACGATCACACCGAAAATTGCCCCTCAGCCTTGGATTGCGTGCAGCGGATGCGGCAAGCTGAACGCTTTTCGATCGAGCGATAAGGTCAGACTGAATGCCAATGGCCGTAAGCTTGATGCGTGGCTGATTTATAAATGCCTGACATGTGACAAGACATGGAACCGGTCGATTTTCGAACGGCAGAATGTCCGCGAGATCGATCCCAGGATACTGGAGGCGCTTCATTCCAACGATCCGCAATGGATTTGGGCTGAGGCGTTCAATATGCAAGCACTGAGACGGAAATCACAGCGCGTCGATGAGTTCCCGGAGTACGATGTCGCCAAAACTGTTGTGCACGAAGCAGCCTTTTTCAAGACGATCGAGATCGAGTTGCAAGTTGCCCTTCCGGTCAACATGCGCCTGGATCGTCTGTTGGCGACCGAGCTTAAAATCTCCCGTACGCGCCTTCAGGTGCTCAGTGACGGAGGCACAATTCGGATGACATCGGATGAAAACGACGTCGTCATGCGGCGACGGATCAAAACCGGGGTCGTGATTTCGATTAAACTGGAACCTTCTGACCAAGAGATCGATTGGCAATCGCTGGTCGCAGGAAATGCATGCTGAAAAATAATGAAGGCCCGGTTTCGGGCCTTCATCTTTGCGGTTTGCGCCAGAGAATAGAATTCGCATCGGGTGTCATTCTGCTTTCCCGAAAACCGACATGCGCATGAACTCTCCATCATATTGGGCAAGGGCTACAATGCGTTTACGGTCCAGTATCTCCACACGGTTCGAGCGGAACAGGATCAGACCCTCTTCGCGGAGATCACGCAGCATTCGATTGAGGTGTATCGGCGTTAAGCCCAGGGCATCGGCGAGTTGATATTGCGTCAGCGGGCAATAAAAGGAATTTGGATCGCCCATCCCGCACGATTGCACCCGATCAGAAAGCTCCAGAAACAGATGTGCCGTTCGGACGAATGCTGCGCGGCATCCAATATTGGTAAGATGCTCGATCAGCATCGAGCGCTGGCGTGCAAGAAGCTCGATAAGGATCAGGCTGAGACGTGGCGCTCGCTCGATAGAGGCTTCAAGCGAGACAAGCGGAATCTCGAAAACCGACATCGGCGTGATCGCCGCGATTGTGTTGTAGCTGTAGCCATCGGCAGTCCTGAGCCCAAGAAAATCGCTCCGCATGGGAAAGTCGATGATCTGCCGTTCGCCGCTGGACAGGTCGCGATATACGCAGCCCCAACCGGAGCGCACGAGATGGATGCTTCTGACGCGGGCACCCTGCTCAATGATGGTGGCATCGGCAGAAAAATCGCTCTCGATTATCGTGAGAGACGAAAGCGCGTCTGTTTCCCGCGCTTCCAGCTTGGCAAGAATTGGAGGTGCCTCCAATAAACCAATAAGCGCTTCGATTGATGGGTCTGTGGTCTGCTTGCCACTATGCATTTCTAACCCACTAGAGCGTATCCCGAAATTTGTGCGACAGCCTTTCGGAAAAGTTGCATCCTGAAATCACAGTTAGGGCGCTTGCTCGATTCAATCAAATCGATACGCGCCTTAAAGTATGCCCACCCAATCACATGGTGGTCTTCCAGTCGGGTAATCGTGTAAATTGCCTGTCGGCATTTCCATCAAAAGTCTATGTGCTTATGAATTTCGAAATGCGCAACTGCCCCCTCAGCGTCGATAAATTCAGCAAACTCGAAAACCATATAAACGAAAGATATAGAGTCTATATCCTACCGCTCTCCAAGTCGTTCTTATGGACGGTCATAATTTTTATGCGTTGCTAACATAAGTTAATGACACGATTATTTCCCGATAGCAATATTTACCCTAGCCAAGGCTACACGTCTATCCAGGCAAGCGCAGGAAATTGTTCGTCTCTGACGAAAGTAATAGTTGGATGCATAAACATAGAGCAACTTGAGTAGCGCCGGGAGTATCACATGTTGGAGACAAGAGGGGATAGCCTTTGGGCTGCTTCGGAGAGTATGGGCGACAGGGGCAACGCCGCCGGCATTGAAGCAGCGCGTGGACGGCGCATGTTGCTCGTGTGCAAGAGCAATCTTGAACGGCAGTGCCTTTATAACGGGCTCGTGCTGAACGGTCTCAAGCTTCCCGTCGAGACACAAGCGGCGATCGAGTTAGCAGATCCGACCGATGATATTGCTGTTGTTCTGATCAACATAGGTTCGAAGCGCCTGGCCGATCCGTTTTTCTCGGAAAAGTTGCAGGCCGTGATAGAACTCTGGCGTCCGGTCCCTGTTGTTTTTCTTGCTGAGCGCGAGGAATGGGCTCAGGTTGTTCGCGCCATGGAAATTGGCGCCCGCGGCTATATTCCAACGTCAGTTGACATCAAGGTTTGCGTCGAAGCCATTCATCTTGCCACGGCTGGCGGCATGTATGTGCCTGCTTCCATGGTTTTCCAGACGGCACCGACAGATATTGATGATGATGTTCTGGGCGAGTTGCTCACAGCGCGCGAGATCGAAGTCGTCCACGCCATCCGAATTGGCAAATCGAACAAGATCATCGCCTTTGAACTCGGTATGAGCGAAGGCACGGTCAAGGCTCACGTCCATAATATCATGAAGAAGATTGGTGCTGCGAACCGCACGGAAGTCGCGTGCAAGCTGCATCGAATGTACGGTGAGAAGTTCGATCTTGATTGAACCCTCTCGGTTTCGTTTCAGAACGCATTCCGAAAAATATGAAACGCTTTTCGGAAAAGATGCGTGTAAACCAATGGTTCGATCAAAGCGGGAAATGCTCTAGTTGAATGCCGTTTGTACGAAAAAGGGCGAACAGGTGGTTCGCCCTCTCGAATGAGATTGAGTATTCTTTTTATTGGACTGGCATTCAGTCATACCGGCGAGTTTCGTCGCCGTCTGGACCCCAATTTCACACTTGCCCTGCTACGCAATAACGCTACTCGTTTCCCCGCATTCCGAGGCCCGTAACAAACAGCCCGATTATCTTATTCTATGTTTGCATCGAGCTGGGATGAACGCGCCAAACTCACTTTTCATGCCTCATATCTCTCGTTTTACTTCAGTATTTTTTGTTCAAGAGATGATTTCAAGAATACGCCAGTTTGGAATCTTATGAATATAGATATTCGATCCACATTTAACGAATAGGTTTATGACAGCCGGAGCAGCATGCCCAAAGTGATGGCTGAGGTTTAGGCATCAGTCGGCGAAAGAGGTCTTCCGATCGAAAATTAAACGAAGGTTTTATTTGAATTTATGATTTCTTCGCAGGATTGCCGGGTGACGACGATAAATGTCCAAAATTGCTGAAAAGCGAATGCTATTCGAAGCCATTCGAACTGAAATGGTTGCTTTCTATTGAAAAACCGCGAAATTACCCGAACGCAATCAGAATAATGCCAGCTCTGGGATAAAAATGCAGCTCACCCCCCGTCACAATGCAATTCTTGAGCTCGCTCGCAAGCAGGGGCAGGTTCTGGTGGATGATCTTGCTGCGGCTTTTGAAGTGACGCCGCAGACTGTACGCAAGGATTTGAATGATCTTTGCCGCGCCCGGATGCTGCGTCGTATCCATGGAGGCGCGCTCTATCCGTCCGGTGTCGAGAACATGGAATATGAAGCGCGTCGCCGCATCGCCGCGCACGAAAAGGAATCGATCGGGCGCGCTGCTGCAGAAATCATTCCGGATGGCGCCTCCCTGTTCATCAATATCGGCACCACGACTGAAGCCGTCAGCCAGGCACTGGTTGATCATAACAATCTGATGGTTATCACCAATAACATCAATGTTGCCAATACGTTGCGCGTTCATCCCTCGATAGAGGTGGTTGTTGCAGGCGGTGTAGTGCGTCCGTCCGACGGGGGGATCGTCGGTGAAGCAGCCGTTGATTTCATCCGGCAGTTCAAGGTCGACTATGCGATTATCGGCGCTTCTGCCATGGATGAAGACGGGGCCCTTCTGGATTTCGACTTCCGTGAAGTGAAAGTGGCGCAAGCCATCATCGCCAATGCGCGGCATGTAATTCTCGTGACTGACTCCACTAAACTGGAACGGACCGCGCCGGTGCGTATCGGTCACATATCGCAGATCGATACTTTCATCACGGATCACTGCCCGTCGAACCAGTTGCGGGAATTGTGCCGCGAAAGCGAGGTCGAACTGATCGAAACCCTCGGAGAGAGTCAGACGGAAGAAAAACGAACATAGGTTCGTTTCATTTTCGGTTTGCTTTCGTATTAAATGAATTATATTCGCTTTGGTTTTCGGAGACTGGTCTTCGGGGTTCGCCATGGCGCAAGAGAAACTATTCGATATTTTTGTAATCGGCGGCGGCATTAACGGCTGCGGTATAGCGCGTGATGCGGTTGGCCGGGGATTTTCAGTTGGCCTTGCCGAAATGAACGATCTGGCAAGCGGCACCTCGTCGCGAGCAACCAAACTTATTCATGGTGGCTTGCGCTATCTGGAGCACTACGAATTTCGTCTGGTGCGAGAGGCGCTGATGGAGCGTGAGGTGCTGTGGGCCAATGCACCCCACATCATTCATCCGATGCGCTTTGTACTGCCTTATCATAAGGGCGGAATGCGTCCTGCATGGTTGTTGAGGCTGGGGCTGTTTCTCTATGACCATTTGGGCGGGCGTAAGAAGCTTCCTGCGACGCGTACACTCGATATGCGTTCCGATCCGGCAGCGCAGCCCCTGAAACCGCTTTTTACAAAGGCATTCGAATATTCGGACTGCTGGGTGGATGACGCACGTTTCGTTGCCTTGACCGCCCGTGATGCAGCAGATCGCGGCGCGATGATCCGAACCCGCACAAAAGTCGTGGCGGCGCGCCGTGACAGCGAATACTGGACCATTACACTGGAAGATACCGGTACACATGAGCGCGAGGAAGTTAGGGCTCGTCTGCTGGTCAATGCTGCTGGTCCCTGGGCCGACAAGGTTCTGCAAGGTGTCGAAGGAGATCGACAGCTCCACAATGTCCGCCTTGTGCAGGGCAGCCATATTGTGGTGCGCAAGAAGTTCTCCGATCCCCGTTCCTATTTCTTCCAGAACAATGACGGGCGCATCATCTTTGCCATTCCCTATGAGGACGACTTTACGCTGATCGGCACGACCGATCAGGATTATCAGGGTGACCCGGCCAAGGTTGCGATCACCGATGGCGAGACCGACTATCTTTGCGCGGCAGCCAGCGAATATTTCAAGGAGCCGGTCAGACGCGCGGATATCGTCTGGACCTATTCCGGTGTTCGCCCGCTTTATGATGACGGTGCGAGCAAGGCACAGGAAGCAACGCGTGATTATGTGCTGAAAGAAGATGCACCCGATGGGCTTGCACCTCTGATTAACGTCTTTGGCGGCAAGCTGACCACGGCGCGGCGACTTGCTGAACATATGCTGGAGAAGATCGAGCATAGGCTGGGACAAAAAGGTGCACCGTGGACCCATGCTGCTCCGTTGCCCGGCGGTGATTTCGTGGATGTCGAGTTCGAACGTGAGCTGCAAAAGGTGACTGCCGCCTATTCTTTCCTGCCACCTGCTCATGCGCGGCGTCTGTTCCGGCAATATGGAACGCGTATTCATGTTCTGCTTGGGGAAGCCACTTCACTTGCAGACCTTGGACAGCATTTCGGTGCCGATCTTTATGAAGCCGAAGTGCGGTATCTGCTTGAGAATGAATGGGCAGTCAGCGCCGAGGATATTTTGTGGCGGCGTACGAAACTTGGTCTTCGCCTGAATGCGGCGGATGTTTCCTCGCTTGAGGAATATCTGAAGCCTGCACGCGTCGCCTAAGCCCTCTCAATCTGTAGCCGCACTTGCCAGTTGTATTTTAAGCAGTCATTATTCTCCCAGACAGCGGGTTCCAGCCTTCCTGGGAGGAAAAGATGGGCACACCGCAAGACCGAACACATGCCGATCTGATTCAATCCGCGATCATGACAGCGGGAGGGGCAGCGCGATCTGCTCTGGTCGCTTCATGGCGGCGCTCGGCGGAACTGCATGGGCTTGATCCTGCCGAACTGGGGTCGGTGCGCACCCTTTCCGACGGTGAGTTCAGAACTGCTCATCAGCGTATCGAACGCCTTGTCAGCATAGCGCAAGCCAGTATGGACCGCCTTTATCTGGCCGTTGGCGGGGTCGGTTGTTGTGTGCTTCTGGCCGATAGCGAGGGCGTGCCGGTCGAACGTCGTGGCGCACCGGGCGATGACGATACCTTCTATCGCTGGGGGCTTTGGACCGGTGCGGTCTGGAGCGAACAGAGCGAAGGCACGAACGGGATCGGCACCTGCATTGTCGAACAGCGTCCGCTGACAATTCATCGCGACCAGCATTTTCATACCCGTAATATCGGGCTTTCCTGCACGGTCGCTCCGATCCACGATCATCAGGGGCGCCTGATGGCAGCACTTGATGTTTCGTCATGCCGCGCCGATCTGACAGAGGCTTTTGCGCAACTCATATCCGTCGCCGTTATCGATGCTGCACGGCGCATCGAGGCTGAAAATTTCCGTCAGGCTTTCCCCGAGGCTCGTATCATGCTGGCGCCAAGCCCCGACAGAACCGGCGGCGCACTGATCGCTGTCGACAAGGATGATCTGGTTATCGGCGCCACACGTGCGGCGCGTCTGGCCATGGGGCTTGACGATGCCGCTCTTGCGGTTCCGTTGCCCGCAGCCGATCTTCTCGGCTGGCATGCCGATCCACGTGAAGATATGGCAGAGTCGGAGCGGAGCGTAATTCTGCGCGCCCTTGCGCGTGCAGAAGGGAATATCTCGGCGGCTGCCGGGCTTCTGGGCATCAGTCGCGCCACGCTTCATCGCAAGCTCAACCGGCTGAAGATCATTCGTCCGCACTAATCAGAAATAAGCGGACACAACTGTCTCAATATTGCGACACATAACCTTGCGAGCTTGAATGCGCGGGATGACTCTTTCGCACTGCCGCGCGATCCTCACCCATGAAACGCTGTAGGAGCAGCGTGGTTTTGGGAGGAATGTCATGAACAAGGTTGAATTCAGCCGGACCGTGAAGCCGGCTTTCGCAAAACGCTACGGAAATTTCATCGGGGGCAAATGGGTCGAACCCAAATCCGGCCGCTATTTCGAGAACACTTCACCGGTCAATGGTCAGGTGCTTTGTGAAGTAGCCCGTTCGGACGCCGCCGATGTCGAGGCGGCTCTCGATGCAGCGCATGCCGCCAAGGATGCCTGGGGCAAGACGAGCGCGGCGGAACGCGCGCTCATCCTCAATCGCATTGCCGACCGGATTGAGGAAAATCTGCCTGCGCTGGCTGCTGCCGAAACCTGGGACAACGGCAAGCCAATCCGCGAAACCACCGCTGCCGATCTTCCTCTGGCCATCGACCATTTCCGCTATTTTGCAGGCGTCATCCGTGCCCAGGAAGGCGGCATTTCCGAAATCGATCACGACACGGTCGCGTATCACTTCCATGAACCACTTGGCGTTGTCGGTCAGATCATCCCGTGGAACTTCCCTCTTCTCATGGCGACGTGGAAGCTTGCTCCGGCCCTTGCGGCGGGCAATTGCGTCGTCCTGAAACCGGCTGAACAGACACCGGCATCGATCCTCGTGCTTATGGAATTGATCGGTGATCTTCTCCCGCCAGGGGTTATCAATGTCGTCAACGGGTTTGGCCTTGAGGCAGGCAAACCGCTTGCATCGAGCCCGCGCATCGCCAAGATCGCCTTCACCGGCGAAACGACGACCGGTCGATTGATCATGCAATATGCCAGCCAGAATCTCATCCCGGTTACGCTGGAACTTGGCGGCAAGTCGCCGAACATCTTCTTCAAGGATGTCGCAGCGGAAGACGACGATTTCCTCGACAAGGCCATCGAAGGCTTTGTGATGTTCGCACTCAATCAGGGCGAAGTCTGCACGTGCCCAAGTCGCGCGCTCATCCATGAATCGATTTACGACAAGTTCATGGAAAAGGCGCTCAAGCGCGTGAATGCAATCGTGCAGGGCGATCCCCTCGATCCTGCCACGATGATCGGTGCACAGGCTTCCAGTGAGCAGCTGGAAAAAATCCTGAGCTATCTCGATATCGGCCGCCAAGAAGGTGCTGAAGTGCTGGCAGGTGGCGAGCGCAATATTCTGCCGGGCGATCTGGCTGGCGGTTATTACGTCAAGCCGACCGTATTCAAGGGCAACAACAAGATGCGTGTTTTCCAGGAGGAAATCTTCGGACCGGTTGTGTCTGTTGCTACCTTCAAGGACGATGCGGAAGCGCTATCGATTGCCAACGATACGCTTTACGGTCTGGGTGCCGGTATATGGACGCGTGATGGCACGCGTGCCTATCGCTTCGGACGTGCCATTCAGGCCGGTCGTGTGTGGACCAATTGCTACCATGCCTATCCGGCACATGCGGCATTTGGCGGTTACAAGCAATCGGGTATCGGTCGCGAAAACCACCTCAAGATGCTGGATCACTATCAGAACACCAAGAATATGCTGGTGAGCTACAGCCCGAAGAAACTGGGTTTCTTCTAGCCGAAGCTGACCCCGGAACTGCAATACGGAGAAAACATCTTCGTATTGCGCTCAATCAAGGGATGGAACCGTTCCTCATGCCAGTATTGCGTCGAGCATAACGGTTTCCAATACCCCTCCCAAGGGGGCCTGGGCGGAAACGCCCGGGCGACCTTCTTCTAGTGCCTCCGGAAAGCATTCAGTTTTCGACATTCATTTCTTCCCTCCCCCAGGAAGCCAGCTCAGTTCGACAACGAAGGAGAAACTTCATGGCAAAGACAATGAAAGCCGCCGTGGTGCGGGCATTCGGAAAGCCACTGACAATCGACGAAGTGCCGATACCCGAGCCCGGACCAGGGCAGATACAGGTTGCCATTCACGCGTCCGGCGTTTGCCATACCGATCTGCATGCAGCCGAAGGCGACTGGCCGGTAAAGCCCAACCCGCCATTCATTCCGGGGCATGAAGGCGTCGGTTATGTTTCGGCTGTGGGTAGCGGTGTCAAACACGTTAAGGAAGGCGACCGCGTCGGCGTTCCATGGCTTTATACCGCATGTGGCCACTGTCGTCATTGCCTGGGCGGCTGGGAAACACTCTGCGAAGAGCAGCTTAATACAGGCTATTCGGTCAATGGTGGCTTTGCCGAATATGTCGTTGCCGATCCGAATTTTGTTGGTCACTTGCCGAAGAACATTGATTTCAACGAAATCGCGCCGGTTCTCTGTGCTGGCGTGACGGTCTACAAGGGTCTGAAGGTAACGGATACCAAACCCGGTGACTGGGTTGTGATCTCCGGTGTCGGTGGTCTCGGCCATATGGCGGTGCAATATGCCAAGGCAATGGGGCTTAACGTTGCCGCTGTCGACATCGACGACAGAAAGCTTGATCTCGCGCGGAAGCTTGGCGCGACGGTTACCGTCAATGCAAAAACGCATAATGATCCGGCGGCCTATATCAAAAAAGAAACCGATGGCGGTGCGCAAGGCGTGCTGGTTACGGCTGTTTCGCCGATCGCATTCGAACAGGCGCTGGGCATGGTATCGCGAGGCGGCACTGTATCGCTGAACGGATTGCCACCGGGTGACTTTCCGCTCTCTATCTTCAACATGGTGCTGAACGGCGTCACCGTGCGCGGCTCAATCGTCGGTACGCGGCTTGATCTGCAGGAGTCGCTGGATTTTGCTGGCGACGGCAAGGTGCGCGCCACTATCCGAACCGAAAAGCTCGAAGATATCAATTCCATCTTCGATGATATGCGCCAAGGCAATATTGAAGGTCGCGTAGTCGTGGACCTGACTCAGTAATGTCCAGACCCTAGAGTAGCGCATCCCGAAAAGTGTGAAACGGCTTTCGGACAAGATGTGTGATACAACATATAATCAAAGCGGGCATCCTATGAGCGCCCGCTCATTTTCTTGGGAGGAGAATGTGGCGGAGAAAACCCCGCATGAGGGCAGAGGTCAGGTCAGCGCCACACCGGCAGCACTCGATCTCATCCGTGAACTGCAAGCCGAATATGGACCGATCATGTTCCACCAGTCGGGCGGTTGTTGTGACGGGTCATCACCGATGTGCTATCCGCAAGGTGAGTTCATTGTCGGTGATACGGATGTAAAACTGGGCGAAATCGGTGGTGCTCCGGTCTATATCAGCGGCCCGCAATATGAAGTCTGGAAGCATACCGAACTCATCATCGATGTCGTTCCGGGGCGTGGAGGCATGTTCTCCCTCGACAATGGGCGCGAAGTTCGGTTTCTGACGCGTTCGCGGGTCTGTTCGGTTCCCTGATTTCTCTTTTCGTTTTGCGGCGAACCGGTTAGTTAGATCGGAGAGGGAGGGAGACGATCCGATATGGCCGCAGCAGGAAAACGAGCAACCATTCATGATGTGGCACGCCTTGCCGGTGTGTCGATCAAGACAGTTTCACGCGTCTACAATGACGAACCGAATGTGCGCGAAGCCATTCGCGAAAAAGTCAGGCAGGCGGGGAGTGAGCTCCGTTACCGTCCCAATGCTGCTGCCCGAAACCTTGTTGAACGGCGTTCTCACCTGATTGGTCTTTTCTTCGAGAACCCGAGCGCTAGCTATGTCACCGAACTGCAGATGGGCGCGCTGGAGCGGCTGCGTGACACGCGGTACCGGTTGCTGATTTTCCCTGTCGAAAATCGTGAAGATATCCGTGGTGCGCTGATCGAAACAGCGCACGCTTCCGGTCTCGATGGCATCATCGTGACGCCCCCCATGTCGGACGATCCTGAAATTCTGGCCGAACTGACGGCTTCTGCAATGCCATTTGCCCGTGTCGCAGGCGACGTGAATGTGCACCCGACCGACAGTGTCACAATCGATGACGAAGCGGCTGGCGTCGATCTGATGGAGTATCTTCTGAAACTCGGTCATCGCCGGATTGCAATCGTCATTGGCGATCCAACCCATCGTTCGGCGGAACTGCGCCTCGCAGGCTATCGCCGCGCATTGGAAGAAGCGGGGATCAAGCGCAATCCTGATTATGAGGTGCAGGGTGGCTTCAGTTTTGCGAGCGGTCTCGCCGCCGGAAAGAAGCTGCTTTCGCTTGAGGAGCCGCCAACGGCTGTGTTTGCGTCAAACGACGATATGGCCGCCGCCGTCATGCAGGTCGCCTATGATCGCAACATTGCGATACCTGACCAGCTAACGGTGGTTGGCTTTGATGACAGCGCGATTGCCAGCATGGTGTCGCCGCAGATCACCACCGTCCGCCAGCCGATTTTCGAGATGACACGCGATGCGGCGGACATGCTTCTCAATCAGATCGAAACCGGTCATTTGTCGGCCTCCCGGCGGATTGAGTATAAACTCATCATCCGCCAGTCATCCGGAAAAGCACCGGTATAGACCTGTCTAACTCTGTGTGGGATGCGCGGGGAAGAACCGCTCGCGGGCAAAATTGCTGCCGAAGATCATGTCATATTGCAGCATCTGATAGTCGCGCAGGAGTGGCGGGAATGGCGGCCTCTGTTGCCAGCCTTCCTCGGCTTTCTCCGAGCGGTCGAAAACCGCATGATTGTCAACGACCTGGTAGCGCTCGTGCAACTGACGCAGGAAGCCTGTGTAATAGGGATGCTGCATACCCGCCATATCCAGAATGTGCAGCGGCAGGAAGGCAGGGCTGATCGTGCCGGTTCCCCTTTCGGCGCCACGTTTACTCGACCAGAGAACAAGCGGCGTTTCATGCTGCAGCATCATATCCGCAGCAGGTGCCGTACGGCTTGCGACCCGGTTGTCCATGAACCCGGTTTCGACATAGACGGGGCCAAGTGGCGGCAGATGGTCGCCAAAGAAGACGAGAATGGTTTCCCGGTCACGCTTCGATGCCCATTCCATCAACCGTGCAAGGCTCGCATCGGCATCCAAGGCACCTTGCGAATAGGACCGGATCGACTGGCGCGTATGCTCGCTGGCGTCAGTCTGCACCTCAAGTTTGGAATCCGGGTAACGATTGGCTTCGTACGGGCCATGTCCTTGCAGCGAGACGGCAAAGAAGAAGAATGGCGCATCCATGGAATCCGCTTCGCGGATGATTTCATCGGTCAAGGCAGCGTCGGAAGCCAGTGCGCCGCGCTTTTCCAGCGGCGGCATGTTTTCTTCTGACATGAACCTGTCGAAGCCCATGCTTTCATAGACGGGACCGCGATTCCAGAACCATTGGCGATAGGGGTGGATGGCGCGCGTCGCATAACCCTGATCCTTGAAAAAGCTTGCAAGCGAGGGAAGCGGGCGACGGATATATTGCTGATAAGGGATACTGCCGGAGGGCAGGAAGGCTTTGGAAAAACCGGTCAGAGCCTCGAACTCGACATTGGCAGTCATGCCACCGAATTCTGGCGAGAAGACATGGCCGGATTGTTCCGCCCGGACTGTCGGAATCGGGTCGGCGCTGAAAGCCACGCCCGGAAGGCGGGTCGGATCCCAGAAGGATTCGCTCATCACCATAATGACGTCAGGCTTGCTGGTATCGAATGCAGCAGGGATCAACTGCGCCGGCGGTTCGATGGCGGCAATTGCTTCCGAAGAATAGCCTTCTGGAGCGAAGACTGTGGCCATCGGCACATTCAGGATGAAGGCCATGGTAAAGCCGTTATGGGCGTAGTTTTCCTTCTGGTCCCACATGATCGGCAGAATGCGCAGACGGTCGCGCGCCAGCGAAAAACTGGCATAGTCGGAAATTACCGCGAACCAGGCGAGCAAGGGCAGCGCGAAGGCAAGACGCAGCATCCGCCCCTTCCATGGGATCGGATCAAAGCGCCGCCACCAGAACAGCGTCACGGTGATCATCACCGCTGCCGAAGCGATGAGAAGCAGGGCTATGCCGACCGCGCTCCACGGGCGGTCACGCACCAGAAGCGGCAGAAGATCGACGATCTGACGGGCATAGAGAAAGTCGCTCGGATAAAGCGGGTCACCGAGATAAAGGCTCTTTTCGCGTGCTGTCGTTGCCGCAATCAGTGCCAGCGGGCCGATCACGAAGAAGCCATAGTGAATGCGTCCGAAAATGGCGTCGCTTGCTGTCAGCACCACGACGAAGAGCGCAACTGTTGTCCATGCAGGCTTATGCGGCGTGCGGAAGAACTGCATCGTGTCGGTGAACGAGCCGCGCACGATCCATTCGACAGCGAAAACCAGCAGCGTTGAAAGTACAATGGAAGCGAGCGCAATTGCGGCGAGGCGCAGTGGCCAGGCAATACGGGCAGGCCCGAAAATCGCGGCATCGCTCCAGCGACGCGCTGCGGTATTTTCCATCACACCCGGCATGTTCTACTCACCAACTCCCGAACTTCCACAAAAATCCTGTCACATTTCTGTCATGGAAATGTCAAGGCACGCTTGGGCCGCGAGTGATACGCACCGTGATCTGAATGGATGATGAATGGAGCATACAGAGCATGTCTCCCGAAGGTCGGAACGGGTTTCGGGAGACATGCGTAAAAAGCGAACAAGGCCGGAATTAATCCGGCCCTGTCCATGGCATTATAGCGGATTGGATTACGAAAAGACGTCTTCCAGTCCCTTGGTCAGTTCCAGCGCCTGCCGCTCGAACAGGCGGCGATAGATGCCGCCCGGCTTGCGGATAAGCGCATCATGATCGCCTTCTTCAAGGATCTTGCCCTTGTCGAAGACCAGCAACCGGTCAAGCGCACGAACCGTCGATAGCCGGTGCGCAATGACAAGCGTTGTACGACCAACCATCAGCCGTTCCATTGCCTGCTGGATCAGCACTTCCGATTCTGAATCGAGGCTCGATGTGGCTTCATCCAGAATGAGGATCGGTGCATCTGCCAGAAACGCACGGGCAATAGCGACACGCTGACGCTCGCCGCCCGAAAGCTTTACACCACGTTCGCCGACAAGCGTTGCATAGCCCTTTGGCAGACGCGTGATGAAGTCATGCGCGCTTGCAAGCTTTGCGGCTTCCTCGATCTCCGCCTGTGTCGCGCCGGGGCGGGCATAGGCGATGTTCTCGGCCAGCGTCCGGTGAAACAGGATCGGCTCCTGCTGCACGATGGCGATCTGCGATCTGAGCGATGCCTGTGTGACTTCGGCAATGTTCTGTCCGTCAATCTTGATGGCGCCGCCACTGACATCGTAGAGACGCTGGATCAGCTTGACGAATGTCGTCTTGCCAGAACCAGAATGGCCAACCAGACCAACCCGCTCGCCAGCCTCAATCTTGACCGAGAAGTCGCGATAAAGAGCTGTGTCGTGACTGCCATAATGGAAGGTGACGTTATCAAACGTGATCTCGCCATTTCCGATCTTGATCGCCGGTGCACCTGGCTTGTCGGCAATGCCGTAAGGCTGTGCCTCGATGTCGACCAGCTCCTCCATGTCGTTGACCGAGCGCTGCAGGTTGCGGATATGCATTCCTACATCGCGCAGATAACCTTGCAGCATGAAGAAGGCTGTCAGAACGAAGGTGATATCGCCCGCCGTTGCCTTGCCTTGGCTCCACAGATAGAGCGCAAAGGCAATAACCACGCCGCGCATCACCAGCAGGTTCGCGCCCTGAATGAAGCCATTCAGCGTACCGATCAGCCATGTGCGGCGTGTGCGACCGCGCCACTTGGAAACGACCTTTGCAAGACGCGCATCTTCACGGCGTTCCGCGCCAAATGCCTTGACAACCGCATTGCACGAAATGGCATCGGCCAAAGCGCCGCCCATTCGCGTGTCCCAGCTATTGGCAAGCGTTGCCGCAGGGGCAACAAAGCCAAGCGAAATCACAATCGTGCAGACGATGAACAGCACCGAACCGATTGCAACCAGCAGCCCCATCAGCGGCCAGTACCATGATAAAAGCACGACCGAACCAACCAGCATCAGGATCGACGGCAACAGCGCCACGATCAGCGTATCGTTGAGCAGGTCGAGCGCCCACATGGCGCGCGATACCTTACGCACCGTCGATCCGGCAAAGGCATTGGCGTGCCAGTCCGTCGAAAACCGCTGCAGCTTACGGAACGAGCTTGCTGCCATGTCGCTCATGATCTTCAAAGTGAAGTCCGTGATGACATAGAAGGTCAACTGACGCGTGATCAGCGCCAGCGCACCCAGCGCAAGCAGGACGATGAGGGCGTGGATGGCAGCATCCCAAGCGCCATCGTTACCCAACGAAAGCGCGTCCACCAACCGACCGGAATAGAGCGGTGTCAGAACATCTGCGGCTGTTGCAAGCAGCATGCCGATTATCATCAGCGTCAGCCGCAAGGGCTGACTTCGCCAATGGCCGAAAGTGTAGCCGAGGACATTGCGGAAGGCAGGTCCCCGGAAATCGATGCGAAACCGAGTCATATCTATAATACCAGGCCGTGTTTAAACGGACTCTGGTTCCTGTAAAAATATTTCCAGCAAAGGTGCGAAGCGGTTTTGCGTCGGACAATGCGTGAAAACAAAGACAAAACAAACAGCCGGTGACGGCTGCGGCAAATTTGGAAGTTGTCAGGAATATGCCCTCTTAGGGAGGGCGTTCAGGCCTCAGCCTGCAATGCGGGCCAAAGACTTAAAGCTTGGACGCGCCCGCATTAACACTGGGCACCATGGGGAATGGGTAATAGACACGCATCTCATACCTCTTGCCAGTGTTGCAGATGGATGCACAATAAATGAGCAAAAATTTTTGCCAAGACGCAAAATGACGAATTTTCTATCCAATCATTTGACTGTGACAAATTTGCAAGCCTTGTTTTAAGGAGCGCTGATCCAGCTTTCAGCCCTTTGCTGAACGGATATTTTCACTTTTTCCGTTACAGGGCAGCTCCGGCCTTGCAATTCTGCCGCTCATGGGTGAAGGGTCGTCCTGAGATATATCAGAGCCGTGCGGCGCACAGGGAGAGTTCATGACAGTTCATCAAAATCTGATCGCGGGCGAATGGGTCGGCGGCGACGGGATCGCCAACATCAATCCTTCGGACACCAATGATGTTGTTGGAACCTACGCCCGGGCAACCGCCGAAGACACCAAGGCAGCCATTGCTGCGGCGAAAGCCGCTTTCCCGGCCTGGTCGCGTTCCGGCATTCTGGAACGCCACGCCATCCTGCGCAAAACTGCCGATGAAATCCTGGCACGCAAGGACGAGCTTGGCCGTCTCCTGTCTCGCGAGGAAGGCAAGACACTGGCTGAAGGTATCGGCGAAACCATCCGCGCCAGCCAGATTTTCGATTTCTTCGCAGGCGAAGCCCTGCGTTTGGCTGGCGAAGTTCTGCCTTCTGCACGTCCGGGTATCGGTGTGGAAATCACCCGTGAGCCCGTGGGCGTCGTGGGCATCATTACGCCATGGAATTTCCCGATCGCTATTCCGGCCTGGAAGATCGCTCCGGCGCTTTGCTACGGCAACACGATTGTGTTCAAACCGGCCGATCTCGTGCCGGGCTGCTCCTGGGCGATTGTCGATATCCTGCACCGCGCGGGTCTTCCGAAGGGCGTTCTCAATCTCGTCATGGGCAGGGGTTCGGTTGTCGGCCAGACCATTCTGGACAGTGCGGACGTTCAGGCCGTCACCTTCACCGGCTCGACCGGTACCGGCAAGCGCGTTGCGGCGGCATCCATTGAGCACAACCGTCGCTTCCAGCTCGAAATGGGCGGCAAGAACCCGGTTGTTGTCCTTGATGACGCCGATCTCGATGTCGCTGTCGAGTCCGTGGTCAACTCGTCCTTCTTCTCGACCGGTCAGCGCTGCACGGCGTCGTCGCGTATCATCGTGACGGAAGGCATCCATGACAAGTTTGTCGCTGCTGCAATCGAAAAGCTGAAAAGCGTTGTGGTCGATAATGCGCTGAAGCAGGGTACGCATATCGGCCCGGTTGTTGATGAAAGCCAGCTTCAGCAGGACATGGATTATATCGAGCTTGGGCGCAAGGAAGGCGCAAAGCTTGCTTTTGGCGGCGAACGTCTGAACCGCGAAACGCCGGGCTTCTACCTCCAGCCTGCGCTTTTCACCGAAGCCACCAACCAGATGCGTATCAGCCGCGAGGAAATCTTTGGCCCGGTCGCTTCGGTCATCCGCGTCAAGAATTACGAAGAAGCGCTTGCTACCGCCAATGATACAAGCTTCGGCCTGTCGTCGGGCATCTGCACGACGAGCCTGAAATACGCCACGCATTTCAAGCGCAATTCGGAAGCGGGCATGGTGATGGTCAATCTGCCGACCGCCGGTGTCGATTTCCACGTGCCATTTGGCGGGCGCAAGGGTTCGAGCTACGGTCCGCGCGAGCAAGGCCGCTATGCCGCCGAGTTCTACACGACGGTCAAGACAGCCTATACGCTGGCCTGATAGCAATGTGAGTGGATGCAAAAAACCGGCGGGAAACCGCCGGTTTTTTTATGCGGCTTTTTTAGGCCAGGCAGCAAGCTTGCGGGCGAAATGCGACACGGTGCCGTGCAGCAGCATGGTGAAGGCCGCCAGCACGAACAGGCAGGCGAACATCAGATCCACCTTGGCACGCCCATTGGCGAGCAGCATCAGATAGCCGAGACCTTTCGATGCGCCCACCCATTCGCCCACCACGGCACCGATGGGCGCATAGACGGCGGCAAGGCTCAGGCCCGATGCGAGTGAAGGGAAGGCGGATGGGATGCGGATGCGAAACAGGATCGCCATGCGTCCGGCACCGAGAATTTCCGCTGCGTCGATAAGGCTGCTGTCGGTACGTCGCATGCCGTCGAAGAAGGTCGAAACGACGGGAAAGAAGATCATCAGCACTGTGACTGCGATCTTCGATGCGGGTCCATAGCCAAGCCACAAAGTCAAAATGGGAGCGAGCGCGAAGATCGGGATTGCCTGACTGAACACCATGGCGGGCATGACGAGCCGCTGGGCCAGCGGCGACATCATCAGCCCGATGGCGGTGGCGATGCCAACCGCCGAGCCGAGCGCCAGACCGCCCAGAACTTCACCGATGGTGGCGGCAGCATTTTCTGCGATCAGCGCGGCGTTGCCGATCAGTGATTGGACCACATCCAGCGGGCCGGGCAGGATGAAGCGCGGCATCTGGCCGATGCTCACCACCGCCTGCCAAATGGCCAGTGCCACTGCCGCCGACAGCAAGCCGTCGGCAGCACGCTTTTTCCGGCTTCGGTTCGGGAGTGCTTCGTTCACTATCCGGCCTTCAAACCCATGGACCAGAAATCGGCTTCGAGCCTGCTTGCGGTGGCAAAAATCTGGCAGAGCCTTGGCCAGCGCGGGCTTTTCTCAAAGTCGTTGCCGATGCGGTCCTTTGCGGCCTGATCGAACAGTTTGCCAACCGTGTGGCACATGTCCTGATAGTCAGGCCCCGCATAGGTGTCGATCCACTCCTGATAAGGCGTACCGGGCAGGGCGGTCGCGGCAAGGTTGAGGCCGATCTCGCCGTAGCCATGCGCGCAGGGCACGAGCGCGGTCAGCAAGTCGAGGAAATCGCCCGCCTGTCCGCAGTCGAGCACATAGCGCGTATAAGCGAGGTTTTCCGGCTCCTCCCGCGTGGCGTAAAGCTCGTCCTCGCTGATCCCTTCGCGGGCGCAGATGCCGACATGAAGCGGTAGTTCCGTCACAGCCAGACCATGCATGATCTGGGCGCAGAGCCGTGTTTCCTGCAATGTATTCGCCTTGACGACGCCAAGCGCAAAGGCGCGGGCATAGTGGTGCAGATAGACATAGTCCTGACGGAGATAGTGCAGGAAGGCCGCCTTGGGTAACGTGCCGTCACCCAATCCGCGCACGAATGCATGATCGATATAGGGCTTCCAGTCGCCAAGGGTCGCGGCGCGCAGGCGCGTGAACAGTTCGGATGAATAATGCGGTTGCGGCTGGCTCATGACTTGCTCCCTTCCGCGTTGACGTCGATGGCGAATTTCTCGACAGGCAGGACCGAAGGCACGAGACCGTTTTCCTTGAGATAGGCTTCATAACGCCGCCAGCGACCGTAATCGAGGCTTGCAGGCGAGCGGGAGAAACGGGCAACCGTGTCCTTCCAGGCGCGCTGGTTCAGCTCGTCCTTGAGTTCGGTGCTGTAGGAGGAGAACAGCTCGTAGCTCTTGTCCGGGTGATTGACGATATATTGCGCGGCCTTTTCGGTGGCCGACAGGAAGCGCGAAATCTTGTCCTTTTCCGTCGCGTCGAGTTTGTCGGAGGCTGCGACATAGACCAGCTCGTCATAAACCGGCACGCCTTCTTCCTCGACGAAGAAGCATTTGCCGGGCACGCCTTCAACTGCCATCTGGTTCAGTTCGACATTGCGATAGGCACCCATCACCGCATCGACCTGCTTCGACATCAGCGACGGCGCGAGTGAGAAATTCACGTTGATCAGCTCGACATCCGAGAGTTTGACGCCGTGCTGGCCGAGAATGGTGCCGAGCAATGTTTCCTCGGTTCCGGCGACCGAATAGCCGATCTTCTTGCCCTTGAGATCGGCGATGGAATTCACCGATCCGTCGTCGCGGGTCATCAGGCAGTTGAGCGGCGAGTCGATCAGCGTGCCGACGCGGATAAGCGGTAGGCCTTCATGCACCTGAAGATGCACCTGCTGCTGATAGGAAATGGCGAGGTCGGCCTGTCCTGCTGCCACCATCTTGGTGGGCGTCGATGCATCGGCAGGCGCGACAATATCCACGTCCAGCCCTGCATCCTTGAAGTAGCCGAGCTTGTCGGCGACGATGATGGGGCCGTGATCCGGGTTCACATACCAGTCGAGAATGAGCTTGAGCTTGTCGTCAGCGTGAGCCGAAGTGGCAACAGTGAAAGCGAGGCCGAACAGGGCGACGAAGGCGGTCTTTTTCATGTGGTCTGCTCCAGAGCATGGCCTGCATAAGCGCGGGTGGTTTCGATCCATTGGCGCAGGCGGCTTTCGGGGTCGGCATTGAGGGTGATGTCGGTGACGACGGAAACGATGTCGGCGCCTGCTTCGAAAACGCCCGGTGCGCGCTCGACGCTCATGCCGCCGATGCCCACCAGCGGAATATCGCCAAGCCGCGCCTTCCATTGTCCAAGGCGGGGCAGGCCCTGTTCGTGCCATTTCATCTTTTTCAAAATGGTCGGGTAGATGGGGCCGAGCGCGATATAGTCTGGCTTTACCGACAGGGCGCGGTCCAGCTCCGCCTCGTCATGGCTCGAAACACCCAGTTTCAAACCACCGGCGCGAATGGCGCCAAGATCGGCATCGTCGAGGTCTTCCTGCCCGAGATGGATGAAGTCGCAACCTTCCTCCAGCGCCAGCTTCCAATAGTCGTTGACAATCAACTGGCAGTCATGGGCAAGGCAGATTTCCCGTGCGGCGCGGATTTCGCTGCGCAGTTCCAGCTCGGTCTTGTCCTTGACGCGAAGCTGCACCAATTTGACGCCGAGCGGCACCATGCGTTCAAGCCATTTGGCGCTGTCGAAGATCGGGTAGAACGGATCGAGGGCCATTACAAAAATGCCTTTCCGAGAAGAGGGGTGGATGGCGCGGCCATGTCGCGCGCCTCGATGGCGTCCGCTTCTAAAGCGAGCCGCCCGGCTTCGACCGCAAGCGCGAAGCCGCGTGCCATGGCGACGGGATCGCCAGCCTTGGCGACGGCGGTGTTGATGAGCACAGCGTCATAGCCCAACTCCATCGCCGCCGCAGCATGGGACGGCACGCCGATGCCTGCATCGACGACCAATGGAATATCGGGGAAATGTGCCCGCATGGTCTTCAGCGCATAAGGATTGTTGAGGCCACGGCCCGAGCCGATGGGCGCGCCCCAGGGCATCAGCACCTTGCAACCGGCTTCGATGAGCTTTTCCGCGACGATCAGATCGTCATTCATATAGGGAAAGACCTCGAAACCGTCGTCGCACAGTATGCGTGCTGCTTCGACCAGACCGAACGGGTCGGGCTGCAACGTGTCGTGATCGCCGATCACCTCCAGCTTGATCCAGTTGGTGCTGAAGATTTCACGCGCCATCCGGGCGGTCGTCACTGCTTCGCGCGGCGTGTGGCAGCCTGCCGTGTTGGGCAGAACGGCTACGCCCAGCTCCCGGATCAGCGCCCAGAAGTCCTGTCCGGCGCGGGCCTCGCCGCTTTCGCGACGCAGCGACACGGTGACGATATCACTTTGCGAAGCGCGCACCGCATCCGCCAATATGGCAGGCGATGGATATTGCGCCGTGCCGAGCAGCAGGCGGCTTTCAAATTTCTGGCCATAGAATTCCAGCATCTCAGCCTCCCTGCATCGGGGCCAGAACTTCGATGCGATCGCCAGCCGACAAAGTTGCGGCTGTGCGCTCGTCGCTGGCCACGAATTCGCCGTTCAGCGCGGTTGCAACAACCGCTTCATCCAGCTCGATCTCGGTCAGCAGCGCTGCCAGATTGGCCGCTGTCGTGGTGATGACCTCACCGTTCAGCACGATTGTCATGCGTAGTCCTCCACAAATTCTGGCATAGGTTCCGGCGCATCTTCCGGCATGGTCGCGGCTGCAACCGCCATGCGCGCCACAGCGGGCGAGAGCAGGAAGCCGTGGCGGTAAAGCCCGTTGACATAGACGGTTTTGCCGCGCCGTCGGACGCGGGGCAGATTATCGGGAAAGGCCGGACGCGCATCGACGCCGGTTTCGAGGATTTCCGCCTCGCCGAAGGCCGGATGCAAGGCGTAAGCGGCGCTCAAGAGTTCCAGCGTCGAGCGCACGCTGATGCCCGACCGCTCATCGCTTTCGATCATCGTCGCGCCGATCATGTGTACGCCGTCGCCGCGCGGTACGATGTAAAGCGGAATACGCGGATGCAGGAGGCGCACGGGCCGCTTGAGATTGATGTCGCGCGAGCGGACAACCAGCATCTCACCCTTGACACCGCGCAGGTCCTGCAACTGATCACGCGCTGCAAGACCGCGCGCATCGACGGTAATGTCGGACTCGACTTTGACGTCTTTCGCATCCTGCCCCAGATGAAAGACAACGCCTTTGTTCTGCAGGTTTTCGGCGAGCTCAATCAGTGTTTTGCGCGGGTTGAGATGGCCTTCTCCTGCAAAGAAAAGCCCTTGCCGAAATCGGCCTGCAAGGTCCGGTTCGAGCGCATCGATCTGCACTTGATCAATGGTGTCAAATGCCTCTGTCCTGCGGGCAAAGCGACGAAGTTCGGTCGCATCGCGTGTGTGCGAGAGCACAAGCGTACCCTTGCGATGGACTGTCGAAACGTGCCGTTCCCACCAGCCGATTGCTTCCTGTCCCAAGCGAACGACCGGCTCTTCCGCGCTCTCGCCCTCGCACCAAGGTGCCAGCATTCCACCCGCAAACCATGAGCAGCTGTCGGAACCGATTTCCACGCTTTTGGCGATGACGGTAACGGCATGGCCCTGATCGGTGAACTCGGCGGCGGCGGCAAGACCGGCGACACCCGCTCCGATGATGGTGACGCGCATCACGCAATCTCCTCTGTTCGAGCTTTCCAGAGGTCATGGAAATGGTGTACCGGCCCATGGCCGTGGCCGATCTTCAACGTATCGGCAGCGCGGATTGCCCCTTGCAGATAGGCATGCGCTGCAAGCACTGCTTTTTCGAGCGGGAGGTTCTTTGCAAGCTCCGCAGCAATTGCCGAGGAGAGTGTGCAGCCCGTGCCATGGGTATTGGCGGTCAGGATACGCGGTGCTTCGACACGGAGTGTCGGCTGATCGCGGCGAACCAGCAGGTCGACACAGATTTCGCCTTCCGCATGACCGCCCTTCATCAAAACGGCTTTTGCGCCGAGTTCGAGTAATGCGCGGCCTTGTTGTTCGGCGTCCCCGTCGTCGAGCGCCAGACTGCTGCCGAGCAGGCAGGCCGCTTCCGGTCGGTTGGGCGTCAACAGTGTGGCCATTGGCACCAGTTTCCGGCGCAAAAGCGCAATGGCGTTTTCGCTCAAAAGCCGGTCGCCGGATTTTGCAACCATCACCGGGTCGAGAACGACGGGGCCAGAAAAATGGGCAAGCCCCCGCGCAATGGCTTCGATGGTTTCGGGCACGGAAACCATGCCGATCTTCACTGCGGCCACGTCGAGATCGCTGAAAACGGCATCGATTTGTCCCGCGACAATGGCGGGGGGGATGTCGTGCACTGCGCTCACCGTGCAGGTGTTCTGCACTGTCACGGCAGCAATAACGCTCGCGCCATACACGCCGAGCGCTGAGAATGTCTTGAGGTCGGCCTGAATGCCAGCACCGCCGCCACTGTCGGAACCGGCAATGGTGACGCATATAGGCACGGAACGCGCCTGGCCGCTTGTTGATATAGTTCGGGAGAAACTCTGTCTTTGGTCCATCATGTCGTCTCTCATTCCGAACGGAAAGATGAGACGTCATGAACCTTTATGGAGCATAAGCTCCGAGTGGGATGAACCCCGTCCGCGACGCGTCAAACTCCGTTCCCTACGCAGGTATTACCCGGATCAGGTTCAATGGGTTAACGCGAGAACGCGCCTCTCAGCCTTTTGTGTCGCAATATCGGACGGAAAACCGCTTGGCACTTTTCCTAATATTGCTTCGAAGGCACCCCAACGAATTTTGCGTCTTTAGGCATAGGCCGGAAGTTTTGAGCGGTCAAGCTGTCTTGGGCCGTCTTCGGCAATCTCAGGCAATGTGTGGCTCTATTGAAAAATACGAACGTCAGAAAAAAACCTATATGAGCAGCCGCTTCATATATGGTTTGTTAAAACCATTGGTCGTATTCTCCCCGCGGGGAAGTGTGTCCTGGTGACGGTCCTCGCCTGTTGGCTCGTGAGCCTGTCCGGTTCATGAACCCATGCGGAATATGATGTTCCATTGAGAGGTTTTGTTGGCTAATTCAAACTGACGACGTGTGTCGGCTTGGGGCAAGGGGTGTATAATGGTGAAGCGGAAAGCCGGTCCGACAGAGGCGGGAGGCTCCATTGCGAGCACGTCTCAGCAGGATTTCCGTATTCTTTTCACCACCCATCCGACCCCCATGTGGGTCTATGATCCCCAGACTCTCGGCTTCATCATCATGAACGACGCGGCCTATGCGCTCTACGGCTATACGCCTGATGAACTGCCGGGCATGACTGTTCTCGATATTCGTCCGCAGGCCGAGCGCGAGCGCATGCTTGCCGCCATTCGCGACCGTAGCGACCTCGAACGCCCGGAGCGCTGGCAACATCTGCGCGCCAATGGCGAAACCATCGATGTTCTGACTTATGGACGCGAGGTGTTGTTCGACGGCAAGGAAGCGATTCTGGCCATCGTTCAGGACCGGACGGAATTGGCAGAGGCCAATCGTCAGGCAAGTCATGCGCAGACTTTGCTGGACAGTCTCGTCAATAATCTGCCGCTTGGTGTCTTCGTCAAGGATATGCACGATGAAGGTCGTTATGTGCTTTACAATCAGGCAGCATCTGCGGCGAGCGGACAGCCGATAGACAAAGCAATCGGGTCAACCGACCTGGACCTTTTCCCCAAGCATGAAGCGGTTGTCATCGGTCAGCAGGACCACATGGCGATGCAGCGCCGGGAAGTGCTGAGCGTCGAACGCAAGATCGAGCGCAACGATGGAACGTCGCGCACGATGCGGATCATAAAATGCTCGATCCCGCCCGTCGAAGGTGATGAACCTCGTTATCTGATTGGTCTTGTTGAGGATATAACGGAACGGCGTGAGATCGAGGAACGCATGGCACATATTGCCATGCACGACAGTCTGACCGGTTTGCCCAACCGTGCCTATTTTGCGCACCATGTCGAAAGCCTGTTGAAGAAGGGCGGTGATTCCGAACCTTTCGCCTTGTTCTATCTCGACATCGATCATTTCAAGAACATCAATGACAGCATCGGCCATCAGGCCGGTGACCAGCTTTTGCAGGAAGCCGCGCGCCGTCTGAAACAAATCACGACTTCGGATGAATTCATTGCCCGGCTTGGTGGCGATGAGTTTGCCATTGTCTATCGCAGCGGAACGCTGGGGCAGATCGCCATGTTCGCTGATCGCATCCTTTCGGCCTTTCAGGATGCATTCGAGCTGGTGGGTAATTCCGAATTCGTCACCTGCAGCATGGGTATTGCCCAGGCGCCATTGCATGGTGACAACCCCGATGTGCTGATGCGCAATGCCGATCTCGCGCTTTATGCTTCAAAATCAGGCGGACGCCGTACATTCCGTTTTTATCAGCACTCCCTGCGTCTGGCGGCGGAGAAGCGTTATGTTATGACCGGCGAACTTCGCCAGGCTCTGCTGGATGAGCAGTTTGAACTGCACTATCAGCCGATCTTCAATCTTGAGAGCGGCAAGATTTCCGGTTTTGAAGCGCTGATCCGCTGGCGTCATCCTGAGCGTGGCATGGTTTCGCCTGCTGAGTTTATTCCGCTGGCAGAAGAAACCGGGCTCATCGGACCGATCGGTGACTGGGTTCTAAGGACTGCATGTCGGGAAGCTGTCCTCTGGCCGGAGGACATCAAGGTTTCAGTCAACCTTTCGCCGGTCCAGTTCAGCCAGACGACACTTCTGCACTCCGTCATGGACGCGCTTGAAGCGGCGCGTCTTTCACCCGACAGGCTTGAGCTTGAAATCACGGAGTCGGTCTTCCTGTCGAACAGCAAGAACAATATCGAGCTGCTGTTCGAACTGCGCCGACTGGGTGTTCGTATCGCGATGGACGATTTCGGGACGGGCTATTCTTCGCTCAGTTATCTGCGATCATTTCCATTCGATAAAATCAAGATTGATCGCAGTTTCGTTTCGGGAATCGAGGTCGATACGCGCGATCTGGCCATCATTCAGGCCGTGGCGACGCTTGGCGCGGGCTTCAACATTGTCACGACGGCTGAGGGCGTGGAAACCGCACAACAGCTTGAGCGTTTGAAGACCGAGCGTTTTGGTGAGGTACAAGGGTTCCTGACCGGGCGGCCGATGCCTGCTGGCGACGTGCATTCGTTTATTCAAAATCGCAGCAATGTCGGTCTGGAGATGCCTGCGGCACATAACAGATTGCCGATTTAGGATATCGCTCATTGGTTGTTGAGCCGCGTTCGAAGAGCCGTCGCGCCAGACAAAAAATCCAAATCTCATCTTGTTTCAAAAAGGACTTGACCTTCCAACGGTGGGAAGGACTATCTAGAGAGCAACTCTCGAATTGTGCCCTTTCCGGGCGATGAAAGGGATTGCCATGAACAAGCCTGTAAATCACGAAACCATCAGTTTTCCGGTGCCCGTCGAAGGGATGAGCTGCGCGTCGTGCGTGTCGTCCGTGGAAAAAGCCGTGTCCAAAGTTCCGGGCGTGGACAAGGTTTCCGTCAATCTCGCAACGGAACGCGCCGATGTGACTTTCAAAGGCGCGCCAGATCTGCCCTCGGTGATCGATGCCATTCGCAAGGCGGGTTATGAAGTCCCTGCTGCCAGCATAGATCTGGCGATTGAGGGCATGAGTTGCGCTTCCTGTGTCAGCAAGGTGGAAAAGGCATTGAACGGCGTGCCAGGCGTCACCCGTGCCAGCGTCAACCTCGCAACGGAGCGGGCGCATGTCGATCTGGCGGGGCAGGTATCGGTCAACGAGCTTATCAAGGCAGTTGAAGCTGCTGGCTACGAGGCGCGGTCACTTGATGACAGGCAGGACAGCGACAAACAGGAGACCCAGTCCGAAAAGCGGGATGCGGAAGCAGCAGAACTGAAGAAAAGCGTCATCCTTGCCGCCCTTCTGACATTGCCTGTTTTTGTGCTGGAGATGGGATCACATCTCATCCCGGCGGTTCATATGTTCGTCATGGACCGCATTGGCATGCAGAACAGCTGGTATTTGCAGCTCGTGCTCACAACACTGGTCCTGTTCGGCCCGGGCTTGCGCTTTTTCAAGAAAGGCATACCGGCATTACTGCGCGGTACGCCCGACATGAATTCGCTCGTCGTGGTCGGCACGCTCGCGGCCTGGGGCTTCTCCGTCGTTGCAACCTTTTTCCCGGGAGTGCTGCCCGAAGGTACGGTGAATGTCTATTTCGAAGCCGCCGCCGTTATCGTTACGCTGATCCTGATCGGGCGTTTTCTGGAAGCGCGTGCCAAGGGACGCACCAGTGCGGCTATCAGCCGGCTGGTCGGTTTGCAGGCAAAGTCGGCACGGGTTCTGCGTGATGGCGAAGCTATTGACGTACCACTTGAAGATGTTCGGGCAGGCGATGTCGTACAAGTTCGTCCCGGCGAGAAAGTGCCGGTCGATGGCGAAGTGATCGACGGTTCGTCTTATGTCGATGAATCGATGATTACCGGCGAGCCTGTGCCTGTTGCCAAGGAAAAGGGCGCGGAAGTGGTCGGCGGCACGATCAACAAGACCGGTGCCTTCACCTTCCGCGCGACCAAGGTTGGCCGCGACATGGTGATTTCGCAGATCATCCGCATGGTCGAGGATGCGCAGGCCGACAAGCTGCCTATTCAGGCCATGGTCGACAAGGTGACCGGCTGGTTTGTCCCCGCTGTGATGGCGGCTGCCGCTTTGACGTTTGTCTTGTGGCTGGCGATCGGCGGCACGGGCATGCTGGGTTATGCACTGGTGAACGCCATTGCGGTTCTCATCATCGCCTGCCCCTGTGCCATGGGCTTGGCCACGCCGACCTCCATTATGGTTGGCACTGGCCGCGCAGCCGAGTTCGGGGTCCTGTTTCGTCGCGGTGATGCCTTGCAGACCTTGCGCGATGCTTCCGTTATTGCCGTTGACAAGACCGGTACGCTGACACAGGGAAAGCCCGCACTCGCGCATTTTGCGACCGTCGAAGGCTTTGATAAGGACGAACTTCTGGCGCTTGTTGCAGCCGTTGAAGCCCGCTCCGAACATCCGATTGCCGATGCGATTGTGGAAGCAGCGAAGGCGAAGGGACTGAAGCTCGCGGATGTGTCTGCTTTCGAAGCGGTACCCGGTTTCGGCTTGAAGGCTCATGTGTCCGGTCATGAGGTTGCCATCGGCGCTGATCGTTACATGACGAAGCTTGGGTCTGATGTGGGGATCTTTGCCAGTGATGCGAAGCGTCTCGGCGATGAAGGACAGTCCCCGCTCTACGCCGCCATTGACGGCAAGCTCGCGGCAATCCTGACCGTTGCCGACCCGATGAAGGAAACCACGCCAGCGGCCATTGCTGCCCTGCACGAGCAGGGGTTGAAGGTCGCCATGATCACGGGCGATAACCGTCGCACTGCCGAGGCCATCGCAAAGCGTCTGGGCATTGATGAAGTGGTTGCGGAAGTGCTGCCGGACGGCAAGGTCGAGGCACTGAAGCGGCTTTCGGCAGGCGGCAAGCGGATTGCTTTTGTCGGTGACGGCATCAACGATGCGCCCGCGCTCGCCGCCGCTGATGTCGGTATTGCGATTGGCACCGGCACGGATATTGCGATTGAAAGCGCGGATGTGGTGCTGATGTCGGGTGATTTGCGCGGTGTGGTCAATGCCATCGCGATATCGAAGGCGACGATCCGCAACATCGGCGAGAACCTGTTCTGGGCCTTTGTCTACAACGTCGCGCTGATCCCTGTGGCGGCGGGTGTTCTTTACCCTGTCACCGGAACGCTGTTGTCGCCGGTTCTGGCGGCAGGCGCCATGGCTTTCTCGAGCATTTTTGTTCTGAGCAATGCCTTGCGGCTCAAGGCTTTTAAGAGCCCGATAGAGGTCTGAGCAAAAGAAAGGCGCGGTGTTGACCGCGCCTTTCGATTTCAGTGGGTTCCGACAGCCTTGCCGTATGTCCGCACAACATTGCGGACGGCCTCCACCATCAAGGCGTGGGGCGTCGGTTCAATCTCACCCGATGCGACTGCCGGATAAAGCGTGCCGAGATACTGGCTGATCAGCGTTTCCGGTATCTTGCGCCCTTCCAGACGGTTCAAAAGCGCATCCACGGCAGCGGTTGCGACCGGATGCGGCCAGTAATAGCGGATGCGGTCGCTATAGGAGAAATGGCGTTGCAGGCGCAGTTCTTCTGCATCGCCGTGGTAATATTTTTCCCAGTTCTTCGGCTCGGCCAGAAGTAGCGCTTCCATCTTGCCGCGCAGGGTTTCTTCTTCCGGCAGCTTGTCGAGGAAAGCCGCAATCTGGTCGAGGCCATAGAGCGCCTCGCGCAGCGCAAAAGTCAGGCCGGGGCCGACTTTCAAAATGGCGAAACCATCTTGCACCAGATCGGAAAGCGCTTCCACCGGCTGATAGTCGGTCGAATGGGCTTCAAAGACGAATTGCGGCATTTCGCCGAGAACACCGCTCAGCGCCGTCGCCTTCTCGCTGTTATAGAACACGACATTTTCGTTGCCGAATTCGACGCCCGGCTGCACCACGACGCCGATGGCGCGGGCAAAGGCGTCTTCCAGTCCGAGTGCTGCGAAAGCCTTGCGGTGAATAGCGACAGTTTCGACCGCCGCGCCCGGCTTGGTTAGTTCCAGCTCTTCGATTTCTTCCATCGCCCCGCCGGGGATAGGTACTTCCGTTCCGATGATATAGACAGGCAGGTCGTATCCGGCTTCACGGGCCGCTGCTTCCGAAACCTTGGCCAGACGCGCTGCGCGCTCGGCGGTCACGGCATCGGGCAGCGCGACCGGCTCGCCAGCACAACCCATCGACGTATCGAGGTGGATTTTGGTGAAGCCTGCGCGCACGAAGGCGTCGATCATCACATCCGACTTCGCAAGGGCTTCTTCGGCGGGCAGATGCTTCCACGGGTTGGGGCCGAGATGGTCGCCGCCCAGAATAAGCCGTTTGGTGTCGAAGCCGACACGGGCGGCGATATCTTCCACAAAGCGGCGGAAGTCGGCGGGCGTCATGCCTGTATAGCCGCCGTCCTGATTGACCTGATTGCAGGTGGCCTCGATCAGCACGTCGGTCTCGGTCGCAATGCCTTCAAGAAGGGCTGCTTCAATCACCAGCGGATGCGCAGAGCAGATCGACGTAATGCCGCCGCGAACGCCGCTGGCGTAACGGGCGGGAAGTGCGCTCAGAACATTCGTGCTGCTCATGCTGGAACTCCGTTTTTCTGAAGGAAGGCTTCAATTTCGGCCATGGTCGAGGTGCCTTCCATCGGTCCCTTGACGCCGACCGCGCGTGCGCCGGTGGCATTGGCGATGACGAGGGCTTCTTTCGGTGCCATGTCGCGCAGCCAGCAGGTAACGAATGCTGCGCCAAAACTGTCGCCTGCTCCGGTCGGGTCGATTTCATCGACCTTGAAAGCAGGTGCGAAAACTTCACCGGACTGGTCGAAATAGCTTGCGCCTTCCGCGCCGCGCTTGACCACAACAGCCTTGATGCCGCGTGCCAGCAGTTCTTCCACGGCGGCCTTTTCCTCGGTCGCCTTGGTGAATAGGAAGATTTCAGGGCCGCTTGGCATGAACAGGTCGGTGTTTTCCAGCGCATGGGCCAGTGCCTGGCGCATGCCCGGCAATTCCAGCATTTCCTTGCGGATATTCGGGTCGAAGGAGACAGTGCCGCCCTTCGCCTTGATGCGGATTGTCGCCTCGTGGATCGCCGAAACAATGCCTTCGGAGAACAGGGCAGAGCCCATGATGTGCAGGTGATCGGCGGTCTCGATCAGCTTTTCGGCTTCCGGCGTCAGACCGATGGCGCTGCATGCGCTGTGCTTGATGTTGAAGATGAAATCGCGATTGCCATCCGGGCGATAGCGCACGAAGGCGCTGCCGGTGGCGGCTGTCGGATGCACACCGATGGCCGATACATCCACGCCGTCCTTCTGCAGGCGCTCGACATTGAGCGCGCCGAAGTCGTCATTGCCGACCGCGCTGACCATGCCGCAAGGCTGGCCCATCTTTGCGGCCTGATCGATGAAGATTGCGGGCGCGCCGGAGGCGAACGGACCGATCAATGGGATAGCGGTCTTGAAACCGTTGCCGGTTTCCACAGCCATGATTTCGACGACGATCTCGCCGATGGTGATGATCTTCTTCATATGTTGCACCGCGATTACGTACGCATGGATTTCGAGCGCACGTCCAGCCAGACGGCAACCAGAATGACCACGCCCTTGACGATGAGCTGATAGAAATAAGGCACCGACAGCATGTTCATGCCGTTATTGATGACACCGATGATGAGCGCGCCGAGAATGGTGCCAACCATGGTGCCGACGCCGCCAGCAAGCGAGGTGCCGCCAAGCACGACCGCAGCAATGGCGTCGAGTTCGTAGCCCATGCCTGCATTGGTCTGCGCCGAGGAGAGGCGCGATGAAAGCAGAATGCCGCTGATCGCTGCCATGACGCCCGAAAGCATGAAAACGATGATCTTGATGCGGTCGACGCGGATGCCCGAATAGATCGCTGCTTCCTTGTTGCCGCCCGACAGATAGATGCGGCGGCCGAAAACGGTCTTCGACAGCAGGATATAATTGAAGATGAACAGAACACCGACGATCCAGATGATGATCGGCAGACCGAGCCAGTTTTCCGAGCCGATGGCAAGCCAGGTATCGTTTTCGATGATTTCAGGCGCGCCATTGGTCGGCAGGCTGACCATGCCGCGATAGATACCCATTGTCGCAACGGTCACGATGAAGGATGGCAGCATCAGCTTTGCCGAAAGCACACCGTTCAGCCCGCCCATGATGGCGCCCGCCGCAAGGGTGAAAATAACCGTCGGCACGAAGCCGAAACCCATGGCGAAAGCCTGCGCCGCCACCATGCCGGAAACTGCGATGATCGAACCGATGGACAGGTCGATTTCACCGAGCAGGATCACATAGGTCATGCCATAGGCAGCAACGGCAATCACCGCCACCTGCTGCATGATGTTCATGAAGTTGTTGAAGGCGAGAAAGCGCGGGTTCAGCACCGCGAAGACCACGCAGAGCACGGCCAGTGAGATGATGATGCCGCCATACTGGCGAACCAGCGGGGAGCTGAAAAGCGAACGGCGGACTTCTGCGTCCACGGCTTTCTTCTGAATATTTTGTGCGTTGCTCATATGTGCATTCCTGCTGCGTAGCTCATGACGGTTTCGGGCGTGAGGCCATCGGCATCGACAATGGCGGCGACATGCTTGTTATGCATGACGGCCACGCGGTCGCTCAGGCCCAGCACTTCCGGCAGTTCGGAGGAAACCATCAGGATTGCCGCGCCATTGGCGGCAAGTTCACGGATGATGCGGTAAATCTCGAATTTCGCGCCGACATCGACGCCGCGTGTTGGCTCATCGAGAATGAGGATGCGCGGCTTTGTCTGCAGCCACTTTGCCAGCACGATCTTCTGCTGGTTGCCGCCGCTCAGCGATCCGGCAACCGTGTCGATGGATGCGGTCTTGATGGCAAGACGCAGCACTTCCGTTTTGGCTGCGGAGCGCTCTGCTCTGGAACGCATCAGGCCGAAAGGCCCTGCAAGCTGTCCGAGCCCAACCATGTTGATGTTACGCTCAACGCTATGCGGAAGAACGAGACCTTCTTCCTTGCGGTTCTCGGTCACGAAAGCAATGCCGTTGCGAATGGCATCGGTCGGTGAGGAGAGGGTGATGGCTTTGCCGTCGAGCCTGATTTCGCCCGTGGGCCGCAGCATACCGAACAATGCCTTCATCACGTCCGAACGGCCAGAACCGACCAGCCCGAAAAGCCCCAGAACTTCGCCGGGTTTCACGTCGATGGAAACATCGTTGAATTTGCCTGCAACCGAGAGGTTCTTCGTTTCAAGTATGGGCGGCACGCTTGCTGATGGTCTCGGCGCTTCGCGCGGCGGATAGATGTCGTTCATCTCACGGCCGACCATCAGGGCAATCAGCCGCTCGATCGTGGTCTCGCTCTTTTCCGTGGTCGTTACATATTCGCCATCGCGAACGACCGTAATGTCGTCGGAAAGCCGCATGATTTCTTCCATGCGATGCGAAATATAGATGACGGCTGTGCCCCGGGCTTTCAGGCGCTCAATGATCGAAAACAGGATTTCCGCTTCACTGTCGGAAAGCGATGAGGTCGGCTCATCCAGAATGACGACGTCAGCAGGCTGGCTCAGGCCCTTGGCGATTTCGACGAGCTGGCGCTGGGCAATCGACAGGTCGCCAACCTTTGCGCGTGCATCGACGGGCAGACCAAGCTCATCGATGAGCTTGTCGGCAGCGGCGTTCAGTTCGCGCTCCCGCACAAAGCCGAAGCGGCTTGGCTCATGATTGGCGAAGATATTTTCGGCCACGCTGAGATTGCGCGACAGGCTCAGTTCCTGAAAGACAATGGCGATGCCATTTGCGCGGGCATCGCGCGGGTCTTTCGGCGCATAGGCCGCGCCCTTCAGCAAAATGGTGCCGGATGTTGGCTTGAAAACGCCAGCCAGAATCTTCATCAGCGTGGATTTGCCGGCGCCGTTTTCGCCAAGAAGCGTATGCACGCGGCCGCGACGCACGGTCAGGTTCATGCGCTTGAGCGCGATAACCGGGCCGAAGGATTTCGCCACATCGCGAATTTCAAGAACCGTATCCGGCAGGGCGTTTCGTTCGGATTTGGTGGCTGTCTCGGTATCTGTCACTTTGGGGGCCTCCACTCTCCGTTATTCAGTTCCGCAATGGGTTTTAAGATCGATCCCGAGCGAAGTCTGCAATTCAAAAGGGTTGCGGCGGCGGCAAGGCGTGTGGTGTTCGCCGGGCCGCCGCACGCAGATAGGAAACAGCGACTGGGAGGAGTGTCGCTGTTTCACGCGGTGTTACTTGGTTTCGCCGTCCTTGGTGACGACGCCTGGAACGATCGGCTGCTTGGCAGGCACTTCCTCGCCCTTGATAACCTTGGCAGCGGTTTCAACTGCAACCTTGCCCATCTGGTCCGGATACTGGGCGATAACGCCGACCATGACCGGGTCGTTTTTCACGGCGTTGCGGGCTTCTTCCATGCCGTCAAAACCGATCACTTTGACCTGGTTTTCAAGCTTGGCCGACTTTACTGCCGAGGCAGCGGCCAATGCGGCATCGTCACCGAAACCGAAGATGCCGACGATATCCGGATTGGCCTGAAGGATGTTCTGGGCAGCCGAAAGAGCTTCCGGACGGGTGATGCCCGGCTGGATCGCCACGATCTTGATGTCCGGATATTTGGCAATGCCCTTCTTGAAGCCTTCAATACGATCAACGACCGACTGAACCGTCGGGTAATCGATCACGGCGACGTTGCCCTTCTCGCCGATGGACTTTGCCATCAGTTCGGCAGCCTTTTCGCCGCCTGCGAAGTTGTCCGTGCCCACAAAGGAGGTCACATCGACATTGTTGGCCGGTACGTCGACGGTGATGACCTTGATGCCGGCCTTTTCAGCCTTGTTGATGGCCGAGCGAACGCCCTTGCTGTCAACCGGCGAGATGATGATGACGTCAACGCCCTTGGTGATGAAATCTTCCACATCGGCAAGCTGCTTGCTCAGGTCCTGATTGGCGATGGAGACTTCCAGCGGTACATTTTCTGCCTGTGCTTCCTTTTTCATCGCGTCTGCGAGCGAGATGTAGAACGGATGCTGCTGGGTCAGAAGCGATGCGCCGATGCCTTCGGCAGATGCAGCACCTGCCATCATGGCCAGAGCTACGCCGGAAAAGAGAATACGGCTGAGCGATTTGCGAAACATGATTTCCTCCGAATGACCGGCGCTCGCCGGGACGTCCTTCTATGGGACATGAACAACGGTTTTCCTGCTGGTTCGTCTGTTGTCGCCAACTGCAAACCTCCCGAAGGGCAGGGCCTTCAGCCCATGATTGAGCTTCCCTAGACATGCTAGAGCTTGTTCAGTGTGTCAATATAAAATTTTTCACGTGTAAAAATTATAACGATTGAATTTGGACGCGCGACACGGGCGTGAGCTATAGAAAAGAGGTGAAGGCGTGGGCTGTTGATCACTGATGTGCTGAAATTTGTTGCTTCTGGCCGGAAATAAATTTACGCATGAAAAGAAAAGTGGGTGGCACCGAAAAATCGTTTCGATACCCCAGTGGGAAAAGCAGGGCATGACCGAACAGAAGATCAGGACGATGGAAGAGTTCGCGGCGGCAAGCGGATTGTCTCGTCCTACGGTCTCGAAATATTTCGACAATCCTGAAAGCGTAAAGCCTTCCACGCGGGCTCGTATCGAAAAGGCGCTGAAAGACTATAATTATCAGCCCAACATTTTTGCAGTCAGCCTCAATCGCAAGAAGCCGAAGAACATCGGCGTTATCGTTCCGCATATATCCGATCCATTCTACGCGGAGATCATTCGCCAGATCGAGATGCGCTGTCTGGCGGAGGGCTACTGGACCATTGTGCTGTCATCTCATGGTGACAGAAAACTCGAAGCGCGGGCGATGCGCACGTTGATGTCTCTCAAGATTGCGGGTGTTCTGATGGCTCCGCTCGGTTTCGATACCGATGAGAAGCTTCTTTCCAGTCTGTCGAACTCGACACCTGCGGTCTTCCTGGACAGTCGCATCAGCGATGAACAGCCGTTCGTCGGCACGGATAATCGCCAGAGCATAGGGAATATCACCGAATATCTTTATCGAACGGGGGAACACCCCTGCTTCCTCGAAATGCCGGCGGTAAACCAGAATGCGCTCGAACGGCGTTCGGCTTATATCGAAACCATGGAAAGGCTTGGCGTTGAACCGATCGTCCTTCCCATAGAAGCAAAGAACTGGAATTTCGAGGAACTGGGCTATCAGGAGGCGGGCCGGATTTTTGATCGCGGCGGTTTTCCGACGCGCACGGTTCTATGTGCCAATGATCGTCTGGCCTTCGGCGTGATTTCCGCGGCATTCGAGCGTCGGCGCCATGTCGGACGTGAAGAGGGTTGCGATCTTCGCGTCGCCGGTCATGACGACCATCCTCTCAGTCGCTTCACCTGTCCGCCGCTGACAACGGTTGCGCAGGACTATCGGCAAATCGCGCATTTGGGTCTCGATATGCTTTTCTCGCGGATCAATGCGCAGGAAAGCGGGGCGGCAGTCGAGAAGGAAATACGCCGTCTCGATAGCCATCTCATCATGCGCGGCTCTGCATGATGCCGCCAAAAAGCCTCCTGAAAGCCGGAATGCACACAGTTTTGCCATGTGCTCGCCGCAATTGACGGGCGAATATATGCATATTCCGGCACCGTTTTACGTCTTTTGACTGCCCAAAGCCGCTTTCCTGCACTCTGCCTTAATTAAGGATGGCGCTCGAATGGAGGTCCGTCCCTTTCGATCTTTCCCGCGAAAGAATTACTCTGCCGCTCCCTAGATTTTTTCCATGCTCGCCTATGTGGATATGTAGGCAGCATGGAGTCTTGCGGCACACGGATTGCCGCAAGACTTGCAACCTATATCTGGCCATATCTGGCCATATCTGGAATGCCTCGAAATTGGTGAGCGGCTAATCCGCACGGTTTCCCTGCACATATGACGGGATGCCGTTTATGCTGGAAGGGGTAATGTCTTGCTTATCTGGTTAACTTCTATTGTTCTTTTCCTGATTGGGCTTGCGCTCGGCGCAGGAGGTATCTGGCTCGCCGCACTTGGCGGTAGCTGGTATTACATACTCGCGGCGATCGGCTTTCTGCTGACCGCCGTTTTGCTTTCCCGGCGCAGCGCCTCGGCATTATGGGTCTATGCGCTTGTTATCCTCGGATCGCTCGGCTGGGCCATTTATGAAGTCGGCTTCGATTGGTGGCAGCTTGGCGCACGCGGCGGCATCATCGTACTGCTCGGCTTCTGGATGCTGACACCCTGGATCAGGAAACCTCTAAATAACGGGGCAGGCGATAGCGGTCTGCCGCTGGCTGCAGCCTCGGTGATCGCAGTCGTGGTCGCAGGCTATGCGATAACCCAGGATAGCTACAACATTGCCGGAGACCTGCCGACGGAGAAGGTGGCTGCAACACCGGATCTTGGCGGTAGCGTGCCCGATGGCGAATGGCATCAGTATGGTCGAACGCCTTACGGTCAGCGCTATTCGCCGCTGGCACAGATAACGCCGGAGAATGTCTCCAAGCTTCAGGTTGCCTGGCAGTATCAGACCGGCGATGTGAAGCAGCCGCAGGATGTGGGCGAAACGACGTATCAGGTTACGCCGCTCAAGATTGGTGATTCCCTCTATCTCTGCACGCCGCATAACTGGGCAATCGCGCTGGATGCGGCAACCGGCAAGGAAAAGTGGAAATTCGATCCGAAGGTTGGCTTCAATACGGATCGCCAGCACCAGACCTGCCGTGGTGTGAGCTACTGGAAGGATGCGACCGCAACGGCTGGAGCAAAATGCGCCGAGCGTGTCTACCTGCCGACATCCGACGCACGATTGATTGCACTGGATACGGCCACCGGAGAAATCTGCACGGATTTCGCCAATGGCGGTACGCTCGATCTCAGCCATGGCATGAAATACAATCCGGCAGGGTATTATTACTCCACGTCACCGCCTGTCGTCGTCGGCGACAAGATCATCGTTGGCGGTGCCGTCAATGACAATTACTCGACGGAAGAACAGTCCGGCGTTATCCGCGCATTCGATATCCGTACCGGCCAACTGCTGTGGAACTGGGATTCGGGCAATCCGGATGTAACCACGCCGCTGCCGGAGGGTGAGCACTACACGACCAACTCACCCAATAGCTGGTCCGTTTCAAGCGTGGATGAGAAGCTTGGGCTGATCTTTGTTCCGCTCGGCAACAAGGTGCCCGACCAGCTTGGTATGGACCGCAGCGAGAATGTGGAGAAGTTTTCCTCGTCCATCGTCGCTCTTGATGTGAACACCGGACAGCTACGCTGGGTGCGCCAGACAGTTCACCATGATCTATGGGATATGGATGTTCCAGCCCAGCCGGTCCTGCTGGAAATCAACGGGGTTCCCGCGCTGGTCGGTCCGACCAAACAGGGCGACCTCTATGTTCTGGATCGACGTACCGGCGAGCCGATCATTCCGGTCAAGGAAATTCCAGCTCCGACAGGCGCGATACCCGAAGACCATACTGCGCCGACACAGCCGATCTCCGACCTTACTTTCAGTCCGCCGCCCTTGCGCGAAAGCGACATGTGGGGCGTGACGATGTTCGATCAGCTCGCTTGTCGTATCAAGTTCCACGAGCTGTTCTATGAGGGCCGGTATACCCCGCCTTCGCTGCGCGGAACGATTGTCTATCCGGGCAATTTCGGTGTGTTCAACTGGGGCAGCGTGGCCGTCGATCCGGTGCGGCAAGTCATGTTCGGTATGCCGACCTATCTTGCCTTCACCTCGCGCCTTGTTCCACGTGCGGACATCCCGCCAAGAGGGCAGGATGAAAAGGGAAGCGAGCAGGGCCTGAACCGCAACGACGGCGCGCCTTATGGCGTCTTCATGGGGCCATTCCTGGGCCCGCTCGGTATTCCCTGCCAGACGCCGCCATGGGGTTATGTCGCTGGTGTTGACTTGCGAACCGGCAAGATTGCCTACAAGCATCGGAATGGGACTATCCGCGATATGTCGCCGGTTCCACTTCCGCTGAAGGTCGGCGTTCCGGGGATTGGCGGGCCGATGATTACGGCAGGCGGCGTTGCCTTCCTTGGTGCAGCCGTGGATGACTATCTGCGCGCCTATGACCTGACTTCGGGCAAGCAGCTCTGGGAAGCACGGCTTCCTGCCGGCGGTCAGTCGACGCCAATGAGCTATACGGTCGGCGACCAGCAATTCGTTTTGATGGTTGCCGGTGGGCATGGTTCTGTCGGCACCAAGCCCGGCGATTATGTGATTGCCTATACTCTGCCGAAAGGCTGAGCCGGTGATATGAAAGAAAAACGCCGGGAGTGATCCCGGCGTTTTCATTTGCAGACCTTAAATTTTACCGTGCAGCAATTCACCTTTGCGTGGAGCCGGGCGCTTGCGGCTTTCCACGCTGTTTTCTGCAAGCTGGTGAATGATCGGGCAATCGGGGCGGTTGTCCCCGTGGCAGTTTTTCGCGAGGTAGCGCAGCGTATCAGCCATTTCCTGCAACTGACGCATCTTGGCTTCCAGCTCCTCGACATGGCCAAGCGCTACCTTCTTGACGTCAGCCGATGCGCGGTTGCGGTCGCGCCAGAGCGTCAGGAGTTCCTTGATCTGTTCAACCTGAAAACCGAGATCGCGGCTGCGGCGGATGAAGCGCAGGGTTTCGACATCTTTCTGCGTATAGACACGATAGCCCGAACCGGTTCTCTCGGCAGCTTCAATCAGTCCGATTGTTTCATAATGGCGGATCATCTTCGCCGATATGCCAGATGCTGCAGCTGCCTGCCCGATATTCATCCCGTTCCTCGCTGGCTGGTTATTTGCAAGGATATAGGAATGCCGTGGCGTCTTTCAAAGGCCCCGCCCGGAACGTTTCAGGAGATAGCGCTCAATTGCCTGAAACCCATCGAAGATGAGTATGGCAAGTGCGGCCACGACGAGCCCTCCCTGCAAAACGAAGGCAAGATTGTTGGAAATGAGCCCGGCGATGATGACTTCTCCAAGCGTTCTGGCAGCGACAGTCGAGCCGATGGTGGCCGTTGCAAGGCCGATCACGGCGGAAAGTCTGATACCCGCCAGAATAACCGGCATGGCAAGCGGGACCTCGACTTTCACAAGCCGTTGCGCGCTGGTCATCCCCATGCCGCGTGCAGCTTCGACGACCGGAGGCGGCAAAGTCGTTAGTCCCGTCAGCGTATTTTCAAAGATCGGAAGCAGACCATAGAGGAAGAGTGCAATCAGGGTCGGCTTGTCTCCGAAACCGAAGACCGGCACTGCAAGTGCCAGCACTGCAACGGGAGGAAAGGTCTGGCCGATATTCACAAGGCTGCGTGAGAGCGGCAGAAACTCCGCACCCTGCTTTCTGGTAACAAAGATTGCCATCGAGACAGCCACAATCGTGGATGCCAGTGCGGCCAGAGCGACCAGGCCGAGATGCTGCAAAGTCAGCGTTACGAAATTTGCACGATCATAAATGACCGGGACGCCCTCATCGACGAGCGGTCGAAACAATGGCTCGAAAAGATGGGGCCGCCACAGAAACAGCAGCAGAACGCCCAGAAGCAGCGCACGAGGAACAAGGGACAGGAACAATTTCATGCCGGACGCTCTGCCTGATGCAGAAGCCTGTCGAGCGTGACTTGTCCAAGTGGCCTTCCATCATGGTCAAGAACGGGAAGGGCTTTGCGCCCTGACCACAGAAGCTCGGCAAGGGCATCGCGTTGCGACGCCGTTACCGGCATTGTTGCACCGCTCGCATCACCGGGCTGGAGCACGGTTTTCAGGTCCATCAGAGAGAGGAGACGGAAGGGCCGTTCGCCCGTGCCGACAAGGCGCTCAACGAAATCGGTTGCCGGGCGGGCAAGAATTTCTGCCGGCGGACCATATTGCAGCAATTTCCCGTCATCCATGACGGCGATACGATCACCCAGCGATATGGCTTCCTCCATGTCGTGCGTGACAAGGATTATGGTCGTGCCGAGCCGCTTCTGGATCGCCTTCAGATCTTCCTGCGCCTTGGCTCGGATTACCGGATCGAGTGCCCCAAATGGCTCGTCCATGAGAAGGATGTTCGGCCCGGCAGCGAGTGCGCGTGCCACACCGACGCGTTGCTGTTGCCCGCCGGAAAGTTCATGCGGGTAGCGGTCGCGATAGTCTGCCGGTTCAAGCTGGAAGAGGTCAAGCAGTTCATCCACGCGAGTATCGATGCGCTGTTTCTGCCATCCAAGCAGAAGGGGAACCGTCGCAATATTCTCCGCGACGGTGCGATGCGGAAAAAGTCCGTTTTGCTGGATGACGTAGCCGATCTGCCGGCGCAGAACATGACCGGGTTCGTCCATGACACTGCGGCCATCGATGCGGATTTCCCCGTCGGTCGGCTCGACCAGACGATTGACCATCCGCAGGAGGGTCGTCTTGCCGGAGCCTGACGTCCCGACAATGGCAGCAATGCTGTGGGGTTCGATGGTAAGGCTCACCGCGTCCACCGCTGCGCGCCCGTTATAGCGCTTCGTGATATGGTCGAACTCGATCATTGGGAGCTGCCTCTTTCGGTGATTTCTATCGCGGCATCGAGAATGACGGCGGCTGCAAAGGCAAGGAGAACGGTAGGCAAGGCACCCAGCAGAACAAGATCCATCGCCGTTTGCCCAATGCCCTGAAAGACGAATGTTCCGAAGCCGCCGCCGCCAATCAATGCCGCGATGGTCGTGAGGCCGATATTCTGCACCATGACGATGCGTATGCCGGTGAGAATAACGGGAAAAGCGAGCGGAAATTCAGTCTTGAAGAGGCGTTGCAGGCGCGTCATGCCCATGCCGCGGGCTGCGTCCGTTACCGGTTCCGGCACCTGTGCCAGTCCTGCGACGGTATTTGCCACGATAGGCAGCAGCGAATAGAGGAAAAGTGCGACGAATGCCGGTGCGGCGCCAATTCCACGGATGCCGATAGCGCCCGCCCATGGAAACTGCGTGGCGACCCAACTGAGCGGCGCAATCAAAATGCCGAACAGGGCCATTGACGGAATGGTCTGCACGATATTGAGGCTGTTCAGGACGAAAGCGCGCAACCCGGCCAAGCGATGGCAGACAAGCCCCAGCGGAATGCCCACTGCGGTCGCCGCTGCAAGCGACCCCAAAGCCAGGGCTATATGCCGTTCGGCTTCATTCCAGAAGCTGTCCGCGCGGCTTTGATATTCCTTCATGAATGAGATGCTGTCCCAGAGTCCCGAGGAAAGCAGCGCGGCCAGAAGCAATCCCGCAATGGCCAGCAGCCCGACCCGTAAAAACGGGCCGGCACGCAACCGGACCAGCCCATCCGCGACATAAAGTGCGCTCGCAAAAAACAGCAGCCAAAAGCCGGAAGCTGGAGAAACGCGCGCATATCTGTTTCCTTCGGGCGACAGATATGACGCGGCGAGGCCGATTGCCACCATGACCGATGCGAGGCAGAACAGAGCCGTGAATAGCCGCAACAAATTGTTGCTGCGGACAAAGCCGATCAGCAATCCTGCCGCTACGACAGTGGCGAACAGCAGCGCCAATGAGGTCGGCAGGGCATCCAAAAGATAACGCGGCTCGCCTTGAACGATGCGGTTTGCCCGAAAATTTGCGAATGGCAGAAGCAATCCCGATAAGCCGATTGCCGCAATGACCAGTCCGAGCTTGTCGATATATGCAAACAGGCCCTTTGTGCCATTTGCCTGGATCGTCTGGTGTGTTGCACTCATGCCCGGCAATTATCCGTTATCGCGCTCTCTACTTGAGAAATCCGTTGGCTTTAAGAAAATCCTCGGCAACCGCCTTTGCCGGTTCGCCACCCAGTTGCACGCGACCGTTGAGTTCCTGAAGGGTGGTCAGGTCGAGTTTCTCGAAGACGGGTTTCAGAAGTTCCTCGATCTTCGGATTCTTCTTCAAGACTTCCTCACGGATGATCGGGGCGGGCTGGTAAACCGGCTGCACATGCTTGTCGTCTTCGAGAACGACAAGTCCGGAAGGCGCGATGCCGCCATCGGTGCCGTAGACCATGGCCGCGTTGGCGCCGTTGGTCTGGTTGGCAGCGGCAGCAATGGTTGCAGCCGTATCCCCGCCTGAAAGTGTGATGAGCTGGTCTGGTTTCAGGGTGAAGCTATAGGCGGTCTGGAACGCAGGCAGGGCTGCTGCCGAGTTCACGAATTCCGAGGATGCGGCCAGAATGACCTTTCCGCCGCCTGAAATGTACTTTCCGAATTCGCTCAGGTTCGTAAGCTTGTTTTCGTCGGCGACATCCTTGCGCACCGCAATGCCCCAGGTGTTGTTTGCCGGTGATGGCGCCAGCCAGACGATCTTGTTGGCATCGTAATCGAGCTGCTTTGCAGTCTCATAAGCTTTGGCGGGGTCTTTCCAGAGCGGATCGTCCGCCTTGTTGAAGAAGAAGGCGGCATTGCCCGTATATTCGGGATAGATGTCGATTTCGCCGGCGGTGATCGCCTTGCGAACGACCGGCGTAGCGCCGAGCTGGATGCGATCTGTGGTCTTGATATCATTCGCATTGAGAATGGCCAGAATGATGTTGCCGAGGACACCGCCTTCGGTGTCGATCTTGGACGACACGACCACCTGTGCCTGCGCGAGGCTGGAAAATTGAATTGCGCCCGCAAAGAGGGCAAGTGCGACAGCACTTCCCTTGAATAGGTTTCTGTACAACATGCTCATCATCCCATCGCGCTGGTTTTCCCTTGTGAAGGTAAACTATAGCGCGAGCGGGAAAAGGAAACCGCCGTTCGACACCCCTCCTGACAGCAGGCTGGCAGGAGGGGTGATCTCAAAAGGCAGGATCAGGCAGTAAAATCGCTTTGCGTGCCGTGTGCCTCGATGGCCTGTGCAAGACGCTGCAGCGCATGGACATAAGCTGCCGAGCGAACTGTTACATTGTGCTGCTTGGCATGATTCCAGATGGCGCGACCTTCACGTTCCATGATGGTTTTCAGGCGCTCATGGATTTCTTCAAGCGTCCAGTAATAGCCCTGACGGTTCTGCACCCATTCGAAATAGGAAACCGTAACGCCGCCTGCATTGGCCAGAATGTCCGGCAGAACGATGACGCCGTTATTCGCAAGGATTTCGTCTGCTTCCGGTGTCACTGGACCATTTGCAAGTTCGACAATCAGCTTGGCCTTGATGGATGCCGCATTGTCTGCATGGATCATGTTTTCCATGGCGCTTGGCACCAGAACATCGCATTCGGCAGCAACCAGTTCGTCAGGCGTGATTGCTTCATGGCCGTTCTTGCCAGCGGTAGAAACAACAGACTTGTTCTGTGCTTTCGCTTCCAGAAGCGCATCGAGATCAAGGCCGTTGGCGCAATAAACAGCACCGGACGAATCCGATACGGCGACGATCTTGTGACCATCGCTTGCCATCAGCTTGGCGATGAACTGACCGGCATTGCCGAAACCCTGAACCGTGACGCGAAGCTGTGCAGCAAGGCCCAGATCATGCGACAGATGGCGCACGAGATAGAAGCCGCCGCGCGCCGTCGCATCATTGCGTCCGAGCGAACCGCCAAGCGCCAGCGGCTTGCCGGTGATGACGGCAGGCGAGGACTGTCCGACGATCTGGGAATATTCGTCTGCCATCCAGCCCATGATCATGGAATTGGTGTAGACGTCGGGCGCCGGAATGTCGCGATCCGGCCCGATAATGCCGGAGAAAGCCTGGATGTAGGCGCGCGACAGACGTTCCAGTTCAGCCTTTGAAAGTTGACGTGGATCGACCTGAATTGCACCCTTGCCGCCGCCATAAGGCAGGTTCATGACCGCGCATTTGAACGTCATCCAGAAGGCCAGCGTCTCGACTTCTTCAGCGGTCGCTTCCGGGTGATAGCGGATGCCGCCCTTCGTCGGGCCGCGTGTATCGTCATAGCGGCAGCGCCATGCAAGAAAGGATTTGCGCGAACCGTCATCCATGCGAATCATCAGACGCACTTTCATGGTCTCACGCGCATATTTCAGCTTCTCGATGACATCCGCATCGATGTTGATGTGGCTTGCCGCTTCGTCCAGACGAACGAGTGCGCTCTCGAGTAGATTCTCCTTAGTCACGGAATCACCTTTCTTGCGTTTCTTTTATTTTGGACGCGATTTTACGAAAGAATGCGTAGACCTTTGCGCAATAAAAGAAAAGGGAAAAGGACAATAATGTTGTCCTATTTTACAGGGGCCATTTTTGAAACTGCTTTGCCGTCAGGTTACAGACGCGGACCCAACTGTATGGGGCGGACGAGATGTCGCGAAATGGTGGGCATGTCGTATTTGTGGCGTCTTTTGACGCAAGCCTGCTGTCGGGTTTGAAACGGAAACAATAGAAATATCATCAAAGGCTTCGCTTGCGCCGACACGGCGCTTGCGGTCGCGAAACTGGTGGTTGTCCATGTCCCGTTTTTCTGCAGCTTCTATTATTAAAAATGCGCTTTCCGGCAACAAGAACTGGAAGCCGCAATGGCCGAATGCCGAACCCAAGGCCGAATATGACGTCATCATCGTCGGCGCTGGCGGGCATGGTCTGGGTGCCGCCTATTATCTGGCCAAGGAACATGGCATCACCAATGTCGCGGTCATCGAAAAAGGCTGGCTTGGCGGCGGCAATACCGGGCGCAATACCACCATTATCCGTTCCAACTATCTCTATGATGAGAGCGCGCATCTTTACGAACATGCGATGAAGCTGTGGGAAGGTCTCAGCCAGGACCTCAACTACAATGTCATGTTCTCGCAGCGCGGCGTGATGATGCTGGCGCATACGGTGCATGATGTGCAGAGCTTCAAGCGTCACATCCATGCCAATCGTCTCAATGGTATCGACAATGAATGGCTGACCAGGGAGCAGGCGAAGGAATATTGCCCGCCGCTCGATATTTCAGCCAATGCGCGTTATCCGGTTGTCGGCGCGACCTTGCAGCGGCGCGGCGGCGTGGCCCGTCATGATGCGGTTGCCTGGGGCTATGCACGCGGTGCGACGGAGCGCGGTGTCGATATCATTCAGAATTGCCCGGTTACGGCCATTCGCCGCGATGCTTCGGGTCGCGTGACCGGCGTGGATACGCCACGCGGTTTTATCAAGGCGAAGAAAGTGGCCGTTTCTGCTGCTGGCAGCACATCCATTGTCATGGACACGGCAGGCGTTCGCATGCCGCTTGAAAGCTTCCCGCTACAGGCGCTGGTGTCCGAGCCGGTCAAGCCGATCTTCCCATGCGTGGTCATGTCCAACACGGTTCACGCCTATATCAGCCAGTCCGACAAGGGCGAATTGGTGATCGGTTCCGGCACTGACCAGTATGTGTCTTACAGCCAGCGCGGCGGTCTGCCGCTGATCGAGCATACGCTCGCGGCCATCTGCGAAGTCTTCCCGATCTTCACCCGTATGCGGATGTTGCGCAAATGGGGCGGTATTGTTGACGTCACGCCGGATCGCTCGCCGATTATCGGCAAGACGCTGGTGCCGGGCCTGTTTGTCAATTGCGGCTGGGGTACGGGCGGCTTCAAGGCGACGCCGGGTTCGGCGCATGTCTTCGCTCACACCATCGCGCGCGACGAGCCACACTGGATCAACGCACCATTCACGCTTGAACGCTTCACCACCGGTCGCCTGATCGACGAAGCGGCTGCCGCCGCCGTCGCGCACTAAGGGAGATAAAACATGCTTCTTATCCGTTGCCCTTATTGCGAGATGGAACGTCCCGAGCTTGAATTCGCCTATGCAGGCGAAGCGCATATTGCGCGCCCAGCCGACCCATCGACACTGACCGACGATGAATGGCGCGACTTCCTGTTCACGCGCTCCAATCCGCGCGGCACCCATTATGAACGCTGGCGGCATATCAATGGCTGCGGCCGCTTTTTCAATGCGGTGCGCGACACGGTGAGCGACAAGTTTGCAGTGACCTACAAGGCCGGTGAACCCCGTCCTGCTTTGGCAGAAACTCCGGCTGCGGAGACGAAATAATGACCGATATGCGCATTCATAACAAAGGCCGTGTCAACAAGGCCAAGTCCGTGCGGTTCAGCTTCAATGGCAAGACCTATTCCGGCTTTGAAGGCGACACGCTGGCATCCGCCATGCTTGCCAATGGCGAGCATCTGGCCGGTCGTTCATTCAAATACCACCGCCCGCGCGGCATTCTTTCTGCCGGTTCCGAGGAGCCGAATGCGCTGATGGGCGTCTCGCGTGGACCAGGTCGGTTTGAGCCGAACACCCGCGCCACGGTGCTGGAACTCTATGATGGTCTCAAGGCCGAAACCCAGAACCATTGGCCGTCGCTGAAGCACGACGTCGGCGCGATCAATGATGCGTTCTATATGTTCTTCTCGGCAGGCTTTTACTACAAGACCTTCATGTGGCCGAAGAGCTTCTGGAACAAGGTTTATGAGCCTTTCATTCGCGGCGCTGCGGGCCTTGGCAAATCGCCATCCGAGCCCGATCCGGACACTTATGCCAGCCGCTATGCCTTCTGCGATGTGCTGGTTGCCGGTGGCGGACCTGCCGGTCTGGCTGCTGCGCTCGAAGCCGCAAAAAGCGGCGCAAAGGTTATCCTCGTTGACGAGCAGGCGGAATTTGGCGGCTCGCTTCTGTCGGAACCGGAGCCGGTCATCAATGGCCGCGCAAGCTGGGACTGGCTCAATGAAACCATAGAAGCGCTCAAGGCCAATCCGAATGTCACGCTTTTGCCGCGCACGACGGCCATTGGCTATTACCATCAAAACATGGTCGGCCTTTGCGAACGCCTGACCGATCATCAGGCAAAGCCTGCCGCCAATGCACCGCGTGAACGCATGTGGCGCGTGCGCGCAAAGCAGGTGGTGCTGGCGCAGGGCGCGATTGAAAAGCCGCTGGTCTTTGCTGGCAATGACCGTCCCGGCGTGATGCTGGCGTCGAGCGCACGCACTTATCTCAATCGCTATGGCGTCAAGGTCGGTAATCAGGCTGTCGTCGTCACCTCGCATGACAGCGCATGGCTTGCGGCTTTCGATCTCGCGGTCGCAGGCGTCAAGGTTCCGGCCATCATCGATGTGCGTTCAAGCGTTGCCGACAGCCTCGTCAACCGCGCAAAAATGCTTGGCATTGAAACACTCACGGGCTGGACTGTGACGGATACCGGCGGACGCCATCGCGTGTCGTCGGTTCGCGCTAATCCGGTTTCCAATGGCTCGGTCGGTGCTGCGCGCACGATTGCCTGCGATGTGCTGCTGATGTCTGGCGGCTGGAATCCGAGCGTGCATCTGTTCTCGCACACAAAGGGCTCGCTCGTCTGGGATGAGGCACGTCAGATTTATCTGCCGGGCGAACGCACCGAGGAAAGCCGCTGTGCCGGTGCGGGCAATGGCAATTTCGATCTGCAAGCCGCCTTGCGCGAGGGTGCGGAAGCGGGTGCCGCTGCGGCCTCGGATGCCGGACACAAAGCCAAGGCATCGGAATATGCGGTCGCCGGTGATTTCGTTTGCGATGGCGTAAGCTGTCGCGAACTGCCAACCGATCGCGATCCGGGCAAGGCCAAGGCTTTCATCGATTTCCAGAACGATGTGACCGCCAAGGATATTCGTCTGGCTGTGCGCGAGGGGTTTCATTCCATTGAGCACGTCAAGCGCTATACCACCAACGGCATGGCGACCGACCAGGGCAAGACCTCCAACATCAACGGTCTGGCCGTTGCAGCCGATGCGCTCAAGCGCCCGACGCCGCAGGTGGGTCTCACCACTTTCCGCCCGCCTTATACGCCGACAACCTTTGGTGCTTTCTGCGGTTATAATCGCGGCAAGCTGTTCGATGTCACGCGCAAGACGCCAATTGATAGCTGGGCCGAACAGCATGGCGCAGCCTTCGAGCCGGTCTCGCTGTGGCGCCGCGCATGGTATTTCCCGAAAGCGGGCGAAGACATGCATCAGGCCGTGGCGCGTGAATGCAAGGCAACCCGCCAGTCGCTCGGCATGTTTGACGCCTCCACCCTTGGCAAGATCGAAGTGGTCGGCCCGGATGCCGCGGAATTCATGAACCGCATGTACACCAATCCATGGACGAAACTTGGCGTCGGGCGCTGCCGTTATGGCCTGTTGCTTGGCGAAGATGGCTTCATCCGCGATGACGGTGTTGTCGGTCGTCTGACGCAGGATCGCTTCCATGTGACGACCACAACCGGCGGCGCCGCGCGTGTTCTCAACATGATGGAAGACTATCTGCAGACCGAATGGCCGGAGCTGAAAGTCTCATTGACCTCGACCACCGAACAGTGGGCCGTGGTGGCAATCAATGGCCCGAATGCGCGCAAGCTCATCGAACCGATGGTTGAAGGTTTGGATATTTCGGACGAAGCCTTCCCGCATATGTCGGTTGCGGAATGTAAATTCCTTGGTGTGCCAGCGCGTCTCTTCCGCATGAGCTTCACCGGCGAGCTGGGCTATGAAATCAATGTGCCTGCGCGGTATGGCCTTTCACTCTGGAAGGCGCTTTATGAGGCCGGCCAGCAATATGACATCACGCCTTACGGCACCGAAACCATGCACGTTCTGCGCGCTGAAAAGGGCTATATCATCGTCGGTCAGGACACTGACGGCACGGTAACGCCGGATGATGCCAGCCTTGGCTGGGCGATTGGCAAGCAGAAGCCGGATTTCGTCGGCAAGCGTTCGCTGGCGCGTCCGGATATGCTGAAATCAGATCGCAAGCATCTCGTGGGCCTGCTCACCAACGATCCGAAGCTGGTGCTGGAAGAAGGTGCGCAGATTGTCGCCGATCCAAAACAGGCGCTGCCAATGACCATGCTTGGCCATGTCACCTCGTCCTATTGGAGCGAGGCGCTTGGCCGGTCTATCGCCATGGCCGTGGTCTCTGGCGGCAAGGATCGGATGGGTGAAACGCTTTATATGCCGATGCCGGATGGCAGCGTGCACGAGGCCACTGTTTCGGGCATGGTCTTCTATGACCCCGAAGGAAAGAAACTGAACGGATAAGGATTGAACCATGCTTGTTGAGACAAAACCTTATTCGAACCGCAAGGTCGTCATTCCCGGTCGTCTGGAAATCCATGCAGCCGATGACGCCGCCCGCTTCATCCTGCGCATTGTTCCGGCAAAACTGGCCCTGGCTGAGAAGGCACTCGGTGCAAAAATCCCGGCCAGGATCGGTGGTCTTACGCGCACCGGCGATATTGCTGTCGCCTGTATCGGACCGGATGAATGGTATATCTGGGCAGATGAAAGCAAGGCGGACGCCATTACACAGGCTTTTGCCAAGCTTTATGAAACTGAACCGCACAGCCTGACGGAAGTCAGTCATCGCGAAACCGGCATCGACATTTCCGGGCCCCAAGCCGAATGGCTATTGAATGCCGCTTCCCCGCTTGATCTTTCGCAGATGAGCTTTCCGGGTGCTGCCCGCACAATCTTCGATCATGCCCAGATCATTCTGTTGAAGTGGGATGCCGATCACTACCGGATCGAAGTGTGGAACTCATTCGCGGATCACGTCTGGACCCTGCTGGAACTGGCCAGCAACGAAGTTTAACACACCATTCCATTCATCAAATCGAGACTGAAAACGCCGCCCAACCGGGCGGCGTTTTTGTGTTCTGAGAGCTTGATGTGACTTCTCCTTCCCTCATCCTGAGGAGCCGTTGAAAACGGCGTCTCGAAGGGCGAGGGAAAATGCACCGAGCATCCGCCCTTGTCCTTCGACACGGTGAGGGGAGGCGTTCGAAACGTGTTCTGACCCCAATTTCAGTCTTGCCTTCCATAAATCCATATGTGAAGACTATATTTACATAAGAAATTCATGAGGAGGGAATTTCCCGATGTCGGAAAGCGAACTGCCGCTGAGCGGGCTTGTCGTTGTCGATATGAGCCAGTTTCTGTCGGGGCCTTATTGCTCGTTGCGCCTGATGGATCTGGGCGCGCGCATTATCAAGATTGAACGGCCCGATGGCGGCGATCTCTCGCGCAGGCTTTATCTGAGCGACACGGAGATCGGCGGCGATTCCACGATTTTTCATGCGATCAATCGCGGCAAGGACAGCCTTGCGATCGACCTCAAAAATCCTGACGATCTGGCTGCGTTGAAAAAGCTTCTCACGCAGGCCGATGTGCTGATCCAGAACTTCCGCCCCGGTGTCATCAAGCGTCTTGGTCTCGATTATGAGGCAGCCAAAGAAATCAATCCGCGTCTCGTCTATGCATCGATCAGCGGCTATGGTGAAGAAGGGCCGTGGGTCGGGCGTCCGGGGCAGGATCTGCTGGCGCAAGCGCGCTCGGGCCTCATGTGGCTGAATGGCGATGAAGGGCAGGGGCCCGTGCCCTTCGGTCTTGCTGTTGCCGATATGCTGGCAGGGGCTGCGGCCGCACAGGGAATTCTCGCAGCGCTGGTTCGCCGCGGCATCACCAATAAAGGCTCGCATGTCGAAACCAGCCTTCTCGAAGCGCTGGTTGATTTCCAGTTTGAAGTGCTGACTACCCACCTTAATGATGGTCGTCGCCTGCCAAAACGTTCCGATTTCCGCAGCGCCCATGCCTATCTTGCCGCGCCCTATGGCGTCTATCCGGCTGCGGACGGCTATCTTGCCATCGCCATGATGCCGATTGCGAAACTGGCGCCACTGTTGGAAGCGGATACGCTCATCCCGTTTGCCAATGATCCCAAAAGCGCTTTTGCCAAACGCGATGACATCAAGCGCCTGATCGCCGATCGCATTGCCGAGAAAACCGTCGATGAATGGCTCGCCATTCTGGAGCCGGCTGATATCTGGTGCGCCCGCGTTCTCAACTGGGAAGAACTGCTATCAAGTGAAGGCTTTTCGGTCCTCGACATGCTCCAGACAGTGACGCGTGAAGATGATGTTTCCATTACCACCACACGTTCGCCGCTGCGCATCAACGGGCAGCGCCCGAAGGTGGTACGCGCCGCACCGCGCATTGGCGAAAATAGCGAGCAAATACGCGAGGAGTTCGGACTATGAGCACGATCAAGCTTAAAGGCATGACCTGGAGCCATCCGCGCGGCTACGATCCGATGGTGGCAGGGGCTGAACAATGGCTCGCGGACAAGGGCGTTGAAATCGTGTGGGAAAAGCGGTCGCTACAGGATTTCGAGACCTTTCCGGTTGAGGAACTGGCACGCAATTTCGATATGATCGTGATCGACCATCCGCATGTGGGCCAGATCACCAAGGAAGGCTGTCTGCTGCCGCTTGATGTGCCGGGTCGCGAAGCCGAACTGAAAGCACTTGCCGATGGCTCCGTGGGCCAGTCCTTCCCAAGCTATAACTGGCAGGGGCGGCAATGGGCATTTCCGCTGGATGCTGCAACGCAGGTCCAGGCATGGCGTCCGGACCTGATGGACAAACCAGCCGCCTCATGGGGCGAGGTGCTGCGTCTTGCCCGCGCCGGGAAAGTTCTGCTACCGCTGCGCTCGCCGCATTCGCTGATGTGCTTTTATACACTCGTTGCCAATGCCGGAACGCCTTGCGCGGTCGAAGGCGAGCTGGTGTCTGTCGAGGACGGCTCACAAGCTTTCGAGCAACTGCGCGAGATTGCTTCGCTCGTAAAGCCGGAATGTTTCGGCACGGACCCGATTGCCGTGTTCGAGGAAATGGCAAAGCCTGAATCCGAAATCGCGTGCTCACCGCTGATCTACGGCTATGTGAATTACGCCATGCCGGGTTTTCGCGACTGCCTGATCCGCTTTGCCGATATTCCAGCGGGCGCGGCGGGTGTTGCAGGGGCGGCTCTGGGCGGGACTGGTATTGCAGTTTCAGCCTTCAGCAAACATCCTGAAGCCGCTATCGATTTTGCCTATTGGGTGGCGAGTGGCGACGTGCAGAAGGGGCTTTATGCGGCTTCCAACGGTCAGCCGGGACATGCGACAGCCTGGGAAGATGACACTGTGAATGCGGCGACGTCCGGCTTCTATCGCGACACGCGTGCAACGCTGGAAGGCGCATGGGTGCGTCCGCGTCACGATGGCTATATGCCGTTTCAGGAAGCGGCTTCCGAGCGCATCAACAAGGGCTTGCTGAACAATGAGAAGGCGGAAGATGTCGTTGCCGATCTCAACCGACTTTTTAGCGAAAGCTTCTGACGGCCGGCAAATCGTACGCTGAACTCCCTCGACCCTTCGAGACGCCTCCTTCGCAAGCTCAGGCGTCTCCTCAGTGTGAGGGGAGGCGCTGCTGGCTTAAAGTTTCCAGAGACGCATTGCATTTTCGGAGAGAAGCAGCGCTTTTTCGTCTTCGCTGCACCCTTCAAGAAGCGCATGGGTTGTTGCTACCCATGTTGAAAGACCTGCATCGATATTGCTCGCCCCCGGAACTGCTAAGGTGCAGACCGGCCAGTCGCTTCCCCACACAATGCGCTCCCAGCCGAAGGATTGAATGACATGCTCGACATAGGGGCGCACGGTGTCGACGGTCCAGCTTTCAGCATCGGCATAGGCAACCACACCGGAAACCTTTGCCGTCACATTGTCATGCTGCGCAATCTCGGTAATGCCCTTCTGCCAGACTTCCAGCGCACCTGACTTGATGTCCGGAACGCCGCAGTGATCGAGCACGAATTGCACGTTCGGCGCTAGATCGGCCAGTGCCGTCACCTTGTCGATCTGATGTGGGAGCGTGCAGAGATCGAAGGTCAGGCCGGTGCCTTCCAGCCGCTTGATATTCTCGCGGAAAAGAGCACCCTCGGAAACGTCATCAGGCACGACATGCAGCACGCGGCGAAAGCCTTTGACGAAAGAATTGCTGCGTTGTCGTTCCAGATATTCCGCGAATCCCGGCTCTTCCGGGCGGCACGAGGCGATTGCTCCCTTGATGAAACCGCCCGATCTTCTGGAAATCTCCTGAATGTGGTCCGTTTCAGCCTGAATGGCATCGGCTGCCACATCCACTTCCATATGCAGCGCCGCCTTGATGCCGCAGCGCTCAGCCTGCTTCCGATAGGTCTCAAACAGAAAGTCGCGGTCGAGCGCCGGTACATCCCCCAGCCATGGGTAAGCCAACGCGCTTTTGTCTATCAGATGCAGATGGGTATCGATAATCATGAAAACTCTCCTCCGATGCCATACTTTCAAAAAAGAAGAGAGTTTTCAAATAAGAATTATCGGCATTGCTTAGTCGGTTGCCCCGATGTCGGAGCCAACCAGTTTCGACAGGTCTTTGACGGTCTTTTGAAGCAGGCTGATGGTCTGCGTAATGTCGGGTGCTGAAGCTGAATTGACGAGTGTTACGTAAGGACAGGTAAGTGAGGCAATGCATGTGCCATCCGGACCGAGAATCGGTGCCGAGAGATTGTAGACGCCTGCCACCTGGGCGCTGGGCATCATTTCATAGCCGCGCTCGCGAATCTGGTCGAGGCGCTCGTAGAAACTCTCATCGAGCTTCACGGCTTCACCGTCTTTCGCATATTCGGCAATCATCATCTTGCGTTCTTCCGGGGATCGGAAGGCGAGAAGCACATGGCCGGAACCGGTGTCGAACAGGCTGATATGCGAACCGACGCGGATCGAAATGCCCCAGTAATCCGGAGCTTCCTGCTGTGCAATGACGACAACCGATCCCCGGTCAAACACGGCAAGCTGGTTGGCCTGCTTTGAACGGTCGGCAAGTTCACGCATGAAAGGCGTGGCAAAGGATGCAAGTCTGCGCACCGGTGCATGAAGATGTGCAAGACCGAACAGCTTGAGCGTCAGTGAATAGCGGTCGCCCTCAAGTTTGGTCACGTAACCGCGCTTCACCAGACGGTCGAGCATCCGGTAAAACTCGTTGGGGCTGCGGTCGAGGTGCTTGGCAATTTCTGCCTGTGTCAGCCCGCCATCCACGCTCGCAAGCAGTTCCAGAATATCCAGTCCCTTGTCCAGCGCCGGGGCGCGATAGCGATCGTCCGTTTCCAAGTTGGCTCCCCTCATGAATATTCCCCTTCATATACGAACAGCCGTGAATGCGAAAGTCGCAAATGTGCGGAAACTCGCCTTGACCGGTTTTGAATAATATGTTTGCATATAAATACCAAATTCACAATTGGGGACGGACCGGGGAAATGTCCGTCGTGAGGAGGAGAAGCATGATGAGTTTCAAAACGTCCTGCCTGGCAGGAACGGCTCTATTGGCATTGGCAATGGGTTCCGCTGTCGCGGCCGATTTGCCGGGTAAGTTTGAAGGCGTAACCGTAAACGCCAAGCTGATCGGCGGTCAGCAATATGAAGCGCTTTACTCGCGCATTGCTGAATGGGAAAAGGCGACCGGTGCCAAGGTCAACATCCTGTCCAAGAAGAACCATTTCGAACTGGACAAGGAAATCAAGTCGGACATCGCGTCGGGCTCGATCAACTGGTGCGTCGGCTCCAACCACTCGTCTTTTGCGCCGCAATATCCTGATCTCTATGCCGACCTCAATGGTTTGCTTCCGAAGGAAGAAATCGAAGGCTTCGTGCCATCGGTGATCCAGGCTTCGACGCTTAACGACAAGCTGGTCATGCTTCCGCGCGCGCAGTTCGACGTCTCGGCGCTCTACTACCAGAAGAGCCTTTACGAAGACGACGCCAAGAAGACCGCGTTCAAGGAAAAATACGGCTACGATCTGGCGCCGCCTAAGACATGGAAAGAAGTTTCCGATCAGGCTGTGTTCTTTGCCGATCCGCCGAATTTCTACGGCACGCAGTTTGCGGGCAAGGAAGAAGCCATCAATGGCCGCTTCTATGAAATGCTGGTCGCAGAAGGCGGCGAATATCTCAAGGACGGCAAGCCAGCTTTCAATTCCGAAGCCGGTGTCCGTGCGCTCGACTGGTTCGTCAATCTCTACAAGGCCAAGGCCGTTCCTGCAGGCACCACCAACTATCTCTGGGATGAACTCGGCGCTGGCTTTGCATCCGGCACCATCGCAATCAATCTGGATTGGCCGGGCTGGGCGACCTATTTCAACGATCCAAAGTCGTCGAAGGTCGCAGGCAATGTCGGTATCGTTCCGCCTCCGACAGGTTCTTCCGGCAAGCGCACCGGCTGGTCGGGCCATCACGGCTTCTCGGTCACCGAATCCTGCGCCACCAAGGAAGCTGCTGCTTCGCTCGTCTGGTTCCTGACCAACGAAGATTCGCAGAAGCAGGAATCGGCTGCCGGCACGCTGCCAACCCGCACCGCTGTCTGGGATTACGTCATCGAACAGGCTGCTTCCGATCCATACAAGAAGGAAGTGCTCTCCGTGTTCCAGGAAACGGCAAAGACCGCTTTCCCGGTTCCGCAGACATCTTCCTGGATCGAGATTTCCAACGCCGTCTATCCTGAACTTCAGGCAGCAATTCTTGGCGACAAGACCTCGCAGCAGGCGCTTGACGATGCAGCCAAGAAGGCAACGCAGATACTTGAGGATGCAGGCGAACTCTAACACTACATTTGCATTCCTCGTGATGCCGGGCTGCAAAGAGCAATTTGTCTGCGCTCCGGTGCTCACGTACCTTTAAGTACGCTCCGCTCCGGTGCTCGAAAATCACTCTTTTCGCCACGGCCTGACGAGTTTGCAATTGTAGTGTCGGGCCTCTTCGCCTGATTTACACTGTGACTTCATGGCCCGTTCAGAACGGGCGGGCCATTCAAGCGTATCCCGAAAAGTGCGTGGCGGTTTTTGGACGAGATGCGCGCCTTGATGCTGGTTTCACCGCTTCGGAAGAACAATGTTTAAACGAATCTCCCCGCCGGTCCTGCTTCTGCTTCCGGCCATTATCATCCTCGCAGCGGTGGTTCTGTTTCCTCTCGCGCTTTCGCTTTATTCAAGCTTCACGCCATTCCGGCTGACGCGCCCTGACAGCCTGTTCAAATTCATCGGCCTGCGCAATTATCAGCGCATCATGAGCGATTGGGTGTTCTGGGCTGCATTCATCCGCACGGTGATCTTCCTCACCATCGCGCTCAATCTGGAAATGCTGCTCGGCCTTGGACTGGCGCTGCTCATCAACAAGGCGACCCATGGCCAGCGCGTTTTGCGCACGCTGATGATGTTCCCGATGATGTTTTCGCCGGTTCTTGTCGGCTTCCAGTTCAAGTTCATGTTCAACGACAATATCGGTCTCGTGAACAATGCGCTGCAATCGCTTGGTATTACCGATACCGCTATTCCGTGGCTGATCGACGGCAATCTGGCGCTGTTTGCGATTTTGCTCGCAGAAGTATGGATGTCGACCTCGGTATTCGCGATCCTCATTCTGGGCGGTCTTCTGTCCATGCCGCAGGACCCGGTGGAAGCCGCGCGCGTTGATGGCTGCACGCCGTGGCAGACGTTCCGCTATGTTATCTGGCCCTATCTGATGCCATTTGCTTTTATCGCGATGACCATTCGTTCGCTCGACGTGGCGCGCGCTTATGACATCGTGAAGATCATGACCGATGGTGGCCCGGCACGCCGAACCGAGCTGATCTGGACGCTGGTTGGGCGCACCGCCTATTCGGATGCGCAGATGGGCCTCGCCAATGCCATGGCCTATGTCGCGATCCTGCTCTCGATCCTCTTCACCGTAATGTTCTTCCGCAAGCTTGCAGCCGCACGCGCGCAAATTGGAGCGGAGTGGTAATCATGGCATCAACAACGCTCTCTAATGATCAGCATCGCCTGCTGCGCCGCGTCAAGAAAGTCGCCTACCTGATCGGCCTGTTTCTGGCGATGGCGATCATTTGCCTGCCCGGCCTGTGGATCGTGCTGTCCTCGCTGCGTCCGCCGGTCGAAATCATGGCAAAGCCGCCGGTCTGGATTCCGCAGGAAATCACCTTCGAGGCTTATCGCGCCATGTTCTCGGGCGCAGGCGGCGGCGGTATTCCGGTCTGGGATTATTTCCGCAACTCGCTGATTATCTCGGTCACATCCACCATCATTGCGCTGATCGTTGGCGTTTCGGGCGGCTATGCCTTTGCGCGCTTTCGCTTCTGGGGCAAGTCGACCACCTTTCTGGGCCTCATGCTGACGCGCTCGGTGCCAGGCATTGCGCTTTCGCTGCCGCTCTTCATGGTCTTTTCCCGTATCGGCATCATCGACACGCATTTCGGCCTCATCCTGACCTATGTGGCGCTCAATGTGCCATTCACGATCTGGCTGATCGACGGCTTCTTCCGTCAGGTGCCAAAGGATCTGGCAGAGGCCGCACAGATTGACGGTTGCACGCGCTGGCAGGCCTTCTGGCAGGTGGAGTTTCCGCTGGCTGGTCCCGGCATTGCGACCGCAGGCATCTTCGCCTTTCTCACCTCATGGAACGAATATGCGCTGGCTTCCCAGCTCACCCGTTCCGTCAATTCCAAGACCCTTCCTGTCGGTCTTCTCGATTACACCGCTGAATTCACCATCGACTGGCGCGGCATGTGTGCGCTGGCGGTCGTGATGATTATTCCGGCGCTGACCCTCACATTCATCGTCCAGAAGCATCTTGTTGCTGGTCTGACGTTCGGCGCGGTTAAAGGTTGATAGAACAATGGCTCAGCTTTCCATTAAAAATCTCGTCAAGCGTTACGGCAATGTCGGCGTGGTGCATGGCATCAATCTCGAAATTGCCGACAAGGAATTTGTAGCGCTGGTCGGTCCGTCCGGCTGCGGCAAGTCTACGACGCTGCGCATGATCGCAGGTCTTGAAAGCATTTCCGACGGCGCGCTCGAAATCGGCGGCAAGGTAGTCAACGATCTGCCGCCGCGTGATCGCAACATCTCCATGGTGTTCCAGTCCTATGCGCTTTATCCGCATATGTCGGTGCGCGAGAACATGGGCTTCTCGCTCAAGATCGCCAAGCAGCCGCAGGCGGAAATCGACCGTCGCGTCAATGAAGCGTCAAGTATTCTTGGCCTTGAAGCGCTGATGGAACGCCGTCCGGCACAGCTTTCGGGCGGTCAGCGTCAGCGCGTTGCCATGGGCCGCGCTATCGTGCGCAATCCGGAAGTGTTTCTGTTCGACGAGCCGCTGTCGAACCTCGACGCGAAGCTACGCACGCAGATGCGCACCGAGATCAAGAAGCTTCATGCCAAGGTGCAGTCCACCGTCGTTTACGTGACGCACGATCAGGTCGAAGCCATGACACTGGCCGACCGCATCGTCATCATGCGCGATGGCCATATTGAACAGGTCGGAACACCGGATGAAGTGTTCAAGCGCCCGGCAACGCAGTTTGTTGCGGGCTTCATCGGCTCGCCGCCGATGAATATGGCTGAGGCAACCGTGCAGGGTTCGGAACTGGTCTTTGCCAGTGGCGATCGCCTGCCAGTGCCAGCACAATTCAAGGCCAAGGTCACGGATGGCGCCAAGGTCACGTTCGGCCTGCGCCCGGATGATCTGTTTCCGAAAGGCCATGGGCTTTCATCGGGAGACGCCGTTCATGAGGGCGAATTGCGCGTTTCGATCACCGAGCCGCTTGGCAATGAAACACTGGTTTTTGTCGAGTTCGCGGCTAAGGAATGGGTGGCGCGTATGCTCAACCCGCGTCACCTCAATTCCGGTGAAGCGATCTCCATGCATTTTGATCTGTCGCAGGCGCATCTGTTTGATGCGGCAAGCGGCAAGAGTCTGGCGGTATAGTCATGGCGCGTATTGAAAAAGTCGAACTGCGCATGGTCGACCTTCCGCCGAAGGTCAAGCGCACGGATGCGATCCAGAGCTTTGTGAGCCAGGAAACGCCAATCGTCACCATCACCGATAGCGATGGGGCGGTGGGTACCGGCTATAGCTACACCATCGGCACGGGCGGCTCGTCTGTCATGCGCCTGTTGAGCGATCATCTGGTGCCGCTGATTATCAATGAGGATGCGGATTGCATTGAAGCGATCTGGCGCAAGCTCGAATTTGCGACCCACGCCACAACCATCGGCGCGATTACAGCCTTGGCTCTCGCGGCTATTGATACGGCACTCTGGGATTTGCGCGCGAAAAAACAGAACCTGCCGCTGTGGAAGCTTGCAGGCGGTGCCAAGGATCGTTGTCCGCTTTACACGACCGAAGGCGGCTGGCTGCATATCGAGAAAGAGGCGCTGGTCGAGGATGCTCTAGCCGCCAAAGCCAAGGGCTTTTCCGGTTCCAAGGTGAAAATCGGCAAGCCGCATGGCTCAGAGGACTATGCGCGTCTTTCGGCTGTTCGCGCAGCCGTGGGTGACGGCTTTGAGATCATGACCGATTGCAATCAGGGTTTTACGGTGGACGAAGCCATTCGTCGCGCCGAGCGCCTGAAGGAGCTTGATCTGGCATGGATCGAGGAGCCGCTTCCGGCTGACGATCTCGATGGCCATATCCGCCTGACCCGTTCCACCCCGACACCGATTGCAGTGGGTGAATCGATCTATTCGATCCGCCATTTCCGCGAATACATGCAGAAGGGCGCTTGCTCTATCGTGCAGGTGGATGTGGCGCGTATCGGCGGCATCACGCCATGGCTGAAAGTGGCACACGCCGCAGAAACTTTCGACATTCCCGTCTGCCCGCACTTCCTGATGGAACTGCATGTCAGCCTCACCTGTGCGGTGCAGAACGGGCGCTATGTCGAATATATCCCGCAGCTTGATGACCTGACCACCAAGGGCATGGAAATTCGTGATGGCCACGCTATTGCACCATCAGAACCCGGCATTGGTATTTCGTGGGATTGGGATGCCGTGCGTGCGCGCTCCGTTTCCGAGTTCACCCGCGAGATCGTGAGGTCGTAATGGCGCAACGCCAGAAACAAAGAATGGGCATGGTGATCGGGCTTCAGCCTGAGAAGATCGCAGAATACAAAGAGCTGCACGCGAGCGTGTGGCCGGAAATTCTCGCGCTCATTTCCGAGTGCAACATCACCAATTACACGATCTTTCTCAAAGAGCCGGAAAACCTGCTGTTTGGCACATGGGAATATGTTGGCACCGACTTTGAAGCCGACATGAAGAAGATGGCCGATAACCCGAAAAATCAGGAATGGTGGTCTGTCTGCATGCCATGCCAGAAGCCGCTTGAAACCCGCAAAGAGGGTGAGTGGTGGGCAATGATGGAGGAGGTTTTCCATCATGACTGAGGCTTTTGACCCGAAAACCCTGCGCCAGTGGTGGGCGAAGCCCGCGCAGCCGAAGCCGATTGTTATTTTCGGCGCGGGCAGCATTGTCGGCGACGCGCATCTGCCTGCCTATAAGAAGGGCGGCTTTCCTGTTGCAGGCATTTTCGATCCCAATCTGGACAAGGCATCAGCGCTTGCCGACCAATGGGGCGTGAAGGCTTTTGCAAGTCTGGAAGAAGCGATTGCCATTGAAGGCGCAATCTTCGATCTGGCAACGCCGCCCTCAGCCCATGCCTCGATCCTCGCGCAATTGCCCGAAGGTGCGGCGGTTCTGATCCAGAAACCTATGGGCAGCGATCTGGCCGCGGCAACGGAAATCCTGAAAGTCTGCCGTGCGCGCAATCTCAAAGCTGCGGTAAATTTTCAGCTGCGTTTCGCGCCGATGATGCTCGCACTTTACGACGCGGTCGATAAGGGCTTGCTTGGCGAGATAGTGGATTTCGACGCCTGGCTGGCGCTTGCGACCCCATGGGGTCTGTGGCCGTTCCTCAAAGGTCTGCCGCGTATCGAGATCGCCATGCACTCGATCCACTATCTGGATTTCGTGCGCGGTCTGCTCGGCACTCCGCAAGGCGTTCACGCCAAGACCATCGGCCATCCGAACCACGAAGTCGCTCAGACCCGCACGGCTGCAATCCTCGATTATGGCGATCGTGTGCGTTGTGCGCTGTCGGTCAATCATGACCATGATTTCGGCCGCAAGTTTCAGGCCTGCGAGTTCCGCATTTGTGGCACGCAAGGTGCGGCTTATGTGAAACTCGGCGTCAATCTCGATTATCCGCGCGGCGAGCCGGACGAGCTCTGGATCAAGCCAAAGGGCGGGGACGACTGGGTGCAGGTCGCACTTGAAGGCACATGGTTCCCTGATGCTTTCTTAAACCGCATGGCGCAGTTGCAGCGCTTTGCCACTGGCGAAGATGCCGAGCTGGTGGGGTCCGTAGAAGATGCCTGGCACACCATGGCGCTGGTCGAGGCCGCCTATCAGTCGAGCGCTGCGCCTGCCATGCCACTTGCCGCGAAACCGGAGGTCTGATTATGGCCGAACAGAAAATCTACTACGAAGACTACGAAATGAACCATGTGCGCCTCACGACGGGCCGCACGATCACCGAAACGGATTTTGTGGTTCATGCCGGGCATACGGGTGATTTTTTCCCACACCATATGGATGCGGAATTCGCCAAGACCTTGCCGGGCGGTCAGCGCATTGCCCATGGCACGATGATCTTTGCAATCGGTGTCGGATTGACCGCAACGCTGATCAATCCGGTTGCATTTTCCTACGGTTATGATCGTCTGCGGTTTATTCGCCCGGTACATATCGGAGATACGATCCGCACGCGCGTGACGATCAGCGCTAAGGAAGACGACCCGAAACGGGCAAATATGGGCCGCGTTACCGAGCGGTGCGAAGTGCTTAATCAGCGGGATGAAGTGGTGCTGGCTTGCGACCACATCCTGCTTGTCGAACGGAAGGCTTGAAAATGACGATACGATTTGATGGAAAAACCGCACTGGTGACGGCTGCCGCTCAGGGCATTGGCCGTGCAAGTGCACTGGCTTTTGCGGAAGCGGGTGCCAAGGTCTATGCGACCGACATCAACGAGGCAGCTCTCAAGGAAATCGACGGTGTCAACGGTATCGTCACCCGCAAGCTCAACGTGCTGGATGAAGCGGAAGTGAAGGCGCTGGTCGTCGAAATCGGTCAGGTGGACATCCTGTTCAATTGCGCAGGCGTCGTCCATGGCGGTTCGATTTTGGAAATGAAGGACGAAGACCTCGACTTCGCCGTCAATCTCAATATCCGCTCGATGATCCGCACCATTCGCGCCGTGCTGCCGGGAATGCTGGAACGCAAGGACGGTTCTATCGTCAACATGGCGTCGGTCGCTTCGAGCGTGAAGGGCGTGCCGAACCGCTTTGCCTATGGCGTCACCAAGGCGGCTGTCATCGGCCTCACCAAGGCTGTTGCTGCCGACTATGTTGCCAAGGGCATCCGCTGCAACGCCATCTGCCCCGGTACTGTTGAAAGCCCATCGCTGCAGGACCGCCTGCGTGCGCAGGGCGATTATGAAGAGCAGCGCGCAGCCTTCATCGCGCGCCAGCCAATTGGCCGTATTGGCCAGCCGGAAGAAATCGCCGATCTCGCGGTCTATCTCGCGGGTGCCACCTACACGACCGGCCAAGCTTACAATATCGACGGCGGCTGGACGATTTAGGGCAGTCGATATTCAGGCTCTGGCGGCCTGCAAATGGCATAGCCAGAATCTCAACCACCCTTAGCCCCATCTTTTTCATCCCCCCAAAGGAGTAAACTCATGAAATTTCTTCGTTACGGTGAAGTCGGTCAGGAAAAGCCGGGCATTCTCGATGCCGATGGTTCGATCCGCGATCTGTCCGCCCATGTAGGCGATCTTTCCGGTGCGGCTCTCGCCCCGGATGCACTGGCCAAGCTCGGCGCGATCGATATCAATTCGCTGCCGAAGGTTGATGGCAATCCCCGCCTTGGTCCTTGTGTTGCAGGCACCGGCAAGTTCATTTGCATCGGTCTCAATTATTCTGACCATGCCGCTGAAACCGGCGCAGCGGTTCCATCTGAACCGATCATTTTCATGAAGGCAACGTCTGCCATCGTTGGTCCGAACGACGATCTGGTCATTCCGCGCGGTTCCGAAAAGACCGATTGGGAAGTCGAACTCGGAATTGTCGTCGGCAAGACCGCGAAATATGTCTCGGAAGAAGATGCACTCGACTACGTGGCTGGCTATTGCACCATCCATGATGTGTCTGAGCGCGCTTTCCAGATCGAGCGTCAGGGCCAGTGGACGAAGGGCAAGTCCTGCGACACGTTCGGTCCGACCGGACCATGGCTCGTCACCAAGGACGAAATTGCCGACCCGGAAAATCTGGGCATGTGGCTGAAGGTCAATGGCGAAACCATGCAGAATGGCTCGTCGAAGACGATGATCTACGGCATTCGCCACCTCGTTTCCTATCTCTCGCAGTTCATGTCGCTTCAGCCGGGCGATATCATCTCCACCGGCACGCCTCCCGGCGTCGGCATGGGCATGAAGCCGCCTCGCTACCTCAAGGCTGGCGACGTTGTCGAACTGGGCATTGAAGGCCTTGGTTCGCAGAAGCAGAACGTACGCGCTGACATCTAGGTGTTTGTTTATGCATGATCCCAAGACCGTTTCCATGTTTTGGGATCATGCCCTGATCACGGATATATCATGACGAAAATCACTGACCTGCGCGTCTTCGATCTGCGTTTCCCGACTTCGCAAAGTCTGGACGGCTCGGATGCCATGAACCCGGACCCGGATTATTCGGCGGCTTACGTCATCCTTGATACGGATGATGCGTCGCTGAAGGGCCACGGCCTTACCTTCACCATCGGACGCGGCAACGATATTTGCTGTCAGGCCATTCTCGCCATGCGTCATCTGGTCGTGGGTTCCTCGATGGATGATTTCCTCGCGGCCCCCGGAAAGTTCTGGCGCTACCTGACCGGCGACAGCCAGCTGCGCTGGATCGGCCCGGACAAGGGCGCCATGCACCTCGCCACCGGTGCTGTCGTCAACGCCTTCTGGGACCTCGCTGCAAAGCAGGCTGGCAAGCCGGTATGGCGGCTTGTTGCCGACATGTCGCCGGAAGAAATCGCCGATATCGTCGATTATCGCTACCTCACCGATGCGCTGACGCGTGACGAAGCTGTCGAAATTCTGCGCAAGGCGGAAGCCGGCAAGGCCGAGCGGATCGCCAGGCTCGAAGCGGAAGGTTACGCCTGCTACACGACCTCGGCTGGCTGGCTCGGCTATGACGACGACAAGCTGCGTCGTCTGTGTCAGGAAGCGATCGACGACGGCTTCAACCATGTGAAGATGAAGGTTGGCCGTGATCTCGAAGACGATATCCGTCGTCTGACCATCGCGCGCGAAGTGATCGGCCCTGATCGCTATCTGATGATTGATGCCAATCAGGTCTGGGAAGTCGATCAGGCAATCGAGTGGGTCAACAAGCTTGCCTTCTCCAAGCCGTTCTTCATCGAAGAACCAACCAGCCCGGACGATGTTGCAGGCCATCGCAAGATTCGCAAAGCCATTGGCGACGTAAAGGTTGCGACTGGCGAAATGTGCCAGAACCGCATCATGTTCAAGCAATTCATCGCGGAAGGCGCTATCGACATCGTTCAGATCGACTCGTGCCGCATGGGTGGTCTGAATGAAGTTCTGGCTGTGCTGCTGATTGCTGCCAAGTTTGGCAAGCCGGTCTGGCCGCATGCGGGCGGCGTTGGCCTGTGCGAATATGTACAGCATTTGTCGATGATCGACTATGTGGCCGTTTCAGGCACCAAGGAAGGCCGTGTGATCGAATATGTCGATCATCTGCACGAACACTTCATCGATCCATGCGTGATCAAGGATGCGGCCTATATGCCGCCGTCGCTGCCGGGGTTCTCGATTGAAATGAAGCCGCAGTCGATTGCGGAATATACATTCAAGGGTTGAGAGCCAGTTTCTCGACGGTAAAAAGCGAAAGCCGCGCTGGAAAGCGCGGCTTTTGTGTTTCGAGCGCATCCCGAAAAGTGTGAAACGGTTTTCGGATATGATGCGCGTTAAAACGCGCTCTAAAGAAAGCGGATCATCAAGGCGCCGGAAAGCAACAGAACCGCACCGGCAATGCGTCCCGCAGTGATTTCACGCACCGCAACGCCCATGAAGCCGATGCGGTCAGCAGCCAGCCCGGCCATCAATTGCCCAGCAACAGCAAGCCCCATCACGGCGGCAGCCCCGATGCGTGGCGTCAGCAACACGGATGCGGTCACATAGATACAGCCAAGCGCACCGCCAGCCACGAACAGCCAGCCCGCAGGCACGTTGAACGCTGGCATTGCACCCGTCGCGCGTGCGGTAATTCCGGCGATGACAGCAAGGATGACAGCGCCAGAAAGGAACGAAATCGCAGCAGCCGTTACAGGCGATCCCAATCCACGGGCCAGGGCCGCATTGATGGGCGCCTGAATAGCAATACAGGCACCGGAAAGGATGCCGAACAACGTCCAGAGCATGGAGATTTCCTCGCGTGGTGAAAATTTGGAAGGAACTGGTGGAACGATTAGTCCTCGCAGAGGAAAATCGTCAGGTCAATATTTCGATCAAAATCAGGCCACTAGCCTAACAAGCACAGGGGCCCGAAAAGACAAAGACTATCGCTATTGTTACTGAAGAGATAGATGGTGCCCGGAGGCGGATTCGAACCACCGACACGCGGATTTTCAATCCGCTGCTCTACCAACTGAGCTATCCGGGCATCCGTAACAAGCAGTTAGCTCGTTAGAGGCGGTGTTGGTTCCCGCCGGAAGTGGATGGGTTATAGCATTAAATTTCGCGCTGTCCAGCACCGTATCGCAATTTTTATCAGCTTTTCTCACATCTTTGATAAATAACTGATTTTATTGGAGGAAGCCGCTTTGGGAGAGGTCTAGTTTCCTTCTTCTTCCTCTTCATCGATCGGCTTTCCCGGCAATACATAGCTGCCCGACAGCCAGCGATTGAGGTCGATGCTTTTACAGCGTGGCGAACAGAACGGATAGGATTCGCGTGATGAAGGCTTTCCGCATTCCGGGCAGGGGCGCGTCGGACGCAATGGCGTCACTCGTGCACCTGCGGCTGCCGATATGTCCTTCTTGTCACTCATGCCTGTTCTCAGACTTTCCCGCTATTCCAGTTAGCGTAAACCGGGTAGTCGACATCGCTCAGCAGGCTTATGGTTTCCTGCAGCGGCAATCCCACGACGTTTGTATAGGACCCGACCAGCTTCACGACGAAACTGCCCGCCAGTCCCTGGATTGCATAGCCGCCCGCTTTACCGCGCCATTCTCCAGACGAGAGATAGGCGTCAATCTGCTGGCGGGATAACCGTTCGAAACGCAGGCGTGTTTCAACCAGTGTCTGGCGCAAATTCCCGTTCGGCAAGACAAGGCTCACACCTGTGAAGACCTTGTGCGAACGCCCGGAAAGCAGCCTTAGACATTCTCGGGCTTCGTCGGCACTCTCCGTTTTGGGGAGAATGCGCCGACCGACGGCCACGACAGTATCGGCTGCAAGCATGAAGGCGCCAGCGAAATTCGCATCGTCCTTCAACTGTTCCTGTGCCTTGCGTGCCTTTTCCCGCGACAGACGTCGCGCCAGCGAGCGCGGGTGTTCCGCGCGCTGCGGCGTTTCATCTATATCAGCCGGATGAATGTGGTCCGGTTCGATGCCTGCCTGCCCCAGAAGCTCGATCCTGCGTGGAGAACCGGAGGCAAGAACCAGCTTGTGTTGCGCGCTCATCGAATAGACATTTCCTGGAACGGGAACGGATTGCTTACTTGAAGCGGTAGGTGATGCGGCCCTTGGTCAGATCGTAAGGGGTCATCTCAACCAGAACCTTGTCGCCAGCCAGAACGCGGATGCGATTCTTGCGCATACGGCCTGCCGTATGGGCGATGATTTCATGTTCGTTCTCGAGCTTCACGCGGAACATAGCATTCGGCAGCAGTTCCGTAACAACACCCGGAAATTCTAGGACTTCTTCTTTCGCCATGCGATACCTGTTTCTTTCTTTGATAAAATGCCGCTCTCGAGCGGTCTTTAGGTCGGAATTTGCGCGGAACCTATATGATTAGGCGGCATTTGTGAACAACGGAATTCCGTGAACTCAATGCTCATTAAAACGCTGCATGATTTGCCGCTTCAGACGGTCCCGCACATCGCGATACGCCGCCATGATCTGGCTTCGGCTGCCGGTTACCAAGGTCGGGTCCGGCGTCGGCCAATATTCGACATCAACCGAGAAACCCCGCATTCGCTCCAGCACAGTATGGTGGGCAAGTGGTGTCAGCGTTACAATCAGGTCGAAATAGCCATCAGCAAGTTCTTCGAGGCCACGCGGTTGCCGGTTATCAAGCGACAAGCCTTCTTCCTGAAGGACAGCATCGACAAACGGATCACGTTCGCCCCGTTTCACACCTGCAGAAGCTACATAAATATTGGGTGGCAGGGCCTGTCTTGCAAGTAACTCCGCCATGGGGGAACGAATTGCATTCTTGCCGCAGACAAAAAGCAGGGACTTGGGCAGGCTCGGTTTGTGATCTTCGTCGCCGTCGGCGCCAAAATTTACGGGAGGGGCATCGGTGATGACCATCAATGATCAGCCTCTCCAGTGCAGGACGCAGACAAGTGTGAAAAGCCGCCGTGCCGTGTTGAAATCAACCTCGATCTTGCCCTGCAACCTGTTCTGGAGCGTTTGCGATCCTTCATTGTGCAGGCCGCGCCGTCCCATGTCGATTGCTTCGATCTTGCTTGGCGTGGCCGACCGGATCGCCTGATAATAGCTTTCACAAATCATGAAATAATCCCGCACGACGCGCCGTAAGGGCGTGAGCGAGAGAATATGGGTCGCGACGTCTTCACCGGCTTCCCGGGTAATGGCGAAGATCAGCCGTGATTCCATCAATGAAAGTTTCAGACGATAAGGTCCTCCCGTCTCGTCTCCGATCGGGTGGAAGGAATTTTCTTCGATAAGGTCAAAAATGGCCACCGCACGTTCATGCTCGACGTCAGGCGTCGAGCGCCCGATGGATTCATCGAGCTCGACGTCAACAAGGCGCGCATTTGGGACAGCGGCAGTCATGTCACCTCATAGATTCAGCCGGATAGCGACAGACTGCGCGTGTGCGTCAAGGCCTTCGGCGCGGGCAATCTCGATTGCCGCAGGTCCGAGCACGCGCAGTTGATCCGGGCCGAGTTTGAGAAGCGAGGTTCGTTTCATGTAATCGAGAACCGACAAGCCGGATGAAAAACGCGCCGAGCGTGCCGTCGGCAGAACGTGGTTACAGCCGCCGACATAATCGCCGATCACTTCCGGCGTATAACCGCCGATGAAGATCGATCCCGCATTGCGGATTTTTGGCAGCAGGGCTTCCGGATCGGCTGTGGCGATTTCCAGATGCTCGGCTGCAATGCGATTGGCAAGCGGGATGGCTGCCTCGAAATCCTCGACCAGAATAACCGCGCCGAAATCACGCCAGCTCGCGGCGGCAGTTTGCGCGCGCGGAAGGTTGCGGAGCTGTCGTTCGACAGCTTCTTCGACAGCCTGTGCGAGCGCTTCATCATTGGTCATAAGGATTGATTGCGCCGCTGTATCGTGCTCCGCCTGGGCAAGGAGGTCGGCGGCGATCCAGTCGGGATTGTTGTCCTTGTCGGCAATGACCAGCACTTCTGACGGGCCAGCGATCATGTCGATGCCGACCGTGCCGAAGACGATACGTTTGGCCGCCGCAACATAGGCGTTGCCGGGGCCGACGATCTTGGCAACCGGACTAATTGTTTCGGTGCCATAGGCGAGGGCAGCGATAGCCTGTGCGCCGCCGACACGATAAATCTCGGAAACGCCAGCCAGACGTGCTGCGACCAGAACCAATGGATTGAGAATGCCATCGGGCGACGGGACCACCATGACAATGCGTTCTACGCCGGCCACCTTGGCAGGGACGGCGTTCATCAATACGGAACTTGGGTAGCTTGCCGTGCCGCCCGGAACATAGAGCCCCACAGCTTCGATAGCTGTCCAGCGCGAGCCGAGTTCGACGCCGAGCGCATCCGTATAACGATCATCCTTGGGAAGCTGCCGCGCATGGTGCTTCTCGATGCGCTCGTGAGCAAGCTTCAGCGCTTCGATCGTCGACGCCGGGGCTGTGTCGAATGCGGCATCGATTTCAGCTTCAGTGACCGCGATTCCGGTTTTATCGAGATCGATCCGGTCAAAGCGACGGGAGTAGTCGATGAGCGCGCTGTCGCCTTCGCGCCGCACCCGCTCAACGATCTCGCGGGCCGCACGATCGACATCCTCGGACGCCTCGCGTTTACTGGCCAGAAATGTCGCGAAATTACTCTCGAAATCGGGATCGGTTTGTCTGAGCGTCTTGACCACGCTTCTGTTCCTTCAAATATGCTTTGCCAGATTGGCGTCTGGCTGACGAAAGACGGTTTTGTATAACCCTCTCTTATGCCAGGGCGCTAAGATGCTGACGCTATCCAAGCCCTGAAAATGCTCAATCGCCACACGGGCTTTCCAAATCTCGATGATTCAGCTCATCAAGGTTTGGTATCAGACGTTATGGCGAGGAAGTGATTCTGTTTCCCATGCCGCGCCAAGGTCCGTCATTTGCGCTTCGATACATTCCACTTCAAGACGGATAGCCGCATTTGCCGAGAAAGTCAGTTCTATTGTTCCGGCAGGTGTTTCACCGGCCGTGAACTGAATGGCCATCAGGGAAAGCACTTCATCCGGTTTCTGGCGGTCAATGCCGACTGCCTTGGCTGCGATCACACGGTTGAAGTGCAGAGCGGTACGCCTGCGTTGATATTGCGGCTTGCGCAGGAATTTTGGCTTGCTTTCTTCCCAGACAAAGCGGTTTGCCGTGAGAACGAAGCGCTTCTCGTTCCCGAGATACTGAAGGTCGGATACTTTCAAAACTGCGTCCTGAAGATGAGCGGACAGGACCTGCAAATCCTCCTCATCCAGCGCCACAAGCTTCAACATCTCCATACTCCAGCACCACTTTCCGTTGTCGGTTAATAACTGCTCCCAACAGGCAGAAAATCAATCACCCGCTCGGCCAATTATCAACTTGGCATGTCAAAACAAAAAAATCGACAGGCTTTTCAAGCCTGTCGCCCTTCGATTGGAATCTTTAGCGTAGCGCAAGAAAAAGCCGGAGCACTGAATGTCACTCCGGCTAGGTCCGATCAGCCACTGATACGTTCTACTGTCGCGCCGCAGCGGGACAGTTTTTCTTCCAGACGCTCAAAGCCGCGATCCAGATGATACACGCGGTTGACCAGGGTCTCGCCCTCAGCGGCAAGGCCAGCGATCACAAGCGAAACCGAGGCCCGAAGATCGGTTGCCATCACCTGTGCGCCTTTCAGGCGTTCCACGCCTTCGACGGTTGCAGTCTGGCCGGACAGGGAGATTTTTGCACCAAGACGTGCCAGTTCCTGCACATGCATGAAGCGATTTTCAAAAATGGTTTCGGTGATGCGCGACGTTCCCTTTGCCTTGGTCATCAGGCCCATGAACTGTGCCTGCAAATCGGTCGGGAAACCGGGGAAAGGGTCTGTAGTAACGTCAACAGGGTGAATACCGTGGCCGTTACGGACAACGCGAAGACCGCTATTTGTCTCGGTGATTTCAGCGCCAGCCTGTCGCAGCGTTTCGAGCGCAGCGGAAAGCTGGCTTTCCTGTGCGCCTTCCAGAAGCACATCACCGCCGGTCATGGCGACGGCCATGGCATAGGTTCCAGCTTCGATACGGTCTGGAATAACGCGGACGCGCGCGCCCGACAGGTTGGTGACCCCATCAATATGGATGGTGCTGGTTCCGGCGCCGGTGATCTTGGCGCCCATTGCATTGAGGCAGTCGGCGAGATTGACGACTTCCGGTTCGCGAGCGGCATTCTCGATGACGGTTTCGCCCTTGGCGAGGGCTGCTGCCATCAGCATGACATGGGTTGCGCCGACGGAGACCTTCGGGAACTTGTAGCGCGCGCCGACGAGACCGTTCCTGGCCTTTGCCTTGGCATAGCCGTTTTCGATTTCGATGTCGGCTCCAAGAGCTAATAGAGCTTCGAGGAGAAGATCGACCGGACGCGTTCCGATGGCGCAGCCGCCCGGCAGGGAAACATTTGCTTCGCCCATGCGCGCGAGAAGAGGCGCAATCACCCAGAAGCTCGCACGCATCTTGGAAACGAGTTCATAAGGTGCCGTCGTGGTGACGATATTGCGGGCAGTGAAATGGATCGTGCGCGAATAGGCTCCATCCTGATGCTCACGACGGCCATTGACCGAATAATCAACGCCATGATTGCTGAGGATGCGGATCAACTGTTCGACATCGGCCAGATGCGGCACATTTTCCAGCGTCAGCGTATCGTCGGTCAGAAGCGAGGCGATCATCAACGGCAGAGCGGCGTTTTTTGCGCCGGAAATTGGAATGATGCCGTTGAGCTTGTTGCCGCCAACGATTTTGATGCGATCCATGCTGTGTCACCTTCTGGGCCGATACCTTGCCCGATAAATTTCACCAAATCCGGCGGCCAATACGGCGCGGTGGTGTTGCGTCATGAAATTACGAGTCTTGCGGCCAAATTACGTCAAATACGAATCACAATAGGACGACATCGCTGCGAAGAACAGAAATGAGCTTTTACCGCAGAGCCCCCCTATCTTCAAGGAAGGCTTTGATGGTGCGATTCTCAGTCTGTCTCGTCGCTGGCAGCGGTGATGCCGTCGTTTCGTTCATCCGCTTCGCCCGCGCGACGCGATCTGGATTGGGCTTTGCGGCGCATCAGATTCGCGCGCAACTCCTCGGCCCGGCGCTTTTTGCGCTGGTCCGATTGGGTTTGTTTCTCTTTGTTGGTCGTATTTTCGCTCATGGCGGTCTTCTACTACGGGAAAAAGGGCCGGAAAAGCTGCTTTCAAATGCGTGTCCGGCAGATTTCCACATTATGTGAAAAGAAATGCAATTGCTTGCTTGCGATTTGCGTAATGATGTGGCAGAAGTCCGCCGCACTCAAGAGATTGCTGCGGTAGCTCAGTGGTAGAGCACTCCCTTGGTAAGGGAGAGGTCGAGAGTTCAATCCTCTCTCGCAGCACCATTATTCCCCGATAAAATTCAGAAACTGGCCTTGCCATGCTTTCGTGAGAGAGCGTGTGGGTGCTGATTTGAGATCAGTTCACGCGGGATTCAATCTCATTGAGCCGATTTCTTTCGCCGCCAGTCTTTTCGATGTATACTATTTGCCAGACTGTCAGGCTTTTTAGCCCGACGAATTGGAGTCACGAAAACCGGCTTTATCCGGTGAACGTGCGAAAGCCAGAAATTGCGTGCAGGCCATGTCCTGACCGCCGTCCCTGCTGTCAGGACTGCCTCACCCGCAGGAGGAGCGTCATGGCACAGTTTCATGTTGTTGCAGGTCGAGACCAATCAGCCTTTTATCCTGAAGTTAAGCGCATCCGCATGGCGGATGTATTTGATGCCTTGCGTCTGGGCTTCGACGACTTCTGGGCGAAGCCATCGCATTACGTTTTCCTTTGTCTCATATATCCGCTGGCGGGGCTGCTCATCACTTACTGGAGCACAAACGCCAATGCGTTGCCGCTCCTGTTTCCTCTGATGTCCGGCTTTGCCCTGATCGGGCCAATTGCTGCGCTGCCGCTTTATGAGATGAGCCGACGCCGTGAAGAAGGGCTGGACACATCCTGGAAACGTGCGCTCGATGTGAGCCATTCTCCGGCATTGCCGTCTATTGTGGCTGTCGGTGCTTTTCTGTTCGCAATATTTATTGCATGGCTGCTGGTGGCTCAAAATCTCTATGTTCACTATTTCGGACCGATGCCGCCCGAAAGCTTTTCAATGTTGATGAATCAGGTGTCGTCAACGGAAGAGGGACGGAGCCTGATTTTTGCCGGTTGTGGCATTGGTTTGCTTTTTGCAATCGTTGTCCTGTGCTCGACGATTGTGACTTTCCCGATGCTGCTTGATCAGGATTGCGGCGCTGCGGCGGCGGTTGCGACATCGTTGCGTGTCGTCATGCGCAACCCCATGGAATCGCTGCTCTGGGCTGCAATCGTAACCGCGTTGCTAATTGTCGGTTTTGCCACGATGTTTGCCGGGTTGGCGGTAGTGATACCCATCCTTGGTCATGCGACCTGGCATCTCTATCGAAAGACGGTCACGCACCCGGCGGCAATGCGTATTTGACCGGAAAAAACTGACCGATCAATCCCATCCGAAACATTGCTTCGGGTGGGATTGCCGTGGCTTTTGATGAAACATTTTCAAGCTTTCCAATATATGGCGGCGTCCTGCCGCACCCCCACCCCCCTTTATTCTGCGCTCGGTTCTGCTTTAGAAGAGCAATACGAGATTCGCGCAGATGATAATAAATAACAATAAGTTAGCGGAGCTCTCCTCGCAGCGCGTCAACGGGCTGGGTGGGCTTTCGATACATTTCAAGGACGGGCGTTCGCGCATTTCCAGGCTTTACCAGGAAGGCGCAGCCAAGATCCGCATGCCGCAGGTCGGAGGCGATCCGCTGGAAGCAATCCTGATCAACACATCAGGAGGGCTGACGGGCGGTGACCGACTGCGATGGGATGTGGAGCTTGGCGAAAACGCTTCGGCTGTCATTACCACGCAGGCCTGTGAGCGCATCTATCGCTCAGGGGGCGGCGAGGCACGCATTGCCACGCGCTTGAAGGCTGCAAAAGGCACGCGTCTTGCTTGGCTTCCGCAGGAAACCATTCTGTTCAATCAATCCGTGTTGTCACGAACGCTGGATGTCGAATTGGAGGAAGGGGCGGAAATCCTGGTGGTGGAGGCGACCATATTCGGGCGCCTTGCCATGGGTGAGCGGGTTGATGAAGCGATGTTCAGTGACCGTTGGCGTGTGCGGTTGGGTGGGCGGCCCGATGGGAGGCTTGTGCATGCCGAAGAGTTTCGGCTGGGACCAGATGTTGGGGCCGAATTGCAAGCGCGTCCAGCGACGGATGGGGCGTTTGCCGTCGCCACCGTGCTTCTGATTTCAGGGGAAGCCGGGAGACATCTGGAAGCCGCCCGGCAGATCATTGGAGAGGAAGGCGGTGCCAGTCTCTGGCAGGTTGGCCCTGCAACGAAACTGATGATGCGGCTTTACGCGCCGGATAGTTACACCTTGCGCAAACGTCTGGGGCCATTGCTTGCCCTGCTTAACGGCAAGGCAGGACTGCCCAAAGTTTGGACATTTTGAGTTCGCGGCAATCCCGCCGCTTTTAACGCCAGCGGAATGCATACCGCTTTGAAAGTATGAAGTTGGAATGAAGTCATGAATTTGACGCCCAGGGAAAAAGACAAGCTTTTGATCGCCATGGCCGCCATGGTTGCCCGCCGCCGTCTGGAGCGCGGGGTAAAACTCAATCATCCGGAAACGATCGCACTGATAAGCGATTTTGTCGTTGAAGGTGCCCGCGATGGGCGCTCAGTCGCCGACCTTATGGAAGCAGGCGCGCACGTTATCACCCGTGAACAGGTGATGGATGGTGTGCCCGAAATGATCCACGACATTCAGGTCGAAGCCACATTTCCCGATGGCACAAAGCTCGTGACGGTTCACGAGCCAATTCGCTGATTTTCAGGTTTCGCCGAAGCGAACCTGTTTTTTGAAAGGTACGATAATGAAGAAGACTACGGTTCTCGCCGCGGTAGCGATGGCGCTCACCGCAAGCCCTGCCTTTGCCCATCTCAATCCGGCCGAACATGGCTCGTTTGCGGCGGGCTTCACGCATCCGCTCTCCGGCGCAGACCATATCCTGGCGATGGTTGCGGTCGGGCTTTGGGCCGCCATGCTCGGTGGACGGGCACTCTTCGTCGTGCCAGCGGCATTTGTCGGCGTGATGCTGCTTGGCTTTGTGGCGGCACTTCTGGGCATGCCACTGCCCTTCGTGGAGCCGGTCATCCTGGCTTCGGTCGTCGTGCTGGGTCTTATGGTGGCGCTTGCCCTCCCGGTCTCTCCGGTTGTCGGTGCGCTTATTGCCGGTTTCTTTGCCTTCTTTCACGGACATGCGCATGGCGGAGAAATCGGAGGGGCGACATTCCTCTCCTATGCGGCTGGATTTGCGCTTGCGACCGCACTGCTACACGCCGCCGGCATGGGTATCGGCCTTGCCGCAGGACGGCTTCTGGCGGGCAAGAATGGCAGAATTGCTTTGCGTCTGGCCGGTGGCGCTACCGCACTTGGCGGCCTGATGCTGATGGCCGGGTGAGGTGTGACATGATCCCCGGCGAAATTATTACGCAGGACGGCGATATTGAACTCAATCAGGGCCAACCCACCATCACGATCAAGGTCGCCAATACCGGCGACCGCCCCATCCAGGTCGGCAGCCATTTTCATTTTTACGAAGTGAATGCGGCCCTTTCTTTCGAACGCGACAAGGCGCTCGGACAGCGGCTGGATATTGCAGCCGGAACTGCCGTGCGCTTCGAGCCCGGTCAGGAACGCGACGTGACATTGGTTCCCGTGAGCGGCAAGCGCGAGATCTACGGATTTCGCCAGATGGTCATGGGAAAGCTTTAGAACAGGTGACGGAGACATTTCATGCCAGCCAGAATTAGTCGCGCCACCTATGCGCAAATGTTCGGCCCTACTGTTGGCGATAAGGTGCGTCTCGCCGATACGGAACTGTTTATCGAAGTCGAACGGGACCTCACCACCTATGGCGAAGAGGTGAAGTTTGGCGGAGGGAAGGTTATCCGCGACGGTATGGGACAAAGCCAGATGTCGCGCGCCGACGGTGCGATGGATACAGTCATTACCAATGCTCTGATCCTCGATCATACCGGCATCTACAAGGCCGATGTGGGGCTTCGCGACGGGCGTATCGCGGTGATCGGAAAGGCCGGAAATCCGGATACGCAGCCCGGCGTTTCGATCATCATCGGCCCCGGTACGGAGATTATCGCGGGTGAAGGCAAGATCCTCACGGCGGGCGGTATCGACACGCATATCCATTTCATCTCACCGCAACAAGTGGATGAAGCACTTAATGCAGGCATCACCTGCATGGTGGGTGGCGGTACCGGACCGGCTCACGGCACGCTTGCAACCACATGCACGCCGGGGCCGTGGCATATAGCCCGGCTGATCCAATCGTTCGACGGCCTGCCGATGAATATCGGTGTGTTCGGCAAAGGAAACGCTTCACTGCCCGGTGCATTGGAAGAAATGATCCGCGCCGGCGCTTGCGGTTTGAAGCTGCATGAGGACTGGGGCTCGACACCGGCTGCGATCGATAATTGCCTTTCGGTCGCAGACCGGTTCGATATTCAGGTTGCGATCCATACCGATACGCTGAACGAAGGCGGCTTCGTCGAAGATACGCTCAACGCCTTCAAGGGGCGCACGATCCATTCCTTCCATACGGAGGGCGCGGGTGGCGGACACGCTCCGGATATTATTCGCGTGTGTCAGTATCCGAACGTGTTGCCGGCTTCGACAAACCCGACCCGGCCTTACACGGTCAATACGATTGCAGAGCACCTCGACATGCTGATGGTGTGCCATCATCTGTCCCCGGCAATCCCGGAAGATATTGCCTTTGCAGAAAGCCGTATCCGCAAGGAAACCATTGCGGCAGAAGACATCCTGCACGATATGGGAGCGTTCTCCATCATTTCCTCCGACAGTCAGGCTATGGGCCGTGTCGGCGAAATGATTATTCGCTGCTGGCAAACCGCGGACAAGATGAAGAAGCAGCGCGGTAGTCTTCCCGACGACAAGCCGGGCAATGACAATTACCGGGCGCGCCGCTACATTGCGAAATACACCATCAACCCCGCTATCGCCCATGGCATGGCGCATGAAATCGGTTCGGTGGAAGTCGGCAAGCGCGCCGATCTCGTTTTGTGGAACCCTGCTTTCTTCGGCATCAAGCCGGAAATGGTATTGCTTGGCGGCTGGATCGCAACCGCGCCGATGGGTGATCCGAACGGCTCGATTCCAACGCCGCAGCCGATGCATTACCGCCCGATGTTTGGCTCATTCGGGAAAGCCCGCACCAATACGTCCATTACCTTCGTTTCGCAGGCCGCAATGGATGAAGGGCTTCGAGAGAAGATTGGGGTGGACAAGCAGATGATTGCCGTGGCCAATACCAGAGGCGGTATCGGCAAACATTCCATGATCCTCAACAATGCGATGCCGCAAATGGAAGTTGACCCGGAAACCTATGAGGTGCGCGCGGATGGCGAACTTCTGACCTGCGAGCCCGTCGACGTCGTGCCAATGGCGCAACGTTACTTCATGTTTTGATCTTGAAAGGCAAACAAATGTTTCGTGCCACTGCCATTATTCGTGCAGATAAGGTGATCGATGCCGTGCCTGCGGGCCACGCCGTTCTCGAACGCGATGAACGTCATTTGCGGCGCAAGGCCATCGTTCTGGAAGGCGGCGAGAAGGTGCTCGTCGATTTTGCAGAGCCAATTGTGCTTGAGCACGGCGACCGGCTCGTCCTCGATGACGGGCGCGAGATCGAAATCCGCGCCGCAAGCGAGGAACTTTACGAAATCCTTGGGCGTGATCCGCTGCATATTGCCGAACTCGCCTGGCATATCGGCAACCGCCACCTCGCGGCCCAGATCGAGAGTGATCGCATTTTCATTCTTCGCGACCATGTCATAAAGGCGATGCTTGAGGGGCTTGGTGCGACAGTTACTGATGTAACGGCTATATTCAGTCCGCTACGCGGTGCTTATTCCGGCGGCCATTCGCATCATGACCATGGGCATGACCACGATCATCATCATGGTCATCACGAACACGATCATGAACATCATCACCACCACCACGACTAATACCACCACCGCTCTGCTGCGGCTGATGGCCTGGCTGTCGCCCGTCTTTCCGGTCGGGTCGTTCAGCTATAGCCATGGGCTGGAGCGGGCCGTCCATGATGGCTATGTCGCAGACACAGCCACGATGGGCGATTGGCTGCGCTGGCTTGTAACACGTGGCTCCGGCTGGAACGATGCCGTGCTTTGCGCGGAAAGCTGGCGGCGTGCGGTTGTCGAAGGCGATCTTGTCGAGGTTGCAGAATTGGCCGAAGCACTGGCCGGTTCGCGCGAACGCCATATGGAAACGATGCTGCAAGGCGAAGCGTTTCTGGCCGCAGCCCGAAGCTGGCCCAACTCCATCTTCGACCGCCTGCCAGCTGATTGTCCCTATCCGGTGGCAGTCGGTGCCGTAGCGGGCGGCAACGGAATATCGCTTGGATTGACACTCGCCGCCTTTCTGCAAGCCTTCTGTATCAATCTTTTGCAGGCATCGATCCGTCTTTCGGTCATGGGGCAAAGCGGCGTGACTGCGACAATGTCGGATTTGGAACCGGTTCTCGCCGAAACAGCGGCGCGAATAGAAAAAACTTCATTGAGTGACCTTGGTTCCGCGACTTACATTAGCGACATCATGGCCATGAAACACGAAACCCAACATTCGAGGCTTTTTCGCACATGACACAGAAAAACGGACCCTTGCGTATAGGCATCGGTGGACCGGTGGGATCGGGAAAGACGACGCTGACCGAAAAGCTTTGCAAAGCGCTGCGTGATAAATACTCGGTCGCCGTGATTACCAATGATATCTACACGCAGGAAGACGCCCTCATTCTGGCGCGTTCTCAAGCTTTGTCCGAAGATCGGATCATGGGCGTCGAAACGGGGGGATGCCCGCATACGGCAATCCGCGAGGATGCCTCCATCAATCTGCAGGCAATTGCCGAAATGAACCGGCGGTTTCCCGATCTGGAGATCGTCTTCATCGAATCCGGGGGTGACAATCTCGCAGCCACCTTCTCACCTGATCTGGCGGACCTGACGCTTTATGTCATCTCTGTTTGTCAGGGCGAGGAAATTCCGCGCAAAGGCGGTCCGGGTATCACGCGGTCAGATTTTCTTGTGATCAACAAGAGCGATCTTGCTCCTCATGTTCATGTCGATCTCGATATTATGCAAGGCGATGCGGCACGCATGCGCGGCAAGCGTCCATTCGGTTTCACCGACCTCCATCGCGGCAAGGGCGTTCCGGAAATCATCGACTTTATCGTTGAGAATGGCGGACTGGAACCGCGCTGATTACGGCTGGCTGTTGAGCCGTTTGCGGGCCTCGCGTTGTGAGGCCTGCAAATCAATGATTGGTTTGGGATAGGTACTGCCCAACGCAATTCCAGCACTGGCCAGCACATCGCTGGGTGCCTCAAATGGCTTGTGCAGCCATTTGTTCGACAGGCCGGATAGCTCTGGCACCCAATGCCGGACATATCGTCCCTCGGCATCGAATTTTTCACCCTGCAGAATTGGGTTGAAGACCCGGAAATAGGGCGCAGCGTCCATGCCGCAGCCCGCCACCCATTGCCAGCTACCCGGATTGCTGGCGACATCACCATCCACGAGCGTATCCCATAACCAATCTTCGCCTTTCCGCCAGTCGATGAGCAGATTCTTGGTGAGAAAAGATGCCACGAGCATTCGCACGCGATTGTGCATCCATCCGGTGGCCCAAAGCTGACGCATACCGGCATCGATGATGGGAAAGCCTGTCTGTCCGCGTCGCCACGCTTCGAATGCAGCCGGATCATCACGCCATGCGACGCCGGAGAGGGCGTCACGCATATCGTATCGGCTGATGTCTCTGCGGTGATAGAGTTGGTGATAGTTAAAATCGCGCCAGATCAGCTCGGACAGAAACTTTTCGCCGCCAGCGCGTGCCGAGTGGTGCTCGTCCATAAACGCCAGCGTGGCATACCACGCCTGATGCGCGCTGATTTCACCGAACCGCAAATGAGGTGAAAGTCTTGAAGTTCCGTCGATGCCGGGAACATCACGATCCTCGGTATAGGTCGACAGCGTGTTCTCCAGGAAACGTGTCAGGCAGTCGCGCGCCGCGTCTTCTCCAACATTCCAAAGCCCATCGAACTTTTTCGCCCAGGAAGGAACGTTGGGCGAATAGCAGATTTCCTGTGTTGGTTTCATATCCCATTGCCTGCGCGAAAGCGGGCGGGGAATGTGATGGTGACGCAACGCTTTGGCGAAAGGGGTGAAGACCTGATAGGGCGTATCGCTGGCCGTCTTGAGCTCCCAGGGCTCAAGAAGAAGGTTACCGGGAAATGAGGTCACACCGGTTCCGCTCTCCTTGAGTTGTGCCTTCAGTTCTGCATCGAATTCACGCTCTGCCGGTGCGTAGCGACGGTTCCAGAACAGTTCGGTTATGGCCAATTTTGCAATCAGGTGAGGAAGAATATTCCTCGGATCACCGGTCTCGATGAGAAGTGCAATACCACGATCAGCGAGCTGCTTTCCTATCGCTTTCAGGCTCTGATCGAGCCACCACCGCGCGGCACCGCCTGGCGCGCGAATCTCGGCTAGAGTCTCATGAACATAAACCGCTGTGATATGCTCGCCTGTTTCGGCGGCTGCATCCAGTGCGGGATTGTCGTTGATTCGAAGATCGTTACGCAGCCAGACAAGCGCGTGATGCTTCATGAGAAAAATTCCACTGCAGAAATGTGATGCCGATATGTCGAGCCACATATAGCGGAGAGAGCAAAAACGTCACGAGGTCGCGATCAGTCAGTTCGGAAAATATGCAAAGCAATGTGTAAGCATGTCCGGCTTGCGCCGAAGCAAATCACTGAATTGTCTTGAGAAAAATGGCGCACCCGAAAGGATTCGAACCTCTGACCCCCAGATTCGTAGTCTGGTGCTCTATCCAGCTGAGCTACGGGTGCTTGCCTTGTGTGCCGCTCGCTGCGGCGATGGGCGGTTGATAATCGGACAAATCGCTAAATGCAAGCGTCTTCTTAGAAAAAAATGTGGTTCTGTGAAGATTTCTTGTCAGGTCCCGCATTTCCGGGCTTTTCGGTCGCAAGCTGGTGCAACGGCAGATTGCCTAGGCGTTTTCTTCGGTGCGCTGGTTGTTGCGGTCCTCGCGTTGCATCGGCAAATCAGGGATGCGAATCTCGAAATGCGCTCCAACGGGACGGTCTTCACGAAGCTCGATTGTTCCACCATGCGCGCGGATCAGTTCTTGCGCGATGGCCAGTCCGAGGCCAGTACCGTCACTGCGCGTCGATCCCTTGAAAGCCGTGAAAAGATTGTCACGTGCCTTTTGCGGCAGACCGGGACCGGTATCCTCGACGCCGATGATCGCAGTTGTCCCGATTCTTCCGGCAGAAATTGTCAATCGCTTCACTGTCGCGACATCATTGGTCTGGTCACGCTCCATCGCCTGAACGGAATTGCGGCACAGATTGCTCAGGACGCGGAATAGCTGTTCCGAATCGACATTCAGCTCGAAGTCCTCCGGTACGAGATTCTCGAACTCGATGCTGTTCTCTGAATTGGGGCTCAAGGTTTCCCGTACGTCCGAGATAATCGTGTGCAGGAGGACCCGGCGCGGGCGCGGTGGCGCTTCTTGCGAGCGGCCATAGGCCATGACGCTTTCGGAATAGCTGATCGCGCGGCTGAGAGTACGAATGAGCTTGGGCGCAAACCGCTGCACCATCGGGTCTTCGGTATCCGCAAGCCTGTCCGACATCAATTGCGCGGAAGCCAGAATATTGCGCATGTCATGGTTGATTTTGGAAACGGCCAGACCGAGATCGGCCAGATGTTTCTGTTCCTTGAGCGTTCGCTGAAGGTCGCTTTGAATATGGGATATCTGGCGCTGGGCAACGCCGAACTCATCCTTGCGGTTTTCGGGCACGAGGATAAGCGCGGGATTGTCCGGGGATGAGGCGAAATCGATCATGTTGCGATGCATGATACGCACTGGCCGCAGAAGCATTTCGTGAATGATCAGATAGATCAGGCTTGCCGCGATCACGGAAATGATGAGCGAAATAAAAGTCACGTTGCGCGCATAGATGAGCATGGCATGGCGAAGCGGCGCGTCCGAAGTCACGATTTCAATGATACGATCCGGAGAGCCGTTCGGTGAAACGGAACCGTAGATTCGCAGTGTTCTGTCTCCACCGTTGAACAGTGTTCCGAATGCGTCCCATATCGCAGCCGCTTCGCTGATATTGTTAAGATCGATAACCTGATCGATCTTGCCGGGAACTTCCGACATGGCAAGCAGACGCGAGGCACCGGCTTCACGCATGGCGATAGCCTTGGTACCGGTCGCCAGAAGGACCTTGTCCTGAACGTCGCGCGGCACGTCCATGTTGCCGCCAGCGGCAAGAACCTCGCTGACAGCGCCCACGGTATCGAGTCGCGAGCTCATCCAGCGCACGCGCATATTGGCTACGGACGGTACAAAGATCAGAACTTCGGTAATCAGCACGGCAAGGGCGGTCAGCAGCAGCAGCTTGCTTGAAAGCCGGTTACGCCAGGGTAGCCGTGTAAATTGCGTTGGAGAGAGCCGTTCAACGGTCGCAGTCTGAGAGGCCGCTTCGGGGGAAGGGGCGCCCGTATCTGTGGTTTTTTCAACAACCGCCATAGCCTGCTTCCAATTCGAGGCGAACCGGCCCAATTGCCGCGGTGCCTCAACCGGTGTGCCGTCGAAACGCAATTCATAAAGGTAGCCTCCTATATATGGAGCCGGCCGATAAATCCAACAGCCTTTGTTCAATCGGTTAAGAACGCATTCGTTTATGCGAACTTGCAGCGTAGCATTACCGAAATTTAACTCGACGCCTTAAGATCGTGTGTGCAAAGTCTTGGGCGGAAAAATCCATGCATCCTCATGGGATGCGTGATTTGCGCAATGTGAAGGCAATCATCATTCTGATACTATTTGCTGGCATTTTCCGCGTCCGACATAATGGTTTCGAATACGAGGTCCGTCAGGGTGACGGTAAACCTTGCCGGAGAGCTGAATGAAATCCTGGAAGCAGATTGCCTTGTGCCTGCTCATAGCTGCAGTCGCCGTTGGCAGCTGGTATGCATATAAGAACAAGACCGATGTGGTGAAAGCCGCAGCAACAGGCGAAGAAGCGCCCAAAAGCGGCGGCGGACGATCTGCGCCGCTCGTTGTTGTCGAGGCTGCTGGCGAAGAGACCATCAACAACCGTTTGACGGCTATCGGTTCGGCACGGGCTCTCAGCACCGTGTCGATAACGCCATATTCCAGTGGTTATATGACGAAGCTCTACGTCAAGGCTGGCGATGGCGTGAAGGAGGGTGATCCGGTTGCGGAGCTCGATGCCGAGACGGAGAAGATCGCTGTCGCGAAAGCCCAGACCGCGCTGAAGGATGCGCAGACGACCCGCCAGCGCATCGCAAAATTGCGAGCGACGAATACGGCGACGGAAGTTCAGGTGGTCGAGACTGAACTGGCCGTCGCCAATGCGCAACTCGCTTTGCAGGACGCCCAGCTTGCATTGAGCCGCCGCACGGTTCGCGCGCCAATCACCGGTATTGTCGGTATCCTTCCTGTCAATGTGGGTAACTACGTTACCGCGCAAACCTCCATCGGACGCATCGACGACCGGTCGAAAGTGCTGATCGATATTTGGGTGCCGGAGCGTTTTGCGCCGCAAATCAAGGTTGGCCAGCCGTTGACTGCGGAATCGACAGCTTTCCCCGGAGAGACCTATAGCGGCGAGATCAACGCGGTTGACAACATGCTGGATGAGGCCAGCCGCACGCTGCATGTTCGTGCGGAAGTGCCGAATACGCAGGATCGTCTGCGCGCAGGCATGTCGTTCTCCGTCACAGTTCTGTTTCCGGGGGATCGCTATCCTTCGGTCGATCCGCTTGCCATTCAGTGGGGAGCGGACGGTTCCTATGTCTGGCGCGTTGAAAACGGTGTTGCCAAGAAAATTGACGCTCGTATCGTTCAGCGCAATTCAACCAACATTCTGATCGATGGCGCGGTGAAGCAGGGCGACATGATCGTTACGCAGGGCGTTCAAACCGTGCGGGACGATGCGCCCGTACGCGTAAAGGACGAGCAGGGCACAGCACTCGCCGATCCTGCCTCGGTAAAACCTGCTGCAGGATGAGGGTAAACGCGTGACAAGTCACAATTCCCCATCCGGTAACGGCGGATCGACGGCACTTTTCGTCCGCCGCCCGGTGTTTGCTTTCGTTATCAATGTCCTGATTGTCGTCGCGGGTCTTGCAGCCTTCACGGGCGTCGATATTCGCGAACTGCCGGACGTTGACCGTCCTGTCGTAACAATCAGCACGGATTTCAGTGGTGCATCCGCTGAAACCATTGACCGTCAGTTAACCCAGGTTCTCGAAAACGCTGTCGCGCGTGTTTCGGGCGTGAAGTCTATTTCTTCGACATCGTCGTTTGAACGCAGCCGTGTCACGGTGGAGTTTAACGACGGTGTGGACCTCAACGTTGCAGCCGCCGATATGCGCGACGCGATTTCCCGTGTCGCCAATGACGTGCCGGAAGAGGCAGATCCGTCACGTATCATCAAGGCGGATTCCAATGCCGATCCGGTGATGCGCCTGGCGGTTACGTCCGACACCATGTCGGTCGATGACATGACGGTGCTGGTCGAAGACCAGATACAGGATATCCTGTCCGCGGTTCCGGGTGTTGCTGACGTCCAGATCAACGGTGACCGCGACAAGATTTTCCGTATCGATATCAATCAGGCGCGCCTTGCAAGCTACGGTCTGACCATCGCCGATATAAGCTCGGCGTTGTCCTCCATGGGGCTGGATGCTCCGGCTGGCTCCTTGCGCAGCGCCGATCAGTCCATCGTTGTCCGTGCTACGGCCAATCTGGAAAAGCCCGAGGATTTCGAGAACGTCTACATCAAGGGACGCACGCAAATCCGCGATGTCGCAACCGTTACGCTTGGGCCGGATGTCGAGAGCTCGGCAGTTCGTTCCAATGGCAAGACGGCAATCGGTCTCGGCATCGTGCGTCAGGCACAGTCGAATACGCTCGACATCTCGGAGGGTATTCGCGCAGCGGTTGCCAATCTGCAGAAGACTTTGCCCGAGGGCGTCAATATTGCCGTTACCAGCGATGACGCGAATTTCATCAATGGTGCAATCCACGAGGTGGAAATCGCGCTGATCGCATCGGTGATTATCGTCGTTGCGATCATCTTCATGTTCCTGTGGGATATACGCGCTACGCTCATCCCGGCCTTGTCGATGCCCGTCGCGCTCATTGGTACAATCGCAGCCATCTATCTGGCGGGCTTCTCGGTCAATATTCTCACCCTTCTGGCGTTGGTGCTCGCCACAGGTCTCGTGGTGGATGATGCAATCGTGGTGCTGGAAAACGTTGTCCGGCGACGCAATCAGGGCATGGGTCCGCGCGCTGCGGCAGTGCTTGGCACACAGGAAGTCTTCTTTGCTGTTATCGCTACCACGCTGACTTTGGCGGCAGTCTTTGTTCCCATTTCGTTTTTGCCGGGGCAGGCGGGTGGCCTGTTCCGTGAATTCGGTTTCGTGCTGGCGATTGCAGTTCTTCTGTCGTCAGTTGTAGCGCTGACGCTTTGTCCGATGCTTGCTTCTCGTTTCCTCAAGGAAGGAAGTGGGGAAGATGGCGGCCACGGTCCGCTTTTCCTGCGTCGTATCGGCGGCGGGCTCGCGAGCTTTTATAAAAAGACGCTGCACATCTGTCTGTCGGCGCCGTTCGTTGTTGTGCTCGTGGCCGCGCTTTTCGCAGGCGCGTCCTTTATAGGCTACGGCCTGATCCGTCAGGAACTGACGCCCTCGGAAGATCGCGCCGTTGCACTGCTGCGTATCAATGGGCCGCAGGGCATCAGTGTGGAGTTCCTCCAGTCACAGCTCGACAAGATCGAAGAGGCAGTCCAGCCTCTGCGCGATAGCGGAGAAATCACCACTACCTATGCCATCGCAGGCTCCGGCGGATCGTCCAATAACGGTTTTGTCGTCCTGACATTGGCACCGTGGAAGGAACGCGCACGCAGCCAGCAGGAAATCATGGCTGACATTACCGAGCGCATCAAAGGCATAACGGCAGTGCGTATCTTTACCACCCAGCCGAACAGCCTTGGTATTCGCGGTGCGGGTAATGGCTTGCAGTTTGCCATAGTCGGCAGCGACTATGCCAAGCTACAGCCTGCTGCCCAGGCGGTCGTTGCCGCGCTGGAAAAGGATCCGCGCTTTGTCCAGCCGCGACTTTCTGTGGAACCGACCCAGCCGCAGCTTTCCGTCGAGATTAATCGCGAACGGGCCTCCGATCTCGGTATCGACATCACGGGGCTTGCCAATGCCGTGCAGTCGGTACTCGATGGTCGCAAGATCGGATCGGTCTATGTAGGGGATCGCAGTTTCGATGTGAAACTCGTTGCCACTACAAATCCGATCAACGATCCGACCGATCTTGAGAATGTATTCATGAAGACGACAGACGGTCGCTACGTACCGATGTCGTCCATCGCGACAGTTGTTGAGAAAGCCGTCCCGCCACAGCTCAATCGCGAGACGCGCCAGCGTTCGGTCTCGATAACGACAAATCTGCGTGACGACTTTGCCTTGGGCGACGCCTATAAGGCCGCGCAGGAAATCGCAGCACCTTTGTTGCCGCCGGGAAGTCATATCATTCCGCTGGCGGAAGCCTCGACGCTCAGCGAAACTTCAAGCGGTCTGGCAATGGTATTCGGTTTTGCCATCATCATCATTCTTTTGGTGCTGGCAGCGCAGTTTGAAAGCTTTGTCAGTGCGCTGATCGTGATGGCGACGGTTCCTCTTGGGCTTGGTTGTGCCGTTTTCGCCATGCTGCTCACCGGTACGAGCCTGAACGTCTATAGCCAGATCGGCCTCGTGCTTCTGGTCGGCATCATGGCCAAGAACGGTATCCTGATTGTCGAATTCGCGGATCAATTGCGTGATAAGGGCTTGAGCGTTCGTGAAGCAATCGAGGAAGCGTCCAACATTCGTCTTCGCCCTGTCTGCATGACGATGATCTGTGCCGTGCTTGGCGGTGTGCCGCTGGTTTTGGCAAGCGGCGCCGGTGCTGAAGCCCGTGTGGCTCTGGGTTGGGTTATTGTTGGTGGCCTCGGCCTTGCAACGATAGCTACGCTTTATGTAACGCCGGTCGCCTATCTTCTGCTCGGGCGCTTTACGCAGCCCAAAGCCGAGGAAGAAGCGCGGCTTGAGCGGGAACTCAACCATGCGCTCAAGGGAAAGTCGCAAAGAGGCGGCACCGCTGAACCGGCGGAATAAACAAAAAAGAAACCGGCCTTTTGGGGCCGGTTTCTTTTTTCATTTAAAACTCGATCACTTCTTCATAGCGTCGGTTATTTTGGCGGTCCATGCGCCTTCCGGTTTCTTGGTAATGACCGGATCGGAACCGCCGCCAAGCAACGTCTCCACCGTGCGATCGGCAGCCGCTACATCAAGGGTGCCATCGGAGCCATCGACCAGCTTGCCGATTTCCTTGACCATACGCTCCTGAACTTGCTTGGTCTGTGCGCCGGAAGCATCATTTTCGAGTACGATATCGGCGGCTTCCCCCGGATTTTCGGAGGCATATTTCCAGCCCTTCATTGATGCGCGGACAAAGCGAGCCAGCTTGTCGACCATCGCCGGATCGTCGAGGCTCTTTTCCAGCACATAGAGCCCGTCTTCCAGCGTGGCGACGCCCTGTTCTTCATATGGGAAGACGACGAGCTGATCGGCTGGAATGCCTGCATCGATCACCTGCCAATATTCATTATAGGTCATGGTGGAAATGCAGTCGGCCTGCTTCTGGATCAGCGGATCGACGTTGAAGCCCTGTTTCAGAACCGTCACGCCATCCTTGCCGCCTTCGGTCGGAATTTTCAGGTGGCTCATCCATGAGAGGAACGGATATTCATTGCCACCGAACCAGACACCGAGCGTGCGCCCCCTGAAATCTTCCGGCTTGGTGATGTTGGTGTCCTTGCGGCAGGTCAGCATCATGCCGGACTTCTTGAAGGGCTGCGCGATGTTGACGAGCGGGACGCCTTTTTCACGGGTCGCAAGCGCCGACGGCATCCAGTCAACCACAACATCTGCACCGCCACCGGCAATCACCTGCGGTGGAGCGACGTCCGGTCCGCCCGGCTTGATATCGACATCGAGATTTTCTTCCTCATAAAAGCCCTTGTCCTTGGCTACATAGTAGCCGGCGAATTGTCCCTGCGTCACCCATTTGAGCTGCAAGGTCAGCTTGTCGGCTGCCATTGCGGAACTGCTCATGAGCGCGAGCGCCAGTCCGGCTGTTCCAAGGCATAAAGAAATTGCCTTTTTCATTTCAGTTCTCCTCTGGTTCTTTTTTATTGCGCGCATTTTGCCCGAAAACCGGTTCCCACTTTTCGGAATGCGCTTTGGTCTACCTTATTCTTGCAGATGCCAAATATTCAGGCTTATGCCCTCCTGTATGAAGGATGCCAGAATGTCATTCTGCGCTCGATCAGCGCAATCAGCCCGTATGAGAGCGACCCCGCAAGAGCGGCTACGAAGATTTCAGCCCAGACCATGTCCACATTCATGCGCCCGATTTCCGCAGAGATGCGGAAGCCCATGCCGACAATCGGCGTGCCGAAAAATTCCGCCACGATCGCTCCGATAAGCGCGAGGGTGGAATTGATCTTGAGCGCGTTGAAGATGAATGGCATGGCCGCTGGGAGACGCAGCTTGAACAATGTCTGCCAGTAGCTTGAGCCGTAGGTCTCCATCATGTCCCGTTCCATTGCCCCGGTACTGGCAAGGCCCGCAACCGTGTTCACCAGCATGGGAAAGAAGGTCATGATGATGACCACCGCAGCTTTCGATTGCCAGTCGAAGCCAAACCACATCACCATGATTGGCGCGACGCCCACGATGGGAAGTGCTGCAGCCAGATTGCCGAGCGGCAACAGCCCCTTTCTCAGGAATGGAATCCGGTCTGCAATGATGGCGGTTACAAAACCGAGACCGCATCCGGCAACATAGCCGATAATGACGGCCTTCAAAAAGGTCTGCCTGAAATCCGCCCAGAGAATTGGTACGGATGCCGCTATGCGTGCCCAGATTGCCGATGGTGCAGGAAGGAGAACCTGAGGAATAGCGAAAAGCCGGACGGTTACCTCCCAGAGCATCAGCATTGCGATGCCGAACAGCGCGGGCACTGCGATATCCAGAAGCTTTTGGCCCAAAGGGTTGCGGGTCTTCAGACTTGCGACCCAGCCCACAAGCAGCCATGAAACTGCTATTAACGCTGCGACGGATAGGATGCCTGTCATCATGTGGCTGCCCTTTCCGGCTTTACGCCCATGCGCCGGTTCACAAGCTGTGCCGCAACGCCTATCAGCGCAACCAGCACCGCAGCCATCAGAGCGGCTGCAACGAGTGCTGCCCATATCTGTACGGTCTGGCCGTAATAGGAACCTGCAAGCAACCGGGCACCGAGGCCGGCGACCGCGCCGGTTGGCAATTCACCGACAATCGCGCCAACGAGGCTGATCGCGACAGCGATCTGCATCGATGTGAAGAGGAACGGCATGGCCGCAGGCCAGCGCAGTTTCCAGAACACCTGCGATCTCGATGCATTGTAGGTACGCATGAGATCGAGATGCATCACATCAGGCGACCTCAGCCCCTTCACCATTCCCACCGCCACGGGAAAGAAGGAGAGATAGGTCGAGATGATGGCTTTGGGCAGCAAGCCCGATATGCCAATGGCATTCAGCACCACGATAATCATCGGCGCGATGGCAAGGATCGGGATCGTCTGCGAGGTGATGATCCATGGCATCAGGCTTTTGTCGAGTGTGCGGGAATGAACAATTCCCACGGCGAGAAGAACCCCCAATGCCGATCCCAGCACAAAACCGAGCAGGGTGGACGATAATGTGACCCATCCGTGATAGATCAGGCTGCGTTTGGAACTCGGTTTGACTCCAAAGACGGTTTTCCAGATTTCTTCAGCTACCTGATGCGGTGCAGGCAGGACCGGACGGTCCTGATGCATCGTATTGGCGACAAGCGTCGAGAAGGGGATTTCTGTCCCTGCGCGTGTCGCCTGATCCCGCTCGAACGGCGCGTTGAGCACCACCGCCAGGCCGTACCAAAGCGCAATAATGACGGCGAGTATGGTTGCCACCGGAATGAATCTATCGTGCAGAAAGCCTTTCATGGGCGATCTCCAGCACGCTGCGGTTTCTGAGTATCCTCAATCATGGATATGCCCCAGACGTAACCCCTCACGAACCCGATGCGCAATTTTCAGGAATGCTTCAGATTCGCGAATCTCAAGCGGTCTGTCAGGACCAAGATCGCAATCGATGACTTCATGAATGCGGCCCGGTCGTGGGCTCATGACAACGATCTTGGTCGAGAGAAACACCGCTTCCGGGATCGAATGTGTGACGAAAATCACGGTTTTGCGGGTCGCGGCCCAAAGCTTGAGAAGCTGTTCATTGAGATGGTCACGCACGATTTCGTCCAGAGCGCCGAAGGGCTCGTCCATCAGCAGCATGTCCGGATCGAATGATAAAGCACGAGCTATCGATGCACGCTGTTGCATGCCGCCGGAAAGTTGCCAGGGATATTTTTTGCCAAAGCCTGACAGGTTGACAAGCGCGAGGTTCTTTTCGATCCGCTCGCGCCTTTCTGCCTTGGAGAACCCCATAATCTCCAGCGGCAGGCTGATATTGTCTTCGATGGTGCGCCAGGGAAACAGAGCGGCCGCCTGAAAGACATAGCCGTAGGAGCGATCAAGGCGGGCTTGTTCAGGCGTCTTTCCGTTCACCGTTACGGAGCCTGATGTTGGTTGCTCCAGGTCGGCCACGACGCGCATCAACGTGGTCTTGCCGCATCCCGAAGGTCCGATGAAAGAAACGAACTCGCCGCGCTTGACGGCAAGATCAATGTTGGACAGCGCATGGACAGGTCCGTCATTCGTCTCGAAGACGAGCGACAAGTCTTTGATGTCGATCACTGTCTGCGCATTTGCCTCGCCCCGTTCCGGGGCCATGCTGTCATTCAAACTCATGCGCGGTTCCCGAAGCTGGACGATGGCCATGTCTCAGACCCCTATTGGCATATGTTCGGCGCTGCGCTCCACTTTGCGGGGCGCAACGATTTCCTTCCATTGTGACAGCGCCCGATTGACGGCACCGTTCGGCTCGCGCTCGATGAAGCGTCCGTCACCGGGCTCTGCCGTGACGTGGCCCTTGTCGAATGCGATACGCCCGCGTGAAAGCGTCGTTCTCGGCAGGCCCTTGAGTTCAAAGCCTTCGAACACGTTGTAATCAATGGAGGAATGCTGTGTTTTTGCAGAAACCTTCTTGGTGGCCTCCGGATCCCATATGACAAGATCGGCATCCGCGCCCGGCAGCACAGCGCCTTTCTGCGGATAGATGTTCAAAATCTTGGCAATGTTGGTCGAGGTGACAGCCACGAACTCGTTTGGCGTCAGGCGGCCAGTGCGCACGCCGCGCGACCACAACACCGGCATGCGTTCTTCGAGGCCGCCCGTTCCATTTGGAATCTTGGTGAAATTGCCGATGCCGTAACGCTTCTGCTCGGTGGTGAACGCGCAATGGTCGGTTGCAACGCATTGCAGGCTTCCGGCCGCAAGACCGGCCCACAGGCTGTCCTGATTGACCTTGTCACGGAATGGCGGAGACATCACACGGCGTGCCGCATAGTCCCAGTCCTTGTTATGATATTCGCTTTCGTCAAGCGTCAGATGCTGGATCAAAGGCTCGCCGAACACGCGCATACCCTTTTGCCGGGCACGGCGGATCGCTTCATGGCTCTGCTCGCAGGAAACATGCACGACATAAAGCGGAACGCCTGCCTGATCGGCAATCATGATGGCGCGATTGGTTGCTTCGCCTTCCACTTCCGGCGGACGCGAATAGGCATGGGCTTCCGGCCCATCGTTGCCTTCGGCCATCAGCCTGGCCTGCAACTGCGCAACAATGTCGCCGTTTTCAGCATGAACGAGCGGCATGGCACCCAGCTCCGCGCAACGCTGGAACGAGGCGAACATCTCGTCATCATTCACCATCAAAGCGCCCTTATAGGCCATGAAGTGCTTGAAGGTATTGATGCCGCGCTTCACCACCTCGGCCATTTCATTGAAAGTGCGCTCGTTCCAGCCGGTGATCGCCATGTGGAACGAATAATCAGTGCGCGCCTTGCCTGCTTTCTGGAACCATTCCTGAAGTGCGTCGAGCAGGTTGCCTTCGGAATCCGGCAGCACGAAATCGACTACCATCGTCGTGCCGCCGGAAAGGGCAGCCGCTGTTCCAGTATCGAAATCGTCGGAAGAGTAGGTCCCCATGAAGGGCATTTGCAGATGGGTGTGCGGGTCGATGCCACCCGGCATAATATAGCAGCCGGATGCATCTATGACTTCATCGCCGGAGAGATTGTCGCCGACAGCGACAATCTTTTCGCCTTCGATGAGAACATCGGCTTTAAAGGTGCGGTCAGCCGTGATGACGGTTCCGCCTTTGATGACCTTTGCCATTGTTCGTCGTTCCCCTTTTTGGTTTTGTTGCGAACAGTAGCAGTAGTGGATGGTTGTGAAATCAGCTTACAATTTCAGCAGTCTCCAATACCGCATGCAGAAGCACGTCGGTTCCCGCCGACGCCCATTCCTTCGAAATATCCTCGTCTTCATTATGGCTGAGCCCGTCCACACAAGGGCACATCACCATGGCCGTTGGTGCGAACCGATTGACCCAGCAGGCATCATGGCCTGCACCGGAAACGATGTTGCGATGGCTGTAGCCCAGCCGTTCCGCCGCATTGCGGATCGCCACCACACAACCATCATCAAAAGTCACCGGGTCGAAATGTCCTACGACCTCGATCTCGATACCGATGCCCAGTTCCGCGGCGATCTTCGGCGCTTCCTTTTCAAACCGCGTTTTCATGTCGTCCAGCACATCCTCGTTGGGTGAGCGGAAATCCACGGTGAAAACGATCTGGCCCGGAAGCACATTGCGTGAATTGGGTGAGACGTCGATATGGCCGACACCGCCCACTGCATCCGGCTGGTGAGACATGGCGATTTCGTTGACGAGCTGCAGCATCTTGCCGAGGCCAAGGCTTGCATTCTTGCGCATCTTCATAGGCGTAGAGCCGGTATGCGCTTCCTTGCCGGTCAAGGTTGCCTGCAGCCACCACAGGCCCTGACCGTGCGTGACAACACCGATATCCTTGTGCTCGACCTCAAGGATTGGTCCCTGTTCAATATGAAGTTCGAACATCGCATGGATTTTGCGCTGCCCAACCGGTTCATCGCCTTTCCAGCCAATGCGCTCCAGTTCGTCTCCGAATTTCTTACCTTTGGCATCCGTGCGCTGATAGGCCCAGTCCTGCTCGTGGACACCGGCAAAAACACCGGATGAGAGCATCGCCGGGGCAAATCGCGTGCCTTCCTCATTGGTCCAGTTGACGACGACGATTGGTCGCTTTGTCTTGATATTCATATCGTTGAGCGTGCGCATGACTTCGAGGCCGCCGAGCACGCCCAGCACGCCATCGAATTTGCCGCCAGTCGGCTGCGTGTCGAGATGGCTGCCCATATAGACCGGATCGGCTTCGGCATCTTCGCCGGGGCGCGTGAAGAACATGTTCCCCATCGTGTCCACGCCCATGGAAAGCCCGGATTTTTCGCACCAGCTCTGGAACAGTTTGCGGCCTTCGCCGTCTTCATCAGTCAAGGTCTGGCGGTTGTTACCACCGCGCACACCGGGGCCGATCTGGGCCATGTCCATCAGACTGTCCCAAAGACGATCGCCGTTGACTCTAAGATTGCTGGTGAGCACCATGCGCTCTGCCTCCGCATTATGTATGTGCGTTCAAATTCGAGCCATTATACTGCTAGCCCGCATCCACCCGCCAATATATGTTCCCACGACCCGGCTCTTTGGCCACAATATTCTTGCCTTGCGGGCAAAAACTTGACTAGTTGGTCAAATTGCAGGCTAGAAGAGCGTTTGAATATGGTCAAGCGCTTTTGAAAAATTCTACACTGCTGAAAGGTGTCAAATGGCCACAGCTCCTTCAGACTCACGGACCGACATGGTCGAGAACGAGAAAATGTCGAACGACAAGTCGGAAGGTGGGACGCGCATTCAGGGTATAAATCGCAGGCTTATCCTCGATGCCGCTCTGGAGGTTTTTTCGGCTTATGGCTTTCGCGGTTCGACGGTCGATCAGATTGCCGAGAAGGCAGGCATGTCGAAGCCGAACCTGCTTTATTATTTCCCGCGCAAGCAGAACATCTACGTGACCGTGCTGGAAGATACGCTCGCCACCTGGCTGGAGCCTTTCGAGCACATTAATCCGGACGGTGACCCGCTGGAAGAATTGCGGCGCTATATCGCCGTGAAGCTTGAAATGTCGGCGAAGAAACCGGAGGCTTCGCGCCTTTTCGCCAATGAAATTCTGCATGGCGCTCCAGCGATTTCTGACTTTCTCAAAGGGCACCTGAAGCAACTGGTCGATGAAAAAGCGGCTGTCATTCATCGATGGATTGCTGAAAAGCGCTTAGCTCCGGTCGATCCTTATCATCTGATTTTCACCATATGGGCGGTGACGCAGCATTATTCGGATTTTTCCGTGCAGGTCGGCGCCGTTCTCGGGCAGCGTTCCGAGGAGGCCGGGTTTTATGATGAAACAGCCAGAGCGGTAAGCGCCATCATTCTTGACGGCATTCGCCCACGCAACGAGAATTCGTCATCATGAAAACGATTCTTATTGCAGCAGCCATTGTCCGCGATGAAGCGGGCCGTTTCCTCCTTGTACGCAAGCGGGGCAGCGAGATTTTCTTCCAGCCCGGCGGCAAGATCGATGCGGGCGAGCAGCCTCAAATCGCACTCATCCGTGAGATCGAGGAGGAGCTCGGCATTCTCATTGATGAGAGCCAGTTGCGCTATGCAGCAAAAATGGCAGCCCCTGCGGCCAACGAAGTCGATGCAACGGTTGAGGCGGAGTTGTTTCACCTCAAGCTGAAAGATGGTCAGGTTCCAATTGCATCCAGCGAAATCGAGGAGCTTTTATGGAACCCGCCGGGTGACATAACGCGTCCGGTTGCGCTTCTGTCACAGAGCATTCAAGCGCGCTTTGCCGCGGATTACTGAGCCACTTGCAGTTCTACCCGGTTTCCTTCGTCATCGAAGAGATGAAGGTGCTGTGCCGGGAAGCTCACCTGAATGGAGCCCTGCGCATGAAGCGCATCGCGATCCAGTGTAAAAATCTTGAACGGCAATCCATGCAGGCTGAGATGTAGGATAATGCCGAAGCCAGTCGGTTCCACCAGATCGACATCAGCCGCCAGTCCTGCTGAATTCTCGATATGCACATGCTCAGGCCGGATGCCAAGCGTAGCGTTCGTGCCATCCTTGAGCTTCAAGGGCTGCGGCAATGTGATGAGCGTGCCGTCCTTGAGTTTCAGACGCGGACCACCATCCTGTTCAAGATAGGTCACATCGAGGAAATTCATGGCGGGTGAGCCGATGAAACCCGCCACGAAGAGATTGGCCGGGCGGTCATAAAGCTCCAGTGGAGAGCCGACCTGTTGCACCACACCGCCATGCATGGCGACGATACGGTCGGCCAGAGTCATGGCCTCGATCTGGTCATGCGTCACATAGATCGACGTGGCTTTCAGTTCACCATGCAGCTTCTTGATTTCAGCACGCATCTGCTCGCGCAGCCGTGCGTCGAGGTTGGAAAGCGGTTCGTCAAAGAGGAAGGCCTTGGGCTGACGCACAATGGCGCGGCCCATGGCAACACGCTGACGCTGGCCGCCGGAAAGCGCTTTCGGACGACGCTCCAGCAAAGGATCAAGACCGAGCTTGGCGGCGGTCGATTTGATGGCGCTTGCGATCTTTTCTTTCGGCGTTTTACGCAGCCGCATACTGTAGCTCATATTGTCGGCAACACTCATATGCGGGTAGAGCGCATAGGACTGAAACACCATCGCAATATCGCGGTCTTTGGGCGCCAGTTCATTGACGCGCTTGCCGCTGATCTGCACCTGACCGGCAGTGATGTCCTCAAGGCCAGCAATCATGCGCAGCAAGGTGGATTTGCCACAGCCTGACGGGCCGACCAGCACGATGAATTCGCCATCTTTGATCTCAAGATCAACGCCGTGCAGAACAGCATGTTCGCCATAGCTTTTGCGGACTGACTGAATATCGATGGAAGCCATAGGGAAAAATCCTTTCAGCCTTTGACCGCGCCAGCCGTGAGGCCCTGCACGAGATATCGTTGAATGAGGAAGAAGAAGAGACAGGCCGGGATCAGCGCGAGTACGCCTGCTGCCATCATCTGTCCGAAATCGACCGAGAATTTTGAGACGAAGCTCAAAAGGCCGACCGGGAACGTGGCTGAATCATTGCCGGAAATCAGCATCAGCGCGAACAGAAGCTCGCTCCACGCTGCGGTGAAAACAAAGCCGAGCGTTGCAGCAATACCGGGCAGGGTCAGCGGCAGAATGATTTGGCGGAAAGCCATGAACTGCGTTGCGCCGTCGATCTTGGCGGCTTCTTCGAGATCCTTCGGAATGCCGTCGAAGAACGACTGCATCAGGAAGGTGGCAAAAGGCACATTGAATGCCGAATAGACGATGATGAGGCCGATCAGGCTGTTGGTCAGACCGAGCGGTGCCATGATTTTGTAGATCGGCGCGATCAGCATCACGAGCGGAAACATCTGTGTCAGCAGCATCAGCGCCACAATCCAGTATTTGGCGCGGAAGTTGAAGCGTGACAGCGCATAGCCGGAGAGCGATGCCAGCAGCGTAACGATAATGGCGGTTGAGCCGGACACGATCAGGCTGTTGCGGAAGAACAGCGGAAACGAGCTGTTGTTCAACACATGGCTGAAGTGATCGAACGTCATGCGCGATGGCCAGAGCCGTACGCCTTCGCTGTAAAGCAGATCATTGGGCGTGACGGAAACCTTCACCAGCCAGAAGATCGGAAACAGTGCAAACAGGACGAATAGCAGAATGGCAATGCGATGCGCGCCAACAAGGAGGAGCTTACGGTTGGTCATGGCCTCAATCCTTGTTCAGAAGCGTCTGGCGCAACAGCACGATGAGCATCGAATAGACCATCAGCAAGACGAGCAGGACCATCGCAATCGCCGAGGCATAGCCGAAATCGAGCCGTTTGAAGGCTTGCGTGAAGATATAGCTGGCGACGATCTGGGTCCGGTCGGCAGGGCCACCGCCGGTCATCACGACGATCAGATCGGCACTGTTGGCAATCCAGACGGTGCGCAGCAAAATGGTGATGGCCATGGTTGGCGCAAGATAGGGAAGCGTGATCGAGAGAAAACGCTGGACGGGGCCAGCGCCATCAATCGCTGCTGCTTCATAAAGGTCGCGCGGGATAGCCTGCAAAGCGGCCAGCATGGTGATAGCAAAGAACGGAATACCCCACCACACACCCGCGGTAATGATGCCCCACATCGCAAGATTGGGGTCGGAAAGGATATTGTCTGGCGCGCTTAGAAGGCCGATTGCGTGCAGCCAGTGCGGCAGTGGGCCGATCACCGGATTAAAAAGCCACGCAAAGTTAAGACCTGTGAGGAAAGTCGGCACAGCCCATGGCAGGAAGATCAGCGCCTGTGCCAGCCCACGTCCAGCGAATGGCTTGTCGAGCAGCAGGGCAAGAATGAGCCCGAACACGAATTGCAGCAGCACCGAGCAACCGGTCCACCAGAGCGTATTCTTCAAGGAACGATAGAAAGCCTGATCGGTGGCAAGCTCGCGGAAGTGATCAAGCCCGACAAAGCCTCCGGAAAACGGATTGAGCAACTGGATATCGCGAAAGGCATAGGAGACGCCGAGGATCAGCGGAACCAGCATGATCGCGCTGATGAGGATCAGTGCGGGGGCACTGTAAAGATAAGGTTCGGAGGCGTGCGCAAGTCGCTGCAAGAAGCTGCGGCGGTCCTGCTTTTCACTCGGCACGTCGTTGGGCACCGGGGCCTTTATGGAAGCGGTGTCATTCATCATTTTTCCCTTCGCGGGGCTGCATCATTCGCTTTGCAGGCGCGGTTGTTCCACGCCTGCAAGCTGTTCATGGTGCTATTGCTTTGAAAGGTGCTTCTGCTGCGCCTTGGTCAGATATTCTGCCCACTGGTCGGCGAGCTGATCCGGCGTAATGTCGCCGAGAAGCGCTTCCTGCGAGGTCTTGATGACGAGCGAATCCTTGAAGAAGGCAAATTCTTCCAGATAGGTCGGCATGACGGTTGGAACGACGTTCTTGTCAGCCAGTTCATCGAACCAGCCCTTGAACTGCTCGCCGCTATAGAACGGATCGTTCTGAGCGGATTTGAGAACCGGCAAGGCGCCGGTGCGCTTGTTCCATTCGATGTTGCCTTCCGGGCCTTCCAGCATCGAGATCAGCTTCCAGGAGAGGTCCTTGTTCTGGCTGCCGCTCATCATCGACCATCCGGCAAAACCGATGGTCGGGAAGGTCTTGCCATCCGGGCCCTTCGGCATGATGGTAACGCCGAAATCTTCCGGCTTCATGCGCTCGGCAATGGCGATCAGTGCATCCGGGTCCTGGTTGAGGAAGGCGCAGGTGCCGCTATAGAAACCAGCGACGGTTTCGTTGAAGCCCCAGTTGACGCTGTCCTTCGGTGCAAGGCCGTTCTTGTAAAGATCGACCATCCAGGTGATGCCCTTCTTCCAGCCTTCGCTGTTCATGGTCGAGGTGCCGTCTTCATTGAAGAACTTGTTGTTGCCCGCCATGGATGCAGCAAAAATCACCCAGCCATTGAGGCCGCCGGGACCGCCACGCATACAGAAACCGGATTTGCCGGGAAGGGCTGCGATCTTCTTGGAAGCTTCGACAAATTCGTCCATCGTCTTCGGCGGCTCGGAGACGCCGGCTTCGCTAAGCAGTTTCTTGTTGTAGAACATGGCGTTCAGATAGAAGCCGTAAGGCAGCGTATATGCTGTGTTGTTGACGCTTCGGCCAAGCTCAAGCGCACGTTCGGTCAGGTCTGGAGTGGTTTCCCACTTTTCGAGATAAGGCTCGAGGTTCTCCAACATGCCGTTGTTGCCATAGAGCGAAACCCAGGTATCCGGCATTTCCATGACGTCGGGAATTTCGCCAGCCGAAACCATGGTGGCGAATTTCTGGAAGGATTCGCCCCATGGCAGCGAAATGATTTCGACCTTGGTGCCCGGATTGGCTGCCTCAAACTTGGCAACGATGGATTCGAGCGTCTTTGTGCGCTCCGGGCTGGTGATGACTTCAACAAGCTTCAGCGTGGTATCGGCAAGCGCCGTACCGCTCAAAAGCATGGTTGCGAATGCGGCTGCTATTAGTTTTTTCATTGCAGTTCCCCTTGTTGCTCCTCACTGGATTTTCGTTATTCGGTCGATGCTGCGAGCGCTCCTTCAATATCCCGCCACAGCGCTTCCGTTCCTTCCAGTCCGACATGCAGGCGCACGGAGCGCGGGTCGATGCCGAACGTATGTGCCGAATTTGGCTGTGCCTTCTGCTGCAGCACGACTTCGCCCGGCACGATCAGGCTTTCATGTCCACCCCAGCTCACGCCGAGCTTGAACAGATCAAGATGATTGCAGAATTCGCGAATGTTCACGCCTTCCCGGAAGATGACCGAGAACAGACCGGATGTGCCCTTGAGACCCGCAGGCAGACGATTGGCAAGTGCCGGGTGACAGACGGTTTCAATCACATCCAGCGCCTGAAGACGCTTTGCGATTTCCAGCGCTGAAGCCTCATGCGCCTTCATGCGTGTTGGCAAAGTGCGCATGCCGCGCACCAGAAGCCACGCATCAAACGGTGAAAGCTTGCCACCGAGATATGGATAGGTTTCTGCGCGGATTGCGTTGATCAACTCTTTCGAACCGGTCACGACACCGGCCACGACATCGCTATGGCCGCCAAGATATTTCGATGCTGAATGCACGACGAGATCAACGCCAAGCGACAGAGGGCGCTGGAAGATCGGGCTGGCCCAGCTGTTGTCGATGATGCTCAACACGCCATGCTGCTTGGCAATCGTTGCCAAGGCGCCGACATCATGGGCTTCCATGACCCAGCTTGTCGGGCTTTCCATGTAGAACAGCTTTGCACCGGGCAGGGCTTTTGCGACCGCTTCCTCGTCGCGGCCGTCGACGTAGTCAACCTGTACCTGCATACGCTTCAAGATAGTGCCGAAAAGGCGGAATGCATCCGGATAGACATGGCGCACCGCAACGATGCGATCACCCGGATTGACGAAGGCCAGCACGCTTGAAGAGATCGCCGCCATACCGCTGGCAAAGCCCAGCGCATCTTCGCCGCCTTCAAGTTTTGCCAGCATTTCTTCAAATGCCCGCACGGTCGGGTTCAGGCCGCGTGTGTAGATCGGGCGAACCTTTTCGCCGCGATAGGAGGCGACCATGTCGTCATAGCTTGGGAAGGTGAAAAGTGATGTCTGCACGATGGGTGGAACCACGGCGTCGAAAGCATTGCCTTCATCGTGGGCAACCGTAAGCGCTGCGAAATCCAGCGGATCCATCCCGTCAGTCATTTGGACATTTCCTTGATGTCTTCCTCGACAATGTCGAGGATCTTGAGTGTTTCCTGCCGAGCGGCTTCAGGGTCCTGAGCCACAATGGCGTTGAAGAGCGTGCGGTGAAACGGAAAGGTCCGCCGCGCGAAGTCGATCCGCTCGAACGGATGATCCCAGAAGTGCAAAAAGGCTTCGCGCATCTGTTCGAGCAATTGTCTGAAAAGCGGATTGTGGGTCGCGTCATAAATGGCGAGGTGAAACGCCAGATCTTCCGGGCCTGACGTGCCTTCCGCGATATGAACGCGCTCCATTTCATTGAGATTGCGTTCGATGATAACGAGGTCTTCTGCTGTGCGTTTGCGGGCGGCGACCATGCTGGCCTCGGCTTCGATACCACGGCGCACTTCAAGCGATTGCAGCAATGCATCGCGCAATTGCGCGGGGTCGAATGAAAGCGGCATGTGGATGGTTGCCGCCGAAATCGGCTTTAGCAGATACGTGCCGCTGCCTTTGCGGGCTTCGATGACACCCAGAGCCTGAAAGTGTCGGATTGCTTCGCGAATGGTGGAACGACCAACTGCGAGTGCTGTCATCAATTCGCGTTCTGCGGGGAGGCGGTCTCCGGCCTGAAGATGCGCTGTCGCGATATAATTGGCGAGCGCGTCCGTTACCTGCCGGGCGCGATCCATCGGCGGTAATGGCGCAATCTGCAGCAGCCTGCGATCTTTCATCCTGCCTCCATTTCACAGACTGGCCTAGAAACTTGAAGCGCAATCAGATCAGACCTGGTTCCCTTATTGGTTTTAAAATTGGTCTGACATCATAGTAATATCGGCAGGAATTCACGGCTGTCAAGAACGGTTTATTTGCGAGTGAATGAACTGTTCGCATGCGCATGCTTTTCCGATTGCGCTTCGGCAAGCTTGCTCCTATCAATCGCTGGAAGAGGCAGCGCATCCCGAAAAGTGCGAAGCGGTTTTCGGAATAAGGTGCGCTGAAAACGGAGTGCGGCATGCTGCATGCCGCGAAGGAGGAGATACCCATGCAATTGAAGGCATCCGAGAAGCGGGCGCTTGGCCGCACCGGCCTGACCGTAACCGCGCTTGGTCTGGGTACTGCACCTTTGGGTGGGCTTTATGCGCCTGTTTCGCGTGCTGATGCAGGCGCTTTGCTGGAAGCCGGTTGGGACAGCGGTATCCGCTATTTCGACAGCGCGCCGATGTATGGCTATGGCCGATGCGAACACCTTCTTGGCGACATGCTGCGCGAAAAGAGCGAGCGTGCTGTTGTCTCAACGAAGGTCGGGCGCTTGATGGCCAATGAGCGCGCTGGTCGTACCTTACCTCCGCCGCTGCCGAAAAATCCGTTCGATTCGGGCTGGCACAATGGCCTCAATTTTCGTGAGGTTTTTGATTACAGCTATGATGGCATCATGCGCAGTTTCGATGACAGCCAGCAGCGTCTTGGCTTTCCGGAAATCGATCTTCTCTATGTTCATGATATCGGTCGCGTGACCCATGGCGACAGACACGAACTTCACTGGAATGCGCTGACCAAGGGCGGCGGTTTCCGTGCGCTGACCGAGTTGCGCGCGGCAGGCAATATCAAGGGTTTTGGTCTTGGTGTGAATGAATGGCAGGTCATTCGCGATGCGCTCGACGAGGCTGATCTCGATTGTTCGCTTCTGGCTGGCCGCTATTCGCTACTCGATCAGGTGTCCGAAAAGGAATTTCTGCCGCTGGCACAAAAGCGGGGCATGGCGCTGGTGATTGCCGGTGTGTTCAACTCCGGTATTCTGGCTGCACCGCGCGGCGGCGAACAGAAGTTCGATTATGCCGACGCGCCTGCTGAAATCATTGCTCGCACCAATCGCCTGCATGATATTTGCGATGAGTATCATGTGCCGCTCGTCGCTGCCGCCATGCAGTTTCCGTTGAGGCATGAGGCCGTCAGCTCCATTCTGATCGGTGTCCGTTCGCCGGAACAGATCAGGCAGAATGTCGCCTGGTTCGAGCAGCTGATCCCGGACGAATTCTGGATGACGCTTCGCTCGGAAGGTCTCATTTCCTAATCATGACTTCCAAAATTCTCTGCGTTGGTGCCCTCACCATGGACACCATTCTCCGCCTCGATGAACTCCCACACGCGGCAGGTAAATATCTGCCGCGCGAAGCCGTGGAAATCGCAGCTGGCATGGCTTCAAGTGCAGCGGCTGCCATTGGCCGGCTTGGCGGTGATGTGGCGCTTTGGGCTTCTGCCGGGGCTGATCCGGTTGGTGATCGCGCCGTTGCAGAGCTTGAAGCCGAAGGCATTGATTGTACCTATATCCGGCGGCTGGAAGGCGCGCGCACGGCATTTTCTTCGATCCTTGTCGATGCGAATGGCGAACGCATTATCGTGCCGTTTTATGATCGCAGGCTTGCAAGTCCATCTGATCCGGTGCCGCCGATTACGGCAGGAGCCTATGCTGCCGTCATGACTGATGTGCGCTGGCCATGGGCTGCTGAAACGGCACTACGTGCGGCACGCGATGCAGGTATTTCGGCGATACTTGATGCTGATACGGCACCCGTCGAACTGCTGGAAACGCTGCTGCCGCTTGCAACCCATATCGTTGCATCGGAGCCTGCTGCAATCAGCGTTGCAGGCACCCCTGATTTGCGTGAATGTGTACGCATTCTCAGCAATCGCTATGATGTTTTCACGTCTGTTACTGGTGGCGCGGATGGCTGCTATTGGGCGGAAGGTGCTGGCAAGCCTGTTTCCCGTGTCGCGGGCTTTAAGGTCGATGCGGTGGATACGCTGGCTGCGGGCGATGTCTTCCATGGTGCTTTCGCGCATGGTCTGGTTGAGGGCAAGGAGATTGCCGACATCATCCGTTTTGCCAATGCCGCTGCCGCCATCAAATGCGCGCGCTTCGGCGGACGCGCTGGTTCACCAAGTCAGGCCGAAGTTGTTTCCTTCATTGAAACCGGCATTGTTCCAGTCCGATAATCTCTAAATCCTTCCCTCAAAATGGCGCGATTACATACTGAACTCGAATTGACTCTTTACTAACATGTTAGTATGTGCAAACTTAAAGTTCAAATTTGGGAGGAGCCAGTTTTGGCACATAATCATTCCGGGCAGGAGCGCTTCGGGCTTTCTGCAGCGCTCACGACGCCATTCGATGCAGATGGAAAAATCGATGTCAGCCGTGCGCTGAAGCACGCACGCGCACGCCTTGATAATGGCTGCTCAAGCGTAACCCTGTTCGGCACCACCGGCGAAGGTTCGTCGATTGCCGATGCCGAGCGTGCCGCCCTTCTTGATGCGTTTATCGCGCAGGGCTTTCCTGCCGCCAATATCGTTGTTGGCGTTATGGAGAACTCGGTTGCCGATGCGGTTCTTCAGGCAGGCGATGCGTTGCGTCGCGGCTGCAAGGCCATCCTTCTGGCGCCGCCTTCCTATTTCAAGAACCTCTCCGATGAGGGTCTGTTCGACTGGTTCTCGGCAGTCTTCAAAGGTTTGGGCGAAGATGCGCGCAGCATCATTCTCTACAATATTCCGTCGGTGACTGCAGTTGAACTGTCGGTCGATCTCATTGGTCGTCTGCGTGCGACTTTCGGTGACATTATTACGGGCGTGAAGGATTCGTCTGGTAATTGGGCCTATACGGAAAAGCTGCTTGCAGCCCACAAGGACATTGCGATCCTGATCGGCGATGAGCGCGATCTTGCCGCCGGTGTACGTCTTGGTGGGCAAGGCGCAATTTCCGGCATGGCAAATTTGTTCCCGCACCGCCTGCTGCGCATGATCAATGACGGTCAGGATGATGCCGAACTGGTCGATGCCGTGCAGCAGTTGCTGAACTATCCCGTAACGCCTGCGGTCAAGGCCATGGTGGCGCGTCATACGGGTGACAAGGAATGGCGTCGCGTACGTGCGCCGCTGATTTCGCTGAATGATGCGGAATTCGATGCAATTGGCAGTGTATTCGACCGACTGCATATGGCAAAAGCAGCTTGAGGGCGGCATAAGCCTTGGAGGATAGAGGGGAACGGCTTTGGCGGAAGATCATAACGAACCGGTGAAACTGCGGGATAAGGCTTATCAGAGCTTCACCCAGCATTTGCTGGCGCGCGATTTCCATCCGGGCCAGTTCGTTTCACAGCGCCAGCTCGTCACCATGACGGGTTTGCCGCTGGGAGCTATCCGCGAACTGATCCCGCGTCTTGAAGCGGAAGGTCTTATCAAGACCGTGCCACAGCGCGGGCTCCAGATCGCCCATATTGACCTCAATCTGATCCGTGAAGCGTTTCAGTTCCGCCTTTTTATCGAGAAAGAGTCGGTTGCGATTTTTTGTCAGTCGGCTTCCGACGAGTTGCTGCGCTCATTGCGTGCGGAGCATGAGGAAACGCTGGAGCGTGCAAAGGCAGAAGGCGAAACGCCGGAGCTTGAAGAACGGGCGCAGAATATCGACTGGAGCCTGCACGATACGATTGTCGGCTCGCTCGACAATGAAATCATCTGGCGTGCCTATCAGACGAACACCATCAAGATGCGTCTGATCAATCAGGAGCGATTCCGCATCACCGGACGTGTTATCCCGGTCATGCAGGAGCATCTGGCTGTGCTTGCTGCTATTGAAACACGTGATCCGCAGACAGCCATGGATGCCATCGCCGTTCACATCAACAATGCGCGGAAGCTGGCTTTGCAGATTTAACAACCAGGGCCGGGCAAGAGGAGTTGCCAGGCCGGAAGAAGGATAGGGGAGGAGCATGTAATGAATCTATTACGTCCAACACGTCGCCAGTTTCTGGCGGGGTCAGCAGCAATCGCTGCATCTGGTATGACGGGTATCAGCCCATCTTTCGCCCAGTCGAAAGTCGACTGGAAGAAATTTGCCGGGACCACGCTTGAAGTAAACCTCATCAAGAGCCCGCGTGGAGAAATTCTTCAGAAATACCAGAAGGAATTTGAAGAGCTCACTGGCATCAAGGTGCATTCCGAGCAGATGCCGGAACAGCAGCAGCGCCAGAAAGCGGTGATCGAGCTGACGTCTGGCCGTCCGAGCTTCGACGTCATCCATATCAGCTATCACGTTCAGAAGCGCCAGTTCGAAAAGGGTGGCTGGCTTGCCGATCTCAATCCGTTCCTGAAGGACCCAACGCTGACCGAGGCGTCGCTGACGGAAGATGATTTCGCAAGCGCTGGTCTGACCTTCGCCAAGGATGCCAATGGCCGTTTTGGCGCACTGCCATTCTCGGTCGATTACTGGATCATCTACTGGAACAAGGAGCTCTTTGCCGCAAAGGGCATCGAATTCCCGAAGACCTTCGAAGAGCTGGTCGCAGCCGCTGAAGCGCTCACCGATCCATCGACCAACACCTATGGTTTCGTCGCGCGCGGCATGAAGAATGCCAATGCGCCGGTCTATACCAGCCTTCTGCTCGGCTATGGCAAGCAGTCGGTTGATGCGGATGGCAATCTACAGACTGACTCGGCTGAAGGCATTGAAGCCGCCAAGCTCTATCAGCGCCTGATGACCAAATCGGCACCTCCCGGTGTTGCAGGCTTCAACTGGGCTGAATGCCAGTCGAACTTCCTGCAGGGTCGTGTCGGCATGTGGCTTGACGGCATCGGTTTTGCGCCACCGCTCGAAGACCCGAACAAGTCGCGCGTTGTCGGCAAGGTTGGCTATGGTGTCATGCCAGCAGGCCCGAATGCCCAGGCAGCACCAACGACAGGCGATGGCATCGGCGTGACCGAAGCCTCCAAGAACAAGGAAGCCGCATATCTTTACTGCCAGTGGGCCATTTCCAAGGAAATGGGTGCGCGCCTGTTGCAGTCGGGATCGGGCGTTCCGTTCCGCAAGTCGGTCATCGACGATGAGGCCGTGCGCAAGGGCGTCACCATGCCGGAAGGCTGGGTGGAAGCTCTCTCGAAGTCTGCCCCGATCAGCCAGCTCTGCCTGCCGGTCATCGTGCCGGTCACGGAATTCCGCGACATCATCGGTGTCGGCCTTACCAATCTTCTGAACGGTGCGGACGCAGAAGCTGAAATGAAACGCGCGACGGAGGAATTCCGTCCGGTCCTCGCACGGAGCGAAGGAAAATGACATCTGCCGCCCCGACAGGAGCAAAAACGGGAGCTGCTGCCAATGCAGCTTCCTCCACCAAGACTGGCAAGAGCCGCTTGCGGCCGAGCTACTGGCCGTTTGTTCTTCCAGCCTTGATCACCGTCGGGGCGGTGATCGTCTTCCCATGGGTGTTTACACTCTGGATGAGTACCAACCAGTGGCAGCTTGGTGGAGAGCAGAGCTTTGTCGGCTTCGACAATTATCTGCGTCTTGCAGCCGACATGCGCTTCTGGGAATCTATGTGGCATACGGTTGTCTATACGGTTCTGTCGGTCGTGGCTCCGATGGTTTTAGGCACGATCGCAGCGCTGGTCTTTGACAGCAAGCTGCCAATGCGCGGGCTCTTGCGCGGCATCTTTGTCATGCCGATGATGGCAACGCCGGTTGCCGTCGCCCTTGTCTGGACGATGATGTATCACCCGCAGCTCGGCGTTCTGAACTATCTTCTGTCGCTGATCGGCATTCCACCGCAGGAATGGATATTCAATCAGAACACGGTTATCCCGTCACTGGTGGCTGTTGAAACCTGGCAGTGGACGCCGCTCGTCATGCTGATCGTGCTGGGTGGCCTTGCCTCCATGCCGCGCGATCCGTTTGAGAGCGCGGAAATCGATGGTGCCAATGGCTGGCAGAAATTCCGCTACATCACCCTTCCGATGATCCTGCCCTTCATCATGGTGGCTGTCATCATCCGCTCGATTGATGCGCTGAAAAGCTTCGACATCATTTATGCGATGACGCAGGGCGGTCCCGGAACAGCGTCGGAAACGATCAATATCTATCTCTATAACGTGGCGTTTTCCTATTACGACATTGGCTACGCATCGGCGATTGCCGTGGTGTTCTTCATTGTCATTATCGCCATGTCACTGGTTCTTCTGGCGCTGCGCCAGCGGACCAAGTGGAACGCTTGAGGACCGGTCATGGCACGCAAGTCAATTCTTTCGAAGCTTGGCACTGCACTTCTTGTGTTCATCATCGTGTCGCCGGCAATCTTCTTCTTCGTCTGGATGCTGTCGCTTTCTCTGAAATACGAAATCGACAACGGTGCTTACCCGCCGATCCTGATACCGGAACGCTTTGCCTGGTCGAACTACACCGATATCTTTGCGGCCAACGACTTCCTGCTCTACTTTTGGAACAGCCTTCTCGTGACCGGTATGGCGACATTGCTTGCGCTGCTGGTTGGTGTTCCGGCAGGCTATGGCATTGCACGGCTCAAGGCGCATAAATCGGCAATCGTCATCATGATTGCACGTATGACGCCGGGTCTTTCTTACCTGATTCCGCTGTTCCTGCTGTTCCAGACGCTGGGTCTGCTCGGTACACTCTGGCCCCAGATCATCATCCATCTGGTTGTCACCGTTCCAATCGTGATCTGGATCATGATCGGTTATTTCGAGACAACACCGATGGAGCTTGAAGAAGCAGCCATTATCGATGGCGCTTCCTCGTGGCAGGTGTTCATGAAAGTTGCACTCCCGATTGCCAAGCCCGGCGTTGTGGTTTCGCTGATCCTTGCGGTGATCTTCTCGTGGAACAATTTCGTTTTCGGCATCGTGCTCGCAAGCCGCGAGACACGCACCCTGCCGGTCGCAGTTTACAACATGCTGTCCTTTGAGCAGGTCAGTTGGGGGCCACTTGCCGCCGCGGCGCTTGTGGTGACATTGCCGGTCCTGTTGCTAACCGTTTTCGCACAGCGCCAGATCGTTGCTGGTCTGACTGCAGGCGCCGTCAAATAAGAGTTGAGGTTCAAGATGGCATCTGTATCCATCCGAAATGCAATCAAGAAATATGGCAATGTCGGCGTGTTGCACGGCGTGTCCGTGGATATTCAGGACGGCGAATTTGTCGTCCTGGTCGGCCCGTCGGGCTGTGGAAAATCCACGCTTCTGCGCATGATCGCAGGGCTTGAGGAAATCAGCGACGGTGAAATCGCCATTGGTCCGCGCGTGGTCAATGACCTGCGCGCCAAGGAACGCGATATCGCCATGGTGTTCCAGAATTATGCGCTCTATCCGCATATGACGGTAGCCGACAATATGGGCTTCGCGCTCATGCTGAAAAACGCGCCGAAGGAAGAACGCGACAGCCGTGTCAATCGTGCAGCAGAAATCCTCGGCCTCAACAAGCTGCTCGACCGCTTCCCCCGCCAGCTTTCCGGCGGTCAGCGCCAGCGTGTGGCCATGGGCCGTGCGATTGTTCGCGATCCGCAGGTCTTCCTGTTCGACGAGCCGCTCTCCAACCTTGACGCCAAGCTGCGCGTGCAGATGCGCGGTGAGATCAAGGGCCTGCATCAGCGTCTCAAGACCACCACGATTTACGTGACCCACGATCAGATCGAAGCCATGACCATGGCCGACAAGATCGTTGTCATGCGCGATGGTCTGGTGGAGCAGATTGGGGCGCCGCTCGATCTTTATGATCGTCCGGCCAATATGTTTGTCGCGGGCTTCATCGGTTCTCCATCGATGAACTTCGTCAACGGCAAGATCGAAGAAGGTTCGTTTGTGGCTGATGGCGGCTTCCGTCTGCCGCTGCCTGAAGGCGATTATTCAAGTCTTTCGGGCAAGGCCGTTTACGGTATGCGCCCTGAGCACATGAAGATTGCCGATAACGGCGTGCCGGTCACGGTCGAAATCGTTGAGCCGACCGGTTCGGAAATCATGGTTATGGGCAAGCTCGGCGATCAGCCGGTTACCTGTCTGTTCCGCGAGCGCCTGACGGTGCGTCCCGGCGATGTGCTGACCATTGCGGTTGATCCGGTAACAAGCCATGTGTTTGAGCCGGAAAAAGGTATGCGCGTCAGCCGCTAAATAATCTATCTAAAATGAAAACGCCGGGCTTTTGCCCGGCGTTTTGTTTTATTCCGCAGCCTCTTTCACGGCCATCGGATTGTTCGGATGAGTCGTCCAGTTGGCATATTGCGCCGGGATCGGCGCCTTGGTGCGTGGATCGAAATCACCGATCTGCTCCATGGTGATGCAATCCTCGACCGGGCAGACATTGACGCAAAGATTGCAGCCAACGCATTCCTCATCGATGACCTCAAAGTGGCGCGCACCATTCACCAGATTGGTGATTGCCTGATGCGAGGTGTCCTCGCAGGCAATATGGCAACGACCGCATTTGATGCAGAGATCCTGATCGATCCGCGCCTTGGTGACATAATTGAGGTTGAGATACTGCCAGTCGCTGACATGCCCCACAGCCATGCCACGGAAATCATCGAGCGTCTGATAACCCTTGCTATCCATCCAGTCCGACAGGCCATCGATCATTTCCTGAACGACCTTGAAGCCATAGGTCATGGCAGCCGTACAGACCTGAACCGTGCCGCAGCCGAGCGCAATAAACTCAGCCGCATCACGCCATGTGGTAATGCCGCCAATGCCTGAAATCGGCAAGCCATGCGTTTCAGGATCGCGCGCAATTTCGGCCACCATGTTAAGCGCAATCGGCTTCACTGCTGGACCGCAATAGCCGCCATGGCTCCCGCGACCATCAATGGATGGGACCGGCGACATGCTGTCGAGATCGACCGACACGATGGAATTGATGGTGTTGATCAACGACACGGCATCCGTACCCGCAGCATGGGCACCGCGTGCTGGCTTGCGAATATCAGTGATATTCGGCGTCAGTTTGGTGATCACTGGCATCCGGCTATATTGCTTGCACCACTTGACGACCATGGCGACATATTCCGGCACCTGGCCAACAGCCGCGCCCATGCCGCGTTCGCTCATGCCGTGCGGACAGCCGAAGTTCAACTCGATGCCATCTGCGCCGGTTTCTTCCACCAGCGGCAGAATGGCTTTCCATGCTTCTTCTTCGCATGGCACCATGATCGAAGCGATCAGTGCGCGGTCGGGCCAGCGCATCTTCACTTCTTTCATTTCGCGCAGGTTCACTTCGAGAGGCCGGTCGGTTATCAGCTCGATATTGTTAAGACCAAGCAGACGCCGGTCAGCACCATGGATAGCGCCATAGCGTGGACCATTAACATTGACCACCGGCGGGCCTTCGGAGCCCAGCGTTTTCCAGACCACGCCACCCCAGCCAGCCTTGAAAGCACGCTCGACATTGTAAGCTTTGTCAGTCGGCGGGGCTGAAGCCAGCCAGAATGGGTTTGGGGACTTGATGCCGAGGAAGTTCGTTGAAAGATCAGCCATGTTTACTCTCCTCAGCCCTGTTCCTGGCCCAAATGGACACTGCGGTCACGGGAAGCAGATGTTGAAGGTGCATGAAGAGCGCCGCCCGACAACACCGCATCGGCAAAGCCTTCAATTGCTTCGGGACGCTTGGTCAAAGTTGCATGGATGGATTCAGCGGCAACCTTGCCGTCTTCCACCGATGCGACAGTCAGATCCTGACCACCTGCAACACAGTCGCCCCCGGCCCATATGCCCTCAACGGATGTGCGACGATCTTCATCGACACTGATGCGTCCTTTGGAAAGCCCGATGCCTGAACCCGCTAGCGGCTCCGGTTCGAACTTCTGGCCGATTGCCTTGAAAACCTGATCGGCTTCAAGAATGAGATATTCGCCGGTGCCGGAAAGCTTGCCGCTATCGGCATTGGTATATTCAAAGACCACGGCATTGACCGTGCCGTCTTCGCTCCGTTCCAGTGCATGCGGCTGCAACCAGTGACGGATCACCACGCCATGAATCTGTGCCAGTTCCTGCTCATAGGCGCTGGCATTCATGCTCTCCTGACCGCGACGATAAACGATGGTCACGTTTTCAGCGCCGAGCTTCTTGGTCTGGATGGCGACGTCTACAGCGGTCATGCCGCCACCGATAACCACGACATTGCGGCCAACGGGCAGGGACGAGAGGTCTTTTGCCTGTCGCAGATTGGCGATGTAATCGACGGCATCGATCACATTGGGTGCATCTTCGCCCGCCAGTCCGAGATCATTCACGCCAGGCATGCCCATGCCGAGGAAAACCGCATCATAGCCCGCCTTCAGCGCTTCAATGGTGATGTCCTGACCAAGCGTCTGGTTATATTCGATGTTGATCGCGCCGATTTTGAGCACGAATTCGAGTTCGCGCTGGGCGAAATTATTGACCGTCTTATAGGCAGCGATACCATATTCATTGAGGCCGCCGCCCTTGGCGCGGGCTTCGAAAACAGTCACCTTATGGCCATGCATGGCAAGGCGATGAGCCGCAGAGATGCCCGCCGGACCTGCACCAACAACGGCGATGTGTTTGCCGGTTTCAGGCGCGCGCTTGAATGGATGATTGCCGGTTTCCATCAGAACATCGGTGGCATAGCGCTGCAATTCACCAATCTTGACCGGCTTGCCTTCCGAAGTTTCGCGAACGCACACTTCTTCGCAGAGCGTTTCTGTCGGGCAAACGCGGGCGCACATACCGCCAAGAATGTTTTCCGAAAGAATGGTCTTTGCGGCGCCCACCGGATTGCCAGCGTTGATCTGCCGAATGAACAACGGAATGTCGATGCTGGTCGGGCAGGCATTCATGCACGGTGCGTCGTAGCAAAAATAGCAGCGATCCGATTCCACAATGGCTTCATGCTTGGTAAGCGGCGGATGCAGATCGTCGAAAACATGCGCGTAGTCGGCCTTTTCAAGCCGCGCCCCACGGATGTCAGGCCCGTTTGCGTGTCCCGGATTATCGACTGCATCAATAGGCGAATTCTCTGCTGATCGCATGGATCGCATCTCCCATTTTTGCTTGCGTTTTGGCGCGGGTTCCCTTTGCGCACCTCAACTATTCCGGGCTGCGATCTTTGTCGTCATATGATGCCCGTTAATGACAGGATGACAGATTTTCACGGAAGGTCAAATTTTTTATCATCTGGTCAATTTATGAGGATTCCGCACTACAAATGCAGAAAAGGCCCGGCTGTAGGAGCGCGGGCCTTTGACATTCGGCAAAATGCGAAATCAAAGCGGATCGGATTTGAGACCGTCCGGGGTCGCTTCGGAGACCGGTAAAGTGCGGGGTTCTTTGGGTAGTGCCGGGCGAGAACTCAGCACCAGAGCGCAACCTGCAATGATGATAGCAGCGCCGACAAACTGAATCACGGAAAGCTGCTCCTTCAGGAACACCGCACCGACCAGAACTGCAATGACTGTCACCACAAATTCAACGCTGATGGCTTTTGTCGGTCCGACATTTCCGACCAGTTTGAAATAAAGCACATAGGTAAGCGCGCTCATCACACATGCCGAAATCAGCAGGTAAGCAAAGTCAACCGGCCCCGGCATGGCTGGCACGGGGACGGCAACGATCAATGGCAAGCTCAGAATGCCGCCAAAGACGAATGCGCCGATGGTGGTTTCCCATGAGCCGGTGCCGGAAAGACGGCGGCTGGCATAGTTGCTGCCGAAAGCCGCTGAAAAACAGGAGAAAAGCACAGCAACACAGCCCATGATGAAGGCAGGCGTGACAGCAACGGCCGGGAAGCCAACCAGAAGCACGATGCCGGTCACGCCAAGCAGCAGGCCGATAAGGCCACGCGAGGTGATGCGTTCAAGACCCCAGAGCTGGCTGATGACCATCGAGAAAAGCGGAATGGATGCAACGCAGATAGCGGCCATCGCCGTGCCGATCAGCGGCGTGCCATAGGAAAGGCCGATCAGTTGTCCCGCAACCGTGGTTGCGCCGACGACTGCGAAAGGTTTCCACCCGGCATGAAAATCAAGTCTGCGTCCGGAAAGTTTCGCGATTGCAAAAAGCGTTCCGGCGGCAATGAAGGAGCGGAAAGTGACCGCGCCAACCCAGCCGAAGGCTTCGACCACGCGCAGCACGACGAGGAACGATAGTCCCCATGCCACGGCAAGAAAAATATAGGTCGCGATATCTCTGGGTTTCATGCCAGCAGGCTTTCAAGAAGTATTGCGAATTAACGAAGACCGGATTGTTAGGGAACGCCGTTGCAGCTTTATAAGAGTGACGCCGGATCAGGTCGTTTTTGCGGCGGCGTTCGATGCCGCTTCTGCGATATTGGCAAAGAAGCGGTCCGCGATCTTTCGTGCCACCGAACCAAGCAATTTCGTGCCGATCTGTGCCACCTTGCCACCAGCATCACCACGTATGGCATAGGATAAAATCGTGTCGTCGCCATCTTCGTCCAGACGCACATCGGTCGCACCGTGCGCAAAGCCGGCTATGGAGCCTTCACCATGGCCGGAGATCGTATAGGAGACCGGTGGTTTCATATTCGACAATTCCAGAATGCCGTGAAAGCGAACCTTCAGAATCCCGAAACTCACTTTGAGGGCAGCGCGTATCTCTGTTTCCGAAATACGCTCGATATCTTCGCAACCGGGAATGCAGGATTTCAGCGTTTCGATGTCGTTCAACGCATCCCAAACTGCTTGTCGTGGCGCCGCAATCCGCTCTTCTCCGGTCAGGTCCATGCTTCACTCCGAGGTGGATCACCCTAAATTGATCAATATGGTGTATATGACACTCTGTCCAAATTGGAAGTTCGGTAATTTATTTGCCGCAAATCTTCTCTAAAGCGCTTAATGTCCGCAATTAAATCGATTTGATTCGGGAGTAGCATCATGGCAAGAGACGCGACGAAGCTTGAAGCAACGGTCGCAAAGCTTAAAAAGCACTGGGCAGATTCGGCCCCGCACGATATGCGCGCGGCGTTCAAATCAGACCCGGGCCGGTTCGAGCGGTATTCGCTATCCCTGGATGACCTTCTGTTCGATTGGTCAAAATGCCGGGTCAACGACGAAACGATCGGGCTGCTCAAGGAACTGGCCGTTGCTGCCGATGTTGAAGGCCGTCGTGCAGCGATGTTTGCGGGTGAGCACATCAACAACACGGAGGACCGCGCCGTTCTCCATGTCGCGCTGCGCGATACTTCCTCGAAGGAAGTGCTCGTTGACGGGCACAATGTTCTGCCGGACGTGAAGGAAGTGCTCGACCGTATGGCGGCATTTGCGGACGGTATTCGGTCGGGTGCCATCAAGGGAGCGACCGGAAAGAAGATCACCGATATCGTCAATATTGGCATTGGCGGGTCCGACCTCGGACCTGTCATGGCAACTCTGGCTCTTTCTCCATATCATGATGGCCCTCGTGCGCATTTTGTCTCCAATATCGACGGCGCGCACATTGCAGATACGCTTGGCATCCTCGATCCAGCAACAACGCTTGTCATCATCGCTTCCAAGACGTTCACGACCATCGAAACAATGACCAACGCGCAGACTGCGCGCAAATGGGTGGCGGATGCGCTTGGAGAAGCGGCTGTAGGCGCCCATTTTGCGGCTGTCTCCACTGCACTGGACAAGGTCGCTGCCTTCGGCATTGCTGAAGACCGGGTCTTCGGTTTCTGGGACTGGGTCGGCGGACGTTATTCCGTGTGGTCGGCTATCGGCCTGCCCGTGATGATTGCGATTGGACCGGAGGATTTCCGCAAGTTTCTGGCAGGTGCGCATTCGATGGATGTGCATTTCCGAGATGCTCCGCTGGAAAAGAACTTAGCCGTCTGGCTGGGCCTTATCGGGTACTGGCATCGTGCGATCTGTGGCCATGGCAGCCGGGCGATCATACCCTACGACCAGCGTCTTGCCCGTCTCCCTGCCTATCTGCAGCAGCTGGATATGGAATCGAATGGCAAGAGCGTAACGGTTGATGGCAAGCCGGTTTCCGGTCCCACCGGCCCGGTTGTGTGGGGTGAGCCTGGTACGAACGGCCAGCACGCTTTCTTCCAGCTTCTGCATCAGGGCACCGACACCATTCCGCTCGAATTCATCGTTGCGGCAAAGGGCCATGAAAAGCACCTCGACCATCAGCATGAAATGCTGCTGGCGAATTGCCTTGCACAGTCCGAGGCCTTGATGAAGGGGCGTACCCTTGATGAAGCGCGGGCGCAGTTGAAAGCAAAGAACCTTCCGGAAAGCGAAGTCGAACGCATTGCGCCGCATCGCGTTTTCTCGGGCAACCGTCCTTCGTTGACGCTGGTTCATGACAAGCTGGATCCGTTCGCTCTCGGACGTCTGGTAGCGCTGTATGAACACCGCGTGTTCGTCGAAGCACAGATTTTCGGCATCAATGCTTTCGATCAATGGGGCGTCGAGCTTGGCAAGGAACTTGCCACCGAACTTCTGCCGGTGGTTTCGGGCGAGGAAGCGAGCGACGGTCGCGACGCATCCACACAAGGGCTTGTCGCGCATCTGCATGCGCGAAGGAAAGCTTGACGGCATTCTCTGCACAGCTAGAAATAAAGGAGAGCCGGGTTTGTAACCCGGCTCTCTTCATGAGAGATAAAATGGGAAATGAAATGAAAACCGAGATCGTAAAATTTGCCGGCGATGTGCCGGGAAATGCCATCGAGTTGCGAGTGCTGCGCTTTGCAGGCAAGGACAGCGATGCGCCTTCCGCTTATTTGCAATCTTCGCTTCACGGTGCAGAACTTCCGGGGCAGGCGGCTCTTCATTTCCTGGTTCCGATGTTGAAGAAGGCGGCCGATGAAGGGCGCATTCTTGGCAATATCACCGTTGTTCCGCAAGCCAACCCGATCGGTTCCAATCAGTGGCAGGCACATCAGCATCTCGGTCGTTTCGAGACGTTTTCGCTGACCAATTTCAATCGCGCTTTCCCGCTACTGCCGGATTTTGACACCTCTGAACTGCCTGAGCCGGATGCGCCGATTTCGCTGGCACAGCGCTTGAAGGCGACGCTTTTGAAGCTGGCTCTGCCAAATGACATCGTGCTCGACCTGCATTGCGACGACGAGAGCGAAAATTACGTTTATATCGCGGAAGAGTTTGCCGAGGATATGAAGGATCTGGCTATCGCGTTGAACTCGACAGCAATCCTCGCATGGGACACGACCGCTGATGCAGCTTTTGAAGAAGCTTGTGCCCATCCTGTCCTGAAGTTGCCGGCGGACAAGCGCAACATGAAGCGCCGGGCTGTTACGACGGTTGAATTTCGCGGTTTGAGTGATGTTTATGCCGATATGGGCAAAGGCGACGCTGAAGGCCTGTACAAATTCCTCGTGCATCGGGGTGTTGTCCGCGACGACAATGCGAAGCTAGAGACGGAATATAAGGGTCTTGTTACACCGCTTTCGCATGTCGAGATGCTGCGCGCACCGGAAGGCGGCATGGTGTTGTTCCATGTAGCGCCGGGCGATGAAGTAAAGGCGGGCACGAAGCTGGTTACAGTGGTTACGAAGCCGGGTGAACCAGAGGGCGACATCACGCTGACCGCCCCGCAGGACGGGCGCATCCTGACCCGTCGCTCGCTGCGTTATGTTCGTCGTGGGGATGATCTTCTCAAACTGCTTGGCGCGAAGCCTTCTGCTGTCAAGAAACGTGCCGGTGCATTGGAAGCATGAGCGACAAGCTTTCCGCCGAGCGTATAAAGTCGATCCGTGCCGTCCTGTTCGACAAGGACGGCACATTGATCGATTTCGACCGTACCTGGTTTTCAATCTCGTGGCAGCTTGCGCAGCGCGCTGCAAAGGGTGACGAGATAAGGGCTCGCGCATTGCTTGATGCGGGAGGTTATGACTGGCTGACCGAGCGTTTCCGGGCCAATTCGGTTATCGCTGCCGGCACAGTCGAAGATATCGTTTCGCTTTGGCATCCAGATATTGCGTCGGAGCAGTTGCGCAAGCTGGTCGAAGAATATGATGCTTATTGCGTAACCGAAGGTGCGCGTTCAGCGGTTGCTATTGAAGCTGTTCGCGAAACGTTGGAAGTGCTTCGCACAATGGGCTTCCGGCTAGGCATTGCTACCAATGATTCCGAAGCTGGTGCGCATGCCACCGCCAAAGCTCTGGGTATTCATGGGCTCTTCGATGTCGTGATCGGCTATAACACGGCGGCGCGCCCAAAACCGTATCCCGATCCGCTGCTTTATTTTGCAGAAAAGCTGGGATTGGCACCTGACGAGATCGCCATGGTCGGGGACAATCTGCATGATCTGGAAACAGCCCATGCTGCCGGGGCAGGGCTTGCAGTCGGTGTTCTATCGGGCAATTCTCCTCTTGAGGCGCTGGAGCCTCATGCCGATGTGGTGTTGGACAGCGTGGCTGGGCTGCCTGAACTGCTGAAGAGATGAGTGCTGGCTTCCATTCAGACAATTGAATGGAAGCATCAGGACAATTCATCTTCGATGCTCTTGCGGTGTGATTGGCGTGGAGTAGCATGGCGGGACGTTTAACGTTCCCGAGCTATGTCCATGATCCTGATCGGTCAGTATGATTCCCCTTTTGTGCGGCGTGTCGCTATCGCCATGCGGCTCTACGGCCTGCCATTCGAACATAAACCTTGGTCGACATTTGGTGACCGTGACAGGCTTGCGGAGTTTAATCCGCTGAGCCGTGTGCCGACGCTTGTGCTGGATGATGGCGACGTCGTGATCGAAAGCGCGGCGATACTCGACTATCTCGATGAGATCGCAGTCGGCAAGCCTCCGTTGATCGCGCCAAAAGGTGCCGAACGCCGTCAGACATTGAAGATATGCGCGCTTTCTACCGGACTTGCCGATAAGGCCGTAAGCCTTCTCTATGAAGGTTTGCTGCGAAGCGAAAAATCAAACGTTTGGGTTGAGCGGTGCGAGACGCAGATCGCGCGGGTGCTGGATGTTCTGGAAAGTGATCTTGCAGAACGGAAATCATCGTACTGGTTTGGAGACGAAATTGGGCATGCCGATATCGCGGCGGCTTGCGCGCTTCGCTTTCTGCGCGAGGCGCATCCCAATCTCTTTAATGAACAGAAATATCCGGCATTGGCTGGTCTGGCGGCTCGATGCGAAGCGCTGGCACCTTTTCAGGAAATCGTTCAGCCTCTGGCGCCGCCCTCTGCATGATTCAGTCTGAAACGATTGCGGCCGGATGAAATGTCCGGCCGCATTTGTTTCTAAATTTCAACGTTCTCAGTCGCGAAGTTCGCGGCGCAAAATCTTGCCAACATTGCTCTTTGGCAGGCTTTCGCGGAATTCCACTTCGCGCGGGCGTTTGTAGTTGGTGAGACGTTCGGCACAATAGGCTTTAACTTCGTCTTCGGTCAGGTTGAGGTCACTGCGGACAACGAACAACTTCACGACTTCGCCCGAATGCTCGTTCGGTATACCGACAGCAGCGGTCTCCACAATGCCTGGATGACCGGCGGCAACTTCTTCGATTTCGTTTGGATAGACATTGAAGCCGGAAACCAGGATCATGTCCTTCTTGCGGTCGACGATCTTGGTGTAACCGCGTTCGTCCATGAAGCCCATGTCGCCCGTGCGGAAGAAACCATCGGGCATGATCGCGCGCTTGGTTTCATCAGGACGTTCCCAATATCCCTTCATCACCTGCGGACCGCGCACGCAGATTTCCCCGACCTCACCGAGTGCCAGGTCATTTCCGTCATCGTCACGGATTGCCACATCGGTCGATGGCATGGGCAGGCCGATGGTTCCGGAGAACTCGGTTGCATCGAGCGCGTTGGCGCAGGCTACGGGCGAGGTTTCCGAAAGGCCATATCCTTCCGTGATGTGACAACCGGTCATTTTCTGCCAGCGTTCGGCAACAGGACGTTGCACAGCCATTCCGCCGCCGAGAGTGAGAATAAGAGGTTTGAAATCCAGGGTCTGGAAATCTGGATTATTCATGAGGCCATTGAACAGGGTGTTGAGGCCCGGAAAGATATGGAACGGGTATTTCTTCAGCTCCTTGACGAAGCCAGCAATATCGCGCGGATTGGGAATGAGGATATTTCGCGCGCCGAGCTTGATGCCGATCATCGCATTCACTGTAAGCGCGAAAATATGATAAAGCGGTAGGGCGCACACGAAATTCAGCGCCTTGGGCTTGCCCTTGTTCCGGAATGCAACCTCCATCCAGACATGCATCTGCTCCACATTCGCAAGAATATTGCTATGGGTCAGCATGGCACCTTTCGAGATGCCTGTCGTGCCGCCTGTATATTGCAGGAAGGCAAGGTCAGAACCTTGAACCGGAATAGGGTTGAAGGACTGGGCATGGCCTTGAGCCAATGCATCCTTGAAACGGATATGTCCCGGAATGTTCCACACCGGCACCATTTTCTTTACGCGGCGCACGACCAGATTGATGATGTGGCCCTTCAAGCCATGCATGTCGCCCATCGACGCGACAATAATATTGGGAACATTGACGGAGTTGAGGGTCTTTTCCACCGTCGAGGCGAAGTTTTCCAGAACAATCAATGCCTTGGCACCTGAATCGTTCAACTGGTGTTCCAGTTCGCGTGGCGTATAAAGCGGATTGACGTTCACCACCACGAAACCGGCGCGGAGAATAGCCGTAAACGCAATTGGATAATGCAGGATGTTTGGCATCATCACTGCAACGCGATCACCTTTGACGAGACCACGCGATTGGAGAAACGCTGCAAGCGCACGGGAATGCTCGTCCAGCTCCTTGAAAGAGAGGTCCTTCCCCATGCAAGTGAAGGCGGGGTTGCCGGGGAACTGTCGGCAGGAAGCCAGAATCATGTCGCCAATGGAGGACGTTTTGCTGAGATCAATCTCATGCGGAACGCCTGCCGGGTATGATTTCAACCAGATCTTTTCCCGCAGAGACGCACTTTTATCGGCTGTATCTGCCGCGACGGGTTCAACTACGGATGCACTTTGCCCAGTCGTTTTTTTTGCCATTTCTTCTCCCCGGATTGCTCCGTCCTAAGTAGGGCCGCCTGCGCGCCCGCCGTCTCCCAAGCCGCCCGCCCGCGGACAGCCTCCTCAATCATAAATGTGGTCGAGTTTTACTCTCTTCGCAAGAGTTACATTGACGTAAGCGTAAATTAAAAAAGAGTCGAGCGTCTTCCCCAATTTTTAAGTCCAACAATCACAATAGGTTGAAACTTAGCATCGGGGAAAATAGCAGCCTCGCTAGTGTGGCGAATCCGAAATTCGTCTCACGCGGGAGTGAGATTGTGTACGAATTTCCGATTCAAAGCACACTAGCCGAGCCATATCACAATTGTGTCGGTCAATCCGTTTGGTGTTCTTCAGATGACTGATTTCTCAGGGACCGAATAAGTATGGAGATTGCTTTGCCACCATAGGTTACCAGATCGTAGTTCCTGTCACCCCGCAACCATTCATTGAGGAGACCGCTCAACATGGAAAGCAGGATCGGCGCTGCCGTATCAGCAGTCCACTCTTTTGAAAGCTCCCCACGTCTGGCAGCCACGTCGAGCAATCCTGCAAACAATGAGAGGACATTGGATCGTGCTTCTCTGAGACGATCTTCGAGCGGGGCTATTTCGCCAACGAACTCGCATCGCTGGTTGATGATGATGAAAATGTTCTGCTGCCGCTCATCGTTGGAGAAAAGTTGCAGCGCCTGAATAATCGATTGTTCCAGAACATGCATTGGATTGGGGTGATCGACAGCCGCTGCCTGTAACATGATTTCTTCTTGTGGAAACCGGACGCTGCCTATGATTGTGCGGATAATTTCAAGCTTGTCGTGAAAATGGAAATAAATCGCTCCCCGTGTCACACCGGCATGACAGGCGATTTCCATCAGTGTAGATTGGTTGACACCGCGCTCGAGGAAAACCTGCTCGGCGGCCACCAGAATGGCTTCCCGGGTTTCGGCTGCCTCGGCTTTCGTTCTTCGCATGATTTCTCTCGGATGGATGCAGACTAATGGCCCAATTTGCCAGTGAATCTGGATAACTCATTCGTGATCTGTAATATTAGGTGATTGACTATAACACGGTAGTTCGTGTTTACAAACACTTGTGTATGTTAAATTGGCAGCACCGCGCGACAGCAAGGGCACTCCCATCATGACTATGAACCGTTCTATTCGGCTTTTTGCGGCAGGGGCCGCATTTCTCGTCTTTGCGGGGCAACCCGTTCTGGCGCAAGCACCGGGGGGTGCAACACCGCCTCCGCCACAGGTATCCGTAACTGTGGTCAAGCCGCATGACGTACCTGTTACCTATGAATATGCGGCGCGCATCAGCGCCTATCGCGATGTCCAGGTGCGCGCGCGCGTGGGTGGAATATTGCTTCACCGTAATTTCGTCGAAGGGACGGAAGTCAAAGCAGGCGACGTGTTGTTCGAAATAGACCCGGCGCCTTACGAGGCCGAGCTTGAAAAGGCTCAGGCACAGGTGGCGCAGGCTGAAGCGCAGTATCAGCAATCCATCCGCGATGCTGAACGCGCTGAACAACTCGTCCAGCAGAAGGTGCAGAGCACCGCCGTGCGTGATTCCGCTTTCGCAACGCGCGATCTGAACAAGGCGTCGGTTGCGGCAGCTAAAGCACAGCTTCGCACAGCAGAACTCAATCTGAGCTATACCAAGGTCACCGCGCCCATCAGCGGTATCACCAGCCTTGAGCAAGTGAACGAAGGCAGCCTTATCGGGACAGACGCATCTTCCAGTCTCCTGACCTCGATCACGCAGCTTGATCCGGTTTATGTGAATTTCTCCTTCACAGATACGGAAGCAGCAGAAATCGATCGTTTGCGTGCTGAGCGCGGTGCAACGGGTGAAGATGCGGATCGCCTCAAGATCAAGGTTCTGTTCGGCGACGGACAGGCTTACGATCATGAAGGTACGATCGACTTCACCTCGTCGTCGCTCGATACCGAAACGGGCACGCTCGGCGCTCGTGCGGTTGTAGAGAATCCGAATCGTCGCCTGATCCCTGGTCAGTTCGTTCGCGCAGTGATTCTCGGCATTCAGGTCAAGAACGCTATCACGATCCCGAAGGCTGCATTGCTTCAGGGCCCGCAAACGCAGTTTGTATATGTCGTCAACAAGGACAACGTTGTCGAAGTGCGACCGATCACGGTTGCTCGTGAATTGAGCGACGCATGGCTGGTTTCCGAAGGTCTCAGCGCAGGCGATCGGGTTATTACCGAGGGCCTTATCAAGGCAGCTCCGGGTAAGCCCGTGAATCCTGTCGACGCAGCTACTGAAGCAAGCAATCAAACATCGCCCGATAAGGCTGGTGCTGATGCTGGCAAAGAACAGGCGGCAGGCAAGCAATGAATAGATTCTTCGTCGACCGCCCCGTTTTCGCGGCGGTCATCTCCATTGTGCTCGTGCTGGCTGGCCTGATCTGTATCCGGATCCTGCCGATTGCGCAGTACCCTGAATTGACGCCGCCACAGGTCGTCGTCAGTGCAACCTATCCCGGTGCAAGTGCCGAAACAGTGGCGCAGACTGTTGCTGCGCCATTGGAACAGCAGATCAACGGCGTCGAGAACATGCTTTATATGCAGTCCTCGAGCCTTGGTAGCGGTACGATGCAGTTGACCGTGACCTTCGCTCTGGGCACCGACCCGGATCAGGCCACCATCAACGTCAACAACCGCGTGCAGCGTGCAACCTCGTCACTTCCGCAGGAAGTGCAGCGTCTCGGTGTCACGGTGGACAAGCGTTCCACCACGATTCTGGGCATGGTCGCCATGTTCTCCGACAGCGATCGTTATGACCGCACCTATGTCGGTAACTACGCGCTTCTAAACGTGGTCGACGACCTCAAGCGTTTGCAGGGTGTTGGCGATGTGCAGCTGCTTGGCAATATCGATTATTCGATGCGTATCTGGCTGCGTCCAGACAAGCTGGCGCAGTATAATCTGACCCCGAGCGATGTCTCGACAGCCATTCAGGAGCAGAATGCGCAGTTTGCAGCAGGCCGCTTCGGCGACCAGCCTGACCCGCAAGCTGGTCCGTTCACCTATACGGCGACCACGCAGGGGCGTTTGCCGGATGCTGCGGCTTTCGAGAACATCATCCTGCGTTCCAGCTCCAACGCCGCAACGCTGCGTCTCAAGGATGTCGCGCGCGTCGAGCTCGGCACGGAAAGCTATCTCGTCGACAGTAATCTTAACGGCACGTCTGCTGTCCCGATTGCAATCTATCTGCAACCGGGTGCGAACGCGCTCAATACGATGGAACTCATTCAGAACCGTATGAATGAGCTGAAGGCGAGCTTCCCAGCTGGTATCGATTACTCGATCCCGTTTGATACGACAAAATTCATCAAGGTCTCCATCGAGGAAGTGGTTCACACCTTCATAGAGGCGATCATTCTCGTCGTGCTGGTGGTTTTCATCTTCCTGCAGAACTGGCGGGCGACACTTATTCCCATCATCGCGGTGCCGATCTCGATCATTGGTACTTTCGCGGGCATGTATGTGCTTGGCTTCTCCATCAACCTCCTGACGCTTTTCGGCCTGGTGTTGGCAATCGGTATCGTGGTCGATGACGCCATTGTGGTTCTGGAAAACGTCGAACGTATCATGACGACCGAGAAACTGTCGCCACGCAAGGCCGCCATCAAGGCCATGGGCGAAGTGACAGGACCGGTTGTCGCGATTGTTCTCGTGCTTTGCGCCGTGTTCATTCCAGTGGCCTTCATGGGCGGTCTTGTAGGCGAAATGTACAAGCAATTCGCCGTCACCATCGCGATTTCGGTGACGTTGTCCGGTCTTGTGGCTCTGACACTGACACCGGCGCTCTGCGCACTGATCCTGAAGCCTGGCCATCACGAGCCAATGCTACCGTTCCGCATCTTCAACCGCTTCTTCGAGCGGGTGACAGACGGCTATTCTCGTGGCGTTCGCTTCTTTTTGAAGCGCGCCGCAATCGGTCTGATCATTTTTGCAGGCCTTCTTGGCGCCACCTACTATCTTTTCGAGAGGGTGCCGGGATCGCTGTTGCCTGATGAGGATCAGGGTTTCCTGTTCAGCGTTGCGGTACTTCCTCCTGCGGCCTCTCTGGAGCGCACAACGGCGGTTCTGGATCAGGCAAGCGCGAATATCCGGAAAAGCCCGGCTGTGGAAAGCGTCTTCGCGGTATCCGGTTTCGACCTTCTGTCGGGCGGTCTGAAAACCAGTGCGGGCACGATGTTCATCATGCTCAAAGACTGGAAAGAGCGTACGACACCTGAGACTGACGCACGCAATCTTCCCGGCGCGATCATGGCGATGAATTCGGGCATCAAGGACGGGCTTGTTCTGGCGTTCAACCCACCTCCGATCATGGGCCTCAGCACGACCGGCGGTTTTGAACTCTATGTTCAGGATCGTACAGGCGGTGGTGTGGAATCGCTGACACGTGCGACCAAGCTCATTACTGAAGCTGCGGCCAAGCGGCCGGAGTTGCAGGGCGTTCGTACGACGTTTGATCCGAACGTTCCACAGTATGACATCCAGCTTGATCGCGAAAAGGCGAAGGCTATGGGTGTGCCGATCAACTCCGTATTCACTGCAATGCAGGCGACGTTCGGCAGCCTCTACGTCAACGATTTTACGCTGTTTGGCCGCAACTATCAGGTTAACCTGCAGTCGGAAGCCGAGTTCCGTCGCGATCCAAGCGATCTCAAGCATGTCTTCGTGCGAGCCAATTCTGGCAGCATGATCCCGCTTGATGCTCTTGTGACCGTCAAGCGTATTGTTGGCCCCGATCAGCTGGAACGCTTCAATGCCTTCAACGCAGCGAAGATTACCGGTAACCCGGCACCGGGTTTCACCTCTGGTGACGCGATCAAGGCAATGCAGGAAGTGGCGGCGGAAGTTCTTCCGCAAGGCTATCAGATCGCATGGACCGGCTCGGCCTATCAGGAAGTGACCACCAGCGGCACCGGCACACAGGCCATGATCTTTGGTCTTGTCATGGTGTTCCTGATCCTTGCTGCACAGTATGAACGCTGGAGCCTGCCGCTCGCCGTCATCACCGCAGTACCGTTTGCTATCTTCGGTGCGCTGTTGGCGACCGATCTGCGCGGGTTGACCAATGACGTGTATTTCCAGATCGGTCTGGTGACACTCATAGGTCTGGCGGCGAAGAACGCTATTCTGATTGTGGAATTCGCGGTGCTTGAACGAGAGACGGGCAAGTCCGCCATCGAGGCGGCAGCGTCGGCAGCTCGTTTGCGCTTCCGTCCGATTGTGATGACCTCGCTGGCCTTCATTCTTGGCGTGGTGCCGCTCGCCATCAGCACGGGTGCCGGTTCGGCAAGCCGTCACTCGATCGGTACGGGCGTTATCGGCGGCATGTTGGCAGCAACGTTTATCGCTACGTTCTTCATTCCGATGTTCTACAGCCTGATAGCGCGCAAGCCTCCGAAGAAACCGGAGGACGAAGATGTGAATGAAACAACTGGTCCGAATGGACCGGCTGACAATCAGATCTAGAGCATGTCTCCCGAAAGTGGGAACCGGTTTCGGGATAAAGACATGCGTAAAAACAAACGGCTAGAGCATTTCCAATGGTTCAATCAAAACAGGAAATGCTCTAGCCAGTTTCTAGAGCCAAACAAAAGCCCCGCCGAAAGGCGGGGCTTTTTGCATCAGCCTATGCTTGCACTCCCCGGCAAGGCTGGAAATGCTCTAGAACAGCGATGCGATACTCTGAACGATTGCCCAGCCTAGAAACGTTGCCGGTACGCTGAGTGCAGCAAGCATGATACCCAGAAAAACGTAGGCAGCCTCATTAGGCGAACGCTTTGTTTGCTCCGGAGCCTTGTGCCATTGAGCAGGTACACCATCGAACATTGTATAAATCCTCCTTCTCCCTCAATTTGATTATTGATGAGAGGGCGATATGTTCAAGTCAAAATAAATAGATGTATTTATTGATGTTTTTATGTTAGAAGCAGCCCAATTCACGCTGAGGAGCGTGCGAATGTGCCGATCTTTGGGTCTTAATTTGTGCTTATATATTTGATAGAAAATAACTTTACTTTTGTACTGTAAGTATCGATATATCCGAAGTTTCAAAAATATCTGAAAACTCGCTTAGTGGCGAATCTTCTCTGCGTCAAAATGGCACGCAATGGGTGGCCTGATTTTACCGGCCAAATTTGACTGAGGCTCGGCTCAATAAAAGCTGTTGGGAAAATAGCGCAGGTAGAGCTCAGTCAGCGTGCCTTTCTGCTGCAATGCCTGGAGGGCATTGTTGAAGGCACTGACAAGGGGAGCGTTTTTCTGAGCAACTGCAATGCTGAGACCAGAACCAAGATATTGTGGCGCAAGGTAGGGGCCAGCTGCGAAGGAGCAGCATGCATGACCTTCTGGGCTGTTCAACCACATGGAAAGTGACATGCCGTCGTGGAAAACAACGTCAACCTTGCCGCTCTTGAGGTCAGCGAGCATGAGTGAAGCATCCGCGTAAGGCTTGGCCAGAGCTTGAGGAAAATAGCTTTTCAGCAATTGCTCATGAGCCGTGCCTGCGACCACGCCAACGGTCTTGCCCTTCGTGGCTAAAACTGGGTCATCGTTGAAAGCATTTGCATTGGTCGTCGCAAATCGCGCAGGCAGTCGCATGTAGGAGCGCGAATAGACGAACTGCCCCCGGTTCATTTCGGTTGGCTTCCATCCGGCTATGATGGCTTCTGCCTGTCCGCTAAGCAGTCGTTCTTCAAGTTCATTCCAGGGGACAGCTTCAATCTGACAGATATCGTCGACACCCAGTTGACGGCAAAGGGCTTTGGCAAGGTCGACATTATAGCCTGCAAGTTGGCCCTGATCGCCCAGCATGTTGAACGGGGGGAAGTCGACGGTTGTAATGAATCTCAGACGGTTGAGCGCTTGCAGGGACGGCAATGGCAGGCGCTCCTTCTGGTTAATGAAGGAGGGAGCTTCCGGCTGTCTGTCTGAAGCCTGAGCACCATGAACGCCACATGCAAATACCAGCGCGATCAGCAGTCTTGGAAGATAGGATTTCATGGCCCGATTTTGCTCCGTTTCCCTATAATTTCGCGTTAACTGAAAAATTGAGCGGCGAGCAATATTCAACGAAGGTTCAATGAAAATAAAGGTTGCAATTCTTTTTCAGTATAATACCTTCCGATTGTAATTTTACTGCAATAATCATCTAATAAAACTAGCGGTAAATAATATATAAGTAAATTAATAAAACATAACATATGAGTATTCAGTAGTGCGGGGGTGCTATGAGTAGCAGATCGATTGCATTCGATCTGGAGATATGCAGTGCCATATCAGCCAGATTGGAACAATATGGCGTGTCTAGAGATGCGTTGTTGGCGGCCTATAGTACGGCCGCTCACCATGGAACATCTTATTGCGTGGAATTGGTTCAGCGAGGTGCCGTCGCAGAACCCATCATTTATGAAGCTATCGCCGATCTTCTCGGGCTGGAGTTCACAAACGAGGCCTTACCGTCTCGCATATTCGTTTCGGGCGAAGAGAAACCATCGGCTTTCGTTGAGGTCGGGCAGGTTATAGTGCTCGGTGCAGACGGAGGTAGCTACCTCTACATCGCGCCATCGGAAAACCGTATCAGAACGCTTCGAGATCATATTCTTGCGTCACCGCAGTTGAAGAACCGGATACGTATCTGCACGCCGACACTTTTGAAACAGATCATGCGGCAACGACATCAGAAGGATCTGATAGCAAGGGCCCATGAAATGACGCCGCAGTCACTTTCGGCTGCACGCGTTCTGGATACGCCGCAGGCATTTATCATTGCCATGGCACTCTATGCGGTCTTCGCCTGCATGTACAATTGGCCGGGGATCACTCTTCTGGTGCTCCACGTTGCGCTGTCAGTATTCTTCTTCGGTTGCGTGATGATCCGTTTGTTTGCGGCTGTTGCCGGGCAACGATTGAAGTTCCTTGAGATCAGGAAATCCAAGCCACGCGATTTACCGAGCTATTCTGTTCTGGTTCCACTCTATCGCGAGCAGGACGTGGTTGGTCAGCTTATCTCGAGCTTGAAGCGATTGAACTGGCCAGCCAGTAAACTCGACATCAAGCTTGTCTGCGAAAAGGACGACTTCGATACAATATCGGCGATACGTCGTGAGCAGCTTCCATTAAATTTTGAATTGGTCCTCGTGCCGTCCGGTGGCCCAAAGACGAAGCCAAAGGCGCTCAATTACGCATTGCAGTTTGCGCGCGGCGAGATTGTTGCGGTCTTCGATGCGGAGGATCGCCCGCACCCCGATCAGTTGCTTGAGGCGTGGCAGACTTTTCAGGCGGAGGGCGACAAGCTGGCCTGCGTGCAGGCGCCCCTCATTATCGGAAATTTCCGCCATAATTTGCTGACGCGAATGTTCGCCTTTGAATATGCCGCACTTTTCCGCGGGCTCTTGCCGTGGCTTGCGTCTCGTGGGCTTGTCATTCCGCTCGGCGGTACATCCAATCATTTCCGCCGATCTTGCCTGGAACAGGTTGGCGGCTGGGATGCCTATAATGTCACGGAAGACGCCGATCTCGGTGTGCGGCTCGCTCGATTTGGCTATCGCATTGGCGTCATCACGCGTGGAACTATTGAGGATGCACCAGTGAACTATGATGTCTGGCGCAAGCAGCGAACACGCTGGCTCAAAGGCTGGATGCAGGCATGGCTCGTTCATGGACGCCAGCCGCATAATACTTGGCGCGAGCTCGGCTGGTTCAGATTTTCCGTCAATCAGATCTACACATTGGGCATAATCAGTTCGGCGCTTCTGCACCCGCTCATGCTGGCCATGTTCGCAATCTTGCTGATCAGCATGTTGTTCGGCCCCCTGACGACACACGGTATCTGGCTATTGGGGATCGATGTGACGAACATATTGCTGGCTTATCTGAGCTTTTATCTTCTGGGCGCGAGAACGATGGAGCCAACGGAGTTGGGAGGTTATGCATACCTGTTCTCAATCCCGATATACTGGGTGTTGATTTCGATCTCGGCCTGGCGCGCACTATGGCAGCTGGTGCGTGTGCCTCATCTGTGGGAAAAGACGCCGCACCAGCCAAGTCTGTTTTACATTTCCGGGAATGACGAGGTGAGAAATGTAGAACCACGCCCGATGATCGATTGATCCTCGGCCCCGATTGCCTGTAGGTCTCGGCCTTCATAGGGCAATGTCAAAAGGATGCGCCGGATTGCAGCCAGTCTGGCGCGCCTCTTGTCATTGGAGCGAATGATCGTCCAGGGTGAGTAACCCGTATCGGTCCTCTCGAGCATAGTGTGCAAGGCTTCGGAATAATCATTCCAGCGGGAAATGCCTGCCACATCCATCGGTGAGAATTTCCAGTTCTTGAGCAAGCTATGGCGACGCTCGTGAAAGCGCTTGAGCTGCATTTCCTGACCGATATCCAGCCAGAATTTGAAAAGGTGGATGCCATCCGTAACGATCATGCGCTCGAAATCTGGTGTTTCGGTCAGGAACGTTTCAAGCTGCGTCGGAGTGCAGAAACCCATCACCCGTTCCACGCCAGCACGGTTGTACCATGAGCGGTCGAAGGTAACGAACTCACCGGCCGTTGGAAAATGCGCGACATAACGCTGGAAGTACCATTGCCCCTGTTCAGTTTCGGTTGGCTTCGGCAAGGCGACATTGCGTGCGGTTCTAGGATTCATGAACTCGCGGATTGTAAAAATGGTGCCACCCTTGCCAGCAGCGTCCCGGCCCTCGAAAACGCTGATGACGCGTCCGCCAGTGTCCTGAAGCCAATATTGCAGTTTGACGAGTTCAATCTGAAGCCGCTCCAGCGTTTCTTCATATTCGTCCGACTTCATCTTGGAGGGATAAGGGTATCCGCCTGACTGCAATGCATTGTCATCGATCCATTTCGGCAGCTTCGGATCGTTTATGTCAAACGACCGCGCCTCACCTCCAATTTTCAGCTTGATTGGCTTGTCGCTTGATTTTGCCTCGTCTTTTTTGTCTTTCTTTTTGTTAGCTGTCTTCGAACTGTCACCCACGGCAATTCCCTTTCGTTTATATCAAAGCATGATATGGGCTGTTTGGAAGCCGCGTAAAGGACGTTCGAACATTTCCGGTTAAAGTCGATGCCACAACCGCAGAAGGAAGCAGCATGAGCGAGGCAGGCAACCATACCGATCCAGAACGACCGGCAGAGAAGTCGATTTTCGAACCGCTTCTCCGGGTCAAGGGCATTTTGATTGCCAGCATGGTTCTTGCCGTCTGCGTGCTGGCTCTTGATCTTCCGTTCTGGTTTCGCGCTGGTTTGTTGGCCGTTGTCGTGCTCGGCGCGGTCTGGCTCGCAAGCGAAGTTGCAAGCACAGAACCAGACGACGTGCCAGTAAAGAATATAGTGCCTAACGAAATGGCGGACGTGTCCGGCGAGCGTCTGGCCGATCTCCTGACCGACCCGATGGTCGTCTTCGATCATAGCGGCACCGTGTTGTTCACCAATTCTGCGGCCATCGAAGCATTCCAGTCATTGGAAACCGGCACAGCCCTCTATCTGCGGTTTCGTGCGCCGGAAATGCACGCGCTCATTCAAGGCGTGATCGCAGACGGCGAAGCGCGAAGCATTGAATATTTTGAGCGCGTCCCGATTGATCGCTGGTTCAAGGCAATGGTCAAGGCTTTGCCGGGCAAGGATGGAAGACCTGAGCTTTTTGTTCTGCTGTTTCGCGACCAAAGCGAGACGCGTCGCATTGATCGTATGCGTTCGGACTTCATCGCAAATGCGAGCCACGAACTGCGTACGCCGCTGGCCTCGCTACGCGGGTTCATCGAGACGTTGCAAGGTCCCGCTCGAAACGACACGGCTGCTCGCGACCGCTTTCTGGATATCATGCAGAAGCAGGCCGAACGCATGTCGCGCCTGATCGACGATCTTTTGTCCTTGTCGCGTCTCGAAATGCGGGCGCATCTGACGGTCAATGAATGTGTCGATATGACGTCCATTCTTAATCATGTTGCCGATACGCTGACGCCGTTGGCGGCTGGTCTGGATATCAGTATCGAGCGTCAATTGCCGGGTCATTCCGTGAATGTTACAGGCGCACGTGACGAACTCATTCAAGTGTTCCAGAATCTTGTTGAAAATGCTTGCAAATATGGACAGGCGGGCAAACGTGTCATCGTAAAGCTCGATGAAGACGATAGTGGCAGTTCACCGGAAGTCGTTGCATCCGTTCAGGATTTTGGCCCGGGTATTGCCGCTGAACATTTGCCACGTCTGACGGAACGTTTCTACCGGATCGACGTGGAGACAAGCCGGGCTCAAAAGGGGACGGGCCTTGGGCTTGCGATCGTCAAACATATCCTCGCGCGCCATCGCGGTCGGCTGGTTGTTCGCTCGCAATTGGGCGAAGGATCGACCTTTACGGTGCGGCTGCCAAAGCGAGCGGCGTAAGCTTTATCGAAATTTGCGTAGCAACCGCCATTTCAGTGGACGCAGTTTTTTATAGAACGGCGTCGCGCGCATTCTTTCCAGCGCATGGGCGAGGATAAGAGATATGCGTCCGCGGAGTGTGACCGGGCGAATATAGTCGCGCAGGCGCGTTGTCTGGTCGCAGATCTCGGTTTTCCAAGGCTCGTCGCCGTAGCCAAGATCGAAACAGGTGTAATCCTGCGCCTTCAGTTCTGATAACAGGCGCAACATCAGTACTTTTCCCGGCGAGAACCTGCCCCAGTCACCGTTTTCGAACGTTGTAATCATCGCACAATAGTGGCCCTTACGGACGATGCTCCACATTGTGGCCAATATTGTTTCACCAACTTTCAGCGCCGAAAGATGCAAGGCATCACGCTGGGCAAGCTCCTCCGTGGCCTCTTCAAAAAAACGACGCTTTTCGGGATGGGCATCGAAACCAGGAACCATGGTTTCTTCAAAACGTCGCTGTTTCTGGCGCAACATGACGTCCAGAACCAATCGTCTTTCATCTCCGGTCTGCGCAATAAAAAACTGGTATCCTTCCATCCGCCGAAGCGCTCGATCATGTTTCTTTAAATTGCCGATACTTCGTATGGAGCGTTCTATCTCGTCCAGGGGACGTGTCAGGGAGATGGCATGTGCGGATGCGCCTGAAGGCAGGTTTGTCACCAGCCATAGATGATTTGCAGAGCCTTCAATGCGCTCCGGCATTTTGCAAAGTGCAATGACATCATGCGAGGGGATTGCTGCGATAACAGCGTTGAGGATAAGTGCTGCCGTTTCGTGTGAAAGCTTCGCTACTGCTGGAAACACGATGGGCGCGTTATAATCACTCACGCCGTCATCGATGAATGAAAGCACCCTGGAACCGTAGATACGTGTAACAGAAAGCGGCAGAAAGAGAAATGGAGTACCATCGGACTGGCGAACCTCAGTCAGGCATAGCTGCACTCCGGGTTTCTGCCCGTAGCTTGCTTCCCAAGCTTTCAGGAATGATTTGGACTGAAAGACAAAGAATGCGGCGCCGGTTCTGTCATCGGCATCCGGCCAGTCAGCGGATAGCTGTTCCGTACTGCTAAAAACTCTAATGTCAAAATTATTGGTCAGCATAAAAGTCTTTCAGAACCCCCCAGTTTGGGGAGTTTCAATTATGTAAGTGCACCGAATCTCATTTTATAGTTGAAGTGTTTAGTAGATTTGAAACCTAAGAAAACTATGAAATGCTAGCTTGACTAGTGGATTGAATTTGACGTTTGAACCCCGACTGAATGAGGTGCTGTTTCAAACGTCAAATTCGAAAAATCCACTAGATACATGAAGACCACTAACTTCTGCCAATTGATCGCTTCGCATGTGCTTTCTCGCAAATAGGGCAACGATGTCTGTTTCGGTTATCATCAAGACTTTGAACGAGGAAAAGCGTATCGCCGAGGCTGTGGAGAGCGCCTTGAAGGCTTTGCCTGGCGGAAAGGTGGAAGTTATCGTAGCGGATAGCGGGTCTAAAGATCGCACGATAGAAATCGCGCGATCCTATCCGATCAAGGTCGTGCAGATCGAGCCTCCCGCGCAAGCCAGTTGCGGTCTCGGCCCGCAACTGGGCTTTCAGTATTCAACACAGCCCTATATCTGCCTGATCGATGGCGACATGATACTTGAGCCAGATTTTCTGCCGACAGCGCTCGATTATCTCGACAAGCACCCGGATGTCGGCGGCGTGACCGGTCATGTCGTGGACCAGATTCTGGAAAGCCTGGAGTTCCAGCGTCGTGCGAAGCGGCATTCGCCGGAAGCGCGAACAGGTGATATCGACCGCATGAATGGCGGCGGACTTTACAGGCGTAGCGCGATTGAGCAGGCGGGATATTTTTCAGACCGCAATCTTCATGGCCATGAAGAGTTTGATGCGGGCGTCCGCCTACGCAGCAATGGCTGGAAGCTCTATCGCCTGGATCGGCCTTTTGTGCAGCATTTTGGCTATACGATGAACGCCTACAAGCTTCTGGTTCGCCGCTGGAAAAGCAAATATCTGCGCGGAACCGGTGAGGTGTTGCGCGCTGCAATAGGGCAACCGCATCAGAAAAATCTGTTCCGCGAACTGCCGGAACTACGGCTTTGGGGCGCAGTCTATCTTTGGTGGCTGGCAATCATAGCAGCTCTTGTTTTTCTGCCAGGATGGCCGCTGGCAATCCTGACAGCCGCGGTAATTGCCGTGGTTCCATTTGTGGCAATGTCGGCCCGGTCGCGCAGTGTAGAGCTTGGTGTCTATGCGGTGGTGGCATGGATATTCCATGCCGCAGCCCTACCGCTCGGTTTTTTCCAGCCGCGCCGCAAGCCTACAGACTGGATTGAAAGCAAGGTTATAAGAGAGCCTTGATGAGAACCCTGCGACTGGCCATATCCGTTTCACTTCTGGCCCTCGCAATGTCCGGTGCTGTTGCCGAGGAATGGCTTCCGGTCAAAGAAAACAATCTCGAAATTTCCTCAGGAAGCCCACTCGATTTTTCGGGATTTCTGACAAACATCCCGATTGAAGAGAAAAATCGTTTAGTCGCAAATGCCGACGGGCGCTTCGCACAGGCAGACACGCCTGACAAGGCGATGCGACTGCAATGCGCGGCGATTGCCTGGGGGCCTCCATCATCCGGCGTGGTTGATCATGCCTTCATTGATCGATATGTGCGACAGCTTCGCCTGCATGGCTACAATATAGCTCGTTTCCATTTCGTTGATGCCGATTTGATGCTTGAACAGGCAGGCGATTTCGATTTCCGACCTGAGGCTCTCGACCGGATGCGCTACCTTATGGCGGCGCTCAAACGCGAAGGCATTTACTGGATCATTGACGGGCTTACCTCCGAAAGTGGCGCTTTGGGCGGAAAGGACATTGATCGCTGGGGTCCGGAAGGCAATCTGAAGCGCCGAACCTATGTGGACGATGCAGCATTCGACCACTGGTTGCGCTTCCAGAAAGAGGTCTACGCCACAGTTAATCCCTATACAGGCCTTGCACCTTTACAGGATCCCGCGCTCGCACTGGTCATTCCGTTCAACGAAAATGGCATCGAGTTTACAAGCTTTGTGCACGAGCACGACGACGGTACAACATTTTGGCCGGGCTTTCGTCCCGCGTTCAATGCATTTCTGAAAAAGCATTATGCGGATAGTGCCACCTTGTCCCGAGCCTGGGGCGGGTTGGCACCCGATGAAAATCTGGAACAACAGACCGTCCAACTGCCCGTAAGCCGTAGTGGTGGAGGGAGACGGCTGCGGGATTTTCAGGCCTTCGTCGTTGAGAGCGAACGTTCGCTGACGCAACGGATGGAGCAGGCGCTACGTGATCTTGGCTATCGCGGTCTCGTCGCCTCCTATAACAACTTGTTCACCGTCCAAACCGCTCTTTCAAGACAAAACCAGAAAGCTGTGGTCGCCAACACCTATCAAGACTGGATCGGAACCCTCAACCCCGGAACGGAAATCAGGCATACGAGTTCGATTGGCGACACTGCTTCCTATGTCAGTGAAATCGCTGTCGGGCGCTGGCTCGGTCGACCGTTTCTTGTGACCGAATACGAGCATCTGTTCTGGAACCGTTATCGATATGAGGCGGGTCTGGTGTTTCCGGCCTATGCCGCATTGCAGGGTTGGGACGGCATCTGCCGTCATGGGCAGGGACCGTTAACGCTTGCGTTTGATGAGGCCGCCCCATTCCGTCAGCGTATCGTTCCCTACACTTTTGCCGTCGATCCTGTAGCGCGTGCAGGCGAAACGCTGGCATCACTTCTGTTTCGTCGCGGCGACGTAGAAACTGCAGATTTCAATCTACCGTTCATGATGCAAGGCGAGGCGAGCCTTGGTGAATCGCTTGAGTTTCGAGAACCGGCCCGGCTCAAGCCGTTAGCACTTGTTGGCGGGGTTGGTCTTGCTACGAAAGAACTGGCTTGGCCGCTAGGCTTGCAAAAAAAAGTCGCGGTCGATTATCGAAATGTATCACTCGATAACGTGTTGCAACGTCTGAAAGCGGCAGGACTTCTTGCAGATGACAACATAACCAACCCTTCGCAGGGCTTGTTTGAAAGTATTACGGGTCAAATCCGGCTCGACCGCAACAAGCTGCGGATGCAGGTCGTTACGCCGAAGACCGAGGCCGTTGCTTTTGCCGAACTGAAAGATCACCTGACCTTGAGTGAGCTGTCCCTCGGCAATGCCGAGGAGCGGGGGCTGTTCGCTGTTTCGGCAATGGACGAGAAACCGCTGAAGGATAGCGAAAAGCTGCTGATAATTTTCGCGAGCGACGCTCGCAATAGCGATATGCGTTTCCGCGACAAGGCAGAGAAAATCATAGAGGATTGGGGGCGACTGCCGGTCACTTTGCTACGCAATCGAGTGGACGTAAATCTGGCACAAGACACGGTTTCGTGGACAATTTCACCAGTCGGTCTTGATGGGAAGATTCATGAAAAGATTGCTGCCGGGTCTGGCCCCATTGCTTTCCGGCTGGATAATGGAGCTGGCAAAGCGGGGCCGACGACGTTCTTCCTTCTTGAACGGAAGCTTGCAGCTCAATAGAAGTCCGTGGACAGTCTGCTCCAGCTTTCGCCGGCAAGTCCGCCAATAAAGATATCATTACGCTGAACGGCGTTCAGCATATCAGCGTTTGCTGTGGCCACACAGACATTGGCTTTCAAGCGAAAGAACATGATTGATTGCTGTGAAAGTGCGTTGAGAAAACGCGGGTCAACTCTGCCTTGTGCTGCGATATGCCCCTCATCCTGCAGGTGGAGCAGCATCGCATCGACGGCATGTTTTTCCATTCCGGCTTTTGCGAGGATGTTCAGAACGTCGGCAACGCCATTGGAGCGGACGTAATAACAAAAAAAGCCGCTTGGACTGCCGGTGCGGTCGTTGATCGCACAGAACCGCAAGGTACCGGCAGCCTGATTGTCTGACGCCATTAGGAACAGCCAGTTGATGTCGCTTTCTGTCCAATCCGGATGGGCCGAATAGTTTTGCAGGTAAATGGGGGCGAGAGATATGGCTTCGTCTTGCGCAATTTCCTTCACATTCGCCCGGGGCTTGGCGGCTCTTGTGATCGCCGGAATGGGAAAAAGCGGGTTAAGCATTCTGCCCACTGTGCTGGTAGCCCATCCGCCGAGGATCGGACGCCGTTCGGCAACGTAACTGGCCACATAGCTGGCAGCTTGGAACACGCGTGTCCATCCAAGTCCATGTGTGCTGAGTGTGATCCCCCCAATCGCTTCGGAATGTTTGAGGCTCACCGGCGCCGCACTGTCGGTGAAGTTGAGTATCTTTTCACTTGGACGCAAAGTGAGTGTCAGTTCGGCGGCACCACGCGGCGACATTTCCGGCTTCATCATGAAAGCGCAAAGCAATCGCCCCATGATCGATTGGCCATTGACTCTATATGGAATGGGCAGGACCGAGATCGCGCTATCGATCTCACCGTGCTCGTCCTCATGGACAACGCTGCCGATCGCAGGGTCGTAATAGGGGTTTTCAAAAAAGAACTTCTGAAAATACTGATCGAAAGTCTTGTCGCATGACTTTGAGTGTGGACGAAAAACTCGCTGGAACAGCGTGCGGACCGCAGGAATATCATCAATATACATCGCGCGAACACGTCGCGACTTGATATCGCTTGCTGGTGTAGAAATATGCGTCATCTAAGCCCCCGCTTGCTTGAAACCGCCTTTTTTCTCTTCTGCGTCACGACTCCGGCGAACGAGGTAGATAACGCATCCCCATGATGCCAACACGATACTGATTTCAATTACGTAAATGGCTGCGAAAGTTCCTGTAATAGGTGCGTACCAGGTGGCCAGTGCCAGAAGCGGTGCGCCTAGAATATTGCCTGTGTTCAGGACCGCCGTGCGATAGCTGTGTTGGCTCGCAGCCCCCAGAAGATCGACCGCTATCGACCACAGTGCAACAAACACGGTAATCCAGCAAAGCGTTCGGCAGAAGGAAACCAGCGTGTCATATTCACTGCCGAACAGATAGGGCAGGTATGGCGCAATGATAAAGACGGCGAGCGAGGTGAATATGCCTATGGCGAATGCAGCACCAAGCAGACGCATTGTGATCGGTAGAGCATGATGGATGCCGTTTGCGCTGGCACGAGCCAGATGCGGGTAGACGAGACGGTTCATCGCCTCGACGGTCAATGTGCTGCTGTCGATGATGCGGCGCGTAACACCGTAGCTGCCGACAACGCTTGGCGGCATCAATGTCCCGAGCAGCAGAAGGTCGGCATTCTGGCGCACTGCCTTGAAGATGAATTGCGATGCGAACATCACGCCAAGCCGCAGTTCGTCGCGCACGATTGTATATTGTGGCCCACCGAGCCTACGCAGAAACAAGGCATAAACCACGGCAACCAGTACATGGACACCGAACTGCCAATAGGCCCATCCCACAACAGTGGAGACACCGAATACAAGGCACGCGATAGCAGCGGCAATGGTGCGCGCAATAGCAAACCCGACCACGGAAAGATTGGCGGATATGAAGTCGGTATGTGCGATGTAAATCTGCTCGACCAGCAGGATTAGGCGCACCAGTACAATATTCGTGACAAGCAGCAGGAACAGCCCAACCAGATTTCCCGAAAATTCAGGAGTGCTGCTCAGCCAGAACGGCAAAATCAGCAGTCCAGCGGCGACGAGGATGACGCCGGTTATTGCGATCAAAATGAGATTGTGGCCGAGCATTGCCGGATAAATCGCCCGATCCTGCGCCACACGACGGACGAGACATTCCGCTCCGCCAAGGCCGCAGATGAATGTGGCGATGCTGGTTACCGCCATGACAGTCACGAACAGACCAAACTCGTGAGAGCCGAGATAGCGCGCCAGAATAGCGAATGTAAAAAGCTGCGCGATGTTTGCCGCAAAGAGGCTGCCGCTAGAAGCGGCGTAGGACAGTAATGTCGACCAATGGCGTTTCAAGTTTCCATACCGAATTTTCGGGCTGCTCGGGCCCAGCGTGCTTCTGGGAGGATGAAAGACGCTTGGAATTTCAAGAGAATGTTATGGCAGAGAACCGGATTATTTTCCGTAAAGTTCCGGTGGTGAGGCACATGCTTCATTTTCTCTTAATCCCGAATAACATGGGGTGCCAAGCATGTTGCGTGAAATTTATCAGAAACTGCATGAGTAAATGACCATCATTTGCATTTTAGTGACACTCTTGCAGATGATTGCCTTTCATTAACCGAATTTTTTAATCTTTAAGTCTAAGGAAAACAGTAGCGCCATGTTTGCGCTATTGAGTGAACTTTAGGGGCGACTAATGTACACCTTGCGCGACCTCGCTTCGAAGGCACGGGTAACGGAGACCGCCAGTGAAAATCTGGTTCCCGTCGATGACCGGCTGCGTGCGGTTCGCAGCGAAACGCATATCGTCTACGAAGAAGAAAAGATCACTGAGGCAAGCGCCACCGCAAACAAGGGGCTGATGCTGCCTGAACTTGATCTGTTCGAGGCGCTTGCCTGGATGCGCGCGCGTTGGATTTTGATCGCAGCGCTGGCGATAATCGGCGGTTTGGCGGGAATTGCTTACGGCATGACGGCAAAGCCACGCTATACAGCCTATACCGATTTGCTGGTTCCACCATCCGGGCTTCAATTGCTGCCCAACGATGTCTATGCCCAGAGCCTTCAGGCCGACAGCCAGATTCTCGACATTGAAAGCAAGATGCGCATCCTGACCTCCGGCAACGTCCTGCGACGGGTTGTGACGGATTTGAAGCTGAATGAGGATGAGGAGTTTGTTCCCCCGCCGCCGGCTTTTGATCTTCGGGCCATGTTGGGACTCAGCAAACCGGCGGGGCCGAAAGACGATACGCTGACTGCGGTTCGTGCATTGTCGCAGCGGATTACGGTTGCGCGTCCTGAACGGTCCTATCTGGTTACGATTGCGGTCTGGACCGATAATCCCGAGAAATCGGTAAAAGTTGCAGATTCTCTGGCCAATGCCTTTCAGGAAGAAATTGCACAGGCGGATGCCGACGGTGCAGGACGCGCTGCTTCGGCTCTGTCCGAACGTTTGGCCTCGCTGCAGAAGGCAGCAACTGAAGCTGAGGAAAAGGTTGCGGCGTTCCGCAGGGCACATGGTCTGCAGACCGCAGGTGGCGAACTCGTCAGCACCCAGTCGATGACGCAGATCAACTCCAAACTGGTCGATGCCAAGGCGCGGCTTGCCGAGGCGAGCACGCGTTATGAAGAACTGACGAGGGACACCGGCAGTGCCGTCAGTCCGGCAAGTACTTTACAGTCGTCCACGATGACGAATTTGCGCGGGCAATATGCATCGCTGAAGCAGCGCTACGATGCTCTGGCCATGACCTACGGGCCGCGTTATCCGGAACTGATAAATACGGAACGCCAGCTTGCCGGTCTGGAACAGCAGATGGCGCAGGAGCGGGCACGTATCCTGCAATCGGCCAAGGTTGATCTCGATCAGGCAAATGCTGTCGTTGCGGCTCTGAATGCGCAGGCAGCTTCTGCACGTTCCGCTGTCGCACTCGACAATGATGCGCAAGTTCAGCTTTCGGACCTTGAACGTGACATGGCAGCCAAAGTAGCGATCTACAACACATTCCTGACCCGTTCTTCGGAGACCAGTCAGCGCCAGCAGCTCGATGCCACCAACATTCGGATCATTTCGACGGCCATTCCTCCGATTGGTCGCAGCTGGCCACCCAAGACCGTGGTGTTGGGGGCTGCGGGCGGCATTGCCGGAATGGGGCTGGGTGTCGTTCTCGCACTCGGTTTGGGCTATCTTGGCGCATGGCGCAGAAATCGCGAAAATCTAGCCTGACTTGACCGCACTTATCGGTTCATTAGAGCGCCGATTTGATTGAATCAGATCGGCGCTCTAACTGTTTGTTTTGACGCGCATCCCGAAAACCGTTTCACACTTTTCGGGATGCGCTCCAATGTGAGGAGATATAGTCGCCAGCCGTCGGGCGTGCGATTTTTCTGTATCTTCTCATTCATCTGGATAAGCGCAAGTTTCTATCCAGATATTGACGTTGTCATCGGCGCGATTCATCGGAGTACTGATGCCTTAGAGCCCATATTGGCCGGTACGGGGCATAGTTATTGCGCGCACCGAAACGTCGCGGCCTTCAATCCGCATAATTCTTTTTTGAATATGATGATCAATGCTGGTGTTATCGGTTTAATTCTGACACTTATCTGGGTAACGGCCTTTCCGCATCGATATATTAAGGAAGCGGAAAGCACAGATGACGACCCTATATTAACGCTCCTTCATATTCGCCTTTGGCTTTACGGATTATACATGTCTTGTATGAAAAATACGTTCTTCCAGAATGGTGGGGCATTGTGGTTTTGTATAATGATTGCTGTCTTCGGAACGCGCTTGCAGGCAAAGGCAAGGCTTGACTGAAACGGCTTTTGGGGGAGCTGGGGCACTGGTGGAAATGGATAGTCTCGAGAGGGCGCGTAGTCGTCTGGAATGGTATGCCATTCGGCTGAACGATAGTATCAGTCGTCGGTTTCCGCTGCGCCCGTTCTGCCTGCCGAAGAACGAGCGGATCATCACTTTCACATTCGATGATGTGCCTGATACGGCGGAAAGCGCCGGGGCTGCTATTCTCGACAAGTATGGGGTCCACGGCACTTTCTATATTGCCGGGAACATGGTTGGCACGAAAGAAGCCAAAAGGAACCTGATCACGCAGGAGGGGTGCAGGAAGCTGGTCGAGCGTGGGCACGAATTGGGGTGCCATACCTATAACCATCTCAAGGTTCCTTACTTCGGCGCTCAGGAAATAGTGTCCGACCTTGATCGCAACACTGCCTATCTCGATGCATTCGAGCCAGATCGTGCGGAACCGCGCAATTTCGCCTATCCATATTGTGCATCTTCCATGATGTCGCGTCGGCTTTTTGCTGATCGTTTCGCAACATGTCGCGGCGGTGGCAATCGCATCAATCGCGGCATGATCGACCTTGCCTTTTTGCAGGCCGTTGAAATCAGGCAGCCGGATGACAATGCTGCACGCCAGACCCGCTGGATTGATGATCTGAACGCCAATCCCGGCTGGCTCGTTTTCTACACCCACGATGTTAGCGATACGCCGACCGAATTCGGGTGCAAGCCTGAGACATTTGAACGCCTCGTATCTCACGCGGTGAGAAGTGGAGCGACTGTTCTTTCTGTTCGCGAGGCCGTGGCGCGCCTTGGCGCGCAACGAGGTGCTGCTTGACGCATGTAAATGATAAAGAACATCGCCTGCTGGCGATCAACAACTACTTTTATCGGCGCGGTGGCGCCGAAACTGTTTTTCTCGACCATATAAAACTGTTTTCTGAGATCGGCTGGCAAACAGCCCCTTTCGCGATGCAGCATCCGGATAATTTTGCATCCGACTGGTCTTCCTATTTCGTTTCGGAAATTGAGTATGGCCGGGAAAGCAGCCCGCTCACCAAAGTCGTGCAGGCGGGCAAGATCATCTATTCATGGGAAGCGCGTGACCGAATTAAAGCGTTGATCGAACGCTTTCGTCCGAATGTGGCGCACGCACACAATATCTATCATCATTTGTCGCCGTCGATTTTTCCGGTACTGAAGCAAGCTGGTGTGCCGACGGTTATGACGGCGCATGATCTGAAACTGGCATGTCCGGCCTATAAGATGTTGTCACACAACCAGATCTGTGAACGTTGCAAGGGCGGGCGCATCTACAATGTGGCGCTTCACAAATGCATCAAGGATTCAACCGCTCTTAGTGGACTGGTTTTGGTTGAAACCGCAATCCATCGCATGCTCGGCCTTTACCGCAATACACTTGACCGCATCGTCGTGCCAAGCCGCTTTTATATAGCAAAGCTAGCCGAATGGGGCTGGCCGGAAGAGAAGCTTGTCTACATTCCCAATTTCGCCCATACCGACGATCTGAAACCCTATTCGGATGAGGGTGATTATTTCGCCTATGTCGGAAGACTGGCACCCGAAAAGGGGATCGGTACCCTCATTCGTGCAGCGGCCATTGCGGGTCAGAAACTCGTCATTGCAGGCACTGGCCCTGAAGAGCAATCATTGAAGGCACTTGCAATTGAGACGGGAGGCGACGTTACCTTCGCAGGCTATGTCTCGGGCGAGCGGTTGCATCGGCTCATCGGCGAAGCGAAGGCGCTCGTTTTGCCGTCTGAATGGTATGAAAATGCACCGATCAGCATTCTGGAAGCCTATGCACTTGGGGTGCCGGTGATCGGCGCGGACATTGGTGGAATTCCGGAAATGATTATCGAAGGCGAGACTGGAATGGTTTCGCGTGCAGGTGATATCGATGATCTCGCCCGCGTTCTTGGCGATTTCGCGGGATTATCTCCGCAGTCCCGGCGCAAGATGGGAAATGTAGGGCGGGTCTGGGCCGGCAACGAATTCTCTCCGCAGGCATACAGAAACCGGACATTGGAACTTTACGCCGAGTTGGGGGCGCTTTGATGGTCCGAAACGACAAACGACCTTGCGTCATGATGCTCGGCCTGCGCGGAGTCCCAAACGTACAGGGCGGGGTGGAAAAGCATGTCGAGGAGCTGGCTCGGCTCTACGTGACGAAGGGATGGGACGTCGAGGTCATCGGGCGCCGTCCTTATCTGGAAAAGAAACAGCCTTATGTCTGGGAAGGGGTGCAAGTCACACCGATCTGGGCTCCGACTTCCATGAAATTCGAGGCGATTGTCCATACGGTATTGGGCGTGTTGCGGGCGGGTTTCAAACGTCCAGACGTTCTGCATATTCATGCAATCGGCCCGGCTCTCGCCGTTCCACTGGCGCGTCTGCTGGGGTTGCGTACGGTCGTGACGCATCACGGTTTTGACTATAATCGTCAGAAGTGGGGGCGTCTGGCGCGTACGATGCTGAAGCTTGGCGAATGGTGCGGAATGCGCTTTGCAAATGCGCGTATCGCAGTGTCCAACGACATCGCGCAAACCATGCAACAGCATTACAATGTACCGATCACTTTCATCCCGAATGGCGTCACACTTCGTCCTGCCTGCCGCGACAAGGCGTGGCTGGAGAAGCATGGCCTGTCCCCCGAGCGGTATATCGCTCTCGTAGCGCGAATTGTTCCGGAAAAACGCCAGCTCGATCTCATCGAAGCTTTCGAAAAGCTGTCCGATCCTTCTTTGAAACTGGCTCTTATCGGGTCGGCGGAATACACGGCCGAATATGCCGGAACGGTTCGCGCAAGAGCTGAAGCTGTGCCGGGTGTCGTTCTGACAGGCGCGCTTCAGGGGGAGGAACTGTCAGCCTTGTTCAGTCAGGCCTCACTGTTCGTCCTGCCATCCAGCCATGAAGGCATGCCGATCGCGCTTCTGGAGGCGATGGGGTATGGCTTGAATGTGCTCGCAAGCGATATTACCGCCAATGTTGAAGTGGGGCTTGCGAAGGAGAGTTATTTTCCGCTTGGCGATGTCGATGCATTGAAGGATGCGCTGCGGCAGAAGATCGATCAGCCGCTGACTAGCGAGCAGTCGCAGAAAATGATTGACTGGATTGCGCGGGATTATAGCTGGAGCGGGATCGCCGACCGTACGCTGGACATTTACACATCCATTTTGAAATGAGTGCTGCCTATTAGAGCGCGTTTCGATCTGATTGAATCAGATCGACGCTCTAACTGTCTGTCTTAACGCGCATCATATCCGAAAACCGTTTTATACTTTTCGGGATGCGCTCCAACACAAATGGCCCCGGAGTTTTGCACTCCGGGGCCATTTGTCTCAAATCTTATGCGCGTATCAACGAGCCCGGCGGCGTTCCGCAGTCGGCTGGAAGGCCATGCGCGAATGATACTTGCAATATGGGCTGGATTCACCCGATTCATGTCCGCAGAAATGGAAATCTTCGTTCAGCGGATCGCCGATCGGCCATTTGCAGGTGCGCTCGCTCAGTTGCAGCAGCGAAAGACGACGCGAAATCGGCACCACCACATCAGAAGCGGGCTTCACCACGGTTTCCGCAACGACGTCTACGGCGTAATCCATCTGAAGGGCAGTGGCGCCAACCGTCTTGGTGACCGTAGCCGTGCGCATCGTCGTCGTATGCACGCCGGTTGAATGTTGTGCTGCAGGACGTGGCGCTGCGGCAACCGTATTGACCTTCTTGCTGCGCGGAGCAGCGGTCGTGGTCTTGCCACGGCCAGAAAGCTTCAAACGGTGCACTTTGCCGATCACTGCATTACGGCTCACGCCGCCAAGCTGCGCTGCGATCTGGCTTGCGCTCAAGCCTTCGCTCCACAGTTTCTTCAGTAGTTCGACGCGTTCGTCTGTCCAGTTCATCGCCCTGGGCTCCAATCATTTTCGTTATCCGGAATCCATCAGTGTTCTCGGATTACTCCAAGCGCAAACACCATATCTATCCGGGTGACTAGGTCCGCCGCACGAAATGTAGCTTTAATCTCTAAAAAGAAACTACAATATCCAACGACTCCATGACAAGGGATAGCCTTGTCAGGCAGATTCCATTTTTATGGTTTTCCCCAACTTGGGTGTCAAAGACGGTTTTTCTTTGGTCCGCGCCGAAATTTTGCTCGCAATTGCTTCAGAACTGAAACCCCGGATTGTTTCAGGATGGAACATCGCGAACTTGCAGAGCGGACCTGCCGTCTGGCAGCCTCAGCCGAGGAGAGGCCTTTCTCTATAGAGTGTGGACGCGCGCGTAAAGTCACCTTCGGCGGGCGATTGTTACAAGAACGCGAAAATGCATGAACTCATGCTGAAAGATGGCCTTCAAACCGTGTTTGCTTTGATTGACATTTTTTCTATGAACGCCAATATACGCGCGAGATAAATATGCCGCCCTGGGGGCGGTTTTTTATTTCTGCCGGATGCTCAGGCGAGACGCATGAGTTATCTGGGCCATTCCTCTCATGTCTCACTATACTTTTTGGCAGTTGGGGATGGGGTATCGGCGCTTTTTGAAGGGTGGGAACCGTTTCGGGCGCTTGAGGACTGTTTATGGGAAACACAGCTTTGCCGGTGCTGCCGGGTAAGCTGCAAAAAGGGCTTTGGAGGCCTGACGCTATGACCGACGCTACGACCGTGCAACCGCTTTACGACACCTATAATCGTGCGGCTCTGCGCTTCGAGCGAGGTGAGGGCATCTGGCTTATTACCGAAGACGGCGACCGCTATCTCGATTTTGCGGCTGGTATTGCTGTGAATTCGCTTGGTCATTCGCATCCACATCTGGTGGAAACGCTGAAGAGCCAGGCGGAAAAACTGTGGCATCTTTCGAATGTGTATGAAATTCCGGCGCAGGAAAAGCTCGGACGGCGTCTTGTCGAGAGCACTTTCGCTGACAAGGTGTTCTTCACCAACTCCGGTGCTGAAGCCCTTGAATGCGCGATCAAGACCGCACGGCGCTATCAATATGTAAGTGGCCATCCGGAACGTTTCCGCGTCGTGACCTTTGAAGGCGCGTTCCATGGCCGCACGCTGGCCACAATTGCTGCTGGCGGTCAGGCCAAGTATCTTGAGGGTTTCGGTCCGAAGGTCGATGGTTTCGATCAGGTTCCGTTCGGCGATGAAGCGGCGTTGCGTGCCGCTATCACCGATGAGACAGCAGCGATCCTGCTTGAGCCCGTGCAGGGTGAGGGTGGTCTGCGTGGTTTCCCTGAAGAATTCATGCGTATGCTGCGCCAGCTCTGCGACGAAAAAGGGCTTCTGCTGATCTTGGACGAAGTGCAGACCGGCGTTGGCCGCACGGGCAAGCTTTTTGCGCATGAATGGGCCGGTATCAAGCCTGACATCATGGCTGTGGCCAAGGGCATTGGCGGCGGTTTCCCTATGGGTGCCTGCCTTGCGACCGCAGAAGCTGCCAAGGGCATGACGGCAGGCGTGCACGGTACGACCTATGGCGGCAATCCGCTGGCCATGGCCGTCGGCAATGCCGTGCTTGATGTTGTTCTGGCTGACGGCTTTCTCGAAAATGTCCAGGCAACCGCTTTGGTCATGAAGCAGGGGCTTGCTTCCATTGTTGATCGCTACCCGAGCGTCGTTTCGGAAATCCGCGGTCGCGGCCTGCTGATCGGTATCAAATGCGTGGTGCCGAATACCAGCCTCATTCAGGCTCTTCGTGACGAGCATTTCCTCAGCGTGGGCGCTGGCGACAATGTTGTTCGTCTGCTTCCGCCACTGGTTACGACACCCGAAGAAGCGCGCGAAGCGCTGAAGCGCATCGAAGCGGCGGTCGAACGGCTCGCAACTGCAAATCCGATCAGCAAGACGGCGTGATATTATGGCTAACGATAACGGGATCAAACACTTTATCGACCTCTCTGCCGTTCCTGCGTCGGAGCTTCGCGCAATCATGGAAGACGCCAAGGCACGCAAGGCACGCCTGAAGGCGGGTGAAATCGAACGACCTTTCGCAGGCAAGGTGCTTGCGATGATTTTCGAAAAGCCATCCACGCGCACACGTGTGTCGTTCGATGTGGGCATGCGTCAGCTCGGCGGCGAGACGATCATGCTGACCGGTTCGGAAATGCAGCTCGGACGCAGCGAAACCATCGCCGACACGGCAAAGGTCCTGTCGCGCTATGTCGATGCGATCATGATCCGCACTACTTCGCATGAACGCATGCTGGAACTTGCCGAATATGCGACCGTTCCGGTTATCAATGCGCTGACAGACGATACGCACCCTTGTCAAATCATGGCTGACGTTCTTACATATGAGGAACATCGCGGCCCGATCAAAGGCAAGACCTTTGCCTGGATGGGGGATGGCAACAACGTCCTCCACTCGCTGGTCGAAGCTGCGGCGCGTTTTGATTTCAACGTCAATATCGCAACGCCGGAAGGCAGCGAACCCAAGTCGCAATATGTCGATTGGGCGAAAGCCAACGGCGCGAGCATCATGTCTACCATCGATCCGGAAAAGGCGGCCAACGGTGTGGATTGCATCGTGACCGATACGTGGGTTTCAATGGGGCAGGAAGATCATGCTCGTGGCCACAACGTTTTCATGCCCTATCAGGTCAATGCGCGACTGATGGCACAAGCTGACCCAAAGGCGCTTTTCATGCACTGCCTGCCTGCCCATCGCGGCGAGGAAGTGACGGATGAAGTGATCGATGGACCGCAATCGGTCGTATTCGATGAAGCGGAAAACAGGCTCCATGCCCAGAAAGCCATTCTGGCCTGGTGCCTGCAAAGCCGCGATCTGGGAGCATAATTTGGCTGACAAGACCAGCAACGAGCATACAGAAGTCGAAAACATCCAGGTCAATCTGGGCGATTTCGACTTCGCAGGTGATGACGCCGTGGTGCCCTTTCAGGTGGAAGGTCTCGACGTGCGTGGTCGCGCGGTTCAGCTTGGCGCGAGCATCGACGGCATACTGAAACGCCACAACTATCCAGAAGAAGTCGCCCGTCTGCTGGCGGAAGCAACGGTTCTGACCGTTTTGCTGGGCACATCACTCAAATTCGAGGGCAAGTTCATCTTCCAGACGCAGTCCGATGGTCCCGTCGATATGCTGGTGGTTGATTTCCGCACCCCGCGTTCAGTCCGCGCCTATGCACGTTTCGATGCGGAGCGCTTGCAGGAAGCGATTGCCGCTCACAAGACGAAGCCGGAGGAATTGCTCGGGCGGGGCACACTTGCCTTTACCGTGGATCAGGGTGCTTACACCCAGCGTTATCAGGGCATTGTTGCGCTTGATGGTTCGACACTGGAAGAAATCGCCACGACTTATTTCCGTCAGTCGGAACAGATACCGACCGACCTGAAATTGAGTGTTGCCAAGCTTGTCGAGCGTGGCACCGATGGAAAGCCTGTCGAGCAGTGGCGTGCCGGCGGACTGATTATTCAGTTCTTGCCGGAATCCGAGTTGCGCGCGCGCATTCCCGATCTGCCGGGTGGCGATGAGGATGAAGCCGAAATCGCCTTTCATCCGGAAGACGACGCATGGGACGAAGCCCGCTCGCTGGTCGGCACGATTGAAAGTTCGGAATTGACGGACCCGCAAGTCGGCTCGGAGCGGTTGCTATACCGCCTGTTCCATGAGCGTGGCGTGCGCGTATTCGACTCTGTGCCTGTGCTGGACGAGTGCTCATGCTCGCGTGAAAAGATTTCCGGTGTGCTGTCAGGTTTTACAGCCGAGGAAATTGCGGAAAGCGCAGACAGTGGCAAGATTTCCGTGACTTGTGAATTCTGCTCGAAACTCTATGAGTTCGATCCGGCGGAGTTCGAGAAGTAACGGGCGGATGAATTTTTTGATTAGGAATTTATCCCCATTGTAGGGCGGGCTGTTAATCTTCACAGGTCAACTGTGGAGATATGATATGCCTGACATTTGGTTACCAGTTACCCAGCAGAATCTCGAGATTGCAGCTGGCAGTCCACTCGATTTTTCGACGGTTCTATCGAATCCGGCGATTACCGAAGAGCGACGGCTCATCGTTAATCCGGACGGTCACATCGCATTGCGAAGCGATCCGTCCGTTCCATATCGGCTGTTGTGTGGCACCATCGGCAGCATTCCCGACAATGCGACGGCTGATAAGATGGCCGTCCAGTTGCGCCGTCATGGATATAACAGTGTCCGGTTTCATTTTCTCGATATTGCTTTGATGGACGGACAACTTCAGGATTTCGGATACCGACAGGATATTCTTGATCGGTTCCGCTACTTCATGGCCGTATTGAAGCAGAATGGTATCTACTGGATCGTGGATGGCCTCACATCCAATGCTGGAGCGTTGGGCAGCATAACGGACCGCTGGGGAATTGAAGGCAGGCTGAAGCTGAAGACGCATGTTGAAAATGCGTCTTTTGGCCACTGGTTGCGCTTTCAGGTCGATATATTCGGCACGGTTAATCCTTACACTGGGCTTGTGCCTTTTGAGGACCCGGCAATGGCGGTCGTTGTGCCATTCAACGAAAATGGCTTGTCGTTCAACTCGTGGATTTATGCGGATGGTGATCTACAGGCTTTGACCGAATTGCTGATGCCTTTCAACCAATGGCTTCGCGAACGCTACAGTACAACGGCTGGTCTGGCTAATGCGTGGGGTGGCGAACTGGCACCGAACGAGAACCTGGAAAACAGCACCGTCGTCTTGCCTGCAAATCGCTATGCCAGCTCGGCTCGACTGCGAGATTTTGCCCGTTTCCTCGTGGATATCGAAACACGCACCATGGAGAAGATGGGCGACTGCATTCGGGCCATGGGCTTCAAGGGCGTCGTGGCGCCCTACAACAATTGGACAGGTATCCAGCCTGCCCTGACGCGTGGCAATCAGTCAGCCGTTGCTATGAACACCTATCACGACTGGATTGGCAATGTGTCGCCAGGTGGCCAGATACAGCAGGAGAGTTCACTCGCCAATGCGGTGGAATATTTCCGTCTTGCGGCCTCGGCGCGCGTTTTCGGCAAGCCATTCGTGGTGACGGAATACGATCATATGTTCTGGAACCGGTTTCGGTATGAGGCTGGCCTGGCGATGCCTTCCTACGCCGCTCTTCAAGGATGGGATGTGCTTTGCCGCCACAGTAATGGAGCGTTGATCCTTGGTTATGGAGGTAGCGACTTCAACGAACAATATATCCGTCCCTATAGAACTGCGCTTGATCCTGTTGCCCGTGCTGGCGAAACCCTGTCGGCATTGCTGTTCCGGCGCGGGGATGTTGCAAAGGCGGCTCATCAGGTCGTGGCGCAAATACAGGATGTCAGCAATCTGGTTGGATTGGACACACAGGAACCGGATGCCGTTACCATCATGTCTTTGATGACGGGTTTCGCACAAGGAGATGCTGCACTGGCACCTGGAGCAGTATCGGTCGGCTCACCCCGTCAGATAAATTCCGAAGCGGCTGCGATCACGTTCCTGCGTAACAACGGCGTGCTGGCGGCTGGAAATCCCAGCTCAGCGACTTCCGGTATTTATGCCAGCGATACTGGAGAGATCAGACTCGACATAGCTGCAAAGCAGATGAGAGTTGTTACGCCGCATACGGAGGCAGTAGCCTTTGCATCGGTTAACCAGCCTATTTCTCTCGGTCAGATGACTGTCTGGAGTGCTTCCGGCGCGAGCTTGTTCGCGGTCTCGTCGCTTGATGGACAAGCCGTGGCACAAAGCAGCAAACTTTTAATTGTCATGGCTACGAATGCCCGAAATACCGGCATGACTTTTTCCGATGCCGAACAGAAGATCGTCTCCAATTATGGGGCACTGCCTGTCGAAATCAAAGTCGAGTGGGTGCAATTCTCAATACCAACAGATCGCCCATGGAGAATTTCTCCTATCAATCTCGACGGGGTGGTACAGCCACAAGTCGTGTCGGGAGACGGGACTTCTCCAATAGGTGCACAGCTCTGGAACAATGTTTCCTCCTTGTCTGTATCACCCGGGCCGACGACATATTTTCTGCTTGAACGTCTGTAGGAGTTGAAAGCGAGCGCCGGTCTTGGCGCTTATTCCAATTCGCTATGCGCTTTAATCATGCGAGGTTTGGTTCCCGCTGATAGATCTGGCTTATTGCCGTTGCAGACTTTTTATGCATGGTGCAGGCATGCAGCCGCAAACCCATGACCGCTGTAAGCACGCTGAACCAGACTGGTCCACGCGCGACGAAGAACGGGGTCTCCAGATTGGCGTAGAACATTATGAACAACCAGATCTGAAGATACATGAGCGCCAGACTGGAGGAGTTACCTGATCTTTGTGCGCGGTGGAAATCGAGAAGTGGGCAGACCCCGATCCACCAGATCAGTGCAGCCAAGCCAATGAAACCGGTCGTAATGGTTATGTTGAGGTAGGCATTGTGTGCATGGCCTGCGCGGGCCGCCCATGTTTCAATGTCGTATCCACCATTCACCAGCCGCGAGGTGCCCCAGAAAGCATCGTAGCCATAACCTACCAGCGGATGGTCCATAAGTTGCCTGATGGCGAATTTCCATATCTCGGTACGGCCGGTGAAGGTGGGATCGGAGGCGAAGCTTTCGACGAGGCTTTTGGCTGAAGGAAAAAGAACAGTGCCCAACGTCAGATAGGCCGTGATCAGAAGAGGGACATAAACCATCAGCGCTTTCACGGCTAAGCTTCGCGTTCGCAAAAGGCAATATGCGAGGGTAAAGGCCAGTACAACCAGGCCGATCGAGGTCTTGTTGTTTGTTTTGTAAAGAAAAAAGAGCGCGAGTATGGTGATTAGTGTCCCGCTGAGCCGGGCTTTTGACCGCCAAAGATACATGCCGTAGCAGCTCAGTACCACCATTGCTGGTCCGGCGATGTTCTTATGGGCGAAATGTCCGCGCCACGAGCCAGCATTCGTCAACTCCAACACCTCCGCCAGATTGTGGATGGAAACGGCTGGCAAGAAGATCACGCCGAAATAGGACAGTCCCAATACGAACAGTGAAAGCGGGTTGATGAGCCGAATGAAATGGTTTTCGTCCTCCGGCAGAAGCAGCCAGGCTAAAGCGGTAATGACGACCGTGACACTGAAAATATAGCGACGAAACGAGAGATCAGGTTGGGTGGAAAGGATTACCGTTATGAACTGCCATCCCAGCAGCATAACAAGGTACGGAAACAGCACTTTACCGACCAGATTGCGGTTCTGCCAGAGAACCGCGAGGCTAAGCGCGGTGAGCAGCAGCGAAAGTACCTGTTGCATTACATTTCCCGCTTCCTGAGCGAGAAGAACATCGGGATTGCGCAGATCAATGAAAGGGGAGAGCGTGATCCAGTACAGACAAAAAATGCCAATGAACAGAATGTTTCTGTATGTTCTGCTCATATGCAATCCGTCGGGAAATAAGGTGAGAAACGCCTCAATTCAGTGTAGGTCGCAGGTCCGGCATGTCAAGCGAGAAGGCGGGAATATCGACCTCGAACAAGCTGCCGCCGTTGCCTTGCATCTGATAGCGCCCGACCATGACGCCTGACGTGGTGGTCAACGGGCAGCCCGATGAATATTGAAAAGAGTCGCCCGGTTCGAGAGTTGGCTGCTCGCCGACCACGCCAGGGCCGCGCACTTCCTCGACATACCCATTCGCATCGGTAATTTGCCAATAACGTGAGCGGAGCTGCACGGTTTCCGTGGAGTTGTTGGCAATCGTTATACGATAACCCCACACATAACGGTTTTCGTCGGGCTCGGACTGGTCTTCCAGATAGAAAGGTTCGACCGAAACTTCGATCCCTCGCGTTACCGCTCTATACATGTGCACCCGCCCTACATTCGCATCGGCCTCAGCATCCTGTAATCTGGCGAAGCCGGATCACAATGGTGCTCATTTATTCAACGGTTCGCCGGTTCTAGGGCGCCGTTTTTCACCCCACCTATCGCTAAAGTTGCGGGGGAGGTCAACAATTCGGAGCGGCAAATATGCGGCAATTGCCGAAATGTTCCGGCAATTGCATTGTTTGTGCTTCTGTTTGCAGCCTAAAAGCCACAGTATCGAGATATGGCAGCTCAGCGAGCGATCTTGAGGGCTGCTTCCACGTCTTCCACGAGATCATCGGTATCCTCAAGGCCTAGCGAGATTCGCAGGAGGCCGTCCGAAATGCCGAGTTCAGCTTTCGCCTCGTCGCTAAGGTTCTTGTGTGTCGTGGTTGCCGGGTGAGTAATAAGGCTTTTTGCGTCCCCCAGATTGTTGGAGATGCTGAAGACCTGCAATGCGTTCTGGAACTTGAACGCTGCCTCCTTGCCACCTTCCAACTCAAGAGCAATGAGGGTCGAACCGCCCGTCATCTGCTTGGCGATGATGTCGGCCTGCGGGTGATCGGCCCGTCCCGGATAGATCACGCGCTTCACGCCCGATTTGCCTGCGAGGAAGTCGGCAACCGCAGTAGCCGACAGCGTTTGCTGGCGTACACGCACTGCCAATGTTTCAAGGCCCTTCAGCATGATCCACGCATTGAACGGGCTAAGGCCCGGACCTGTATGACGGAAATAATCCTGCAAGGTGTTTTCAACCCATTCACGGTCGGAGAGAACTACGCCGCCAAGGCAGCGTCCCTGACCGTCAATGTGTTTTGTCGCAGAGTAAACAACGATATGCGCACCGAGCTCCAGTGGCTTCTGGAAAAGCGGTGTGGCGAAAACATTGTCAACGATCAGCTTGGCGCCCGCTTCATTGGCGACCTGCGCGACGGCAGCAATGTCGATGATTTCGAGCGTCGGATTGGATGGGCTTTCAAGGAACATGACCCTGGTGTTCGGGCGAACAGCCGCTTTCCAGTTTTCAATATCGGAGCCGTCGATGATCGAGATTTCGACGCCGTATTTAGGCAAGATCGTCTCAACGATGTAGCGACATGAGCCGAAAACGGCGCGAGCGGAAATCACGTGATCGCCGGCTTGCACTTGACACAGGATGGCGGCAGCAACCGCAGCCATGCCGGATGCGGTTGCACGGGCCTCTTCAGCACCTTCCAGCGCGCACATGCGCTTTTCGAACATGTCGGTGGTCGGGTTGGCATAACGCGAATAGATGAAACCCGGGTCCTCACCCTTGAAACGCGCTTCAGCGGCTTCGGCATTGGGATAAAGGAAGCCCTGCGTCAGAAACATCGCTTCGGACATTTCGGCAAATCCGGAACGCAGCGATCCAGCGTGCACGAGTTCGGTTGCAGGGCGAAACTTGCGGGTATTCTCAGTCGTCATTTTTCCAACCTGTCGAAAGCTGGTCGGCCGGGGCAGGGTAGTCGAGCCTCGGCGGCCAATAAAAAACCGGCCTTGCGAAAACGCAAAAGGCCGGTAACGAACCGCGGCCTTTTTTAGCGAATTCTTTAACGTGGCTGCAAGCCGGCCGGCCAAATCACCACGGAACAGTTTTTCATTATGCCTGTTGTGTAGAGCCGTCAATGCCGAAGCCGCCCCATTTTGGGAAAATCGCATCCCTCGCGCCGCATCAATGCTCGGATTCCTGCGGAAAACCCGGTTTCAAGCTGTTCCGAGGCTTGGCATTGACGTCGCCAGCGGTCAATGGTCTTTGTCAAGCAAGGCTTAGAGCATGTCTCCCGAAAGTGGGAACCAGTTTCGGAATAAAGGCATGCGTGAAAACAAGAGATTAAAGCATGTCGCTTGAATACGATATGCTTTAGGCTACGGAGTGTGGGGTTGATGATGCAGAAAGATGCTGGGATTCTGGCGGATGCGGATATTTCCGCGCTGTTCGAAAGCGGTTTGCTGGCGTCTCCACGCCCTCTTGATCCCGATCAGATACAACCGGCGAGTCTTGACCTCAGGCTCGGTGCGAAAGCTTATCGCGTTCGCGCCTCCTTCATGCCGGGACCGGGGACGCCGGTTATCGAAAAGCTGGAACGACTGAAGCTGCACGAGATAGACCTGACGGCAGGGGCTGTTCTGGAAACGGGCTGCGTCTATATTGTTCCGCTCCTCGAAGGACTGGCGTTGTCTCCAGACCTTTCCGCGTCGGCAAACCCGAAAAGTTCAACAGGCCGTCTGGATATATTCACCCGCGTCATCGTGGACGGAGCGCAGGAATTCGACAAGGTGCCTGCCGGATATAGTGGCCCGCTTTATCTGGAAGTCAGCCCACGCACATTCCCGATCGTCGTGCGCACGGGGTCTCGCCTGTCGCAGATACGTTTCCGTAAAGGGCGTGCCCAGCTTGATGAAGCTGAACTCGCCGCACTGCATAATGCCGAAACGCTGGTTGCTGCCGAGATGCCGAATATCTCCGGCGGCGGCATTGCTCTTTCGGTCGATCTTTCCGGCGGCCCTGACCGGCTGATCGGCTATCGCGGCAAGCACCACACGGCTGTGGTCGATGTGGACAAGCGCGCAGCGCACGACGTTCTCGATTTTTGGGAACCGATCTATGATCGCGGCGCGCGCGAGCTCGTACTTGATCCGGATGAATTCTATATCCTCGTTTCACGTGAGGCCGTGCATGTTCCACCGCTCTATGCAGCGGAAATGACACCATTCGATCCGCTGGTTGGCGAATTCCGTGTCCATTATGCAGGCTTCTTCGATCCGGGCTTCGGGCATAGTGCTGCAGGCGGAACCGGCAGCCGCGCCGTTCTTGAAGTCCGCAGCCATGAAGTTCCGTTCATTCTGGAGCATGGGCAGATCGTCGGGCGTTTGGTTTACGAGCATATGTTGCACCGCCCATCCGCGCTTTACGGTGTCGACCTCGGCTCCAACTATCAGGCGCAGCAGTTGAAGCTTTCCAAGCATTTTCGTTGACTATATCAGCCTCCTCCAAGCAGATATAATTATGGGCGGAGGAGAGCGATCTAAGTGACAACTGGAATCGAACGGGATCAGGACAGGAAGCTTCAGGCGGCAACGGATGCTCCGCAGCGCAGGCTATCGGTCGGCATTGTTGCATTGCCGGGTTTTACGCTGAGTGCACTTAGCCTTTTCCTCGACCCTTTTCGCCTTGCTGCAGATGATCGCGACAAGAGCCGCCAGATACGCTGCGCATGGAAAATCTGTACTCTGTCAGGAGACCCCGTAACCTCCAGTTCTGGCATGGTGATCGAGCCGACGGCGCCCATGGGAGAGCTCGATGATTGTGATTATGTTGCCGTTGTCGGCGGGCTGCTTGCGCAGTATCGGCCAAGGCAGCAGGCACTGATCGATCTCATCAAACGTGCGGACCGGCGCGGCAAGACCGTGGTAGGCCTTTGTACAGCCGCCTTTCTGCTGGCGGAGGCCGATCTGCTGCCGGATCGCAATTGCTGCGTCAGCTGGTTCCATCGGGACGATTTTCTGGAGCTTTTCGACGGTTATTCCGCCGATACGACCAGCCTGTTTCATCGTAGCGGAAGACATTTCACCTGTGCTGGTGGGCTTGGTACGGCGTCGCTGGCACTTTCAATCATACAGAACGAAATTTCCGAGGAACTGGCGCGCAAGAGCGCATCTATCCTCATGATCCCTTATGAGCTTGTTCGTTCAGAGCAGCCCGCTCTGAGCTTTAACGGCGTGCGCTCGCCAATGATCCGCAAGGCGATCCGTATTTTTGAGGAAACGCTGGAAGATCCGGTGCCGATGATTGACGTCGCGCGGCGACTGGGGATTTCCGTCCGCCAGATGGAACGTGGTTTCAAACTCGCCCTAGAGCGAACGGCATTCGAGGTTCGCGAAGAGCTTCGGGTGAAAAAGGCCAAGGAACTTTTGTCCGAAACGGGTCTGTCACTGCTGGAAGTGGCTGTTGCAAGCGGCTTCACGGATACGCGCAGCATGAACCGCTCATTTTCACGGCAAAAGCAGAAAGCGCCGCGCGATTACCGCAAACAGCGATAAACGCGTGTGGAACTTGCGAAGGTTGCACGGACGGCCTATTTCTTGCGCGATGAATCTGTCGCTTTGACCAAAACCACTCAGGAGATTTGCATGTCGGATGGTGTGAACCGTTTTCTTGGCGATACGCCCGCCCGTATCCTGATCAAGCTGGTGCTGATCTCGCTGGTCGTCGGCGTGGTCATGAGTGCGTTTCACTGGACGCCGTATGATATTTTCTATGGCATTCGTGATTTCTTCCTGCGCCTTTGGAACATGGGCTTTTCAGCGATTGCAGGCTTTGTCGATTATTTCGTTCTTGGCGCGGCAGTCGTTATTCCTGCCTTTATTTTGCTCCGTATCCTCAGCTACCGGAAATGAACTCAATTCGGTAATTGGATAGCTCAGACAGGCAATGCAGCAAAAACAAGGATTTACACTCAACCGACGTGGTTTTTTGGTCCTGGCCGGTGGGGCGCTAGCGGTATCGGCAGTGCCATTGAACATGGCGCTGGCTGCCGGAGACAATGATCCCACCCCGATTTTCAACGCTATTCGCAAGGCGAACGGTCTGCCTTTGATGGCGACGGATTCCAAGCTTGAGCAGGCCGCGCTGTATCAGGCCAGACGTATGGCGAGTTATGGCAAGATCGGCCACAGTGTTGGTTGGGGGAACGGTTTCGTTGCGCGATTGCGTCAGGCGGGTATTCGCGGACCGGCAGCCGAAAACGTGGCATCGGGACAGCGGGATACACAAGCTGTCTTCGATGCATGGATGAAATCTCCCGGCCATCGCAAGAACATGCTTGATCCGACTTTTGAGCATTATGGCCTTGCCTGGGCTACGCCCGAAGACAAACCCACTTATATCTATTGGGCCATGATGCTCGGACTGTAATGATCTTATATCTCCTGACAGTTCGCTGTCAGGAGCTGCGACAATGCGGTGGCCGAATTATCTGTAGTTCCGATTGATTCCAGAGTAGATGATCCCGATCAGAGGGAATGCATTCGGGACAAACACAATGGATCAGTCGCTGCAACGTGTTGGTGGCGTAACAAGGCCGTTCGACGTAACGCACCGAATGGTGATGCTGATCGCCATTCCCATGACGCTTGCCGCGATCACGACCCCGCTTCTGGGACTCGTGGACATGGGTGTTGTCGGCCAAATGGGTCAAGCCGAGCTGATCGGCGGTCTGGCGATTGGCGCGCTCGTATTTGACTTCCTGCTGTCGCTGTTCAATTTCCTCCGCTCCGGCACAACCGGACTTGTTGCGCAGGCCATAGGTGCGGAAGATGCCGTGGAAGAACAGGCAATCTTCTGGCGCGCGATCATTATCGCGGTGGTGGCTGGCAGCTTGATGATCCTGTGCTTGCCGATCATCATAGCCGTCTCGTCCACCTTCATGCATCCGACGTCCGCCACGCAGGAAGCCATGGCAACCTATGTCTCGATCCGCATGTTGTCGGCACCGGTTGCTCTCATCAACTACTCGATCCTCGGACTCGTCCTTGGTCGCGGACAGGGCCTTGTCGGCCTCGGGCTTCAAGTGCTGCTCAACGGCATCAATATCGTGCTCTGCATCATCCTTGGGCTGGAATTGGGCTGGGGCGTTACCGGTGTTGCCTGGGCCACTGTGACCGGTGAAACCGTTGCAGCACTTGTCGGCATGTTCATTGTGCTGCGGCATTTCCGCAAGGATGCATCGCTACATCCCAATCGGGCACGAATCTTTCAGAAAGAGGGTATTTTGCGCATGTTCGCGGTCAATCGCGACATCATGATCCGTTCATTTCTGCTTCTCACAGCCTTTGCCTTCTTTACCCGGGCGGGGTCCGACCTTGGCCCGATTACGCTTGCGGCCAATGCTGTCCTGTTGAACTTCTTTCTCGTTGCCGGCTTCTTTTTGGACGGCATGGCGGCGGCTGCCGAACAGATTGTTGGTCGGTCGATCGGGGCGCGTTACAGCCCGGCCTTTGTACGCGGTGCGAAGCTCACATTTGTTTGGGGGCTGGTCATGGCGAGCATCATCGCCTTCTTCTTGCTGGTGTTTGGCGATGCGATCATCGGGCTTCTATCCAAGGCGGAAGACGTTCACGCCGAGGCCCTGAAATATTTGCCATGGGCAGCGCTGACAGGCATTACGGGCTTGTTGGCCTTCCATATGGACGGGGTTTATATCGGTGCCACGTGGTCGCGCGACATGCGCAACATGATGTTCCTGTCGCTCGCATTCTTTCTGGTGGTTCTTTATGCAGCAAAGCCCGTGATGGGCAATCACGGGCTTTGGCTGGCTCTCAATCTGTTTCTGTCTATTCGTGGCGTCACGCTTCTGGCGATCCTGCCACGACGCTATCGTGCAGAATTCATCGTGTGATCAAAGCATGTCTCCCAAAGGTGGAACCGGTTTGGGATAAAGACATGCATGACGCCTTATGCCGTCAGTTCGCGCCGGGCCCAGTCTTTGGTGTCCCGGTCGCGCAGTGCGGCGATGTTCGCGACACCTTCGCGTTTTACAGCGGCTGACAGGCCACGAACGATTTCAGCAGGCAAGTTCGGGCCACGATAGATCAGTCCCGTATAAAGCTGGACGAGATCAGCGCCTGCCTTGATCTTGGTCAGAGCCGTCTCGGCGCTATCCACGCCGCCGACACCAATCAGCGGCATATCAGGGCCGACGCGCTCGCGCATGCGGGCGAGAACGATGGTGGAGCGGTCGAAAAGCGGTGCGCCGGAAAGCCCACCTGTTTCATCGCGGTTGACGGCGCTTTTCAATCCGGCACGTGAAAGCGTCGTATTGGATACGATGATGCCGTCCAGCTTCTGTTCGGTTGCCTCAGCCGCGATATCGTCCAGTTCTTCGTCTGCAAGATCGGGCGCGATCTTGAGGAAAACAGGACGCTTCAGCGTGCACATCTTGCCTTCTTCGTTTCGGGCTTCCAGTACACGGCTCAACAATTCGCGCAAGCTGTCGCGAGCCTGAAGATTGCGCAGACCCGGCGTGTTGGGCGAAGAGATGTTGACCGTGAAATAACGCGCCAGTTGATAGAAGCGGCGGATACCGGCGACATAATCGGCAATGCGGTCTTCGGCATCCTTGTTGGCGCCGATATTGACACCGACGATCCCGCTCTTGCCTGCACGTTGCGACAGGCGTTTAAACGCCGCGTCATGGCCTTCATTGTTGAAGCCAAGACGATTGATAACCGCTCTATCTTCAACCAGGCGGAAAATACGCGGGCGTGGATTGCCGCTTTGAGGGCGCGGTGTGATGGTGCCGATTTCGGTGAAGCCGAAGCCCAGTTTTAGCAGTGCATCCGGGACTTCGGCGTTCTTGTCATAACCCGCCGCCATGCCGAGCGGATTTGGAAACTGCAGTCCCGCAACCTTGACGGAAAGAGCCGGATCGCTTGGCGCACCGCAGGTAACGAGGCCCGTCTTCAGGCCTGCGATGGAAAGGCCATGCGCCTGTTCCGCATCGAAGGCAAAAAGGGCGCGTCGCCCGAGAGTTTCAAAAAGCCCGCTCATTAATCTTCCAGCTCCGGAAAAATGTGAAGACCATCATCGCCCAGTGGCAAGGGTTCAGCCTTTAAAACCGCTGCAAGCGGCAGCTCGCCATAAAGATGAGGAAACAGGGCCCCGCCGCGTGAAACTTCAAACTTCAATGCTGCGCCAAGCGCGGAAGCATTCACACTGATCAGAAGCAAATCCGGCTGGTTCGCAAAATGCCTGGCTGCCGTTTCCCGCACCTGTGTTGCAGTAGAGAAATGGATATAGCCATCGGCAATATCAACCGGAGCCCCGATAAAGCTACCAGCCTGTTCTGCTTGTGCCCAAAGGTCGCGTGGAGCGATCTTATAGATGATCTTATTGGTCATGGCTGCTCTCTAGACCGAAATTCTTCGGAAATCAAAGTCCCGCATGTTCGATTTTCGTCGTAAACGTCCCATATGATGGGGACATCTCAAAGAGAAGCTGAAGGGAATTGCATAATGTTGAACAGAAAGACACTGATGGTTCGTAATCTGGCTGCTGTTGCTCTTTTCGGTTCAGCGCTTGCCCCGGCTAATGCGCTTGCGCAGGAAAACGGGCGCTATCGGCTGGAAGGCACCGAAACAGGCTACGTCCGTCTGGACACACGAACCGGAGCACTCTCGACCTGCACGGAACAGCAGGGACAGCTCATCTGCAAGATGGCGACCGAAGATCGCGAAGCTTATGAGAACGACATTGCCGATTTGCAGGATCGCGTGAAGAAGCTTGAAGACAAGGTTTCTACGCTTGAAGGGAAGGGTGGAAGTGCCGCTTCGGGCCTCCCGACCGAACAGGAATTCGAGCAGTCCATGAGCTATATGGAACGCTTCATGCGCCGTTTCATGGATATTGCGAAAAGTTTCGACAGCGAGCCGGAAAGCCCTGGTGGTGGAGCGACACCTGGTGGTCGGACCTGACGATAAAGAAAAAAGGCGCCACGCGGCGCCTTTTCATTAGAGCATTTCCAGCAAAAGTATGAAGCGATTTTGCGTAGGATAATGCGTAGAAACAAACAGATAGAGCGGAAGCGAATTGTGAGTGCTTTCGGCTCTATTGTGCGAAACGCTTTGTTGCCTCGATCAATTCATGGGTGATGCCGGGCTCTGTGACGGCATGTCCTGCATCCTCGACGGTTCTGAGATCTGCTTCAGGCCACATCTTCTTCAGCTGCCATGCGTTGATAAACGGCGTGCAGATATCATAGCGGCCGTGGATAATCACGCCGGGAATATGCCGGATGCGATCCACATTGCGCAGAAGCTGGTCATCGGAATCGAGGAAACCTCGGTTCTGGAAATAGTGGCATTCGATACGCGCAAAGGCGATGGCATACTGGTCTTCACCGAAGGCATCGACGCGGGCCGGGTCGGGCAGAAGTGAAATGACCGAGCCTTCCCAACGCGCCCAGCGCCGCGCTGCTTCAAGCTGCACCTGCGGGTCACGATCAGTCAGGCGCTTGTAATAGGCAGCGATCATGTCGCCGCGCTCGGCTTCGGGTATATGCTCCTGATAAGCCTCGAAATGGTCCGGAAAGAGAATGCTTGCGCCGTTGGAATACATCCAGTCGACTTCGAAACGACGGATCATGAAGATGCCACGCAGAATAAGCTCAGCCACGCGATCCGGATGGGATTGCGCATAGGCAAGACCGAGGGTTGATCCCCAGGAGCCACCGAAGACCTGCCACTTCTCGATGCCGAGATGCGCGCGGATATGCTCCATATCCGCCACAAGGTCCCATGTCGTGTTTTCACGCAGTTCTGCATGTGGGGTCGAACGGCCGCATCCGCGCTGGTCGAATAGGATGATGCGATAGCGCTCTGGATCATGCAGCCGGCGCATGGTTGGCGTGATGCCGCCGCCGGGGCCGCCATGGATCATGATGACCGGCTTGCCGTCCGGATTGCCGCATTGCTCGACATGGATTCGATGCAGCGGAGAAACCTGAAGCATCTCTTCCTTGAACGGTTGGATTTCTGGATAAAGCGTATTGCGCGTCATGAAATGCCTTTTTGGTTCCCTTCCATTTGGCTGGTCGGGCCGCTCTTATGTTATTTTCGACACCCAGCCTAACATACAATGCGGCCAGATGGCGGCGATGCGTATTGTGAAAAGGGGTTAGCAACGTGAATTTTGGTTGCCCGAGCCAAAAAACGGCATAAAACGGAGTGATTGGCTGATTGGCCTGCACCGCGAGGGGAGGAGACCTGAAACAATGGCGCGCGAGGCACATGCATTTCATCATCGCTGACGATCACCCGCTTTTCCGGGGAGCACTGAGGCAGGTCCTTTCAGGACAGTCGAAGAGTGTCGAAATCATCGAAGTCGGCGATTTTGACGCCGTCAAGAAACTGGTCGGCGAACGAGAAGATATCGATCTTCTGTTGTTGGATTTGACGATGCCGGGCGGAACCGGGCTTTCCGGTCTGGTGACGTTGAAGGCCCTGCAACCGGCGCTTCCGGTCATCATCGTCTCGGCGACGGATGATGCCGCCACGATCCGTCATGCTGTGGAGCTCGGCGCTTCCGGCTTCATCTCGAAATCAGCCAGCATGGAAACCATTGGCGAGGCTGTACATGCCGTTCTCGCTGGCGATATCTGGACACCTGCCGACATTGAGCTGGATCATCCGCACGACCCTGAAATTGAGGCTCTCATTGCGCGACTGCGTACATTGACGCCACAGCAGACGCGTGTGTTGACCATGCTTGCCGAGGGGCTGCTCAACAAGCAGATAGCCTATGAGCTTGGTGTGTCGGAAGCAACCGTCAAGGCACATGTTTCGGCAGTGCTGCAGAAACTTGGAGTCGACAGCCGCACGCAGGCGGTCATTCTTTTGTCGCGCATCGGCAATGATGCGCTGAGCACGGATTAGATATTGCCCTGTTACTGAGCGGCATTCTGCGCCGATGCATTGTCCCGTCGCGCATGATGAAAATGCGACAACAGTGAACGCAATGCAGCGGGCCGCAGCGGCTTGTGCAGAACCGTGACATTTTCATCCTCAGCGCGCTGGCGGACTTCCTTGGAGCGATCGGCTGTCAGCAGAATGGCCGGTATCTCCACCTGAAACGTCTCGCGCGCAAAGCCGATCATATCGAGACCGTTTTCGTTCAGCAGATGGTAATCCGCGACGATCACATCGGGCGGCGTGGAGTGATCAGCGCAATAGTTCTTCAACGCTGTTCCACTGCGCAGCGTCGTTACATGGCATCCCCATCCGCCAAGCAGCGTTTCCATTCCGGACAGGATGCTGGCATCATTGTCGATGCAAAGAACATCAAGGCCTGTCAGTTCGAGTGTGCGCTGCAGGCCACGGCGGCCCTTCACTTCATTGGCGGGCACTTTCTCCTGCGAAACAGGAATGCGCAGGGTGAACATGGTTCCCTTGTCGGGCGTCGAAGACAGGGATAGCGGCAGCGACAACAGCCTTGCAATCCGGTCGACAATGGAAAGGCCAAGGCCAAGCCCTTCCGCTTCCCGCATCCCCTCATCCAGTCGTGTGAACTCCCGGAAGACAAGTTTCAGTTTTTGCGGAGGAATACCGATACCGGTATCGAGCACCTGCAACTCCACAAAGGAACCGCGACGCCGGACGCCCAGCAAAATGCCACCCTTGCGGCTATATTTGATCGAATTGGAAACGAGGTTCTGGATCAGGCGCCGCAGCATGTTGCGGTCCGTTTTGACAACGATGCTTGACGGCACAACGCGCAACCTCAGCCCTTTGGCAGATGCAAGAGGCGTAAAGTCGGTGGCAATCTGGCTCATTAGCTTGTCGAGGCGAAAAACCGAGACGTCGGGCTTGAGCGATCCCGTATCCAGTCGGGAAATATCCAGCACCATACCCAGAATGGCTTCCACGGCCTCCAGCGAGGAATCGATATTGCGCGCGAATTCGCTGGTTTCGGAGCGTCCGAGTTTTTCGGCAAGTGCGGTACTGTACAACCGTGCTGCGTTAAGCGGTTGCAGAATGTCGTGACCGGCCGCCGCCAGAAAACGCGTCTTCCCCTGATTGGCTTCTTCCGCAGCGGCTTGCGCCTTGGCGAGCTGTTGATTGACGCGGGTCAGTTCTGCCGTGCGATCCGCCACGCGCTGCTCCAGCATTTCTGCTGCTTTCTGGCGCGTGACATCGGCTTCGACTGCCGCCGTAATATCGGTATATGTCGCGACAATTCCACCGTCCGGCATCGGATTGGATTGAATTTCCAGTACCTTGCCAGTCGATTTCATATTGATGCGCCATGGCTGGCGCACGGTCGCTAGCGAGCGGATGACACCATTCTGGGCGCTGAAGGATATATCGCCGCGACGGTGCAACTGTTCCACGATTTCCGAAACCGGTATTCCGACCTGCATGACTTCATCTGGAAGATCAAAAAGCTTGCGGAATTGCCGGTTCCAGAAAGTCAGCCTCAGATCCTTGTCGAAAACGGTAATACCTTGTTCCATCTGATCAAGGGCCGTTTGCAGCAGGTTGCGATTTTGCTGCAAGGCGGTCGAAGCGTCATCGAGCAACTGCCGCGCGTCGCGCCCGGAAGCATCATTCTTCTGCAGCAGCAGCGATAGAACCAGCCGTGCAGATGCGGAGCCGACCGCAGTGCCGAGGAGCTGCTCTGCATGGCGGATCAGCGGTGTATCAACAGTCATGCCGGGATCGAGACGCCGTTGTTCCCTTCCTTCAAAACGAAGAAAGGCGCGCTCGACGCGTTCAGCGCCGAGATAGCGCGCCATGGTGGCCTTCAGTTCGGCAACAGTGACGGTAGTCCGGAAGCGCTTGAGTGTCGGTGTGCCGATGAAATAACGCGGCAGGAAGATACTGGCCTGAATGCGTTCGAGCGGTGTCGAGGCGCGTGAAAGGGAACCGAGGATGTAGAAGAGCGTGTTGGCCGCAAGGCTCCACAACACGCCATTGGTCAACGGGAGCGCATTGGTTCCGAAAAGCGCTTCTGGTCGCAGCGCCGTAAAGCCAAGAAAGCCGTCGCGGAGAATGGCGGCATTTTCTGGCGCCATCGTTGGCAGCAATAGTGTGTAAGCCCAAACAAGGAATCCGGCTGATAGTCCCAGCATGGCACCGCGTCCATTCGCATTGCGCCAGAATAGTCCGCCGATGAAGGCGGGCACGAATTGCGCAATTGCGGCAAAGGACACGAAGCCGATCGAAGCCAGATGGATATTGTTGGAGGTAAAGCGATAATAGGCGAATGCTAATGCAAGAATACCGATAATGGTGAGACGGCGCGTGTTCAAAATGACCTTGGTGAGGTCGCGCTGTTCTGCTGCGTGTTGTTTTGCGAGACGCCGGATGAAGAGCGGCAACACCAGATGGTTGGAGATCATGATCGAAAGCGCAACACAGGCGACAATGACCATCGCGGTTGCTGCCGACAATCCACCGAGAAACGCCACCAGTGCGAGCCAATGGGCACCTGCTGCCAGCGGCAGTGCCAGAACGTACAAATCTCCGCTGACATTGCCTCCGAGCGTCATCACACCGATCAGGGCAATGGGAAATACGAAGATATTGATGAGGACCAGATAAAGCGGGAAGAGCCAGGAGGCTGTTCGCAGTTCTTTTTCACTCCGGCTTTCCACGACCGTCACATGGAACTGTCGCGGCAGCATGATGATGGCGGCGGCACTCAATGCGCTTTGCACGATCCATGTGCCGATGGATGTCTGGTAATGAAATGCCTCCAGCGCCTCCGGCGATTGGGATATCTGATTGATGAGCTGCGACGGGGTGCCGAACAGGAAGAAGGTGCAGGCAAAGCCAACGGTCAGGAAGGCACAAAGCTTGATGACGGATTCCAGAGCCACAGCCAGAATAAGGCCATTCTGGTGTTCTGTGGCGTCGGTGTGGCGCGTACCGAACAGGATCGCAAAAACAGCCAGCACAGCCGCGACGGGGAGGGAGATGTCGCCGAATATGAATACTGACGGGTCGACGGCTGATCCGTAATGCTCCATGACAAGCCCGACGCTGCCGGAAACGGCTTTGAGCTGTAGCGCGATATAGGGGATCGAACCGACGGCTGCGATGCAGGTCGCAAGAGAGGCGACACCGAAGCTTTTGCCGTAGCGGGCAGCAAGAAAATCGGCGATTGAGGTGATATGTTCGGATTTTGCCAGTCGCACGATATGCCGTAGCAACCGGTTGCCGAGCGTAAAGACCAGAATGGGGCCGATATAGATTCCAAGGAATTCAAGGCCACGCTGAGCCGATAGGCCGACCGAGCCGAAGAACGTCCATGACGTACAGTAAACAGCCAGACTGAGCGCATAGATGTAAGGGCGCGGGGCACTGTTCCAACGCGAGGTGCGCCGGTCGCCGATGCTGGCTACCGCAAAGAGCAGCAGCAGATATAAAAAGGCGGCGCCAATAATACCCCAGCCCTGCATAACCGGCTTATTCCTCACTCCTTGACTATGATTTGACGCAAGCACTTTCGGTGTGTTCGCGCAAGATTATTGATGAAAAACAGTGCATTTTAGCGACTTCATCTTTTCTTTGGTAATTTTCGCCTACACACTAGAAGTGTGATCCTGAAAAAGTGCACGTCATTTTGCAGGACACATTTAAACGGCAAAACGCTTTTCAGTTTCGTTTTCGGAAAGTCGGTTTGCCATCCACTGCCAGTTTATCTGGTGCCCAGGTTGATTTGGCGAACGCCACCGTAGCAGGACGGCCCCAATGGTCCGCGTTCGTGAGGGAGACAGGCTTATGCTAAAAGAATTCAAGGAATTCGCCCTGAAGGGCAATATGGTCGATCTGGCCATCGGTGTCATCATCGGCGGGGCATTCGGCGGCCTCGTCAATTCCATCGTCAACGATATCATCATGCCGATCATCGGTCTGATCACTGGCGGTATCGACTTTTCGAACATGTTCATTCAGCTGGCAGGTGAACCCCGGGCCACGCTGGCAGCCGCCCGTGATGCCGGTGCGACCATTGCTTACGGTAACTTCATCACGCTCCTCATCAACTTCCTGATCATTGCTTGGGTATTGTTCCTCGTGGTGAAAGCGATGAACCGCATGAAGAAGAAGGAAGAAGCGAAGCCTGAACCAGAAGCACCGCGCGAAGAGGTCCTGTTGACCGAAATCCGCGATCTTCTGGCAAAGCAGAAAGCCTGATCGGTTCAGAATGGGTCAGTGAAAACGGGGCTTTACGGCCCCGTTTTCTTTTGATCCATAAATACGCTTGATCAGACCATCACAAAAAGCCGCGTGATTTCGCTTACGGGCCTTGATAAGCACGAAATCAAAATTGAAATTCAATGCGGGGAAATCATGACGCTCATAGCCAATCTTCGTCGGGAAGCAGCTCAATCACCGGAAAGCGGGATTGTGGCGGTCGCCAATCACGGGCGCGGGCGCGAAGGGCTTATTCCGCTTTGGGTCGGCGAGGGCGATCTTTCGACGCCCGATTTCATCCGCGCTGCGGCTCAAAAAGGTATTTCTGACGGCGAGACCTTCTATACCTGGCAGGCTGGCATCCCGGAGCTGCGGGAGGCGCTGGCTCGCTATCACGCGCGTCATTTCCCGTTGTCCCTGAAGCCAGAGAACTTCTATGTCACCGGTTCCGGTATGCACGCCATCGAAATGGCGCTGACCGCAACCGTTGGATCGGGTGAAGAAGCGATTTATCTTTCCCCGGCCTGGCCCAATTTTGTTGGTGCAGCGGGACTGGCAGGCGCTGTTCCGGTTCCGGTCGAGCTGGAATTCGGTGCCAATGGCTGGATGCTTGATCCCGAGAAGATCGCAGCCGCCATCACGCCGCGCACGAAAGCACTTTTTATCAATACGCCATCCAATCCAACCGGTTGGACGGCGGACCGCGAGACATTGCAATTCATCCTTGATCTTGCGCGCAAGCATGGTCTCTGGATCATCGCCGACGAGATTTATACCCATTTCTATTACGGTGGCGGTCGCGCTCCGTCCTTCATGGATATTATGGAGCCGGATGATCACATCATCTTCGTCAACTCGTTTTCCAAGAACTGGGCGATGACAGGCTGGCGCGTCGGCTGGATGACAGTGCACCCGTCGCTTGGGTCGGTCATCGAGAATCTGATTCAATATTCGAATTCCGGCGTCGCACAGTTCATGCAGCGTGGTGCCGTTACGGCTCTCGATGAAGGCGATAACTTTATTTCGATGCAGGTTGAACGGACGCGTTCCACGCGCGACAACCTGTGCGCGGCGCTGTTATCGACCGGTAAAGTTCGCCTGACGCCGCCACAAGGAGCGTTTTATCTCTTCTTCGGTGTTGATGGTGTCCGGGATTCTGTCAAGGCAGCAATCGATATGGTGGACAATGCGAATGTCGGCCTGGCGCCTGGCAGTGCTTTTGGCCTCGGGGGCGAAGGCTTCTTCCGCCTTTGTTTCTGCCGTGATCCGGAACAGGTGGACGAAGCCGCAAGACGGCTTGTGCGCTGGATCGAAAAGCTCTGAAAAAAAAGGCCGCTTGAAGCGGCCTTCTTATTTGAAAATTCTAGAAATTGTCAGCCGCCAGCCTTGGAGACCATTAGCGGAATGATCCGCTCGGAGCTGGCTGGCTGCGAAACCGTCGGTTCGGCGTAAGGAATGCCGAGCGTATTCCAGACTTCCAGCAAGGCGTCTCTGAGGCCATCGATCAGGGCGTCGTCATGCAAAGGCGACGGCGTGATGCGCAGTCTTTCGGTTCCACGCGGCACGGTCGGATAATTGATGGGCTGGATATAGATGCCGTGCACTTCCAGCAGGCGGTCGCTGGCTTTCTTGCACAGTTCAGGATCGCCAACCAAAATCGGCACGATATGGGTTTCCGACGGCATGACCGGGAAGCCAGCCGCAGAAAGCACATCCTTGGCGCGCTGGGCCTGACGCTGCTGGCCGTCGCGTTCCACCTGCGAGGTCTTGAGGTGCCGGATGGCTGCCGTTGCGGATGCTGCCACTGCCGGTGGCAGGGAGGTCGTAAAGATGAAGCCCGGTGCATAGGACCGTACCGCATCCACAATCGCGCGCGAACCGGTGATGTAGCCGCCGAGAGCACCAAAAGCCTTGGCCAGCGTGCCTTCGATGATATCGATACGATGCGCCAAGCCATCGCGTTCGGTAATGCCGCCGCCACGCGCGCCGTACATGCCAACAGCATGAACTTCGTCGATATAAGTCATGGCATTATACTTGTCGGCCAGATCAGCAATCTTCTCGATCGGCGCAATATCGCCATCCATCGAATAGACGGATTCAAAAACGATCAGCTTTGCGCGCGCCGGATCGGCGGCCTTCAAAAGCTGTTCCAGATGCTCGACGTCATTGTGACGGAAAATCTTCTTTTCCGTACCCGAACGACGCACGCCTTCGATCATCGAAGCATGGTTCAGTTCGTCGGAAAGGATAAGGCAGTTCGGCAACAACCGGGCAATCGTGGAAATCGAAGCTTCGTTGGAAACAAAGCCCGATGTGAAAACGAGACCGGCTTCCTTGCCGTGCAAATCAGCGAGTTCGTTTTCCAGTTCGACCAGCGGATGATTGTTGCCGGAAATATTGCGCGTGCCGCCGGAACCCGAGCCGGCATTGCCAGCCGTGTCGCACATGGCCTTGATGACATCGGCGTGGTGTCCCATGCCGAGATAGTCGTTGGAACACCAGACGGTGATCTCACGGGCAGTGCCATTGTTGCGCCAGATAGCTCGGGGGAAACGTCCGACTATGCGTTCAAGATCTGCAAAAACGCGGTAACGCTTCTCGGCGTGCAACTGGTCGATCGCTTCTTCGAAAAAACGGCGATAGTCCATAATGCGCTCCTTAGTCTGTGCCCTAACTAGCGCTTTTGGCACTTGCCGTCCATGGCGCATTGATGGGCAATTTGCCACGTTTAATTGAAGCAGCATTGATTGAAATCAAGCAAATAGGCTCCACACCCAAAATAGTGACGACCAATTAATCCATCACGAACCGTATCGAAACATCGCGCAGAGTGATCGGCGTTGACACAGAGTGGCTTGAATGAGGAGCAATCAAACATCAGGTAATACTAATATTCACAAAAGCCCGGCCCCCATATGAAGCCAACGCACACGGTGATGAACTATCCAGCCTCGACGACAGGGGATTGGTCAGCCTATTGGCGTGCCTCGCCGATGCGCCATCTGCGGTTGCGATGGCGGCACGTGCAGCTTTCGGTTCCGAACCGGAAACACAAGGCACATCTGATTGCCACCTCCGGCAGCTTCGCGGCTTTGCGTCCTGACGATCTGCCGCTTGTCTGTGTGGTTCGCAATGCTGCGCCTTATATGAGGTCTTTCCTGCGCTATTACCGCAAGATGGGTGTCACACGCTTCATCGTGGTGGATGACCAGTCTGATGATGGCACGACTGAAATCTTGTCCAGTGCGCCGGATGTTGATTTGTTCTCTTCGAATGTACGCTATGCGCAGGCTGATCGCGGACGTGCCTGGCGCGATGCTCTGTTCAATCTCTACGGGCGGGGCCGCTGGTATCTGTCGGTTGATGCGGACGAATTTTTCGTATTTCCGAGAATGGAGCAGCGCGATATCCATTCGTTCATCGAGGAACTCGAGCAAAACGGAATTCGTCGGTGTCTGGCTCCGATGATCGACATGTATCCCGGAGGTTTGCTGCGTGACGGGGTTTTCGTTGACGACGGAACGAAATATCCGTTCGAGGTCTCGTCGCATTTTGACGGCAATGGTTATACAGCGAAACCGGAGAAATTTGGCGTGGCGGTGCGCGGCGGGCCGCGTTTACGCCTGTTCGGACGCAGTATGCGGCTTTCAAAATTCCCGCTGATGTGGGTCGACAAGAAGACGGATTATCGCCGGGGTAGCATTCATGGGCCGGGGCCATGTTTCCGGAATTTCCTTCCGGCAACCGGCGCTCTTCTCCATTATCGTTTTTCGTCACTTTCAGTTGGCGAGTTCAAACGTATTGCATCGGAAAAGAGCCATGCAGGCGGTGCCGAACATTACCGCGCTATCGTTGAAAATGAGCGGTTCTCGGACGATCTGTCACTCGTTTATGAAGGTTCAGTGCATTATACGGGGCCAGCCAGTCTCGTCGAGCGCGGCTTTATGGTTGATCTGCGCGACGTAGTGCGCGGAAGCAGGCCGTCGTGTCGAACTAGCGCGTAAACGTCTTGCGCAAGAACTGCAGCAATATGTCATTGCGCCTGATCGTGAGGCGCGGAATACCAAACGGATCGTCAGTTGATCGTGCGCGGCGCTTTTCCGTCGTCGTCGCGTTTGTATAGCCCGCCGCTTCGACAATTTTGCGTGTTGCCGCATTTTCTCCGCCATAAGGATAGGCGAAAGACGTGACTTCACTGCCGAGCAGGTCTTCGATCTTTATGCGCGATTGCTGTATTTGCGATATGGCTTCCTGCTCGTTTGCTTCCGGCAGGAAGATGTGGTCGAGCGTATGGGAGCCGACCTCGTGACCAAGATCCGCCCATTCGCGCAGTTCGGCAACCCCCATGCAGTCGGCGCGCGCAACCCCGATTTTCTGGTCCCACAGATTGAAGCCGCCGATCTGGTTGGCGACGAAATAGTTCGTGGCGGTGAAACCGAATTCCTGCAGCACCGGCAGGGCGTTGCGGAAGACATTCTCGAAACCGTCGTCAAAGGTGATGACAGCGACTTTGCCCTGCTTCCCGCCGTAAATGTAAGGCATTGCGTCCCGCACCGACAGGCCGCGATAACCCAGCCGCTTCAGCCAGGACATTTGCTGGCGAAAGCGGGTCGGATGCACGATCATGCTGCGATACGGCACGCGGTGCGCCGGAGGCACGTCAATCTGGTGATATAAAAGAATAGGAACAGGCACGGGAAACCTCAGAGAGCTGCGCGCGAGCGCGATTTTATCTTCCAGCGATAAAGCGGGCGCAGAATTTCACGCTTCAGCTTGTCCGGCAGGGAACGCGATTTCTGGATCGTGCTGCCGCCAAGGCGTACTGAGATTTCCTTCACGCCGCCTGGAAGCACAGACAGCGGTTTAAGCCCGGTGACCCAGTTCATCTGTGCGGTGGTATCGACCGGGCGGTCGAAAATTTCTGTCGCCGACAGCAGGCGCTGCGCAGCTCCGCGCCCGATAAGTTGCGCCACCATGCCAAGGCCAACCGGTACCGGCTCAATGATCCGCGAAGTTCCGGTGTTCAGCACGACGCGCCCGCTTTCCCGCTCGCGGAACGGAAAACGGATGAAGCTATCAACGTTGAGAACCTGACATGCAGCGGAATAGGCTGCTGCGAATTCCGGCGTCAGCTCCACGTCGTCTTCCAAGACGAGACCAGCATCGATCTCCTGATCGACAATCGCTTGCCAGACCTTTCGATGTGACAGAAAACATGCGATTTCGTTCGTGCTGAGCTGGAATGGATAGCGCGGCTTGTGTGCCGATCGCCGATAGACACTGCTGATCGTTTGCGCATCGAGCGTGAGCCCGTCGACAGCGTTCACCACGTCCGTCTCTACCGGCAGCTTTCGAATAAGTTCTTCGACTTGCGGCTGCCGGTCGGTGGCGCGCTCCAGATGGATGATGAAAGCCTTGACGGCCCTCTGTGGGCCGTCATTCGGAGTGATGTCGGGGCGCTTTTCGTTCATGGTCTCTATCTACCTTGCAGCGCGCCAAAAGCTCAAGGTATTTTGCAAATCAGACCGGCTTCCAGCCCGGCTCGACACTATCGGCTTCTGCCCGCCACAAATCGGCATAGTCGACGTTCTGCCAATCCTTGAACCAAGGGCCGCCGCGCGTGTAATGTACGACTTTTGGCAGTCCGGTTTCCGGCTTCTCGTTCCAGCCTTCCAGCCAGTTGTAATCCGTCGGCAACGCACCGATTTCATCATCGGCGGCCCATTGCATGCGGTGCAGATAAGCGCCGGTTTCGCTGTTGACCAGTTCCGGCGTCAACTGGCGTGTCGAGGGATGTTCGCAGTTGAACAACATGCAGGACGACCAGTTCTTGCGCGGATAGCTGGTCTGCACCTTGCCGTCCATCTTCACACTGTCTTTGGGTTGGTAATCGTGCTGAACGCAATAAACGGCCTTCGACGGATCATTATAGGATTGAAGGCCAGCAATATCGCCAAGGAAAAGGAAGTCGCAATCGCAGAAAAGCGCCCATCCCTTATAGCCCGCAAGCCATGGCGTGAAAAAACGCGAATAGGTAAACTCTGTCGATGCCAGTGGATCGACGTCCCGTGTGTAGACCCCTTCATCGACAAGGTCCTGCAACTTGATCGGTACGATCTCCAGCGGGATAGAGGAATGTTTCAGTGCTGATGCCTTGGCGACTTCATATGCGATGGGTTCGCGAGAATCCCATCCGATGAAAATGCGTAACGGTTCACTCATTCATATGCTCCTCTAAAGCGATTGTGTCGTGATCGTTCCCCACGTTTTCCGCTGGAAATTATAATGAGAGCGCAGGGTCACTGGATGAGGCTGATGCGTCCGGATTTGACCTTCTGCTCAACCCAACTGCGCTCATCTCCCCAGGTGTGGCGTTTCCAGCCCTCCCAGGTGAAGCCGCAGATTTTCACGTCCCAGCTTTCCTCCGGACATTTTCCGAGCATGTACCAGATGCCAAAAAAGCCAGTGCTTGGAAAGGCTTTGCTTATATTCTTGTCGGTTACGCCCAGCTCTTTGCACCCGGCCAGATAGAATTGGGGCGGCATGATCCGGATTTCCTTGCCTGCGGAACCAACGACTTCGATGGTTTGCATTGTCCAGTCTCCGCGCCTTCCCTTGAGGCGAGAGAGGAAATTCGGACCGGGGTGATATTTGCGGATGATGCTTGGATGATAAGCAAGCATCACTTCCTTGGCTGCCTTGAAGGTCGGTGTTTGTACGAAGCCCGGATCGCGCAGCCGTCGCTGCATGGGCTTGCTGGACGTCGCCAGCATCAGGAGGTCCGTCCGGGTGCCGCTCATGCCGATGGATTGCTTGGGCTCATTGAAACGGACGACAAAATCCGCTGCATCCACTTCGGCAGAAAGATCGCGCGGCAAAGGTGCATTGCCGACGATAATCAATGTCTTTTTCATGCACTTCAACTCTGACTAGAATGAATCGGTGCCAGCTTCGACATAGAAGATATAGCTAAATTAGAATTACATAATGATTACAATATTGGGAGACTATTTTCTCAGCAGCATCGGAAATCCGGGTAAAGCGCTAGGATTTCGCTGCAATCACGGCAGCCATGCAGGATATGCACTTCTCAAAAGGCAGAGAAAGACGGAAGCTCATTGTTGGGAGGAAGATAAAAAAGGGGATACCACCATGAATCTTCGCACCCATTTCCATCGCTGGATGCAATATCGCGAAAATATTCGCGAGCTTAGTGGCTGCACTGACCGTGAGCTTTCCGATCTCGGCCTTTCACGCACCGATATTCATCGCGTCGCACGCGAAGCCGCTTTTGCCTGAGGCAACAAATCAGGGCCGACTTCCGGTTTCGGCAAGCGGCCCTGCTTCGATCCGCAAGTTTTTCTAAACCCTACACGTCACCTGGCTTCTTGAAGCGGATGTGGATGTTGTCGCCTGCGAGATCGAAGCCTGCATAGTTGCGTTGAAAGGCAATGAGCGCGTCGTTGACGCCCTTTGAAAAATCGTCTTCCTGCACGTCGATATGGTGCCGGTAGAGGATTCTGTCGTCCTTATAGAATATAACCTGACCTTCCATCATAGCCTCCTTCTGATGACGCGCAGAGCAGAAATCCGTCGGCGGTTTCAGGCGTCGCGCGCTTTGAAACGGGTGTGTAGAACAATGTTCTACACACGGGCCTATGGCTGAAGAGGTGCCAAGGGCACTTATCCAGTCGGTATATCTATTTGAGATAGGCGATATGGCGGACGTTTCAAGATGATGCAGTGCCGGTCCCGGCTTTGCTCAACTCGAGCCAGGCACGAGCGGCGTGAGACAGGAATGCGCCTTTTCGCCAGATCAGCGCCAGATGCCAGTTCACATCGGCACCTTTGATCCCGTGGATGCGCACGCCGGGGTGATGCCGCTGTTCCGCGATCATTTTCGGTAAAAAGCCGATGCCCATGCCTGCCGCTACAAGCTCGACGATGAAGTCAATCTGACTGGAGCGGACTGCAACATTTGGAGAAAATCCATGCGAACGGCATGCGTCGAGGATGATGTGGTTGAGGGCAAAGCCGCTCTCGAAAAGAATGAACGGCAGGCTGGCAATATCCTGCAGCGAAACGCCGTTCCCATGGGCAAGCACATGATCGGTTGGGAGAAGCGCCACAACCGGTTCGCATCGCACATCCTGCCATTCGAAACTGTCCTCGACCGGCAGAAGCGAAGCCGCAAGTTCCACATCACCGGCCAGCAGCAATTCTTCCAGCCTTCTGCTGCCATGCTCAACCAGTTGAATGTCGATCTCTGGATAGAGCTTCGTATAGGCCGCGAAGACGGGAGCGAAAAGCACGCTCGAACCGATGGGCGGCAGGCCGAGTTTCAGGAGGCCACGCTTGAGGCCGCGCAGCTCGCCCAGCTCAGCCAGCATGTCGTCCTTTTCCGCCAGCATGGTGATCGCGCGACGAAAGACAATCTCACCTGCTGTCGTGAGGCGGGAGGGCGATATTTCGCGATCCAGCAGAACCAGCCCCAATTCGTCTTCAAGCTGTCTGACCGCCTTGCTGACGGTCGACTGGGTCGCGTTGATGGTTTTTGCGGCGGCGGAAAAACCGCCTTGCCGCACCACTTCGATAAAAGCCTGGAAGCTGCGCAAGTTCATGAGCCATTCTATTACGGAATAGCTGCAATGAAATCAATTCATTTCTAGAATAGCGCCTGAAGGCCTATATTCGTCGATGAAAATGCATCAGTCTCCATTGGAAAAGCACATGAACGCCCACAGCCTTTTGATCCGGTTTCGTTACGCACTGCATCACAGCCGTTTGATGCAGATTGCGACGCTGGTCGGCTTCTGGCTGGCGGGTGAGCTTTTCGTCCGTCTCGTCGGTCTGCCTCTTCCAGGCGGCATTGTCGGTATGGCGCTGGTGCTGGCCCTGCTTCTGAGCGGTCGTGTCAGCCTGTTCAGCATGAAACGCGGTGCCGAATGGTTTCTGGCTGAAATGCTGCTCTTCTTCGTTCCCGCAGTGCTTGCCGTTCTTGAGCATCAGGAACTGATCGGTCTGCTCGGCCTGAAAATCATGGCTGTGATTTTGCTGGGTACGTTGACGGTCATGAGTGTCACCGCATTGACGGTTGATCTCTGCTACCGTTGGAGTTTGCGTTATGTTGCTAAGTAACCCGCTGGTAGCGACACTTTTCTGGTCTGCCGCAACAATCCTGCTTTATCTTGCTGCCAAGCGCGTCTACCGCCGCTTTCCCATGTGGTGGCTGACGCCGCTCGCCGTTACGCCATTGTTGCTGATGGCGCTGGTCATTGGGCTTAATCAGAACTATCGCGGCTATTTCAGTGCCACCCATTGGCTGGTCGCGCTGCTTGGGCCTGCGACAGTGGCTTTTGCGATCCCGATTTACCAGCAGCGCGCAACGATCCGCCGCTATTGGCCGGTGCTTCTGGCAGGTGTCGTCGTCGGAAGTTCATCTGCCATGGCTTCCGCATGGGGGCTGGCGCATCTGCTGGGTCTCAACGAAGCGATCAGCCTCAGCCTGATGCCACGTTCCATGAGCACACCGTTTGCGATGACTGTCTCGGGCGACATTGGTGGTACGCCGGACCTGACAGCAATCTTCGTGGTGCTAACCGGTGTGTTCGGCGCAGCTCTCGGCGAGGTCATGCTCAACTGGCTGCCGATCCGCTCCGCACTGGCACGCGGGGCCCTTTTCGGCATGGGCGCACACGGCGCTGGCGTGGCCAAGGCTCACCAGATCGGCAGTGAGGAAGGTTCGATTGCCGGGCTGGTCATGGTGCTTGTCGGTCTGGTAAATGTGCTTGCCGCACCTCTGATTGCCCACTTTTTGTAAGCGCCTAATTCTACAGGCTATTCTTTAAAAACGCCCGGTTTCCGGGCGTTTTCTGCATGAGCGGATCTGCCTTTTTCTTGAGCGTCAACGTCTTTGCATAACTGATATGCATTAATGGCCGTTGCTGCAGAGAAGGGGGGCGGGTAAATATCTCTTCATCGAGTTCACTCCTCCTCCCAGAACTCGATAAGGAATACGGCACTCCTCCTCCCAAGCCGTATTCAAGATCAGGCCGCGCATCCTCCTCCCGCGCGGCCTTTTTCTTTTTCTGCTCCTCTGCATCCTGCTTCGCTTTCAACTCCGTGCGTTGACAATGCGTAACTGCATAGCCCCATAGGCAAGCTGCAGCATCTGCTCTATCTCTGATTCAAGTTTTGAATCGGGGAGACAGTGTCCATGACAAGCGGCATCCACCACATCACCCTCATCACCCGAAAAGTGCAGGCGAATGTCGATTTCTATGCCGGCTTTCTGGGGCTGCGTATCGTCAAGCAAACGGGCGGGTTCGAGGATGCCGAGCAGCTGCATCTGTTCTATGGCGACCGCTCGGGCACGCCCGGATCGTTGATTACGTTTCTGGTCTGGGAAGATGGTGCCAGAGGGCGTGTCGGTCATGGTCAGGTTAGTGAAATCGCACTTGCCATTGATCGCACTGCCATCGGATTCTGGCTCGAGCGCGCCTTGCGCCATCACGTGCCATCCGAAGGGCCCGTGCAGGAGTTTGGCGAACCTGTTCTGCGCCTGCGCGACCCCGATGGTGTGATCGTCAAGCTTGTCGGCTGCGATCTTGCTGCCAATGATGCGTGGGAAAGCGAGGGCATTCCGGCGGCTTTCGCCGTCAGGCGTTTGCGTGCCGCGACCATTCTGTCCGAGGCACCGGAACAGACTGCAGGTTTCATCGAACGCTATTTCGGTTTCAGGCCTTCTGCGAAAGAGGGCACGATAGATCGTCTTCTGTCAGATTCCGGCGATGCCATCGATGTGCGTGATGCGGGCGGCTTCTGGCCGGGTATTCCCGGCACGGGCATTGCCGATCATGTCGCTTTTCGTGCCGCCGATACCGGTGAAGTGGAAAGGGCGGAGAAGGAACTCTCAAAGCTCAACTCGAGTGCCGTCAATGTGCATGACCGCAAATATTTCACGTCGCTCTATGTTCGCGAGCCGAGCGGAACGCTGTTCGAATTTGCAACTGATGCACCGGGCTTCGCAATAGATGAGCCGGTCGAGAGACTGGGCCAGTTCCTGTTCGTGCCGCCGGGCAATGAGGAAAAGGCCGATGCCATCCGGGCACGGATGCCGCAATTCGCTCTGCCGGGCGAGGAGCGTGTCATCTATCGTGATCTGCCTTTCGTTCATCGGATACACCAACCGGAAGAGCCGGATGGCAGTACACTGGTGCTTTTGCATGGTACCGGCGGGAACGAAAACGACCTGATGCCTTTCGCCCGCAAGGCTGCGCCACGCGCAACCCTTCTGGGGATACGCGGACGCAGTACGGAAGAGGGTATCCAGCGCTGGTTCCGCCGCTTCGACCTGAAAAAGTTCGATCAGGCCGATATTCGGTTTGAAGCAGAGGCATTCGAGGCTTTCGTTGAGGGTTCCGCCGCCGCTTATGGTATCGATCTGAATCGGACTGCCTTTATTGGGAACTCCAACGGCGCAAATCTACTGGCGGCTTTCATGCGTTTGCATCCGCATGTGGTTCGCACGGCGGTTCTTCTGCGCGGTCAGGAGGTTTTGGAGACGCAGCCCGATGGCGCGGATTTGTCGGATGCTGCAGTGCTTTTGATGAACGGTGCTTCCGATCCGTTTGGCGATGGGAACGGAACACTGGAAAAAGTCCTGAGAGAAGACGGGGCCGCTCTCACGATCAGCACGGTCGAGGCCGGGCATGCGCTCATAGATGAAGATATCCGCATCGCAAGCGACTGGCTTCGCGACAAGATATAAGTAAAAGGGCTGCGGAGAGTTCCGCAGCCCTTTTTATATCAATCAAGCGGTTTCAGGTTTCGCTCGATCGCTTCGCGCTTTCCTTCGAGGAAAGGCGGAAGCGACAGGCTTTCACCAAGGCTTTCAAGTGGCTCGTCGACTGCAAAGCCGGGACCATCGGTCGCGATCTCGAACAGGATGCCGTTCGGCTCACGGAAGTAGAGCGAGCGGAAATAGTAGCGTTCGACTTCGCCGCTTGACGGCATGCGCACAGACCGCAGGCGATCGACCCATTCCTGCATGCTTTCCTGATCCGGCGTACGGAATGCCACGTGGTGCACAGCGCCCGCACCCTGCCATGCAGTGGGCAGGTTCGGCTGTACCGCAACATGCAGTTCGGCTGCAGCACCGCCCGGACCCATGGAGAAGACATGGACATGACCTTCACCGTCAGGCGAAACGTAATCGCCGGTCTGGCGCATGTTCATGACCTTTTCCAGAATGATCTGGGTGGGCGCCAGTTCAGGAACACTGAGCGTAATCGGCCCGAGGCCCCTGATCTGCTTTTCTACAGGCACAGGACTCCGGTCCCAGCTATGGGCTTTCCCCGCGCCACGGTCATCGGTCAGGCGCAGACGCTGCCCCTCCGGGTCCTCGAAATCGAGAACGGCACGCCCAGCAACCTCGAAAATATCGCCTGTCTGGACACCTTTATCGTTCAGGTGGTTTCGCCACCATTCCAGGCTTTCGACACCGTTCACACGCAAGCCGGTGCGGGCGACGCTGTTGGTGCCGCGCTGTTCGCGCTGTACCGGCCAGTCGAAAAAGGTGATGTCCGTGCCGGGCGAAGCCAGCCCGTCTGCGTAAAACAGATGGTAGGCGCTGGTGTCGTCCTGATTGACGGTTTTCTTGACGAGCCGAAGCCCGAGCGTGTCGGTATAGAAGCGCCGGTTGCCGGGCGCATCGGCGGTGATGGCTGTCAGATGGTGCAGCCCTGTCAGTTCCAATGCCATAATGTGCCTCCTTCAGAAACGGAGTTGCTGTTGGCGGTTATATCGGTCGGGGCTGATCGTGAGGAAAGTATCACCTGTTGAACAGTGTGTAACCCATAAGCCGCAATCGCCTTGCGTTCCGACAACGGTGGATAATTGGGGCTTGGCAGAACGTTTCACGTAAAGAATATATTAACCCTCGGATTTCGGTTGTAAGAAACCTGCTGGCGTAGCGTTTAGGGAGTTTGGTTTTGCGGCGCATTTTTTCTCGGACTGCCCCTGCGTTGCTCGTTCTGATGTCTCTGCTTGCCGGTTGCGCCAGCCGTCCTGAAGGCGTGCTTGTGCCCGTCGGCGATGCGGCTTCTCCCAATACCACCAAGGTTGATCTTGTCGTGGCGACCACCCGCCGCCCATCCGACAAACCGGGCATTCTTTTCTCCGGCGAGCGTGACAAGCTCGTGTCGCTCAACGAGATTGTTGTGTCCATTCCGCCGGAAAAAAACCGCAAGGCGGGCGAAGTGCAGTGGCCGAAGAAGCTGCCGCCCAATCCGCAGAAAGATTTCACCACCGTCAGCGTGACGCCGCTCAAGACCGATGTGGAAATGGCAGGCTGGGTTCGCCCGCATCTGACCAAGAGCCGCCGCGTGATGGTTTTCGTGCACGGCTTCAACAATACGTTCGAGGATTCCGTCTATCGCTTTGCCCAGATCGTGCATGATTCCGGAGCAGATGTTGCGCCGGTGATCTTCACCTGGCCGTCGCGCGCCAGCGTGTTCGACTATAATTACGACAAGGAAAGCACCAACTATTCCCGCGATGCGCTGGAACAGATCTTGCGCGCCATCGCACGCGAGCCGGAGGTCAAGGACATCACAGTCATGGCCCACTCGATGGGCAGCTGGCTGACGGTCGAGGCTCTGCGGCAGATGGCGATCCGCGATGGCCGCGTGAATGCCAAGATAACAGATGTCATTCTGGCATCGCCCGATCTCGACGTTGATGTGTTTTCGAAACAGTTTCTGGCGATGGGCAAGCAGCACCCACGTTTCACCCTGTTCACGTCGCGAGACGACAGGGCGCTTGCATTGTCTCGGCGCATTTCCGGAAATATCGACCGGCTCGGCCAGATTGATCCGTCAATCGAGCCCTATCGCTCCGAGCTTGAAAAAGCAGGCATTACCGTTATCGACCTGACACAGCTCAAGGCGGGTGACCGTCTCAACCACGGCAAGTTTGCTTCCAGCCCGGAAGTCGTGCAGTTGATCGGCCAGCGCCTAGTTGCAGGCCAGACCATCACGGATTCGCAGGTCGGGCTCGGCGATCGTCTGGGGGCAGTGGCGATGGGTACAGCACAGGGTGTCGGAACGGCTGCCTCGCTGGTGGTAACAGCGCCAATTGCCGTATTCGATCCGAACACACGCAAAACCTATGACGAGCAGATTGATCGTTTCGGCCGTGCCGTCGGCAATACGGTCGGCGCGGTAACGATCCCCACGCAATAGGCGCAGAGAACGCTTCGCCTCCACAGTTGTCATATTTGAGCTGACGCTGTAGGACTCGCGGCCAATAAATTCGGGCCGCGAGGAGGACCTCATGCAGATCATCCGCACTATTGAGGAATTGCGTCAGGCTTTGGCGCCTGCAAGGCGGGCTGGAAAACGCATCGGCTTTGTGCCGACCATGGGCTACCTCCACAAAGGCCATCTTGAATTGGTTCATCGCTCCGGAGCGGAAAACGATGTGACCGTCGTGTCGATTTTCGTCAATCCGCTGCAATTTGGCGCGAATGAAGATCTCGACAAATATCCGCGCGATCTGGAACGTGATGCCACTCTGCTACGCGGGGCAGAGGTCGATTACCTCTTCGCGCCAGCCGTCAGCGATATGTATCCGCACCCTATGCAGACGGTAGTGGATGTACCAACCCTCGGTAATCAGATGGAAGGCGAGGCGCGTCCCGGCCACTTTGCCGGTGTCGCGACTGTGGTGAGCAAGCTCTTCAATATCGTTGGCCCGGATGCAGCCTATTTCGGCGAAAAGGATTTTCAGCAGCTCGTCATCATCCGCCGTATGGTGGAGGACATGGCGATTCCGGTGCGTGTGGTCGGCGTTAAGACGGTGCGCGAGGATGACGGCCTCGCCTGTTCGTCCCGCAATGTCTATCTCTCGCTGGAACAGCGCGCCGCCGCAGTCATTGTGCCGAAGGCACTCGACGAGGCCGAGCGCCTCTATCGTTCCGGCATAGATGATCCCGATGCGCTGGAAGCGGCAATTCGTGCTTTCATCGCCACAGAACCGCTGGCGACGCCCGAAGTTGTGGCGCTGCGTGATCCTGAAACGCTGGAACGCCTGACATCGGTTCAGGGAGGTCCGGTGCTGATCGCGCTGTTTGTGCGGCTCGGCACGACACGGCTTCTCGATAATCGCGTCATTGCGCATGTCGCGCAGGAACAGGCGGCCTGAGATGAGCGCGCCCGTTAAACAGAAGCGGCTGACGCCCAAGGCCATTTCAGCCCTGAAGGGCGAACGCCCGATTGTCAGCCTCACCGCCTATACGACGCCGATTGCGCGGCTGCTCGATCCGCATTGCGACCTGTTGCTGGTGGGGGACTCGCTCGGCATGGTGCTTTACGGCATGGATTCCACCCTTGCTGTCACGCTCGACATGATGATCGCCCATGGGCAGGCGGTGATGCGCGGAGCCGAGACAGCCTGCGTCATCGTCGATATGCCATTCGGTTCCTATCAGGAATCGAAGGAGCAGGCGTTTCGCAACGCGGCGCGTGTGATGCAGGAAACCGGCTGCGACGGCGTCAAACTCGAAGGCGGCGAGGAAATGGCCGAAACGGTCGCATTCCTCGTCAAGCGCGGCATTCCGGTGTTTGGCCACGTCGGTTTGATGCCGCAGCAGGTCAACACGGTCGGCGGTTTTCGCTCGCTTGGGCGTGGCGATGAAGAAGCTGATCAAATTCGCCGTGATGCGCAGGTCATTGCCGATGCGGGCGCGTTTGCCCTGGTCATAGAAGGCACGGTGGAGCCGCTGGCGCGTGAGATCACTGCATCCCTCGCTATTCCAACGGTTGGTATCGGGGCATCGGCTGCCTGCGACGGGCAGATATTGGTTTCGGACGATATGCTGGGGCTGTTTCAGGATTTCACGCCACGTTTCGTGAAGCGCTTTGCCCAATTGGCGCCACAGGTGTCCGATGCGGCGAAAGCCTATGCCGAGGAGGTGCGGGCGCGCACATTTCCCGGGCCGGAGCATGTTTTCGGCTCGAAACCGAAAACTTAGCCCCTAAATTCTGTGCCGTATGGCGGTAGCGCCTTGTAATTATTCGTCAATCGCGTTCAATGTCGGAACTGTTTTCCGGAGTTGCTGTGACCGACGATATTGCCCATACCGAACTGATTGCCGTGCTGGCAGCCGTGACCAGCGAACAGCCGCGCGTCATGACCGTGCGACAGGGGCAAGCCCTGCCATCCGGCCCGTTCGAAAGCGAACACCGTTCGTTGCAATCGGGCTTGCGCGCCTGGGTGCAGTCGGAAACCGCGCATCCGGTCGGTTATCTGGAGCAACTCTACACCTTTGCCGACCGTGACCGCCATGCACAGGGCGAGCGCATCATTTCGATCAGCTATCTGGGCCTTGTGCGTGAAAGCGATGCGGCAGCGGGGCGGGCGGGCTGGCGCGGCTGGTATGATTATCTGCCATGGGAAGATCACCGTCAGGGCGAACCGGCGATCATGGAGCATCTCAACAATGCGCTCCTTGTCTGGGCCTATCGGGCTGAAACGCCGGAGCTGACAGCGCAGCGCATGCGGCGCATCGCTTTCACCTTCGGCTTTGAGAGTGGAGAGTGGAGCGGGCGCTGGAACGAAGACCTTGTGCTACAGCGCTATGAATTGCTGTTCGAGGCCGGTCTCGTGGCGGAGGCCGGAATGAGGGAAGACGAGAACGGCCGTTCCATGTTTGCAGATCATCGCCGCATCCTTGCCACTGCGATTGCGCGGCTGCGCGCCAAGATCAAATACCGTCCGGTGGTGTTCGAATTGATGCCGGACAGTTTTACGCTTTTACAACTCCAACGGACTGTCGAAGCGCTGGCGGGCCTGCGCCTGCACAAGCAGAATTTCCGCCGTTTGATCGAGCAACAGGACCTTGTCGAGGAAACCGGCGAAAGCGACAGCGAAACCGGCGGGCGTCCAGCAAAACTGTTCCGTTTCCGCTACTCGATTGTCGAGGAACGTGCCCTTTCTGAGCGCCATCTGGCCGGAGCCAAGCTGCCAATCTCCCGCGATTGACAATATACTCGAATCGAGTATAACTTCGTAAACATGAAATACTCAAATTGAGTATAATTGATGCACTCGGGAGATCACCCATGAACGATCATGTTTCCGTTTCGCAACTCTATGACCGCGTGGCCAAGGTGCTGCCCAAGGCGGAGTGGCTGGGCTTCGAAGACGATGTCGCGGCCATTCTCGAGCTGAAGAAAAAGCGCAATGCGGTCATCCTTGCGCATAATTACCAGACGCCGGAAATCTTCCACTGCGTGGCTGATATTGTCGGCGACAGTCTGGCGCTGGCGCGCAAGGCTGCGGAGGTCGATGCCGATGTGATCGTGCTGGCGGGCGTACATTTCATGGCCGAAACGGCCAAGCTGCTCAATCCCGGCAAGGCGGTGCTGATCCCCGATATGGCTGCGGGCTGTTCGCTGGCCGATAGCATCACGCCGGAAGATGTAGCCTTGTTGCGAGAGACGCATCCCGGCGTGCCGATCATCACCTATGTCAATACATCCGCAGCCGTTAAGGCGGCATCCGATATTTGCTGCACCTCCGGCAATGCCAAAAAGGTGGTGGAATCGCTCGGCGTGCCGCGCGTGCTGATGATCCCCGACGAGTTTCTGGCGCAGAATGTGGCGCGCGAAACCGATGTCGAAATTCTCGCCTGGCATGGCCATTGCGAGGTGCATGAGCGGTTTACACCCGACGATATCCGCGAATTGCGCGAGAGCCATCCGGGCGTCGTGGTTCTGGCGCATCCCGAATGTCCGCCGGAAGTGGTGGAAGCCGCGGATTTCGCCGGTTCCACAGCGGTCATGTCGGACTATGTTGGTGAGAAGAAGCCGCAGCGTGTCGTGCTTTTGACCGAATGCTCGATGAGCGACAATGTTGCTGTCGATCACCCGGATGTCGAGTTCATCCGCCCGTGCAATCTCTGCCCGCACATGAAGCGGATCACACTCGCCAATATTCGCGATGCGCTGGAAAACAATCGCCATGAAGTGACAGTCGATGCAGCACTGATGGAGCCTGCCCGGCGCGCCGTCGAGCGGATGCTGGCGGTATGAGCATGTCGCGCAAAAGTGGGGACCGGTTTTGCGATAACGACATGCGTCAAAACAAAATGAATACGGTTCAGGCTCCGGTCCTTATCATTGGCAGCGGTCTCGCTGGTTTGATGACGGCACTGACGCTTGCTCCGCAGCCGGTTTTGCTGGTGACGGCTGGGAGCCTCGGCCTGTCCGGTTCCAGCACTTTGGCGCAAGGCGGCATTGCCGCAAGTGTTGGCATTGACGACAGCGCGGCACTGCATCTGGCCGATACGATTGCGGCTGGTGATGGCCTGTGTGACGTGGGCGTGGCGACAGAAATCATAGAAGCAGGCGCCAAGGTCGTTGCCGCGCTGGAAGCCCATGGCGTGCACTTCGACCGCAAGGCGGACGGTTCTTTTTCGCTCGGTCTGGAGGCTGCCCATAGCCGCCATCGCATTGTACATGTGGATGGCGATGCGACGGGGGCGGGCATCATGCGCGCTCTAACCGCGAAGGTTCTGGCGACGCCATCAATCACCGTGATGGAAAACACCCGCGCCCTTCGGCTCATGCGGCAGGATGGCCGTGTCGTTGGTGCCTGTCTTGAAAGTGTCGGTCCGGTTGCAGCGTGCGCCGTGGTTCTGGCGACGGGCGGGATCGGCGGACTTTATAACGCAACAACCACGCCGCTCGGCAATCTCGGCCAAGGTGCCGCTCTGGCAGGCCGTGCAGGCGCTGTGCTTGCCGATATGGAGTTCGTGCAATTCCATCCGACCGCGCTTGCCGTTTCCGCGCCGCGCCTGCCATTGGTCAGCGAGGCGGTGCGTGGGGAAGGCGCCAAGCTCGTCAATAATTGTGGTGAGCAGTTCATGGCGGATATTCCGGGCCGTGAGCTTGCGGCCCGCGACGTGGTGGCGCGTGCCATCGGCAACGAGATTGCACAAGGGCGCAAAGTCTATCTCGATGCGCGCATGGCTTTGGGTGCACGTTTTGCAACCCGTTTTCCGGGTATTGATGCGCTTTGCAAGCAGCATGGTGTTGATCCGTCACGTGATCTGATCCCGGTCAGGCCGGCCACGCATTATCACATGGGCGGGGTCAAGACCGACGCCGACGGGCGCAGCAGTTTGCCGGGTCTCTGGGCCGTGGGCGAAGCGGCCTGCACCGGCCTGCATGGTGCGAACCGGCTTGCCAGCAATTCACTGCTTGAAGCGGCCGCCATGGGTCTGCGCGCCGCACGCGCGCTCATGGAGGACAAAGTCATCGGCGTTCGGTACTCCGCACCGTTCAGTCTGCCGGAGAGCGCTGATCCTGAACCCGTGCGGCGTGTCGTTTCTAGTCACCTTGGCCTGCTGCGTGATGAAGAAGGTTTGCGCTCTGCAATCACCACCCTTCTACCCCTCGCGGAGACCGACGATGCCGCAGCCGTGGCGCTGGTCGCTGCAGTTGCGGCATTTGAACGGCGCGAGTCGCGCGGCAGCCATGCCCGCACCGATCATCCGCAGAAACATGCGGAAGCCAAGCGCCGCTTCCACACATTCGAGACGGCTTTCGGGCTCGCTCGTGAGATAATTGAATTAAACCGAATTTCCAGGATAGCCTCATGAACCTGTCGCGCTTGTCTCCGCTTGTCGTCGAACCACTGGTGCGCGCCGCACTTCTGGAAGATTTGGGGCTTGCTGGTGATATCACCAGCAATGCGGTGGTGCCGGAAGATCATCGCTCGGCCATGCTGTTCAGCTTGCGCCAGCCGGGTGTCATCGCCGGGCTGGATGTGGCCGAAATGGCGTTTCGCCTGGTCGATCCGGATGTCGCATTCGAACGTCTGGCGCGGGACGGCCAGTCTCTTGAAAAAGGGGCGGATGTCGCCCGGGTTTCTGGCTCGTCCCGCTCGATCCTGGCGGGGGAGCGGACGGCGCTCAATTTCCTCGGCCACCTCTCCGGCATTGCCACGGCCACGGCCAATCTGGTCAAGGCTGTGGCTGGCACAAAGGCTTCCATCGTGTGCACACGCAAGACGACGCCGGGGCTGCGTGCCTTGCAAAAATATGCGGTCAGGGCAGGCGGCGGCATGAACCACCGTTTCTCGCTCTATGATGCGGTGCTCATCAAGGATAATCACATCGCCGTTGCGGGCAACGTGCGCGAGGCCATCGAACGCGCCAAGGCCGGGGCCGGTCACATGGTCAAGATCGAGGTCGAGGTCGATACGCTGCAACAGCTTGATGAAGCCATGGCGACGGGCGTGGATGCGGTGCTGCTCGACAATATGTCGCCTGCGCAATTGCGCGAGGCGGTCTCGATTATCGACGGTCGCGCCATTTCTGAAGCCTCGGGCGGCATCACACCGGAAACGGTGGCGGCAGTCGCGGCCAGCGGCGTTGATCTGATTTCAGTCGGCTGGACCACGCACAGCGCGCCAAATCTCGATATCGGGCTCGATTTTGAACTGAATAGATGAGGTTTTATGTCTTGTGTGGACAGGCGCAATATCTCCCACATAGGCAATGTCCAAACGTGTTTCGCTGTAAAATCTAGTCCGCCGCTAAGGGTTAGGTCTCGCACATTCATGGCGATAACTGCCTCCATACTCGTGCAAGAATCCTACACGTAAAAACATGATTGAATAATTCATGTTTTCATGTCACACAATGACTGACTGATAGTCAGTCATGAGTCGTGCGGTGGTACTGCAACTTGCTTGTGTGCGTGCCGGTTGCCGGATCGCCGTCACGGCTCAAAGCGGCATTGCCGCAGAAAGTTTGATGGATATCGAGCAGGAGGGAAGCGTGATGCTTCACCATACGGAAAATTGGCCTTACGTGGTCACCTTGTCGAAGGGTGCATCGACCTTGGAAGAAACGCGTGAATTCTTTGATGTCTGGAATCGGTGGCTTGATGAGGGAAAGCCCTTCATCACGATCCGCCGTTTTCTGGACGAGGATGCACTTGCGCATCCCGAAGGTTCGGCACGGGAAGTGAAACAATGGTTGCAGCAGAATGCGCAGCGTATTCGCGAACAGGTGCTGGGCATGGTGAACATCGTTCCGGAATCTGTTTATGAACAGGCAAGCCGCATGGATGCAGAAAAGCTGTTTCGCGTCCCCGCGGGCACATTCTCCAATGTCGATGCGGCGCTGCATTGGCTGGAAGATCGGGTCATTCGACCAAATCAGCTTGATTTTGACAGGGCGGCGATCCGGGATAAATTGGCAGCGACCTGAAGTTTTGGAGATTGATTTGCCTTCCACTGCCATCAAGCCCAAGCCCCGCACTAAACCAGCGGAAATACGTCGCGACGAGCTGATGGCTGCAGCCGAAGCCCTCTTCCTCGAAAAGGGCTTCGCGGCGACAAGCGTGGATGAAATCGTGCGTCTGGCGGACGTCGCCAAAGGTACGTTCTATCTGCATTTTCGCAGCAAGGACGACATCCTGCTTGCCTTGCGGGAGCGATTTGTCGATGGGTTCTGCGAGCGATTGGAGCGCCAACTCGGTCTACTTCCCGCCGACGACTGGCAGGGAAAACTGGCTGCATGGGCCGAGACCGGAATTGCCGGCTATCTCGACAACTACAAACTCCACGACATGGTGTTCCATGATTTTCACCCGCCCATGCGTCGCATGAAGCAGGAAAATCCGGCAATCGTCCGGCTCGATGCGTTGTTGACCGACGGTAATGCTGCAGGCGCATGGAAAATCGCCGATACGCGTTTGACGGCTGTACTTTTGTTCAATGCGCTGCACGGTGCGGTCGATGAGATCATCTCCAACCCAGATATGATGGATCGTGCCGAGATGGTCGCCGGTGTGAAGAGGCTTTTCCTGCAGGCGGTGCGATCTCAATAAGTACAGTTAAAGAAAAAGGGAGGCCGACGCCTCCCTCTATTCATTTTCCAGCGCTTGTGGCAGGGCTTACTTTTCAACAAAAGCCTTCTCGATGACGTAGTGTCCGGCTTCGCTCTGGCTGCCTTCCTTGAATCCGCGTTCTTCCAGAATCTGCTTGGTTTCGGCCAGCATTTCCGGGCTGCCGCAGAGCATCATGCGGTCGTCATCGTGGTTGAATTCCGGCAGGCCGATATCGGTAAAGAGCTGACCCAAACGAATGAGATCGGTCAGGCGACCACGATTCTTGTAGGGTTCCCGCGTAACGGTTGGATAGTAGATGAGCTGGTTCTTGACCATTTCACCAAGGAATTCATCCTGCGGTAATTCATTGGCGATGAAGTCCGTATAGGCAAGCTCGGCAACCTGACGCACGCCATGAACGAGAATGATCTTCTCGAAACGTTCATAGGCTTCCAGATCGCGGATGATCGACAGAAATGGTGCTAGGCCGGTGCCGGTCGAGAGCAGCCAGAGGTTTTTCCCCGGCTTCAGATTGTCATAGAGCAGCGTGCCGACCGGCTTCTTGGACAGGATGATCTGGTCGCCAACCTTCAGATGCTGAAGCTTGGAGGTCAGCGGACCGTTCGGCACCTTGATCGAGAAGAATTCCAGCCCGTCTTCATAGAGGCTCGAGGCAATGGAATAGGCGCGGGTGAGCGGCTTGCCGTTCACTTCGAGGCCCATCATGATGAACTGGCCGCTCTGGAAGCGAAAACCCGGATCACGCGTCGTGCGGAAGGAAAACAGCGTGTCGGTCCAGTGATGGATGTCGGTGACGGTTTCCTGATTGAAGTTGCTGCTCATTTTCGGAACTGTCTCTGTCTTGCTCCTGCACCGCTTGGGAGGACGGCGCCCAGGGAATTGGATTGGTTGGTTCGGTCTTATCGGTCATTGCTGCATTTTGCCCGCAGTCATGCAGCTCCGCGGAGACTGCATCATCTGCAGGCAAAACGCCTTGATCGCAATCAATGTAAGCGCGTCATGCTGCCTTCAGGGTGGCTTCCGCGAATTCGTAATTGGCCAGCTTGTCGAGGAAATTCGTTACATAGTCAGGCCGACGATTACGGAAATCGAGATAATAGCTATGCTCCCAGACATCAAGTCCTAATAGTGCCTTGCCTTCGCCTGTCGCCAGCGGATTGGAGCCATTTGGCGTCTTGGTGACCTTGAGCTTGTCGTCATTGGCCAGAACCAGCCATGCCCAGCCCGAGCCGAACTGCCCGACAGCCGCCGTCTTGAAGGCTTCCTTGAACTGATCGACGCCGCCGAAATCCTCAACAATCTTCTTTTCCAGAGCGCCCGGCAAGCGACCGCCGGTTGCCGACAGGTTCTGCCAGAACAGATTGTGGTTCCAGTGCTGGCCGGCATTGTTGAACACCGGAGCGAGGTCAGCCTTATCCTTGGCGAAGAGGACAATTTCTTCGAGCGACTTGCCCTTGAGCGCATCATTCTTTTCAACGAAACCGTTGAGTGCCGTCACATAGGCCTGATGGTGCTTGCCGTGGTGCAGCTCAAGCGTTTCCGTACCCATTCCAACGCCTTCAAGTGCGTTGGTTGCAAAGGGAAGTGGTGGCAAAGTGAAGCTCATTTTAAAACTCCTGATCGCTTGAGCATAATCACCGTTCGGCATCCTGGGGATCGATTCCGGTGTCGACTCTGGCTTTGATGAAAGCCGGTTTGAATATTGAAAATTCAGAATTATCTTGCTTCGACAAGCCTGATCGCCTATTTAACAAGATAATCCTTCTTTAAATAGAAAACGGCACATATGTCAAGGAATGACTTTCTAAATACCGATGAATTGGGAGCACGTTCTCCCGCGCAGAGGATCATGCTTTCGCTCAAGATGCGGGGAGCGCAGACCGCCGCGACCATCGGGGAACATTTGGGAACCACAGGTGAGGCCGTTCGCCAGCAGCTCGTGCGTCTGGCAGATGAAGGGCTTGTTTCCTCGCATTCCGTGTCGCAAGGCGTCGGCCGCCCTTCGTTGTTCTGGGATCTGACCGAAGCCGGTAACAAACGTTTCCCCGATACGCATGCCGATCTGACGGTTCAGCTTCTTCATTCGGTGCGTACCATTCTTGGTGACGATGCACTGGACACGCTGATCGCTCATCGCGAGACCGAGACGCGTCGTCAGTACCAGACGCGCCTGAAGGATTTGTCGCTCGATCAGCGTGTGAAGGAACTTGCCGACATCCGTTCTGCCGAAGGCTACATGGCTGATGCTGAAAAGCGGGAAGACGGTTCCTGGCTGCTCATCGAAAATCATTGTCCGATCTGTGCCGCTGCCGATGCTTGTCAGGGCTTTTGCAGATCGGAGCTTCAGGTATTCAGGGCCGTGCTTGGCCCTGATGTTTCTGTAAACCGCACCGAGCATATTCTGGCCGGTGCGCGGCGCTGCGCCTACGTTATTGCGCCTACCGCCTAACCATCCGTTCAGCATTGTGCCGGTTGCGGCTGTCTCGCGCTGCGGACGAGAGCGAGTGCCGACACGAATGCCAGTGCAGACAGAATGGCAAAGCCGGAGAAGAGCCAAAGTGCGGCATGTGCAGTGCCGGTAAAGCCGCCGGGATTGGTGAGGCCAGCCATATTGGCAACCATTCCTGCAAGTGCTGCACCAAGGGCGGTCGTAAAAAGCTGCACCATGGTCACGGATGCGGAAGCCAGGTTCTGATCCTCTACGTCGGCACGTTTGAAAATGCGGGTCAGCAGATGCGGCCATGTCAGGCCGACGCCGAAACCGATAACCGCCAGTGCGATGCAGATCGGCAGCAGATCGTACCAATGTCCAGCGCTGCCAGCCGGAATGAGAACGGCCAGCGTTACCATGCCCGCCACGCCCATGACGGGGGCGGCCAGAATGACACGGTCGGTGCGCCCCGCAGCAATTCCCGACGATCCGATGGAACCAAGTGTCCAGCTGCCGCCCATGATGGCTGCCAGATAACCCGCAACAAGCGGCGACTGGTTGTGCAGCACTTGAAAGAACAATGGCACGAAGACTTCGGAACTGGTGACGGATGCGCTGAGGAATGCAAGTGTGAGATAGAGTGCGCCGAGTTTCCGAATGCTGAACGAACCTTTCGGAAGGATACGACGGCTGGCTTTCTTTTCTACGACAGCGAGGAGAAGCAGCAGGACAATCGCAACCGTAACGCCACCGGCATTCAGCGCCAGTTCTGATGAAATGCTTCCGGCGGAAACGGCCAGGACTGCAGCGGTCAAAAGGATGAGTTGTGGCCAGGCAAGCCGGTCATTGCTGGCGGCGGAGCCGGATTCACGCGGCAGCACCGTCATGGCCATGATGGTGAACACGGCAATCACCGGCGCAAGCGACCAGAAGGCGGCGCGCCAGATGCCAAGCTCAGCAAAGACGCCGCCGATGGCTGGACCGACAAGCGTAGCCACGCCCCACATGCCGGATACGAGACCGATGGCACGCGGCCACAGCGCTTCGTCGAAAACGATACGGATCATGGAATAGGAGAGCGCCAGCATCATGCCGCCGCCAAGGCCCTGTATGGCGCGTCCCGCCAGCATGACGGGCATGGATGGAGCGAGGCCGCAAGTCAGGGTTCCAGCAGCAAAGATGACGGCAGCGATCAGGTAGGCGCTGCGCGGTCCTGCCTGGGAAAGCAGGCGCGGCACAAGCGCCGAGCCGAGAATGGATGCAGTCACGAACAGCGCCGTGTTCCACGCATAATAGTCCATGCCGCCAATGTCGGCGACGACCGTCGGCAGAATGGTTGTAGCGATGAATACGTTGATGGCGTGAAGCGCCACGCCGCCAACAAGCGTCAGCGATACGATAGCGTTTCTACCTGCGAACAGATCTCCCCAACCGGCGGTCGGCTTGTGATCCTGCATTTCATTTTCCTTTGACTATCTTTGTGCGGGCGAATGCCTGAGAGCCTGTCCCAAAAGTCGCCATGCCGGTCTGCAAATGACGCTTTTCTGTGTTCCGGTGCTCATGCACGTTAAGTACATTGCGCTCCGGTACTCGAAAATCACCATTTTCACCACGGCCTGCCGCATTTTGATTCAGGCTCTGAATAAGGTCGCCCCGAACATGAAATAATGGCTACGCCCGCGCTCATAATTTGTCAAGCAAGTGCTTGTTTAATTAATTTGATGATATGCGAAAATTGTAGCGAGCCGTGTTGGTCGCTAGAAGCCATTTGTCCGGACAAAGACTTTCAATGAAACGAGAGGGCATGCATGGACGAGAGGGAAGGGGTTCAAATCCCTGCAAAAAGCTCTATATGAAGCTCACCCGCTGAAGGTGGGAAGTAATCCGCGATAGCTTGTGGGGAAATTTTTTCCCGATAATGCTGTGGCGGATTTGTGTTTCTGTCACAAGCTTCCTATAAGCCTTCGAATAATTTGGGAAACTACTTGTGTGTTTCCTCAACTTGGCAAACCAGCCTTGCTGGCGAGGCCAGATTTCCCCTTTGGACGACCCGGCCAGAAAACTCGGAACGCTCATGATCCAGACGCCTTACTACCTGATCGACAAGACCAAGCTGAAGCGCAACATGGAAAAGGTTGCCTATGTGCGCGAAAAGTCCGGCGCCAAGGCGCTGCTGGCGCTGAAATGCTTCGCCACGTGGTCGGTATTTGATCTGATGAGCGAATATATGGATGGCACGACATCATCTTCGCTCAACGAAGTGCGCCTCGGCCATGAAAGATTCGGCGGCGAAACCCATGCCTATAGCGTGGCCTATGCCGATAATGAGATCGACGAGGTCATCAGCCACGCCGACAAGATCATCTTCAATTCGGTCGGTCAGTTTGAGCGCTTTGCCGACAAGGCAGCACATATCAAGCGCGGCTTGCGTCTGAACCCAGGCATTTCGTCTTCGAGCTTCGATCTGGCCGATCCAGCACGTCCGTTCAGCCGTCTTGGCGAATGGGATGTAGCGAAGGTTGAAAAGGTCATGGACCGCGTTACCGGCTTTATGATCCATAACAATTGCGAGAATTCCGATTTCGGCCTTTTTGACAAGATGCTGACCGATATTGAAGAAAAGTTCGGCTCGCTTTTGCACCGCGTTGAATGGGTCAGCCTTGGTGGCGGTATCCACTTCACTGGTGACGACTATCCGGTCGATGCGTTCTGCGCGCGCCTTAAGTCCTTCTCGGAAACATTCGGCGTGCAGATCTATCTGGAGCCGGGCGAAGCCTCGATCACCAAGACCACGACGCTGGAAGTGACGGTTCTCGACACGCTTTATAACGGCAAGAATCTTGCCATCGTCGATAGCTCGATTGAAGCGCATATGCTCGATCTGTTGATCTATCGTGAGAAGGCGAAAATGGCGCCGAACAATGGCGAGCATCGCTATATGGTGTGCGGCAAGTCCTGCCTTGCTGGCGATATTTTCGGCGAATTCACTTTCGACAAGGAACTCTCCATCGGCGACCGCCTCTCATTTGAAGATGCGGCCGGTTATACGATGGTCAAGAAGAACTGGTTCAATGGTGTGAAAATGCCAGCCATTGCCGTGCGTGAACTGGATGGCACGGTCAAACTTGTCCGCGAATTTGATTACGCGGATTTTGAAGGGTCGCTTTCGTAAAGATCCTGTTGCGATTTTAAACCGCAACGAACCCACATGTTCCGAATGAGAAGGCAATCGGGACGTTTAACAGATGGCGGGAAACCGCTGGAAGAGGAAGCATCGACAGAAAATGAAGAAGAACGTTCTCATTATCGGCGCCGGGGGCGTGGCACAGGTTGTTGCACATAAATGTGCGCAAAACTCTGACATATTGGGCGATATCCATATTGCGTCCCGCACGGTTGAGAAATGCCGCAAGATTATCGATAGCGTGCATGAAAAGAAGAGCCTCAAGACCGAGGTGAAACTGGAAGCGCATGCTTTGGACGCGCTGGATATTGAAGCCACCAAGGCTCTGATCCAGAAGACCGGCGTTCAGATCGTCATCAATGTCGGCTCGGCCTTCCTCAATATGTCGGTTCTTCGTGCCTGTATCGATACGGGCGTGGCTTACATGGACACCGCAATCCATGAAGACCCGAAGAAGATCTGCGAGACCCCACCGTGGTATGGCAACTACGAATGGAAGAACCTGAAGGAATGCGAAGAGAAGGGCATCACCGCCATTCTCGGCATTGGCTTTGATCCGGGCGTGGTCAATGCCTATGCACGCCTTGCGGCGGATGACTATCTCGATGAAGTGAAGTCCATTGATATCGTTGACATCAATGCCGGTTCGCATGGCCGCTGGTTCTCGACCAATTTCGATCCGGAAATCAATTTCCGTGAATTCACCGGCACGGTCTATTCATGGCAGGGCGGTCAGTGGCAGTCGAACAAAATGTTTGAAGTTGGCCACACCTTTGACCTGCCTGTCGTCGGTCCGAGCAAGGCCTATATGACCGGCCATGATGAAGTGCATTCGCTGTCCAAGAACTATCCGAACGCTGATGTGCGTTTCTGGATGGGCTTTGGCGATCACTACATCAACGTCTTCACGGTTCTGAACAATCTGGGCCTTCTGTCGGAACAGCCAGTCAAGACCGCTGAAGGTCTGGAAGTGGTGCCGCTCAAGGTGGTCAAGGCTGTTCTGCCTGATCCGTCGTCGCTGGCGCCTGATTACACCGGCAAGACCTGCATTGGCGATTTCGTGAAGGGCACCAAGGACGGCAAGGAGAAGGAAGTCTTCATCTATAACGTTGCCGACCACAAGGATGCCTATAACGAAGTGGGTTCGCAGGGCATTTCCTACACCGCGGGCGTTCCGCCGGTTGCGGCTGCAATCCTGATCGCTTCGGGTGAGTGGGACGTGAAGAAGATGGTGAATGTGGAAGAGCTCAATCCAAAGCCATTCCTCCACATCCTGAACCAGATCGGCCTGCCATCGCGCATCAAGGATGAAGACGGCGACCGCGCTCTTGATTTCGCGTAAGGATATCGCTTTACGCTATTGGAAAACCCCGCTTTTGCGGGGTTTTTTATTGCGCCTTGATCCGGCTTATTCAGGCATATTTGGCCAAGTATCCGAGAGACGGTAGCCATGAGGAAATGGATCGCTCGGGTCCAGCATGAGCTGTGAAGTCCCTGTCACCCATGCGCGACCGGAAATGATCGGGCTGATGGCGGGTTTGCCGCCCATTTCCAGTGCTTTGTCCAGCCGACAATGAAACTCCGTGCCCAGTACGGACTTCCCGATAAATTTCTCTCCGACCTTCATCTGGCCTTTTGCATGAAGCACGGCCATGCGCGCCGAACAGCCGGTGCCGGTTGGGGAACGGTCGAGTTTGGCCGGTCGAATGGCAACGGTGTTCACGCCGGTCAGCACATCACCGTCGCGTGTCACCGGCTCGGTGATCTGGCAGAATGAAATATGGTTCCAGTCCTTCTCGGGATGGCGGAAACCAAGCTGCTCATTGGCGGCTTTGGTAATCTTTACGCCAATCTCGGCGAGTTCCCGCGCCTGGCCCGGTTCGATCTTCATTCCGATAGAATCTGCATCAACAATGACAAAGCTATCGCCGCCATAGGCCGTATCGACGGTGATCGTGCCAAGACCTTCAACTTCCAGCGATGCATCCAGACGGTCCGCGAAAGACGGTACGTTGCGCACGCTGATGCGCTCGGCCTTGCCGTTGCGGCATTCAGCTTCCACTTCAATGATACCGCCGGGCGCTTCCAGTACCATCCGGGTTACCGGCTCCTGCATTGGAATGATGCCGCTATCCAGCAGAACAGTGGAGACGCAGATCGAGTTGGAACCCGACATCGGCGGCGTATCAGCAGGCTCCATGATGATGAAGCCCATCTGCGCGCGCGGGTCTTTCGGTGGCACCAGTAGGTTGACGTGGCGAAAGACGCCGCCGCGCGGCTCGTTCAGGACGAAATTGCGTAAGGTCTCGTCATTGGCGATGAAGCGCGATTGCTCCCACACCGTCTTGCCGGGAGGCGGTGCCACACCACCGACGATGACATCGCCGACTTCGCCCTCCGCATGACAGCCGACTATATGGATGACTTTGGTGCTGCGCATGACGCCTCCTGCAATTAATGCAATCATTCCTATCGGTTAGGCCGCAAGCGTCAATCCTTTATCGGACGGGCAATTGCGCTTTCGCGTCAGAATGAGGATTTCATTCCTCTATGTGCCCGGAGACGAAAAATCCATTTCGAGACGTGTTGCTTCTTTGAGCAAGTCTGATATCCATGTTGCTCTAATTTTGTGCAAATCGATGCGCAGCCCGCTTGGCTCCGGATCAGTTTCTGGAACATACACAACGTTCCCAATAGAAATTGAGCAACCCGAAAAATGGGGTGTGTTCGCTTCATGAGCGATGACACCCTTAGCCGGCATGGGACGGTCGATGATCGTATTTCCGCGCCTCTTCTCAGATTGACATGGTCTCTGATGTTCCGGGGCGTGGCCTCAATCAAAATGGAACATCCGGCGGATTGACGGCCCCGGATGCTTCGGGGAGCGGACTATGGACAGGACAATCAATGCGGGTTTTCAGCAGCCCCATGAATCCGGCATGCAGCGTTGGGGCAGGGAGATGGCCGCCGCGCTGACACTTGGCTGGCCGCTGATCTTCACCAATCTTTCGCAGGCAGCATTGACCGCGACAGACGTTATCTTCATCGGCCGTCTTGGCGCGGATACGCTTGCCTCGGCCCTGCTCGCGACGAGCTTCTATCACACGCTGATGATCTTCTCGATGGGGCTTGTCTCGGCTGTGATGCCGATGATCGCCATCGCGCTTGGCAAGAACCGCCATTCGGTGCGCGATGTGCGCCGAACCGTTCGTCAGGGTTTCTGGACTGCAATCATGATCGCGATCCCGGTTTGGATCGTGCTCTGGCATTGCGAGGAAATTTTCCTGTTTCTCGGCCAGCGCCCGGATATTGCAGCCCGTTCGACCGATTTCATGCACACTCTGCAATGGGCGCTGTTGCCTTATCTCGGCTATATAGTCCTGCGCTCATTCTTTGCGGCCATGGAAAAGCCGATGTGGACGCTGTTGATCGCCGCGCTTGCCATCGGCTTCAATGCGCTGGCCGGTTGGACGCTGATTTTCGGCCATTTCGGCTTTCCGCGCATGGAACTGCACGGCGCTGGTATCGCTACCACAGCGTCAAGCACGATGATGTTCCTCGGACTTGCATTCATCACACTGCGTCATCGCCGCTTCCGCCGCTATCATCTGTTCGGTCGCTTCTGGCGTCCCGACTGGGCCCGCCTGCTCGAACTGTGGCGCATCGGCATTCCGATGGCGCTGACATTCGTGTTTGAAACCTCCATCTTTTATGCTGCCGTTGTCATGATGGGTCGCATTGGACCGACGGCGATGGCGGCTCACGCGGTGGCGATCCAGATCGCATCGCTCAGCTTCATGGTGCCGCTCGGTTTCGGACAGGTTGCAACAGTGCGCGTGGGCAGAGCCTATGGTGCAGGCCATCCCAAGGCAATTGCCTATGCGGGCTGGAGCGCCTATGCCCTTGGCGTTGGTTTCATGGCCGTCACGGGGCTGCTCATGATCCTCATTCCGCGCGTGTTCATCGGCGTTTTCCTCGATCTGCACGATCCGCAGAATCTGCCGGTGATGGAACTGGCCGTGACTTTCCTCGCGCTGGCAGCGCTCTTCCAGATCGTTGACGGCGCGCAAGCCGTTGCCGCAGGCATGCTGCGCGGTTTGCGTGATACGCGCGTACCGATGTTTCTGGCGCTGTTCGGCTATTGGGGGGTGGGGCTGCCGCTGGGTGCCTTGCTTGCATTCAAGTTCGAGCTTGGTGGCGTAGGTATCTGGCTCGGCCTTGCAGCAGGTCTCGGCATTGTCGCGGTGTTGATGACATTGCGGTGGCGCAGGCATCTTGCCCATGTCTCGGCGCATCCCGCCTGACAAAAAAGCCATACGCCCGTCCCGGCGTATGGCTTCTTTTGGATTGTAATCCCGAAACTTACTTCGTCAGCGCCGTGATGCGATCAAGCGCTGCGCCGAAGCCTTTCAGCGAGACCTTGAAGGCAACCGGCTGGCTTGGGCTCAGGGCCGTCGTGGTGACGTTGATATTCGTGCCAGCCTTGAGCGCTGTAACCTGCTTTGCTTCAAAGCTTACTGGCGCCAGGCAACCCTGTGGCAGGCAGGTGGAGAAAGCGAGATTCGGTCCGGCAACATCATCGATCTTGAGTGAAGCGCCTTTTGCCAGGTCGAGGCCAAATGGCATCAGCAGAACGCCTTCGACCTTGCCTGCGACATTGTGCAATTCTGCGGTGAGAACGCGCTGGCCGGTCTGTGTGCTGCTCTGGTCCTGACGCATCACGCAGACGCTTGTTTCCTTCTGGTTCTGGCAGGAAACTGTCCAGTCCTGATAGGTTTCCTGTAGCGTACCTGCTCCACCAGGAAGCGGAGCCGCCAGCGCTGGTGCGCCGGAAATGGCAGCGAGCGTGAATGCAAGACCAATTGCGCGATAGCTTTTCATCAAAATATTCTCTCTAAAATTAATGAGTCCCAAGACCGTATACCCGGACACGGTGTCCAGGAAAATATTATTGAGCATAAAATATTTGTGTCTTCAACTGCGATTTATTGTTTATATTTCAGTTATATGCGTTATATATACAGTATTTTTTCTGTAACGGCTGCTTGTTGTCTTAACAAGGTTTCGCTCAATATCCTCTTTTCCCGACGGTGCAGGAATCTTAAAGTCACCTGATGACAAGTCGGGCTGCTGACCGGGAGGAGAAAGCGTGACGCTACGTTACCAGATCGTTGCACTGGCGATTGTGCCGCTCATAGTGGCTATTCTGACGGTCACGGCCTTTATCACCTGGCAATCGGCAAATCTCGTGCAGAGCAGTATCGCGACCTTCGAGAAGAACATGCTCAAGGCCAAGGAAACCGAGCTGCTCAATCTCACCAATCTGGCGCTTTCCTCCATACAGCAGATTTACGACGAGGCTGGTCCCGACGATACCGCTGCCATGGAAAAGGTACGGGAGATTCTGACCTCGCTCGATTACGGTCGTGACGGTTATTTCTTCGTCTATGATTACGATGGCAATAATGTCGTCCATCCGCGCCAGACCTTTCGGCCCGGCCATAACTGGCTCAATCTTGTCGATCCCGATGGGGATCGCGTTATTGCCAACCTGATCGGCAAGGCGAAGGAAGGCGGAGGCCTGCACCAGTATAAATGGGAAAAGCCATCCAGTGGCGAAATGGCCGACAAGCTCTCTTTTGCTGTTGGTCTGGATAAATGGAAATGGATGCTCGGAACGGGCGTCTATCTCGATGATGTCTATGTGCAGACGGCTGCCGCCAATGCGGATTTTCGCGCCAATATCCGCACGACCTTCCTCATTGTCAGTCTGATCGCCGTGCCTGCCGTGATGCTCGTCTTCGCAACCTGCATGCTGCTCAATCTGCGTGAGCGGCGCATGGCCGATAACAAGCTGAAGGAACTGGCGCAGCGCATCATCGATACGCAGGAGGAAGAACGGGCACGTCTGGCGCGTGAACTGCACGACGGTATTTCCCAAAATCTTGTCGGTGTTCGCTATGCCATCGATCTTGCAAGCCGTCAGGTGAGGATGGGCAGTGGCGGTGCGCCACTTGCAATCGAGAAAGCATCGGATGCGCTCAACGGCGCAATCAAGGAGGTGCGGCGGCTCTCGCATGATCTGCGTCCGCGCATTCTGGACGACCTCGGTCTGACCGTCGCACTCAAGGCCCTGTGCGAACATTTTTCGGAGCGGACCGGCATTGAAACGCAGTTTGAAGCACGCGGACTGAACGAGACGTTGAAGCCGGAGGCAAGTACGGCGCTCTATCGCGTGGTTCAGGAAGCACTCACCAATGTCGAGCGCCATTCCGGTGCCAGCCACGTAGGAATCCGGCTATTGGGTTCGAATGGCAAGGTTACGATGACGGTTGCCGATGACGGCAATGGTTTCACCGCGCGGGATCTGAAAGACCAGCTTTCCGGGCTTGGCTTGCGAAATATGCAGGAGCGGATGGCACATTTCGGCGGTGTACTCTTGGTTGAAACCGGTACTGATGGTACGCAACTCACCGCGCGCTTGCCGAAATCGGCAACAGAAAGAAGGCGGGAACCGGAAGTCGCATGACGAATGAATGCAAGATTCGGGTATTGCTCGTGGATAATCATCCGCTGGTGCTGGATGGTCTGCGGGCTGTGCTCGAAACCTATGACGATATCGATATTGCCGGAGCGGCTTCCAATGCGCGAGCTGCACTGGAGCTGGCGCTTTCCGTCAATCCCGACGTGGTTTTGATGGATATCAACATGCCGCTTCTCAATGGTATCGACGCTATCGAACTGTTCAAGAAGCAATTGCCGGGCATTCGCATCCTCATGCTGTCCATGCACGATAGCCGCGAATATATCTCGACCTCCATCATGCGCGGAGCTTCCGGCTACGTGCTGAAGGATGTGTCGACGACCGAAATCGTCGCCGCCATTCATGCGGTCGCTTCGGGGGGGACGTATTTTTCGTCCGGTGTTTCGGAAGCGCTGCTCGACAGCGGCGACAGGAAATCGGAAGGTTTGTCCTTGCGTGAAAATGATGTGCTCGTGCTGGTGGCTGAAGGCGGAAGCAATCGGGAGATTGCGATGAATCTCGGCATTTCGGAAGCGACGGTCGAAACTCACCGCAAAAACATCAAGAAGAAGCTTGGAATTGGCAGCACCGCGGGGCTTACGCGCTATGCCATCGAGAACCGGCTGCGCCTGTCTTCGCAGTAACCTGTATTCTTTCCAACCCCGCATAGCGCCTTACCCACTAATGGGTAGGGCTTTGTTTCTTAGAACTTTCGTCAACTTGCGACGTCGAATCGCCGGTCCTATCATTCGCTCCAAAACCGCTTGAGGAGGCGGAAAAAGGAGGGGAGGAGCGATGTCAGTCTTGCTGGCGTTGTCGCGTGCTATCGACGCGGCCAATAATTTTATCGGAAAATCCGTGTCGTGGCTGATCCTGGTGGCGGTGCTCATCAGTGCGATCAATGCAGTCTCGCGCAAGCTGTTCAATCTCAGTTCGAACGCATGGCTGGAAGCGCAGTGGTATCTGTTCTCGGCGGTCTTTCTGATCGCAGCCGGATACACGCTTCTGCATAGCGAGCATGTGAAGGTCGATCTGCTCTACAGCCGCTATTCACGGCGAACCCAGCTTCTGGTCGAGATTTTCGGCACGATATTTTTCCTCCTGCCTTTCTGCCTCATCACGATTTACCTCTCCTGGCCCATTGTGGAAGCCAAGATTGCCAGCGGCGAAACCTCCAACAATACAGGCGGGCTGGTTCTGTGGCCGGTCTGGCTGCTGATCCCCATCGGCTTCGGCTTGCTCGCATTGCAGGGCATTTCCGAACTCATCAAGCGCATCGCCATCCTTCAAGGGCGGATACCGGACACGGTCGCCATTGAAGATGCGGAAGCCCAGGCGCTCTGAGGGGAACGGATATGATTGCTTTTATTGCGGAAAATCTCGCGCCGCTCATGTTTTTGTCGCTGGTGGTCGTGCTGTTGCTCGGCTACCCGGTTGCTTTCGCGCTGGCCTTCGTCGGTTTTGCCTTCGGCTTCGTCGGCATCGAAATGGGGCTTTTGCCGGTCAATCTGTTCGGAGCGATACCGGACCGTATTTTCGGGCAGATGTCGAACGAGACATTGCTTGCCATTCCATTCTTCACCTTCATGGGGTTGATACTGGAACGAAGCGGTATGGCAGAAGAACTGCTCGATACAATCGGGCAGCTTTTCGGCCCTGTACGCGGTGGTCTTGCCTTTGCCGTTATTGTTGTGGGTGCGCTTCTTGCGGCCACCACCGGTGTGGTTGCGGCTTCGGTGATTTCCATGGGGCTGATTTCGCTTCCGATCATGCTGCGCTACGGTTATGATCGCAAAGTGGCGAGCGGCACGATTGCGGCATCGGGCACGCTGGCGCAAATCATCCCGCCGAGCCTCGTTCTGATCGTTCTTGCGGATCAGCTCGGTCGTTCGGTCGGCGATATGTACAAGGGCGCGTTGGTCCCCGGTCTGCTGCTTGTCGGCTTCTACTGCGCCTTCATCATAGGCATGTCGATTTTCCGACCTGATACGGTCCCGGCCCTGCCGCCGCAGGCCCGCACGTTGAAGGGCTGGAAACTGGCGCAAAAGGTGGTGATTTCGCTCGTCCCGCCGCTTGTGTTGATCTTCCTTGTTCTCGGAACGATCTTCATCGGCGTTGCCACGCCGACGGAAGGCGGTGCGATGGGGGCGGTGGGCGCTCTGCTTCTTGCCATCATCAACCGCCGCCTCAATATGACCATGCTGACTTCGGCGCTTTACGCTACAGCGAAATTGTCGTCCTTCGTCATCTTCATTCTGCTCGGCGCCCGCGTGTTTTCGCTCACCTTCTATGGCGTCAACGGTCACGTCTGGGTCGAGCACCTGATGACGTCCATTCCCGGCGGTGAAGTCGGTTTTCTGATCGTCGCCAATCTTCTGGTGTTCTTTCTGGCCTTCTTCCTTGATTATTTCGAGCTGGCCTTCATCATCATCCCGCTTCTGGCGCCAGTGGCCGATAGTCTTGGCATCGATCTGGTCTGGTTCGGCGTCATGCTGGCGGTCAACATGCAGACATCGTTCATGCATCCGCCATTTGGCTTCTCGCTGTTTTATCTGCGTTCGGTCGCTCCGTCCCGACCCTATAAGGACAAGGTGACTGGCGCGACCATCCAGCCGGTAACGTCCGGGCAGATCTACATGGGTTCGATCCCGTTCCTGATAATCCAGCTCGTCATGGTTGGCATCATCATCAGCTTCCCGGGGATAGTCACCCACTACAAGAGCGGTCATCCGCAGGCCGACCCGGCATCGATCCAGATCAATGTGCCGATGCCTGATGCGGGCGGTGGAAATCCGTTTGGTGCAGCGCCCGCACCGTTCGGAGCGCCTTCGCCGTCAACTGAGCCTCTGCCTGCACCTTCCTTCGGTTCACCGCAACCGAGCTTCGGACAGGACAAGGATCAAAAGCAAAAACCTGCGCAATGAGGGGAAAACGAGCATTGCGTAGGTCCTGACAAAACCAAAACAATCTTAGGAGGAGACACATGAAACAGGATTTGAGCCGTCGCACATTTCTGACAAAAGGTGCCGCAATCGGCGCTGCTGCCGCAACGAGTGGAGCCGCTCTGGCAACGCCGGCAATCGCCCAGGAATTGCCGACGCTGCGCTGGCGTCTGACCTCGGGCTTCCCGAACAATCTGGATACGATCTATGGCGGCGCGGTCTTCATGGCCAACGCCGTGTCAAAGATGACCGAAGGCAAATTCCAGATACAGGTGTTCCAGGCCGGTGAAATCGTGCCCGGCCCGCAGGCCATCGATGCGGTGCAGGCCAACACGGTCGAAATGGCGCATACATGCGGCTATTACTTCACCGGCAAGAACCCAGCCTTCGCCATCGGTACGGCCATTCCCTTCGGCATGAACACCCGCCTGCAGAATGCATGGCTCTATCATGGTGGTGGCAATGAGCTTTATAATGCGTTTCTCGCCGATTACGGCGTGGTCGGCATTGTCGGCGGCAATACGGCAGCCCAGATGGGTGGCTGGTATCGCAAGGAAATCAAAAGCCTTGAGGACTTGAAGGGCTTGAAGATGCGCATTGCGGGCGTGGCTGGCGAGGTCATGTCGCGTCTCGGCGTCGTTCCACAACAGCTTCCCGGTGGTGACATCTATCCGTCGCTGGAGCGCGGCACGATCGATGCGGCCGAATGGGTTGGCCCTTACGATGACGAGAAGCTCGGCTTCTACCAGATCGCGCCATATTATTATTATCCGGCCTTCTGGGAAGGCGGCGCCTCGGTGCACTTCTTCATCAACAAGCAGCAATATGAAAGCCTGCCGGAAGCCTACAAGGTAGCACTCAACACGGCTGCTGAAGCCGCGACCCAGAACATGATCGCACTTTACGACGTCAAAAATACCGCTGCGATTCGTTCTCTTGTGTCGAAAGGGGTCAAATTGCAGCCCTTGCCGCGAGACGTTCTGGATGCTGCTTACAAGGTCGCCTTCGAACTCTATGCGGAATACAATGAGAAGAATCCGGCCTGGGCGAAAATTTACCCGAGCTGGAAAAAGTTCCGTGATGAGGGCTTCGAATGGTTCCGTGTCGCGGAATACACCTATGACAGCTATGTCTATGCGCAGCAGGCGGCAGGAAAATAGGCCTGCGGACAGGCACAGGGCATGGCTCCCCAAAAGGGCGAACCGGTTTTGGGATAAAGGCGTGCTCAAAAACAAAGGGATAGAGCATTTCCAACGGTTCAGATGAACGGAATGCTCTAGCGACTATATGCTTGTTAAACGGGGCCTGTGGCCCCGTTTTCGTTTTTGCGTATATAAGAAAATGGATTTTTCTCTTTATAAAGTTGCTAGTGTAAATATACTTGAAATATTTATTGATTTATATTCTATAAGGTATTTGTTGCTATAAAGTAAAGGTGTTTATAATTAGTGTTATAATTGACACATAATCGAGTTTAACTTGGATTTGTTGTTAAAATTGGAATTGATGTATTTGTTGAATTCATTCTATCAGGCCTCGTCTGAAAATTTCTGGAGGCAATAAGATGAAACTCAAGAGCTTGCTGTTCGGCTCGGCTGCAGCACTGGTTGCAACCACCGGAGCATATGCTGCGGACACCGTTGTGGCGCCGGAACCTGAATCTGTTGAATATGTTCGCGTTTGCGACGCTTATGGCGCAGGTTATTTCTATATTCCTGGTACTGAAACCTGCCTGCGCATATCCGGCTATGTCCGTTACGACGCCTCTGGCGGTGACAATATCTACGGTCGTGGCTTTGTTGATCGTGACGGTAGTGTCGATACGCGCCGCAATTCCTGGGATAATAAAGCTCGCTTCACCCTCGACCTTTCGACGGCTTCGGAAACCGAACTCGGCACTCTGAAGACTTTTGCCGAAACCCGTTATGAATGGGGCAATGGAGTTGAAGGTGCATCGGGTCAGTTGCGTTACGCCTATATCCAACTCGGTGGTCTGCGCGTCGGTCTCGATGAGTCTGCCTTTGTTACCTTTCCGGGCTATCTCGGCGATGTCATCAACGATGACGTCATCCTCGCTGGCGGCTATCGCACGGGCCTGATCAGCTACACCTTCACCGGTGGCAATGGCTTCTCCGCCATTCTGTCGCTCGAACAGGGGAACAATGTCGATACGGATGGCAAGTACGGTTTCGACGGCGTCATCAAGGATTATACGCCGCATGTCGTCGGCGGTCTGAAGTATGAAGGCGGCTGGGGCAAGATCGCAGGTGTAGTTGCCTATGACGCTCGCAACGAGGAATGGGCCGGTAAGGTTCGCGCCGACGTGAACATTACGGACCGCTTCTCCGTCTGGGCCATGGGCGGTTACAAGTCCAACAAGGACCAGTACATCAACGCAACCAACGGCAATGGCGATGTGATTGGCCCGGTTCGCGCGATCAACAGCTTCTACGGCACCTGGGGTGGCGATTGGGCTGTCTGGGGTGGCGCTGCATTCAAGGCTACCGAAAAGGCCGTCATCAATGCGCAGGTCGCCTATGATGGCAGCAGCACTTTCGCAGCTACTGCCAACGTAGCCTATCAATTGGTTCCAGGCTTCACGGTAACGCCGGAAGTCTCTTATACCAAGTGGAGCGACAGCAAGTCCTACCTCAACGGCAAGGATGCCGTTCAGGGTATGATCCGTTTCCAGCGCTCGTTCTAATGCTTTTCCGGGAGGCCAGTTCCGGCCTTCCGGTCCTGCATGAGAAGCAAATCGACTATTCATCCCGGTGTAATTGTTGATAATTAAACCTAAGTTTTATTATTCTGATTTTATATTAAACTTCAGCATTATTATGAAATATAAAATGCAGTGTGATTTACCCAATATTGATATAACAAAATTGTAATTTGAAATTTTGTTTGCCTGTACTATCTTCAAAGAACCATTCGATAGCGTAGAAGGACTGCGCTGTTTAAAAATCTGATCTCCAGTCGGAAGAATGGTACGGCGAGCTTCGGCTCGCCGTTTTTATTTGTGTTCCGACCCATAAAAAAGGCCGGAACGAGTCCGGCCTTTGATTGAGATGCCATTCGACTATCGCGAAAGCTTCATATGACGGTTTACGTCCTTGTAGAGCAGATAGCGGAACTTGCCGGGGCCGCCTGCATAACAGGCCTGCGGGCAGAAGGCGCGCAGCCACATGAAGTCGCCCGCTTCCACTTCCACCCAGTCCTGATTGAGCCGGTAGACTGCCTTGCCTTCCAGCACATAAAGCCCGTGTTCCATGACGTGGGTCTCGGCAAAAGGAATGACGCCGCCGGGCTCCAGGGTCACGATGGTGACATGCATGTCGTGACGCAGATCGTTCGGATCGACAAAACGGGTCGTCGCCCAGGCGCCGTTGGTGTCCGGCATCGGGTTGGGCGCGATGTCCTTTTCGTTGAGGAATAACGGTTCCGGAACGTCGAGCCCGTCGACATATTCATAGGCCTTGCGCACCCAATGGAACCGGGCTGTTGCCGCGCCATTGTTGCGGAGCGTCCAGCCGCTCTTCGGCGGCAGATAAGCATAGCCGCCTTCGGTCAGCGTGTGCGTCTTGCCGGCGACGGTGACGGCGATTTCGCCTTCAACCACGAACAGCACGCCTTCTGCGCTTTCATCCAGCTCGGCACGGTCGCTACCGCCGCCCGGCTGCACTTCCATGATGTATTGCGAGAAAGTCTCGGCAAAGCCGGAGAGGGGGCGCGCAATCACCCAGAGTCGCGTCTTGTCCCAGAAGGGCAGGAAGCTTGTCACGATATCGCTGAACGTGCCCTTGGGTATCACCGCATAGGCTTCGGTGAACATGGCGCGATCAGTGAGAAGCTGGGTCTGCGGCGGCAATCCGCCTGTCGGTGCATAATAACTGCGATTGTTCTTGTCGTTGCCCATATGGGGAATTCCTTATGTGAGAAGCCGACCTTCCAGGCGGCAGGATCAGTAGAGCGCTTCCGGCAGAATATCCTTGAGGCGCAGGAGGGCGATGCGCTCCACCTGAGCGCAGGCCGTTTCAAATTCCGTGTCGCGGTCGTTGGAAACCCGGCGCTGGAAAGCGTCGAGGATTTCCTTCTTGTTGCGACCCTTCACGGCGATGATGAACGGAAAGCCGAACTTTGCGGTATAGGCATCATTCAGTTCGGTGAACGTCTGCTTTTCTGCATCGGTCAGCGCATCGAGACCGGCCCCGGCCTGTTCGGCGGTTGATTCTGCCGTCAGCCGCTTGGCCTGCGCAAGCTTGCCGGCAAGATCCGGATGCGCCTTCAAGACCGCCAGCCGTTCATCCGCCGAGGCCGCGCGAAATGCCTTCGTCATCGCGGAAGCAAGGCCGGATGCAGTATCTTCTTCCGGGCTGAAACCGGCATCATATGCGCGCTCAGCGATCCATGGCGAGTGCTCGAAAATGCCGCCGTAACGCGCGACGAATTCATCCTTGCCGGCTTTCGAAGGCATGACATCGGCAGCGAGCGGCTTATAGTTTTCATGCCAATGGCGGGCAATGTCGATACGCTTGGCGACCCAGACCTTTTCATGGCTTTGCACATAGTCGAGGAACCGTTCGAGCGCGGCCACGCGACCGGGGCGGCCGACAAGGCGGCAATGCAGGCCGATGGACATCATCTTCGGCGCACCTTCCGCCCCTTCACGATAGAGCACGTCGAAGGTATCCTTCAGGTAGGTGTAGAACTGGTCGCCAGAATTGAAGCCCTGCGGGGTCGCAAAGCGCATGTCGTTTGCATCCAGCGTATAGGGCACGATCAGGTGCGGTCCCTTCGGACCTTCAACCCAGTAGGGCAACTCGTCGGCATAGGAGTCGGCGGAATAGAGAAAACCGCCTTCTTCCATCACCAGTTTCAGCGTGTTGTCGGAAGGTTTGCCCTGATAGATGCCGAGCGGGCGCGAGCCGGTGATTTCCGTGTGCAGGCGAACCGCGTCGCGGATGTGCTCACGTTCGATCTCTTCGGGAACGTCCTTATATTCCCACCAGCGCAATCCGTGGCTGGCGATTTCCCAGTCGGCTTCCTTCATGGCTGCAACGGCTTCCGGGTTGCGCGCCATGGCGAGCGTCACGCCATAGACAGTGACGGGCATGTTGCGGCGAGTGAAGGCGCGCCACAACCGCCAGAAGCCGGAGCGTGCGCCATATTCATAGATGGATTCCATATTGAGGTTGCGCTGGCCCTTCCAGGCTTGAGCGCCGACAATCTCGGAAAGGAGACATTCGGAGGACGGATCACCGTCGAGAATGCAGCATTCGCCGCCTTCCTCATAATTGACGACGAACTGAACAGCGATATTGGCTCCGCCCGGCCAGCGCGGATCTGGCGTGTTGCGTCCATAGCCGACGAGATTGCGCGGATATTTCATTGCGGGTCTTCCCTCGTTTTCGTTCGTTTTATCCATGATAATAAAGATTTATCGCTATTATTCCCCTTCAAAAATTTGAAAGACATCCAACGATAACCATCTTTCACAATGAGAAGGATCGCGAAATACTGAATGCTGGGAACATGGTGTGGTTTGCGGCCCCCACAGCCAATGGCGACGTTGGGCCGAAATAAACCACCGCAAATCAAAAGCTTGTAACATTTTCCAGTCTACTTGATTAGAGAATCAGCAAGCTGCAGGAGTGCAAATGGGTCAGGAAAAGAGCGGTAATGGCCGGTTGACGACGCATGTCCTCGACACGGTAAGCGGCAAACCGGCTGCAAATCTGCGCATTGAATTGCGCCGCGTCGAGAATCAGCAGGCCGAACCGATCCGGGAAATTCGCACCAATGACGATGGCCGCTGCAATGAACCGCTGCTGTCGGGCGAGAATTTGCGGGCAGGTTCCTACGAGCTCCTGTTCCATGTCGGCGAATATTTTGGCAAGACCGAAGATATCGTACCGTTCCTCGATATAGTCCCGCTGCGCTTTGGCATTTCCGATGAAAAGGCGCATTATCATGTACCGCTTCTCGTTTCGCCGTTTTCCTATTCCACCTATCGCGGGAGCTAAGCGCCATGAACCAGTCTGTGCACCCGTCTGTGCGACATACGATCCGCTTTCTTCTGAACGGTGAGAAGATCGAACTCGACCGTGTTTCCCCGACCGAAACGCTGCTCGACTATCTGCGGCTTTCCGCCAAGCTGCGTGGCACCAAGGAAGGCTGCGGCGAAGGCGATTGCGGCGCGTGCACGGTGCTGGTTGGCAAGATTTCCGACGGCAAGCTCGTTTATGAGAGCGTCAATGCCTGCATCCGTTTTATGGGTTCGCTGGATGGCAGCCACGTGGTGACCATCGAGCATCTGCGCGGGGCCGATGGTGATCTGCATCCGGTGCAAAAGGCGATGATCGAGTTTCATGGCTCCCAATGCGGCTTCTGTACGCCGGGCTTCGTCATGTCGCTCTACGCCCTGTGGATGCGCGAACCGAAGCCTGCCGATGCACAGATTGAGAAAGCCTTGCAGGGCAATCTTTGCCGCTGCACCGGCTATGAGGCGATCATGCGCGCCGCCCGCATCATTTCCGACTATGGTACGGTCATGGAAGACCCGCTTGCTGCTGAGCGCGCCCATGTTCTCGAACAACTGACAGCCATGCGCGATGGCGTTCGGGTGGAAGTGGGTGAAGGCAAGGATCGCCTGATTGTGCCCGGTGATCTCGATGATTTCGCTACCATTTTGGCGGCGGAGCCGAAGGCAACCATCGTTGCCGGTTCCACCGATGTGGGCCTGTGGGTCACCAAGATGATGCGCGATATTTCCCCGGTCGTCTTCATTGGCCATCTGGAGGAACTGCGTTCCATCCGCGAGGAAAATGGTGTTGTTATCATTGGCGCAGGCGTCACCTACACGGAGGCATTCGGCTTCCTTGCCAAGCGCATTCCGCAGCTTGGGAGCCTCATCAATCGCATTGGCGGTGAACAGGTGCGCAATATGGGAACCATCGGCGGAAATATCGCCAACGGTTCGCCGATTGGTGACACGCCGCCGCCGCTGATCGCGCTCAATGCAAAACTGACGCTGCGCAAAGGGGCGGAGCGCCGCACCATACCGCTGGAAGAGTTCTTCATCGCTTATGGCAAGCAGGATCGCCAGCCCGGCGAATTTGTCGAAGCCGTGCATGTGCCGGTTCCGGCTGAAGGAAGCCATTTTGCCATTTACAAAGTGTCGAAGCGTTACGAGGAAGACATTACGGCGACGCTTGGCGCTTTCCACCTGACGCTTGATGCGGCAGGCAATGTGGAAACGGTCCGCATCGCCTATGGCGGCATGGCCGCAACGCCGAAGCGCGCCAGCGCGGTGGAAGCCGCGCTGGCGGCCAAGCCATGGACCGAGGCGACAGTTGAAGCGGCGCTGGAAGCCTATGCACAGGATTATACGCCCTTGAGCGATATGCGCGCGACAGCGGATTACCGGCTGCTCGCGGCGCGCAATTTGTTGCGGCGTTTCTTCGCCGAAACGGAAGGCAGTTACACGCCGCTGCGCGCGGCTGAAATCGCGGCGGCGTGAGGAGGCAATCATGAACAAGCATCCTGCAAACGCATTGAAAGCTGCCCGCATTGTCGGCGGCGTCGCGACCGATCAGAAACACGATTCCGCCCACAAGCACGTGACGGGAACGGCTGTCTATATCGACGATATACCGGAGCCCGAAGGCACATTGCATATCGGGGTCGGCTATTCCTCTGTCGCACACGGATCGTTCAAGTCGATTGACTTGTCGGCAGTGCGCGCCGCTCCCGGTGTGGTCGACGTGCTGACCTACAAGGACGTTCCCGGCGAAAACGATGTTTCGCCATCGGGCATGCATGACGACCCGATCTTTGCCGTCGACAAGGTTGAATTTCACGGCCAGCCGATCTTTGCGGTTATCGCGAAAACCCGCGATCAGGCGCGCCGCGCTGCCCGTCTGGCGAAGATCGAATATGAGGAAGCAGCGGGCATTTATTCCATAGATGCGCTGGACGGTCTGAAGGACCGGCTTGTCACGACGCCATTGACGCTGAAGCGCGGCAACGCACGTGCGGCCATCGATGCCGCGCCGCACCGTATCAAGAACCGCATGTATCTCGGCGGGCAGGATCATTTCTATCTGGAAGGCCAGGTTTCGCTGGCTATTCCCGGCGAGGATGAAGACGTTACCGTCTATTGCTCCACGCAAGGACCGAGCGAAACGCAGCATCTGGTTGCCCATGCGCTGGGCGTGCCGAGCCATTCCGTGACGGTGGAAGTGCGCCGCATGGGCGGTGGCTTCGGCGGCAAGGAAACACAGGCCAATCAATGGGCGGCCATTGCAGCCATTGCGGCCAAGAAGCACAAGCGCGCCATGAAGATCAGGCTCGACCGCGACGAGGACATGACCTCGACCGGCAAGCGCCACGGCTTTGTCATCGATTATGAAGTCGGCTTCGACGATGACGGCAATATTCTGGGCATCGACTATCTGTTTGCCCTCAATGCCGGTTTCTCGGCAGACCTTTCCGGGCCGGTCGGCGACCGCGCATTGTTTCACTGCGATAATGCCTATTTCTTCCCGGCAGTTCATGCGCAGTCGGCACCGCTTTACACGAATACCGTGTCGAATACAGCTTTTCGCGGCTTTGGCGGCCCACAGGGCATGGTCGGTGCGGAACGCGTGATCGATGAAGTGGCTTTCGCTGTCGGTAAGGACCCGCTCGAAATTCGCAAGCGCAATTTCTACGATGAAATGGGTAAGGACGGCACACGCAATGTCACCCCCTATCACCAGAAGGTCGAAGATTGCATCATCCAGCGCATCGTTGCGGAACTTGAGGAAAGTTCCGATTACGCAAAGCGCCGCGAAGCGATCCGCGAATTCAACGCGAAAAGCCGTTATGTGAAACGCGGCATGGCGCTGACGCCGGTGAAATTCGGCATTTCCTTCACCAAGACGGAGTCCAATCAGGCTGGCGCTCTGGTGCATGTCTATAATGACGGCTCGGTGCATATGAACCATGGCGGCACAGAAATGGGGCAGGGGCTCCATATGAAAGTGGCGCAGGTTGTGGCCGAGGAATTCCAGATCGATATCGACCGCGTGAAGATCACCGCGACGACGACCGCGAAGGTGCCGAACACAGCGCCGACTGCGGCTTCTTCCGGTGCCGATCTCAACGGCATGGCTGCACAGGATGCTGCCCGCCAGATCAAGAAACGCCTCATCCATTTTGCGGCACAGCAATATCAGGTGCCGGAAGATCAGGTCGTGTTTCTTCCCAACCGGGTTCGCATCGGCAATCAGGAAATCAGCTTCAACGATCTCGTAAAGCAGGCCTTTATCGGTCGCGTGCAGCTATCGGCGGCAGGTCACTACAAGACGCCGAAAATCCACTGGGACCGTGCCAAGGGCCGGGGCCACGCCTTCTATTACTATGCTTACGGAGCTGCCTGTTCCGAAGTTTCCGTCGATACTCTGACTGGCGAATATGTGGTGGAGCGCACCGATATTCTACATGATACCGGGCGTTCCCTGAACCGCGCCATCGATATCGGTCAGGTTGAAGGCGGCTTCGTGCAGGGCATGGGCTGGCTGACGACAGAGGAGCTTGTGTGGGACGACAAGGGGCGGCTTCGCACCCACGCGCCATCCACCTACAAGATTCCACTGGCGTCCGACCGGCCCAAGATTTTCAATGTCGCGCTGACCGACTGGTCCGAGGCCTATGAGCCGACGATCCATCGTTCCAAGGCTGTCGGCGAACCGCCGCTGCCGCTTGGACTGTCGGTGCTGCATGCTCTGGCCGATGCCATTGCCAGCGTGGCCGATCACAAGGTCTGCCCGCGCCTCGATGCGCCCGCAACACCGGAACGTGTGCTGATGGCCATCGAACGGCTCCGCAAGCAAAAGGGCTAGAGAGATGCCGGGCGCGCGCGACGATATCCGGGCTTTTCTCAACCGGCGTCCCGATAGTGTGCTGGTTGAAGTCACCGATGTGAAAGGTTCCGCACCCCGCGATGCGGGGGCGTGGATGCTGGTTGCCCGCGATATGATCTTCCGGACGATCGGTGGCGGTCAGCTTGAATATATGGCTATCGACCATGCCCGGAAGGTGCTGCTTGGCGGCAGGGACTCACCCAAGGACGTTCCACCCATGAATGTGCCACTGGGGCCCGAAATCGGCCAGTGCTGCGGCGGACGGGTAGGCCTGAGCTTCAGGCGTGTCAGCCGTGGGCTCACCGACGAGCTTGTCAGCAAGGTCGATGCGGAAATAGCCACACGCCCGCATGTCTATGTCTTCGGCGCGGGCCATGTTGGCGATGCGCTGGCAAATGCCCTCTCTCTCACGCCGGTACGCGTCATTCTGGTGGATACACGGGAGGCGGAGCTGATGGCCTGCGATGTGCCTGGTGTCGAGACCTGTCTTTCGGCAATGCCCGAACAGGTGGTGCGTTCCGCGCCGCCGGGCAGCGCTTTCATCGTCCTCACCCATGACCATGCGCTGGATTTCCTCATTGTCACCGAGGCTTTGCAGCGGCGCGATGCCGTCTATGTCGGCATGATCGGCTCGAAGACCAAAAAGGCTACTTTCAAAAATTGGTTGAAACGGGAAATCGGCAGCGACGACCTTTTTGAAAATCTTGTCTGTCCCGTCGGCGGGGCTGTTGTAAAAGACAAGAGGCCGGAAGTCATTGCGGCATTGGCCGCAGCCGAAGTTCTGACGGCGGTTCTGACTTCGGTACGTGTATCGCAACCCGCCTGATCCGGCGGGTTTTCTTTTGGAACTCTCAAGGTTGCAAATAAGTATAGAGCGGTTTGAGCCGCTCTATGCCAGGGCTTCCCGTATCAATCTCTGGCACCGCTCCGTCATGAAATCGATGATGAGGCGCACTTTCGGGTCCTGAAAGCGCTTGTGCGGGTAGATCGCAGCAAGCTGGATCGGCGCAGGCGGCGTGCTTTCGAGGATGGGAACCAGCCGCCCGTCGCGAATATATTCTTTCACTTCGAACAGCGGCTTGTTGATGATGCCACGTCCGCCGAGCGCCCATTGCGTCAATACGTCGCCATCATCCGAGTCGTAAGGCCCGGTGACTTCGAACTTGCGCAGACCTTCCGCCGTTTGCAGCGACCAGTAATATTCCTTTGAGCCCGGAAAGCGCAGCAGAAGACAGTCGTGTTTATCGCCAAGCAGCTCGTCAGGTGACTGCGGAACCCCGTGTTTCTCGAGATATGCAGGTGCCGCACAGATCACGCGTTCGCAATTCATGATGCCGCGCATACGCAGGTTCGAGTTCTCCAGAACACCGAGCTTGAAAGCCACATCGACGCCTTCGCTCATGATATCGACTTCATGATCGGAGAGGCGAAGCCGCACTTCGATGTCCGGATATTTGTCGTGAAATTCGGGAATCCCCGATGCAATCAGCCGTCTGCCAAAGCCAAGCGGGGCGGTGATGCGAATCGATCCCTTCGGATTTTTCGCCAGTTCCGCCACGGCAGCTTCCGCTTCATCCACAGCTTCGAGGATTTTCAATGCGCCGTCATAGAATACGCGACCGTGTTCGGTCGGCGTGAGCTTGCGCGTCGTCCGGTTGAAGAGCCTGACCCCCAGGTGCTTCTCCAACTCCTTGATTCGATTGCTGGCAACTGCTGGCGATGCGCGCTGGTCGCGACCCGCCGCGGATAGATTTCCCAATTCGACAACGCGCACAAAAACGCGCAGATTATCAAGATATGACATACGTCCCCTCCACGATTGTCTAGATTTTTTTGAAAGTGCTGGTCGTGATGTGACGTTCCCTGAACCTGATTCCTTTGGCACATAATACAACAACGAACAATGGGGCCCAAAAATGGGTCAAGAAATGGGAGTGCCTGATGTATGATTTTGCCGTAGCCTGGGACTGGCTGGGCTTCGCAGCGCGGTGGCTGCATGTGATTACCGCGATTGCGTGGATCGGCTCGTCCTTTTACTTCATTGCGCTCGATCTGGGCTTGCGCCAGCGTCCCGGCTTGCCGGTAGGCGCGCATGGCGAGGAATGGCAGGTCCATGGCGGTGGCTTCTATCACATCCAGAAATATCTGGTTGCACCCGCCGAAATGCCTGAGCACCTGACCTGGTTCAAATGGGAATCCTATGCCACCTGGCTGTCTGGTTTCACGCTGCTCTGCATCGTCTACTACGCCGGAGCTGATCTCTACCTGATCGATCCGAATGTTCTCGATGTCTCGCGTCCCGTCGCCATCGGCATCTCGATTGCCTCGCTGGCTTTTGGCTGGATTGCCTACAACACGATCTGCAAGCTGATGCTCGGCAAGAGCGATACGCTGCTGATGGTCATTCTCTACTGTATTCTGGTCGTGGTGGCCTGGGGCTATACGCACCTGTTCACAGGCCGCGCCGCCTTCCTGCATCTCGGCGCCTTTACCGCGACGATCATGTCCGCCAACGTGTTCATGATTATCATTCCGAACCAGAAAATCGTGGTGGCGGATCTGATCGCAGGCCGCAAGCCGGACCCGAAATACGGCAAGATCGCCAAACAGCGTTCGACGCATAACAACTATCTGACGCTGCCCGTTCTGTTCCTGATGCTGTCGAACCACTATCCGCTGGCTTTCGGGACGCAGTTCAACTGGGTTATCGCCTCGCTGGTGTTCCTGATGGGCGTCACGATCCGCCACTGGTTCAACACGCAGCATGCCCGCAAGGGCAGCCCGACCTGGACCTGGCTGGTAACGGTGATCCTGTTCATCATCATCATCTGGCTCTCTACGGTGCCGAAGGTTCTGACCGGTGAGCCGGAGGAACAGAAAGTCTCGGCATTGCAGCAATCTTTTATCTCGGACCCGCACTTTGAAAAAGTGCGGGATACCGTTCTTGGGCGTTGCGCCATGTGCCACGCCAAGGAGCCGGGCTGGGAAGGCATCATTGCGCCGCCAAAGGGCGTCGTGCTGGATACCGACCGGGATATTGCCGCGCATGCGCGTGAAATCTATTTGCAGGCCGGTCGCTCGCATGCCATGCCGCCCGCCAATGTCACCGGCGTGAGCGAGGAAGAGCGCCAGCTTCTTGCTTCCTGGTACCAGTCTGCCACGCAAGGCCCGAAATAAGGACCATGACGAAAATGACCAAGCTTCTGATCCGCGGCCGCGTGCTGACCTTTCGTGACGAACCGCAAAGCCTCGATGACAATGCCGCTTATCGCTACATTGAAGACGGTGCCGTGCTGGTCGAAGATGGCCGTATCCTGCGCCTCGGCGATTATACCGAAGTCCGTGCTGAGGCGGGCAGCGACGTCAACGTCGCCGATCATCGCCCGCATCTGATCCTGCCCGGTTTCATCGATACGCATATCCATTATCCGCAGACGCAGGTGGTTGCTTCCTATGCCGCCAATCTGCTGGAGTGGCTCAACACCTATACGTTCGTCGCCGAGCAGAAATTTGCCGACGAGCAGCATGCCGAATTCATCGCGGAACGCTTTCTTGACGAGCTGATCCGCCACGGCACCACCACGGCGGTCGCTTATTGTTCTGTCCATCCGCAGAGCGTCGATGCCTATTTCCGCGCTTCGCAGCATCGCAACATGCGTATGCTGGGTGGCAAGGTGATGATGGATCGCAATGCGCCGCCTGCACTTTGCGACACGGCACAGTCCGGTTATGACGATTCGAAGGCGCTGATTGCGCGCTGGCAGGGCAAGGGTCGCCTCGATTATGTAATCACCCCGCGCTTTGCCATTACGTCGACGCCGGAGCAGCTCGAAGCAAGCCAGGCGCTTGTTCGTGAGCACCCCGGCAGCTACATCCAGACGCATCTTTCGGAAAATCACGACGAAATCTCTTTCACCAAGTCGCTCTATCCTCAAGCGCCAGACTATCTTGGCATTTACGAACATTACGGCCTGTTGGGCGACAAGACCCTGCTCGGCCACTCGATCCATCTGGAACCGCGCGAAGTGCGCGTTATGGCGGAAACCGGTTCTATTGCCGTCTTCTGCCCGACCTCCAACCTGTTTCTCGGTTCAGGCCTCTTCGACCGGGACCGGTTGAAAGCATCGGGCGTGCGCATGGCGGTGGCGACCGATGTCGGCGGCGGCACGAGTTTCTCCATGCTGCGCACCATGGATGAGGGCTACAAGGTTCTCCAGCTCCGTGAACAGCGTCTGAACCCGTTCCAGTCTTTCTATATGATGACGCTGGGTAATGCCCGCGCGCTCTCCATGGAAGACAAGATCGGTACGCTCGACGAGGGCACGGAAGCCGACATCGTGGTGCTGGATTCGTCGGCCACATCGCCAATGCGACTTCGCATGGCGGTTGGCGCGACGCTGGAGCAGGAACTGTTCCTGTTGCAGACGCTGGGCGATGACCGCGCCATTGTCGAAACCTATGTGGCTGGCAAGCCGCTCAAGGCCGAACTGGCCTGATACCCCAATCCTTGGAGGAGGATGACCCGTGGCGGAGCGATCCGCTGCGGGTCTTTTTGTTAAAACTCTTCCGGGCGTTTGCCACCCATGGCGCGGGTCAGCTCGTCGGCGGTGGAGCGGATCAGCGGTCCGAATTCGTCGAGCCGCTTTTTCGGCAGGCGCACCGCAGGGCCGGAAACGGAAATGCCGGCAATCGCCTCACCATATTCATTGAAGATTGGGGCGGCGATGCAGCACATGCCAAGCGTGTGTTCCTCGTCGTCGACAGACCAGCCGCGAGTACGGGTTGCCTGAATATCTTTCAGTAGCGCAGCTAGGTTGTCGAGTGTGCGTTGCGTGAAATGTTCAAGCGTGCGCCCTGACAGGGCGTGCGCGATTTCCTTGTCCGACCAGGTGGACAATATGGCCTTGCCTATACCGGATGCATGGATGGGGCCGCGCCTTCCGGGCCGGAAAAAGGCGCGCATCGGCGCATGGCTTTCGATCTGCGAGATGAACACGACATCGCCGCCGTCCTCGACGCCGATATTGGCGGTCTCGCCGCTCGTTTCCATCAATGTCTTGAGATAGGGCCGTGCCTGAATGCCGAGCTTGCGGAACCGGCGAAAGGCATTGCCGATTTCGAATGCCTTGACGCCGATGGTCCAGTCTCCGCTTTCCAGATCGTGGGAAACCATACCATGATTGGCCAGTGACGACAGAAGGCGGTGCACGGTGGAGGGCGCCATACCGCTCTCATCGGCAAGGTCGGTCAATGTCGAGCCATCATTCTCGGCGATCAATGCCAGCAGCTTCAGGCTCCGGTCCAGAACCTGCACAGACGAGGGCGCTGCGTTTTCCGCCGCCTTGCGGCCCCGCTTTACCTTTGCCTGTTCCATTACCGTCTCCGAATCCCGCCTAAACTCAGGAATTATCACTATCGCATCCATTGCTACTCGGAAAGGGAGCGGCGGATTATCTCCATTCCGTTGAAAATCTTTATTTCCATATAATGGTATGAATTTCCATTTTTTGATAATAGCATTCGTAAATGGAGAGTAATTCCATAGGAGGAATGGCCATGGCCAGAATGCGTGCAGTCGATGCAGCCGTGCTTGTGCTGGAAAGAGAAGGGATCAATTGTGCTTTCGGTGTGCCGGGCGCAGCGATCAATCCATTTTATTCGGCGATGAAAGCGCGCGGTTCGATCCGCCACATCTTGGCGCGTCATGTCGAAGGTGCTTCGCATATGGCCGAGGGTTATACCCGCGCAAGGCATGGCAATATCGGCCTGTGCATTGGCACCTCCGGCCCTGCCGGAACGGATATGATTACGGGTCTCTATTCGGCTTCCGCCGACTCGATCCCGATCCTCTGCATCACGGGCCAGGCGCCACGTGCGCGTCTGGACAAGGAAGACTTTCAGGCGGTCGATATCGCCAAGATCGCGGCGCCCGTCACCAAGTGGGCGGTCACGGTCATGGAGCCGGCATTGGTGCCTTTTGTTTTCCAGAAGGCGTTTCACATCATGAAGTCGGGTCGTCCCGGTCCGGTTCTGATCGACCTGCCGATTGATGTCCAGCTTGCCGAAATCGAATTCGACATCGACACTTACCAGCCGATGGAAGCCTACAAGCCTGCTGCCACGCGGGTGCAGGCCGAAAAGGCGCTCGCCATGCTGAACGAGGCGGAACGTCCGCTGATCGTCGCGGGCGGCGGCATCATCAACGCCGATGCATCGGATATTCTGGTCGAGTTCGCTGAAATCACCGGCATTCCGGTCATCCCGACCCTGATGGGCTGGGGCGTCATTCCCGACGACCATCGCCTGATGGCGGGCATGTGCGGACTGCAGACCTCGCACCGCTATGGCAATGCCAATCTGCTGGCCTCCGATGTGGTCATCGGCATCGGCAATCGCTGGGCAAACCGTCATACGGGCAATGTCGATACCTACAGGAAGGACCGCAAGTTCATCCATATCGATATTGAGCCGACGCAGATCGGTCGCGTCTTTGCGCCGGACTTCGGTATCGTTTCGGATGCAGGCAAGGCGCTGAAGCTGCTGCTGGACGTTGCGACCGAATGGAAGTCTGCCGGTAAGTTGCGCGACTGGTCGGACTGGGCCAAGGAGTGCGGCGAGCGCAAGCGCACCATGCTGCGCAAGACGCATTTCGACCAGACACCGCTCAAGCCGCAGCGTGTTTATGAGGAGATGAACAAGGCGTTCGGTCGCGATACCTGCTATGTCACGACCATCGGCCTCAGCCAGATCGCGGGCGCGCAGTTCCTGCATGTCTATCGTCCGCGCAACTGGATCAATTGCGGTCAGGCCGGTCCGCTCGGCTGGACGTTGCCAGCAGCGCTCGGTGTCCGTGCTGCCGATCCCGATCGTCCGATTGTGGCACTTTCAGGTGACTATGATTTCCAGTTCATGATCGAGGAACTGGCGGTCGGCGCACAGCACAAGCTGCCCTACATTCATGTGGTCGTGAACAATTCCTATCTCGGCCTCATCCGACAGGCGCAGCGCGGCTTCAACATGGATTTCGAAGTGAGCCTCGCCTTCGATAACATCAATGCCGATGGCGACGCGGAAAAGGGTTACGGCGTCGATCATGTGGCCGTTGCCGAAGGTCTTGGCTGCAAGGCGATCCGGGTTCGCAGCCCCAACCAGTTTGCCGAAAGTTTTGAACAGGCAAAAGCGCTTATGGCGGAGCATCAGGTACCGGTGGTTCTGGAATTCATCCTGGAACGCGTTACCAATATCTCCATGGGTGTCGATATCGATCAGGTTGTCGAATTCGAGGAACTGGCCGAACGTGGCGAAGATGCGCCTACCGCTATCGCAGCTTTGTTAGATTAAGTGCGATTCCAGGAAAATTGCGAAACGGCTTTTTCCAGAATTGCGCAAGTAGAGAATTATAAGGAGGCGAAAATGCCGAGATTTGCAGCCAATCTCACAATGCTTTTCAATGAAGTGCCTTTCATGGACCGCTTTGCGCTGGCCGCAAAGGCCGGGTTCACCGGGGTGGAGTATCTCTTCCCCTATGAGTTCAACCGGCATGAGCTGAAGGCAGCGCTGACCAAACATAATCTGGCACAAGTCCTGCACAATCTGCCTGCGGGCAACTGGGCAGGCGGCGAGCGCGGCATTGCGGTTCTGCCGGATCGCGTCGACGACTTCCGGCGCGGTGTGGCTGATGCCATCGACTATGCCACGACGCTCAACTGTTCGCAGGTGAATTGCCTTTCCGGCATTGCCCCGCAGGGTGTCGATCCGGACGTCTTGCGCGCCACTTTCGTCAGCAATCTGCGTCTGGCCGCAAAGGAACTGGGCAAGCACGGCATTCGCCTGCTGATCGAGCCGATCAACCACTACGACATTCCGGGCTTCTACCTCAACACGGTAGAGCAGGCGGTTTCGATCATCGATGAAGTGGGCAGCAACAACCTGTTCATCCAGTATGACCTCTACCATCAGCAGCGGACACGCGGCGAACTGGTTGCGACTTATGAACGTTACAAGCCGCTGATTGCCCATGTTCAGCTCGCCGACAATCCGGGCCGTAATGAGCCGGGCACTGGTGAGATCAATTATCCGAACGTGTTCGAAGCACTGAAAAACGCCGGATACAAGGGCTGGATCGGCTGCGAGTACAAGCCGAAGACCACCACTGAAGAAGGCCTTGGTTGGTTCAAAGCATTTCCAGCAAAAGTGCGAAGCGGTTTTGCGTTGGATAATGCGTGAGGAAAAACTTTCATACGAAGCCGAACGGCTGACCGCATAAATTTGATTAGGGAGTAAGCGACATGGCCAAGATAGGCTTCATCGGACTGGGGATCATGGGTACGCCGATGGCGCGCCATTTGCAGGATGCGGGCCACGAGCTTTTCACGTCGAAGCATATTGTGCCACCGCACCAGGATCTGCTCGATCATGGCATGCAGATTCTTGATACACCGAGGGACGTGGCGGCTCATTGCGACACCACTATCCTGATGCTTCCGGATACGCCGCAGGTGGCAGAAGTCATCTTCGGTGAAGGTGGCGCGATCGGTGGTCTGGGCAAAGGCAAGCTGCTCATCGACATGAGCTCGATTTCCCCCATCGAGACGAAAGAGTTCGCAAAGAAGGTCCGCGCAACGGGTGGTGAATATGTCGATGCGCCGGTCTCCGGCGGTGAGGTCGGCGCGAAAAATGCCAGCCTCTCCATCATGGCTGGCGGTTCGCAGGAATCGTTCGACCGCGCTCTGCCGCTCCTGAAGCTCATGGGCAAGAACATCACGCTCGTCGGTGATTGCGGTGATGGCCAGACCACCAAGGTTGCAAACCAGATCATCGTCGCGCTCAACATCGAGGCCGTTGCCGAAGCACTGGTTTTCGCTTCCAAGGCAGGCGCGGACCCGGCAAAGGTGCGCGAAGCCCTGATGGGCGGCTTTGCATCGTCCCGCATTCTCGAAGTGCATGGCGAACGCATGATCAAGCGGACCTTCGATCCGGGCTTCCGCATTTCGCTGCACCAGAAGGATTTGAACCTTGCACTGCAAGGCGCAAAGGCGCTCGGTGTTTCGCTGCCGAACACGGCCATGGCACAGGAACTGTTCAACTCCTGCGCGGCGCATGGCGATGATGGTCTCGACCATTCCGGTCTCGTGCGTGCGCTTGAACGCATGGCAAACCACGAGGTAGCCTAACTCAGGGATTTGATTTCTCTGGAGGGAGAGGGTGGAGCTGGCTGCCTGGAGGAGGTGGCCGGCTCCATTGATTTTATATGCGTGGCACGAAATAGTGCCGTCAAACGATAATCAAGGCCGGGAATCTCATGACAGCCATCGCCGATCCGAAGAAATTTCTGACCAACCTTTTTGATGCCGCTGTCGCGGCTGCCGATCCTGAACTGGTGATCCGCGCCAATCTTCCGGCCAAGCCGAAGGGACGAACGATTGTCATCGGTGCGGGTAAGGGATCGGCGCAGATGGCGGCGGCTTTCGAGCGTGCCTGGGCCGAAAAAAACGATGCTCCGCTGGAGGGTGTGGTGGTCACACGTTACGGTTATGGCGCGCCTTGCGAGCGTATCGAGATCATAGAGGCCGCGCATCCGGTTCCTGATGAAGCAGGGCTTCAAGCCTCGAAGCGGCTGTTCGATGCAGTGTCGAACCTGACGGAAGATGACCTCGTGGTAGCGCTTGTTTCCGGTGGCGGGTCTGCCTTGCTGCCGTCGCCGCCGGAAGGATTGACGCTTGAGGACGAAATCGCCGTCAACAAGGTACTGCTCGCATCCGGTGCGCCGATTTCGGCCATGAATGCGGTTCGCAAGCATCTGTCGACGATCAAGGGCGGCAGGCTGGCCGCAGCCGCGCATCCGGCAAAGGTCTTTTCGCTCGTTGTCTCGGATATTCCGGGTGACAATCCTGCCTTCGTGGCTTCAGGCCCGACTGTGCCGGACGAGACAAACCGCGATGAAGCTTTGAAGATCATCGAACGCTATCGGCTCGATTTGCCAGAAGCGGTGCTTGCGCACATCAAGAGTGAATCCGCCCATGCGCCAAAGCCGGACGACAAGGTTTTTGCGGGCAATGAAGTGCGCGTCATTGCGTCCGCTGCCGTTTCGCTGGAAGCGGCGGTAAAGGAAGCCGCGCGCCATGGCGTCGAAGCAGTGATCCTCTCCGATGCGATGGAAGGCGAGGCGCGGGAAGTGGCGCATGTTCATGCAGCGATTGCCCGCGAAGTGGCTGACCGTGACCGTCCGTTCAAAAAGCCGGTGGTCATTCTGTCAGGCGGTGAAACGACCGTCACCATTCGCGGCAAGGGCGGCAAGGGCGGACGCAACAGCGAGTTTCTGCTGTCTTTTGCCCTCGATATTGATGGTTATGACAATATCCATGCGCTGGCCGCTGACACGGATGGCATCGACGGTTCGGAGAACAATGCCGGTGCTTTCGCCGATGGTTCCACTGTTTCGCGTCTGCAAAAAGCGGGCGAGGATGGCGCGGCGCGGCTCAATGCCAATGATGCCTGGACGGCGTTCGACGCCATCAACGATCTGTTCGTACCGGGGCCTACAGGCACGAATGTCAATGATCTACGCGCGATTTTGATAACGGGCTAGTTTCGTCATCAAGGAGAATGCGGTTTGCCGCTCCGTCCAGATCGTCATACTGGCCGTTTTTCAACGACCAGAGAAAGGCGACAAGGCCAAGCAGGCCCAGAAACAGCGCGATGGGAATGAGAAAGAGAAGTCCGCTCATTTGTGCGCTTCCTTGATGATAGCAACAGGCGCGATAGTCTTCTGCGTCTGTTGCTTTTGTTTTCCGGCCCGCAACCGCAATGCGTTGCTGACGACCACGATGGATGACAGCGACATCGAAAGTGCTGCCACCAACGGGGTGACATAACCGAAAATCGCAATCGGCACGGCTATGATATTATAGCCGATGGAAAGCGCAAAATTCTGGCTTATCAAGCGCCCCGCTTCCTTCGAGACTGCAAAGGCAAGCGGTACGGCAGACAGGCTTTCACGCAGGAAGACGAAATCTGCAGCATTGCGGCCAATGTCGGCTGCGGTTGCAGGGGCCATGGAAACATGGGCGGCGACAAGGGCCGGAGCATCGTTCAATCCGTCGCCAACCATCAAAACCTTGCGGCCTTCGCTCGACAGCTTCTGCACCAGCTCCGACTTGTCGGCGGGCAGCACTTCGGCTTTAAAGTTATCGACGCCGAGATAACCGGCAAGCTTTTGCACGGCGGGCAGCCTGTCGCCCGAAATGATGCCAAGCTTCAGGCCTTTACGCTTCAGTGTGGCGATGGCTCCCGCAGCGTCTTCGCGCGGTTGGTCTTCAAAGCGGAAGGTTTCAACCAGCTTGCCATCAATGGAAAGGCAGGTTTCTGGGCCCTCAGCATGAGGCATGGCGGCGGTGTCATCCGCCCAGTCACGCTTGCCAAGCCGATAGATGGAGCCGTTCAGTTCGGCTTCGATACCTGCGCCCGGAACTTCCGCGATACGGGTAAAGGCGGTCATCGGCTTTGCGCCCGAGAGCAGCGCAAGCGCCCGTGATAGCGGATGACGTGAATAAAGCGACAGCTCGGCAGCGATCTCCAGATTGTGGGGATTAATCGCATCGGCATTGATCAGCCTCGGCTGACCGAGCGTCAATGTGCCGGTCTTGTCGAAAATGGCAGTGTCGATCTCGGCCATCCGCTCCATGGCGGAGCCATCCTTGATCATGATGCCATTTTCAAACAGGCGTCTGGCCGCAACCACCTGCACAATCGGCACCGCAAGGGCAAGCGCGCAAGGGCAGGTGATGATGAGGGTGCAGATCGCGATATAGATCGAGCGATACCAGTCGCCGCCCGTGTAGATCATCCAACCGACAAAGGCCGCAAAGGCAATCGTATGGACCATCGGCACGTAGAGTTCGGAAGCACGGTCGGCAAGACGACGGTAATAGGCACGCCCGCCTTCTGCGACATCCATCAGCCGCACCATTTCGGCGAGGAAGGAATCCTTGGCTTCCGCGGTCGCGCGGATGATAAGAGGCGTGGAAAGATTAAGTGTGCCTGCGCGGATATCCGAGCCGGGGCCGACGGGAACCGCATCGCTTTCACCCGATGCAATGGCACAATCGAGTTCCGAACGGCCTTCTTCCACTTTGGCATCGACAGGTACGCGCTCACCAGCGGCAAGAATGATGCGCATTCCGGGGCGGATTTCGTTGACCGGCAGATAATTGCGTTCGTCATTCTCGCCAATCACCACCGCGCCGCGGCTGCCAAGTTGTGCCAGTCCGCGCACGGCAGAACGGGCACGGGCGCGCATCATGTAGTCGAGCGTGCGGCCGATCAGCAGGAAGAACAGCAAGGTCACCGACGCATCGAAATAGGCGTGCTGGCCATGATGCAAGGTTTCATAAACACTCATGCCGAAGGCAAGCGTGATTGCGAGTGCAATCGGCACATCCATATTCACGCGCCGTGCGCGCAGCGCATTCCAGGCGGAAACATAGAAAATGCGGCCTGAATAGATCAGCGTCGGTAGGGCGATGAGGCCGGAAATCCAGTGGAACATGTCGCGTGTGGCCGCATCCGCTCCGGACCAGACCGCGACAGACAGAAGCATCACATTGCTGGAAGCAAAGGCCGCGACGCCAAGCGCGATCAGAAGCCGCGTGAAGGTCGGGTCCTTGTCCTGTGCCATGTCGAAGATATGCGCTTCGTAACCGAGCCTGCGAAGTGGATCGACCACATCTGGCGGCGTATCGCCATCTTTCCAGCGCACGGTGACGCGGCGCGCTGTCAAGTTGACGCGGACATAGGCAACACCTGTGATCTTGCCGAGCGTCTCTTCGATATTCTTGATGCACAGGCCACAATGAACGCCGGGAACCGACAGGTCGAGCTGGCGAAAGCCGTCTCCGAGCGCACGGCTTGCGACCTGCATTTCATCAGCCGAAACGGCCTGAACGACGGTCGCTATCTGTGCATTCTCGACGCAGCAGCTCATAATATCCTCCCGTCCTTCACCAGAACGCGGATGATATGGCGGTATGGGTCTTCAAGACCGGCATCGGCATTCACTTCCATGATCCATGCACCCTCGCCAAGTTCCAGCGGAGCGGTCAGTATGCCGGGTTCGCGAACCGACAGCGTGACCTTGGTGTCGTTCACGTCGCCGACCGGGCGCTTGAATTCAACCGTACCTCCGGTCATGGCGACGGCCTTGCCGTCACGGTCTGCCAGCTGCCAGGTGAAGATGCCTTTTTCAAAGATTGGCTTCGACTGCCATTGCAGGGCGGCCTGCTCCTTGCCGGTCTGTGCCTTGTCGTTGAACTCCTGGCTGGCGACATAGGTGTTCTGCACAACCAGCCCGCTCCAGCTATGGATGGCATTGTAAGCCATGGTCAGATTGACGGCGATAATGACACCGAAGAAAGCGACCATGATGCCCAGCATATGCCAGCCGGTAAACGTGCCTGAGGTTTTCGACTTGATCGACATTATCTGCCCTCCGGTGCCATGAACGTTGCCTTGTAGCGTGCGTGTTCCGCGCCGTTTGCGTCGCGCACTTCGATTTCATAGTCCTTGCGATGATCGGTTATCGCATCATGCGGCATGGTGACGAAGACGCGCAACGTCTTCAGACGGTCCGGCTCCACCGGCACGTCGTAATTGCCGTCTGTATCCGCTGTTTCATCCTGAACGGTCAGTGTTGCGCCCGGCAGGCCCTCGATGGAAAGACGGAAGGTGCGCGGCGTCGGGATCATGTTGAGCAGCTTGACCGTATAGCCATTGCGGATCGAGCCATCAGACAGAAGCACATATTGCGGATTGCGGTCATGGAGCACGTTGATGCCGATGCGCTGGCGTGTCGACAGCGAGATGATGAGCGTCAGGCCGATCAGCGCCCATATGGCGAAGTAGAACATGCTGCGCGGACGCAACACCTTCTTCCACGACAGGTTCTGCACCTTGTCCGAGAAAGTGTTCGGCGCCTTGTAAATGCGTGCCGGATCGATGGGCACCGCGCCATTACTGGTCGCGAGCGCCATGTTGGAGTTGTAGTCGGCCAGTGTCGCATAGGAGATGAGACCGCGCGGCTTGTCGATCTTGTCCATCACCGAATTGCAGGCATCGATGCACAGCGCACAGGTGATGCATTCGAGCTGCTGGCCGTCGCGAATGTCGATGCCCATCGGACAGGCGGCGACACAGGCATTGCAATCCACGCAATCGCCCACGGTTTCCCCTGCGGCAATCGCCTTCTTGGAATGACGTGAACGCGGCTCGCCGCGCCAGTCATTATAGGTGACGGTGAGCGAATTTTCGTCCAGCATCGCGGCCTGAATACGCGGCCACGGGCACATATAGGTGCAGACCTGCTCGCGCATCAGTCCGCCGAAAATATAGGTGGTGGCGGTAAGGATGGCGACGGTGAAATAGGCAACGGGTGCGGCCTGACCGGTCACGAAATCCATGAGCAGCTTCGGCGCGTCGGCGAAATAGAAAATCCATGCGCCACCGGTCAGAACACCGATGACGATCCAGACTGAGTGCTTGGCAACCCGCTTCCAGATCTTGTCGAAAGTCCAAGATGCCTTGTCGAGTTTCATGCGCGCATTGCGATCGCCTTCAATGGCGCGCTCGACGACAAGATAGAGATCAACCCAGACGGTCTGTGGGCATGTGTAGCCGCACCAGGCGCGGCCCGCGACAGAGGTGACGAGAAACAGGCCGAGACCCGCCATGATGAGCAGGCCCGCGACGTAGTAGAATTCCTGCGGCCAGATTTCGACGAAGAAGAAATAGAAGCGGCGGTTGGCAAGATCGATCAGTACCGCCTGATCGGGGGCATAGGGGCCGCGATCCCAGCGCAGCCAGGGCGTCAGATAGTAGATGCCCAGCGTGATGAGCATGACAATCCATTTGAAGCGCCGGAACTCGCCCTGCACGCGCTTCGGAAAAATCTTCACCCGCGCCGCATAGAGGGATTGGCGGGTCTTGGGGGAATTGACTGCCTGAACGTCAATGCGTTCGACATCGTCTGACATTTTTTTGCTCCTTGGGGAGAGGAGGGCAATAGGGCAGTAAGGCAATAGGGCAGTATGTGATGGCCGCGATCAACACTCTACCTAGTTCCTCATTTCCCTACTGCCTTACTGCCCTATTGCCTTACTGCCCTGTAGCTGGGGCTTGTGCCCCAGCTATTCGCCGCCACCCAACGAATGGACGAAGATGGCAAGTTGCTTGACGGTTGCATCGCCGAGGCGTGTTTCCCATGCAGGCATGACGCCATGCTTGGGATGCGAGACCTGGCGCACGATGGCGTCTTCGCCGGAACCGTAGAACCAGATGGCGTCCGTCAGGTTCGGGGCACCGAACTCACGCAGGCCCTTGGCATCCGCGCCATGGCAGACAGCACAGTTTTCGGCGAACACCTTCTTGCCTTCCGGCACCATTTCCGGATTGTGCGGCGTGCCGGAGAGGCTCACCACATAGGCTGCGACATCGCGGATCTGCTGCGGTTCCAGCACGTCGACAAAAGCCGGCATTTCGGAAACGCGGGTGTCGGCATCGTCCTTCGAGCGCACACCATGACGAATGGTCGTCAGAACGTCGTCGATGGAACCGCCCCACAGCCAGTCGTCATCGTTGAGGTTCGGATAGCCGGGTGCGCCCTGTGCGCCAGAACCGTGGCACTGCACGCAGTTGACGCGGAAGGCAGCAGCGCCACCGGCAATCGCATATTGGCGCAGGTTTTCATCAGCCAGAATCTCGTGCACGTCCTTGGCCTTGATCTGGTCGATAATGCGCTGGCGCTCGCTGTCGATCTTGGCGGTTTCTTCCCAGAAGGCGCCACGGCTCGACCAGCCGAGCACGCCGCCGGTGGAACTGGAAATCAGCGGCCAGGCGGGATAGGCGATGACATAGGCGATCGCCCAGAAAATGGTGGCGTAGAATGTCCACAGCCACCAGCGGGGCATTGGATTGTCGAGTTCCTTGATGCCGTCCCATTCGTGGCCGGTCGTCGCTACGCCGGTGACATCGTCAATTTGCTTGTCAGTCATTTGCGTCATCCTTGAAAGGAATGTCCTTCGCGTGGTCGGCTATCTGCTTGCTGCCTGGCCGGAAGGCGTAGAAGACGACGAAGAGGAAAAAGAGCGCCATGCCGAGCAAACCCCAGCTATCGGCGAACGTGCGCATGGTATTGTAATCCATCGCTAAATCTCCGCTTTATCTCGCTTTGGGGGACTGGTCGTAGGTCGAGAAATCGACCAGCGTGCCGAGCATCTGGAGATAGGCGATGAGTGCGTCCATCTCCGAGATCATCTGCGGATTGCCGTCGAAATCACCGAGCTTGGCCTTGGGATAGCGGGCCTCGACACCGGATGTATCGGCATCGGGCGTAGCCTGTGCCTTGAGATCGTCCAGCGCGCTGTCGATCATTTCCTGGCTGTAGGGTACACCGACCGCCACATTGGCCTTCAGATTGCCAGCAATCTTGGAGGCGTCCAGCGGACGGTTCTTCAGGAAGGCGTAGCTTGGCATGACCGATTCCGGCACCACGTCACGCGGACGGACAAGGTGCTGCACGTGCCATTCGTTCGAATAGCGGCCACCGACGCGCGCAAGGTCAGGCCCCGTGCGCTTGGAACCCCACTGGAACGAATGATCGTACATGGATTCCGCAGCAAGGCTGTAATGACCGTAGCGTTCCACCTCGTCGCGGAACGGGCGGATCATCTGGCTGTGGCAAAGGTAGCAGCCTTCACGCACATAGATGTCGCGGCCCGCAAGCTCCAGCGGCGAGTAGGGACGCATGCCCTCCACCTTCTCGATGGTGTTCTCGAGATAGAAGAGCGGTGCGATTTCAACGATGCCACCGACCGTCACCACGGCGAGCGATGCGATCAGCAGCAGCGTTGCATTTTTCTCCAGCTTGGAGTGGTTCTTTAGTATCGACATAAATCACACGTTCCTTATTCGGCAGGCTGCATGGTGGCGCCAGTTGCAGGCTGCGCACCGCCCATCGGGGCTTCGTTGCGCAGATTGCCGCGAATGGTCTGATAGACGTTCCAGGCCATCACGAAGCCACCGGCGAGATAGAGCACGCCGCCAAGCGTACGGATGACGTAGTATGGGAACATGGCGAGCACGGTTTCCGCGAAGGAATAGACGAGGAAGCCCTGATCGTCATATTCGCGCCACATCAGGCCCTGCTGGATACCGGCAACCCACATGGCAGCCGCATAGAGAACGATGCCGAGCGTTGCCAGCCAGAAGTGCCAGTTGACCATGCGGATCGAATAGAGCCGCTGACGGTTCCACAGCTTCGGTGCGAGATAATAGACGGCGGCAAACGAGATCATGCCGTTCCAGCCGAGCGCACCCGCATGAACGTGACCGATGGTCCAGTCCGTATAGTGCGACAGCGAATTGACGGCCTTGATCGAAAGCATCGGGCCTTCAAAGGTTGCCATGCCGTAGAAGGCGATAGCTGCAACCATCAGGCGGATGATCGGATCGGTGCGGACCTTGTCCCATGCACCCGAGAGCGTCATCAGACCGTTGATCATGCCACCCCAGGACGGCATCCACAGCATGATGGAGAACACCATGCCCAGCGTCTGCGCCCAATCGGGAACGGCGGTGTAATGCAAATGGTGCGGACCGGCCCAGATATAGAGAAAGATGATCGACCAGAAGTGCACGATCGACAGGCGGTAGGAATAGATCGGACGCTCTGCCTGCTTCGGTACGAAATAGTACATCATGGCCAGGAACGGCACGGTCAGGAAGAAGGCAACGGCGTTATGGCCATACCACCACTGCGTCACCGCATCCTGAACGCCGGAGAAAGCCGAATAGCTCTTCACGCCGAGGAAAGAGACCGGGATCGCCAGATTGTTGATGATGTGCAACATGGCGATGGTGATGATGAAGGACAGGTAGAACCAGTTCGCCACATAGATATGCGGCTCCTTGCGCTTCAGGATAGTGCCGAGGAACACGACCAGATAGGCGACCCAGACGATGGTGAGCCAGATGTCGACATACCATTCCGGTTCGGCATATTCACGGCTCTGCGTGATGCCGAGCAGATAGCCGGTCGCGGCCATCACGATGAAGAGCTGATAACCCCAGAACACGAACCATGCGAGATCGCCGCCGATGAGGCGGGCGCGGCAGGTGCGCTGCACGACATAGAAGGACGATGCGATGAGCGCATTGCCGCCGAATGCGAAGATCACAGCAGAGGTGTGCAGCGGACGCAGGCGGCCGAAATTCAGATAGGGTTCCAGATTGAGATCGGGAAAGGCGAGCTGCGCGGCGATAACCACACCGACCAGAAAACCGGTCACTCCCCAGAAAACCGTTGCGATGACACCGTAGCGGATCGGGCCGTCCATATAGGTGGACTGGTCGACTTTTTTCGGCGTCAGGCCGTAATCGGCATTTCGCATCAGAAGAATGGTGAAGATGGCCAGTGTAGCGAACAGAATCCACATATGGGTTCTGAACAGCTCATCATGGGAAAATCCGGCCAGAAGCACAGCAAAAAGTGCTCCCAGACCGGAAAGGACTGTTCCAGCGGCGTAGTTCATGAAATCCCCTCGCAGCGCATGACAAGAGCCATCTCGGATGAGACAGCAATAGCGATAGGTTTCCTATCAGCGCTTAGGGAGCAGCTGTCATTGATCTAAATCAAAGACAGCTGCCAAAAGGCCCGAAAAATAGGGAATAGAGCCTCGCTCAGGATTCATCGATGTCCGGCTCCAGCTGGATCATGATGCGTGATGCGGAATTATGTCATCCGATAATCGTGCCCGGCACGATGATCGATGCGCTTAGTCCGCCTTGCGGGCGATTACGTAGCTGCAATTCGCCGCTCATTCGCTCTGTCGCCATTTTCACGATTGCAAGGCCAAGGCCACTGCCGGTTTCGTTGCGATGCGCGCCACGGAAGAAGCGCTCGGTCACATGCGGCATTTCATTTTCGGGAATGCCGGGGCCATCATCCTCGACGATGAGCCTGACTTTGCTGGCTTCGGCCTCAATCCGGCAGCGCACGGTGCCATCCCTGGGCGAATGATTGACCGCATTTTCGATCAGGTTGCGGGCCGCGAGCGTGAAGAGATGCGGGGAGGGCAATTGCACCAGAGGCATGGCTTCCGGCAGTTCGATGGAAATGCCGCGCTGGGCTGCAAGCATCCGCATGTCGGTGGAGACTGCAACCAGAAGCTGGCAAGCCGGTTCATATGCCGGTGTTTCCATTTCGTCGCTGGTTTCGAGCGCCGCGAGATCGAGAAGCTGGTTGGTGAGACGGCTGGTGCGGTCAACGCCTGCCGCAATCTGGCGCACCGCATTGGCGCGCATTTTCTCATCCTTTGCACCTTCGGCAATCTGCGCCTGTGTCTTCAGTCCGGCGAGCGGGGTCTTCAGTTCATGCGCGGCGAAGATCGCAAAGTTGCGTTCACGCTCACGCGCCTCCTCGACACGATGGAAAAGCCCGTTCAGTGCTGTGACGGCGGGCGCAATCTCCTTGGGCAGGTTCTGTTCGGGTAGCGGTCGCAAGTCCTGCGCCTGTCGCTTGGAAAGCACAGACGCAAGACGGCTCAGCGGATCGAGGCCGCGCCGCACGCACAGCCAGATCATGAGCGCCAAAACAGGCAGCATCAGCAGGGCTGGCAGCACAAGACCGGTTACGACGTTTTGCACCAGCCTTTCACGAACGCTCAGGCTGTCGCCGACCATGACACGCAGTCCGAGCTGGGTATTTTCGACCGCGAACACGCGCCAGCGGTCGCCCGCGACTTCCGTATCGGAAAAGCCGTTCGCGACATTGGTGAGCCGCACACCCGGCGCGCTTTCGGAACGACCCAAGAGCTTGCCGTCAAGCGCCCATATCTGGCAGAACAACTGCCGGTCATAGAGCGGAAAATCCGGCATCGGCTTCAGCGACAATTGCCCGCCGTCGCCGTCCGGGCCAACTTCCACGCGATGCTCGGTGAGCAGAGAATTGACCATGCGCGCAGCCTCCATCAGGCGCGCATCGAGCACTTTTTCAAGCTGTGACTGGGTGCTGATGTGGATCCACACCACCGCGAAAAGCCAGACAAGACAGGTGACGCCGATCAGTATGCCGGTCAGGCGGCTGCGAATGGAATTCATGTGTTTGCCCCCGCGAGACGGTAACCGACACCGCGCACCGTTTCGATATAATCGGAGCCGAGTTTCGAGCGCAGGTGGTGGATATGCACTTCCACCGCGTTGCTCTCCACTTCCTCCTGCCAGCCATAAAGCGCTTCTTCCAGCGAGGATTTGGAGAAGGTGGCGGTCGGCCGTTCCATCAAAGCGCGCAGGATCGAGAATTCGCGCCGGGTTAGCCTGACGGGTTCACCATGGCGAAGCACCGACATCTCAGCCGGGTCGAGTTCCACGCCGCGCCATTCAAGCAGGGCATTGGCGCGTCCGGCACCGCGTCGGGCAACAGCACGCACGCGGGCTGCAAGCTCATGCAGATCGAAGGGCTTGCCGACATAATCGTCGGCACCTGCATCAAGGCCGGCAATACGCTCGGGCACCTGATCGCGGGCGGTCAGCAGCAGCACCGGCGTCTCGTCACGGCCGCGTCGCATCGTCTTGAGAATATCGAGACCAGAACCGTCGGGCAGCATCAGGTCGAGTACCACGGCGTTATAATTCTGGGCAGCGAGGGCTGCTTCCGCATCGCCGCAATTGGAAACGGCATCCACGGTGAAACCGGCAAGCCCCAACCCTACGGTCAGGCCGTCGAGAAGGATCGCGTCGTCTTCCACCACGAGTATGCGCATGAGTTCCTGTTTTCCGCCTTTATTGACAACTAGAAGCACACGGGCTTTTCCCTGCGCCACCTTAAGGCTGCCTTAAGGTGGCGGGAGCATTCGCCTTTTGCAACATGATCAATTTGACCGAATCGAATTTATGCGGAAAATCATAATGCGTTTCTTTGCGAGCCTCGCTGGCTTATTCATCAGTTTGTTTCTCGCGCTCGGCCCGGCATTGGCAGTGAACCCGCTGCCGGTCGATCAGGCTTTCCGCCTGAGCGTGCTGAAGGATACGGATGGCCGTCTGGTGTTCACCTGGCGGATCGCGGACGGTTATTATCTTTATCGTGATCACATAGAAGCGAAGGACGGGCAGGGAAAAGCGCTTGCCGTCGATACGCAACCCGGCCAGCCCAAGGACGACCCGAATTTCGGTCGGCTTGAAGTCTATTACACCCATGCCACAGCAAGCGTAAAAGCAAATGCGCAGCCGCTGGCGCTGACCTATCAGGGCTGTCAGGAAGACGGCATCTGCTACCGTCCGGAAACGAGAACCGTCGATCCGGTCACGCTCGCCATATCCAGCGAAATGGGGCAAAAGGCCAAGGCGCTGACGCAGGCATCGGTATTTGCACCAGCCGCATCGCAGTCCGCACCGCAGAATACAGCGTTTGCCCTTGCGCCTGAAAAGGGCATGGTCGAAGGGCTGCTCGATCAGGGCGGCACCGGGCTGGTGATCGCAGCATTTCTGGCCTTCGGTGTTCTGCTTGCTTTCACGCCGTGCGTTTTCCCCATCTATCCCATTCTGGCCGGAACGCTGGCGCGCGAGGGTGAAACACTGACGGCAAAGCGCGGCTTCACTCTTTCAGCAATTTATGTCGTCAGCCTGGCATTGGGTTTTGCCTTGGTGGGTGCAATTGCTGGTTGGTCAGGGCAGAACCTGCAAATGGTGCTGCAATCGAAATGGACCGCGCTTGCGCTGGCCGGGCTATTCACGCTTCTGGCGCTCTCCATGTTCGGCCTGTTCCAGATCCAGCTTCCAAATTCCTGGGTCAGCGCGATTTCTTCGCATACTGGCCAACGGACGGGTTCCAAGCGGTCGGCTGCCATTCTCGGTTTCTCGTCGGTACTGATTGTCGGCCCTTGCGTGACGGCACCGCTTGCTGGCGCGCTGCTCTACATCGCGCAGACAGCCAATGTGGCCCTGGGCGCTAGCGCGCTCTTTGCGCTTGGCATCGGCAAGGGATTGCCGCTCATTGCTTTCGCCACGCTCGGCGCTGGCACACTTCCGCGCGCAGGCGCATGGATGGAAACGGTGAAGCAGATTTTCGGCTTCGGCTTTCTGGCGACTGCAATCTTCATGGCCGCTCCGCTTCTGCCGCCCGGCGTGGACATGGTGTTGTGGGCGCTCCTGCTTTTCGGAACTGCAAGTTTCGCATTTCTTAAAGTTCCGGGGCGCAGCGTTGTGGCGCGCACAATCGGCACGGCAGCTTTCGTCTACGGTGTCATTTTGATGCTCGGCGTGGCTTCAGGCGGAAAAGACCCGTTGCAACCGCTGGCCGCATTCGGTAACCGTGGCGGCAACCAGAGTCTGGCCGTGCTGCAATTTGCGCCGGTCGAGACTGTTTCTTCCCTTCAGGAGAAACTTGTTGAAGCGCGCGGCGACAAGCCGACGCTTGTCTATTTCACGGCGGACTGGTGCGTAAGCTGCTCCACCGTGGAGCGCCGGGTTTTGCCCGACGCGAGCGTGAAGAAGGCGCTGGGCGGTTATCAGCTCATCAAGGCGGATATTTCGCAGCTCACCGGCGGCAATGCCGATCTTATGGCAAAGCTTGGTGTCGCCGGTCCGCCGACGATGATCTTCTTCGATCGCATCAGCAAGGAACCGGAGGGAACCAGATTGGTGGGCGATGTCACGACCGCCTCTATCGAACGTTCGGTCGGCCTCGTGAGCGCTGACTAGAGCATTTCCAGCAAAAGTGCGAAGCGGTTTTGCGTCGGATAATGCGAAAAACAAAGAATTAAAGGATGCAAGGATTTCAAGATGACTTGGGGGCTGGGGTTTTGACCGTAGTGAATGAAAAGCGAAATGCACGAAAAGCGCTGTTGCGGGTGGCCGTGGTTGCCTGTCTGCCTTTTGCTGCCGCAGCATGTACGACCGCATCCGCAGATCGGCCGATTGCCGTCACCATGCCGCAGACTGTTGCCTTCACGCCAGAGCCTGTTGCCGTTGAAACTGCCAAAGAACAGGTTAGCGAACCGGCGCCGGAAATGCAGACGGCGAAGAGTGAATATGAGACCATGTATGGCGCGGTGAACGACCGCGGCAATCTCATTCCCGCACTTGATGTCAGCAAGATCGCGGATCGCAATCTGCGCCGCGAAGTTGACTATGTCACGTCGGAGCCTGTTGGCACGATCGTGGTTGATCCTTATGCGCGCTATCTCTATCTCGTGCAGCCCGGCGGCAAGGCGATCCGCTATTCGGTGGGGGTCGGTCGCGCTGGTCTGACTTTCTCAGGGGATGCCAAGGTTGCCTACAAGTCGCAGTGGCCGCGCTGGACGCCGACAGCCAACATGATCAAGCGCAATCCAGAGCATTACGCAAAATACGCCAATGGTCTGGAAGGCGGCATCCGCAACCCGCTCGGTGCCCGCGCGCTCTATCTTTATCGCGATGGCAAGGACACGCTTTACCGTATTCACGGCACCAACGAGCCCTGGTCGGTCGGCAAGGCAGCATCGTCCGGCTGCATCCGTCTCTACAATCAGGACATCCTCGATCTCTACAAGCGCGCCACAGCCGGTGCGCGTGTCGTCGTGTTGGATAAATCCCAATCGGGCAAAGGAGCAAGCTCATGATGAACCGTCGTCAGATACTGGCCGCAACGGCAGCCGGTGCCGCAACGATTGCGATTTCAGGCGGCGAGAGCCTTGCGCAGCGCGTGCCGACGGTTGCGGAAGTGCTTTACGACAAGGAAATTCCTGTTCTGGGCAACCCGAACGGCAATGTGACCATCGTGGAATATTTCGACTACCAATGCCCCTATTGCAAGAAGGGGCACGGCGAGCTGATGCGCGTGGTCAAGAATGACGGCAATGTTCGTCTCGTGATGAAGGATTGGATCATCTTCGGCGACACGTCGGCTTATGCCGCACGTCTCGTTCTGGCCGCAGAAAAGTCCGGCAATTATGTGAAGGCCATGGAAGCGTTGATGGCAACGCCCGGTCGTCTCACGCCGGAACAGGTGGATGCGGCACTGAAGAAGGGCGGGCTCGACCCGGCAAAGCTCAATGCAGCCTATAAGGCCGATTCAAAGCGCATCAATGCCATTCTTGAACGCAATATGGATCAGGGTGAAGCTTTCAATTTCGGCGGCACACCCTCCTTCGTCATCGGCACCAAGCTTTATGGCGGTGTCATGAAGGAGCCGGAATTGATCGAAGCGATCAAGGACGCGCGAAAGTCTTGAGCTGATACGATTAACAAAGGGCGGAGCTAAATTGGCTCCGCCCTTTCTGATTCAAAACGGATAATGCTGCGGACCTTCGATGGTAATCCAGCGCAGATCGGTAAATTCATTGATGACGGCCTTTCCGCCGAAACGGCCATAACCGGAAGACTTCACACCGCCGAAAGGCATTTGCGCTTCGTCGGCAACCGTCGGGCCGTTGATGTGACAAATGCCGGTTTCAAGCTTTTTCGAAAGTGCCAGCGCCCGTTTCACATCCTGACTGAAGATCGCCGATGAGAGGCCATATTCGGTGTCGTTGGCCACGCGGATTGCCTCTTCGGCATCCTTGACGCGGATGATGGGTTTTACCGGTCCGAAGGATTCCTGCGCATAGATATTCATATCCGGCGTCACATGATCGATGATCGTCGCCTCGACGATCGAACCTTCGCGCTTGCCGCCTGTCAGAACCTTGCCACCTTTCGCCACCGCATCCTTAATGAGCGCATCCATGCGTTCGGCCGATTTGAGGTCGACCAGCGAACCCAACACGACATTTCCGCGCGGATCACCGGCAGGCAGGGATTTTGCCTTGGCGGCAAGCTTTTCGGCGAAGGCATCAGCTACCTTTTCATGCACGATGAAGCGTTCCGTGGACATGCAGATCTGGCCCTGATTCATGAAAGCGCCAAAAGCTGCGGCATCGACTGCCTGGTCGAGATCGGCATCTTCCAGCACGATGAAGGGCGCCTTGCCGCCCAATTCCAGCAGCACCGGCTTCAGATGTTCTGCGGCCTGTTTGGCGATGATCTTGCCGACATGGGTAGAGCCGGTGAAATTGATGCGGCGGATGGAAGGATGGGCGACAAGGGCCGCGACGATTTCCGGTGCGTCCTCAGGTGCGTTGGAAATGACATTGACCACACCGGCAGGGAAGCCAGCATCGTTGAGTGTCTTGACGATCAGGTGATGAACGCCGGGGCAGGATTCGGACGAACGCAGGATAACCGTGTTACCGCAGGTAAGTGCCGCCGCTATGGCGCGCACGCCGAGAATGATCGGCGCATTCCACGGCGCCATGCCAAGCACCACACCAACCGGCTGGCGCACGGCCATGGAAACGATGCCGGGTTTGTCCGAAGGGATGATCTCGCCGGTAATCTGTGTGGTGAGTGCTGCGGCTTCGCGCAGCACACCGGCGCCGAGATGGACGTTGAAGCCCGACCATGGAGCCGTTGCACCGGTTTCTTCGAGCATGAGACGGGTGAATTCATCGGCCCGGCTTTCCATCAGGTCCGCTGCCTTGTTCAGCAGCGTGCGACGCTCGTTCGGGCCGGTTTCAGACCACTTTTCAAAGGCTTTCGCGGCAGATTTCGCAACCGCATCGACATCGGCGAGGGTGGCCGCGGGCGCGGTAGTGGCGACTTTTCCGGTGACCGGGTCCTTGCGGTCGAAGGTCTTGCCCGATGCGGATGCCGTTTCCTTGCCGTCGATGATGAAGCCGATTGTCGTCATGGTCTTCTCCCTGTTTACCTTTCATATCATGGTATAAAAGCAGGAAGCTTGCATGATCCTTATTTGTGAACAGACTGTGCAACGGCGCTGTTTCGAATTTGAAAGCAAGCAGCGGAGTGTAGCTTCGAGGCGGTGGCATTAGCCTTCCTTCATGCTCATATTGAAGGAATACGGACATGAACCTTATAACCATGAAGACCCACGACCCTGACGAAAAGCGCTGGCAAAAGGTACTCGACCGCGACAAGGCGTCGGACGGTGCATTTGTCTACGCCGTGCGCACTACAGGCGTTTATTGCCGTCCATCATGCCCATCGCGGCGTGGAAAGCGCGAAAATGTGCAGTTCTTTGACGGCTGCGAGGATGCGGAACGTGCTGGCTTCCGGCCATGCATGCGCTGCAAGCCGCATCTGTCCGAGACATTGGCGATGCAGAACAGCACCCGTTATGCCGATATGGTTGCGAGTGCCTGCCGTTTCATCGAGACGGCGGAAGAAGTGCCTTCACTTGAAGAAATAGCAACGCACGTGAAGGCGAGCCCTACGCATTTTCATCGTGTATTCAAGGAGTTCACAGGACTGACCCCGAAAGCCTATGCCGATGCGCATCGCGCGAGGAAGATGCGGGCGGCGCTTGATGCGCCGGAAATCCGCGTAACTGACGCGATCTATGATGCCGGTTACAATTCCAGCAGCCGATTTTATGAGGCTTCGGACAGGATTTTGGGAATGACTCCAAAGGCTTACAAGCAGGGCGGCAAGAATGCGGAGATTCGCTTCGCCATCGGCCAGTCGGCGCTCGGGGCGGTGCTGGTGGCTGCAAGCGACAAGGGCGTCTGCGCTATTCTGATGGGCGACGACCCGGAAGAACTGATCCGCGATCTGGAAAAGCGGTTTCCGCAGGCCAATCTCATTGGTGCGGACCGTGAGTTCGAGGATATGGTGGCGGAAGTGGTCGGCTTTGTCGAAGCGCCACGTATCGGTCTCGACTTGCCGCTCGATCTGCAGGGAACCGCTTTCCAGCAGCGCGTCTGGCAGGCCTTGCGCAAAATTCCTGCTGGAAAAACAGTTAGTTACAATGAAATTGCCGAGCGGATAGGCGCGCCGAAATCGGTGCGCGCTGTGGCGCAGGCCTGCGCGGCCAACAAGATTGCCGTCGCGGTTCCGTGCCACCGGGTCGTGCGCAACGATGGCGGTCTCTCCGGCTATCGCTGGGGCGTCGAGCGCAAGCGCGATCTCCTGAAGCGGGAGAGCCAGGCATGAACAGAAATGAACCCGTGCAGGCGGATAAAATCGCCGCCTATGACTGGCAAAAAATTGGCGCCGAACTGGACGAGTTCGGCGTCACAATCCTCAGGAACATAATTTCGCCACAGGATTGCCGCGAATTAGCCGCCGGCTACTACAATCTGGCCGCATTTCGAAGCGTTATTTCGATGCGAAAACACGGTTTTGGGCGCGGAGAATACAAATATTACGCAAATCCCATTCCTGCCTTAATTTGGAATCTGCGCCAGACGCTCTATCCGCAGCTTGCGCCCATAGCCAATCGATGGAGTGAGAGACTGGGATCGGATATCCGTTTTCCTCCGACCCATGACGAATTTCTGGACCGGTGCCACGCGGCAGGGCAGACCCGTCCGACACCGCTCATCTTGCAATATGTCGAGGGCGACTATAATTGCCTGCATCAGGATATTTACGGCGATATCGCATTTCCGTTGCAGGTTGCGATTTTGCTTTCCGAACCGGAGAAGGATTTTACGGGCGGGGAATTCGTGCTGACCGAACAGCGCCCCCGGATGCAGAGCCGTGCGGAAGTCGTGCCGCTCCGGCAGGGCGACGGCGTGGTTTTTGCGGTCAATGACCGTCCAATGCAGGGCACGCGCGGCGATTATCGCGTCAAGATGCGGCACGGTGTCAGCCGCATCCGTTCCGGCCAGCGGCATACGCTGGGCATAATCTTTCACGATTCCAGATAAAGCATGTCTCCCAAAAGTGGGAACCGCCTTCGCGGGGAAATCAGTCCACTGGACTGATTTCTGATCCCGTTACGATGGGATAAAGACATGCGTGAAAACAAAAGCTTAAAGCGTGTTCCCTGAATATAGTAAGATGCAACACGCTTTAAAGGTTGAAACCGGTGTTTCGATCGCCTTTGATCGCGGCTAGAGCATGATTCCGAAAAGTGGGAACCGGTTTTCGGATAAAAACATGCTCAAACAAAAAGTTTAGAGCGGGATAATGGTTCAACTTGAAAACATCACGCTCTAAACGATCAAAGGAGTCGGATATGAGCGTGACCATCTACGGTATCAAGAACTGCGACACCATGAAGAAGGCGCGCACCTGGCTTGAAGACCATGGCATTGATTACGGATTTCACGATTACAAGAAGGAAGGGCTCGACGGCGAAACGCTCGACCGCTTTCTGAAAAGCGTTCCGTGGGAACAGTTGCTCAACCGGGCCGGAACGACGTTTCGCAAACTGCCCGAGGAAGAACGCCAGAACGTCGATGCCGCCAAGGCGCGGGCACTGATGCTGGCGCAGCCATCCATGGTCAAGCGTCCGGTCCTCGATAAGGATGGAAAGCTGACGGTCGGTTTCAAGCCGGATCAGTATGAAAACTTCTTCAAACCTTGAGGTGGAGGAGCACTGCCATAGATAGCTGCCGATAAGCAGATGGAGAGATCTATGCGGCAGCGCGCGAATATGGTCGTTCAGCAATGGTCTGCAAGCTGGCGCGATTCCCTGATCGCTTCCTTCGCAGGCGGTGTCGCATGGCTGATCTGCCAGTTGGCGCTGGGCCAGCCGAAACCTGTCTTTGCGATGGTCACGGCGGTGATTTGCCTGGCGCCGAACCTGCCCAACCATGGCAAGCAGGCGATAGGGGTCATGGTCGGCGTCACCACAGGCGTGCTGGTCGGCGAGCTTTCTCTGCTCTTGCCCGAAACTGTGCCGGTTTTCCACACAAGCATAGTGACATTCGTTGCCATGGTCCTGGCGACCTCTTTCGGCATGGCCCCGGCAATTGCCATCCAGTCGGGCGTTTCGGCGATACTGGTTCTCGCCATGGGGCCGCAGGTCGCAGGCGTTACGCGGCTGGTCGATGTTCTGGTGGGAGCCGGGGTGGGCCTGCTGTTCAGCCAGATATTGATGACGCCAAGCCCCCTGCTTTTGATCGATAAGGCCGCTCGCGGCCTGCTCGACCGCCTCGCAAAAGGCCTGAAACAATCGGCGGTGGCACTGGAAAAGCAGGACCCTGTGCGGGCACAAAGCGCCATCAACCAGTTCACATCGGTGCACCGGGCGGTGATCGCATTGGGCGACGGTATCGCACTGGCACGCAGCAATGCGCGCTGGTCGTTGCGCGGGCGACTGGTGGCGCGTGAGGTCACGGAAATGGCTGGCCGGTATGACCGGCGCGGCATCCGTCTTTACGCATCGGCGCTGCTGTTCGGCGAAGCTCTGGGCAATGCGCTGCGAAAGAAAGAGGCCCCGCCGCCGCGCTGGCTGGTGGAAGCCTTGCAGATTGTCATCGCCAATTGTGAACTGGAGGAGGGGCAGGAACCAGGCCGGGTCCCGCCCATGCCAAACGACATTCCGTTCGGCTGGCGCGATAGCGCGCACCGGCTGATATCGGTTCAGGATACGCTGCTGCACTTCCTGCATTCCGATCTGCCGGATAGCATTCCCATCGCCGGAAGGAAGACTGAAGAAAAGCCAACTGCGGCATAGGTGGGCGCACACTGCTGCTGCGGAAAGACGTCACGCCGCTGAAACTTCACGCCGTTCCAGTATGCGGTCGATCAACCCCCATTCGAGACCTGCCTCCGCGGTCATGAAATTATCGCGGTCAAGGGCGCGTTCCACCTCTTCATAGCTGCGACCGCAATGTTCCGCATAAAGACGCGTCATCAACCTCTTGGTTCGTTGCGCTTCCTCGGCATGGATGAAGATGTCCGATGCCTGCCCCTGAAAGCCACCGGAAGGCTGGTGAACAAGCAGGTTTGCGTTGGGAAGGGCAGCGCGATGACCGGGCTCCCCCGCCATCAGCAGGAAGGAACCCATCGAGCGGGCCGTCCCCATGCAAAGCGTGTGCACGGGTGCACGGACATAGCGCATCGTGTCATAGATCGCGAGGCCGCTGGTCACAACGCCGCCCGGCGAGTTGATATAGAGATTGATCGGCTGTTTGGAATTTTCCGCTTCCAGAAACAGCAATTGTGCGCAGATAAGCGCGGAGACGGTGTCATTCACTTCGCCATTGAGAAAGATGATCCTTTCGCGCAGCAGACGCGAATAGATATCGAATGACCGTTCGCCTCGGCTCGACTGTTCCACGACCATAGGGACGAGTTGCATCGTTTCGCGCATCGGCGAACTCCTCTTTTTTTTAGAGTTTCAGAGCGTCAGACGGTCAAGCGGCGCGCATCATCGGCGCCCGGTTGCTGTTGGCGGCAACTGCCGCAGTGCGCTTCAGGCGTGTGTCGTTCAGTTCATGGATGACGCGCAGAAAGGTGCCGCCGGAAATGCCCGGTAAGATGCGGAACGTGACCATGCTTTCCAGAAAGGGCGGTTCGCTTTCCCGCATCCGGTAGCTGATCTCTTCACCGGGCTTGCAGGAAGCAGGCTCCGGATCGGCCAATGCCTCGGATGGAAGCCAGTTTTCGCGAAACTCCGGAATGCTGATTGCGCGCCAAACTTTCTGCGGCGCGGCATCCAGCTCATATTCAAGCTCGATGCCTTTTTCGCGTGGTTCTTCCTGCCGGTCGGTCATTGGTCCATATCCTTCAGCAAGGTTTTGAGAGCGTCGATACGTTCCGGCCAGTAGACGCGATATTTCGCAAGCCAGTTGGCGATGAGCGTCAGTCCGCTCGGATCGACTTCGTAATTGACGAAGCGCCCCTGGCGTTCCTCACGCACCAGTCCCGCACCGCGCAACACGGCCAGATGCTGCGACATGGCGGGCTGGCTGATTTCCATGCCCTCCCGCAGCGCACTGGCGTTCATGCTGCCCGATGCCAGCTTCTCGAAAATCATCCGGCGGGTCGGGTCGGCAAGTGCCCTGAATACATCGTTGAATATATCATTCTCATTCATGCAAACACATAAGCACGCACTTATGCGATTCGCAAGGCCTTATTTGAAGGCGGACAGTTTAATCAATCAGGCGAATGAAACCGCATAGTGAAAACCGTACCACCGATGCCCTTCGACAAGGCGGGTCCCAGCTCCAGCGGCGTGCATTTTTCAACAGCTTCAATTGCAGCATCCACAAATGCCTTTTTTGCCGCGTCATCACCCTGAACGTTGATTGCGCTGGGGCGCGGCGGACCGATCAGACTGCCATCGCGCCTGAAACTGAAGCTTAGCGTAACGGCGGACTTGCTGATGTCAGATGGCGGAGACCAGCAAGAATACAGCTTGTTACCAACCTCGCGCATTGTTTTCAGTTCCTGCGCATGCGCGGCCCCGGTTGAGGTAAGGGTCACGGCTGCCACCAGCCAGGCCGATAATCGCGATCTGTTCATTCTGATCTTCCATGAAGAGTGTAAAGTGGCGATTGTAAGGGGGCCATATTTGGGCGCAAACCCAAACAACCGGGAGCAAGCTTCATGGAGAGGGCAGGCGTGTTTCAGCCTCAATCCGCGTGATCGATCCGATCAGAAAAATTCAATTGTCCTCGGATGATTGAGGTTTATTTTCCCGCCAATGACCGAGACCTCCCTGGAAATGACCAAGCCTGCATCTTCACAACATCGCACTGCCGTCCGCTATGCCTTCGGCGGTTTCCTGGCCATGGCAGCAGCCATGGGGATCGGGCGTTTCATCTATACGCCGATCCTGCCGGGAATGATGGCCGATGTTGGCTTCACCACCGCCGATGCGGGTTTCATCGCATCGGCAAATTATATCGGCTATCTGCTGGGGGCTGTCGTCGCCGGTTATGGATGGTCTGCGGGCATCGAGCGGAAAAGCGTGATCGCTGGCCTTATCCTCAGCGGATTGCTGTGCGCTGCCATGGCGCTCTTCGGTGGCGTCTGGCTGTTCTCAGTCATCCGTTTTGCAGCGGGTTTCATCAGTGCGGTGACCATGATCCTTTGCACCGCAATCGTTCTAAGCCATGTCACTGCGGCGGAAAGAGCCGGGCTTGGCGCCCTGCATTTCGGCGGCGTCGGCAGCGGCATTGCACTGTCTGCCGTTCTTGTGGCGCTGATCCGTTTTGCCGGGCTCGACTGGCGCGCCGACTGGATCGGCGCTGCGGCTTTGACCATTGTGATGGCTGTTCTCGTTGCGGCTTTCGTCAGGGAAGGGCCGGTCGGTGGCAACAGCGGCACGCGCGAACCGCCGCTTCCCCAAAGCTTCGCCTTCAACGCGCTGGCGCTGGCTTATGGCATTTTCGGCTTCGGCTATGTGATAACAGCCACGTTCCTCATTGCAATCGTGCGCGCGACCGATGGTGGCCCGCTGATGGAAGCGGCTGTGTGGGTGGTGACCGGCCTGACGGCTGCGCCCTCGATCTGGCTTTGGGCACCGGCTGCCAGAAAATTCGGCCTCTTCAATGCCTTTGCCCTGACGGCCATTCTGGAGGCTGTCGGCGTTGCCGCGAGCGTGGTTCTGGCTCCACCGCTCGGGCCTCTGGTGGGTGGTGCGCTTCTCGGCATCACTTTCATGGCATTGACGGCGTTCGGATTGCAGATCGCCCGCACACTCGCACCGGCTTCGCCAAAACGCGCTTTGGCGCGGATGACGGTCTGCTTCAGCATCGGCCAGATCGTCGGCCCGCTGGTTGCGGGCTTCATGGCGCAGCGCTCCGGTTCGTTTACTTCGGCTAGTCTGGCCGCAGCGCTTTCGCTGGTCGTCGTCGCGGTGCTTGGCATCATGGCGGGCCGCATGACAAGATCACAGGGCTGAAACCTTACAAGAATTTAACTGGTAAAGGTGCAAAGACCGGCGTTTTATGAAAAAAACCTCACGAAGCCGGACTGAAATTCAGTGTTTGTGTCATTCTTTCCTCGCCCGAAATTGTTCTTCTGGTCCGCGCTGGTCTGGAGCCTGCTTGCGGTGCTCGGCTGGTATGAAGGAGGGGAAAGGCTGGGCGCAACGTTCGGTCTGCCGCCTCTGGCGCACGACGCGGCGCCGATCATCGGTGCAAGCCTGTTCTGGTCGGCGCCTTTTCTCTGGTTCTATATCTATTTCGCGGTGGTGACTTTCGCTTTCTACCTGTTCTGGGCATGGTTTTCACCCCATCGCTGGCAGCGCTGGTCGATACTCGGATCGGCTTTGATCCTGTTCACCACCTATTTCGGCGTACAGGTCAGCGTTGCGGTCAATGCCTGGTATGGCCCCTTCTACGATCTGGTTCAAAAGGCACTGACAACGCCCGGAGCCGTCAGCGCCTCCGATTTCTACTGGGGCATGGTCACCTTTGCCGAGATCGCCTTTATCGGCGTGACGGTCGGCGTTCTGAGCCTGTTCTTCGTCAGCCACTATATTTTCCGCTGGCGTTCGGCGATGAACGAATACTATGTCAGCCATTGGCCGAAACTGCGTTCCATTGAAGGTGCGGCCCAGCGCGTGCAGGAAGACACGATGCGCTTTTCCACCACGCTGGAACAGCTCGGTGTCAGCCTTGTCAAATCGGTGATGACGCTGATTGCCTTTCTGCCGGTCCTGTTCAGTTTTTCGGAAAAGGTCAGCGAGCTGCCGGTGGTTGGCATGGTGCCGCATGCCCTGGTCGTTGCGGCGATCTTCTGGGCTGCTTTCGGCACCGGATTTCTGGCGCTGGTCGGTATCAAGCTGCCGGGGCTGGAGTTCAACAATCAGCGTGTCGAAGCGGCCTACCGCAAGGAACTGGTCTATGGCGAAGATCATGCGGATCGCGCGGAGCCGATCACGCTCGGCGAACTGTTCCGCAACGTTCGGCACAATTATTTCCGGCTCTATTTCCACTATGTCTATTTCAACGTCGCCCGCATTTTCTACATTCAGGCCGACAATATCTTTCCGACCCTGATCCTGGTCCCGTCCATCGTGGCGGGCAAGCTGACGCTTGGCCTGATGAACCAGATCACCAATGTCTTCTCGCAGGTGCAGGGGTCGTTTCAGTATCTCGTCAATTCATGGACGACGATCATCGAGTTGCTGTCGATCTACAAGCGTCTGAGGGCTTTCGAGGCGGTCATCCATGACGAGCCGCTGCCGTCGCTCGATCAGGTAAACCTGAAGACGACACCCTCGATTTAAAGGGAGCGTTTAAGATCTGTTCTGGCCCGCATGGACGGCATCTTTGTCGAGACTGTCCAGATAATCGCTGTAGGTGGTGCATTTGACATCGGGCTTGGTGCAGACTTCCGTTACGAGCCGTTCCATAGCGCGCCAATAGGCGCCGTCATTCATCAGCACGAAATGGAAACCGAGCTGCAGCGGAATGCGCTCGCCGGTATATTGCTTGTCGAATGCCGCCCGGAAAGCCTTGTAAGCTCGTTCCTCGAAAGCCACCGATTGCTGCGGCGCTTCCTTGCCCTTCGAATGACGGACATAAAGATTATAGTCCATCGCCACGATAGGGCGCTGTGACGGGCCTTCCGGAACAAGAGGCAATCCGAAAGAAGCAAACTGACCGGCAAGGGTCGGCTCTTCGGGGCCGCGCGTGATGGAGGACGCCTGATAGCGGAACCCGTTTGCCTTGAGCGCATCCTGCACCGGCTTCGATGCGGCGAGATAGGGCGCGCGGAAACCGTCAATGCCCTTCAGCGCAAGGTCGCGCCAGCCTTCAGGCTCGCCGTCGATACCGTTATTCTTGTAAGCGTCAGCAGTAATGCGGCGAAATTCCTTGATCTCCTTGTCCCAGTCGGCGGTCGACCAGTCGGTACCGTCAAAATGGCCGCAGCCATGGCTGGCGATCTCGTTTCCTTCCAGATGCGCCTGCCAGATATTGCCAAGGCGGGCGACAACTTCGTCGCGGCTGAGCGCAAAGCCGACATTGGACGAACCCGCCCGCTTGTGGGACGGCTTGTAGTCCCGCCGGTCCTGTTTGGTCATCAGGAAGACGCAGGAGAGGAAATAGGTGAAGTGGGCGTTGTTTTTCTTCGCCAGCTCGCGCGAGCGGGTCCACAGCGCATTGTCATGTGCGCCATCGAAGGAAATCAGCACATATTGCGGCTTTGCAGACATTGGTTCTGCCTGCGCAGTGCAGGTGGCCAGAACCAGGGCGGACATAAGAACAGGGCGGGGGGACAGAAAGCGCATGATTCACGAAACGAAGCGGGGGAGGAACAGTTCCACTAGTTCTTGAATAAGGCTATTGTCGGACCGAAATGCACTTTGTGACACGTGTTTAGGCTTATTTCGCAGACGGGTCTTACATATGGCGCGAAATGCGACTAAAAGCGCCAGAACGAACAAATACGAACATCAATTTGGCTTTAGTGGCAGGTCCATGGCAGACGACAGTTTCATTCGCGAGGTAAACGAGGAAATCCGTTCGGAACGGGCAAAGCAGATCTGGCGGAATTTCGGTCCGCTGTTGATCGGCGGTGCTGTGGCCATCGTTCTGGGAACGGCTGGCTGGGTCGGCTATCAGCACTGGGTCGACAGCAAGGCTTCCGCTTCCGGTGACAAGTTCCTCGCCGCATTGGACCTCGCCTCGGAAGGCAAGAACGACGAAGCGCTGACGGCGCTCGATGATCTGGAGAAGACCGGCTACGGCTCCTATCCGGTGCTGGCACGCCTGCGCGCCGCATCGGTTCTCGCGGACAAGGGCGATGCCGCCGGTGCCGTGAAGGCTTTCGATGACGTCGCTGCCGATAACGCCGTGCCTGCACCGCTTCGCGATGTCGCGCGCCTGCGTGCCGGCTATCTGCTGGTCGACAACGGTTCCTATGACGACGTCGCCAAGCGCGTCGAAACGCTTTCCGCAGATGGCAACCCGATGCGTTCAAGCGCGCGCGAAGCGTTGGGTCTGGCAGCCTGGAAGGCTGAGCGTTTCGATGATGCGGTCAAACTGTTCCAGCAGATTGCCAATGACAGTCTTGCTCCGGCCAATATCCGCCAGCGTTCCAATACGATGCTCGATCTGATGCGCAGCGCAGGCGTCAACGTGCCTGACGCGCAAGGCGCTTAATAAAACAAGCGCATCCCGAAAAGTGCGAAGCGGTTTTCGGATAAGATGCGCGTCAAGATAAATAAATAGAGCGGTTCCACGTTTCGGTTGAAAGCGGAACCGCTCTGGTTTCTGGAGTTATCTTCTCCCATGGGTTTCACAGTCGCCATCGTCGGGCGTCCCAATGTCGGCAAGTCCACGCTGTTCAATCGCCTCGTCGGCCGCAAGCTGGCGCTGGTCGATGACCTGCCGGGCGTCACGCGCGACCGGCGCATCCACGATGCCAAGCTCTACGATCTGAAGTTTCAGGTCATCGACACGGCAGGTCTTGAAGAAGCTGCCAATGACAGCCTGGAAGCGCGCATGCGCGCGCAGACCGAGGCTGCCATTCAGGAAGCTGACGTGATCCTTTTCGTGGTCGATGCCAAGAATGGCCTGACGCCGACCGACAGCACCTTTGCGGAAGTGGTGCGCCGTTCCGGCAAGCCGGTCGTGCTGGTCGCTAACAAGGCGGAAGCGCGCGGCGCGCAGTCCGGCATGTATGACGCTTTCCAGCTTGGCCTTGGCGAACCGTGCCCGATCTCTGCCGAACACGGTCAGGGCATGCCCGACCTGCGCGACGCGATTGTCGAACTCTTGGGCGAAGAGCGTGTCTTTGCCGACGAGAAGGAAGAGGAAGTTGCCGATGAGGTCTTCACGCCAAAGGCTGTCGGTGAACTGATCGGCGACGACATCGAAGACCCGGACGAAGAAGAAATCCCGGCCTATGATGCGACCAAGCCGCTGCGGATCGCCATTGTCGGCCGACCCAATGCTGGCAAGTCGACGCTCATCAATACGATGCTCGGTGAAGACCGCCTGCTGACGGGACCGGAAGCAGGCATTACCCGTGACTCGATCTCGGTGGATTGGGAATGGCGTGGCCGCAAGATCAAGCTGTTCGATACCGCCGGTCTGCGCCGCAAGTCGCGCGTGCAGGAAAAGCTCGAAAAGCTTTCGGTTGCTGACGGCCTGCGTGCGATCCGTTTTGCGGAAGTCGTTATCATCGTTCTCGATGCGACGATCCCGTTTGAAAAACAGGATCTGCAGATTGCCGATCTCATCATCCGTGAAGGCCGTGCGCCGATCATCGCGTTCAACAAATGGGATCTGATCGAGGACCGCCAGATGGTTCTGGCCGATCTTTACGAGAAGACGGCTCGCCTGCTGCCGCAGGTGCGCGGGCTTCGCGCCGTGCCGATTTCCGGCGAGCGCGGACAGGGTATCGACAAGCTCATGGAGAATGTCGTCAAGACCCACGAAATCTGGAACCGCCGCGTTTCGACCGGGCGTCTCAACCGCTGGCTGGCAGGCGTCATCGCGCATCAGCCGCCGCCGGCAGTTTCGGGACGCCGCCTCAAGGTCAAGTATATGACGCAGGTGAAGACCCGGCCGCCGGGCTTTGTCGTATCCTGCTCGCGCCCCGATGCGATGCCGCAATCCTATGTGCGCTATCTCATCAACGGCCTGCGTGAAACTTTCGATATGCCGGGTGTGCCGATAAGGCTGTCATTGCGCACTTCGGATAATCCGTTCGCAGGCCGCGCGAAGAAAAAGAAATAAACGCCATAGAGAGAAAAAGCCCGGATCGCTCCGGGCTTTTTTGTTTGAAGGGATGAGACGGCATCACGCCTTAGGCAGCACAAATTCGACACGCCGGTTCTGCGCCCGACCATCGGGATTGTCCTTGCCCTTGATCTCGTTGGGCGCGACAGGTTCGCTTTCGCCACGTCCTTCCGGCTTCAACCGTGCAGATGGGACACCATTGCCGACGAGAAACTTGATGACCGCATCGGCGCGGTTTTTCGACAGCTTGTCGTTATAGCTGTCGGACCCCTTGGAATCCGTATGGCCCACCACGCGGACGGCGGAATCCGGCATGCTTTCCAATATTCTGGCAATATCGGTCAGCGTTGCCTTGGCTTTGCCAGTCAGTTTGGCGCTATCGAAATCGAACAGAATATCGCTCGTCACGGAAAGGACGATGCTGTCATCGGTTTCGCGCATGGTGATATTGCCGCTCTTCTCGACAATTTCCTGTGCCGCACCGGACAGGCCACGCGCCTTGCCATCGGTGCTGCCCGATGCCGAAACCAGATCACGGATTTCGGGCACGAGGTCGCGAATATAAGCGCTGTTGTCGGTGCTTGTAGTCTGCGCTGCCGCAATGGACGGCAGGCAGAGCACGGCAAGCCCTAAAGCGATGCAGCCTTTGATCTGATTGGTCATGGCCGCCCCCTATTCGGCGGGAACTGCGAACGGTCCGAGCGGCTCAACCCCCTTGATATAGAGCGTCACCTTCTGGCCCTTCGGTGGAGCAGGAAAGACGCCGTGCCAGACACCGACCACATGACCCGTGCCGAACAAGGAAACAGACGCCGGAGCAAGCGGCTTGCCCTCGGAGTCTTTCAGCAGAAGATATTTCTTGTCGCCTGCGAGAAGATAATAATCATTCTCGTAGTCCTTGTCAGACAGCGCGGTGTAAAGTGTCGTTGAAACGCTTCCGCCTTCCTTGGCATTGATGAAGCGGACCTTGACGGTCAGCTTGTCGCCATCTGCCACGACACCGCTCACTTCTGCGGTGGCCTGACCGCTGCTGTGATAACCGCTTGCTATCGGCTGATTGGCCGTCTCCTGAGCATTTGCAGCTTGGGGAAGCGCACTGGCCGAAAGCAGGACAGTGGCAAGAACCGTACGTGAGAGAAACGCCATGAGTATCGCTTTCATTTGTTGGATAACCTAGAGCATAGCGAAGCCAGACAGAAAATATCTGGCGTTACGTGAAGGCAGTGAAAACAAATAAGTGGAGCAGTTCCGGGGATGTGAATGAAAGACGAACCACTCCAGTTGCGGCGCAGAAACCTAGCAGGCAGAAGAAAGAGGTCATGTAAACTTTAAAAACACGCATTAACATTTGCGCGACCGGAAATTCTTCTCATCTGGACAGGGCAATCGAGATCGTGATCGCAGCAAATGTTTAAATCGGCACTTTCAGGTTGAGCTTGGCTTCCGCGGCTGCTAATTCGCCCGCTCCCCGGTTTTCTCCAAAAAAGGTGTAGTGATGACGAAGGCTGACCAGAGCCGTTTTGACGGCGTGACATTGGGCATCGACTTCGGCACGACGAACACCGTTCTGTCTGTGGCAGCACCCGACGGAACCACGGTCGTCCTGAGCGTTCCGAAGGATGGCGCTGAGATTACCGGCTATCGCTCGATCCTTTGCTTCTGGCAGGATCGCGAAACCGGCGAGCGCACTGTTGAAAGCGGACCTTGGGCGATGGACGCATTCGTCAATGCGCCGCATTCCACACGCATGCTGCAATCGTTCAAGACATTCGCGGCATCGAAATCTTTCACCGATACGCCGGTTTTCGGCAAGCGCTTCAAGTTCGAGGATATTCTGACGACCTTCCTCGAAACGGTCGCCGCGCGGCTGGGGGACCGCTTGCCGCCAAAGGGCAATCGCGTGGTCATCGGCAGGCCGGTGATCTTTGCGGGCGCTTCACCGGATGAAGCGCTGGCCATGCAGCGCTATGAAAAGGCGTTCCGGGCGTTCGGCTTCACCGATCTTCACTACGTTTATGAGCCGGTTGCTGCCGCTTATTTCTATGCACAGGAACTGAAAGCTGCATCCACCGTTCTGGTGGCCGACTTCGGCGGCGGTACGAGCGACTTTTCCATCGTGCGCTTCGAAGTGGGCAAGAATGGCCTCAGCTTCACCCCGCTCAGCCAGACGGGTCTTGGCATTGCGGGCGATACGTTCGACTATCGCATCATCGACAATGCCGTTTCGCCGCTGCTTGGAAAGGGTACGGAGTACCAGTCCTTCGGCAAAAGGCTGACCATACCGAACCATTATTATGCAAATTTTGCGCGCTGGAACACGCTGTTCCTGATGAACTCTCCGGCGACCATTCGCGATCTGGACGAGTTGGCCCGGCAAGCGGTCGATCCGAAGCCGCTCGAACATTTCATCAACCTGATCGAGAACGATTACGGCTATGAAATCTACCGCGCCGTTTCGGACCTGAAGGTGCGTCTCTCCTCGCAGCGCATGTCGGAACTGCATTTCAAGGCCGACGACTTCGAAATCCGTTCCGACATCACACGCAACGATTTCGAAAACTGGATCGCAGACGATGTGCGCCAGATTGAACAGTCGGTGCAGCAGGCGGTGGATAAAGCGGAGCTGGAAACGTCGTCTATCGACCGTGTTTTCCTCACTGGCGGCACATCTTTCGTACCGGTCATCCGCACGGTATTTGAAAACCGCTTCCCCGACGCCGAGGTAACGAGCTCGAACCAGTTTGACTCCATCGCCAACGGTCTCGCATTGATCGGGCAAAGCGCAGATATCGAACGCTGGTCTGTGAAGAGCTAGAGTATGTCTCCCGAAAGTAGGAACCGGTTTCGGGATAAGACATGCGTAAAAACAAAGAGATAGAGCATTTCCAATGATCCAATCAAAACAGGAAATGCTCTAGAGGCTGCCCGGAAGGTTAGCGATAGGCTACAGGCCGTCAGGGCAGAATCTCAATCGGCGTTCCGTTCGGTACCCTTGCCCATATGTCGCGCATTTCTGCGTCGGTGACAGCAATACAGCCATCGGTCCAGTCCCAAAGCCGGTGTACGGACGCCAGCCAGCCCCAGCCATTCGGCAGGCCATGTATCATGATATTGCCGCCCGGTGCATGACCGGCTGCGGCGGCCGCCTGTTTGTCGTTTTCGTTCGGATAGGAAATATGCAGGCTCAGATGCGCCATTGAGCGCGGGTTGCGCCAGTCGATAATATAGCGGCCTTCAGGTGTCTTTTCGTCACCTTCACGCTGCTTGTGACCACCGTCTCCATTGCTCCCGAGCGATATTTGATAAGTGCCGATTGTCTTGCCGTCGCGCAACAGGGTCATCTGGCGGTTGGCCTTTTCAACCCGGATCGCATCGGCCTGTTGTTCGGACGGTGCAGCACGCGGAGGCTCGGCCAGGCTTATCCTGGCCATGACCTTCGTATAGCCGAATAATGCAATAGCGATGAGCACTATGGCGAAGAGGATTTTCTTGAACATGGTGCTCGCTTTGAACAGGTCAGTATCGACCTGCTTTTCACAGATGATTGGGGCTTTCACAAGTCGAACATGGTCTGTGAAGTCATGGCCACAACTTAAGAAGCGGTTGCCGTATCGGCAAAACAGGCAGCAATTTCCTTGTTGGCGCCGAGCTTTTCAGCCCATTTGACCAGATCGGGTATCTCGCTTCTTTCAGCCATCCCACCCCAGACGTCCTTCAGTTTGGGCGACTTGCCGGAAAGGTTGAAAAAGAAATAGCCGGGATCAGCCACCGGAACATCCGCATAGACGACGGACCAGTTGCCATATTGCATGAAGCTCTCAATACTGACGGAAGCCGGTTTGACTTTCTTGCCGAGGCTTTGTGCGATGAGAGACCTGTAGTCTGCTTTCTGCTGCCTGGTGAGCGTGGTCGTCACGCCATCGCAGGCTGATTTGGCAAAGACGCTCCCTGCCGGAAGTGTCATCGCAGCAGCAAGCAGAAGTGCGGCACAGGCAGGTGAAAAGCGTGTGTTCATCATTCCCCTCCGAAAAAAGCCAGCGCGATAATTCCGATTTTCAAGCCACTCCATAGATTCCCTCCCCGAAACTTTGACGATACTGGTTTCATCGCAAATAGAACGGCAGTCATCAAAGAAAAGATGACATTTAATCCTCAAAACGGCTCGACCCATCCCGGTCGCGTTCGTAGCCCTTCGTGTCCGGGAATGGCGGCAGCCAGGATTCGCGACGGATGGTCCAGAGTTCATAGGTCGGCTTGAACTGGTTGATTGCGTCGAGTGACCCGAGATTGACTTCGACTTCATCTGCGCTGCGTCCGAAAACCGGCGACCCGCAGCGGGGGCAGAAAAATCGTCCCGCATAGTCACGGGTCTCTCCCTCGACCGTAACCGCAGCTTCCGGAAATATCGCCGAAGCGTGAAACAGGGCGCCGTGATGCTTGCGGCAGTCAAGGCAATGGCAGATGCCGACCCGATATGGCCGCCCTGACGCTTCAAAGCGGACATTGCCGCACAGGCATCCACCCGTAACCTTATCCATGATGCACCTCCTCGCTACAGCAATCCGGTTTTCGCAAAGCTGAAACTGCTTAAACCCCGCATTAACCATATTCGTTCATGGTTAATGCGCTGCTGATAATGACTGTATTAGCCAGAGCCGCAAGCGTGTCCTCCACCCATCGGGCAAGGTTAATACTCCGTTATCGCCGCATCAGTTTAGTCAGTGTGAGTGGAGTGTGCGGTGCGTCTTGTATCTTTACGAGCGCTGTTTGGTCGAAGGAAGGCCGTTGCCGAGCCGGTGTGGCATTACCCCGTCACGGGCTATTGCCCGGAAGAGGGACGCTATTACGCGGTAAGGGCAAAGCCACGCCAGACAGTTCATAAGCCGCATCGCCTGGTGCCGCTGGTTCTGGCAGCCATGACCTATCTCTTCAATTCCAATGCGATTGCCTTTCAGGACATGGCGAGCCTGGTGCCGTCGGCGGATCTGGGATCGCATCGCTGGACTGCCTTCGTCGCCAAGGCGCCGGTCGGCTCCGTGCATCAGGCCGAAATGCCCTTTGTGGACGCAACGACTGTAACGGGCAGCATCGCGACAAACGGTATTGAAGTGCCGGGCATCGGTCGTGTTGCGCTGTCCGGAGGCAAAAAGACGGCCAAGCTCGGCCCGGATGATCCGAACCCGGATGAAAACCGCATCAATCGTTCCGACAAGACGGGGCGTCTTGTCTCGGTGAAGCCCAAGGCGCCCGCCAAGGCCTTCACTGCCGGCAGCATGTTCGAAAAGATCAGCATGATTACGCGTCCGCCTGAAAAGACGGACGCGAAAATGGCCTTTTCCAGCAAGCTGGAAGGCAAGGAAGTAGCCATCACCATGGCGTTCCATGCTGTCAAGCCGCCAAAGCCGCGCTCCGAAATGCCGACCCAGCTTGCCAAGCTCATTACCAATGACCAGCCGGACGTGCTGGCCCTTGGTTATGCGCCTGCGACGCCGGACTATGGCAAGACATCGCCTTTCGAAAGCATTTTGAAGCCACAGCCGGATGAAGGCCGCTTCGTGCCGCCTATAGGCGAGAAGGACCACGAATGGGCGGCTACGCCACTGCCGCCTTCCGCTTTCAGCAAGAGCGAACAGAAGTGCCTTGCCGAAGCTGTCTATTATGAAGCCCGCGGCGAAACGGTGAAGGGGCAGGTTGCCGTCGCGCAGGTCGTTCTCAACCGCGTGCGCAACCCGGCCTATCCGGGCTCGATCTGCGGCGTGGTTTACCAGAATCGCGACTGGCTCAATGCCTGCCAGTTTTCGTTTGCCTGCGACGGCCAGAAGCACCGCGTGACCGAAATGCCGCAATGGCGCATGGCACAGCAGGTTGCAAAGACTGTCTCTGCTGGTCAGATATGGCTACCGGAAGTCGGCTCCGCCACGCATTACCACGCGACCTATGTTCGCCCGTTCTGGGCTCCGACCATGAAGAAGGTCGCCAAGATCGGCCTCCACATTTTCTATCGGACCTATGGCGGCGGATGGAGCTGATCGCTCCGCTCTCGAGCACTGGCGGGATCGACCGGTTTCAACTCACGTTTTTGTTAGCGGACTAAAAGGCCGAACAGGCGCATAAGGCCGCCTTTCAGCCCCACCCGAACAGGGTGCGACCGTCCAAAATCGATTCCGTTTTTTTAGCCAATAATGTGGCCAATCTGATCCTTTGGTCGGAAAATGAGTCGCACCAATACCTAAGTGCTTGAGTTTGTTGGATAAAAAACCTTCTGGACCAATGCCTGCACCGCCTTGACTAGCGGACGGCGTGTCAATATGTTGCGCCCAACTTGGAAATGGGATTGAAATCCTCGTATTTCTTGAGAAAAGGAGCTGCCAATGGCGCGCGGGACTGAACCCGGAAAGCCATCCGGTACCATCAAGAATGCGAAGAACGAACCCGGTTCCGGGGAGCTGGATCAGCGTTTGAACCGCCTGGAGGCCGAACTGGCCAAGAAGGGTGTGCTCAAGCAACCGGCTTCCGAGGAGGAGCGATCGGCGACTGCAAGCTCGGTCGCGCAGGCCATGAAGATTTCCAGCGAGTTTATCGCAGGGGTTGTGGTGGGTGCGCTGATTGGCTGGTTCATTGATCGTGTCGCCGGCACATCGCCCTGGGGATTGATCGTATTTCTCCTTCTGGGCTTTGGTGCGGGCGTCCTCAACGTGCTTCGTTCCGCTGGATATGTTGCCGAACAGGGCAACATCAAATCTAGCGCGGAAAAGAACGACAAGAAATAGGACTTGACGAGCTTCACGGTAAAGTTCGTTCAAGTGTAAGTGAACAGGTGGGCCTTCTGGCCCGAGACTAAAATGCCTTCGGGTAGGCCAAGCCGCCTGCGGGCAGACCAAATCGCCTTCGGGCAGGCCAAAATTGCCTTCGGGCAGGGAAGACAGACGAGGTTAAGGTGGCGAACGATCCGATCCATCAGTTCCAGGTTTCCCGGTGGATTCCCATCGATGTAGGCGGTGTGGACCTGTCGTTCACGAATGTTTCGGCCTTCATGGTCGCAACCGTCGTGGTCGCTTCGGGCTTCCTTTATCTGACGTCTTCGGGCCGCGGCCTGATCCCGACCCGTCTTCAGTCGGTGTCGGAAATGGCTTACGAATTCGTGGCCACCAGCCTGCGGGATTCAGCAGGGTCGAAGGGCATGAAGTTCTTCCCCTTCGTCTTCTCGCTGTTCATGTTCGTTCTGGTCGCAAACTTCCTCGGTCTTTTCCCGTATTTCTATACGGTTACGAGCCAGATCATCGTGACCTTTGCCCTTGCCATTCTGGTTATCGGTACGGTTATCGTCTACGGTTTCTTCAAGCACGGCTTCGGCTTCCTCAAGCTGTTTGTGCCGAGCGGCGTTCCGGGCATCATCGTGCCGCTGGTTGTCGCCATTGAAATCATCTCGTTCCTTTCGCGTCCGATCAGCCTCTCTGTTCGTCTTTTTGCGAACATGCTCGCCGGTCACATCACGCTCAAGGTTTTTGCGGGCTTCGTCGTTTCGCTGGCTGCACTTGGGCCCATCGGCATCGGTGGCGCTGTGCTGCCACTGATCATGACGGTCGCGATCACCGCACTGGAATTCCTCGTAGCCTTCCTGCAGGCCTACGTGTTTACCGTTCTCACCTGCATGTACATCAACGACGCAGTACATCCGGGACACTGAGTTCAAGCCGGCGGGCGACCGCCAGAACTGAAATCCGCGCTTATATTCAATCCAGAAGGAGCTTAACATGGAAGCGGAAGCAGCAAAGTACATCGGCGCCGGTCTCGCCTGTTTCGGTATGGCCGGTACGGCTCTCGGCCTCGGCAATATCTTTGGCCAATACCTCTCCGGCGCTCTGCGCAACCCGTCCGCTGCTGACAGCCAGTTCGGCCGTCTGGTGTTCGGTTTCGCCGTTACGGAAGCTCTGGGCATCTTCTCGCTGCTCATCGCGCTTCTGCTCCTCTTCGCCGTCTAATCAACGGTCGCAAGAAACGGGCTGGCCGCGAAGCAGCTTTGGGAACATGGCCTTTCTGGTCATATTCCGTCGAAAGATGCAGACGCGGCTGGCCTTTGCATATGTCGTCTGAGTAAGGCATGATCCTTCTCCATCTGGATCAGATCGTGCTGGATTAAAGGGGAAATCTGGATGTTCGTGTCCACGGCGTTTGCCCAAACCGCCACCGAATCGCAACCGGCACCTGCTGCTGGCGAGCACGGCGCAGCTGATGCTGTGCACACCGAAACCGGGGTCGCTCACGATGCCGGACACGGCAGCGGCGTATTCCCGCCGTTTGATTCCACCCACTATGCATCGCAGATCCTCTGGCTCGCGATCACCTTCGGGCTTTTCTATCTGTTCATGTCGCGCGTGGTTCTGCCGCGCATCGGCGGCGTGATCGAAACCCGTCGCGACCGTATCGCTCAGGATCTCGAGCAGGCAGCCCGCCTCAAGCAGGATGCCGACAACGCTATTGCTGCCTATGAGCAGGAACTGACCCAGGCCCGCACCAAGGCTGCTTCGATTGCCGAAGCCGCTCGTGAAAAGGGCAAGGGCGAAGCCGACGCAGAGCGTGCTGCGGCTGAAGCTGCACTTGAAGGCAAGCTCAAGGAAGCCGAAGAACGTATCGCCGCGATCAAGACCAAGGCCATGAGCGACGTCGGCAACATTGCCGAGGAAACCACGGCAGAGATCGTCGAACAGCTTCTGGGCACCAAGGCCGACAAGGCTTCGGTAACAGCAGCCGTCAAGGCTTCGAACGCCTGAGGAGAGGACAATGGACGCTACATTCTGGGCACTGATTGGCCTCATTATCTTCCTGGCAATCCTGGCTTACCTGAAGGTTCCGGGCATGGTTGGTCGTTCGCTCGACGAGCGCGCTGATCGCATCAAGAACGAACTGGAAGAAGCTCGCACGCTTCGCGAAGAAGCCCAGCAGCTGCTGGCCGAATATCATCGCAAGCGCAAGGAAGCCGAAAAGGAAGCTGGCGACATCGTTGCTTCCGCCGAGCGTGAAGCCAAGGCGCTTCTCGAAGACGCCAAGCGCGCGACGGAAGAATATGTTGCACGCCGTAACAAGCTGGCCGAACAGAAGATCGCAACGGCTGAAGTCGATGCCATCAACGCAGTTCGTGCTTCGGCAGTTGACCTCGCAGTCGCCGCAGCCGGCAAGATCGTTGCCGACAAGGTAGACACGAAGGTCGCAGGCAACCTGTTCAAGGATGCTCTGTCGCAGGTCAAGTCGAACCTGAACTAATCCCGACTCATATAGTTTCAGGGAAACGCCGCCTCAAAAGGGCGGCGTTTTTTGTTGGCTTGGGTCGAGAAATTGATTTCAGTGCAGTCTGATCAGAGGCTGGCTGCCATGCCGCCCAGTTTGTCAAACAATGGTCGATATTCCTCCAAAGCAAGATCATCCAGTGCACAAGCTTCCGCTGGCGTGAACCATCGCAGTTCCGTGTGTTCCCGGTCGCGAATGGTGGGGTGGCCGCCCCAGGCGGTGACCGTAAAGAGGTGGAATGACGCGACCGGATTTGCGACCTCTATGATGGCAAGGAATGAGAACAACCGGATCGTTAACCCGAGTTCCTCGTCGATTTCCCGTTGGAGCGCGCTTTCAAAGCTCTCGCCCGCTTCAACATGACCGCCCGGTAAACTCCACCGATTTGGATACGCGCGACGATCCGGGCTGCGGTGCCCAAGAAGAATGCCCTTGGGGCCGACGAGAACCGCATTGACAATATCCGGCATGATGGCCCTCCGGCGGTACGAAGTGCGGTCAGTCCTTGAGGTCTGCCAGATGGGCAAGCGGCAGCTCTCCTTGTGATTTGACCGTTTGAATGGCGAAGTTGCTCCGAATGTCGATCACGCCGGGAAGCCGCAACAGCGTGCCGGATAGAAAGCGTTCATAGGCAGCGAGATCAGCAACCACCACCTGTAACAGAAAATCGGATTCTCCCGACACGAGATGGCATGAAAAGACCTCCGGCAGATTTTGCACGGAGGTGCGAAACGCAGTCGCAGTTTCCTCGTGATGGCGCTCCACCCGGATGCCGACGAAAACAGTCAATCCAAGCCCGACCGCATTGCGGTCGAGTGCTGCATGATAACCTTGAATAGCACCTGCCTTTTCGAGCATCTTGACGCGCCGCAGGCATGGAGAGGGCGACAGGCCGACTTTCTCTGCCAGTTGTACATTGGAGAGCCGCGCATCTTCCTGAAGTGCGGTCAGTATCTTGCGGTCTATAGCGTCCAGTTTCAATTTTGGCATGATTCGACAATCAGAGTTAGTATATTGGTAGAATATACCACAAATCAGAAACATTGGGCCACAAATCGCAAGGACATGCGCATGCGTCTCCGCATAGTTTCGATACGCCACTGCTTCGCATAGCGGTCAGGCTGGTACTTTCTTTTTCGCATTATCCTACGCATCGAAGCGGGAAATGAAATCAGTCCAGTGAACTGATTTCCTTGCATAGACGCTTCGCAATTTGCTGGAAATGCTCTGGTGGACGATATCGATGGGTGAGATGTGGTTATATGCGGGCGCATTGGCTGCTGCATTTCTTATTCCGGGGCCGGATATGCTTCTGCTACTCCAGACCGGCGCGGCTGAGGGCAGGGCGCATGCGCTTGCAGCGGCAGCAGGGCTTGCAATTGCGCGTGCCTGTCATGTGGCACTTGCCGCACTTGGTCTCGCTGCGCTCCTTCATGCCTTTCCTGTAGCGTTTCAGTTGGTCCGGATTATCGGCGCCTGCTATCTGGTCTGGCTTGCCATAGGCATTCTGCGCCATGCGTTGCCGACAGTGGATACAGTCGGCGGTGTGCGTGAGCGACGATCCTATATGGCGTCGGCTCGGAAAGGTCTTCTCACCAATCTCCTCAACCCGAAAGCGCTGCTTTTCTGTTCGGTTCTGCTGCCGCAGTTCGTTCATCCCGAAAATGGCAGTATTGCGCTCCAGTTTGCACTTCTGGGGGCGATCATGACCACGGTGGGATTGTCGTTCGATACGATCTACGCCTTTACTGGCTCGTCGCTCGGAAGCCTGTTCAAGCGTTATCCTGCCATACAGTCAGTCCAGCGCTGGGGTTTTGCAACGCTGCTTTTCGGCTTCGCGGCCAAGTTGGCGGCTGTTTAAAGCATAGTCCGACCGGAGTGAAACGAGGATCGATAAGATTATGCTTGAAAATATAATAGCTTAGAGCGCCAATCAGATCGAAACGCGCTCTAAACGCTATAACGGCCTTTGATGGGCGCGAAAGTGTAGCGATGGATACCGGGAACGGGGCCAGCCGCTTCGATGGCGGTGCGGTGCTTCACGGTCGCGTAACCTGCATGTATCTCCAACCCATAGGGTGGATGCACGGCACCGGCACGGATCATCATCCGGTCGCGTGTTACCTTGGCGACGATGGAGGCGGCGGCGATGGAAACGGAGCGCTGATCGCCCTTGACCAGCGCCGAACCTGGGCAGGGAAGCCCCGGCGGAACATCACGTCCGTCGATCAGCGCGTGGCATGGCCGCAGGGTCAGGCCGACAGAGGCGCGACGCATGGCTTCCAGCGCGGCCTTCCTGATGTCGCTTGCGTCGATGCTTCGCGCGCTGAGGCTTGCCACGGAAACGGTGACGGCCTTTGTCAAAATGGTTTCGTAAAGCGCTTCACGCTTTGCAGCCGTGAGACGCTTGGAATCGTCCAGGCCATCTGGAAGGTCATTGATATCAAGAACAACCGCAGCGGCAACCACAGGACCGGCCAAGGGCCCCCGTCCGGCTTCGTCGATGCCGGCGATGTGTTTTAGTCCACGCGAAAGCAGTCTTTTCTCTTCAGAAAAGTCAGGCGCGAGCGGGATATCAAAGAGGAGCGGAGAATCAGAAGCCGAGCGTTTCATTTGGCGGCAATGCTCGCATTGCTTCCGATTCTCCGCAAGGGCCCTGCTCGAGGACGGTGGCGTGAAAGCAGGTAGCCCCTCCGTCTGAAGGACAAATCAGACGGAAACTGAATTGACGACTGATAGGGTATGCAGTTTGAAAACGACCCCAACCCAAGGTTAGGCTTACCTTTTCGCTGGGTGTCTTTCCTAAAACAGCGAAAGCTGCTTGCCTCCTTTTTCGACCGGTTCGAACAGATCGGTGCGCAACTGCAGCCGTCGTGCATTGAAGCCGAGCTTGCGCGCGGTAATCTCGAAACGACGTCCGATCTGCCATGCATAGGGACCAGTGCCGCGCATGCGCTTTCCCCATTCGGCGTCATAATCCTTGCCGTCGCGCATGGAGCGCACCAGCGACATGACATGACGATAGCGATCCGGGTAATTGCGCAGCAGCCAGTCCTTGAACAAAGGCGCTACTTCGAGTGGCAGGCGCAGCAGAACATAACCCGCTTCGCGCGCGCCCTGGGCATAGGCGGCATCCAGAATGCGTTCGATCTCGTGATCATTGATCCCCGGAATGACCGGCCCCATCATGACGGACGCTGGAACACCCGCATCGGCCAGCTTGCGGATGGTCTGAAGCCGCAGTGTCGGCGTCGAGGCGCGCGGCTCCATCGTGCGGGACAGATGGGCATCAAGCGTTGTGACCGACAAGGCGACCTTGGCCAGACCTTTCTCGGCCATGCGGCTTAGAATATCAATGTCACGCACCACCAGGGCGGATTTCGTCACGATGCCGACCGGATGATTGGCGGCCTCCAGCACTTCGAGAATTTCGCGCATGATGCGCCATTTCTTCTCGACCGGTTGATAGGGATCAGTGTTGGTGCCGATGGCGATGGTTTTCGGCTGATAATTGGGCTTGGCCAACTCGCGTTCCAGAAGGCGCGCGGCATCCGGCTTCGCGAACAGGCGGGATTCGAAATCGAGGCCGGCGGAAAGCCCCATGTAACTATGGGTCGGACGGGCAAAACAATAGATGCAGCCATGCTCGCAACCCCGATACGGATTGACCGAGCGGTCGAAATTGATGTCTGGTGAATCGTTGCGGGTGATGATCGTGCGCGGCTTTTCGATCTGCACGTCGGTCTTGAACGGCGGCAGTTCCTCAAGCGTGGTCCAGCCGTCATCGAATTCATGCCGCGTCGTCGGCTCAAAGCGTCCGGTCGGATTTATGCCCGCGCCACGCCCGCGCCTGCGAGCGTGATCGATGCGCAAGCCAGCCTCACCGATCATCGCATTGGCGTGATCCGCGCGCCCACTACCGAAGGCAGCCCTGTCGGCCTGCTTGATGATATCTGCCTGCTGGATCACTTCCATCTTCGTCTCCCTGAATGGAAACATCGAGCGTTGCGCAATCACGACGAAAACAAACCGAGGAACAGCTTAGAGCGCGTTTCTATCTGATCGACGCTCTAATCATTTGTTTTTACGCGCATCTTTTCCGAAAACCGTTTCGCACTTTTCGGGATGCGCTCTAAAAACCGTTCTGTTGTGCGTGTCGTGCTGCCATGCGACTCTGCTTTGATGAATCTATTCCTATCGCAAGATTTGGAACAAAGCAAGAACATATGCGTGACAGCTTTCCGCTCACGTATTCTTGATATATGAAGCGCGCATGTTGTCAGTCGTTATCGAAACCCTCAATTCTGAAAGACCGTTGGCCCACACGCTTTCGGCTTTGGTACCGGCTGTCGTGGAGGGTTTGCTGCGCCGCGTTACGGTCATCGACCGGGGATCATCGGACGAAACCGCTCTCGTCGCGCTGGGTGCAGGCTGTGCCTTTTATGCTGAAATGGATATTGAGGCGGCGCTCGATGAAATTCGCACGCCATGGGTGCTTTTGCTGAAGCCGGGCGCTGTTCCGCAGGATGGGTGGGAGGAAGTCCTCCGTCGCCATATGGATCAGGATGGCGGTGTCGCGCGCTTTTCACTGCGGGAAGACAGCGGCTTCGGTACGGTCCGTAAAATCTTCGGTCACAAGGCGACACTCGATGCCGGGCTTCTGGTTCGGTTGGACATTGTAAAACCGCTGCTGCTCGACGGCGTGGCGTTTGACCAGCTTCCGCAGCGCTTGCGACCAACCCGCCTCAGGCACCCCATTCTGCCGCCCCACGAAGACTAAGAAAAGCAAAAAGGCGAAGCTGGAAGCTTCGCCTTTTTCGTCAGATATGCCGACCGGATTAGTTCTGGCCGGATTAGTTCTGGTAAGAGGAAGGCGAAGCATCGCCAAAGCGATGAGCCGAACCGTCCTGATAGACCGGAGCCTTGATCGAGGCAGGAGCCGTATAGTCGACCTTCTGGCTCTGCGTTGCAACCGGCGTACGGTCGTTTGCATAAAGATCGGCAGGTTCGCCAACATGTGGGTTTTCAGCGAAAGCAGCACCGGCGCTAAGGGCAACGGCAACGGCAGCAAGAGCAAACTTCTTCATTTTCTTAATCCTTATGATCGCCCCTTCGGATGGCATAGAAGCCTTTCCGGGGCTCCCGGGTGGCACCATGCCATCCATCGGGGAGATAACTGGGGGAAGCTGAATGATTGGGAGGAATATCCAGCTTGGGAATTTATCGGGGCGTCATCGGCTGGGAGGCTTTTGACAACGCCCTGCACTAACTTTTTGTACCGCGCGCATCTTGTTCGAAAACCGTTTCACACTTTTCGGGATGCGCTTAAGTTTTCAGAAAACTTAGTTCTGATAGCTCGAAGGCGATGCATCACCGAAGCGATGAGCCGAACCGTCCTGGAATGAGGACTGGCTGATCGAAGCTGGAGCCGTGTAGTCGACCTTCTGCGAAGCAACCGGGGTACGGTCGTTTGCATAAAGATCGGCAGGTTCGCCAACGCGTGGGTTTTCAGCAAAAGCAGCACCGGCGCTAAGAGCGAGGGCAGCGGCAGCAAGAACAATCTTTTTCATTTTCCTATCTCCTTGGAAAGTGGAGCGGCGTTTTGTTCGTCGTTCCGATGCATCTCAAATGGGTGACAGTGAGGAAAAGTTCCAGTCACGAAAATGTTTTCTTAATCACACATTTGTGCGGCCAAATTTCTGGAGTATTGATGATTTATAAGAAATAAATGAATGTATTCAATAAATTGCATTATATATCAGCCTTCACGAAATTGTTGTACGAGGCCTTTTGTTCAAAAAGCGCGAACAGTCTGTCCCAATATATTGTCCAATGAGAGTGAACAATGGGGCAGTTTTGTGGAGTTTTGGATGGGAGCCGTCGAGAAACTATTTTCGGGACGGGACGCTTTGGGTCGCGATTACGAACCAGTCAGGCCTTTCGGCTGAAAGGCGTGCGGCTGCCTGTTCGGTGGCTGCCATGTCTTCAAAGATTGCATAGCAGGTGGCACCTGAACCCGACATCTGTGCGTAGAGCGCTCCGCTTGCGTGAAGCATCTCAAGCTTGTCACCGATCCGGGGTGCCAGTTTCAGCGCCGGCGCTAGAAGATCGTTGCGGGTTGTTTGCAGATAGGCGCAAAGGGGGGCGATGTCTGCATGGGAAGCAAGGTTCAGTGCCGGATGATCGCGTTTGTCGAGCGCGCGAAAAACATCCGGTGTTGCGACAGCGGTTCCATCATTGACGAGCAACATGGGCAAGGCCGGAAATTCGGCAACCGGGGTCAGGTCTTCGCCGATACCGCGTGCGGCCAATGGTGTTCCCTTTGATGCGCCATGCAGGCACATGGGCAGGTCGGCACCAAGAGCAAGCCCCATCGTGGCGAATTGGTCGAAACCGAGATCAAGGCCCCACAACGCATCAAGTGCCAGCAGCGTTGCTGCGGCATCGCTCGATCCGCCGCCTATGCCCGACGCAATCGGAAGGTTCTTCTCCAGATGAATGGCCACGGGCGGCACTGCCCTTTGCGCATGCTCGCGCAAGGTCTCGCGCGCTTTGAGAACCAGATTGCCGCCATCGAGCGGTATGCCCTTTGCAAAAGGACCGCTGACAGTGAAGCTGTCTTTTTCCGCAAATTCAACACGAACGCTGTCGCCAAAACGCGCAAAGACGACCAGCATATCGAGCAGATGGTAGCCATCGTCACGACGCCCCGTCACATGCAGCGCGAGATTGATCTTGGCCGGGGCCAGTCGCGTCACGGCACCGGAAAATCCGGCATTGGCGGTTTTTTCGGTTTTCGGGGAAGTGGTCATTTCTGGTTATGGACCGGGAATAGAGCATTTCCAGCAAAAGTTTGTAACGGTTTTGCGTGAGGCAAATGCGATGAAACAAATAGTTAGAGCGGTTCCGACGATTCTGTTAAAATAGGAACCGCTCTAAAGAAACCATGGCCGTCCGGTTACGGAAGCCACCGCGCCGCTTCTTCGGCAACTGCTTCTGATGGAAAGGTCAGTCCTTCTTGACGTAATATTCGCCGGTTTTGGGGTCTTGCACGAGTGTGCCATGAGCCCGGTTCTGCGCTTCCTTTTCTGCCTGACGCACACGCTGGGACACGCGCGAGGCTTCACGCTTGAACGAGCGGTAGCCGTACCAGGCGGCGGCGATGATCAGCAGCAGAAAGATGAGCTGGGGCATGGCCTCAAGTCCTTAAGGGTTGCATTTCGGATTACCAGATCGCAACGCCGAAATGCCGGATGTTCATGAAGGGGCGGGAAGCGGCCCACCCCGCTTTCTGACACCATATCATGGTGAAACGAGGGAATTCAAAGCTTTGGTTCGAAAATCGACGCCGATTTTCGCCTTCGCTTTATTTTTTACAGACCATAACGGCTCCAAAGCGCCTTTTCTTCGGCCACGGAAAGCAGACCGTCGCCGAGATGCGCGGCAATGGAAGCCGGTTCAAGATTACCGAGTGCCATATCAACGCCGGGCATCTTGCGCCCCAGAAGACCGCGCTTCTGTTCCACGAGCCTGAGCTTGACCTTGTCTCCATAGGTTTTGCGCAGGAAGCTGCGCATATCGCCAAGCCCGTCAATCAAGCCAAGCTCATGCCCCTTGATGCCAGTCCAGAACAGCCCGGTAAACAGGTCCTTGTCTTCTGCAAGCTTCGTTCCGCGCCGCTCCTTCACCATGTCGATGAAGGTTTCGTGGATTTCAAGCTGCAGTGATTTCAGTCGCTCGATGTCGGCCTTCTTCTCCGGCTGGAACGGGTCAAGCGTCACCTTGTTGGAGCCCGCCGTATAGACGCGGCGCTCGACACCGATCTTTTTCAGAAGTTCAGGGAAGCCGAACGAGGCCGACACAACGCCGATAGAGCCGACGATGGATGACGGATCGGCGATGATTTCGTCACCGGCCAGCGCAATCATATAGCCACCCGAGGCGGCGACATCTTCGACGAAGATGAAGACCTTCTTCTGATGTTCGGCTGCGAGATCGCGCATACGCCGGTAGATCAGGCGGGACTGAACCGGCGAACCGCCGGGTGAATTGAGCGAAATGGCAACGGCAGGCGCTTCCTTGTCGGTGAACGCCTTTTCAAGGATTGCTGCTGTCGACGCCAGTGAAAGCATCGGGCGGAATGCAGATCCACCGGACATGATGGCGCCATGCAGTCGCACGACAGGTATCTCGATGGAAACCGGGCGGAAGCGGCGTGGAACAAGGCGCGTCAATAAACCGGGCAAGGCAAACTCCTGCTAACTGAAACCATTCAGGCTCTCAGCCGGAATGTAGGAAGCAATATGGGAAACACAAAGGAAACCGCCCGGAATTTTTGTTTTCCGAGCGGCAGTATCGTTCCCGTCAGGCGTTTTTCGGTTTTGTGACCAGCCGCAGCAGAATATAGCCGCAGATAGCCGACAGGCCCGAGCCAGCCAGCACTCCAATCTTTGTTTCCGCTTGCATGAGTTCGGACGGGAAGGAGAGGAGGCCAATGAAGATGCTCATTGTGAAGCCGATCCCGCACAGGACCGCCACGCCGTAAAGCTGTATCCACGTGGCCCCAAGCGGCTTCTGCGCGAGACCCGTCTTGATCGCGAGCCATGCCGCTCCAAAAACGCCAAGCTGCTTGCCGATGAAAAGGCCAAGCATGATGCCAAGCGTGAGTGTATCCCGCATCACCGAGGCATCGAGACCGGCGAACGATATGCCCGCATTGGCGAAGCCGAAAATTGGCACGATGATGAAGGCAACAGGCTTGGCCAGTGCGTGTTCCAGTATATGCAGCGGCGAGGTCATGTCGTCGGGCTTGCCGGGCGCGGGCTTCAGCGGAATCATCAGCGCCGTCACCACGCCAGCAACCGTTGCATGAACGCCGGAATTCAACACGAAGAACCAGAGCGCTGCTCCGCCAATCAGGTAGGGCAGGAGCTTCATCACGCCCATCCGGTTCATGACGAACAGAACAATAGCGGCAGCGAAAGCCCCGCCGAGATATGGCATGGAGATTTCAGCCGTATAGAAAATGGCGATGATGACGACGGCTGCGAGATCGTCCAGGATAGCGAGCGTCGCCAGAAACACCTTGAGGCTGGAAGGAACCCGCGACCCCAGAAGTGACAGAACGCCGAGCGCAAAAGCGATGTCGGTGGCAGATGGCACGGCCCAGCCACGCACCTTGGCGGGGTCGTGCCAGTTGAACGCAGTAAAGATGATGGCTGGCAGTATGACACCGCCTGCGGCCGCGATGCCGGGCAGCATGCGGTTTGGCCAGCTTGCCAGTTGTCCATCGAGAAATTCGCGTTTGATTTCCAGCCCTACAAGCAGGAAGAACACCGCCATCAAGGCATCGTTGATCCAGTCTGTCAGACTGAGCGGACCGATATGAGTGTGCAATATATCGAAATAGGTCTGCGAGAACGGAGAGTTCGCCACGATGAGCGCGAGCGCCGCCGCCGCCATCAGGCTTATGCCACCGGCAGATTCGCTATCCAGAAAACGCCGCATGATGGATACCGGGCGGCTTTTGTTTGGGCTGTGGTTCATTGGTTCCCGTTGCCTGTTCTTGTCGTTTTGTTGTTTGCGCTTTTTCGGAAAAGGGCGGCGGGGAGCCGCAGAACGAAAATTGCTGCTTTAGGAATATTGGCTCGAATATAGGGTTTCAATCAAAATCACCCGCTCGGACCGAAATCGGCAGGTCTGAACTGTCGGAACTTCTGAAATGCTGCCGTGTTATCCGATCCGGGAGGACATCGCGATGGTGCTCACGGCTATTTTCGCGCAGCTCAATTGTACCGACCTCGAACGCAGCACGGAGTGGTTCGCCACGATCTTCGATCGCAATCCCGATGCGCGACCAATGCAGGGACTGGCTGAGTGGCACCACGGTTCAGGTGCCGGGTTCCAGCTCTATCTGAATCCGGTGGAAGCCGGGCACGGAACGCTGACGCTCATTGTCCGCGACGTGCGGGTCGAGCATGCGCGGCTTTCCTTCGAAGGGATTCGCCCCGGAAATGTCGAGAGCGCCGAGTATACGACGATCCTGAGATTGCGCGATCCGGACCGCAATCTGGTCGTGCTGGCACAGCCTAATATTAAATAAGAGCGTCGAGCCCGTTATTGATGCCGTCGGCGCGACGCGTGAAACCATGCCCCTCGCTGCCATGGAGAACGAGCGCTGGCATGAGCGACAGACCGGCGCGGCTTCCGCGCGTGCCTGTCACGACGATACGGATCGCCGCTGCATCGGGACGCGGCTGGACAGGCACGATCTTCAATCCGCCAAACCGACCCGACAAAGCCTCAAGGATGGGGGAAATGGAGCCGGGGCGGGCAATAATGGCAATGCCGCCACCAGGCTTAACAATGCCTGCAGCAGTGCGCACCCATTGTTCGAACATGCCTTCGGGCATGACATGCGCTTCCGCCTTCAGCGGATCGGGCGTGCTGCGATCGCGCGCTTCGTTGAAGGGCGGATTCATGATGGCGAAGTCGAAACTGTTATCGGCCAGTCCTGCGGCGAGGCGTGCCTTGCCTCTTAGGGCGACGTCGGCCTCGATCACGCTGATACGACCAGCCAGAGCAGCATTCAGCGGATGCGCAATGCTTTTACGGGCAAAGCCCGCCATGAAGGCGGAGCGCTCGACAAGGGTGATACTGGTGCCCGGGCATCGGGAGGCGACCGCAAGTCCGGCAGCGCCTGCGCCGCTACCAAGATCAACAACGCGTCCGGCAAAGCCGTTTGGAACGGCACTTGCCAGAATCATCGCATCCACACCGGAACGATGGCCTTTCAATGCGGGCTGGATGAGATGAAACGCCCCGCGATGAAACACATCAAGCGTTTCTCCGGCTTCATCTTCGGGTTCCGAACGTGTTTCAGAATTCATCAATCGCGCAGTTCGTGTTCAATCTCGGCATCGATCAAAATCTGCCGTGCTTCGTCAACCTGTTCTTCGCTGACCAGAAGGCGGCGCGGCAAGACGCCTAAAGAGCCTTCGATAATGCTCATATTCGTGTCGGCAATGAAATAAGCGATCCCGGCCTCCTTCATCAAGGCCTCGGCAAAGGACAGCAGAACGGAATCATTCGTACGGATAAGTTCGATCATTTGATCAGTTTGTAGCGAATGCACCGCATTGACAACAGCTTCCTTCAATGGTGAACAGGCGTTGGAATAGTATCGCTTTGAGGGCGCTTTGGGGGCAGTTGCGTCTTGAGCAATCCGGTCCGTTTCAATAATGTGGCCGGGCAGCTAGGAGAAATGGCATTGGGTGTGGTTCTGAATCTGGACGGTAAAAAGAAACAGGAAGGCTCGGTTCAACCGCTTGTCGATCTGACAAAGGCCGACATGGCGCGGGTGAACGAGATGATCCTTTCCCGGGCCGGGTCCGATGTTGAAATGATACCGGAAGTCGCCAATCATCTGATTTCCTCCGGCGGCAAGCGCCTGCGTCCCATGATGACGCTCGCGGCAGCCCGCATGTTCGGCTACGAAGGCGACGGTCATGTGCGCCTCGCGACCGCTGTGGAATTCATGCACACGGCCACGTTGCTGCATGATGATGTGGTCGATGAAAGCGATCTGCGTCGCGGAAAAAGCACGGCGCGCATGATCTGGGGCAACCAGGCCAGCGTTCTCGTCGGCGACTTCCTTCTGGGGCAGGCCTTCAAGATGATGGTCGATGTCGGTTCGCTCGACGCGCTCGACGTTCTCGCGACCTCGGCGTCGGTGATCGCCGAAGGCGAAGTGATGCAGCTTGCCGCTGCCAAGAACATGGAAACCACCGAAGACGAATATCTGGCGGTCATCAAGGCCAAGACTGCAGCGCTGTTTTCGGCTGCCGGTGAAGTCGGCCCGATCATTGCGGGTGCGCGAGCGGCGGATCGTGCGGCGCTGCGCGATTACGGCCTCAATCTCGGCCTTGCCTTCCAGCTTGTCGATGATGCGCTTGATTATGGCGGCTCGGCAGCCGATCTCGGCAAGAATACCGGTGACGATTTCCGCGAAGGCAAGATCACGCTTCCGGTGATTCTGAGCTATCGTCGCGGCACGGATGATGAGCGCGCTTTCTGGAAGCACGCGATCGAGGACGGTGCGAGCGATGACGCCTCGCTTGAAAAGGCCATCGGCCTGATGACGAAGCACGGCGCGATTGCCGACACGGTGCAGCGCGCGCGGCATTTCGGCGAAATTGCCCGCGATGCTTTGGCACCTTTGAAAGCGACGCCTCAGAAGGACGCGCTGATCGAAGTCATCGATTTCTGCATCAGCCGCGTGAACTGACCGGCAATAGCCGCAAACTCCGGCCAGCATTTCTTGCGGGCCAGCGATACACGGGAAAAGCATCCCATCACGGATGCTTTTCTTGCCCCGCCATCCCAAAAAGGCCATGCTTGGGGTGCCTTTTCCGGCAAAGAGACAGCGTGCCCGGCTTTTGAGCCAGTTGGGGTTTGCTTGCCGGTATCTGCCACAGGGATTTGAGAAGAGGATAGGGCTTTATGCGGCAAGGATCGAAATACCGCCCGCTTTATGGTTTGCTGCTCTCGCTTCTGGCGGGGATAGCTATCCCGACAAGCGGCGCTTTGGCCAAGACGACAGCCGATCCCACACCGCCTCCCGTCCGCGCCGGTTCGTTTGCCGGAGCCTATCTTGCCGGACGCACTGCCGAATCCGATAATAATCTCGCTACCGCCGTCGATTTCTATCGTCAGGCCATGGCGTTCGATCCGGGCAATGCGCAGATTAAGCAGGATTTGCTGCTGGTTCTGCTGACCGAAGGCCGCTTCAAGGATGCGCTGCCTCTGGCGGAAGAACTGAAGAACATCCCTGATATTGAGCGTTTTTCGCGCGTGGCGCTGGCGATCGACGCCATCGACCGCAAGCAATATCGCAAGGTCGGGCCGCTTCTGATGCTGTCGCTGCAATCCGATATGGATCGCCTCGCGACCGGCTTCATGAGCGCATGGGTAAAGGTCGGGCAGGGCAATCCCAAGCAGGCGCTCGCCGACATCCAGAAAATGCAGGGACCGGAATGGTACGGTCTGTTCCGCACCTACAATTCCGCATTGATAGCCGATCTTGCTGGCCAGAACCAGGAAGCGCGTGATTTCTACCAGCAGGCGATCGATGACCGGCCCGGCGGAAGCGCTGCCCCCGACACCTATGAACGCATCGTGATGGCCTATGCCTCCTTCAAGCTTCGTCAGGGTGACAAGGAAGGTGCGATCAAGACGTTGAACGATGCAGCCGAGCTTCTGAACGGCCGCATGACGATCACCGAAATGCGCGAAAAGATCGAGGCAGGCGAGAAATATGGCCGCCTCATCAAAACCGCTCAGGAAGGTACTGCCGAAGCACTCTATACGCTTGGCACTGCGATCAACCGCAGCGGCGCGGAAGCCTTTGCAAAGCTTTATCTGCAGATGTCGTTGCCGCTGCGTCCGGACAATGACGCAACGCTTTATCAGCTGGGCGATATTTCCGCCAAGTTGCGCCAGCCGGAAAAGGCCATCGACTACTATGGTCGCGTGCCGGAGAAGTCGCCTTATCGTCGTGATGCGGAAATGCAGCGCGCACTCAATCTGGCGGAAAACAACCAGTCTGCCGAAGCCGTCAAGCAGTTGAAAGTTCTGCTCGACCGCGACAAGACCGACATGCGCACTTATCTGGCGCTCGGTGGTGTCTATGCGCAGGACAAGAATTTCGCCGATGCGGCGAAGATTTATGATGCTGCGGTGGAGCAGATCAAGACGCCGGAACGCAAGGACTGGCCGGTCTTCTACCAGCGCGGCATTGCCTATGAACGCCTGAAGCAATGGGACAAGGCCGAACCCAATTTCCGCAAGGCGCTGGAGCTTTATCCCGACCAGCCGCAGGTGCTGAACTATCTTGGCTATTCCTGGGTTGACCGGGGTGAAAATCTCGATGAAGCGCTGGGCATGATCAAGAAGGCGGTCGAGCTGAGACCGCAGGACGGTTATATCGTCGACTCGCTGGGCTGGGCCTATTACATGCTGGGCCGGTATGACGAGGCGGTGGTCGAACTGGAAAAGGCGGTCAAGCTTCGTCCGGAAGACCCGACGATCAACGACCATATGGGCGATGCCTACTGGCGTGTCGGGCGTCTTCTGGAAGCGACCTTCCAGTGGAACCATGCCATCGCTGGCAAGCCTGAGCCGGAGGATCTGGTCAAGATCGAGGAAAAGCTGAAGAAGGGCTTGCCGGATATTCCGGGCCAGTCTTCTGCCGATGCAGCAAAGCCTGACGAGAAAAAGCCCGATGAGGCAAAGCCGGAAGCTCCGGCGCCGTCGAATGCGCCTGCTGCACCGTCCGACAAGACCCCAGAAAAGCCGACAACTGACTAAGAGCTTCAGGCTGCCGGTTTCAAGATGGTGTGACACCGAAACTGGCAGCCTGTGCTTGACCCTGCGTTACGGACAAATTAGACCGGGCCATCATTTCAATTACAAGGCCCGACCCCGTGTCCAGTACGTCGCCAGCACATATGCATCCCACCCGTTCCTTTCAGGGTCTGATCCTGACGCTCCATAACTATTGGGCGGAGCACGGTTGCGCTATCTTGCAGCCCTATGACATGGAAGTGGGTGCGGGTACGTTCCACCCGGCAACGACGCTGCGTTCGCTGGGGCCGAAGCCGTGGAAGGCTGCCTATGTGCAGCCATCGCGTCGTCCAAAGGATGGCCGTTACGGTGAAAACCCGAACCGTCTCCAGCACTATTACCAGTATCAGGTGATCATCAAGCCATCGCCGCCGAACCTTCAGGATCTCTATCTCGGTTCGCTGCGCGCCATCGGTCTCGATCCGACGCTGCATGACGTTCGCTTCGTGGAAGATGACTGGGAAAGCCCGACGCTCGGCGCGTGGGGTCTCGGCTGGGAATGCTGGTGCGACGGCATGGAAGTGTCGCAGTTCACCTATTTCCAGCAGGTCTGCGGCATCGAATGCTCGCCGGTTTCCGGTGAGCTGACCTATGGTCTCGAACGCCTCGCCATGTATGTGCAGGGTGTGGACAATGTTTACGACCTCAACTTCAACGGTCTCGAAGGCGATGAAAAGGTTACCTATGGCGAGGTGTTCCTGCAGGCTGAACAGGAATATTCCCGCTACAACTTTGAAATGGCCAATACCGAGGCTTTGCATCAGCATTTCATCGATGCCGAGCGCGAGTGCGAGGCCATTCTGAAGGCCGGTGCGCCTGCTCCTGACGCCAATCATAAAATGCATAAGAGCGTTTTCCCGGCCTATGACCAGTGCATCAAGGCATCCCACGTGTTCAATCTGATGGATGCGCGCGGCGTGATCTCGGTTACCGAGCGTCAGAGCTATATTCTGCGCGTGCGCAATCTTGCGCGTCAGTGCGGCGAGGCATTCCTTTTGACGGATGCCGGTGGTTTCAATTTCAAGCGTGAGGGCGAGTAAAGAACATGCCTGATTTGTTGCTCGAACTCTTTTCCGAAGAAATCCCCGCTCGCATGCAGCGCAAGGCTGCCGGTGATCTGAAGAAGATGATTACCGATGGTCTGGTGGAGGCCGGTCTTACCTATGAAGCTGCGACCGCCTATTGGACGCCACGTCGCCTGACGCTCGATATTCGCGGTCTCACCGTGCGTTCCAAGGACGTGCACGAAGATATCAAGGGTCCGTCGGTTACAGCACCGGAACAGGCCATTCAGGGTTTTCTGCGCAAGGCCGGTCTGACGGATGTGGCGCAGGCTCATGTGCATTCCGATCCGAAGAAGGGCGATTTCTATGTCGCCCATCTGACGAAGCCGGGCCGCGCTGCCGAAGAGATCGTCGCCGAACTGGTGCCGCAGACGATCCGCAATTTCCCATGGCCGAAATCCATGCGTTGGGGTGCAGCTTCTGCCAAACCGGGCTCGCTTCGTTGGGTGCGTCCGCTGCAATCGATCCTCTGCACCTTCGGTCCCGAAACCGAGGAAACCGTGGTTATCGATTTCGATGTCGATGGCATCAAGTCGGGCAATGTCACCTATGGCCATCGTTTCCTGAGCGACGGTCAGGCAATCAAGGTGCGCCGCTTCGAGGATTATGTCGAAAAGCTCGAAAAGGCTTTCGTGGTCCTCGACGCCGAACGCCGCAAGGAAATCATTTCGCAGGACGCGCATAATCTCGCCTTCGCTTCCGGCCTTGAGCTGGTCGAAGACGATGGACTTCTGGAAGAAGTGTCCGGTCTGGTCGAATGGCCGGTCGTGCTGATGGGCGAATTCGAGGAAGAATTCCTGGCTATTCCACCGGAAGTCATCCGCCTCACCATCCGCGCCAACCAGAAGTGCTTCGTCACCCGCAAGCAGGGCGAAGCGCAAGCGCTTTCCAACCGGTTCATTCTGGTGTCGAACATTGCCGCCCGCGACGGCGGCACGGAAATCGCTTATGGCAACGGCAAGGTCGTGCGCGCACGCCTGTCGGATGCGCTCTATTTCTGGCACACCGATCAGCATGATCTGCCCGACCTCGACAAGCTGGCCGCTTCGGCGCAAAAATTCGGTCTTGACCTAAAAAAGCCGCTCGATCAGCGCATGGCGCGTTTGGATGCACTGAATGTGACCTTCCATGCCAAGCTAGGCACGCAAGGTGCACGCGTTGAACGCATTCGCGAGCTGGCTGCGCAGATTGCGCCGTTGGTGGGTGCCGATCCGAAGCTTGCTGCACGTGCGGCAGTTCTGGCAAAGGCTGACCTCACCACGGAAGTTGTCGGCGAGTTCCCTGAGCTTCAGGGTGCGATGGGCCGCAAATATGCGTTGCTTCAAGGCGAAGACGAAGCCGTCGCAGCTGCAATTGAAGAACATTACAAGCCGCAAGGTCCGTCCGATGTGGTGCCGAAGAACCCGGTTTCGGTTGCCGTTGCGCTTGCCGACAAGCTCGATACGCTGGTCGGCTTCTGGGCGATCGACGAAAAGCCAACCGGCTCGAAGGACCCGTTTGCACTGCGCCGTGCAGCGTTGGGCGTGATCCGTCTCCTGCTGTCGCAGGAATGGAAGTTCCCGCTGCTGCCGCTCTTCCGTTCGGCCTTTGCCGCGCTCAAAGAAGGTCAGGTCCAGCGCAAGCTGCGCGAGTTTGAAGCCAAGCTTGCCGGGGAAAACTCCGGTGATGTCGACGGCGAGCAGGATGTCGACAATGCATTGGCCAGCTATGAAAAGCAGGTTCGCGCCGAGGCGGAAGCATCGTCCGAGCCGGTGCTGGCCGATCTTCTGTCCTTCCTCCACGACCGTTTCAAGGTGCATCTGAAGGAAGAGGGCGCACGCTACGACGCCATCGACGCCGTACTGTCGCCGGAAGCCGACAATCTGCTGCTGGTTGCCCGTCGTCTGGAAGCGCTGATCGTCTTCATCAATGAGGAAGACGGTAAGAACCTTCTGGCTGGCACCAAGCGCGCCGCCAATATTCTCGCTGCCGAAGAGAAGAAGGGTACGAAGGTTGCGCAAAGCGTGAGTGCGTCTCTTCTCCGCGAAGCGGAAGAGAAGGCATTGTTTGAAGCCGTCACTCTGGCTTCGCAAGATGCCGAGGCTGCAATTGCCCGTGAAGATTTCAACGGTGCGATGCTGGCGCTCGCCAAGCTGCGCGGTCCGGTCGATACGTTCTTCGAAAAGGTGCTGGTAAACGACGAGGACGAGAATGTCCGCGCTAATCGTCTGGCATTGCTCGATCAGATACGTGCGGCCACCGGAAAAGTGGCGGATTTCTCCAAGATCGCGGGCTGATAATCAGCCACGTGCGACTCTATTTTCCCTCATCCTGAGGAGCCTCCCTGAGCTTGTCGAAGGGAGGCGTCTCGAAGGGTCGAGGGAAACGCACAGCGTCCGTCGCGCCCGTCGATTTTGCTTTCGCTTTCGATCCTTCGAGACGGCCCTGCGGGCCTCCTCAGGATGAGGGACGAGGGGCTAGCGCCATTTTCGTTTACTTCAGGCTGGGTCTGAGTTCGAGCGAACTGAGATCGATTTCTTCCGATGCTCCGGCCCAGGGATCGCCAACAACGCGCACCGGCTTTGTGGGGTCAAAGTCTTCTGCTGGCACGGCGGCCGGCTCAAGCAGATCGTCCGGGACGGGCTGGCCCTGCATACGCGCCATATAGGCACGGGCGCGCTTGCGGCGGGCCTCGATTGCCTTCTGTGCGTCGAGTTCCGCTGCCTGCTTTTGCACACAGGCGCCGCAGACCGGCAGGCCATTGGCGCCGATCTTGTCATAGCCGATATAATCGATGGAGCCGACCTGATAGGACGATGCCGCGCGCTCACCCCCATTTGCGGAAGCAATTGCGGGCAGTCCGATGGCCGTCAGCGAAATAGCGATAAATCGCGATAACATTATTCACCTCACGCATGAATAATACCATCATGCCTTGAAAAACCTAACAAAACGCAATTTTTCATGCGCAATCATGATCGTCTTGCCGTGATTGTGCCCGGATAGGGGGCGAGCTTGCCTGCACATCACTTGCACCGGGGCTTGAGCTTGTGTAGGCAGAACGGGCTTAGAGCGCATTTCGACCTGATTGAGTCAGATCGACACTCTAACTGTCTGTTTTGACGCGCATCTTATCCGAAAACCGTTTCACACTTTTCGGGATGCGCTCTAACTTGGGACGCTCGAGAGGCGGAAAACCAGTGTCCGATATAGTCAAATTCGATGATGAGGCAGTCCAGCGCGCGGTGGAAGTGCTGCGGCGCGGCGGTCTCGTCGCCATTCCAACCGAAACAGTCTATGGCCTTGCCGCCGATGCTTCCAACGGCGAGGGTGTGGCGGGTATTTTCGCGGCCAAGGGGCGACCTCAGTTCAACCCGCTGATTGCGCATGTGAGCGGCATTGCGATGGCCGAGCGCTATGTCACTTTCGACGCTCTTTCGCGCAAGCTTGCCGAGTTGTTCTGGCCCGGTCCATTGACTATCGTGCTGCCGCTGAAGGACGATCAGGATACGGCCCACCTCACTTATCGCCCAATCCATCCGCTTGTAACCGCCGGGCTTTCGACCCTTGCCATCCGCATGCCGCTTGGCCGCGTGCGAGATATCATCGAGGAGCTTGATAGTCCGGTGGCAGCGCCGAGCGCCAATACCTCAGGCCGCATCAGCCCGACAAGCGCTCATGCGGTTGCAGACGACCTCGGCAACAAGCTTGATCTGATCCTCGATGCCGGTCCTTGTGGTGTTGGGGTTGAATCCACCATCGTCAAGGTAGACGGCAATAAAGTGCATCTGCTGCGTCCGGGCGGGCTGGCTGCGGAAGAAATCGAAGCCGTGATCGGCGAGAAGCTCGTGCGCGCCGACCACACGTCGGCAATTCAGGCACCGGGCATGATGGCGTCGCATTATGCGCCCGATGCTGCGATGCGGCTTGGTGTCGGCTCGGTGCAGCCGGGCGAAGCCCTGCTTGCCTTTGGCCCGCAGCGCGTGGCTAGGGCTGATGCGGCAAAGGCGATCATGAACCTGAGCGCCGATGGCAATTTGCGCGAAGCAGCGGCCAATCTGTTCGATTTCATGCGCAGGCTGGACGCGACAGGCGCCTCCACCATCGCCGTCGAGCCTATCCCCTTTGAAGGTCTCGGCGAGGCCATCAACGACCGTTTGAAACGCGCGGCGGCCCCGCGTTAACATCCTCCTATGTAAGAGACAGACTATGCTGGACACCGCTCTGATCGAACGTTTCTCCGCCATCGTGGGCGAAAAGAATGCGCTCACCGCGCCGGAAGATCTCGCCGCTTATCTCGTCGAGCAGCGCGATCTCTATCACGGTCGCACACCTCTCGTCCTTCGTCCGGGTTCGACGGAGGAAGTTGCGGCTATCATGAAACTTGCCAGCGAAACGAAAACGCCGGTGGTGCCGCAGGGTGGCAATACGGGCCTCGTCGGCGGCCAGCAGCCCGATGAAAGCGGCGCAGCCATCATTCTCTCGCTCGGTCGTATGAACCGTATCCGCAATCTCGATACGGTCGGCAATCTCGTAACGCTTGAAGCGGGTGTTATTCTGAAGAACCTTCAGGAAGCCGCTGAAAAGGCCGGTCGCCTGTTCCCTCTGTCGCTGGGTGCCGAAGGCTCTTGCCAGATCGGCGGCAATCTTGGTTCCAACGCTGGCGGCACGGCAGTGCTTGCCTATGGCAACATGCGCGAGCTCTGCCTCGGCCTTGAAGTTGTGCTGCCGACCGGAGAGATTCTCAACGATCTTCGCTATGTGAAGAAGGACAATACCGGCTACGATCTGAAAGACCTTTTCGTCGGCTCGGAAGGCACGCTTGGCGTCATCACGGCGGCAGTATTGAAAATCTTCCCGCAGCCGAAGGGCAAGGGCGTGGCCTATGCCGGCCTGCGCAATCCGGAAGATGTGCTGCGCCTGTTCCAGCTTGCGACGGAACATGCAGGCCCATCGCTGACCGGCTTCGAATTGATGCCGCGCGTGGGCGTGGAATTTACCGTGCGCCATGTCGATGGCGTGCGCGATCCGCTCGAAAGCCCGCATGACTGGTATGTGCTGATCGATATTTCCTCTACCCGCTCAGAAGAAGATGCGCGCGCGACGCTGGAAACGATCCTGACCGAAGCCTTTGAGAGCGACATTATTCAGGATGCGGCCATTGGCGAAAGCGTGGCGCAGGCACAGTCCTTCTGGAAAATGCGTGAGGAAATGTCCTGGGCGCAGAAGCCGGAGGGTGGCTCGATCAAGCACGATATATCCGTGCCTGTTGCTTCCATCCCCGCCTTCATCCACGAAGCCAATGCCGCGACGCTGGAAATGATCCCCGGTGCGCGCATCGTCTGCTTCGGCCATATCGGCGACGGTAATCTGCATTACAACGTTTCGCAGCCTGTTGGCGCCGACAAGGAAGTCTTCCTTGCGCGCTGGCACGAACTGAACCATCGCATCCACACGATCGTCGCGAGCTATACGGGTTCGATTTCGGCTGAACACGGCATTGGTCAGCTCAAGCGGGAAGAACTGGCCTTCTTCAAGCAGGATGTTGCGCTCGACCTGATGCGCCGCATCAAGTCGGCTTTCGATCCGGCAGGCATAATGAACCCCGGCAAGGTTCTGTAAAAGTATCACTATTCAATCGAGTAAGGCGGGCGGTATTAACCGCCCGTTTTTTTAGTAAACACTTCTTCAGAAGAATTTCCGAATTCTTACACCTGGTTGCAATCTGCTAACCAAAGGAAAAAGCAGGGAAAAGTTAACTTAACTCGTTAAGCCCGTCGGTAATAAACCGCGCCTATTCTCCATCTCAACGAAGAGCAAAAAGCTCGACAAAGGGAAGTCGGAATAACCGGCTCTCAAAAAGCAAATCCAGCAAAAGTGTGCAGCAGTTTTGCGTTCGGATTTGCGCAAAAAAAAGACAGAGAGACAGAGGCGTCGAAAATGATGAGCAAGGGACTGAAGCCCGACTGGGCAGGACGGGAATTGCGGCTCGATCCGTTTCACTTTCCGCAGGTTGTGAGCTACGCGACCCATGACGGGAGCAGCGACGTTACCTTCACCATCAACGAGCGCGGCGCAGTGATCCGGCAGGTACTGCCTTCAAGCGGCCTGCCGATGTCGATCGCTCTCCCGGCCAACGCATTTGTCGGCGTTGCCGCCCGTGCGGTGGAAGACGAGTTCGGCGAAATCACGGTGACGCTGGAGCTGATGCATGAAGACCCGCAACTCTCCGTTCCCCTGCTTGTTGCACATGATCTGACCGACGTTGCCGCCGACTGGCGCGCCTGGGCGGTAAGCTTCAATCTGCCGATGATGCTGGTCGAGGAAGACGGCGTTGCCCGCCCGCTTTACGAAAGCACAGGCGCTGTCCGCACCAGCCAGCCGCAGGCTCGCCGTCAGGGGCAGGAGCCGCGCCGTCGCCGTCCGCGTTTTCTCGCTCGCCGCAAGACCGGCACGCTGGGCGTCCGCCTGGTGATCTCTGGCAAGGAAATCATTGCTCGAAATTGAATGAGAGTGCATCCCGAAAAGTGTGAAACGGTTTTCGGACGAGATGCGCGTCAAAACAAACAGTTAGAGCGCCGATCTGATTCAATCAGATCGAAACGCGCTCTAGAAAGGGCCGCCCGATAAAAGGCGACCCCTTCAAAAAATCTTGGCTGACCTCCAAAAAGCCCCCCGGATGTTCTTGGGGCGCATCCCGAAAAGTGGAAACCCGCATTCAGAAAAGATGCGCCGGTAAAAGAAAACATCCGGGTTTATTTTTTGCGCATCAGGAAGGCCATGACAGCCTCGCGGGCTTCATCCGAAGTCAGTCGCTCGGCGAAATGTTTGGCCTCGCGAGTGATGCGATCAGCGATATTTTCGGCGGGCAGGCGCATCAGGGCGCGGGCAATCTGCATGGCCTGCGGCGGTTTGGCGGCAATCTCTTCCGCCGCCTTCATCACTTCCGCTTCCAGCGCGTCCTCGGCAACGATCTGATAGACGATACCTGCTTCCTGGGCGGCTTCCGCCGTGAAGCCGTGGCCGAGCGCCAAGAGGGCAAAGGCCTTCTGGCGGCCCATCAACGAAGGCGCAAGCAGGCTGGAACCTGCTTCCGGCACGAGGCCGAGATCAACAAACGGCGTGCGGAATAGAGCGCGCTGCGTTGCAAAAGTCAGATCGCAGTGAAAATGGATCGTCGTGCCGACCCCGATGGCGAGACCATCGACGCCCGAAACGATAGGCTTTTTGGTTTCTGCCAGCGGAATGAGAAAATCCAGAATTTCACCGCCGAAACTGCTGTCGCCCGTCGCAGCCGCCATGAAATCCTGCATGTCGTTGCCGGAGGAAAAAGCGCCCGGCACGCCGAGAAACACGTGCACACGCACCGCGTCATCGGCGTCGCCGTCCTTGAGCGCCTTTGCCATGGTGGCATACATGGCGCGGGTGATGGCGTTTTTCTTTTCAGGCCGGTTAAGCCGGATGATCTGGACCGCGCCTTTGCGTTCGATCAGGATATGTTCGCTCATGCTTACGCCTCCAGCGCAGATTTGGCGGCGGCAAGGCTGGCAGCGCCGGTGATGACGGTGTCCTTCAGGGACGATACTTCGGCAAGCATGTTTTCCGCGAAGAAGCGGCTCAGCACTGCGCGACCGCTGTCGCCGTCCGCAAGTGCTGCACGCGCGAGATAGGCGCCGCCTGAAACGAGCGACAAAAGCCGCTGATAAGGCGTGGCCCCGGCAAGTGCCGCTTCGATCTGCCCTTCGGCAACGGCCTTTTGCAGCCAGTCCGTGGCTTCGCGGGCCTCATTGATGGCCTTGGAAAGGCGCGTGCCGGTTTCACCGAGTTCCGGACGATTGGATGCCGTGGCCTTGTCGGCATCGCCCTCGAGTTCTGCGAGGAAGCCCTTGATGTGCTCGCCATGACCGAGCGGCAGCTTGCGCGCCACAAGGTCGATGGCCTGAATGCCATTGGTGCCTTCGTAGATCGGGGTGATGCGGGCATCGCGCAGCAATTGCGCGGCACCTGTCTCTTCGATGAAGCCCATGCCGCCGTGGATCTGGATGCCCAGCGAAGCAACATCCACACCCGCATCGGTCGCGAAGCTCTTGGCGAGCGGCGTCAGCAGACCGGCGCGATCCGACCAGAATTGCTGGTCTGCGCCATCCGTTGCATGGCTCATATCAATGGCATGTGCGCAGGAATAGGTGATCGAACGGGCAACCTGCGTCAACGCCTTCATGGTCAGCAACATGCGCTGCACGTCTGGGTGTTCGATGATCGGGCTCATGCCGTCTTTCGGGTCAGCACCGATGGCGCGGCCCTGCTTGCGCTCCTTGGCATAGGCCAGCGCCTGCTGATAGGCGGCTTCGGCAACACCGACACCCTGAATGCCGACCAGAAGGCGGGCATTGTTCATCATGGTGAACATGCAGGCTAACCCGCGATTTTCCTCGCCGATCAGGTAGCCGACTGCACCCTGTTCTTCACCCTTCACGAAACCGTCGCCATAGATCATGGTGCAGGTTGGCGAGGCATGGATGCCCATCTTGTGCTCGAGGCCAGAGCAGAAAAGATCGTTCCTGCGGCCAAGCGAGCCGTCATCGTTGACGAGGAATTTGGGCACGAGGAAAAGCGAAATGCCCTTCGTTCCGGCCGGGGCATCGGGCAGGCGCGCCAGCACCAGATGCACGATATTGTCGGTCAGGTCATGCTCGCCATAGGTAATGAAAATCTTCTGGCCGAAGATACGGTAGCTGCCGTCACCGGCGCGTTCCGCACGGGTACGCAGTACACCAAGATCGGAACCGGCGTGCGGTTCGGTCAGGTTCATGGTGCCCATCCACTCGCCGCTAATCAGCTTTTCGAGATAGATGTCCTTCAACTCCTTGGAAGCGTGCTTTTCGACTGCTTCGACCGCGCCCATGGTCAGCGTGGGGGCAATGGCGAAGGCCAGCGTGCCGGAGTTCCACATTTCGCTCACTGCCACCGACATCATCGTGGGCAGGCCCTGACCGCCATATTCCGGCGTGCCGGTCAGCGAGTTCCAGCCGCCTTCGATCCAGTCGCGATATAGCTCTTTCCAGCCCGGCGCGGTCGTGACAACGCCGTCCTTGACGGTTGCGCCATGCTTGTCGCCGGTGATGCGCAGAGGTTCTACGCGCTCGGAGGCAAACTTGCCGGCTTCTTCCAGAATGGCGGTGGCAAGATCGGCGGAAAATTCGGGGAAGCGGTTGTCGTCGAGGGCTTTCTCCAGCCCCGCAACTTTCATCAGCGTATGGGAAATTTCAGAAACCGGCGCGCGATACATCTTTCCTCCGAGTATGTTTCGCGGACTTCTCCTCGGAAGTCCGCCCTGCGCCGGTGCTTCATGCAATCCGGCAGGAGCCATTTTGGCTGTTCAACACAAGAGCTATCGGCTTATTACGTAAACGTCAATATTATGCAGCGGCTTCACAGCCATTTGTATGGAGGTGAACAAGCCGGATACTGCCCGCGTGTGAAGACTGAAAGTCAGTGGTTACGAATATCGCTGTCGACGCTACTTCTTGTCGGTATGGGTTTCCCGCTCTACGGCGCGCCAGCCGATATCGGAGCGGTAGAAGCCTTCCGGCCAGTCGATAAGCTTCACGGCTTCATAGGCGCGGGCCTGCGCTTCGGCAACCGTTTCGGCAATGGCGGTGATGTTGAGCACGCGGCCTCCGCTGGCAATGATGCTGCCGTCCTTCTCCGCCGTTCCCGCATGGAAGAGCTTGACGCCATCAATGCCTTCGAGTTTGTCGAGATCGCGGATGACGCTGCCCTTCTTCACATTGGACGGATAGCCTTCCGCAGCCATTACCACCGTCAGCGCAGGCTGGTCTTTCCAATTGAGCGAGACTTCATCGAGCTTGCCATCCACTGCGGCATTGATGAGCGTGAGCAGGTCGCTGTTGAGGCGCATCATCAGTACCTGGCATTCCGGGTCACCGAAACGGGTGTTGTATTCGATGAGCTTCGGGCCATCCTTGCCGATCATCAGGCCGAGGAACAGGATACCGGAGAATGGCGCGCCGATTTCAGCCATGCCGCGCATGGTCGGTTCGATCAGCTCGCGCATCGTGCGTTCGACAATTTCCGGGGTCATGACCGGAGCAGGGGCATAGGCACCCATGCCGCCCGTATTCGGGCCGGTATCGCCATCGCCGACGCGCTTGTGATCCTGCGCCGAGCCGAGCGGCAAGGCGGTCTTGCCATCGCAGATGCAGAAGAAGCTTGCTTCTTCGCCGTCCAGAAATTCTTCGACCACCACTTCGGCACCGGCGGAACCGAATGCGCCCTCGAAGCAGGCATCCACGGCGTCGAGCGCTTCATCGAGCGTCATCGCAACAACCACACCCTTGCCTGCAGCAAGCCCATCGGCCTTGACGACGATGGGCGCACCCTGCTGGCGGATATAGGCCTTGGCCTTGGGCGCATTGTTGAAGCGGCCATAAGCGCCAGTCGGAATATCGAAGCGCGCGCAGAGATCCTTGGTAAAACCCTTCGATCCTTCAAGCTGCGCTGCGGCCTTGGAGGGACCGAACACACGGATACCCTCGGCGCGCATTTCATCGGAAAGGCCAGCCACCAGTGGCGCTTCAGGCCCGACAACCACGAGGTCGATCTTCTTGTCCTTGGCGAATGCGATCAGCGCCTGATGGTCATCGACACCGATGTCGACGAGTTCTGCGACCGTCGCAATGCCCGGATTGCCGGGAGCGCAATAGAGCTTTGTCAGTAACGGAGAAGCGGACAGTTTCCAGGCCAGAGCATGTTCACGACCGCCAGAACCGATTAAAAGAACTCTCATTGCTTGCTCCGTCTTCGTCGGGGTTATAGTGATGGCTGCATATATCAAGGATTTCGCCATGTCACAGCCCGAACTACACGGATCGATTCAGTCACGCAATGCGCAAGGGCGTGTAAAGGATGCTCCATCGGGCCATTGGGTCTATAAGCTGCTGCCGCACTGGCTCTGGCCTTATGCGCAGCTTGCGCGCTGGGATCGTCCGATTGGCTGGCAGCTTTTGTTATGGCCGTGCTGGTGGTCGGCTGCTCTCGTGGCAGGTGCGGGCGCCAAGCCGGGCGATGGCGCCTGGGCCGTCATGCCTTCGATCTGGCATCTTGTCTTGTTCCTGATCGGCGCCATTGCCATGCGTGGTTCCGGCTGCACCTATAACGATCTTGTCGATCAGGATATTGACGACAAGGTGGATCGCACGCGTTCAAGACCGCTGCCTTCGGGGCAGGTGACACGCGGTCAGGCCAAGGTTTTTCTGGTTTTGCAGGCGCTGGTCGGTCTCGTTGTGGTGCTGCAGTTCAACTGGTTTTCCATCGGGCTTGGCATTTTCTCGCTTCTGATCGTTGCTGCCTATCCTTTCATGAAGCGCATTACCAACTGGCCGCAATTCGTGCTTGGTCTTGCTTTCTCATGGGGCGCACTCATGGGCTGGGCTGCAGTGGAAGGCTCGCTCAGCCTTGCACCGGTGCTTCTCTATATCGGCGCGATCCTGTGGACGATCGGCTATGACACGATCTATGCGCATCAGGACAAGGAAGACGATGCGCTGGTGGGTGTGCGCTCGACGGCGCGCCTGTTCGGCAAGCACACCAAAACGGCGCTGATGATTCTCTATGGCGGCGCTATCGGTTTCTTTGCGGCGGCTTTCGCCGTGGCACAGGTGCCGATGCCAGCACTGGCTGGATTGCTGGCCGCTGGTGTGCATCTCTATCGCCAGATCATCGTGCTCGATATCGATAATCCGGACCAGTGCCTGAAACTGTTCAAATCCAACAATATTGTTGGCTGGCTGATTTTCCTCGGGCTTGTTCTTGGAAGTCTCTGGGTGGCGGTCAAGCCGCTGGTATAAATAAGAAAGCCACCGTGTCCGGTGGCCTTCTTATTATGGGATCATGGATAAAGCCGTTCCTTGTTCCAGTCGCCCTCAGGTGAGGGGCGTGTGAACAGAACGCGGTCATGCAGGCGGAAGGCCCTGTCATGCCAGAATTCAATCGAGACCGGGCGAATACGGAAACCCGACCAGTAGGAAGGGCGTGGAATGTCACCGATCGCATATTTTGCGGTATATTCCGCCACGGCCTTTTCCAGCGCGAAGCGGCTTTCAAGCGGGCGTGACTGCTTGGATGCCCATGCGCCGATGCGGCTGCCGCGCGGGCGCGAGGCGTAATAGGCATCCGCCTCGGCATCGCTTACTTTCTCCACCGCGCCGCGCACGCGCACCTGACGGCGCAGCGTCTTCCAATGAAAACACATTGCAGCCTTTTCCGCCGACAGGATTTCTCTGCCCTTGGTGCTCTCATAATTGGTGTAGAAGACGAAGCCCTGTTCGTCGAAATCCTTCAACAGCACCATGCGCACATTGGGCAGGCCATCCGGATCGACCGTTGCCAGCGCGACGGCGTTGGGATCGTTCGGCTCGCTCGCTTTGGCATCGGTCAGCCAGTCTGCGAAGAGTTTGAACGGCTGGGAGGATTCGGTGAAGTCGTCGCTTGCGTTTGTCATTTTGGATATTTCAACAGCCTGTCGGAATTTTGCGGATCATCCTGCAGGGGGAATCCCCGCCAAAGAAACCCCAGATGGGGCGGGTCGGGAGGGAGCTTCTTCGATAACCGGCATTTTGTCCATGGTCTTGCCGGGATGTGTCGTCGCAGGGCGCGACATGGCTTTACTTGACGGGCAACTTCTTGTAGGGCGCCGATCAAGGTAGGGGATATGCCAAAACTCGATTTTCTGACGCTTTACATTGTAATTCTCTTAAATTCGCTGACGGTCTGCATCATCTGGACCGCTATCGCCTTCTCCTATCGCAAATTTAGGCCCGCCAGAATCTGGCTTCTTTCGACGACGCTTCTGCTGGTTGGAGGCTTCGTTCTTTCGCTGCAAGGTAATGAAGGCGCATTCTGGCCTGCGGTCACCGGCAACACTATCATCATTTACGGTTTCTGCCTGGCATATGTCGGTGCGCGTTATTTCTATGGCCAGAAAGGCGGTTGGCGGCTGGCTCTCGGCATATCGCTCGCAAGTTTCGCCGTCATGGCGGCGTTTCATTCGAGCTGGCAGGGACGCAATATCGCCTATGCGGTTGGGCAGTCAGTGCCTATGGTCATGACTGTTGTTTATCTGGCCCGGCAGAAGAACATCGGTCTTGGCGGCCAGATTGCCATCATGGCTTTTTTGCTGGGTATAGTCGGACATGCCATCGAGACGTCGCTGAACATTGCCGCATGGGCGGGAGAATTCGACCAGTCGCTTTATTTTTCCATCGAAAGTTACGCGCTGGTCTGTGTGATCTATAGCGGCATGATCTGGAATTTCGGCTTCATTGTCATGGCAATGAATCGCCTGCATGGCGATATAGCCAAGGTCGCGGAAACCGACGAACTGACCGGGCTTCCAAACCGTCGCCATTTCATGAAAAGGCTGACGCGGGCGGAACTTGCATTCAGCGAAGACGGTGCAGCCTATAGCGTCATGCTGATCGACATAGACAATTTCAAGCAATGGAACGACACCTATGGCCATGCGCTGGGCGATCAGGCGCTCGTGCATTTTTCCGATGTGGCGGTCGATGTCCTCAACCGGCGCGGTGTGCTGGCGCGCCTCGGCGGGGATGAGTTTTCCATTTTGCTGACAAAAATGGACGAGCAGGAAGCGACGGAAGTCGCTCGCGATGTCGTCAGGGCGATCAATGATGCGCCACTTGTGTTCAATGGGCAGAAACTCGTCATGACGGTGAGCATAGGTATCGCCAGCGAGGAGCGCGATAATGAAACGAGTGACCTCGACGTTTTTGCCCGGGCCGATCTTGCGCTCTACAAGGTGAAACAGGCTGGCCGGAATGGCTATGCTACCCGCACCGCAACAGTGAACGCGCGCATCCTTCACTGTCTCGAGAAGGATACAGAAAACCGGGAACATCATTTGACGGCTGAATAAAGTACGGAGTTGGGCGTTGTGCTCTGATTCCGATTTGTTTACCTTTCCGGCACACCGCTTGTTAACTCAAGTTCACTCATAATCCCTGCATCTTTAGCGTGTAGAAATAAGGGAATAGCGTTGGCTGTCGAGACGCTTCGCCGTAAACACAATACCCGGAGCCTGAACAGCGGTGCAAAAACACTGTGCAGGGCTGTGATTGGCATATGCATGCTCTCGCTTGCCGGTTGTGCCATGGGTGGTGTGAGCATTGAAAAGGCCGTTCCCGATTCTTCCACGATCACCGGGTCCGTGAAGCAGCCGCAGCCGGTTGAGACCGATACAGGCAAGCTCTCCGATCAATCGGCGATAAAGAACGTTGTTTCTGCGCTCAATTTTACGCAATGGGGCAAAAAGCCCGTGCCGTGGGCCAATCCCGATACGGGCAGCCAGGGAACGATCACGACGATTGCCGAGAACAACAGGAACAATCAGCTTTGCCGCGAATTCGAAACCTCGCGTGAAGCTTTTGACGGAGTTTCCATCTATCGCGGCGAAACCTGCATGGAGCGCGGCGGACAGTGGACGGTGACTTCTTTCGCTCCGATCTGAGTGTTTGATCCAAAAGACGCTGAAAAGAAAAGCTCGCCCTGACTGGAACTTTTCCGGCCACATGCGCATATTATGGGCAACGAGTCTTACTCATCTCACAGTTATTTTCCTGAAAGAGGAACTATATGCGCGATCCCTATAGCGTGCTGGGCGTCGCCAAAACGGCGAAGCCCGAGGAAATAAAGTCGGCTTTCCGCAAACTGGCCAAAAAGCACCATCCGGATCAGAACAAGGACGATCCGAAGGCGCAGGAGCGCTTTGCAGAACTGAACCAGGCCTATGAAATTCTGGGCGACAAGGACAAGCGCGGACAATTCGACCGCGGCGAGATCGATGCTGAAGGCAAACCTGCCTTTCAGGGCTTCACCGGCGGACAAGGTTTCGGTGGCGCACATGGCGATCCGTTTGCCGGCTTCCGGCAGGGCGGCGGTGGCAACAGCCATTTCGAATTCCGTTCCGGTCCCGGTGGCTTCCAGCAGGGCGGCGGCTTCGGCGGTGCGGATGATATTCTGAACGATCTTTTCGGCGGAGCTTTCGGTGGCGGTGCCCGTGCAGGCGGAGCGCGTCAGCGCGGCCCGGCGAAGGGTGCCGATCTTTCCGCGTCCATCGACATTACGCTGGAACAGGCTGCCGGAGCGGAGAAGGTCGAAGCGATTTTTCCGAACGGCAAGCATTTGAAAATCAAATTGCCGAAATTCGTTGAAGACGGTCAGACCATCCGCCTGAAAGGGCAGGGCGAGCCGTTGATGGGCGGAACGGCAGGCGATGCGCTGGTCACGATACACTTCAAGGCGCATCAACGGTTTCGCCTGGAAGGGCGTGATGTCCATGTAGACCTTCCGGTCGAACTTGCCGACGCGGTTCTTGGCGGCAAGCAGGAAGTCGAAACGCTGGACGGACGGATCGCGGTGAAAATACCGGCGTGGTCGAGCTCTGATCGCGTGTTGCGCCTGAAGGAAAAAGGCCTTCCGCTGAAAGCCGGGGGACGTGGCGATCTCTACGTGCATGTGCGGATCATGCTGCCGGAAGGCGGCGACAAGGAACTGGAAGAATTCCTGCAAAAGCGCAAAGTCGCTTGAAGCTTCACTTCAATCGGTTAAAGCCGGGTGTTGTCTCTTTGCGGCAGTAAAGTGACAATGCCCGGCTTTTTCACTGCAATTGCTTGAAGCAGAGCCGAGCCTGTGCGATAGGGCAACAAGTTAATTGTTTTCAATGAGGACCCCTAATGACCGCACAGTCAGGTTTGTTGCAGGGCAAGCGTGGATTGATTCTGGGCGTCGCCAACAACCGCTCCATCGCATGGGGTATTGCCAAGGCCGCTCGCGATGCAGGCGCAGAGCTCGCATTCACCTATCAGGGCGATGCATTGAAGAAGCGTGTCGAGCCGCTGGCTGAAGAGCTTGGCGCGTTCGTTGCCGGACATTGCGATGTGGCGGACGCCGCCAGCATCGATGCTGTTTTCGAGACGCTTGAAAAGAAGTGGGGCAAGCTCGATTTCGTCGTGCACGCCATCGGCTTTTCCGACAAGGATGAGCTGACCGGCCGTTATGTCGATACGTCGGAAGCCAATTTCACCAACACGATGCTGATTTCGGTCTATTCGCTGACCGCGATTTCGCGTCGTGCGGAAAAGCTGATGGCTGATGGTGGCTCGATCCTGACGCTGACCTATTACGGCGCCGAAAAGGTCATGCCGAACTATAACGTCATGGGTGTTGCCAAGGCTGCTCTCGAAGCAAGCGTGAAGTATCTGGCGGTTGATCTCGGGCCGCAGAACATTCGCGTCAACGCGATTTCGGCTGGTCCGATCAAGACGCTGGCCGCTTCGGGCATCGGCGACTTCCGCTATATCCTTAAGTGGAACGAATATAACGCGCCGCTGCGTCGTACCGTTACCATCGATGAAGTGGGCGATGTCGGCCTTTATTTCCTTTCCGACCTGTCCCGTTCGGTGACGGGCGAAGTCCATCACGCGGATAGCGGCTATCATGTCATCGGCATGAAAGCGGTTGACGCTCCGGATATTTCGGTCGTGAAAGACTGAAGCAGCGAATACGAAATCCCGAAAAGTTGACCGGCTTTTCGGGATTTTTCTTTGTCTTTCCCATTGCGGGGAAGTTATCCAGATTATTCATTGACGGCAGATAGAGGTAGGGCTGTGGCTCGGGAGATTATCTACTTTTCGCGTCATGGCGAGACAGACTGGAATGTTTCGCAGCGTATTCAGGGACAGCTCGATATCGATATCAACGATAATGGGCGCAGCCAGGCCGATCGCAACGGCGATATGCTGAAATCGCTGATCGGTGACGGTGCAGGCTTTGATTTCGTTGCAAGCCCCCTGCGACGCACGCGCGAGACGATGGAACGCATCCGTTTGCGCATGGGCCTTGATCCTTACGAATACCGCACCGATCCGCAATTGATGGAAGTCAATTTCGGCGACTGGCAGGGCTTCATGATGGAAGACATTGCCAGGGAGCGCGAAGACCTTCTGGAAGCGCGCGCCCGCGACAAGTGGAATTTCGTGCCGCCCGGCACAACCGCCGAAAGCTATATGGGCCTTTCGCGCCGCATCGGGCGCTGGGTGGAAGCTGTGGAATGGCCGACCGTCTGCGTGACGCATGGTGGCTGCATCCGCACGCTGTTTTACCTTTATGGCGATATGGACGGCCATGCCGCTGCCAATCTTTCCATCCCGCAGGATAAGATTCTGAAGTTTGCAAACGGCAAGCTGGAATGGGTTTGATCCCGCAAATCAGTCTATAGTGACCGCGAACAGAATTTTGCCAGCGATGGAGGCGTTACATGCCCTTCGAACGTTTCGCGGTCATATCGGATATTCACGGTAACAGCGATGCGCTGGCTGCGGTGCTGGCCGATATCGATGCCTTGCAAATCGAGACGATCATCAATCTCGGCGATCATCTGAGCGGTCCCTTAGCCGCGCGTGAGACAGCAGATATGCTGATGGCGCGAGAAATGATCTGCATTCGCGGCAATCATGATCGCTGGCTTGTGGAAAAGTCGCTCGCGGAGATGGGCCCCTCGGATCGGGTCGCACGCGAACAGCTCGGTGACCGGCATATCGAATGGCTGCGCGCAATGCCTGCATCGCGCGCTCTGGCTGATGGACGCATATTCATCTGCCACGGAACCCCATCGAGCGATACCACCTACTGGATGGAGAAAGTTACCGCGAATGGCGATGTTGTTCTGCGGTCCCGGGACGAGATCGAGGCGGAGGCCGAAAATATAGCGGCCTCTCTCATCCTTTGCGGCCATACGCACACGCCGCGGGTTGTTCGTCTTGGGGACGGGCGAATGCTGGTCAATCCGGGAAGCGTGGGTTGTCCCGGTTACGACGACGATCAACCGGTTCCACATATTGTCCAGACTGGCAATCCCAATGCGTCCTATACTGTCATCGAACAGACCGGGTCTGGCTGGCAGATAACCCTGCGCAATGTTCCCTACGATACGGCACGGATGGTCCAGATGGCGGAGAACAACGGTCGTGCCGAATGGGCGCGTGTTGTCAGAAGCGGCTGGTTCCAGCCCAAATGAAAAGAGCGGCTTATGAGCCGCTCATTTTTCCATAGGGGACGGTTTCGGGCTTACGGAGCTTCCTGAATGTCGGTGATGAAGCGCGTGCTGTCGACCATATCGTAGATGATAAGGACCTTCATGCCCTTGTTGATCGCGCTGTAATCGAACTCGCCGGGCAGCTTGTAGGTCTGGCCGTCATCCAGCGTTATGGTTTCGCTGTCCTTGTTGATGCCGGTGATCTTGCCTTCGGCATCGTCTGCCATCGCCACCGTCGAGAAGAGCGACGCCACGATGAGAATTAATCCGACCAGATAATGCATGACTTTCCGTTCCTTTGGTTGTGCCTCGGGTTGGGTTGTCGCCTGACCGATTCGACACGATTGTCGTGATTGCGATTTTTAGCGCGTCGCGCCGGATATCCCACAGTGTAGCGTGCGGAATGTGTCAAAAAAAATGCCGGATATCGATCTTCAGAAGGAAATTTTACGTCACGGGGGAGCTTGATTTGACCGGCGTCAAAAAGCTCAATAAAACCGGGCCGTAAAGTAGCTGCTCTCTCCTTGACCTGCTCCGGACAAGGACAATTTATTCAGGCGTCGCGCATGTCTCACAATAGTTTTGGTCATCTGTTCCGCGTAACCACCTGGGGCGAAAGCCACGGTCTGGCGCTCGGTTGCGTTGTTGACGGCTGCCCGCCCGGCATTACGTTCACGGAAGCCGAAATTCAGGCCTATCTCGACAAGCGCAAGCCCGGCCAGTCCAAATATACGACGCAGCGCCGCGAACCCGATCAGGTGCGTGTGCTTTCCGGTGTTCTTCTGGGTGACGATGGCGTGACCATGACGACGACCGGCACACCGATCTCGATGATGATCGAGAACACCGATCAGCGCTCGAAGGATTATGGCGAAATTGCCCGCCAATATCGTCCGGGCCACGCCGATTACACCTATGACGTCAAATACGGCATTCGCGACTATCGCGGCGGCGGGCGTTCGTCGGCGCGCGAAACGGCGGCCCGTGTTGCCGCGGGTGCCATTGCACGCAAGATCGTGCCGGGGCTGGAAGTCAAGGGCGCGCTGGTCGCCATGGGTGTACACGGTATTGACCGCCGCCGCTGGAACTGGTCGGAAGTGGACAACAATCCTTTCTTCTCGCCGGATGCGGGTTCGGTCGAACTGTTCGCAGACTATCTTGATGGCATTCGCAGACAAGGCTCGTCGGTCGGCGCAGTCATCGAGATTATCGCTGAAGGTGTACCTGCTGGTATCGGGGCGCCGATCTACGGCAAGCTCGATCAGGATATTGCAAGCCTGCTGATGTCGATCAACGCCGTGAAGGGCGTGGAGATCGGCAACGGTTTCGAGGCTGCCCGTCTTACCGGTGAAGAAAATGCCGACGAAATGCGCATGGGCAATGACGGCAAGCCGCTGTTCCTGTCCAATCATGCTGGCGGCATTCTGGGTGGCATTGCGACCGGTGCGCCGGTTGTAGCGCGTTTCGCCGTCAAGCCGACCTCGTCGATACTGACGCCGCGCCGCTCCATCGACAAGGACGGCAAGGAAGTGGATGTGATGACCAAGGGTCGTCACGATCCGTGTGTGGGTATTCGTGCAGTACCGATCGGCGAGGCGATGGTGGCCTGTGCGATTGCAGATCATTATCTGCGTCATCGCGGTCAGACTGGCCGCGTTTGACTAACTTGGGGCCAAATTGGCCTCGTCTGATTGAATTCGGCCATATTGGCCATATCTGACCGACGATAGGGCCCGTTGGTTGCCTGACACATAGAGGTCGAAATGAGCTATAACCAGAAGCAGGTCGTGGATGCGCTTCGCGCTTTCGAACGCGGCGAAATCGTTGTGGTCATGGATGATGACGGGCGCGAGAACGAAGGCGACCTGATTGTTGCCGCCGTGCATTGTACGCCGGAAAAGATGGCCTTCATCGTCCGTCACACGTCCGGTATCGTCTGCACTCCGATGACCCGTGATGAAGCCAAGCGCCTCAACCTCGCGCCGATGGTCGCCGAAAACGAATCCGCTCACACGACTGCGTTCACAGTGACGGTCGATTACCGCCATGGCACGACGACAGGCATTTCGGCAGAAGACCGCACGCTGACCGTGCGCAATCTGGCGAACCCGAATGCCGGTGCTTCGGATTTTGTGCGTCCCGGCCATATTTTCCCGCTGGTTGCCCGCGAAGGCGGTGTTTTGATGCGCTCCGGCCATACGGAAGCCGCTGTTGACCTCTGCAAGCTCGCAAACCTGCCACCCATCGGCGTTATCTGCGAACTGGTCAATGATGACGGTTCCGTCATGCGTGGTCCGGACGTGAAGGCCTTTGCCGAAAAGCACACGCTGCATCGGGTTACGGTCGCCGACCTCATCGCTTATCGCCAGCGCAAGGAAACGCTGGTCAAGCGCGTTGGCGATGCGCCGGTCAAGACCTGTGCAGGTGTGGCCCATGCCTATACCTACGAACTGCCATGGGAGCCCATGCAGCACGTGGCTGTCGTATTCGGCGATATTCGTGACGGCGAGGAAGTGCCAGTCCGCCTGCATCGCGAAGATGTGCTGAACGATGTCTTTGGCAAAGGCGGCAGCAATCTCGATGCCATCATGGAAAAGATGGGCAAGGAAGGTCGCGGCGTACTGGTGTATCTGCGCGAAGGTTCAGTTGGCGTGCGTTCCGATCACCACGACACCCGCGCTCGCGATGCGATCCAGAGCGAGCATGAAAGCCATGCCGAAGCAGTTGCCCGCGAGGAGGAGTGGCGTCAGATCGGCCTCGGTGCGCAGATATTGAAGGATCTTGGCATCACGTCGATTGTGCTTTTGGCATCGCGTGAGCGTCACTATGTCGGCCTTGAAGGCTTCGGCATCCACATCGCCCGTACCGAGATCATCTAACATTATTCAGACAGAGCTGGCGCATGGCCAACATGGTCATGTGCTGGCGAGATGCTATAGTGAAACTATGACGACACGGCTTTACTGGCATCCGATCTATCTCGAACATCTGACGCCGCCCGGCCATCCCGAGCGCCCGGATCGTATTCGGGCGCTGATGAGCGAACTGGAGGGGCCGGATTTCTATCGGCTCGACCGGGTAGAGGCCCCGCGCGGCGATGAGGCGTCAGTGCTGCTTGCGCATCCTGAAAAACATCTGGAAGCCATACGCGCCAGCATACCGGAGCCAGCTCTGGACGAGGAAGCGCCAGCGCCTGTGGTGAAGCTCGACGGCGACACCTATGTCAGCCCGAAAAGTCTGGATGCGGCGCTGACGGCAATTGGCGCGGCGACAGCGGCGGTTGATGATGTTTTTTCCGGCGCTGCAAACAACGTCTTCGTTGCAGCCCGCCCGCCCGGACATCATGCCGAGCGTTCCACCGCGATGGGGTTCTGCCTTTTCAACAATATTGCGATTGCTGCCCGTCATGCGCAGCAGCGTCACGGCGCGGAGCGTGTCGCTATCGTTGATTGGGATGTCCATCACGGCAACGGAACGCAGGATATTTTCAAGGACGACCCAAGCGTCCTGTTCTGTTCGACGCATCAGTTTCCCTTGTATCCCGGAACGGGGGCGAAGGACGAAACCGGCGTCGGCAACATCTTCAATGCACCGCTTTCCCCCGATACGGGAAGCCGCGAATTCCGCGAGGCATTTAATAGTCGTGTATTGCCCGCTTTGGACAATTTCCGGCCAGATTTGATCCTTATTTCGGCGGGCTTCGATGCTCATTTTCGCGATCCGCTGGCCGAGCTCAATCTTGATGAAGCGGATTTTGACTGGGCGACGGGCAAACTCATGGAGCGGGCAGAAAGGTTCTGCGATCACCGGCTAGTGAGTGTGCTTGAAGGTGGATATGATCTAGAGGGCTTGTCGCAGTCCGCGTCTACGCATATTACGCGGCTGTTGAAAGGATGAATCATGGTAACCGAACCGTCCAACGCCGACATTGCAGTAATGAGCTTCGAGGATGCATTGAAGCAGCTTGAGAAGATCGTCGACGATCTGGAGCGGGGCGACGTGCCGCTGGAAGAGTCCATTCGCATCTATGAACGTGGCGAAGCCCTCAAGAAGCATTGCGATACGCTTCTGAAGTCTGCGGAAGACAAGGTGGAGAAGATTCGCATTGGCCGCGATGGCCAGCCGGTTGGAACCGAACCGCTTGATCCGGAATAAGCTGGTCCAATAATTCTGCTCAGAACAGGGTTTTGAGCTGGGCGACATAAGGCGCGAGAATCCCGCTCAGCATATAGGGGCCAAGGCCCCAGGCCAGCGTCCACCCCGTAGCGCCGACGATGTTGGCTGCCAGAAAATGCAGCGGGTTCATTTTCATGGAACCCGCGACGATACCGTTCAACTGGCGCAGCAACACGACAAAACGCGCAGTCGCCACGACGTAGATTCCCTTGCTATCGAAAAGCTTCTCGAACTGCTCCAGCCGTTCCGGTGTCAGCTTGACGAGATGCCCATATCGCAGGATCAGGCGACGGCCACCGAAACGGCCGATCAGGTAGCCAGTGCAATCGCCAAGAACGGCGCCGATGAATACGGCAATCAGCACGGCTTCAATGTTTAACGTTCCATGCAGGGCAAGCAACGAGCTTGCGATCAGGGCGCTTTCACCGGGCAAGGGTGCGCCGAAAGATTCAAAATATACGATCACGAAAAGCGCCAGCGCGCCATAAGCGGCAATATATGGTTCCAGAAAGCTCATTGATTGGCGGGTCTTTCAGGCGACAGAACTAAAAAGGCTCCGGACGAGCCGGAGCCTGAATTACATGATTCAGTTTCAGCCGATAGAGCGTTTGCCGGAAATTGCGTGGTATACCCACAGCACCACGATGGCACCGATGATGGAAACGATCAGGCTGTATATGTTGAGGCCGGTGACGCCCTGTGCGCCGAAGAAGGTGAAGATGACGCCGCCGATGATGGCGCCGACAATGCCGAGAGCAATATCCAGAAAAAGGCCCTGGCCACTTTTATTGACGATCTTGCTGCCGATGAAGCCGGCAATCAAGCCTAGTATTATCCAGCTTATAACAGACATCTAATATCTCCCGATGCGTAAATACACTTTTGCATCACGCACTTAGGAAATTTTCACACTGCTACAAAATTTGCAAGGTATAATGCTTGTCAAATTGGGAAACCCATTTAACTTTAACTTACCGAATGCACCGTTGGCATCGGATAACAGGGAGTATCGTGTGATGGGAAGTTATGACGACAACTCAGGCAATTCGCCCATTCCCGGCGGAAGCCTCGCGAAACCGGTTCTGATTGCGCTCGGCGCCCTGCTGATCGGCAAGATGCTGAAGGGCAATAGCGATGATACGGCGGCCACTCAGGCGCAGCCCGTGCCAGTGCCGGATCAGTCGCAAGCGGGCGGCGGCCTGCTCGGCGGTATCCTTGGTGGGCTTGGTGGTCTGCTTGGCGGCGCTGCTGCCGGAAACGCCTCTGCAGCTCCGTCGGCTCCAGGTTCACTGGGTGGCGGTCTTGGCGGCCTCCTCGATCAGTTGAAACAGGCGGGCCTTGGCGAAAAGGTTGATTCCTGGGTTGGTCAGGGAACCAATCATTCAATCGAGCCGGGCCAGCTTGGCGACGCAATCGGTCAGAAAACCTTGAGTGAAATTGCTCAGCATGCCGGTATCGACCAACAGGAATTGCTGGATCAGCTATCGCAGGTTCTGCCCGGCCTTGTAGACAAGCTGACAACGAACGGTCAGGTGCCGGACGCCAGCTCGCTCTCGAAGCTGTTGCAGGGACGCTGATCAAATTTGCATTTTGATCGAACCGCACCGCTCGTCGGTGCGGTTTTGTTTTGAGGGCACATTCGATAAAATGAGATCGCCGCCTACATAAGCACCATAGATCAACTGCTGGAGTTGCGTTTCATGAGTTTCTTTCCGTGTCCTGATCCGGTTCTTGGTGACAAGACTTCGGTAGACAGCATCGAAACGCTGGTCATTCCACGCACAAGCGATATTGGCGGACTGGAAGTGCGGCGAGCCTTGCCGACGGTGCGCCGCCGTCTGGTTGGGCCGTTTATCTTTTTCGATCGCATGGGACCGGCTGTGCTGCGGGATGGAGATGCGCTGGACGTACGTCCGCACCCGCATATAGGCCTTTCGACCGTGACCTATCTGTTCGACGGACATATTCGCCACAGAGACAGTCTCGGTACAGAAATGGTCATTCGTCCGGGTGACGTGAACCTGATGACTGCCGGTCGTGGCATTGTGCATTCCGAGCGTTCTCCGGAAGAAGAGCGCAACGGACCACTGTCCATTTCCGGCATTCAGACCTGGCTCGCGCTGCCGGACGCGCTGGAAGAAATAAACCCGGAATTTTTTCACACCAATGCGCCAGACCTGCCGGTGCTGGAGGACAGCGATTTCTCCGGTCGGTTGATCATGGGTTCCATGCTGGGGCTGAAGTCGCCTGTGATCCAGCACGCCGATACGCTTTATGCGGATATTCGCATAGAGCCGAACGGACGCTTTCCAATCCCGCCTGTGGCCGAAGAGCGCGCCATCTATACGTTGCAGGGCAATGTCGGCATTGGCGGCGAAGTGTTTCCGCCGGACCGCTTGCTGGCGTTTCGTCCCGGCGACGATATTGTCGTGCAGGCCGGACCGGAAGGCGCGCATATTATGCTTTTTGGCGGTGCAACTCTTGGTTCGAAGCGGTATGTATGGTGGAATTTCGTTTCCTCTTCGCGGGAGAGGATAGAACAGGCCAAGGAAGAATGGCGCAGTGGCCGCTTCGATATCGTGCCCGGTGACGAGCAGGATTTCATACCTCTGCCTGAATGAGGTGAATTGGGTTGAGCCGTAGGACACGATGTCCCGCCCTGCTTGATCCTGTCGCGTTGCTGCTATACCGACAACAAAACCGAACCAGAAACAGGTTGTTTTAATGTCCCGACCTTTGACCCCATTGCTTGACAAGGCACCGACCCCGGAAGCCCTGCGCGCATTGCCGGAAACCGATCTGCCGCAGCTTGCGCAGGAGTTGCGAGCGGAGTTGATCGATGTGGTTTCGACCACTGGCGGGCATCTGGGAGCGGGACTGGGTGTGGTGGAGCTGACAGTGGCATTGCACCATGTCTTCGACACACCGCACGACCGTATCATCTGGGACGTTGGCCATCAGGCCTATCCACACAAGATATTGACCGGACGTCGTGACCGTATCCGTACATTGCGCCAGACCGGCGGCCTTTCGGGTTTCACCAAGCGCAGCGAAAGTGAATATGATCCTTTCGGAGCCGCGCATTCGTCGACGTCGATTTCGGCGGGTCTCGGCATGGCGGTCGCATCTGACCTCTCGGGCGAAAAACGCAATGTGATTGCAGTCATCGGCGATGGTTCTATGTCGGCAGGCATGGCCTATGAGGCGATGAACAATGCCGGCGCGCTTGATGCTCGCCTTGTCGTCATCCTGAACGACAATGACATGTCGATTGCGCCACCGACTGGTGCCATGAGTGCCTATCTGGCGCGTCTTGTCTCCGGCAAGACCTATCGCAGCGTCCGTGAGGCCGCAAAGCAGGTCGCCAAGAAACTGCCGAAATTCCTGCAGGACAAGGCCCGCAAATCGGAAGAATATGCACGCGCCTTCTTCACAGGCGGCACATTGTTCGAGGAACTGGGCTTCTACTATGTCGGTCCCATCGACGGGCATAATCTGGATCATCTGCTGCCGATCCTGAAAAACGTACGTGATACGCAGGAAGGACCGGTGCTCATCCATGTGGTGACGCAGAAGGGCAAGGGTTATGCGCCCGCCGAAGCTGCTGCCGATAAATATCACGGCGTCAACAAATTCGACGTCATTACGGGCAAGCAGTCGAAGCCGCCTGCAAACGCACCGAGCTACACCAAGATTTTCGGCACCAGCCTGATCGAGGAGGCCCGTCACGACGACAGAATAGTGGCGATCACCGCCGCCATGCCATCGGGCACCGGGCTTGATCTCTTTGGAGAAGTGTTTCCGCAGCGCACATTCGATGTCGGCATTGCCGAGCAACATGCGGTAACCTTCGCTGCTGGTCTGGCAAGCGAGGGCTATAAGCCGTTCTGCGCGATCTATTCCACTTTCCTGCAGCGTGGCTACGATCAGGTCGTGCATGACGTGTCGATCCAGAATCTGCCTGTGCGTTTCCCAATCGACCGTGCCGGACTGGTTGGCGCCGATGGTCCAACCCATGCAGGCTCCTTCGATACTGGCTTTCTTGCAGCTCTCCCTGGTTTCGTGGTGATGGCTGCCTCAGATGAGGCTGAGCTGCGCCATATGGTGCGCACGGCTGCCGAATATAACGAAGGTCCGATTTCTTTCCGCTATCCGCGTGGCGACGGTGTCGGTGTTGACCTGCCGGAACGCGGGCAATTGCTCGAAATCGGCAAGGGACGCATCGTGCGTGAGGGTACAAAGGTCGCGCTCCTGTCCTTCGGGACGCGTTTGCAGGAATGTCTTGCCGCCGCCGATGAGCTGGGGGCTGCCGGTCTTTCGACCACGGTTGCCGATGCGCGTTTTGCCAAGCCGCTCGATCAGGATCTGATCCGTCGTCTGGCACACGAACATGAAGTACTGGTGATGGTGGAAGAAGGGGCTGTTGGCGGGTTTGCTTCCCATGTACTGCAATTCCTTGCAACCGACGGCCTTCTTGATCGTGGCCTCAAGGTGCGGGCTTTGACATTGCCGGATAGCTATCAGGACCACGGCAAGCCGGACGCTATGTATGCTGAGGCCGGTCTTGACCGGGCAGGCATCGTGCATGCGGTGTTTGCAGCTCTTGGCCGCGAGGCGGTTGCAGCGCCATTCAGCGCCTGACCGATGAGCGGGGAAACGAGCGACAAGAACCTGCGGCTCGATCAGCTGCTGGTAGAGCTTGGGCTGTTTGCAACGCGCTCGCGGGCGCGTGATGCTATCCAGCGCGGCACGGTCAAGGTTGACGGCAAGCCTGTCACCAAGCCGGGCCAGACCGTTCTGCGCACCGCAAAGATCGCCGTGGATGATCCGGCAAGCGCCTACGTTTCCCGCGCTGCCTTGAAGCTTATCGCGGCGCTCGACCATTTCGACCTTGATGTGAAAGGGCAAACGGCGCTCGACATCGGTGCCTCGACAGGCGGCTTCACGCAAGTTCTGCTGGAGCGCGGCGCGAACCATGTTCTTGCCATTGATGTCGGCCACGACCAGTTGCACGAGACCCTGCGCGCCGATCTTCGCGTCACCAACAAGGAGGGGCTCAACGCCCGCGCTTTGGAACTTACCCATCTGGATGGACGCGAAATCGATTGCGTGGTTTCGGATGTGAGTTTCATTTCGCTGAAACTCGCCTTGCCTCCGGCATTGGCCTTTGCGCAAAAAGGTGCTATCTGCGCGCTTCTCGTAAAACCGCAATTTGAAGCGGGCCGCGAGGCTATCGGCAAGGGCGGCATTTTGCGCGACCCGAAAGATGGCGAACGCATAGCAGAAGAACTGAGATCATGGCTGGAGACGCAAGCTGGCTGGCGCGCGCTCGGTCTTTGTCCGTCGCCCATCGAAGGCGGCGATGGCAATCGTGAATATCTCCTGGCAGGAAAGAAAGATCGATGACAACGCAGACAATGGGGCAAATAACAATCCGCTCGATTGGTGCGGGCGGCGATGGCGTCGCCAACCTTCCCGATGGCCAGATTTATGTGCCTTTCACGCTGCCGGGCGAAGTGGCCAATGTTGCGCGCGACAAGAACCGCGCGACGGTTATGGCGCTTCTCGAAACATCGCCTGAGCGTCAGGCGCCTGCCTGCCAGCATTTCGAGGATTGTGGCGGCTGCGCGCTGCAGCATTGGCAGGACGAACCCTATCGTCTGTGGAAGCGCGAGCTGGTTGTCTCCGCGCTGAAGGGCAGGGGGATTGAGGCGGAGGTTGCGCCTCTGGTTGCTTGCCAGCCGCGAACACGCCGCCGCGCTGTTTTTGCGGCTCGTAAGACGGAGAAGGGCGTGTTGCTCGGCTTCAACCGTCACCTCAGCCATGAAATCATCGATATCGTCGAATGTGCGGTAACCGTTCCGGAAATCATTGCGCGGCTTGATGATCTGCGTGAAGTCGGAGCTTTGATTGCACCCGGTTCCAAACCGTTCAAGCTGGCCGCAACACAGACAGAGTCCGGCCTCGATCTCGCGGCAAGCGGTTGCGGCAAGCTGAGCGATGAGCAACGGCGCGCACTGACCGCGCTTGTCATGAAGAAGGGCTTTGCGCGCCTTTCACATGAAGGCGAAATCATTGTCGAGCCGAAGAAGCCGCTCATTCATTTCGGCAAGGTGCCGGTTCCGGTTCCTCCGGGTTGCTTCTTGCAGGCAACTGCCGATGCTGAAGAAGCGATGGTGCAGCTCGTGCTGGATCATGTCGGCAAGGCCAAGCGTGTCGCGGACCTGTTCTGCGGTGTCGGCACATTTGCGCTGCGGATTGCAGAAAAAAGCGCGGTTCATGCCGTTGAAAATGACGCACTGGCCCTTGCAGCTCTTGATCGTGGCGTGCGCCATGTGCAGGGATTGAAACCTGTTTCAGTTGAACGTCGCGATCTGTTCCGCCGTCCGCTGATGCCGAAAGAATTACTGCCCTATAACGCTGTGGTTTTCGATCCTCCGCGTGCAGGTGCGGAAGAACAGGCGCTTGAACTGGCAAAGTCCAAGGTGGAAAAGGTTGTTGCGGTCTCGTGCAATCCAGTGACGCTCGCTCGCGACCTCGCTATTCTGGTGAAGGGCGGCTATCGCGTCACGCGTGTCACGCCGATTGACCAGTTCCTCTGGTCGCCGCATGTCGAAGCCGTGGTGTCACTGGTGAAGAAGTAAAGTTGGATAAAAGCCGGGCTCAATCGCCCGGCTTTTTTATTTCTATCGGCAATGTCAGTTTGCCAGCCCGTCGAAATTCGTCAGAATAGTGGTCCAGCCCTTGATGTGGCCGTCTCGTGCTTCAGGGCTGCGGAATTTGACCTGTTTCAGCGTAATATCGGTGGTATTCGGGTCCACTTCCTTCAGGTCTATCGTCACCACGCTGTCGTCCAGCGAATGAGGCGAATTCCACGTAAATGCCAAGCGCGAATGCGGATCGATTTCGAGATAAGTGCCTGAATGCGGCACGTCGCGGTCGACCATATGCATGATAATGGAAAAGCGACCGCCTTTTACCGCATCCGTGCTCACATCGGACGGCCCGGTGCTGTCGCTTGATGCGCGCATGAATTTCGCCAGCGTCATGGGCGAGAGCCATGCGTTGAAAACCTTCTCCCGTGGAGCGGCGATTCTGCGATTGACTGTCAGTTCAAGCTCACTCATTTTCCTGTTCCTTCGAAACGAGTACATCTTCCAGCGCCGTTAGGCGCAGTTCCCAGACAGACTTCAGTTCCGCGAACCATGCTTCCACTTCCCGCACGGGCTCCAGCTCGGCGGCAATGAAATGCTCGCGTCCTAAAGTCTTGCGGGTGACCAGCCCTGCCTCCTCCAGCACCTTGATGTGTTTGGAGACCGAGTTGAGCGACATGTCGAAATGAGCGGCGAGTGCAGTCACTCTTGACGCACCCTCCTGAACGAGAAGCGTCAAGATGCGCCGTCGGGTAACGTCCCCTACAGCCTTGAGAATATGTGACAGAGCATCATCGTTCATTATTCACCCGTAAGGTTGAATATACTGCATTCCCGAAAACAGTCAACCATATGGTTGAATATTTAAATTATTTGCCATAGCCCTTCGCAGGACGCAAGCGAATGGCGTTGAAATTCAGGAAGAATAGGCCGTTTCTGTGGGGTGGTATGGAGCGGTTTTCTCAAGGGGGTGAGGAAAGAGCGGCATCCACCGCCGCTTCTGCATGTAGCTGCGTCGTATCGAACACTGGCACCGGACTATCCTGCTGGCTGATGAGCAACATGATTTCGGTGCAACCGAGAATGATAGCTTCGGCCCCGCGCTCAACCAGACGATTGATGATAGCGCGGTATTTTTCGCGTGACGCATCGCGCACTTCGCCTACCACCAGTTCCTGATAGATGATGTCATGCACGGTTTTGCGGTCGGCATCGTCGGGCGTCAGAACCTCTAGTCCGTGTTTGGCCGCAAGGCGGCCTTTGTAGAAATCCTGCTCCATCGTGAAGGCGGTGCCCAACAACCCGACTTTGGACAAGCCTGCGGCCTTGATCTTTTTCGCCGTCGGATCGGCAATATGCACAAGCGGGATCGATGTGGCGTTTTCAACGTCAGCGGCCATTTTATGCATGGTGTTGGTGCAGATCAGGATGAAATCCGCGCCGCCCTTTTCAAGGTTCTGTGCGGCCTCGATCATGAGCCGGGTCAGCTCATCCCATTTGCCTTCATGCTGAAGTTGCTCGATTTCACCAAAATCCATCGACCACATCAGGCTCTTGGCCGAATGCGTGCCGCCGAGCCGTGTGCGGATTTCCTGATTGATGATGCGGTAATATTCCTGCGAGCTTTCCCAGCTCATCCCGCCTATCAGCCCGATAGTCTTCATCACTCCCTCCCGGATAAAATTAAGGGCGGATCGCTCCGCCCCTATCATTCGGTCATGTATTTTGGGCGGACCCGCGATTACATCTTTTCGATGATCTTCTGGTCGCCTTCATGTGCCTTCCCATTGGCGGCGATAATGGCGGGAACGATGTCCTCCGCCTTGTCGATGACGAGCGGCTTTACCTGGTGTGCGGTGTGCAGGAAACCTTCTGCCGTCATATGCTCCAGAAGCGAGAGCATCGGCTGCCAGAAATTGTTGATGTTAGCGAACACCATCGGCTTGCGATGCTTGCCGAGCTGCGCCCAGGTCATCATTTCCACGATTTCCTCAACCGTGCCAATGCCGCCGGGGAGCGTGACGAACGCATCCGACTTCTGGAACATGAGGTGCTTGCGCTCATGCATGTCGCCAACGACGATGAGTTCGGTGAGCTGTTCGGCCTTTTCGAGGCTCGCTTCCTTGTCGAGCAGGAAGGTCGGGATGATGCCGGTGACTTCGCCGCCAGCTTCCATCACGCCTTGCGCAACCGCGCCCATGATGCCGCGTGTGCCGCCGCCATAGACGAGGCGCAAACCGTGTTCGGCAATGGACCGGCCAAGCGTAACGCCGGCTTCACGATAGATGGGATTCAGGCCCGTAGACGAGCCGCAATAAACGCAGATGGATCGAATCTCAGACATGATTTTCTTGTGCGCTTTTGACCTTTCAGCGTCAAGCGCCTGCGATTTCATTTTGCAGTGAAGATTGCTGCCAGCGGGACACATACATCAGGTTCCGGGTGGACATTCACAGCGATTGTTATATCTCAATCCGTATGTACTCCAGATTGAGAAGTGGATTGGATATGAAGAACTGGGTTGTGTTTCTCGGGCTCACCTTTGCCGCATCATCTGCATCGGCTGGCGAAATCAACATCAAACTGCCCGATGATACTGAAGTAACGACCAACGCTGTTCTGTACAAATGTGGTGAGAAAGATGTCTCGGTAACCTATTACAACGCCGGTGATATTTCGCTTGCTGAACTGGAGCTTGAAGACGAAACCGTCGTCGCGTCCAACGTTATCTCAGGGTCTGGAGCCAAATATGCTGGTGGTGTCTATATCTGGTGGACCAAGGGCGAGACGGCCGATCTCTATAACCTTATGGACGATCCCGACCAATCGAAGCCGACAAACTGTGTAGAACAGTAATCCTGCTAATAAAAAGCCTCGTACCTTTTGCTGTTTCGGTGCAGATTTCTTGTGGGGGGAAGCCAAAAGCTATAAACCCGTCATTAAAGTCTCTGGCGTGGGTTTCGAAGCGAAATGCAAAAGAACAGTTTAGGATTGCTCGGTATCGGGCTCGTCGCAATTGTCGCCGGGCTCGGCCTTTATTGGAATGCAACGCGATCCCGCGTTGAGGCGCCGCAACCCAATGCAACTGCGCCAGTGTCGACCCCGGCGTCGAACAATGCGCCAGCGCAGCCACAAGCAACGCCATCCGAGACGAAAGCGCCTGAGGCTGCCAAACCTGTAGGTGACGTTTCAGCAAACGATGCGAAGCCGCAAAGCGCGCAATCCGAAGAGCCTGCCAAGCAGGCAGATGCAGTTCCCACAGAGCAGGCCAGCAAGACGCCGGTTTTCGATCTTCTTCGCGTTGAGCCTGACGGTTCGGTCGTGATCGCGGGTAAGGCGCTTCCCAATGCCGATGTCGAGGTTGTCGCGGGCGCAACCGTCGTGGGTAAAGCCAAGGCGGGACCCAATGGCGATTTCGCCATTGTTCTGGATGAACCTTTGAAGGCGGGTGATCATCAGCTCGTCTTGCGTGTTACTGGTGCGGACAACAGTGTAGCCACCTCCGCGCAGACCGCCATCGTGTCGGTGCCTGAAACCAAGTCGGGGCAGGTGCTGGCACTGGTTGAGGAGCCGGGGCAGGCGAGCCGCCTGATCACCAAGCCGGAGACAGCTCCTGCATCACAGGAAAATACGGATACTGCCCCCGAAGCGACAGCCAAGGCCGATAAGCCGGAAGCCAAACCTGCACAGGACTTGCCGATTGCAATCGAAGCGGTGGAGATTGAAGGCCAGTCGGTTTTCGTGGCGGGTAAAGCCAAGGGCGGCAATCGTGTGATCGTCCACGCCAATGATACGTTGCTTGGTGCAAGCCTCATTTCGCCTGATGGCCGTTTCCTCGTGCAGAGCAAGCAGCCGCTCAGCGTCGGCGACTATATCATTCGCGCTGATCTGCTCGATAATGCCAATCAGGTTCTGGCGACAGCTCGCGTCCCGTTCCGCCGCGAAGCTGGCGAGAATATCTCGGCTGTTGCTTCCGATACGGACGGCCAGACGGCCGCTCCATCGGGCGCGAATGGCGGTGAAGCCGCTTCGTCGGCAGCTCCGCTGCAGAAAGTCGATGGCTCCGTCATCATTCGGCGTGGAGATAATCTCTGGACGATATCCAAGCGCGCTTATGGCAAGGGTACGCGATATACGACGATCTATCTCGCCAATCGCGACCAGATCCGGAATCCCGATCTCATCTGGCCGGGGCAGGTATTCAACATGCCGAAGGAGCCTTTGGGTGAGGGCGAGGTCAAGCGCCGGTTGGAAGATAGCGCTAACTGACGGGGAGTTGCCGACACTGAAACGCGGCTCTCAACATAGGGAAGCGCGTTTCAATAATGTGCTCCAGTCACGATAGTGTGTTTCCGTTTTGGCGGTCTTTTCTGGAATGAACATCTCCAAATCTTGTATTCCGGAGCATAATCGTATATCGTCGATATACGATGAAGATAGTTCTGGACAAAAGCTCGGCCGAAGCTGTCGCTGATCTGGCGCAGCTCGGTATTGACGATGAAGCGGCAGCGCGCATTTGCGCTGCGCTGGGCCATCCTGTCCGCATTCGAATTATCCGCCAGTTGATGATGGAGGACGCCTGCTGCTGTAAGGATATTGTCGGCAAGCTCGACCTTGCCCAGTCGACGGTTTCCCAACACCTAAAGGTCCTCGTGCAGGCCGGTCTTATCGATTATCGGCCTGAGCGTCAGTCTTCGCGTTACAGCGTCAACTGGCAGCAACTAAACGCTGTCCGCACGCATTTTGCTTCCTTCAAGAGCAGATGCTGCGGCTAGAGCGCATCCCGAAAAGTGGGAACCGGTTTTCGGGACAAGATGCGCGTAAAGACAAAAGATGGAGCATCCCGAAAAGCCCGAAATGGCTTTCGGAAGAGAAGCATCGATACAAACAGAAAAAGCGATGACGGAGTTTCATCTCGTACGAAATCGCTTGAGCCCACCGACTCGAAAGAACGCACCATGAGTTCCCCCAAAACGGTTTCCGCCGACTCCGGCGAAACGTTCAAGACACTGCGAAATCTCTGGCCTTATATGTGGCCGTCCGACAGGCCCGATCTGCGCATGCGCGTCGTCTGGGCCACCTTCTATCTGGTGATTTCCAAGATCGTGCTCATCCTCGTGCCCTATTTCTTCAAATGGGTGACGAATGCCTTGACCGGTCAATTGAACCCGCCGGACTATATCCCGCTGTTTCTGGTCGGCGCGGTGATGCTTGTACTGGCTTATAATGGCGCCAAGATCGTGCAGGCTGGTCTCAACCAGCTTCGTGATGCCTTGTTTGCGAGCGTCGGCCAATATGCCGTGCGTCAACTCGCCTACAGAACCTTCGTGCACATGCACCAGCTTTCGCTCAGGTTCCATCTTGAACGGCGTACGGGCGGGCTTTCGCGGGTCATCGAGCGCGGTACCAAGGGCATCGAAACGATTGTTCGTTTCACGATCCTCAACACGCTGCCCACCATTCTTGAGTTTGCGCTGACGGCGGTGATTTTCGCCGTCGCCTACGGCATTTCCTATCTGCTCGTGGTCGCTGCGACGGTCTGGCTCTACACCTGGTTTACGATCAAGGCGAGCGACTGGCGTATCAATATCCGCCGCGAAATGAACGACTCCGATACCGATGCCAACACCAAGGCAATCGACTCGCTGCTCAACTTCGAAACGGTCAAATATTTCGGCAACGAGAATATGGAAGCAAAGCGCTTCGATGCCTCGATGGCGCGCTATGAAAAGGCAGCGACCCAAACCTGGACGTCGCTTGGCTGGCTGAACTTCGGTCAGGCCGTCATCTTTGGCGTTGGCATGGCGGTGGTCATGGTCATGTCAGCGCTCGAAGTCCGGGCCGGAACGCAATCCATCGGCGATTTCGTTTTCATCAATGCCATGCTGATGCAGCTTTCTATTCCGCTTAATTTCATCGGTTTTATCTATCGCGAAATCCGTCAGGGTTTGACCGATATCGAGCAGATGTTCGATCTCCTCGATGTGAAGCAGGAAGTCGTCGATAAGCCCAATGCACCAGCATTGAAAATCGATCACGGTGCGATCCGTTTCGATGATGTGCATTTCGCCTATGATGCAAACCGCCCGATCCTCAAGGGCGTCAGTTTTGAAGTTCCGGCAGGAAAGACAGTCGCGATAGTCGGACCATCAGGCGCGGGTAAATCCACGATCTCGCGCCTCCTGTTCCGCTTTTATGATGTCCAGTCGGGTTCAGTTTCCATCGACGAGCAGGATGTCCGCGACGTTACGCAGGAAAGCTTGCGCAAGGTCATCGGCATGGTGCCGCAGGACACTGTGCTGTTCAACGATACGATCGCTTACAACATTCGCTATGGCCGTCCTGATGCCACGGCTGAAGAGGTGGAAAAGGCGGCAGAACTGGCGCAGATTTCCGGCTTCATCAAGCATCTGCCGGAGGGCTATCAGGCCATGGTCGGCGAACGCGGCCTCAAGCTTTCGGGCGGTGAGAAGCAGCGCGTCGCGATTGCCCGCACGATCCTCAAAGCGCCACCGATCCTGATACTCGATGAGGCGACCTCCGCGCTTGATACGGCAACGGAGCAGGAAATCCAGTCTGCGCTCGACATCGTCAGCCGTGGTCGCACCACGCTTGTCATCGCGCACCGTCTTTCGACCGTGATCGGTGCGGACGAGATCATCGTCCTCAAGGACGGTCTGATTGCCGAGCGCGGCACCCACCGCATGCTTCTCAAGCACAAGGGGCTTTATGCGTCCATGTGGGCTCGCCAGCGCGAGGCCGATGAAGCTGAAGAGCGTCTGCGTCAAGTCCGGGAAAGCGACGAACTGGGTGTCGTTATCCGTGGCGTTCCGGCAGCGGAATAGCCATTTTATCGGCGGCTCGTTATATTAGGGTGCGATCACGTGCCCTAACAGCCGTGAATAATTTGCGAAATGGATTTCGATTCTGAACAGGATGAGGTAAATAACGGCCAAACTCAAAGGAAGAGCGATGAGCCTTACTGACACCATCCGCAATACTTTCGTGCCGATCCATCGGGAAGGCTATCCGTTTATCGCGGGCTTTTTCGTGGTTTCGCTCATTCTGGGCTGGCTGTGGAACCCGCTGTTCTGGATCGGGATGGTGCTGACCGTCTGGTGCATCTATTTCTATCGCGATCCAGAGCGTGTAACGCCGATGGACGACGATCTAGTCATCAGCCCTGCTGACGGCAAGGTTTCCTTCGTCGGCCCGGCTGTGCCGCCGGCCGAGCTGGACCTGGGCGCCCAACCGCTCATGCGGGTTTCGGTTTTCATGAACGTGTTCTCGGTTCATATCAACCGCTCTCCGGTGCGTGGCAAGATTGAAAAGGTCGTGCATCGTCCGGGCAAGTTCCTCAATGCAGAACTCGACAAGGCCAGCACGGAAAACGAACGTAACAGCGTTCTGATTGAAAGCCCACACGGCAAGATCGGCGTTGTTCAGATTGCTGGTCTGGTTGCCCGTCGTATCGTCTGCTGGTCCAACGAGGATGATGATCTGTCTGTGGGCGAGCGGTTTGGCTTGATCCGTTTCGGATCGCGCGTCGATGTTTATCTTCCAGCCGATGCGACTGTTCGTGTTGCTATTGGCCAGACGGCAATTGCTGGTGAAACCGTGCTCGCCGATTATGGCAGCGTGCGCGGCGAGCCGGTGGTGCGGATCGGCTGAGCCGATGGAAACGCCCTTTCCGCCTTTTGAGCCCAATGGCCGCGTGGATTTATCGCGCGGCCCAAAGCTGTCGCAGATACCGCTGCGTATCGTCGTTCCCAACGTCATAACGGTTCTGGCCATCTGTGCCGGTCTGACCGGTATCCGTCTGGCTTTCGAGAACCGCTTCGAGCTTGCCGTCGTGATGGTGCTCGTGGCTGCCTTTTTGGATGGCATTGATGGGCGCGTCGCCCGCATGATGAAGGGATCGTCCAAGTTTGGCGCCCAGATGGATTCGCTTGCCGATATCGTCAATTTCGGTGTAGCGCCCGCCTTGGTGCTTTACGCCTTCATGCTCGATCAGGCGCGCTCGTTTGGCTGGATCGCAGCACTTCTTTATGCCATTGCATGCTGCCTGCGGCTTGCGCGTTTCAATGTCATGCTCGAAGATCCGAACCGTCCGGCATGGCAAAGTAACTATTTCATTGGCGTGCCCGCACCGGCTGGTGCCATGCTCGTTCTGTTGCCGGTCTATCTGGGCTTTCTGGGCTTGACGCCAACGCGGGGGCTCGCTTTTGGCGTGGCAATCTATACCGTGGCAATCGCGTTCCTGTTGGTAAGTCGTCTGCCAGTCTATAATGGCAAATCCGCCGGAAGCCTTGTCCGGCGCGATATCGTCATGCCGCTCATCCTGTTCGTGGTGGTTTACGTCGCCTTCCTGATGAGCTTCACCTGGCAGACCTTAAGCCTCACGGCGCTTGCCTATCTCGCATTTCTTCCGTTCAGCCTGGCTGCCTGGAACAAGCGCGAAGCTGCTGATCGAAAGGCCGAGGAAGAGGCCGTCACTGAAGAAGATAGGCCGTCAGAGGAAAACTGACGGCAATGTCTGCTTGATGAAACTGACGCGCTCCTCGACCGATGATTTCGGCAGGAGCGCGATTTCATAACCAAGCCGTCTGTAGGTTTTATCCATCGCGTCGAAAGTGCGCGTGGCCTCTTCGAAATCCTGCTTCCGCTCAGCATCCTGACCGAAGATTTCTGCCCAAGGCGGAGCCAGAAAAACTGTTCTGTAGTACGGAAACTGCCGTGCGGCTTCTTCCATATGCTGGGGAACGGGCAGGTTACACAGCATCAGATAGCCGATTACATCGGGCACGCCGCGGTCGAAGAAGACCGTCCCGCGCTGTTGTTTCGCCATCGTGTGCGAGCGCATTTCCCATGAAAGCATTAGCTCTGCAAAAAGCGCGCGATCACTCCAGGGCAGGGCCTTGCCGCCGATAGCGACCTGATCCTGAATAATAGCACGTCCGGCTTCCACGGTGCGGGAAAAGCCCTGCCTTTCGAGTGCATCGATCAGTGTGCTTTTGCCTGATCCGGGCCCGCCGCTGATAATAATAAAATGCTGGCGATCTTGGGTCATAAGTCCTCCAGTAGCAAAGGGAACGCGCACCAAACTTGGCAGCACGTGATGAAAGGGTCTGAGAGGGAGAAATGCCCGCTGAAAAAAGAGCCAAGAGATGGCCAAGCGGGAAACATTAATAAGTAAATACATAGAACCGGCCTTGCATATAGGCAAGGCCGGAGGACAGAAATCAGCTCGGCAGATGATAGTCGAGGAAGCGATCCTGTCGCACGTCGAAAAGCTTGCCGCTAACTTCAAGGTTTGGATCGGCGAGCTTGACGATCTTTTCAGCAACTGACTGCGGTGTTGGCAGCGTTTCAGGATCTTCGCCCGGCATGGCCTGCGCGCGCATGGCGGTGCGGGTGGCGCCCGGATTGACAGAGTTGATCTTGAGCTTCATCTGCTTCGTTTCTTCAGCCCAACTGCGTGCCATGACTTCAACAGCAGCTTTCGAGGCAGCATAGGGGCCCCAGAAAGCGCGGCAGGTATGCGCCACGCCGGAGGAAAGCAGAATGGCACGTCCCGCGTCGGAAGCGCGCAGCAGCGGATCAGTGGACCGAATGAGGCGCCAGACGCTGGTAACATTGACGTTCATGAGCTTCTCGAACGTCTTGGCCTCGACATGGCCAATCGGTGAAATCGTGCCAAGGACACCCGCATTCGCAACCATGATATCGAGCTTGCCCCAGCGCTCATGAATGGAGCCGCCGAGACGATCGATCGCTTCCATGTCGGTGATATCGAGAGGCACTAGCGTCGCATTGCCTCCCAGTTTGCGGATATCGTCGTCCAGTTCTTCAAGTCCGCCGACGGTGCGGGCAACCGCAATCACATGCGCGCCGCGTTTTGCCAGTTCAAGCGAAAGAAAGTAGCCAATACCGCGCGATGCGCCTGTTACCAGTGCGATGCGGCCCGTAAGGTCGATGCTCATCTAGTCCCCATATGATGCAAGAACATGAAACAGGCGGCCTATTGGGCCGCCTGCGTGAAGAATTGGGCGATCAACCGTTGCTTGCGAGCAGCGACAGCGTATGCACGTTGCTCTCGCCTTCCTGATCGAGGAGGCGGGTCGGATATTCGCCCGTGAAGTAGTGATCGGTGAAAGCTGGCGCCTTCGGATCACGCGGCTTCCCACCAACAGCCTTGTAGAGCCCGTCGATGGAAAGGAACGCCAGAGAATCCGCGCCGATGTAGCGGCACATGGATTCCAGGTCTTTGTGCTGGTTGGCCAGCAGCTTATCGGCATGGGGGGTGTCGATACCGTAGAAATCCGGATGGTAAATCATTGGACTTGCCACGCGGATATGCACTTCCTTTGCGCCCGCATCGCGGATCATCTGAACGATCTTGACGGACGTGGTGCCGCGCACAATAGAATCGTCCACCAGCACGACGCGCTTGCCTTCGATCATGGCGCGATTGGCTGAATGCTTCAGCTTGACGCCAAGCGCGCGAATTTGCTGCGTCGGCTCGATGAAGGTGCGGCCCACATAATGGTTGCGGATGATGCCATATTCGAACGGAATGCCGCTTGCCTGCGCGAAGCCGAGAGCGGCAGGCGTGCCTCCGTCAGGCACTGGCACGACAACATCAGCTTCGATGCCGGCTTCCTTGGCAAGCTCCATGCCCATATTCTTGCGCGCGACGTAGACGCTGCGACCGCCGACGACGGAGTCGGGACGGGCGAAATAGACATATTCGAACAGGCAGAGCCGTTCCGGCTGCGGATTTTCAGCCTTGATGGATTCAATGGTGATGGACCCGTCCTTCTGAATCTCGCAGATGACCACTTCGCCATTTTCGACGTCACGAACATATTTCGCGCCGATAATATCGAGGGCACAGGTCTCCGAGCAGAAGATAGGCTTGCCGTCGAGCTCGCCCATGACGAGCGGGCGGATGCCGATAGGATCACGCGCGGCAATCAGTTTGGTCCGGGTCAGCGCCAGCATGGCATAGCCGCCTTCGACCTGCCGGATGGCATCGACGAAACGGTCGGAGGAAGATGAATGGCGCGAACGGGCAATCATATGCAGCACGACTTCCGTATCGGAGGTCGCCTGAAAGATCGCGCCGGAAGCAATCAGCTGCTTGCGCAGCGTAATGCCGTTGGTGAAGTTGCCGTTATGGGCAATGGCAATGCCGCCGACTTCCAGTTCCGCGAACAATGGCTGCACGTTGCGCAGGATCGTCTCGCCGGTGGTGGAGTAGCGCACATGGCCGATGGCGCGGTCACCGGGCAGGCGGTTCAGCGTTGCTGCATCGGTGAAATGATCGCCGACGAGACCCATATGGCGTTCGGAATGAAAACGGCGATTGTGATAAGAAACGATACCGGCGGCTTCCTGCCCACGATGCTGGAGGGCATGCAGGCCCAATGCGGTCAGCGCGGCTGCGTCTTCATGGCCAAGTATGCCAAATACGCCGCACTCTTCATGCAGGGTGTCTTCGTCCAGCATAAAGGAGGCATTTTCAGAAGAATGGCTGGTCATTGCCGCAAGGCCTTTCGATTGCAGAGGCAACTAAAGCGCCTCTCTATCACAAGATGGCTTTTTGTTAAAAGCGAAGAGTTCACCGCTGCGTCGATATAGTCTCATGGACATTAGTATCGCACGATGGTCGCGAATAATCTCGCAAATTCCCGCCTGAAATATGATCGCGGAACCGAAATGACAATGTGTGAGCGTCATTTTGGCCATTTCACATCGGTCGGCTTTGCCTCCGGAATTGAAAAAGCCGCCAGCGGGGCTGACGGCTTTTCGATATATCGGAACAGCTTATTGCTGTGCAGGCGTATCGTCCGGAACCGGCGCTTCTTCCTGCTCGCCAGAGGCCGGAGCATTGTGCTGTGGCTTGAACTTGTCGATCATCTGGTCGGGATTAGCCGGCAGAAGGTCGATCAGCTGCTGGCCGAACGAATCGAGCATTGGCTTCGATTTCGCGTTCGTCACCCAGGCTGGCTGGTTTGTCGGGACGAGCCAGTTGAAGAACAGCATGGCAACGACAACGAGAAGCACGCCGCGCACGCCGCCAAACAGAAAGCCGAGTGTACGGTCAAGCGCACCGATACGGCTATCGATGATGAAGTCGGCGATCTTCATGGTGATCAGAGAAACGACGATCAGCACAACGAGGAAAACTGCGCCAGCGGCGGCAATCTTCGCGATGGTTTCGTTGTTGATATAGGGCTGCACGAAGGGCAGAACTGGCTGGTAGAAGAGATAGGCTGCAGCGGCTGCTGCCGCCCACGATACCAGCGACAGCACCTCGCGGGAAAAACCGCGCACCATCGCCAGAACGGCTGAAACCAGCGTTATCCCGAGTAGAATTCCATCAAGCATGGTTATCGGCATTCTGCCTGTCCTCAGTTATTATGCGCAATCACTTTAATACGCGGGGCAGTCAAAGATGCTGGAGCTTATCACCGGAAGGTTGACAGATTCTTCCAGTCATAAAACTCCAGATTTATTGCTTCTTTCCGGAGCCTGAAGCCGCGATGCGCGCAACAAGGTCGGGCAGGGCCGAAGTTTCCATGAGGCGGAAGTTGCGATCTTTCCAAAGTTCGCCGCTGCCGCCGGGCACCTCTGCCTGCCGGAAACCGAGCTTCTCGGCTTCCTTGAGCCTCTGTACTGCATGCGTTACCGCGCGAACAGCACCGGAAAGGCTGATTTCGCCGAAATAAACACAATCTGGCGGAAGGGCAATACCGGCCATGGATGAAACCAGTGCAGCAGCCACAGCTATATCGGCGGCAGGTTCGCTGATGCGATACCCGCCCGCAACATTCAGATAGACGTCGTGCTGCCCAAAACGAACGCCGCAATGTGATTCGAGAACGGCGAGGATCATGGCAAGTCGTCCGCCGTCCCAGCCGACGACCGCACGACGCGGGGTGCCGAGCGAGGAGGGGGCGACAAGCGCCTGTATTTCCACCAGCACCGGGCGCGTGCCTTCCATGCCGGCAAAGACTGCTGCACCCGGAGCCTTGGCATTACGCTCGCCAAGGAAAAGCTCGGATGGGTTGGAAACCTCGCGCAGTCCGCCATCGGACATCTCGAAGACGCCGATTTCGTCGGTCGGGCCAAAACGGTTCTTCACCGTGCGCAGGATACGATAGTGATGTCCGCCTTCACCCTCGAAATAGAGGACACCATCGACCATGTGCTCGACCACACGGGGGCCTGCAATCTGGCCATCTTTGGTGACATGTCCCACCAGCACGACTGCGGAACCGGTCTGCTTGGCATAGCGGATCATGGCTTGCGCCGACGAACGCACCTGCGTGACCGTGCCGGGAGCAGAATCTGCCATATCGGTCCAGAGCGTCTGGATCGAATCGATGATGACGAGGTCGGGTCGCTTGTTATCGGAGATGGTAGCGATGATGTCTTCGACGTTGGTTTCGGCAGCAAGTTCCACCGCCGACGATGCTACGCCCAGACGCTGCGCGCGCAGGCGAATCTGGGCAACCGCTTCTTCGCCCGAAACATAAACAATGCGATGGCCGCGATTGGAAAGGGCAGCTGCAGCCTGTGTCAAAAGTGTAGATTTTCCGATGCCGGGATCGCCGCCGATCAGAAGGGCTGAACCGCGCACAAAGCCGCCGCCGGTCACACGATCAAGTTCGCTGATACCGGAAATGATCCGCGGCGCATCTTCAATGTCGCCAGACAGGGAGGTGAGGGCTACAGCGCGACCTTTGCGTTTGGACAACATCGCGCCGGGGCCTGAACCGATCCCGCTATTGGTGCCTTCCTCGACAAGCGTGTTCCACTCGCCGCAGGAGTCACACTTACCCGCCCAGCGCGAATGAACTGCGCCGCAATTCTGGCAGATGAATTGAACGCGCGCCTTGGCCATCAGACGCGCTCCGTCTTGATCGTGATCTTATTATTCATACTGTTCCGGGAGATAGGAACCCTCGGCCAGATCTGCAAATCGCGTGAACTCAGACTGGAAGGCAAGCTTGACGGTGCCGGTAGGCCCGTGGCGCTGCTTGGCGATGATGACGTCAGCAGTGCCGCGCACTTTTTCAAAGTGCTGCTTCCATTCTTCATATTTCGGGTCGAATTCATCACGCGGTTCGAGGTTCTTGACGTAATATTCCTCGCGGAACACGAAAAGCACCACGTCGGCGTCCTGCTCGATGGAACCCGATTCACGAAGGTCGGAGAGCTGTGGGCGCTTGTCGTCGCGGCTTTCCACCTGACGGGAGAGCTGTGAAAGCGCAATGATTGGAACGTTCAGTTCCTTGCCAAGGGCCTTGAGGCCAGTGGTGATTTCGGTGATTTCCTGCACGCGGTTCTGTGCCGAGGCCTTCGACGAGCCGGTCATCAGCTGTACGTAGTCGATCACCAGAACGTCGAGGCCACGCTGGCGCTTGAGGCGACGGGCGCGGGCGGCGAGCTGCGCAATCGAGATACCACCGGTCTGGTCGATATAGAGCGGGATTTTCTGCATCACCTGCGAGCAGGCGACGAGCTTCTCGAAATCGGTCTCGGTGATGTCACCGCGACGGATCTTCGAGGAGGAAACTTCGGTCTGTTCGGAAATGATACGGGTTGCGAGCTGCTCCGCCGACATTTCGAGCGAGAAGAAGCCAACAACGCCGCCGTTGACGGCCTTCATCGAGCCATCGGCCTGTTGTTCGCCTTCATAAGAATTGGCGATGTTGAACGCAATATTGGTTGCAAGCGACGTCTTGCCCATACCCGGACGACCAGCAAGGATAATCAAGTCGGAAGGCTGCAAGCCACCCATTTTGCCATCGAGCGTATGGATGCCGGTGGAAACACCGGAAAGGTGGCCGTCACGCATGAAAGCGGCATTGGCCATATCAACGGCCGTGGTGACAGCATCCTTGAAGGGCAGGAAACCGCCGTCATAGCGACCTGTTTCCGCCAGTTCGAACAGGCGGCGCTCAGCGTCTTCGATCTGTTCCTGCGGCGCCATGTCGACAGGTGCGTCATAGGCGACGTTCACCATGTCCTCGCCGATACCGATCAGCGCGCGGCGTGTCGCCAGATCGTAAATGGCGCGGCCATAATCCTCGGCATTGATGATGGTGACGGCTTCAGTTGCGAGACGGGTCACATACTGGAAAATCGTGAGATCGCCCACCTTGCCTTCGGTTGGCAGGAAGGTTTTCATCGTCACAGGATTTGCCATCTTGCCCACGCGAATGAGATCGGTCGTGATCTCATAGATGCGACGATGCAGAGGCTCGAAGAAATGGGTTGGCTTGAGAAAGTCCGATACCCGGTAAAAGGCATCGTTATTGATCAGGATCGCACCCAGCAGCGCCTGTTCCGCTTCAATATTGTGGGGGGCTTCCCGATAAAGCGCATCTTTCTGGTCCCGCGCATCATCGAGTTTGCGTACTGCCGCTTCCGCCATGATTCTCAATCCTGTCCCTGATGCAACCAGCTAGCCCTCAAGCGATGCCAAACGCAACGCGACTTCGAGTGATTCCTGCTGGAAGAGACAAGCTATACCATGATTCACACTGATCCACAGTTCGGATCATGGTTTTGTCAGTCCGCTGTTGACGCGGACTGACATCTCGAATCGACGGGGTCGCTGTCAGGCGTTCATGCTTTTCTTGACGGCTCGGACTTCGCTATTGGCACCTTTCGGCGCGCTGTCGAGGCGCTTGAGACGCTTTTCCTCAGCCTCGATATAGTTGCGGGTCAGTGGAACGGATTCCTGCTTGTGGGCGATCTGAATGTGAAACACCATCATGTTCTGCCAGCGGAACGCGCTTTCCGATGCCGCCAGATAGAACTCCCACATGCGGCAGAAGCGCTCGTCATAAAGCGCCTTGGCCTTGTCGCGATTGGCCATGAACGCCTCCCGCCACGCCTTCAGCGTTTCCGCATAGTGCAGCCTGAGAATTTCTACGTCGGTGACATAGAGCCCGGCCTTTTCAATATGTGGCAGAACCTCTGAAAGTGCGGGAATATAACCACCTGGGAAGATGTATTTGCGGATGAACGGGTTGGTCGCTCCCGGACCATCTGCCCGTCCGATGGCATGCAGAAGGAAAACGCCGTCCGGCTTCATCAGACGAGCGACGTGCTGGAAATATTCTGCGAAGTGGCCAACGCCTACATGTTCGAACATGCCAACCGACACCAGCCGGTCAAACTTGTCGTCGATGTTGCGATAGTCGGTCAGTTCGAACTTCGCACTGTCGGCCAGCCCCTCGTCCAGAGCGCGCTGGTTGGCAATGGCGTGCTGTTCTTCGGACAAGGTTACGCCGGTGACGTTGGCCTTGAGATGGCGGGCGAGATATAGCCCCATGCCGCCCCAGCCACAGCCGATGTCGAGCACCTTGTCGCCTTCCTTCACCAGCATCTTTGCGGCGATATGGCGCTTTTTGGCAAGTTGCGCCTCGGCCAGCGTGGCATTTGGCGGATCGAAATAGGCACAGGAATACTGTTTGTCGGGATCGAGAAACAGGTCGTAAAGCTCGCCCGAAAGGTCATAGTGACTTTTGATGTTGTTTGACGAACGCGAAATCGTGTTCATCTGCTGGAAGCGGCGGAAAAAAATACGCAGCTTTGCCAGAGCCTTCATCCACGGCTCTGTGGCGGCTGTTGGTCCGGTATTTTCGAACACGATCCTGAGCAGCGCGTAAATATCGCCTTCCAGAAAGTCGATCTCACCGTCCATGAAGCATTCGGCGAGTTTCAGTTCCGGGTCGAGTGCTACGGCGCGCTCGGCATGCTTTGTCTTGAAGTGTATATGAACAGGCACGCCCGTCTTGTCGCCATACTGCGAACGCGCACCACTAGAATCGGTAACCGTCAGGTCACCGGCTTTAATCATATGCGAAAGAACAGTACGCATCATTCCATACATCGGCCCCATCTCCTCTTGGGGATCGAAGCAGGCGCACGTCCATGCGTTTGCATGGCAGGCGGCGGTGCATAAGTATCAGAGCCGCACTGTCATCAGATTTTCAGGCAATATCCCTTTGGTCAATCGGCCTCGGGAGTAATGCCCAAGCAACGCAGACGTTTCCGTCAGCACCCTCTCCAATCCAATACTAATATGCAGAATAGGGAGTTTTACCGATCTGAAAAGAGAAAATGCCCGGCGGAGGCCGCCGGGCACGATCATATAAAGTTTACTACGATGGGAATGCATGCCATCTGGCTGGCCATTCCCATGGATAATAGGTGGCTAAATTAAGCCTGATCTTCAGCTTCGTCTTCTTCGTCGAAAACTTCTTCCGACAGAGGCTGTTCTTCGATGCCGTAGATGGCTTCGATCGAGGTCAGGTCTTCACCCTTTGCCTGACGTTCGGCTTCTTCGGTCGAACGTGCGATGTTGACCGTAACCTGAACCTGAACTTCCGGATGCAGCGAAATCGAAACTTCGTGCAGGCCGATCGTCTTGATCGGATGGTTCAGTTCAACCTGGTTGCGGTGCAGGGTGAAGCCGTTAGCCGAGATGATGTCGGCGATGTCACGGGTCGAAACAGAACCGTAGAGCTGGCCGGTTTCACCAGCCGAACGCACAACGATGAAGCTTTCGCCATTGAGCTTTTCAGCAACGGCGCTGGCTTCGTTCTTGCGTTCCAGGTTCTGGGCTTCGAGCTGAGCGCGCTGGCCTTCGAACTTCTTCTTGTTGGCTTCGTTGGCACGAAGAGCCTTGCCCTGCGGCAGCAGGAAGTTACGGGCATAGCCGTCCTTGACCTTGACGGTTTCGCCCATCTGGCCGAGGCGGCCAATGCGTTCCAGAAGAATGACTTCCATTGGAGTTTCCTTTCGAGTTTCTGATTCGGTTACTGATTGTCAGCGCCCGGCATTTTCGAGACTGGCGCACCGCGCGAAGTGTCAAAAAGTCCGAGAACCATGAAGATGAAAAGCAGGAATGCGAAGAGTATGATCGCAAAGTAGGCGAGCCACAGCGCCACCGGGCGCCACACCTTGCCGCGTGTGCGAAAATGCATGATGGCAAGGCCTGACATCATGAAACCAGCGCTGAGCGCGCCAGCAACGACGGTTGCGATCAATCCGGCGCCGCCGGGAAGGAATGCAACCGCAAGAGTGACAGCGAAGACGAGCAGGGCTGGGCGCGGCATGCGCAGCGTTGCGGGCCAGTCGTCACGCGGACGGCGCAGGCGACCCGACATGGAGATCAGGCGCTGTGCTAGATAAAGATTGCCAACGAGAATCGCGAGGCAGGTTGCCGGCTGGATTGCAGGCAGGGCGACCATCAGCAGCGACGTTACATTGTTGCGAATATCATCGCTGGCGGTGAACTGCGGATCGGCTTCAGCAACCCGGTCGATAAGCGTGTTTGCGAGTTCGCGCGCCATGTCCGGGCCAAAGCCCAGAATCGCACCGATGACGATGAAGCTGAGTGCCACCATCATGGCAAGCCGGAACACGATATCCGACAGCGGATACCAGACGAGAATATCCTTCGGTCCGCCGAGTTCTTCGGCTGGCCGCGCGAGGCCGGACAGATAGGCACCGGTCGCTGCGGGAATGAAGCTCGTCAATGCCATCAGGAGTGCTGCAAGCGGGACGGCGACAACGCCGACGGCAACCGTGGCTGTGGCGGCGGCAACGATACCGGCGCTCGAACCCCAGCCAAGGGCAACAACGAAGATGGGCAGTGGTGTCAGGAAGTAGAGAACCATGGCCATAGCCGCCATCGCGCCACCCTGGGCGATGACGCCGGACGACATCAAGGCCGAGGCAAGCCCCGCCAATATGCCGATACCGATAATGGTTCCATTGAATTTCATCAGTTTCGCTGTCCTGCTCCGGTCTTGCCGGTTCGTGCAGTTAGAGGCGGCTGCCCCAACTTGGGTTTTTATTACGCTCCGTTGCGCCCATCGCAATGGAGGAAAGGACACGGGAGGCGATCTCTGAGAGAGCGCCTCCCGAAATCTATTTCTTACTTCACAACGTAAGGCAGCAAGCCGAGGAAACGAGCGCGCTTGATCGCCTTGGCGAGTTCACGCTGCTTCTTCTGGCTGACAGCCGTAATACGGGAAGGAACGATCTTGCCGCGTTCGGAAATGTAACGCTGCAGAAGCTTGATGTCCTTATAGTCGATCTTCGGTGCATTTGCGCCGGAGAACGGGCACGTCTTGCGACGGCGATGGAAAGGACGACGGGTCGGGATCTGATTGATATCAACCATGATTATGCTCCTTCACCAGCTTCGTTGTCGCGCGGGCGACGTGGGCCGCGATCGCCCCCACGGTCGCCTCTGTCACCGCGATCACCACGGTCGAAACCGCCTTCACGACGGCGCGGACGATCATCACCATCGCGTTCGCGACGGTCGTCACGGCGGGTGAGCATGGCCGACTGGCCTTCTTCGTGTTCTTCAACGCGAACGGTGAGGAAACGAAGAACATCTTCGTTGATGCGCATCTGGCGTTCCATTTCGGCAACGGCTGCAGCCGGAGCGTCAATGTTTACGAGCGTGTAATACGCCTTGCGATTCTTCTTGATACGGTAGGTGAGGGGGCGCAGACCCCAGCTTTCGACCTTACCGACCTTGCCGCCATTAGCTTCGAGGACACCCTTGTACTGTTCGACGAGAGCGTCGACCTGCTGCTGGGAAATGTCCTGGCGGGCAAGAAGCACATGTTCATAAAGAGCCATTGGCTTTGCCTTTCTTCTGTTACAACATGCCGACACCAACGGCTAAGCCTCTGCGACTTCTCTTTTGCCGGAAAACCGGTGAAGAAAGGACGCTCACTGAGACGATCGAGAGCGGAGACACGGGAGGCAGAAGCGCTTGTGACTTCTACGGGTGTTCGTGAATTTGACTGCACAAACAACCGGCCCTCCGTTCAGCCCCCAGCTGGTGCCGAGCAATGAACGGGCGGCTATTACGTGTTTTTCCCCGGCTTTGCAAGGCGCAAACCGCACAAAAACCGGGAAATACTTGACTTTGCTGCCCTCACTGAGGCACATCCCGCCAAATTGTGCATTTAATTGCGGGCATGTCGGCGAAAACGGATATCGGTTTCGACATTATCATATGCTTAAAACCAGAATGAGGCATCAATGGCGGTAGCATTTACTTTCCCCGGACAAGGCAGCCAGGCTGTGGGCATGGGCAAGGCTCTGGCCGAGCAGTTCGCTGAAGCGCGTGCCGTTTTCGATGAAGTGGACGCGGCATTGGGCGAAAAGCTTTCCGCTACCATGTTTGAAGGACCGGAAGACGTATTGACGCTGACCGCGAATGCCCAGCCTGCGCTGATGGCCGTTTCGATGGCTGTGCTGCGGGTCATGGAAGCGCGCGGCTTTTCGCTGAAAGATAAGGTTTCCTATGTTGCCGGGCATTCGCTTGGCGAATATTCGGCGCTTTGCGCAGCCGGAACTTTCTCGCTTGCTGATACGGCGCGCCTCCTGCGCATTCGCGGTAATTCGATGCAGAAGGCTGTTCCCGTCGGTGAAGGAGCGATGGCAGCGATCATCGGTCTGGAACATGGCGACGTAGAAGTCGTCTGCGCTGAAGCCAAAGCATCCGGTTCGGTCCAGATCGCCAATGACAATGGCGGTGGACAGCTCGTCATTTCCGGTTCCAAGGCTGCGGTAGAACTGGCAGCTTCGCTTGCTTCCGAAAAGGGCGCCAAGCGTGCCATCATGCTGCCCGTATCCGCTCCCTTCCATTCAACTTTGATGGGACCTGCGGCTGACGCGATGCGTGAAGCGCTTGCGTCAGTTGAAAAGCACAATCCGATCGTGCCGCTTATCGCCAATGTGCGCGCAGCGCCGGTCACCGATGCCAACGAGATTGCTGATCTTCTCGTCGAGCAGGTTACAGGTCAGGTGCGCTGGCGCGAAACGGTCGAATGGTTTGCAGCCAATGGCGTCACCGCGCTTTATGAAGTAGGTTCGGGCAAGGTTCTGACCGGTCTGGCGCGCCGCATCTCGAAGGATGTGTCCGGCGCTGCGGTTGGTTCTGCCGAAGAAATTGAAGCAGCGCTTGCTGCTCTCAACGCTTGATCCCGAGAAGTTGCAGACTTTTTAGATAAGATCATGCGATGGAAATTGAGAAGCTAAAAGGATCCGACATGTTTGATCTGACTGGCCGCAAGGCTCTGGTAACCGGCGCAACCGGCGGTCTTGGCGAAGCGATTGCCCGCGCTCTTCATGCGCAGGGCGCAATCGTCGGCCTGCACGGCACACGCGAAGAAAAGCTGAAAGAGCTTGCCGCTGAACTTGGTGACCGCACCTTCATCTTTCCGGCCAATCTTTCTGACCGTGAGGCCGTCAAGGCTCTCGGCCAGAAGGCGGAAGAGGAAATGGGCGGCGTCGACATTCTCGTCAACAATGCCGGCATTACCCGCGACGGCCTGTTCGTGCGCATGAGCGACGAAGACTGGGATGCGGTTCTCAACGTCAACCTGACGTCGGTATTCAATCTGACGCGTGAGCTGACCCATCCGATGATGCGTCGCCGCAATGGCCGCATCATCAACATTACGTCGATTGTTGGTGTGACCGGCAATCCGGGTCAGGCGAACTATTGCGCTTCGAAAGCTGGCCTTATCGGCTTTTCCAAGTCGCTGGCACAGGAAATCGCAAGCCGCAATGTAACGGTTAACTGCATCGCTCCGGGCTTCATCGAATCGGCCATGACCGACAAGCTGAACGAAAAGCAGAAGGAAGCGATCATGAGCAATATCCCCATGAAGCGCATGGGCGTTGGCGGCGATATTGCTGCGGCAGTTGTCTATCTGGCAAGCAACGAGGCAGCCTATGTGACGGGTCAGACGCTGCACATCAATGGCGGCATGGCCATGATCTAAACCTCCTTCTTCCCTCTATTATGGTATAAAATGCCTTAATACGGGGGGTAGAAAAGGAAAAGGCGCTTTGCCTTGCTCAAGAAGCATGGTAATGCGCCCATCGAGAATTGCGGCATTCTGAGTAGAAGTGCCGCGATCCTGTTCCGAAAGGAATATCCACAGGATGACTGTCCGGGCGGCTTCGCTCGAAACTTGGCAGACATCTTATAACTTGATTACAATCCTGCATGCCGCTAACCAAGGCAGAGCAACAAACACACAGGTCGAGGTTCCGACATGAGCGATACCGCAGAGCGCGTCAAGAAAATCGTTGTTGAACATCTGGGCGTAGATGCCGACAAGGTCACGGAAGGCGCAAGCTTCATCGATGACCTCGGCGCAGACAGCCTCGACACGGTCGAGCTGGTCATGGCTTTCGAAGAAGAATTCGGCGTTGAAATTCCTGACGACGCTGCCGAAACGATCCTTACGGTCGGCGACGCTGTGAAGTTCATCGACAAGGCTTCCGCCTAATCTGAACTTGGGCATTGGGCTGGGGTTCTCGCGAATCCCGGCCCTGCTTATTTTTGTCGTTTCATTCGTCTTCACGATCGGAACGCACATGCATGAAGGCCGTTCATCGGCCTGTTTGTGAATCTGCCGGGACGCTGATCGGAGATCGTGTTCGACATGGCAGGCTCCTGTTTCAACAATTGGAGCACCATCCCTTCCAGTCAGGCCCGGACATATGTTCTGCCGGTTAAAGCCTGCGGGGCGGTGTTTGTGACATAACAAAGTTTTAAGGGGTGGATATGAGGCGTGTCGTCATCACCGGTCTTGGTCTGGTGTCGCCGCTTGCCAGCGGTGTCGAAGAGACCTGGAAGCGTCTTATTGCCGGTGAAAGCGGTGCTCGCCGCATCACGGAATTTGAAGTTGACGATCTGGCTTGCCAGATAGCCTGCCGCATTCCGGTTGGAGATGGCACCAATGGCACCTTCAACGCCGACCTCCATATGGAGCCCAAGGAACAGCGCAAGGTTGATCCCTTCATCGTCTATGCTGTCGGTGCTGCCGATCAGGCGCTGGACGATGCCGACTGGCATCCTGAAAGCGACGAGGATCAGGTCCGCACCGGTGTTCTCATCGGTTCCGGCATTGGCGGTATCGAAGGCATCGTCGAGGCAGGCTACACACTGCGCGACAAGGGCCCACGCCGTATTTCGCCGTTCTTTATTCCTGGCCGCCTGATCAATCTGGCTTCCGGCCATGTTTCCATCAAGCACGGGCTTCGCGGTCCGAACCATTCGGTCGTGACGGCTTGCGCGACCGGGACGCACGCTATCGGCGACGCTGCCCGTCTGATCGCTTTCGGCGATGCGGATGTCATGGTTGCCGGTGGAACGGAATCGCCGGTCAGCCGCATTTCGCTGGCAGGCTTTGCGGCCTGCAAGGCGCTGTCCACCAAGCGTAACGACGATCCGACCGCAGCTTCCCGTCCTTATGACGAAGACCGTGACGGCTTCGTGATGGGCGAAGGTGCGGGCGTTGTGGTTCTCGAAGAGCTGGAACACGCACTGGCGCGCGGCGCGAAAATCTATGCGGAAGTTATCGGCTACGGTCTTTCGGGCGATGCTTACCACATCACTGCTCCGACCGAGAGCGGCGAGGGTGCCGAACGTTGCATGGTCGCTGCCCTGAAGCGCGCTGAAATCACGCCGGACCAGATTGACTACATCAACGCCCATGGCACGTCGACCATGGCTGACACCATCGAACTCGGCGCTGTCGAGCGCGTGGTCGGCGATGCTGCGTCGAAGATTTCGATGTCCTCGACCAAGTCGGCTATCGGCCATCTGCTTGGTGCTGCCGGTGCAGCCGAAGCGATTTTCTCGACGCTTGCCATCCGCGACAATATCGCGCCGGCGACGCTCAATCTCGATAATCCGGCTGTCTCGACGAAGATCGATCTGGTTCCGCACAAGGCGCGTGAACGCAAGATCGATGTGGCTCTGTCGAACTCCTTCGGATTTGGCGGAACCAACGCTTCGCTGGTCCTGCGCCGATACTCCTGATCGGTGTCGCTGAAGATAGAATATTGAATTAAAAAAACGCGGGGATTTCTCCGCGTTTTTGCCAAAATAAAACCGGATGCGATGTTTAAAATCGCGAACAGCGGTTAGTGTGGTTACGACTCCGAAGAGTTTCAGCCACTCTGACGAAAATAAGTGCAAAAAGCCGTTCTGGGCGGGCATTCGGCACAATGTGTCGGGAGGTTCGCCAAAATAGATAGACAGAGTCTTTTTCCTGGTTTGGTTTGAATCATCGAAATACTCTGGACCGAGGTGATTGAGTGAATTCAGAGGCGCCATCCGGAACACCCCCTGCAGACGAGCAGCCCAAGGGCGCGACGCAGGAAACGAACGCGACTTCAAAGCCGTTCGTGCCGAAATCCGCGTCTGAAGCTCTGCGGCCCGAGCCGGGAACGCCGCCGCCGCGCAAGCGTTCGCGCCATGCGCGCAGCCAGATCGTCGTCTTCATGAATTTCATGCTGTCGCTCGTCGTGCTTGTTCTGCTCGGCGCGTCAGCCCTGTTTTATTTCGGCAAGATGCAGTTTGACGGGCAAGGTCCGCTCACGGCTGAAACGACGTTTCTCGTCAAGCGTGGCGCTGGTATTGCCGAAGTTTCCAATAGTCTGGAAAACCGCGAGATCGTCAGTGATGCGCGTATTTTCCGCTACGGTATGCGGACGCTCGGTCATGAAAATGATCTGAAGGCTGGCGAATACGCCATTCCGGCAGGCGCTTCGATGCGCGATGTGATGAATATCCTCATCAGTGGCAAATCCATCATGTATCCGCTGACCATTCCGGAAGGTCTGACGGTCAAGCAAATTTTCGACCGTATCTCGGCTGATCCGACGCTGGTTGGCGACATGCCCAAGGACATGCCGCCGGAAGGCTCGCTCTTCACCGATACGCTGAATTTCACGCGCGGCACGACGCGTTCGGAAATCATCGATCGTATGGTTGCGTCCCAGAAGAAGCTCGTGGATGAGGCCTGGGCGAAGCGTAACCCCGATCTGCCGGTCAAGGACAAGAACGAATTCGTGACGCTGGCTTCGATCGTGGAAAAGGAAACTGGCATCGCGTCGGAACGTCCGCATGTTGCCTCGGTCTTCGTCAATCGTTTGAAGAGGGGCATGCGCATCCAGTCCGATCCGACCATTATTTATGGTCTGTTCGGCGGGGCTGGCAAACCTTCTGACCGACCGATCTTCAAGTCGGACATCGAAAAGCCAACCCCTTACAACACCTATGTGATCAATGGCCTTCCGCCGACGCCGATTGCCAATCCAGGCAAGGCTGCGTTGGAAGCCGTCGCTAATCCTCTGGATACGGAAGACCTTTACTTCGTAGCCGATGGCACCGGCGGTCACGTGTTCTCGAAGACGCTGCAGGAGCACAACGCCAATGTCCGCAAGTGGCGCTCTGTGGAACAGCAGAAGAATATCGACCAACAGAACAATAGTGGCAGCAATACAGACCAGAGTTCAGGCCAGAATGCGGGCCAGTAGCGCTTCGCTATGATCTTGGGTGAATGTGAGAATATGTAACCGAAGCCGGTGTTTGCCACCGGCTTCGGCTTGATTTTTAGAGTAAGTCCGCACTATCGCGGGCCTGAGTTGAGGGGATGGAACGCATGGCGCTCCAAAGCATGACCGGATTTGCACGCCATGCCGTGCAACATGCCATGGAAGGCGGAGAGGCGCGCATCGTCTGGGAAGTGCGTTCCGTCAATGGCAAGGGGCTCGACCTTCGGCTGCGTCTGCCGCAAGGACTGGAAGCTGCCGAACATCCCGTACGCTCCATGCTGGCGCGTCATTTCTCGCGCGGTAATTTTCAGGCCAGTCTCAGTGTGGAACGCAGTGAGACGCAGGCCGGTTTCAGTATCAATCAGACCATGCTCGCGGAGGTCCTGAGGCTCGGTGCGGATTTGCAGGCGAAGCACGGACTGGCCCCCGCCAGTGTAGACGGCATTCTTTCGTTGCGCGGTATCATCGATCAGGCGCAAATGGCTGATGACGAAGACGAACGCGGCGAACTGGAAGCTGCCATCGTTTCCAGTTTTGAGGGGACACTCAAGGCCATCGCCGATGCGCGCATGCAGGAGGGAAAAGCCCTCTTCACCATTCTTTCCGCTCATGTTGACAGTATAGAGCGCCTGACCGCGAATGCGCGTCGCGACCCGTCACGCGGCACGGACGCGATCAAAACCCGTCTCGCCGGACAGGTGGCGCTGCTGATGGACGCCGCACGCGAACTCGATGAAGCGCGGCTCTATCAGGAAGCGGCGTTCCTTGCGACCAAGGCCGACATTCAGGAAGAGCTTGACCGGCTGGAGACCCATGTGGCATCCGCTCGCAAGCTTCTGGCGGACGGTGGCCCCGTCGGGCGCAAGCTCGATTTTCTTTCACAGGAATTTAATCGTGAAGCTAATACACTGTGTTCCAAATCGAATGCAGCGTCGATCACGGCCATCGGTCTGGAACTGAAAGCAGTCGTAGATCAGTTTCGCGAACAAGTACAAAATCTGGAGTAACAGGTCATGGCCATCTCTTCGGTTGAAAATGGCGTCGCACGCAGAGGCTTGATGGTGGTGATCTCGTCGCCATCCGGAGCCGGTAAGTCCACGATTGCCCGGCTGCTGCTGGAAGACAAGAAGATGAACCTCTCGCTGTCGATCAGCGTGACGACGCGCCAGCGCCGCCCGAGCGAGATCGAAGGGGTCCATTATCATTTCAAGACGATCCGCGAGTTTGAACGTCTGCGGGACAATGACGAGTTGATCGAATGGGCTGAAGTCCACGGCAATTTCTATGGCACGCTACGCGAAACGGCTGAAATCGCGCTAGCCGACGGTCAGGACATGCTGTTTGATATTGACTGGCAGGGTGCAGACCAGTTGCAAGCGAAAATGCCCGCCGACGTGGTCTCGATCTTTATCCTGCCGCCCACCATGCGCGAATTGCAGCAGCGCCTGAACCGCCGCGCGGAAGATACAGCGGATGTCATCGAGACCCGCCTGCAGAATGCGCGTTTTGAGATCCAGAAATGGGTGAAGTACGATTATATCGTGATCAATGAAGATCTTGACCGCTCCTTTACGGCTATCAAGTCGATCATTGAAGCTGAACGTCTTCGCCGTGATCGTCGCCCAGGCCTGTTTGATTTCGTAACCGGTTTGCTGGAAGAAGATCCGGCGATGTAAGTTCTGGAAAGTTGCCTTAGCCGTGTCGTTTACAAGTGCAGAAGCCAAGCATTGGTCCATCGTGGAACTCCTTCACGAGACGGTAAAGAACCCGAACATTTACGTGCGGGGCAGCCACAGCTATTACAGTAATACTTGGACGGGTTCGTTTGAAGAGAGCGTCGTTCGTTATCTTTATGGTGACGAATACAGTCTGAAGGCCTGGGAATCCCAATGGTCTGTCGATCAGCTCTATATTGGCGACTACGTTTGTATAGGTGCAGAGACCGTTATTCTGATGGTTGGTAACCACACGCATCGCACGGACTGGTTCAGTCTCTATCCATTTCCAGATGTCATTCTTGATGCCTATAAGGGCAAGGGGGACACGATTATCGAGGATGGGGTGGCTTGGAATGCGCTCCATGATTATGCCCGGGATCACTGTTGGTGAAGGCGCAATTATTGCGTCAGGCGCCATCGTCACCAAAGACGTTGCAGCTTATACTATCGTGGCTGGCAATCCTGCAGTCCCAATTCGCTCCCGTTTTCCGGCAGCGACGGTCGAGACGCTTCTTGGACTTGGAATCTACAAGTGGGACGAAAAGAAATTTGACGCGATGAGAGCGTATCTTTGCGCCGATGATATCGGCGCGCTTGCGAAAGCTTCCGCTGACTACGACAAAAATGCCGGAACGGCAGAATAAATCCGTTCATGACAGTTTGATTGTCACCCGATCTGTATCGGCAACCAATTGCCGAAAGGCATCGAGAAACGGCTTTCCGCTGCGGGTTTTCAACACGCCCAGTGCTTCGACATTGCTGAATACCAGTTCGCATTCGCCAGGCCAGCCTGGGCCTTGCCATTGCACAGCGTCCCAGAATGAGTCGAGGGTGTAGCCGAAGGATTCTGGGTCTTGGGCTGGAACGACGGAAAGATACCGCCGCCAAAGATCGTCGGAGCTTTCTATTCCAGTGCAATCGATTTCATAAATGGGCAGCATATCAGCCTAGCAGAATCAGCAGGCCGTCCACCATGCCTAGGACAAGGATGATTGCGCCCATCGTGATGGCTGTCACGACCAGCATACGCTTTTGCCGGTCGCGTTTTTCCGTTCGCTTGCCCGTCCAGTCATAAGGCGATTCAGGCATTCCTCTCTCCAGATCAGCCCGGCATCGAATACCGCTGTGCAGGCCGTTACCCTCACAGCCTGCACTTTACCGGTGATATCTGCAAGTTAGATGACGCTAATAAGGGCTTATGACTGAAACTGCGGATGACCATTGGGCTTCTATACAGCCGTGCCGCCCACCGTGACCTGATCCATGCGCAGATGCGGCTGACCGACGCCAACAGGAACCCATTGACCACCCTTACCGCAATTGCCGCTGCCGGTATCGAGCTTCATGTCGTTGCCGATCATTGAAATCCGCTGCATGGCATCCGGACCGTTGCCGATCAGCATCGCCCCCTTGATCGGTGCACCGACCTTGCCATCCTCGATCATATAAGCTTCCGTACAGCCGAACACGAACTTGCCCGATGTGATATCCACCTGACCGCCGCCGAAGGAAACCGCATAGATGCCCTTCTTCATGGAGGCGATGATTTCTTCCGGCGTCTTGTCGCCGGAAAGCATGTAGGTGTTGGTCATGCGTGGCATGGGAGCATGGGCATAGGATTCGCGGCGTCCATTGCCGGTAGCTTCCATACCCATCAGGCGGGCGTTCTGACGGTCCTGCATATAATTGACGAGTTTGCCGTCGTCGATCAGCACTGTGCGATTGGTGGGCGTGCCTTCATCGTCAATCGTGAGAGAACCACGCCGCTCGGCGATAGTTCCGTCGTCGATAACCGTGACACCCTTGGAGGCAACCTGCTGTCCAAGCAGACCAGCAAAGGCAGAGGTCTTCTTGCGGTTAAAGTCACCTTCCAGCCCATGCCCGACAGCTTCATGCAGCATAACACCCGGCCAGCCATTGGCGAGAACGATATCGAATGTACCTGCCGGGGCAGGGATAGCTTCAAGATTGACGAGCGCCTGGCGCAATGCCTCATCCGCCGCGTGCTGCCAGCTTTCGGCGGTGATGAATTCGCCGAATCCCTTGCGTCCGCCAACCGTATGCGAACCTGATTCCTGACGGTCGCCATTGCCAGCCACGACAGAAACGCTCAGGCGTACCATGGGCCGTATATCGCGCACGAAATGACCGTCGGCACGCAGAATTTCGACCTGCTGCCACGACCCTGCGAGTGAAACAGAAACCTGACGTATTTTCGGGTCCTTGGCGCGCAAATAGGCATCAACCTGCTGCAAAAGCTGCACTTTCGCGTCGAATGACGGTGAGCCGATGGGGTTCTCATCCGTGTAAAGGTGTCGGTTGGTGCCAGCAGGCGCCGCCGCATAGTTTCCACCGTAGCCCTTTAAGGTAGCGGAAACCGCGTCGGATGCGCGTTTCAAGGCAGCAAGCGAAAGATCGCCCGCATGGGCATAGCCGATGGCCTCACCTGCAACTGACCGCAATCCGAATCCCTGATCCTGATTGAATGAACCGGTCTTGAGGCGACCATTATCGAAAACAAGCGCTTCCGCTTCGCGATATTCCACGAAGAGCTCGCCATCGTCGCTGCCTTTCAGGCTTTGGGCGACAAGGCGCTCGATATCGTCGCGGCTGGCGTCGAAACTGTCGATCAGGCTTTTCATAAAAATAAATCCTGCAGCATGTGTTTGCTGAAGGATGTAAGCCTTAAACCGGTTAAGAACAACCACGCGATGCAGAACTGTTGAGATTCTGGTGATGGCGCTGCGAAAACCGTGGGCCGCGAGAACCGGAACAGAGTGTACTTTAAAGGGTACATGAGCACCGGAAGCGCAGCGGGATGCGGTTTGCCGCCCGCCAGCGCCGGAATACCGATAGTTCTTAGGGAAGGGCGTCGAAGCCTTCACCAAACCCCTTCAGATCAACGGGGATGCCTACGCCTTCTTCCGGTGTCTGGAAGACGATGAAGGTAGCAGCCTTGCCGGAACGCAATGTCTTGAGGAGATCATCCTCAAGGATCACCTCAGCGTAGCAGCCGTCTTCAAAGCAGCGGACGAAATAGGCGCGACCGATATCCTTGCCATCGACATTGAGGCCAAGTCCGTTAGGCAGCAAAACACCGAGCGGGGCCAATACGCGGAGAATGCGGGCCTTGTTGTCTGCTGTTTTGAGAACGACAACTGAAAGGCCCAGTTCAGGGCGCTTTGCTGCGACCACGTTCTGGATCAGCGCGCACTGCTCGGTTTTGGCGCCGGCTGGCGTATCACAGAGAACTGACCACGCGCCATGCTGCGACTTGAGCTTGCCGCTCTGCTGCGGGCTGGTCGGAGCAGCCTGCGACTGGGCGGCAGGGGCTTCTTGTGGGGTTTGTAACTGTGCCGGTGTTTCCTGAGCAACCGAAGGAAGCGTTGCAACGGCAAGCGTCAAGCTGACGCCTGTTGCAAGAGTTGCGAGGCGCTGGCTGATCGTGCGGCGGGCAAGCATGCGAAAAGTCATGAAATCTCCAGATCGAATCACCGGGACGTTAACGCGCTGCATTGGCCATGAAAAGCGCCGTGATTGGCGTTAATCTGTCCTGGCCATCATAGCAACGGTGATACCGTCTGTTGCACCGATTGTCACGCGGCACGTTAAAAGAAACGTCTTGTCAAATCATGGCTTCATTATGGGTTTCGTGCGGTTTTCCCAAGTTTTCGCGATGAAAACGAGCGGCTGTGGCACGTTGAATAAACTTGGACATTTACGTTTCTCCATGCAGGCTGCGCGCAAAAATGCCGCACAGGAACATATTCGCCTTCCTTGCGGTGTGCGCTAAGGTGTGGTTTGAACGCCGACGGGGGATGCGGCCGTCTTTAGCGTCCGGCGTCCAGCTCGAAAGGGCGAAAAGGGAGAGAGTTCTGGTGGATAAGATTGTTGCCACAACGAAGGGCGCCTTCGGCGGCGCTCTTGCAGTGCTGTGGACGACTGGTGCCGCTTTTGCGGATCAGCCTCGTCCCTGGGAATGGAGATTTCAGGACGCAGCGACTGGGATTGCCGAACAGATTCATTGGTTTGAGCGTTATACGCTCTGGTTCATTATTCCAATTACCTTGCTGGTTCTGTTTTTGTTGCTTTGGGTTGTGTTTCGCTTTCGCGCGAGTGCAAACCCCGAGCCGTCCAAAACCAGCCATAATACCGCTATTGAAGTGATCTGGACCATCGGGCCTGTGATCATTCTTCTGTTTCTGGCGGTTCCGTCTTTCCAGCTCCTGACGGCGCAATATTCGCCCGAAGATCCGACGCTGACAGTCAAGGCAACGGGATACCAGTGGTACTGGGGTTACGAATATCAGATCGATAATCCGGTCAGCTTTGATGCCCTTCTGCTGAAGGACAGTGATCGCGCTGCTGCCGGAAAAGAGGATCGTGCGCGTTATCCGCGTCTTCTCGCCGTCGACAACGAAGTCGTGGTTCCGGTTGGTGAAACGGTTCGCCTCCTCGTCACCGCTGCCGACGTGATCCATTCGTGGACGATCCCGGCTTTCGGTGTGAAGATGGATGCCGTTCCGGGTCGCATCAACGAAGCTTGGTTCAAGGCGGACAAGGAAGGCCTTTATTACGGTCAGTGCTCTGAGCTTTGCGGCAAGGATCATGGCTTCATGCCGATCGCCGTGCGCGTTGTCTCGAAAGAGCAGTATCAGACCTGGATCGCGGCTGCGGGATCGGATCTGAACGGCGCGAATAAGGCACTTCAGGCCACTGTTGAAGGTGGTGCAAACGATAAGGTGGCTGCGGCGGGTCTTTAGATCCCGAACGCCAAGACTGTTGAAAAACGGGAGCGAATTCCATGGCTGGCACAGCAGCTCACGAGCATGGTGCCCACGACGACCACAAGCCGCACGGCTGGGTTCGTTGGGTATACTCGACCAATCATAAAGACATCGGTACTCTGTACCTGATTTTTGCAATCATCGCCGGTATCATCGGCGGCGCACTGTCCATCGCGATGCGCGCCGAACTCCAGGAGCCGGGCATTCAGATTTTCCATGGGCTGGCGTCCATGGTCTACGGTGTTGAGGGCGATGCTGCGCTTGATGCCGGCAAGCAGATGTTCAATGTGTTCACCTCCGCGCACGCTCTGGTCATGATCTTTTTCATGGTCATGCCGGCGCTGATCGGTGGCTTTGCCAACTGGATGGTGCCGCTGATGATCGGCGCGCCGGACATGGCTTTCCCGCGCATGAACAATATTTCGTTCTGGCTTCTGCCGCCTGCACTGTTGCTGCTGATGATCTCGCTGTTCATGCCTTCGGCGCCCGGTGGCTGGGGTCCCGGCGGCGGCTGGACGCTGTATCCGCCTCTGTCGACCTCGGGTCAGCCCGGACCAGCTGTGGACTTCGCCATTCTGGCAATCCACATTTCGGGTGCGTCGTCGATCCTCGGTGCGATCAATTTCATTACGACGATTCTGAACATGCGCGCACCGGGCATGACGCTGCACAAGATGCCGCTCTTTGCCTGGGCTGTGCTGGTGACGGCGTTCTTGCTTCTGCTTTCGCTGCCGGTTCTGGCAGGCGGCATCACCATGCTGCTGACCGATCGTAACTTCGGAACGACCTTCTTCACGCCGGATGGCGGTGGTGATCCGATCCTGTACCAGCATTTGTTCTGGTTCTTCGGGCATCCGGAAGTGTACATTCTGATTCTGCCGGGCTTCGGCATTGTCAGCCACATCGTATCGACCTTCTCGCGCAAGCCGATCTTTGGTTACCTCGGCATGGCTTACGCTATGGTCGCGATTGGTGTTGTCGGCTTCGTCGTCTGGGCTCACCACATGTATACGGTCGGCCTGTCGCTCGATACACAGCGTTATTTCGTGTTCGCGACGATGGTCATCGCGGTTCCCACAGGGATCAAGATCTTCTCGTGGATCGCGACGATGTGGGGTGGTTCGATCACCTTCCGCGCACCGATGTTGTGGGCAATCGGCTTCATCTTCCTGTTTACGGTTGGTGGCGTGACGGGCGTGCAGCTTGCCAATGCCGGTCTCGACCGTGCACTGCACGACACCTACTACGTTGTGGCGCACTTCCATTACGTTCTGTCGCTGGGTGCCGTGTTTGCGATCTTTGCGGGCTGGTACTACTGGTTCCCGAAGATGAGCGGCTACATGTACAATGAGTTCACGGCGAAGCTGCACTTCTGGGTCACCTTCGTTGGTGTGAACTTGGTTTTCTTCCCGCAGCACTTCCTCGGTCTTGCTGGCATGCCGCGCCGTTACATTGACTATCCGGATGCCTATGCAGGCTGGAATATGGTGTCGTCCTACGGCTCTTATATTTCGGGCTTCGCCGTTCTGATCTTCCTCTACAATGTCTTCGAGGCATTCGCGAAGAAGCGTGAAGCCGGTGCAAACCCGTGGGGTGAAGGCGCAACCACACTGGAATGGCAGCTTTCATCGCCGCCGCCGTTCCACCAGTGGGAACAGCTGCCGCGTATCAAGTAATTGTGCGATGGGCGGAGTCGGGAAAAGACTTCGCCCATCTTTACAAAATGTGCTATGGGCGGGCGACATTCTGTTCCGCCCGTCGCCGGTAGACGAAAAGTCGGCCATCAAGCACGGCATTTCCGGCGGGAACAGAACGGTTTCCGGGAGGACATTGTTGTGATTGTGCCAATCCACGCTGTAGGGGCGTGGTGTTCGGGCCGGTGAACTTGAGGTTTTTGAAGTTAAAATGTCTCTGGTGGAAAAAAACGCAGGTACCGATGACGCACTCGTTCTCTCCGAGGCGACCGCGCGGGATTACCTTGTTCTTTTGAAACCCCGGGTGATGTCCCTTGTGGTCTTCACCGGGCTGGTCGGTCTCGTAGTCGCGCCAGGACATATGAACCCTGTATTGGCTGCTATCAGCATCCTGTGCATTGCAGTTGGCGCAGGTGCCTCCGGCGCGCTGAACATGTGGTACGATGCGGATATCGATGCGGTCATGAAGCGCACGCGCAACCGACCTATCCCGGCTGGCGTCATTGCGCCCAATCAGGTTCTGGCCTTCGGTTTGACCTTGTCAGCCTTCTCGGTGGTTACATTTGGTCTGATGGTCAACTGGCTGGCAGCAGCGCTGCTGGCATTCACGATCTTTTTCTACGCAGTCATCTACACCATGTGGCTGAAGCGCTCGACGCCACAGAATATTGTCATCGGCGGTGCGGCAGGCGCATTCCCTCCGATGATCGGTTGGGCGGCTGCGACCGGCGAAATCGCCTGGGACAGCGTTGTTCTGTTCATGATTATCTTCCTGTGGACGCCTCCGCATTTCTGGGCGCTGTCGCTCTTTTCAGCCAATGACTACGAAGCGGCGCGCATTCCGATGATGCCGAACGTCAAAGGTGAGCTTTCGACCCGTCGTCAGGCGCTATTCTATTCGATCATTATGGCACCGGTTGGGGTTCTGCCCTGGGTGCTCGGTTTTGCTGGCCCTGTCTATGGCGCGGTTTCGACGCTGCTCGGACTGGCTTTCGTTTATTATGCATGGCGGCTATGGGCTGCCGGATCGCAGCCAGCAATGCTGGCTGCTGCCCGCAAGCTGTTTCGTTTTTCGCTGCTCTACCTGTCGGGACTGTTTGCGGTACTGCTTGTCGAGACGCTGGTCATGAAGGCGTTGGTCGCCTTTGGAGTGTTCTAATGGATAAAACCGTACAGAAGCCGGTGGATAGCGAACTGGAACTGATCGTTCCGACGGAGCAGCAGAAGCGAGCCCAGCGCAATCGTTCCTGGGGACTGGCAATAGCGCTGGCTCTGTTCGTGCTGCTTGTTTACGTCGGCACGATTGCCAAGCTGGGCGCTAACATTCTGGTACGGCCGCTTTAAATTTTATCTGGGAGGAAAAAATGGCGGATCAGCAGGAAAAAGATCAGAAGCTGAAAAAGCAGCAGCGTTCCAACGCGACGATTGCTTTTGCTTGCCTGTCGTTCTTTGTCTGCATGATCGGTGCGGCCTATGCCTCTGTGCCGCTTTACCGTATTTTCTGTCAGGTGACGGGCTATGGCGGCACGACACAGCGTGTCGAACAGTACTCCGATACGATTCTCGATAGGACCATCAAGGTACGTTTCGACGCGAATACGGCCAACGGGTTGCCATGGGATTTCAAGCCCGTGCAGCGTGAGGTTACGGTTCGCATTGGCGAAACGACGATGATCAAATATGAAGCGCGCAACCTGTTCGATCAGCCGACCTATGGCCGCGCAAGCTTCAACGTCGCGCCGGGCCGGGCTGGGGCTTATTTTAACAAGGTTGAATGCTTCTGCTTCACGGATACGACCTTGAAGCCGGGCGAGGACATGGAAATGCCGGTGGTGTTCTTTGTCGATCCGGAGATCGTCAATGATCCCGATCTGAAGGACGTCAAGACGATCACGCTGTCCTATACGTTCTTTCCGATTGAGAAACCGAAGCCTGTCGCAAATGCCAAGGCGGAGACATCGACAAACGGAAGCTGATACCTAACGGCGCATAATGCCACAAAGACAAAACAATGAAGCGGTTTTATTCTGATAAGAAATACCGCTTGTTACAGACAGACTTGCTTGGAACCGTATTGGCGGTTTAAGCAGGAAGGTACGAGAGAGGAGCCCCTAAGGGGATTTACGGGGAGAGACATGGCCGACGTTCATCAGAAAAATCACGACTATCATATCATCGCGCCCAGTCCTTGGCCGTTTCTGAGTTCGGTGGGTGCATTCGTGCTTGCCGTCGGCGGTATTGCGTGGATGCGTTACATCAATGCCGGTGAGCTGCCGTTCTTCGGCCTCAACGTTGTGACGCCATGGATTTTCTTCATCGGCCTCGCGATCGTGCTCTACTGCATGTATGGCTGGTGGTCAGATACGATCAAGGAAGGGCACGAGGGGCACCATACCCGCGTCGTGTCGCTGCATCTGCGCTACGGCATGATCATGTTCATCGCCTCGGAAGTCATGTTCTTCGTGGCTTGGTTTTGGGCGTTTTTCGATGCAAGCCTTTTCCCCAATGAAGTGCATCAGGTAGCGCGCGCCACATTCACGGGCGGCGTCTGGCCTCCAAAGGGCATCGAGGTTCTCGATCCTCTGCACCTGCCACTCTACAATACCGTAATCCTGCTCCTGTCGGGCACGACGCTGACCTGGGCGCACCATGCGCTGTTGCACAATGATCGCAAGGGCATGATCACCGGTCTGGCGATCACGGTCGCTCTCGGCGTCCTGTTCTCCTTCGTGCAGGCCTATGAGTACGTTCACGCACCGTTTGCGTTCAAGGACTCGATCTACGGCGCAACCTTCTTCATGGCGACCGGTTTCCACGGATTCCACGTCATCATCGGCACGATCTTCCTTCTGGTCTGCCTTATCCGCGCTATCGGCGGTGACTTCACGCCAAAGCAGCATTTCGGCTTCGAAGCCGCTGCCTGGTACTGGCACTTCGTCGACGTGGTCTGGCTGTTCCTCTTCTTCGCCATCTATGTATGGGGTGGATGGGGCGCACCGATGCACGGTGGCTGATCGCCAGCAGTCACAAGTTTCGAGGCGGCCCTGTCAACATGGCCGCCTTTTGTTTGTGAACAGATAATGAGAAGGGAATCGCAATGCCGGATCACAATATTTATCCTCCCGTTGATCCAATAAAGAGTGGCATTGCCGGACATTGCCCGCGTTGCGGTGAGGGAAAGCTGTTCGACGGCTTCCTGAAAGTCGCCCCGCGCTGCAAAGCCTGCGGACTGGATTATTCATTTGCCGATTCTGGTGATGGTCCTGCGGCATTTGTCATTTTGATTATTGGCTTCATTGTTGTCGGTCTTGCGCTCTGGATGGAAGTGAATTTCGGGCCCCCGCTCTGGGTGCATTTCATTCTTTGGGTGCCGCTAGCGATCATTCTCAGCCTTGTGGCCATGCGATGGGCCAAGGGTATCCTTATCAACATGCAATATCGTCATAAGGCCGCGCAGGGGCGTCTGGACAACCGACAGGATGACGGCCAATGACGGCAGCACAGCAGTCGCGTCGTTTTCCCTGGGGTGTGTTGATCGCTTCTGCCATAGCACTCGTCATTCTGCTGGCGCTCGGCACCTGGCAGGTGGAACGCCTGCAATGGAAGGAAGCGCTGATCGCATCGACCGAACAGCGCATTCACGAACCGCCGCTGCTGCTTTCCGAAATGGAGAAAGTCTACAAGGAGGAGGGGTCGGTCGAATATCGTCCGGTGACAGCCTCGGGCACTTTTATGCATCAGGGCGAACGGCATTTTCTTGCCACCTATGAGGGGGCAGCCGGATATAATGTCTATACCCCATTGATGCTTGAGGACGGCCGTTTCGTGCTGGTTAATCGCGGCTTCGTTCCTTACGAGAAGAAGGACCCGTCAACGCGTGCCGAAGGGCAGATAGACGGTCCGGTGAGCGTGACTGGGCTGGCGCGCGATCCCTTGTCGGCGAAGCCGGGTTTCTTCCTTCCCGAGAATGATGTTGCCAAGAATATCTTCTACTGGAAGGACTGGACGGCGATGGCGGAAAGCGCCGATCTGCCAAATCTGGATGAGGTCGTGCCGTTCTTCATTGATGCCGACAACAAGCCCAATCCGGGCGGTTTACCTATCGGTGGTGTGACGATTATCGATTTTCCCAACAACCATCTGCAATACGCGGCGACGTGGTATGGCCTCGCTCTGGCCCTGATAGGGGTTGTCGGGACGTGGTTGTGGCGCTATCGAAAGGGGTGAGGGCTTGACAACGGTCTCGTTGCAGCCCAACTCCGGAATTAAAGCATGTCTTCCAAAAGCGGGCACCGGTTTTGGGGACAAAGACATGCGTGAGAATAAAAACTGAAAGCGCAACGCGCTAGAGTTTAAAGCCACGCCGAACCTTGCGAGCACGCTTCATGACCGATCAGCGACCAACACTGGAAATTCGCCTTTGCGGCCCGCGCGGCTTTTGTGCCGGAGTGGACCGGGCGATCCAGATTGTCGTGCTGGCGCTGAAGAAATACGGCGCGCCGGTCTATGTTCGCCATGAGATCGTGCACAACCGCTATGTGGTTGAGGGTTTGCAGTCCCGTGGCGCGATTTTTGTGGAAGAACTGGACGAAATCCCCGCAGCGCACCGCGATCAGCCGGTCGTGTTTTCTGCGCACGGTGTGCCAAAGTCCGTGCCTGCGGATGCGGAAGCCAAGAACCTGTTTTATCTCGATGCAACCTGTCCCCTTGTTTCCAAGGTGCACAAGCAGGCCATGCGTCATCAGCGCCTCGGTCGCCATGTTATTCTGATAGGTCATTCCGGCCATCCTGAAGTGATCGGCACCATGGGGCAATTGCCGGATGGTGCGGTGACGCTGATCGAAACCGTTGAGGATGCGCGTAACTGCCATTTCGATGATGAGAACAATCTCGGCTTCGTGACGCAGACGACGCTTTCGGTGGATGACACGGCCGGAATCATTGAGGAATTGCAGGCGCGCTTTCCGAACCTTTCGGCTCCGGCTGCGGAATCGATCTGCTATGCCACGACCAATCGGCAAGATGCGGTGCGATCTGCCGCTCCAGGATGTGATCTGTTTCTGATCGTCGGTGCACCGAATTCTTCCAATTCCAAGCGTCTGGTCGAAGTGGCGGAGAAGGCTGGCGCGCGGATGTCGATGCTGGTTCAGCGCGCGGCTGATATTGAATGGGACCGCATAGGGGATATATCGGTGGTAGGCCTGTCGGCTGGGGCGTCGGCACCGGAAATCATCGTTGATGAAATCATCGATGCCTTCAAGGCACGCTTCAACGTGAAGATCGAGCTGGCTGAAACGACGGTCGAAACTGAAAACTTCCTTGTGAATCGCGAGATCCGCGATGTGGAACTGACGGTGCAGGATATGGCATTCGTCAACGGGGAACACCGGGTGGTCGGTATTCCGAAATTGATGCCCAAGATCATACAAGGGAAATAAGCGGCATGGCCGTCTATACAGATATCAATGAAATCGAACTTGGCGCTTTCCTGCAGCAGTACGATATCGGCACACTCACATCTTACAAAGGTATCGCGGAAGGAGTGGAGAACTCCAACTATCTTCTGCACACCTCTTCAGGTTCCTTCATACTGACGCTTTATGAGAAGCGCACCAATCGCGAAGACCTGCCATTCTTTCTCGGCTTGATGCAGCATCTGGCCAGCCGTGGCCTTGAATGCCCGCAGCCGGTGGTTCGTCGCGACGGCACGACAATTGGTGAACTTGCCGGACGGCCCGCCGCAATTGTTACTTTCCTTGAGGGCATGTGGATGCGCCGCCCGACGGTGGAACATTGCGAAGCCGTCGGTGAGGGGCTGGCGCATATGCATCTGGCAGGCGCTGATTTTTTGCTGCGCCGCCGCAATGGTCTGACGCTTTCTGACTGGCGTCCGCTGTGGAACCTATCGCGTGAACGCGCGGATACGGTGGAGCCGGGTCTCGTCAGAGAGGCGGAAGCCGACCTTGCCTTTCTTGAAAAGAACTGGCCCGCTGATCTGCCGCAGGGCGTGATCCATGCCGATCTCTTTCCGGATAATGTCTTCTTCCTCGGCGACAGGCTTTCGGGCTTCATCGATTTCTATTTCGCTTGCACGGATATTCTTGCTTACGACGTTGCCGTCTGCCTGAATGCGTGGTGTTTTGAGAAGGACTTCTCCTACAATCGCACCAAGGGAGCGGCGCTTCTGCGCGGCTACACCTCGGTTCGTCCACTTTCTGCGGCTGAGGCCGATGCGCTACCGGTTCTGGCGCGTGGGGCTGCCATCCGTTTCATGCTCACCCGGCTTTTCGACTGGCTCAACGTCCCGGAAGGCAGTTTCGTGGTCAAGAAAGACCCAATGGAATATGTGCGCAAGATGCGTTTCCATCGCCAGATTGAAACTGCTGCTGAATACGGGCTTGAGCAGCAGGGAGCAGCTGCGTGAAGCGGATTGAGGCTTTTACGGATGGTGCCTGCTCCGGCAATCCTGGTCCTGGTGGCTGGGGCGCAATTCTGCGTTGGAACGGCAATGTAAAGGAACTGAAGGGCGGCGAAGCCGACACGACCAACAACCGCATGGAGTTGATGGCGGCTATCTCTGCGCTTTCGGCACTCAAAGAACCGTGCGAAGTCGATCTCTATACGGACTCAGTCTATGTGCGCGATGGCATTTCCGGCTGGATCGAAGGCTGGAAGCGCAACGGCTGGAAGACTGCTGCCAAGAAGCCGGTCAAGAATGCCGAACTTTGGCAGGCGCTCGACGAAGCGCGCAAACCGCACAAGGTCAACTGGCATTGGGTCAAGGGCCATGCTGGACATCCGGAAAATGAACGCGCCGATGAACTTGCCCGGGAGGGCATGGAGCCGTTCAAATATGGCGGTCGTAAATCATTGAAAGTGCAATAAGCTTGCATGGAAAAGGGCGGCGATGCCGCCCATTTTGTTAGAGCGCTTCCTATTTTAATGAAATTGTTAAAAGCGCTCTAACCGTTTGTTTCGACGCATTATCCTAGGCATCGCAGCGGGGTAAGAAATCAGTCCAGCGGATTAATTTTTCCGCGAAGGCGCATCGAACTTTTGCTGGAAATGCTCTGGATCAAAGCTGTTCGAGAATGCCTGATGCAGCCGATGTAACCGCCTGTCCGGCCTGTTCTTCGATGTTGAGCGTCTTGACGACGCCATCTTCCACAATTGCCGAATAACGCTTGGAACGAATGCCGAGGCCGCCAGCAGTGGCGTCGAGCTCAAGGCCTGCAGCCTTGGTGAAAGCTGCCGAACCATCAGCCAGATAGAGGATCTTGCCTTCGCCGCCCGTGCTCTGCGCCCATGCACCCATGACGAAGGCGTCGTTTACCGCAACCACAGCAATCTGGTCGACACCCTTGGCGAGGATAGCGTCGCGATTATCGAGATAGCCCGGCAGGTGATTGAGGCTGCAGGTCGGCGTAAAGGCGCCTGGAACAGCAAAGAGAACGACCTTCTTACCCTTGAAGACTTCGTCGGTCGTCATTTCCTTGACGCCGTCTGCGGTCTTCACCTTGAAAGTCGCTGCAGGCAGCTTGTCGCCAACTTTGATCGTCATCTAATTTCTCCTCGGGGCAGGGGGCCGTCTGCTCCACTGCCTATTGTCAAACGCTAATCGTACCGCGAAGCGCGGGCGACACAGTTAAACCGATAACAGGTCGTCGGACAATTTCAAAACGCGGATAAAACCAGGAAGGGGCTAATCCAAGGTCACCTGACCGGAGACGGCTTTTCCATTTTGCACGATGGTATAATCAATAACGGGCTTGTCGGCCTTTCCATGCATCTGGACGGAAAAACGATGCCCGGTCTGGTCGCTTTCAACTGCAACGACGTCGGAAAGCCTGATCTTGTCGCTGGCAACGAACAGCTCCGCAGGGGTCGCGGGATCGGGAACGGTGAGATCGAAGACGGCCTTGTCTCCTTCCCGTTTCACACCGCTTATGCCGAATGTCGAAGTTGCCGGTGTCGGGAGCCGGTCGAAAGCGGTCTCGATGATCGCGCGGGCGGCAATCGCTTGTGGCGAAGCCTGTTGTCCGTCTTCAATGAGGGGGAAGTCGAAATTTGCCTGCACCGGAACGCAGATTTTCTCGCAGACCCCGAGAAAAACATGGCCCTTTAGCCGTGTGTCGGCGGACGCCAAGTGAAACACGATTGGCAGCGAAACGGGGTGTTTATATCCGATGCCGCCTTCATCATCGCCGCCAAACCGGACAGGTGCCGGGAAATCGAACTGCGCTTTTGCATTTCCCTCGATGTTGATCTGCGGTGGAACGCCTGCATCGCCGGGATTACGCCAATAGGTCTTCCAGCCGGGTTGCAACTCGATTTGCAAGGCACCGCGCCGTTCGCCACTGGCCGTATCGTTCGGGTTGTTGTCTTCAATAATGACACGCACGCGCCCGCCGGGGGTCTCGGTCCACTCGGAGGTCGAAGCCAATGCTGGTAGTGCCAGTGAGGCCAACAAAAGCGGGGCGATGGCTAAAGTTCGGATGTTCATGGGCAAAAGATGGAACGAAAAGATGGTCGCTTCAAGTCCAATATTACAGGGATCGTTGGGCACAAATTAGTTGCTTGTATGGCGGCGTTTCGTCCGGTTGTGCGAACTGCGTTCAGCTTCGAATTCGGGACTCAAAATAAATGGCCATTGTTATTTTACGTAGTCTTGCTACCTTCATAATCATGACCATTCTCAAGACGCCGAACAAAGAGCAGGGTTTTCTAAACGGGCAATTCCTGCTTGCTATGCCCGGAATGAGCGACGAGCGTTTTGCCCGGTCGGTGGTCTATATCTGCGCGCATTCTGATGAAGGCGCGATGGGTTTCATCATCAATCAGCTTCAGCCGGTCGAATTTCCTGACCTCCTGCGTCAGATCGGAGTTATCAATGAGGATGAATTGATTATTCTGCCGGACCGTGCGCAACATATGATGGTGCGCAATGGCGGTCCCGTGGACCGTACCCGCGGGTTCGTGCTGCATACCGACGATTATATGGTCGATTCCACCATGCCGGTTTCAGAGGATGTCTGCCTCACTGCAACGGTCGATATTCTGCGTGCCATTTACGGGGGCAGGGGACCGTCACGAGCCTTGATGGCCCTTGGTTATTCCGGTTGGGCACCGGGTCAGATCGAACTGGAACTTGCCGAGAATGGCTGGTTAACCTGTGATGCGCCGCTCGATATGTTGTTCGACAGCGATATCGAGGGCAAGTATTCGCGCCTGATGCTCCATATGGGCATTGATATGTCCCGGCTCGTTTCCGATGCGGGGCATGCGTAAGGAAGGGATTGAGGCGATAGGGCATTAAGGCAATATGTTTGAATTGCATACGGCCGAAACGACCATATTTTCCTGCTGCCATGCTGCCCTAATCAAGCCGCCGCAGCGTCCCGTTGTTCGCGGATCATGCGGGTTGCTTCGTCCCGGCTGGTCGGCTGACCGAACATGAAACTCTGCACATATTCGCAACCCATTTGGCGAAGCTGAAGCGCATCGCTTTCGCTCTCCACACCTTCGGTCACGACAGCAAGGCCGAGATCGTGCGCCATGCTCACAATCGAGCGCAGCAAGGTGGCTTTCTGCGGCTGGTCGCCCTTCACGAACGACCGATCGATCTTGATGATGTCGAACGGGAAGCGCGTGAGATATGCCAGTGAGGAATAGCCGGTCCCGAAATCGTCAAGTGACAAGCCGATGCCCATCGCTTTAAGCCGGGCCAGGACATGCGTGGATTGTTCCGGATTTTCCATGAGAACGGATTCCGTCAATTCAAGCTTGAGGCTGCCCGGATTGAGATGAATGCGGGAGAGCACTGAACGGACATCATTGATGAGGTCCTGACGGATGAGTTGTGTGGACGAAAGATTGACCGAAACGAAAAGCTCAAGTTTCGGGAACAGTTCCTGCCACGCGAACAGGTCTTCTGCAGCCCTTTGCATCGCAAACAGGCCAAGCTGGATGATAAGGCCGGAATTTTCCGCAATTGGAATAAACTCCGAGGGCGAGATCGCGCCGCGCCGCGGATGTTCCCAGCGCATCAGCGCTTCGAAACCAGCAATCGTACCTTCATCAAGCTTGACGATGGGCTGGTAGACGAGGCTGATTTCGTCGCGTTCAAGCGCGCGGCGCAGATCGGACTCAAGCTGGAGCTTGTCGCTGCCAATAGCTCTGAATGCGGGACGGAACGGTTCGATCCGGTCACCACCGAAACGCTTTGCCTGATACATGGCAAGCTCGGCGTCCTTCACGAAATCTTCAGCGGTCGTCGCCGTTTTCGTCCAGGTAATCAGGCCGATGGATGACGTCAGAACGATTTCGCGCTTTGCATAAGCAATCGGTGCGCGCACGGCCTGACGCAGAGCTTCGGCGAAGGAGGCGATGCGTCCCGGATCGCTTTCAGAGGCGAGCAACAGCCCGAATTGGTCAGAAGATAGACGTGAGAGTGTATCCTGCGGCTTCATGAGGCGCGCCAGCCGGCGTGAAATCGTCAGGAGGATCGTATCGCCTGCCGACATGCCAAGGCTGTCATTGACCTGTTTGAAGCGGTCTATGTCGATGATGAATACCGTCGGATGCAGGTTGCTCTCCCCGCGCGCCATGTTCATGACGTTGCTGAGACGGTCAAGGAACAATTCACGGTTCGGGAGGCCGGTCAGATTGTCGTGCACGGCATCGTGCAACAGGCGTTCCTCCGCCTTTTTCTGTTCCGTCACATTGACAAGCGTACCAACGCAACGCACCACTTCGCCATCCGAACCGATGACGGGGCGCGCACGCAGCGCATACCAATGATAGTGGCCATCATTGGCGCGAAGCCGGAAAATCTGACCGATCCGCCCGCGCCGGTTTTCCAAAATGGCATCAAGCGTCGAGCGGAAGCGATCGCGATCATCGGCATGCATGGTGGGAAGCCAGTTGCGCACCGGTCCTTGCAGGCTGTTGGCCGTATTGCCAAGATAATTGGCGATGTCCGGCGTGGTCACAACACGATCACGCGGCACGTCCCAATCCCAAACGATGTCTCCTGCACCGATGACGGCGAGAGCCTGTCGCTCCATGTCGGACAGGAGGCCCTGTTGCAGCGCTCCGCCAGCAAAGGCGTGCTGCATGACGGTAAAGCCGATCAGAAGAACGATCAGGACCAGACCGCCACCAAGGGCAGGCTGCACGATATCATTATCGAGTCTGCCTGAAACCGTCATCCAGGCGCCCAGCAACCATATGAGGGTAAGGAGCCAGGCCGGTATTAACATGACGGCGCGATCATACCCTTTGACCGCCAGATAGCCGATAATGGCAACGCCGGACAGGACGGTAAGTGCCAGCGAAATGCGCGCAATACCGGAAGCTACGGGCGGATCGAAAACGGCAACCCCTGCAAGCGCCAGCAGACCTAAAACCCATGTTAGCGCGCCATAGCTGAAATGATCGTGCCAGCGGTTGAGATTGAGATAGGTGAACAGGAAAATCACAAGCGAGGCAGCAAGTGCCACCTCGGTGCCTGCGCGCCAGATTTGTTCATTTCCCGGCGTAATCTCCATTAGCTTGTTCCAGAAGCCGAAATCGACGCAGATATAGGCCAGAACCGCCCATGCAAGCGCGGCGGTGGCTGGAAAGAGCGAAGTACCCTTGACGACGAAAAGGATAGTCAGAAACAGCGCCAGCAGGCCGGAAATGCCGAGCAGAATACCGCGATAGAGCGTGTAGGAATTGACCGCATCCTTGTAGGCTTCCGGCTCCCAGAGATAGAGCTGGGGCAGGTTGTGCGAAGACAGTTCGGCCACGAAGGTAATAACGCTGCCCGGATTGAGCGTGATGCGGAAGACGTCTGCATCGGCACTTGGCTGGCGGTCGAGCGCGAAGCCCTCGCTGGGCGTGATCGATGCGATGCGCGGTGAGCCAAGATCAGGCCAGATGACGCCGGAGCCGACAAGACGGAAATGTGGAGCCACAATCAGGCGGTCAATCTGCTCGTCGGTGGGATTTGCAATCGAGAAAGCAGCCCAGTCGCCGGATGCCTTGCTGTTCTGATCGGCCTGCACTTCGATGCGGCGGACAATGCCATCAGGTCCTGGTGCGGTTGACACCTGCACGCTCTCGCCCTTGTTGCGCAGAAGTTCGACAGCGCGAGACAGGTCGAGGGCCGTATCTTCTTTGGAAATCTTGATTGGTTCAATAGCCGATGCCTGGACGACCCAAACGGTCAGAAAAACCATGAGCGCAAGAAATCGCGCACCAGCAACAAACCACCTATCCGCAAAACCCGTCACGAGCGTCCAACCTTGCCATTGATCATGCGGCTATCCGTCATACGTTTGTCGCTTTCTATAAGGGCAAAAAGCAGGTGATCCTGCCAGAAGCCGTTTATCTTGAGATAGGAACGCAGCAGTCCTTCTCTCTCAAATCCGGCTTTTTCGAGAAGCCGTATCGAACGCTCGTTATGAGGGATACAGGCTGCTTCAATCCGGTGCAACCGGAGTTGATCGAATGCGAAGGGGATAACCAGCGATAGGGCTTCGGTCATATAGCCCTTGCCAGCGTAAGGTTCGCCGCTCCAGTAGCCAATCATGCCGTTCTGGCCGACACCACGCCGGATATTGCCGAGCGTAATGCCGCCGACGAGCTTGCTGTCGCTATTGCGGAACACGAAAAATGGGTAGCCGGTTCCAGCCGATATTTCATCCTGAAAACGGCGCATCCGATGGCGAAAGGAGCTCTTGGTGAGGTCGTCGTCGGGCCATGTTGGCTCCCACGGGGCAAGAAAGGCGCGGCTCTGTTCGCGCAGGCTGGCCCAACTCGCAAAATCGCTCATCATCGGTTCACGCAGATAAATGCGCTGGCCACGCAAGACGGTCGGATTGCTTCTACGGAAGGGCAGGCCGATCATGACGGTTAGGGGAGTAAGGAAGTAGGGGCATAAGGGAGTAGGAAAAACAAAATGCTCAACGTCACATACTCCCCTATTCCCTTACTCACATATCCCTTAAACAGCGATCTTCCTCGCATGCGCGCTGGTCGAAAGTGCATCCGATAGCCCGTCGAAGCTCATCAGTCGCCCAACCGGGCCGACACCGGCGATGGTGGGCTTGCTGTCGAGGAAAAGGCGTCCTGCCAGATCGGTCAGCCGTTCTGGCGTAATCAGCGAAAGACGATCCATCAGTTCGCTGTTCTCGACAGGGCGACCATAGAGCAGGAACTGGCGCGCGACTTGACCCGCACGGCTTGCAGCGCTCTCCTGTGACATAAGAAGGCTTGCACGATACTGCGCGCGGGCGCGGTCCACTTCTTCCAGGCTGATGGAGTCGGCTGCCTTATGCAGTTCATCTATGAGGACGGGAACCAGTTCGACCAGCTCGTCGCGACCCGTTGCAGCGTGGATGCCGAACAAGCCGGTATCCGAGAAGCCCCAATGGAAGGCATAGACCGAATAGCAGAGGCCGCGTTTCTCGCGCACTTCCTGGAAGAGGCGTGAGGACATGCCGCCGCCAAGAACCATGGAGAGAAGCTGCGAGGCATAGAAATCGCGCACATGGTAGGCACGACCTTCGAAGCCGATCAGAACCTGTGCGTCCATGAGTTCGCGATTTTCACGGAAATCACCGCCAACATAGTGAGCAAGGTCAAGGGTTGGCGCTGTATTGTGGGCGCGGAAACCGCCGAGGCGTTTTTCGACTTCCTTCACGAACGCATCGTGATCGACACCGCCCGCAGCCGTCACGACCATGCGGTCGGCGCTATACTGCTCGTCCATATACTGGCGCAGATCAGCGGAGGTGAAAGACATCACCGTCTCAGGTTCGCCGAGAATGGCGCGCCCGATCGGTTGATGACGGTAGGCTGTTTCCGTGAAACGGTCGAAAACAATATCGTCGGGCGTGTCGTGTGCCGCGCCGATCTCCTGCATGATGACCTGTTTCTCGCGTTCCAGCTCAGCTTCGTCGAACTTGGACGCGGTCAGAATATCGGAGAGAATGTCGATAGCCAGCGGCACGTCATTGCGCAGAACACGCGCATAATAGGATGTGGTTTCGACGCTGGTGGCGGCATTGATCTCGCCGCCGACATTTTCAATATCCGATGCTATTTGCCAGGCAGTGCGGTTTTCGGTTCCCTTGAATGCCATATGCTCAAGAAGATGAGCAATGCCATGCCTGTCGGCAGCTTCGTTTCGCGCACCGGCCTTGACCCAGATTCCAAGCGCCACGCTTTCCACGTGGGACATTGTATCGGTGGCTATCGTCAATCCATTGGAAAGACGCGTTACTTCAACACCCATAAGCAAACTGCTCCCTGCATTCCCGCTCTGTTTCTCGTCTCGGAGCCGGTCTTTTTAAGCCCTCGAATGGCGGCGAACGTATTCTTCCACGATTTTCAGGTCGTTGTGAAGAACTGTGAAGCTTTCTTTTCGTTGCATCAAGTCCGAAAGCCATGCTGGAAGCTGCGGCTCAACACCACTGGCAGCCTTTACGGCATCGGGGAATTTGGCCGGATGCGCGGTTGCAAGAACAACCATCGGTGCAGCATCGGACACATTTTCGCGAGCGACCTTCACGCCGATTGCCGAATGCGGATCAAGCAGATAGCCGTCCGCCTCAAGCACGGATTTGATCGTTGCTGCGGTCTCGTCGACAGTCGAACGGCTGGCCGAGAATTCGCTGCGGATCGCCGAAAGAGGCTTTTCGGAGATCGAAAAGCCTCCTGATTGCTTCAGGCTGTCCATCAGGCCGCGCAATGCTGCCGCATCGCGTCCATGCGCTTCGAACAGGAGACGTTCGAAGTTCGAGGAGATCTGGATATCCATCGACGGTGATGACGTCTGTGCAACATCGCGCATTTCATACGCGCCGGTTTCCAGCGTGCGCGAGAGAATGTCGTTGTCGTTGGTGGCGATAATCAGCCGGTCGATGGGCAGTCCCATGCGCTTGGCCACATAGCCTGCGAAAATATCGCCGAAATTACCAGTCGGTACGGTGAAAGATACAGCGCGATCCGGCGCGCCGAGGCTCAGTGCCGCCGTAAAATAATAAACGACCTGCGGCATGATGCGTGCCCAGTTGATCGAGTTCACACCTGAAAGCGACAGCGCATCACGGAACTGGAGGTCGTTGAACATGCCTTTTACAAGGTTTTGGCAATCGTCGAAATTGCCTTCAATGGAAAGGGCATGGACGTTGGAAAAACCGGACGATGTCATCTGGCGCTGCTGCACAGGCGATACGCGACCGTTCGGGAACAGAATAAAGATATCGGTATTGTCGCGACCGCCAAAGGCTTCAATGGCTGCGCCGCCCGTATCGCCCGATGTGGCGCCGACGATAGTTGCACGTTCGCCGCGCTGTGCCAGCACATAATCCATCATGCGAGCGAGAAGCTGCATGGCGACGTCCTTGAAGGCGAGCGTTGGACCATGGAAGAGTTCAAGCACGAATTCGTTTGCGCCTGTCTGTACCAGCGGGCAGACCGCATCGTGGCGGAAAGTGCCGTAGGCTTCATGTACCATGCGACGGAAATCCGAATGCGGAATTTCGCCGTCGACAAATGGAGTGAGCACCGCCAGCGCAATATCCACATAGGATTTTCCGCGCAGATCGCGGATCTGTTCTGGCGAAAACTGGGGATAATCCTGCGGCAGATAGAGACCGCCATCCCGGGCGAGACCGGCGAGCAATGCATCGCTGAACCCCAGGACCGGCGCTTCCCCACGCGTGCTTACATATTTCATTTCTTGGGCCTTCATTTCAGATCGGCGCGGTTTTGAGCCGGGTAATGCAATAGAGCCTCCCTAAAAAAGCCGCAAGGTTTTAAAGCATGTTGACGTGTATGGGGTTGCTCTCCGGAGCAAAAAACGGGAAAACGTCATCGCGCTACACACATGCGTGATGTAGAAGACAGGTCGATCAGTGCAGGGAAGCCCGGTTTATGCAAACAGCACCACAGAATCGTTCATCGTTGTTTCCAGTCTTTGCAACGGTTTTGCTCGCAGCCCTTGCAGGCTGCACAACCAGTGGCACCGATAAGGCTGCCGACGGAGGCTCAGGTTCTTCCTTGACCACTCCCGCCGCTACCGGCGACCAGCGCATCAAGGAATCCGAGCTGCGCGCTTTCTGCCCTTCGGTTTCGCTGCGTGACGGCACAGCCTTCTTCAATACGTATGAGAAGGGCGGTGACAAGGATCCCGCGCGTGTGATCTATCAAGCCGCCCTGACAGATACGACCCGCGCCTGTCAGCATGGCGCAGGGACCATGACGATTGACGTCGCTGCTGCCGGCAAGGTCGTACCTGGACCAAAATACAAGAGCGGCACCATCACCATGCCAATCCGTGTTGCCGTCCGCCAGGGCGATCAGGTTATCTATTCCAAGCTGCACAAGCAGGCGGTTACGATAGCCAATGGAGATACCGCTACACAGTTCGTCTTCAATGACAAGACGATCACCGTGCCGATGGCGGACAAGAACAATATCCAGATTTTCGTAGGGTTCGATGAAGGTCCTTACAACACGAAATAATGAATTGCCGTCAGGCGCATGATCATGAAATCGTTCTTTTAGTTATAATGCGCGGAAAGATATTTCCGCGCATTATTTAATTTTGGCTTTTCCATTTAATAGTATTCGGCTTGAAGTTTTGCTCAGTGGGCCGACAAAAACTTACAGAGTGCATGCTTGGCACGTTGAATGCCGTGGTCATTAGAGACTGTTAGAAACGCAACCTTTTACGATATCAATATAACAGGTATGATTTTCTTGATCCTGGCTGTCGAATAAATTTGCGGTTAAGTATCGATGAACAAGGGTGCTGCATTTTCAAAAACGTTTCGTGGCAGTGCACGTAGCTCGGACGCCTCATATGGAAGATGTTTAAAGTAAGTGGTCGTCAATTGGGCAACGGTTTCTGCCTGCGCACGATCACGTTGACGCTTAACTGGTTCACGATCTCCCCTTTGGGAGATCCAGAATTTATGAGCGGCAAAAATACGTGGGTCCGGAGCGACGATACGCAAAGGCTCGCCCTTTTCATCAATCGCAATTGCCTCGAAGGGTGGCGAATTTTCGAGCCAATCAAGCCCTTCGATCGCAGCAGCAACAAGTTCATCTTCACCGTTACCAATGCTTTCACGGCTTTCCCTCCAAATGGGTTTGGCTGGAGGTTTGATTAAGTCAACCAAATATCCCTCTCGGTTTGCGGCGCGATAGCTGGAACGTGTACGTTCAAAAGATTTATCGACTTTCTTCAGGAGGCCGAGGAGTGAGTTATTCTTTATGTCGTCATCTACGACCATTTTGAGAGAACGACGCGCATCCATGAGCAGATCGATATCGTCAGTGGCAGTGATGCCTGGATCCACAAACACACCGGCGATTGCTTCGTAAGCAAATATCGCATTAGTACCAACGATCCGAATCCCGGCACCAAGCAAGCCAGCATTGTCGACGGCTCGAATAATCCGAGCCGTAAGATGAGGTACGCGGCCAAGCCGTAGTGCGCGATTAACAGCTGTCTGGCGTTCCATTTGAGATTTGCGCGCGCTCAAGACCTCTTGCGCGGCTTGACGAGCTGCATCCCATTTGACTTTTATCGCCTCAGTTTCTGGTGAGCGGCGACCTTCCACCTTTTGACGTCTGACTCCGGCAGAATTATAATAGCTGCGCATCAAATGTTCGGTTCCGCCAACACTATGCCAAACTAATGAACCACGGAAGCTTTTGACCGTTGCAGATGCTTGCTGAAAGGCTTCATAGCGTTGATCGGAGTTAACCTTTTCACGCCTCTGATCATTATTTAGTTCTATAAAATCAATCATATCAACATAACCGACATAATTTACAACAAACTGTTGCAGGCGCAGATTATGCAAATTTAATCAACGTTGCAACAGTTTCGATTAATAATATTATTATGTGTTGATCATATTGAAATTAATGTTCTTTTTTAGATTAAACGACTATCTGCCGTCAGATGAACGAGTGGTTCAGCCGCAAGCACGAAGATGTATGGCGCCGGTAGCGATCCGTTTGCGGAAAACAAGACAGAAGTGCAGCAAAACCGTCGCTGAAAAGTTTGATTGCGCCAATGCTTGTGAATAAATTCAGATCGATAAAATTCGAATTAAATGCGACTGCCTGCGTGAAATGAATGGCAATAGATTTGCGCTAGTGTGGTCTCATGAAACAGAAATATGAACGCATTCTTGAACCGACGGACACCTGGGCGATCTTCGATACGTCCACTGGCGAGCCCGTCATCATGGGAACCCGTATGCTGATCGGCCTCTCTGAGAGCGAAGCCGAAGAGCTTCTGGCCATTCTCAATGCTCCGCCCAAGGGGCGCAACAAGCAATCCGCCGCCTGACAAAAGCCAGGCGTCGGATTATCTCGTTCAGGCATCAGTCCAGATGGACAGGGCTTCGATAACGCTCGGCAAATCTTTGTGGCGATGGATGACGGTTTCCGCACCGGCATCGGTCAGCTTGTCGGCATGGCCGGGATAGGTGTGAGCACCGCCCGTAAAGCCGATCACACGCATTCCAGCAGCGCGAGCGCCCTGAATGCCATGCGCGGAATCTTCAATCACGATGACATCTTTCGGATCGACGCCGAATTGCTTGGCTGCATAAAGGAACACGTCTGGAGCAGGCTTGGTCTTTTTGGTGCCGACTTCCTTCGCTGAGAAGATATTGGGCGCGAACAATTCGTAAAGACCGACACGCTTCAGCATGCTTTCCAATCGATGGCTGGTCGAATTGGAACAGATGCACTTCGGCAGCTTCAGCGCCGATACAACTTCCACGATGTCCTCAACCGCCTGAACTTCGTTCTTGAGCTTCTCGTCCAGAATCTTTTCGGATTTGTCGAGAAGCGATGCCGAAAGCGGAATCCCTGCTTCGCGCTCCACGGTGAGGAGAATATCCTGCCACGTCAGACCGGCAAAACGTTCAGCCATTTCATCTGCGGCGATCTGATAACCGGCTTCGGTTAGAAGCGTGGATTCGACTTCCGCTGCGATAATTTCGGAATCCACCAAAACGCCATCGCAATCGAAAATAATGAGGGACGGTGCCGCCATGATCATAGCCTTTTATTGGGAGGAGTGGGCACCGGCAGCAGCCGGAAACACCGCGATTGAGCTACACCTTTATGGCGAAGTCGTCAAATCGCGGCTGGTTCGGGTTCAGACCTCACCGGAAACTTCACGCCGCCGTCGGTCCAGCTCCTCGCTGTAGCGACGCAGGGTGTGCGCTTCACTGAGAAGACCGAGCACCTTACGCTCCTGTGCGTTGTTTACCACGGCCAGAGCTTCGCTTTCTGCCCGGTCGAAACGGGCGACGGCTTCCTTGGCGTTCATCTGGGGCAGCAGGAACTCGTCCTGATATTTGAGAAGCTCGCTGATGCTGTGTTCGCCGTCGGATGTGTCGAAGCTGTCGGCATAGACCTCTGGAACCGGGATCATGCCGACATAGCGTCCATCGGCATCGACCGCGATGACGCGCTGGGTCGAGCCAAGAGGGAAATCGTGCCGGAAGGTTTCTATATCGGTATCGATCAGCACGGTTCGCACATCGTGACGCATCATCCGGTTTACGGTCAGATTGCGTATCCAGCCAATGTCGTGCGCGGACCGGATAGCCTCGCCGCGCAGGTGAAAGCGCCACGTTGCGAAGGAGTAACCGAAGGTCTTCCGCACCATCAGCGAGGACGAGACGACGGCTCCAAGAACGAGCATCGCGATAGGAAAGTCACCGGTCATTTCCAGCGCAAGAAAGGTCATGGTCATCGGGCCGCCGACAACCGCCACGGCAAGAGAGCTCATGCCGATAACGGCATAGACCTCAGGTGCAAGTGCCAGGCCGGCAGGCAGCACCGCTCCGGCCACCGCGGCAAACAGCTTGCCCGTCAGCGCGCCGAGAAATAGCGATGCGAAGAACAGACCGCCGCGAAAACCTGCGCCAATGGAGACGGCAGAGGCAAGCGACTTGCTGAGGATCAGGAGCAGGAGCGCCGGAATAGTGATATTTGCATTGAGATCGAGATGCAGCGCCCCATGTCCTGAGGCCAGAACCTGAGGCGAAATGAAAGCGATCATGCCGACGACGGCCCCACCGATTGCTGGCGCCATAACATTCGGCACCACGCTGCGTCGAGCGACCTTCTCAACAAAGGTAACCCCGCGCATGATGAGGATGGCAATACCTGCCGAAAAGAAGCCGAGAACGAGCGCTGGCACGTAGTCGCGCGGGGTGATGTCGTTGATCTGACCGATATCGATGACAAAGGGCGCTCCGCCAATTGCCTGCGTCACCAGCGCACCGACGATCGCCGCCACGACGACAGGCGCCAGCGTGGCAATCGAATAGACGCCGATGATGAGTTCGAATGCATAGAATGCCCCAGTCAGCGGAGCATTGAAGGCGCTGGCAATAGCTGCCGCAGCGCCGCAGCCAACCAGCGTTCGCAAATCGGCGCGACGAAGCTTGAGTGCCCGACCGATACGGGATGCGAAACCGCTCGCAAGCTGCGTATAAGCGGCTTCAAGCCCGACCGATGCACCGAAACCGTTCGAAATCAGGTTCTGTCCGACGAGGATGAAGCTGTCCGTCAGCGACAGGCGTCCGCCATGAAGTGCATTTGCTTCGATAGGGTCGACGATGGGCCGCTTGCGCCAGCGCGCGAGAACCCAGATCACGATCCCCATCAAGATGCCGCCCGCGAGCGGCGCGATATAAGCGCTGGGTTGCAATGATGCCGCCGAGCTCAGTTTTTCGCCGGGTTCAAGAGCGAAGATTGCCTGATGCATCCATTGGGAAATGCTGCCAATTGCGGCAACCATCAGCCCTGAAATGATGCCGATGACGGTGCCGGCGATAACGAGGCCTATTTCGCTGCCGCGAACCAGTGCACGCATGCGAAAGGGTACAAAGAGAACCCGCAAATACCGGTTATGCCGCAGTTCAGCGATATTCATCATAAAATACACCGGACAAGCGGGGCGACGCGCATGCCCGCCACGCAAATTCAGAAGTTGACTGCCGATTATAGGCAAAAAGGGATAACCAAGCCTTATCAAGGGCAAGAAGTTAAAGTTACAATTGCATAGCAATCGCGGCGTTAAGATGACAGGCGGCAAAATGTCGAGGGTCAATTGACCATGAAAAGCCCGGAACCGCGGACTTTCCACCTCGTTTAAGAAAAGATTTACGATTTCAATCACTTGGCGTTAACTGCATATTTACCCTACCCGGTAACCATAAGGACAAGTTTTTTGCGTCCACAGGTAATCGAGTATCCCATGTCTCTTGTACGTCTTGCACATGAGTTGCCCATTGAGGCTCCGCGTACCGCCTGGCTTGACTCCATCATCAAAGGTGATTGCGTCGCGGCTCTCGAACGCCTGCCGGATCATTCCGTGGACGTCATTTTTGCCGATCCTCCCTATAATCTCCAACTTGGTGGCGATTTGCATCGTCCCGACCAGTCGATGGTCAGCGCAGTTGACGATCACTGGGATCAGTTCGAGAGCTTTCAGGCCTATGATGCCTTCACGCGTGCATGGCTTATGGCCTGCCGTCGTGTCCTGAAGCCGAATGGCACCATCTGGGTCATCGGCTCCTACCACAATATTTTCCGGGTCGGTTCGCAGTTGCAGGACCTTGGCTTCTGGCTTCTGAATGATGTCATCTGGCGCAAGACGAACCCGATGCCGAATTTCCGCGGCCGTCGTTTCCAGAATGCTCATGAAACGCTGATCTGGGCTTCGCGCGATCAGAAGAGCAAAGGTTACACCTTCAATTATGAAGCGATGAAGGCCGCCAATGACGACGTACAGATGCGCTCGGACTGGCTGTTCCCCATCTGCACCGGTTCTGAACGGCTGAAAGACGAAAATGGCGACAAGGTTCATCCAACCCAGAAGCCGGAAGCATTACTTGCCCGCATCATGATGGCATCCAGCATGCCGGGTGACGTCATTCTTGATCCGTTCTTCGGTTCCGGAACGACGGGTGCGGTTGCCAAGCGCCTCGGACGCCACTTCGTCGGTATCGAGCGCGAACAGAGCTATATCGATGCAGCGACGGCCCGTATCGACGCTGTTGAACCGCTCGGCAAAGCCGAACTGACGGTGATGACGGGCAAACGGGCTGAGCCGCGTGTCGCGTTCACCAGCGTCCTCGAAGCAGGGCTTCTTCGTCCCGGCACGGTGCTTTGTGATGAACGTCGCCGTTTTGCTGCCATTGTTCGCGCGGATGGTACGCTGGCTGCCAACGGTGAAGCGGGTTCGATCCATCGTATAGGTGCAAAGGTTCAGGGCTTTGATGCCTGCAATGGATGGACTTTCTGGCACTACGAGGAAAACGGCGCGCTGAAGCCAATTGACGCCTTGCGCAAGGTCATTCGCGACCAGATGGCAGTTGCAGGCGCTTAAAGCGCATCCCGAAAAGTGCGAAGCGGTTTTCGGAAAAGATGCGCAAACGATTAGTTATCGGACGGCCTCCAGCATAGTCTGATAGTGAGGCGCTCGAAGCATCGGCTTCGGGCGCCTTCGCTATTTTAGGCTTGAGCATTTCCTGTTTTGATTGAATCGTAAGAAATGCTCTATCCGTTTGTTTTTACGCATGTCTTAGCCCGAAACCGGTTCCCGTTTTCGGGAGACATGCTCTAGAAGGCGAGACCTAGGGCTTTCAAATCAGCGCCCAACTTGCCCGCATCCGTAAAATGCACGGCCTGCCAGCCAGCCTGTCTGGCGCCATCCACATTGTGCATTGTGTCGTCGATGAAAAGCGTTGCCGCAGGATCAAGGTCGAACGATGCAACGTGATGATCGTAGATTTCGCGGTCGGGTTTCAGCATATGAATGTCGCCCGATACGGTGACGCCCCGACTTTCGGTCAGAAAGGGAAAGCGAACCTGTGCTTCGCGGAAAGTGTCTGAAGCGAAATTCGTCAGCATGGTGACGTCATTGTCATGGCTGATCAGGCCGCGCAGAATTTCGACGCTGTCCTCGTACGCATGGGGAACCATGCGGTTCCAGTTTTGCCGAAACGCACAAATATGATCGCGTTTCTCGGGATATGTATCGATCAGGAGTGATTCCGCTTCCTGCCAGCTTCTGCCGCGATCCTGCTCGATATTCCATGCGCTGGTGCAGATGTTTTCCAGAAACCACCGCCGTTCCGAAGCATCGGGAATGACATCGAGATAAGCAAGTTCAGGATCATAATGGATCAGAACCCGGCCAATATCGAAGACGACATGCTTGACGGGACTGCTCAATGGTTTCTCCTCCCTCGTTTGAATGCTTCTGGTATGGCGGCGATGATCGCCTTTTTCATGACGGTGGGCAGCGCCTCATCGGAAAGATCGTCTGGCTGTGACCACCATCCGTCCGTAGACGCACTCTTGCTGACATTCTCGGAGCGGTAGACCGACAATCTCAGTTCGAAATGTGTAAAAACATGCGTGATTGAACCGGAAGCGTTCCATTGTGCCGGGAATGGTGCTGCAGCGATTGTTGCATCTCCGTCGAAACGCGCCGTCCAGTGGCTGCCCGGAACTTCGGTCATTCCGGCAAGCAAGCCTTCACCTTTCCGCTTGCGCAGGAGAATTGAACCATCCCCCGCAATGGCGATGAACGCCGCCCCGGTGCGAATTGGCTTTTCTGCTTTGGGGGCCTTAACCGGAAACTCCTCCGGATCGCGTGATTTGAGAGCCAAGCAATCATCGTTGAGCGGGCAGATCGCACAGGCTGGTCGTCGTGGCGTGCATATGGTTGCGCCCAGATCCATCATGGCCTGAGCAAAGTCTCCCGGTCTGTCGATGGGCGTCATTTGACCCATAAGTGCGCGGATTTCAGCTTTTGCAGCGGGCAGGGGCGTGTCGATTGTGTAGAGCCGCGAAATTACACGCTCCACATTGCCGTCGACGACGGCAGCCGCCTCGCCAAACGCGATTGCGGCGATCGCCGCCGAAGTGTAATCGCCGATGCCCGGCAGTTCCTTCAGTGCAATGGCATTGTCCGGAAACTTGCCCTCATGCTGTAAGGCCACCGCGTCGGCACATTTCTTCAGATTGCGTGCACGCGAATAATAACCGAGCCCGGCCCATGCACGCAGGATATCGTCCTCACTCGCCTTTGCCATGGCTTGAACGGTGGGCCAGCGATTGACGAATTTCATGAAGTAGGACTTGACCGCCTCCACCGTCGTCTGTTGAAGCATAATCTCGGAGAGCCAGACGCGATAGGGATCGGGCTTGACGCCGGAGGCCTGTTCGGACGGGCTCACGCGCCACGGCAGAACGCGATGGTGCCGGTCATACCAGCGCAGGAGCTTTGTGGATTGATCGGTATTGGTAGAATTCAGCATGAGAAGGACATCGGTTAACAGTTGGGCAGCATTCTGATTAATGCCTTATTTTTACAATTGATGGAAACAACGCTGTGCATAATAGATACTAGCGCATAGAAGTCTCACTGTGGGCCTCTGATGTGCTCGGTTGGAAAGAGAATAAGTGGACCATTCTGTACCTGTCTATGTCATCAATCTTGCGCGGTCACGGGATCGCTGGGACAGGCTGAAGTCCAATGCGGATGCGCTTTCGATCGAACTCCGACGCGTGGAAGCCGTTGAGGGAAAACTGCTGTCTCCGGAAGAACTGACGGATTTCGATGATGCAGGCTTTCGCCGTTGGCACGGTAAAACTGTACTGCCCGCAGAAATCGGTTGTTATTTCAGCCATATCCAAGTGCTGGAAATGATAGCCGCAGCACCTGAATCTTTTGCGGTCATTGTGGAAGATGACGTAGTTTTCACGCCTGCTTTTCAACCGTTCCTGACGCATTTGACAAAGGTGACGGGTTGGGATGCGGTTAAGCTCGTGAATCACAGGACGGCTGCCTTTCGCCCGTTTCAAAAAGCCGACGATCGGTTCTCCATAGGTCGCTGTCTACATGGCCCGCTGGGCAGTTCAGCAGCATATGTCGTAACCAGGGAAGGTGCGTCGAAAATGCTGAAAGCGCTCCGGCCCATGCGACTGCCTTATGATGTTGCATTGGAACGCGGGTGGGCTGGTGCGTATCAGGTTTTTACGACCGACAAGCCGGTCGTCGAGTTTTCGGATATTGCGATTTCTACGATCGCTCAGGGGCGTTCTGCCTACGCCAAGAAGCGTTTACCCGTATACAAAAGGATAACTACCCTTCTGTTTCGAGCAACTGACTATGTCCGACGAATCGCCTACGCTCTTGATAAGAAGGGCTTAAGAGAGGACAGAGATTGAGTTATTTTAAAAAGTCTTTTCTCCTGCGGCGCCGGATAGATTCCTGGGTGCTCGGAATAGCGTCGGCAGCGATGCCCATTCGCATCGGTTTTGGACCGCTGATACTTTTCGTCTTTTCATGCATTGGTATTTATCTCGCCTGCGGACGTCACGCGACGACACGTATGTTCGCAAAAAAATTCTATATTTTCATCGTCTTATATGCTGTCTGGTCTTTGGGCTTAATCCTGTTTCGAGGCGAGCCTTTCCAAGATAACCGGCAGATCGGCTATACTCTGTTGATCACCATTTTCGCTTTTGCCGGTTCCGGAATGGTGCTTATCCGTGATCCACTGCGAGCTTATGTCCTTGGCGCACGCGTTGGAACGTTGCTTGCCGTGGTCATCGCGCTTTATCTTGCTGTGACCAATGGCGGCCGTATTGGTGTCGGCGGCAATCAGGCAGTCTTTGCATTCGTTGCAGCAGTGGCGGCGATCTCGGCTGCAGTCCCCCTGCACAACGCCTCCCGATATTTGCCGAACGGCCCACATTGGCTGGTGTTGGGGTTCACCGCGGTTTTAACTTCTGAAACACGTGCAGTCATTGTGGTATTGCCAATATTTGCGGCCATAGAAATTCTTATTTTCCTAAGGCGTTTCAGCATCAGACAACAGGGAGCAGCTTATGCGATACTGTTCGCAGCAATAGCGGCTCTCGTCGTTGTCGGACCGGTTGGCGATATTATCTCCAAACGGTTCGCGGGTATGGTGGAATATTATGACAGCGGCAACAGTTCCAATTGGGACGATAAAGTGTCTGCCGATATCCGCGAGGTCATGTGGACGAGCGCGTCCCATGTCATCAAAACTCACCCTTTCACAGGAGTCGGCTCCTATTCGAAGATGGATTTCGTGAAGGCTGAGGCTGGTGACAAGGCTCCAATGTTGGAAGGCTTCCGTCATGTCCATAACACGGTTCTTGATGAGTTGCTGAACGACGGAATTGTCGGCCTCATCTTTATGGCCTGTGCATTTATCTCGATCTTCGTCTATCTGTGGCGTACAGCGGACAGTTGGGCGATGCGACGAGCATTAATCTACTTCGCGGCGGTGTGCGGCAGCTACGGCATGCTGCACAATCCGCTTTTGCACGAGGTGACCATTGCGTCGACCATGTTCTTCCTCGCAGCACTGAATGCGGCTGCATCGCGGCGAATGATGGCCGCGCGCCGCGCAGGTCTCATCTCGTATATTTTTAGAAAGAAATCAGCCGCATGAAAGCCATTGTTACGGGCGCAGCCGGGTTTATCGGGTTCCACACGGCGCAACGACTGCTGGATGAAGGCTGGCAGGTCATCGGCATAGACAATGTGAACGACTATTATCCGGTTGCCTTGAAAGAAACCCGGCTCTCCAAACTTCTTATGAGGGAAGGATTCCGGTTCGCAAAGGCGGATATTTCCGATGCAGAAGCGTTCAATGCGGCGATCGGCGCTGATCGGGATGCAGATATCATCGTGCATCTGGCAGCACAGGCGGGTGTGCGATACTCCATTGAGAATCCCACAGCCTACATCTCCGCTAATGTGCAGGGACAGGTCACGGTCTTCGAAACCGCGCTGAGACTGGATAAGCGACCGCCTGTCGTCTACGCCAGCTCATCGTCGGTCTATGGCGCGAATGAAAAGGTGCCTTTCTCCGAAAGCGATCCTGTCGATCATCCCGTCTCGATCTATGCCGCGACAAAGCGTTCGGGCGAATTACTGGCCTACTCCTACCGTCACGTGCACAAGCTTCACTCTGCGGGCTTGCGCTTCTTTACCGTCTACGGTCCTTACGGGCGGCCTGACATGGCGCCATGGCTGTTCACGTCCGCGATCCTCAAGGGTGAGCCGATCCGGGTGTTCAACAATGGTGAGATGCAGCGGGACTTCACCTTCGTGGACGATATCGTCAGCGGTGTCGTCGGTGCGGTACGGCGCATACTCGACAAACCGGAAGATACCGCACCTGTTTATAATCTCGGCAACAACCGGCCCGTAATGCTGAACAATTTCATTGCTGCAATCGAGAAAGCGACGGGCAAGGAAGCGATCCGCAAGCTGGAACCCATGCCAGCCGCCGACGTGCCGCGCACTTATGCCGATATCACGCTTGCCGCTGGCGATCTTGGCTTTAGTCCGAAAACGACACTCGATCAGGGGATTCCTTTGTTTGTCGAGTGGTTTCGCGGCTATAATGGAGCGCGATGAGCGAACCAACATCCAGACGCGGTTTCAGGCCGCTGGCAGACATGGCTTCGGGTCTGGTGGACCCGATGCTGCAAAAGCGTGCCGGTATCAATCTCGCCTTGCTTCAGTCGTGGGAAGATATAATCGGCCCTGCAATCGGCGCAACGTCACGTCCGCTGCGCATTATCTGGCCGCGTCGTCTGCATGAGGATGATCCGTTTTCACCAGCTACGCTGATTATCGCCTGCGAAGGCTTCGCTGCCTTGCAAGTCCAGCATGAAACAGGGGAAATCATCAGTCGCATCAATGGCTTTCTCGGTTTCTCGGCGGTCGGGCGCATTCGCATCGAACAGAAGCCGCCGGTCATTCCAACCAAGCGTCGGATAAAGAGGCTGGCGCCGCTTGGGCCTGCCGAAGAACGTCGCATTGACAAGGCTACAGACGGTATCGAGGATGATGCGCTTCGCGCAGCACTGGCGCGTCTTGGCAAGAACATTCTCGCAGAGAAGCGGACAACCAGTCGAAAGGACGGTAAGGACAGCTGAAGTCGGGTTGCTGCCATAAAATTGATGCAAGCTTTCAGCAGTTTGAACTCGGCACCCCAATTGATTGTCGCGAATATGAAGACAAAAAACGCAAGGTGCTGACTGTCATGTGAACGCCGTGGGTCTAGCGAAGTGCGATCTGCCGCTTTAGATTGTATGTCGAAGTCAACTATTAAAACAGGACTGGATGATTCGGATGCCTGCAGCGTTTAATCGCAGACACGTTATTTCTCTTGCCGGAGCAGCGGCTGCCGGACTGGCGTTCGCCGGTGGCGCGAATGCACAGCAGCGCGATCCTGAAGGCACCGTCGATGCGGCCAAGGTTGCCGAACCCGGCAAGCTCAAGGATATGGTCTATGGCAAGGCTGACGCGCCGGTCACCATCGTTGAATATGCATCGCTGACCTGCCCGCATTGCGCAGATTTCACGATCAACACATTCCCGAAAATCAAGGAAAAATATATCGATACGGGCAAAGCACGGCTCATCTTCCGTGAGTTCCCGTTCGATCCGCGCGCGACTGCCGCTTTCATGCTTGCGCGCTGCGCACCGGAAGACCGCTATTTCCCGATGGTCGACGTTTTCTTCAAGCAGCAGCAACAGTGGGCGACCGCCGAAGATGGCGAAGCAGCTCTCCTGCAAATTGCAAAACTTGCCGGTTTTACACAGGAGTCCTTCAAGGCTTGCTTGACGAACCAGCAAGTTCTCGATGATGTGAGGGCAACGATGGAGCGTGGGTCGAAGGATTTCGGTGTGAATGCAACGCCGACTTTCTTCATTAACGGACAAAAATACGCTGGAGCGCTTTCGGTTGACGAAATTTCGGCAATCATCGACAAGCTTCTCTAATCCGTTTTTCAGATCGAAAAGCGGGCGCTTCTCTGCGCCCGCTTTTTGCGTTTTTGAGATAGAGCATTTCCAGCAAAAGTGCGAAGCGGTTTTGCGTGGGATAATGCGTACAAACAATGAGCTGGAGCGGTTCCACCACCCAGTTTTAACAGGCACCGCTCTCGCTGCAGGAGGGGCATTCTGATGCGCTTCTCCAAGCTGCGCCTTGTCGGTTTCAAATCCTTCGTTGAGCCCATGGAGTTCGTCATCGAAGGCGGGCTGACCGGCGTTGTCGGCCCGAATGGCTGCGGCAAGTCCAATCTGGTCGAAGCGCTGCGCTGGGTGATGGGTGAAAGCTCATACAAGAACATGCGCGCCTCCGGCATGGACGATGTGATCTTTTCCGGCTCGGCCACGCGGCCCGCGCGCAATACTGCGGAAGTCACGCTTTTTCTCGACAATTCCGACCGCACCGCGCCTGCCGCTTACAATGATGCGGACGAATTGCAGGTCTCTCGCCGTATCGAACGGGAATCCGGGTCGGTCTACCGCATCAATGGCAAGGAAGCGCGCGCCAAGGATGTGCAGCTTCTCTTTGCGGACCAGTCCACCGGCGCACGTTCGCCCTCCATGGTCGGGCAGGGGCGCATTGGCGAGCTTATTCAGGCAAAGCCGCAAGCCCGTCGTGCGCTTCTGGAAGAAGCGGCTGGCATCTCCGGCCTGCATACGCGCCGTCATGAGGCCGAGCTGCGCCTGCGTGCTGCTGAAACCAATCTCGAGCGTCTGGACGATGTGGTTGGCGAGCTTGGAAGCCAGATCGAAAGTCTGAAACGTCAGGCGCGTCAGGCGAACCGCTTCAAGGCACTTTCCGCAGATATTCGCCGGGCGGAAGCCGCACTTCTGCATTTGCGCTGGTCGCAGGCAAAGATGCAGGAAGGCGAGGCGCAAAGCGCCCTGGCGCAGGCAACCTCGGCTGTCGGTGACATGGCGCAAGCCCAGATGAACGCGGCGAAAGTACAGGCGGTCGGCGCACACAAACTGCCCGAACTGCGTGAAGCTGAAGCGAAAGCCGCGGCTGCATTGCAGCGTCTTTCCATTGCCAGAACGCAGCTTGATGAGGAAGGCGAACGTCTTCGTGCCCGCCGGGCAGAGTTGATAAAGCGTCTTGAGCAGCTTTCCGCCGACATCGCGCGCGAAGAAGAAATGATGCGTGAGAACGCCGATATTCTGGCGCGTCTCGATGACGAAGAACAGGAACTGATCGCTTCCGCCGAAGAATCCGGCGAGCGTGATCAGGAACTGCATGCACTGTTTGAGGAAGCGGAAGTTCGCTTACAGGACAGCGAGAGCGCTTTGTCCCGCGTTACGGCTGAACGTGCCGAAGCTGCCGCAGAGCGTGTGCAGATCGAGCGGGCATTGAAGGAAACACGTGATCGTCGTGACCGTCTTTCTGTCCAGATGGAAGTGATCGAGCGCGACATCGCTGCTGTCGCGGAACAGATCGGTGGCCTGTTCGATCCTGCGGAAAAGCGCATCGTGGTCGACCGCTGTGCAGAAGCACTGGCATCCGCCGAGGAACTGGTTGCTAGCGCGGAAGAGCTTGTTGCAAGCGCACGCGAAGCGGAAGCCGCCAGCCGCCAGCCTTTGAGCGAAGCGCGCACGGAGCTGAACCGTATCGAAACGGAAGCGCAGACGCTGGCCCGCATTCTGAATGCGGGCGAAACGGGACAATTTCCGCCGGTGGTGGAAGAACTGCGTGTCGAGAAAGGCTATGAAGTAGCACTTGGTGCGGCACTCGGCGAAGATCTTGATGCGGCCAGCGATGAACACGCACCGGTCTACTGGGCTTACAATCCCGCAGCCAATGCCGATCCCGCTCTGCCCGACGGCGTGACACCTTTGGATCGGCTGGTAGAAGGGCCGCAGCAATTGCGCCGTAGGCTGGCACAGGTCGGCGTTGTCTCGGAAAGTGAAGGCAAGCGCCTGCAAACCATGTTGCAGCCCGGCCAGCGGCTCGTCAGCAAGACTGGTGCGCTCTGGCGCTGGGATGGTTATACAGCGAGCGTCGATGCGCCGACCCCGACAGCCCAGCGACTGGCACAAAAAAACCGGCTGGCGGAACTAGAACAGGAAGCGATTGCCGCGCGCAAACGTGCCGAGCAGGCTGAGCAGGATGTGCAGCGAACCGAAGCAGGCGTCCGCGAGGCCGTCGAACAGGAACGTGTCGCGCGCGATCAATGGCGTGCCAACCAGCGCAAGCTTGATGAAGCGCGTGAGGCTCTCGCGGCTGCGGAGCGTGCAGCCGGTCAGTTGGCAACACGCCGTGCCGGTCTGGAAGACAGCAAGGCGCATTTGGAAGAAAATCTCGAAGAAGCGCAGATCCGTGTCACGGAAGCCGAAGAGCGGCTTGGCGAAATGCCGGATATCGATGCGATTGGCGAACGCCTTGCCGCATTGAGCAGCGAAGTCATGTCGGACCGCACGGCTCTGGCAGAAGCGCGCGCCGCCTATGAGGGGCTGCGGCGCGAGGCCGATGCCGGCAAGCTGCGGCTGGAAATGATTGCGCTGGAGCGCCGCAACTGGAAATCCCGCGCTGAAAATGCTGACCGACATATAGCTGCATTGAACGATCGCCGTGCGGAAACAGCGGATGAAGCCGAGGCCCTTGCGGAAGCGCCTGACGAAATCGAGACCCGCCGCCGAGCACTGTTGAACGAACTTTCGCAGGCCGATGCCCTTCGGAAACAGGCTGGCGATATTCTGGCTGAGGCTGAGGCTGCGCAGGCGGAACTCGACAAGACTGCGACCCTTGCCATCCAGCAGCTCGCCGCAAGTCGCGAACAGCGTGCGCGTGCCGAAGAACGTCTCGCGGCGGCAGAAGAGCGGCGCAAGGATGCCGAAGCACGTATTGCCGAAGCTTTGAACTGCCCACCGCATGAGGCTATTCGCCAGACAGGTTTAAGGCCGGACGAAGCTTTGCCTGATCCCGATCAGCTGGAACGCCAGCTGGAGCGGTTGAAGATTGAGCGCGAGCGGCTCGGTGCTGTCAATTTGCGCGCCGATGAGGAACAGGAAGAACTGTCAGGACGTCTCGATACTATTGTATCCGAGCGTGAAGATGTGATTGAGGCAATCAAGAAGCTGCGCCAGGCAATCCAGAGCCTCAACCGCGAAGGGCGCGAGCGCCTGCTGGCTGCATTCGACGTGGTGAATGTGCAGTTCCAGCGTCTGTTCACGCATCTCTTTGGCGGCGGAACAGCTGAATTGCAGCTGATCGAAAGCGATGATCCATTGGAAGCCGGTCTGGAAATTCTCGCCCGTCCGCCCGGTAAGAAGCCGCAGACCATGACGCTGCTTTCCGGCGGTGAGCAGGCACTGACAGCTATGGCGCTCATTTTTGCGGTGTTCCTGACCAATCCGGCACCGATTTGCGTACTCGACGAAGTGGATGCGCCGCTCGACGATCATAATGTCGAGCGCTACTGCAATTTGATGGATGAAATGGCGGCTTCGACCGAAACACGTTTCGTAGTCATCACACATAATCCGATCACCATGGCGCGCATGAACCGTCTCTTCGGCGTGACCATGGGTGAGCAGGGCGTGAGCCAGCTTGTGTCGGTGGATTTGCAGACCGCGGAACGCCTGCGCGAAGCGAGCTAGATTTTCCCCAGCAAAGCCGGTGAAGCAGTTTTCGCCGGAAAGAGCTCAAAAGGCCAATAGAAAGAGCAGTTGAGCGGGGTCAATCTGACGTGAACCCGCTTGGCCATTTTCGATGCTGATTACAACAGTTCCAGTCAAGACTGGAGCTGTGGTCACACTTTAAATCTTTGTTTTTACGCATTATCCTGTGCAGTGAAGCGGGGCTGGGAATCAGTCCAGTGGATTGATTTCCTCGCGCAGACGCTTCGCACTTTTGCTGCAAATGCTCTAACGTGCCTTGTAGTTCACGCTCATTTTTGCATCTGACAATGCGCGGGGGGCGAGCTTTTCAGGAGACAAATCGCTCAGGCCGATTGGAACAGGTGTTTCAAAGCTCAAATCAAGTGCAAAATAACCAGTCGGATTAGGCATGTCCTGGATGAAGCGCAGCAATGCCTTTTTCGATTCTGCATCAATCTGGCCGTCGGGCATCGCCTGTACTGCCGCACTTGCCACAGTGATGTACTGAGCGATTGCCGTTTCCGGATCTGCATCATCGTTTGACCAAGCACGGAAGATCACGTTGGCGAGAGAAGGCACAATCAGGCTCTCCCATATTCCCTGATTATCAAGACGCAGGTGCAAACGGGAAAGGGTCGCTGTCGGATTTGCTGTCAGTTCGGCGATGGATGATCCGGTAGGCAGGTTGAGTTCGCCTGAAATGGCGACCTTGCCCAGCCTGACATTGCTCATCTCGGCATTCTGGATATGCAAATAACCGTCTTTCGGATCGAAACGGTACGAAGCTGTAAAGTCCGACGGCGTTTGCTGAACAGAACTTATAAACTTGGTCAGTTTATCATCGATCTTGAGGGACAGCCGCACACCATCAATGGCGAGACGCGCCCATTGCGGTGGGCTTGAAGCCATATCTGGCGCGTCGGACATAAAATCATGAAGCCGGTCGCCTTCAATCTCTACCCGGTCAAACGCCCAACTCATCAGATCGCCGGAGCTGAACAATGCGTTTGAGAGCACACAGCCATCACGGCTATCCCGAACGGCAAAGCCTTTGCCTTTCTCGACATTACTCATGCCTTTTAAGAATTCTGCACAGCGGCTGAGCGGCGCTTCTTCTTTTAAAAGGGGCTTTGTTTCAGCAAAGGCGGGGGCTGCGATAAAGGACAATAGGATAGAGGGCATAATGAAACGCATTTTACCGATTTCTGACAGTGTGAATCGTATTGAACGCGCTTCATCATTGTCATGGAACCCAACCTGTCAACCTTGCTGACATCGCTCCTTGGCAAGGCTACTTGTCGCTCCAGACCGCAAGTTCGTTGCCCGCAGGGTCGGTGAAATGAAAGCGACGTCCGCCCGGGAAGGTAAAAATGGGTTTCACAATCGTTCCACCCGCTTCCTTCACGGAAGCCAGCATTTCTTCCAGCCTTGCGGCATAGAGGACGGGCAATGGCTTGGCGGTGGCCGCTCTGTCGGCATCAAAACCGCCGTCCAATCCTTCTGAAAAGGCCGAATAGGTTGTGCCATAATCGACAAAAGACCAGCCGAAAGCGCGCGCGTAGAAGCTCTTGGTCGCATCGAGCGATCCGTTTCCAGCCGGCATTTCGAGATAGTCGAGCTTTCCCATGATGCGCATGACAGATTCCATATGTTCACTATTTGTTCGATAGTGCCTTGAAGCCTCGCTTTTTGTCAAGTGAATAGGGAGGCAACCTGTTCAGAAACGCAAGCGTGCCATGGTCAGGACATCGACATATTGTCCTGTCGAAAAGCGTAGGAGCGCAGCAGGCCTTCCCGTCAAAACCGTGTTTTTCGTAAAGCCTGATTGCGGGTTTGTTATCCGAGTACGCCGTCAGTTCCTGCCATTTCAGGCCGAGCCAGTTATTGGCAACGTCGACGATCTGGCCCATCAGGGCCGTAACCTTGTGCTGGATCACGCAGGGGCAGAGTTTTCGCTCAGAGCCATTATTGGTCGACTCAACTTCGCCAGGATAGTCGCATAAGACAAGAAGCCGATCCTTTGGCCCTTCTTTCCTTTCCGTTGAAAGCAGTTTGGGCGACGTCTTGTCCGGGGCTGCAAGCGCGGTGCCAGTTCGATCAGTACATCCTTGCTCGGTTGCTCTAATGTGGTCCATGCCAGCAGAGAGTCAGATTTCAAGTCTCCCCGCAACCCCCAGAAACCAGGGGGAGTAATTACCGTAATTATCTATTCGATAACTATGTGACAAAAGTGCTTGTTTGCCAGTGACTTAACTTGGCGGTAAGCGCGAGGCTGTGGAGTTGGCGATTGCCTATTTGCGGGTCAGTTTTATCAGTCGTGGCAAAGGTCAAAGTGTCCTCATTGCTGCAGCCTATCGCCATCGGACGATGATGTATTTCCAGCGCGAAGGAGCAACAGTCGATTTTTCGTTGAGGGACGGTCTCATACACGAGGAGTTCATGTTACCAGCAGATTCTCCCCAATGGGCTCGTAGGATGGCCCGGGAACCGGCTGCACGTGCATCGGAGAGCTTTTGGAATTTCGTAGAGACTTCAGAAAAACAAGCGAACGCACAACTGGCACGCGAAGCCATAATCGCATTACCTACGCAATTGCTTCCCAGCCAGAATATATCGCTTGCTCGCGAATTTATCGAAACACATGTTCTGTCCAGGGGCGTGGTAGCTGATTGGGTCTATCATGATGAACTAGGTAATCCGCATATACATTTGCTGATGAGTCTCAGACCGCTGGCTGACGATGGGTTTGGCGCCAAAACTATAATAATCAATGATGAAAAAGGAGCTCCTAAACGACGCGCTAACGGCCAGCTCGTTCGGACACAATGGAGCGGCAATAAAGCCGATTTTTTGCAGTTCCGAAATGGCTGGTTTGAATGCCAGAACAGACATCTTGCTCTGGCTGGCTTCGATCTTCATATCGACGGACGCTCTTACTCCGAACAAAACCTTGATATCCTTGGCATGATACATGTCGGCCCTGCAGCCTCGGGTATTGAACGTGAAATCAGAGAAACAGGCAGATTGGTTCCTGTCCGGCGGGCTGAGCTAAACCAACATCGCAAAGATGAAAATTTGAGGCGTATCATCAGGCGACCAAATATCGTCCTTGATATAGTGACTTCGGAACGGAGCGTTTTCGAGAGAAAGGATCTAGAGAACATTATTCGCAGATATTCGAACGATAGCGCCCTTTGTTCGCGTCTTTCTGCGGAGATTCTTAAAAGTCCAGAAGTGCTGACAATCGATAGGGTGCCGTTTGAACTCAACGGAAAAAAACAGGTTCGGGAAAAGTTGACCACAAAAAGACTGATCAGGATGGAAGCCCGAATGGCTATGAATTCGATCCGTCTTTCGAAGCTCAAAAGCCATCCGGTCCAGGCAGACCGAATGGATGAAATATGTGATCGTTACAGCTGGCTCAACAAGGAACAACGAACGGCAATCCGTTATCTGGTCGACGGGCAGAGCATAGCTGTCGTCGTCGGAAGGGCTGGGACAGGAAAAACTTCCACGCTGAAAGTGGCCGCCGAGGTATGGAAGGATGCAGGCTATACTGTGCTTGGAGGTGCTCTGGCGGGGAAAGCAGCTGAAGGTCTGCAAAACGCTGCGCATATACAAAGTCGCACGCTGGCATCGTGGCAATACCGTTGGAATGTCGGAAAAGACCGGATTGATTCCAGAACGGTGTTCATAATTGACGAAGCGGGATTGGTTGCGTCCAGGCAGATGGCTGCTTTTCTGCAAGCTGTTAAAGACGCTGGTGCCAAAATCGTGCTGGTTGGTGATACAGAACAGCTACAGCCGATCGAAGCGGGTGCTGCGTTCAGAGGAATAGCGGACAAAGTAGGCTATGTAGAGCTCGAGACAATTATCCGTCAGCGAGAGGACTGGATGCGTAAAGCGTCGGCTCATCTCGCGACCAACAAAACCAAGTTGGCGCTGGAAGAATATGATTTTCATGGGAAAATCCATTCCTGCAGGGACAAAGACGAGGCACTCACACGGCTGATTGCAAATTGGGACGAAGCGAAGTCCAAAGGTGCAAATTCGCTTATCCTTGCGCATCTGCGACGCGACGTGCAGAAACTCAACCTGCTTGCTCGTCAGAAACTCATCGACAGAGAACTAATCGGACGGGAATTTTCATTCGAGTCCATTAATGGTTCCAGAAAAATAGGGAGGGGCGATCAGCTCATTTTCCTGCGAAATGACAGTTCCATGGGCGTTAAAAACGGAACTGTGGGGCACGTAGTATCTGCTGCTCGAAACGCAGTCATCGTTCGGATTGCGGAGGGCGATAGGCATCGTGAAGTCAATGTAAATAGCGAAAATTATAATGAAATTGATTATGGGTATGCGACAACAATACATAAATCGCAGGGCGTAACTGCTGAAAGTATTAATCTGCTCGCTTCTTCAACGATGGACAGGAATCTGGCTTATGTAGCGATGACACGCCACAGAGAGGATCTGAATATATACTATAGCAAAGAGAGATTTAAAAACAAAGAGGAGCTTGGAGCGGTTCTTTCACGTAACAATACGAAGGAAATCACCCTCGATTATGATAACGGTCCCATCTACGTGCAAGCGTTGAGGTTTGCTCAAAAACGGGGACTAAATCTGCTCAGTGTTGCGCGAACCCTTTATCATGACCGTCTTGTCTGGATCGCCGATCAGGCGAAACGTTTGCGGGAAATGGGTTCACGGCTTCAAAAAATTGCACACTCTCTACCAAAGCTTCCAAGAGAAGCGCCCGTAATTTGTGAGACTCTGGTGCCTGGTGTTTCAGAATATACGAAATCGGTTTCCCAGGTTGTGTCGGCGCAATTAGCAGGCCATCGTGCGCTTCAGCGTGATATCGAAATGATAAACTCGAGCTTGCGGAAGATTTTTAAAGATCCAGAGTGTGTCTTTGAGAAGCTGGAAGTTTCATCATTGTCGATCGAAGAAGGCAGCGGTCGAGCTAAGCTCGATCTGCTGAGGGACAATCCCGGGGGCTTGGGAAACCTCCATGGCCAAGCGGGCCTTTTTGCTGGCAGGCGAGCGAGACAGGAAAGGGAAGCAGTGCTCGACGCCGCGGGATATCTTGCAACCCAGATAGGTCTGCATCTTGATTATCGGGAAAAGTTGAGAGCGTCGTTGGAGCGAGAAGAAGTCGAGCGGCGCCAACGGATGAGCGCGGCAATTCCCTATCCGTCCGAACCAGCCCGAAATTATCTTGTAAATGCAGGAAAGTTGGATGACGAACAGTATGCCCAACGTCATGAAGCTTACCTAGCTTTGGATCAGGGGGTTAAAGCGGAGCTTAAAGCTCTTGCAACGGCAATTGATCGTCGATTTGGCAAGGGAGCATTTTGGGGAGCTTGTGATAGGGATTCAATAGAACAAAAGCTCGTCAAGGTTATGGCGTATTGTAAGGAAGAACAGCGTCAATACGTTATGAACGCGTGGAACCTGTTACGGGCCGCACAAAAAATTGAATCCGATAAGCAGCGGGTCAGTATTGCCAACATGTACGGTATAAAGAAATCAATGTCATTGTCGATCCAAAGAAATTAATTGCTTCTCCTGAGTGAATAATGGATCTAGAAGACAGTGGGGCGTTCTTTCGGGTAAATTTTACTTATTCTTTATCATTTTTTATCTCTGCTTCTCTTTTCGTAAGTTCATTCTCGATTGCCTCTCGAATAAAGAAAGCGATTCTATATTTCCCGACCAAATCTGTGATCCGTTTCTTGGTCTCCTGCGACAATCTGATTTTTGTCGCTTGCATGTTCAGTGGTGGACGTCCCATGAAACTGAAATACTCACTTTCTAGTAACAGCTTTTGATTTAAATTTTAAAATAAACGACGTCCTTTATTGACTTCAAAAAAGAGGTCGTTTATTCTGTAGGCACCATCGGCTGAATAGCGTGTTGGCGCACGCCATTCAGCCTGACCATAACCAAGTGTACAGGACTCGGATCATGGCTGATTCTGAGAATAGCACAACTATGCCTCAGTTTTCCCCCGGAAACCTGCTTAAATCTATCGAACCAGTTGGGGAGGCTGTTTTACGTGATGCCTCCAAGAGGTTGACTGCATTAAAGGCCGACCTCAACGACAGAAGTGGAAGTGATCCTGTCGTCTCGTATTGGCGGCAATGGAGCATAATGCACGCAAGAAGCAATGAACTGTGTCGTCTTCAGCAAGGATTGGAGACCAAACTTCTGAAGAAAATTGGATCTTTGTCTAAGGCCGAGCAGGAACGAGTATCGTCTCGCATATTTCATTCCATCGACCAAATCAGAGGTCATCGTGTTGGCTCGGAGACGGCTGACGTACAAGAATATGCAATAATGGAGCTGCAAGAAGCGCAAAACAATTGGCGCGAGGTAAACGATGAATTGGATTACCGAAATGCCTACAGGGATCATTTACAGATTCTAGATATAGAGTTTGAGCTTGCTGAGGCTCTTTTCAATGCTCCGGCTAAGACAATTGCAGGGATGGTTGCAAAGCTTCACTGTGTTCTCGAGGTGCGAGATCCTCTCGGAGTTGAAGATGACGAACCATGGCCGTTGTTAAGGTCTATTCTGTTCGATTTACTCCGGGTCGAAAAGGATATCAGCTTGTAATCGAGCGAGCTTTACGTGTCCTAGCAATTCTTCCGTGCAGATCGGTAGTGGGCGCTATACTCAAGTCGGTTTCTGCTTTCGACGTATTGTGAATCTTCATTGATCGCTCCAGATTACCAATTCATTTCCGGCCGGATCTGTGAATTGAAAATGCCTGCCGCCGGGGGAAGGAGAAGATGGGTTTCACATTGGTTCCGCCCCGCATCAGTAACAGCCTCTAAAGCCTCTTCCAGCAGCGCGGCATAGAGCACGCGCAGAGGGCTTTGCTATTGCCTGTCCTTCGGCGTCAAAACCACCATCCAATCCCTCCGAAAAGGCCGAATAGGTCGGACCGTAATCAATGAAAGACCAACCGAAGGCGCGCGCATAGAAGTTCTTCGTCGCATCGAGCGAACCGTTTCCCGCTGGCATTTCCAGATAGTCGAGCTTAACTGTGATCCGCCTCGTCAAACCCCATTCTGTTCACAGTTTGTTCTTATTTTGATAAATCTGATACACAGAGTCAATCTATGGCGGGATCTAAGCCCGATTAATCCCGCCTCTAATCGATTCTATTGTCGCGGCTTGTCTTTTTTGGTTGGCAGTAGCCTTGCGGATCGCATAAGCAACGGAAAGCAGGTTCTGGGAGTGCTTGCAACGGTTGCAAGCCTTTCATGGGCCTATCCTGCATCAAGGAGGCCATGATGGCGAAGTGGGTGTATACGTTCGGCGACGGCAAGGCAGAAGGTGCGGCAAGTGACCGTAATCTTCTCGGCGGCAAGGGAGCGAACCTGGCTGAAATGAGCAGCCTTGGTCTTCCAGTGCCTCCGGGCTTTACCATTACGACCGAAGTCTGCACCTATTATTATGATCATGAGCGTACCTATCCGACAGAACTGAACGATCAGGTTCAGGCGGCTCTGGCCCATATTGCGAAAGTGACGGGGCGCAATTTCGGCGATGCCGAAAAGCCGCTTCTGGTGTCGGTGCGTTCTGGCGCCCGTGCTTCCATGCCGGGCATGATGGATACGGTGCTCAATCTCGGGCTCAACGACGAGACTGTGCAGGCCATCGCCCGCGAGTCGGGTGACGAGCGTTTTGCCTATGACAGCTACCGCCGCTTCATCCAGATGTATTCAGATGTCGTGCTGGGCGTCGATCATGGCTTTTTCGAGGAAATTCTCGAAGACAAGAAAGCCGATCTCGGCGTTGAGGTTGATACGGCGCTGACCGCAGAAGACTGGAAACATGTCATCAGATTCTACAAGGCCAAGGTCGAGGAAGAGCTAGGCCAGCCTTTCCCGCAAGACCCGCGCGAACAGCTCTGGGGCGCGATAGGCGCCGTTTTCTCAAGCTGGATGAATGCGCGCGCCATTACCTATCGTCGCTTGCACAATATCCCGGCGGCCTGGGGCACGGCGGTTAATGTGCAGGCGATGGTGTTCGGTAATATGGGTGAAACCTCTGCGACTGGCGTTGCCTTCACACGCAATCCTTCGACAGGTGAGAAGAAGCTTTACGGCGAGTTCCTCGTCAATGCGCAGGGTGAAGATGTCGTTGCCGGTATTCGCACGCCGCAGAACATCACCGAAGAAGCGCGCATTGCGGCCGGTTCCGACAAGCCATCGCTTGAAAAGGTAATGCCGGAAGCCTTCGCTGAATTCCTCAAGGTCGCTGACCGGCTGGAGCAGCATTATCGTGACATGCAGGACCTAGAATTCACCATCGAACGCGGCAAATTGTGGATGCTCCAGACCCGTTCGGGCAAGCGCACCGCAAAGGCAGCGTTGAAGATGGCCGTCGAAATGGCAGGCGAAGGTCTCATTTCCGAGGAAGAAGCGGTTCTGCGCGTCGATCCGGCAGCGCTTGACCAGCTTCTGCACCCGACCATCGACCCGCGTGCGGAGCGTCAGGTTGTCGGTCAGGGCCTCCCGGCATCGCCGGGCGCTGCAACGGGCGAAATCGTCTTCTCTTCAGAAGAAGCCGAACAGGCAAAGTCGGAGGGCCGTAAGGTCATTCTCGTTCGCATCGAGACCAGCCCGGAAGATATTCACGGCATGCACGCGGCAGAAGGCATTTTGACGACACGCGGCGGCATGACCAGTCACGCAGCCGTTGTCGCACGCGGCATGGGCAAGCCATGCGTTTCCGGTGCGGGGTCGCTTCGCGTCGACTATCGCAATGGCATTATGCTTGCAGCAGGCCAGACCTTCAAGAAGGGCGATGTCGTTACCGTTGATGGTGGCACCGGGCAGGTCCTGAAAGGCGCGGTAGCCATGCTTCAGCCCGAGCTTTCCGGCGATTTCGGCAGGCTGATGGAATGGGCTGACCGGACCCGCCGGATGAAGGTTCGCGCCAATGCAGAAACCCCGGCGGATGCCCGCACGGCGCGTTCGTTTGGTGCGGAAGGCATAGGCCTCTGCCGTACTGAACACATGTTCTTCGACGGAAGCCGGATCGTCGCCATGCGCGAAATGATCCTTTCCGACAATGAAGAAGGCCGCCGCACGGCTCTCGCAAATCTTTTGCCGATGCAGCGTTCGGATTTCGTCGAGCTTTTCGAGATCATGAAGGGGCTCCCGGTTACGATCCGTCTGCTTGATCCGCCATTGCACGAGTTCCTGCCGCATACGGACGAGGAAGTCGCAGAGGTTGCCCGGTCGATGGGTGTCGATGGGGCAAAGCTGCGCGAACGCGCGGATGCCCTGCATGAATTCAACCCGATGCTGGGCCATCGCGGCTGCCGTCTGGCTGTATCCTATCCGGAAATCGCGGAAATGCAGGCCCGGGCGATTTTTGAAGCTGCCGTCGAAGCAGGCAAGGCAACCGGCGAACATGTGGTGCCGGAAGTGATGGTGCCGCTGGTCGGTCTGAAAGCCGAACTCGATTTCGTCAAGGCGCGCATTGATGCCGTTGCCAAGGAAGTCATGGTCGAGGCGGGCGTCAAGATCGACTATATGGTCGGCACGATGATCGAACTGCCGCGTGCAGCCTTGCGCGCTGCCGAAATCGCCGAAACGGCTGAGTTCTTCTCGTTTGGCACCAACGATTTGACGCAAACGACATTCGGCATTTCACGCGACGATGCGTCCTCGTTCCTGACCTCTTATCAGCAGCGTGGCGTGATCGAACAGGACCCGTTCGTGTCGCTCGATCTCGAAGGCGTTGGTGAACTGGTGGAAATTGCCGCTGAACGCGGACGAAAGAGCCGCGAAAAACTGAAGCTCGGCATCTGCGGCGAGCATGGTGGTGATCCGGCGTCGATCGCCTTCTGCGAAAAGACAGGTCTCGACTATGTTTCCTGTTCGCCGTTCCGCGTGCCGATTGCCCGTCTTGCCGCTGCGCAGTCGGCCATACGCAAGGTTTGACAGCACGCCACAATTTGGCTTAGCTGCCGGAATAATTTCCGGTAGTTAAGCCATTTTCAGAAGATATTATCATGCTTCGTTTTATTGCTTCGGCAGGAGCCGTCATTCTCGCCACGACTGGCATTGCCAGCGCATACGATATCTCGCCGCAGGAGCGCGCGGAGAATAAGGCTGCGCACGACACGATCAAGATCGTTGAACCGCAATTGCATATCGCGCGGGGTGGTGCTGCATCGCCCCAGGTGGCGCTGACGCTTGATGCCTGCATGGGCAAGACCGATCATCGCATTCTGGACATGCTGGTGCAGAACCGTATTCCAGCGACGATCTTCGTGACGGGGCGATGGATAAAGCAGAACCCGACCGCCATGGTGGTTTTGAAGGCGAATGCGGATCTGTTCGATATCGAGAACCATGGCGCAATGCATGTTCCGGCCATTACCAACGAGCCGAAAATGTATGGCATCAAGACAGCAGGATCACTTGAAGCGGTTCATCTGGAAATCGATGCCGGCGCGACGGCGATCACGGATGTCGGAGTGTCGAGGCCCGTCTGGTATCGCGATGCGACTGCCCGTTATTCGACCGATGCCATCAAGTTGGCAACAAGCATGGGCTACAAGATCGGTGGCTATTCGCTGAATGGCGATCAGGGCGCCTCGTTGCTGGCGCCGACGGTTGAGCGCCGCATCGCTGCTGCGCGTGACGGCGACGTCATCATCTCGCATATCAACCAACCAACGCGGTCAGCGGGTGAGGGGGTGGCCAAAGGCGTTCTGGCCTTGAAAGCGAAGGGGATGAAATTCGTGCGCCTCAAGGATGTCGAGACGGCGATGACACTCAACCCGGTTGCTCCGCACAATCTTCATGCGGGCGTTCCAAAGCCTGTAGCGCCGAAATAACCCCGTTCAGGCGCCGTTGACTTTCTCCTTCGGGGAAAGACTTTTCATGACGGCGGCGTAGTTGCGGCCAAGGCTTTCAAAAACGGCATTTTCGCCCGTGGGCGGTTCAACGGACAACGTCGTACCGTCGTTGCGCAATGTGACGAAGATAACCTGATCTTCCGGTTGCCCCGCAATGGCAATTGCACCTATGCGTTGTGCTTCGCTGGTGTCGAGAGCAGGCATATTGAACAGAACTTCGCCGCCAACGCGTTCTGCGGCCTTGGCGAGCGCGGAATCAAAACCTTCGATAAGGACGTCGATGGCTCCAAGCGCAAACTCCAGTTCGACGGCTTCAAGCGTCATCGCATCCTCTGCGGTTGTGCCGTCCGATGACTGGTTGCCATTTTGAAGGGCGCGATCCATTCCGTCCTCTCCGACGATTGCAATATAAGCCCCCACATACACAATCATGCCTTCTGTTAGCGGTTGCTGCAATGCCTTTTTATTTGATTTACCTAGCTTTTTCTCACTTATTCTTAAAGCTGGTGATCTTTGCAGGCTAAGAACGCATCCCGAAAAGTGCAAAACGGTTTTCGGATCAGTTGCGTGCTGAACAAACAATTGGAGCGCCAATCTGCCGTAATCAGATTGAACGGCGCCCCTGGAGGGTGCTGCCCCTAATGCGATTTGCCTAATCTATCAAGCACGCCAAACGTGCATTAGCTATTGCTTTTGTAGATCGCTAAATATTCCCCCGACAGGTTTTGATCGCGGTCAATGCTCTTTCATCCCGAATCTTCGACGTTCTCTTCATCACAAGGGAATTGGTGTCGGAGGGCACATGAAACTGATCTGGAAAGCGGCGGTCGGCGGCGCGGGTGCGCTAGCTGCAGCTTGGCTCTTTGCGCTTTCAACACCCCATTGGCTGACGGCGAAACACGAAGCCGCCGTCGATGTCACCGACAAGGCTTTGATCGAAAAAGGCGAGTATGTCGCCCATGCGGGCGACTGCGCTGCGTGTCATACGGCTCCGGGAGGCAAGGCGTTTGCGGGCGGGCTTGGCATGCAGACGCCGCTTGGCACGATTTATTCCACAAACATCACGCCAGACAGTAAAACCGGTATCGGCGGCTACGGCTATGCCGACTTCGAGCGCGCCGTACGGCAGGGGGTGCGTCAGGATAATGTCCATCTTTATCCGGCAATGCCCTTTGTTTCCTATACGGTCGTGAATGACGAGGACATGAAGGCGCTTTATGCGTTCTTCATGTCGAAGGTGGAGCCGGTACAACAGGATAACCAGCCCAGCACCTTGCCGTGGCCAACCAACATGCGCTGGCCACTCGCCTACTGGCAGCTTTTCTATGGAAATTCGCGTCCGTTCGAAATTGCAGCGGACACTGATCCGGTGATCGCACGCGGCGCTTATCTGGTCGAGGGGCTCGGTCATTGCGGCGCGTGCCATACGCCACGTGGTCTCGCCTATGAAGAAAAAGCGGTGAAGAATGATCCGAAGGGCAAGTTCCTGTCCGGCTCGGTTCTGGAAGGCTGGTATGCGAAAAACCTGCGCGATCAGGATACAGGCCTTTCGAGCTGGGCCGAAGAGGAGATCGTCACCTTCCTCAAGACCGGGCGCACCGATCGCACGGCGGCGTTCGGCTCGATGGCCGATGTCGTGCAGCATTCGACCCAATACCTTGCGGAAGATGATTTACGTGCGATTGCCCGTTATTTGAAGTCGCTGCCACCAAGCGAAGGACGCGAACGTAAATGGCAACCGAAGGAAGGTGTGACGACGGCGGCCCTCAAGGCGGGAGATTTCAGTGCGCCGGGCGCTCTGTCCTATGTCGAGCAATGTTCGGTCTGCCATCGTATGGACGGCAAGGGCGCACCGCGCATCTATCCGGCGCTTGCTGGCAACTCGATTGTCTTTGCCGATGATCCAAGCTCGCTCATTCAGGTCACTTTGACCGGGGGCAGGACGCCTGACACGCCGGCGGACAAGATGGCTTTCACTATGCCGGGCTTCGCCGATCTTCCGAACTGGCAGGTCGCCGAAATCCTGAACTTCATTCGCAACGGCTGGGGCAACCACGGTGCTGCCATAACGGAGCAGGATATCGCGCGTATGCGGCGTGAAATCGCTCACAAGCCCGTCCATTACGTTCCGGAGAACAAGCAATGAAAACCAGTACGATTGTCGTTCTTGGTGCCAGTTTTGCCGTGGCAGTAACGGGCGGCGCATTTCTCTTCAATCATCTGCGGCCTTCACTGGATGCCCCGGCTCCCAAAGCCTATGCGGTTCTGGACAAGGACAAAAATCAGGTCGATACCTATGTCATCCCGCCGGACCGTGACATTCTCAAGCAGCCGAACGCGCCTGAAATCATGCACGGCAAGCGGTTGCTCAACGAAACCGAGCGGCTTCTGCCCGACAATGTCGGCAACGGTCTGAATTGCAACTCCTGCCACATGGGGCAGGGCAAGATGGATAATGTTGCTTCCTATATCAACAGCAGCAATTTCTATCCTGCTGTCATGCCCCGTGCTGGCAAGGAAGTCGATCTGGTGATGCGCATCAATGGCTGTTTCCAGCGTTCGATGAACGGCAAGCCGCTGCCGCCTGAGGGGGCCGACATGAAGGCGATGGTCGCCTATATGGACTGGTTGCGGCAGGATGTGAAAAAGGGCACCAAAGTGGCGATCCGGAATGCCGGTCCCATCGATGAAAGCCTTGTTCCCGATCCAGTCAACGGTGCCAGAATCTATGCCGCACAATGCTCGACCTGTCATGGCGCCGGTGGCGAAGGCATGAAGGACCAGGCCGGTGACTATATCTTCCCGCCGCTCTGGGGGGATGAAAGCTTCAACATCGGGGCCGGGCTGGCCCGGACTTACAAGGCGGCGCAGTTCGTCAAATATGCGATGCCGCCAGCCCAGAACTACAATCTGCCCATCGGGCAGGGCGGTGTTCTGACCGATCAGGAAGCCATTGATGTGTCGGAATATTTCACCCACATGCCGCGTCCCGACTTCGCAGGCAAGGTGAAGGACTGGCCTAACATGAAGAAGCCGAAAGATGCGCGTTACTAGAGCATTTTCAGCAAAAGTGCGAAGCGGTTTTGCGCGGAACAATGCGACGAAACAAATAGTTAGGGCGGTTCCGGCAACTCATTTTGGACCGGAGCTGCTCTAAATGACATCGCCAGGAAAAGTGCCCCGCCATGTCCAAGCCAGGTGGGGCATTTGAATTTCTACGCCGAAGTTTTGCCGAGCGAAAATCTCTCTGTTATTCATACTGCGTGAAAACAGAGAGACAGAGTGGCTCCAATGATTCAGTATAAGCTGGAAATGTTCTCGGAGACTGCATGAGAAAACTTCGCTACCAGCGGCGTCAGTCGCGCTCTGCAGTGTGGGCGCTTCGGCTTGGCATCTTTGCGCTCGTGCTGCTTGCGATGGCCTTTCTTCTGCATCGCTTCTGGACACTGGAGACACCGGATCTGGTGCTGCTTGCCGGATTGAGCACTGGTCTTGCCGCTCTGGCCCTTCTTTGCTCGGCTAAAGGTTTTCGCAATCTCTGGGTCAATGGCGACAAGGGCGGCGCACGCTCCTTCTGGGGCGGCATATTCGCTTTTGCCGTGCTGCTTCCAGTCGGACTGGTCACGGCACTGTGGTATCTCTCTCCACCCCTCTACGACATATCCACGGATTTCGAGACGCCGCCGCAATTCCCGTCCAATACGCCACCACGCCTGCAATGGATGAATCCGCTGACCGTGGCCGTGAGTGGCGATGCGCTGACCCAGTTGACCGCCTATCCCGATGTGGTCGGACGCCGCTATGAAGCTGCACCGGACCGCGTTGCGCAGGGGGTCGAGACGGTTCTGAGGACTTTCGGGTGGCAGGAGATCGCGCGCAATGCGTCTTCGCCGGAACAGAACGCGACGCGATTTGCCGTGACCGCGCATAGTTTCATACTGGGTCTGAAAAGCGATATCGTCATCCGCCTGCTCGACGAAGGCGAAACCACCTATGTCGATGTGCGCTCGCTGTCACGCTATGGCAAGCGCGATATGGGGCAGAATGCCGGCTTCATTACCGATTTTCTGGGCGCGCTGGAAGGCGAGGTCAACAAGGCTCCAGCGGACGTGGATTAATCAGCCGGGAAGATAGATACTGTCGAGCGATGGGTGGCCATCGGTCGTGACCTCGCCACGTCCAACCAGATCTTCCAGATGTGCGAGCACGGACAGCGCTGCCGCACCGTGCAATCGCGGATCAGTCTCGCGATAAATCACTTTCACCATGTCGCCGATTGTCTGGTCCCCCTGTAGAACACGCTCTAAAATGGCACGTTCACGCATCTTGCGATGGGCACGCAGGCCACGAACGAAGGCGGCAGGCTTGGTCACGGCGCCGCCATGCCCCGGCAGATAGACCTTGTCGTCGCGTGCCAGCAGTTTTTCAAGCGAGACCATGTAGTCATTCATCGAGCCGTCCGGCGGTGCGACGATGGACGTCGCCCAAGCCATGACATGGTCTGCGGAGAAAAGAATGCCGGTTCCCTTCAGGCCGAACGCCATATGATTGGCGGTATGTCCGGGAGTGTGAATTCCTTCCAGAGCCCAGCCATCACCTTCGATCGTGCTTCCGTCGGTCAGTGCAATATCCGGAACGAACTCCATATCGGCACTTGCCTCAAGCATGTTTGTTTCGCCCGCATAATAGGGGCGGGCAGGGCGATGCGGTCCCTCGGCAACGGTGCGAGCGCCAAGGCTTTCCTTCAGACGCTGAGCCAAAGGTGAATGATCGCGATGGGTGTGGCTGACGAAGATATGGCTGACCGGACGACCGGCAATGGCTGCGATCAAGGCGTTGTAATGCGCCTCATCTTCAGGGCCGGGATCTATGATCGCCAGCGTATCCGTGCCGATAAGATAGCTGTTGGTGCCGTGAAAGGTGAAAGCGCTCGGATTATTGACGGTGAGGCGCAAAATGCCTTTACTCAGTTCAACCGGCTTCCCATATTGGGGCGTGAAACTGCTGTCGAAAACAAGCGCCATTGAAGCGACTTCCATTCTTCTTTGGTTTGATTGATGAAACGGCATAGGCCTTATATAGTCGGGTTGCAAACGTGAACAGTCACGCGGGCTGACAATCGCGTCAGCGGGCAGTTCCGGAGAATTTCACATCCCGGTGTCTGTCGCCGCGTCAAAAGTGGAGTTGGATATGCCTCATAGAGCAAAGTCTCGCGTCGCCACCGCCTCTCTCGCAGCAGAATATCTGCCGACCAGACAACTGTCCCGTGCTTTCTGGTTTGTCGGGCTTGCGCTGATCGGAACGGCTGTTCTCACCATTTCTGCCAAGATCAAAGTCGATCTGGCCTACGTCAATGTGACGATGCAGACCTTCGCTCTCTTTGCAATTTCAGCGCTTTACGGTTCGCGGCTCGCCGTGGCGACTGTCGCTCTTTATCTGCTCGAAGGTGCGCTTGGCATGCCGGTTTTCACCGGAACGCCGGAGAAGGGCATCGGCCTTGCCTATATGGTTGGTCCGACAGGTGGTTATCTGCTCTCCTACCTTGCCGCTGCCTGGATCGTCGGACGTGCTGCCGACAATGGACTGGCGCGTAACCCTCTTGCTCTCGGCGGTGCAATGCTACTCGCAGAAGCCGTCATTCTTTTGATGGGTGCAGGCTGGATGGCTTATCTTTTCGGTCTGGAAAAGGCGATTGCCTTCGGGTTCGGTGCCTTTATCGTCGGCGATCTCGTGAAACTCGCACTTGCCGCATGCGGTGTCCCTGCGGTGATGTCACTTTTGAAGCGCTGAATTTTTATCGGTTCTGCATGTTGAAAGCCGGGTCGTTGGCCCGGCTTTTTCTTGTTTCGGTTGAAACTGCTTCGCAATTGACAGAGACCTCTTCAACAAGCTTTGTCGTTATAAGAAATCTGCTTTTACGGGGAGGATGATTTGCACGTCGAAACTCTGGTGGTCGAGCCGCTGACAAAAGACGCTTTTGCGCCATTTGGCGATGTCATCGAGACAGAAGGAGCTGAGCTTCGTCTGATCAATAACGGAACGACCGAGCGATACCACGATCTCGCGCGTGTCCAAGCCGCTGGCACTGAAGCAAAGGTTCTCGTCAATATTTTCCGCGGACAATCGTTCGAAGCGCCAATCGATATCGTCATGATGGAACGTCATCCTTTCGGCTCGCAGGCATTCGTTCCATTGAACGGCAGGCCGTTCCTTGTGGTCGTCGCCGAGGATGACGGAGGCAAGCCTGCACGTCCGCGTGTTTTCCTTGCGCGCGGTGATCAGGGTGTCAATTATCTGCGCAATGTGTGGCACCACCCGCTACTGGCGCTTGAGCAGAAATCCGATTTTCTGATTGTCGACCGGGCAGGCAAGGAAGACAATCTGGAGGAGTTTTTCTTCTCCGATAGCGCATACCGCATTGAAACGACGCAACCTGCCTGAGCTTTATCGAGGGATATTATGGGTAAACTTTCCACACATGTTCTCGACACTGTCCACGGCAGTCCAGCGGCGGCGATGCGCATTGAGCTTTATCGTATTGCCGCAAACGGCGCTTCTGAACTCATCAAGCGGACGGTGACCAATCTCGACGGACGCACGGACGCGCCTCTGCTTTCCGGTGATGAATTGCGTACCGGCACTTACGAGTTGCAGTTCCATGTTGCTGAATATTTTGAGGGACGCGGTGCGGAACAAGCCAATCCGCCGTTTCTCGACCTAATTCCGATCCGCTTTGCAATCGCCGATGTTGATGGAAACTACCATGTGCCGCTGCTTGTCAGCCCGTGGTCCTATTCCACCTATCGCGGAAGCTGATCCAGACTTATCCTCTTTTCGGGCAGACGAACTAGACTCCTCGCATTATCCACTGCGAGGAGCTGTTCATGGACCAAACCCCAAATCTGAAAATGCCCTATATTCTGCCCAGTCAGGCGCAGAAACATGTCACCCACAATGAGGCCTTGCGGCTGCTCGATGCTGTTGTGCATCTGAGCGTCAAATCACGGAATCGAGCTGAAGCGCCCGAAACACCTGCCAGCGGCGATCGCTATCTCGTGGCTGCGGCGCCTGCCGGGGCATGGGCAGGAAAAGGCGGCGCAATTGCCTCTTTCATTGATGGCGGGTGGCTCTTCGTGATGCCTGCTATCGGCTGGCAGGCCTATGTCGAGGACGAAGCTTTGTTGCTGGTTTTCGACGGCATACTCTGGAAGGGCGTTTCGTCGGTTCCGGAAAACCTTCCCTATCCATGCTGGGCGTTCATGCCACTGCCGATGCGGTTAACCGGCCGGCCATCTCGTCGGATGCCAGCCTGTTCAACCATGCCGGTGCAGGGCATCAGGTGAAGGTGAATAAGCAGGCGGTGACCGATACGGCAAGCCTTCTGTATCAGACCAACTGGACCGGCTTCGCCGAAAGGGGGGGAACGGCAGTAATGATTTCAGCGTGAAGGTAAGCAGCGATACCGGACAATGGCGGGAGGCAATCCGGATCGATCACGCGACCGGCAATGTTGCAGTCGGTTCGATCTGGCCGCAGACGCGGCTTGATGTTGATGGTCCTATACGTTCTGCATCCTATACCGTCTCGATGCTGCCCTTTCCCGCAATTCACGGCGCAGGCGCAATGGTCTTCGTGACCAACGCTCCATCCGGTACTGAGATGGCCTATTCTGATGGCACCAATTGGCGCAGCATTCGCACCAACACCATAATTGCCTGACAACAAATGCGGCGGATTGGCCGCTTACAGTTGCCGCGGACGGTCTACGAGCCGTAATTTTGCCAAAAGATGTTTGTTAAGCGCCTGAAACGGCAATTGATATAGTCCTTCCGGAGGACTCATGTTAACGGTGGCGAGAAATTAGAATGCTTCGCAGCTACGGCGTGCAGCACGCCGCGAAGGGATTGACTAAGCTTTAATCCCCATTAGTAGTATAAATAGCCTTATGGCGCTGGAATCGTTCCGGTATTTCTCTCCGGCGGAGAGCGGGATAACACGCGTATGAGTTTGAAATATCCATGGCAGAGATTGGCGCTTTTGCCCCGCGCCAGCAAACAGATCATTCTGATGCTGAGCGACTGTGTCCTGCTGTTGTTGAGTGCTTATCTGGCCTTTGTCATCCGTCTCGGCTTCGTTTTCGTGCCGAACGAAGGGCAGACGTTTCTTATTTTCATCGCGCCCGTTCTGGCAATTCCGGTTTTCATTCGCTTCGGACTCTACCGCGCCATCATCCGTTATCTGGCTGAACGTGCAATCTGGCCGATCTTTCAGGCTACCGCCATCGCCGCGCTTTTCTGGGTCGCGCTCGTTTTCCTGATGGAACTCTACGGCAGTGCCGGTCTGCCGCGCTCTGTTCCGTTGCTTTACTGGCTTTTGAGCACTGTATTCATCGCTGCCAGCCGTTTCGGTGCGAAATGGCTTTTGCGTAGTTCCGAGTCGGACAAACGTTATACGAGTTCAGCACTGATTATCGGCGTGGGCGAGCCCGCCCGCCAGCTCGCGACGGCGCTCCGTAGCCATAGCGACACTCTGGTCGTCGGCTTCGTCGATCCCGATGGCCAGCTTAATGGAATGGATATTATCGGGCTGCGGGTCTATGGCGTGGAAGACATTCCCGTTTTGATCGAAAATTACGGTATCAAGCAGGTGGTGGTATCGGAACCGGCGCTGGAACAGAAACAGCGTCAGGATTTCGCGCGGCTTTTGGGGCGCCTTCCGGTCAATACTCGTATTCTTCCGCCGATCGCAGATCTGACGGCTGGGAAATATCTGGTCAGCTCGCTACGTAATGTCGAGATCGATGATCTGCTTGGGCGTTCGCCCGTGCCGCCTGATGCGGCCTTGTTGCGAGAAGTGGTCGAAGGCCGGCGCATTATGGTGACGGGTGCGGGCGGCTCGATTGGCAGCCAGCTTTGCCGTACCATTTCACAATGGAACCCGGCCTGCATCGTTTTGTTCGAGTCGAGTGAATTCGCACTTTACAATATTGAGAGGCAGCTCAGGCAGATCGCCAGTTGCGAGATTGTGCCGATCCTTGGGACGGTCAGCAACCGGGACTGCGTCGAGAAAGCCATTCGCGACAACAATGTCGATACGGTCTATCATTGTGCAGCGTACAAGCATGTGCCGCTTGTCGAGAAAAACCCGCTGGTCGGTATATTCAACAATGTGTTCGGCACGCTGGAAGTGGCGCAGGCCGCTCTCAATACCGATGTTGAACGCATGGTCCTCATCTCGTCCGACAAGGCAGTGCGACCGACGAATGTGATGGGCGCAACCAAACGCTGGGCTGAGCTGGTCGTCTATTATTGCGGTTTGCTGGCCGAGCGATCGGGAAAGAAGAAGGCGTTCTATTCTGTCCGTTTTGGCAATGTGCTGGGGTCGAACGGTTCTGTCGTCCCGCTTTTCCGTGAGCAGATTGCCGGTGGTGGTCCGATTACGCTGACGCATGAGGACATGACCCGCTACTTCATGTCGATCAAGGAAGCTGCCGAGCTTATCGTGCAATCTGGTGGCATCGCCGCGTCGGGCGATACGGTTCTGCTCGAAATGGGCGAACCGGTAAAGATCCGAGATCTGGCCGAGAACATGATCCTGCTGGCAGGGCTAACCGTTCGAAGCAACGAGAATCCGCACGGCGATATTGCAATTGAGACGACAGGGATTCGTGAAGGCGAGAAGATGTATGAAGAGCTCTTCTACGATCCTTCACAGGCAAAGCCGACCCGCCATCCCAAGATCATGCGCGCCCCGCAGGGCAACAAGGCTGCGGTGGATGTTCCGGCAAGTCTTACGGCTCTCCGTGTTGCCATGGAAAGCGGCGATATCGATGCCGTTCGCAAGGTGCTGTTCGACGTTATAACTTCCTGAAGCGCCCGCGAAAATCCAGCAGCAGAACCAGCGTCGCGACAATGGCTACAAGCAGGAACGCGATCTGGGTAATTGTGTGATCGAGAGCGAGCAACGCTATGGCACAGGCAATGAGGATCATGTTCAGAAGCGCCACATGGCCGACGACCTTGAGCACGCTCCAGCCTGAGCGCTTCGCCGTCTGATAGGCATGTTTGGAATGCGCTTTCAGGATGTTCTCGCCTTGGCTTAACCGCATCACGATGGTCGTGCCTGCGTCGAGAATATAATAGAGCGGCAGGATCAGCGCGACGGCGATATGCGTTTCCCGTGCGAGCAGGATTAGCGCTGTTCCTGTGATCAGGCCAAGTGGCAGACTTCCAGAGTCACCCAGAAAGATCGTTGCTGGTGGACGGTTGAACAGGGCAAAGCCCAGCACTCCACCTGCCGCGATGATGCCGATACCGCCACTTTCGAGCCCGGCAAGGCCAAGGGCGGCCAGAGTGCCGATCCCCGCCAGCGGAATCCCTACGCCTGCGGCAGTCATGAGATCGAGACCGTCCATGAAGTTAGTCACATTGATGGCCACCACCAGCGCGAAGACAATGAGAGTTGCCTCCAGCCAGTAGGGCAGGAGGTCCGGCAGCAACCGGAAATCCGGGCCCAGGCCGTAGACAACCAGTCCGGCGGCAATGAACTGCGATCCCAGTCTGATGATCTCTGAAAGTTCATAGTGGTCATCCAGTCCGCCGACAATCCAGAGCAGCAGCGAGGCCCCGGAAAGGCAAAGCGCCAGAAATGCGTTGATTTCCAGATCCGGCGCAAAGATCAACAGCGTTGCGATAATTGCGGGAATAAGTACCAATCCACCGATCTGCCGCGCTACCGTCGTATGGTTGGAACGCGAACTCATGCGAGCCGCGAGAAAGCGCTCGGGCAGGAGCCGGTTTAACAGATAGAGACCGATGCCGCACAACGCAGCGCTGACGAGAAACGTAATCAACAAAAACAGCATAGTGAATACCGAAAATACACTCTTCCGTAGGAAGTAGCAGCTTTGAAGCTGGACGCAAATCAGCGGTTTTGTTTTAGGGAACGAGGAGCGATGATATGCGGTTGAAAACGTTGTTCACAGGGCCTGTAATCATGAACGGGATTTCGCGATTAGGCGATTGCGCTCGGGTTTCGAAGCGGCTATAAGGCCGCGCAACCGATTGCTTCGGTTTGATTTGTTGGGGCGTAGCCAAGCGGTAAGGCAGCGGTTTTTGGTACCGCCATTCCCTGGTTCGAATCCAGGCGCCCCAGCCATAAATTATGTGTAAAATCAATCGCTTATTGATTTTACTTAATATTTTCCAGATGAGCATCATTAAACTTTTTTCAATTCGCTAGATGTGCACTTAACTGTAGCACCGAGCTATGACACATGCCGATTTGCCTTGGTCGGTTTGTCTTGTGCTCCAAACGGCGAGTCCAGCATGGCAATCAGACATCAGGTTCAGAATCTTCAACGGCGCGGAAATATTTTTTACCGGCGCGCGCGCCTTCCGGTACATCTCGGACGCAATATTGGTTCGTGTCACCTTGCTTTCAGCCTCAAACAATCTGATCATCGACAAGCAGGCTACATGGCCTGCAAGCTCAATCTTATGCTTTATGAAATTGTTGAAAACCCGCGAAGTGTATTGATGTCGACAGAAGCTCTCGAAGCATCGTTCCAATCCGAAATCGCGCGGATGAATGATCACATGGAGAAGCTACAATTTTCAGGCCAACATACGCCGATGGGTTTCCATCATATCGATAATCTGACTACCCATTTGGAAGTCGGGTGGGCTTGAGGCTTCTGGAAAAATTCGGCACCTGCCGGGTCTTGTTTGAAGAAGAAAGTTGCAAGGGTTGGCTCTTTCTAGAGCAGGCGCATTTCCCGCAGAGCCTCCATCAAGGTATCGCGACATCTTATCGTGGTGAACGCGAGGACGCAGAAAATTCGCGCTTCATCGACGAAATGCGCGCTCTCATGCAAGAGCACCGCCTGCCCTATTCAATTCTTAATCTCGAAAAGGCCAAGGCTGAGTATTTCAAAGCGCGTGCTGACGTTTTGCTCAATACCGATGATCGCTATCTCATCGATTATCCTGACGAATAGATTGAACCGATCCTTGTTCGCCCCGAGCCAATTGCTTCGGTTGTGGTGTGGTATCTTCATCGGACATCATTCCGCAGCCGCAGCCGCAGCCGCAGCCGCAGCCGCAGCCGCAGCCGCAGCCACTCACGCTTAGCATTGAGGAGCCGGTGAGGCTCGGTTCGGCAACGGAACGTCGCGAGCTGGTTCCGCTGGAGAAGGATTGCGAAGACAATCTTGCCGTGATGCTGGCGAGGAGGGCGGCGGAAGAGCTTGTCCTTGGAGATATCTCTGTCGGCTCCGGGATGCGGCCCGGTAGCTATCTGGCGAATGCCACCGATCTGGCGCTGGTAATGGAAACGACATTCGGCTTTTCCAGGGGGCGGCCGTTGCTGTTTTTCGACGGTCTGACACGACGGGAACTGGTCCATGCAAACCATCCTGTAACGAAACACGTCAATGAGCGGACGCAAAAAAGCTTATGAAATTGCCCTTCACGAACTTGTCCGTTACGCAGCAGCGCCCGGGACGCTTGCTGGGACGTTGCTCGAACATGGCGTCCTGGAAGGCGACGCGGTCACCGCCATTCTTGACGATGCCATCCGGGAGACCGGATCCGCAGAACAGTCATGTCTCGGTGAGCGTAGCGGATAACAGCTCTCACGAGACGAACGCATCCGGCCCGACCTAATCCGTCGTCCCGAACTGACGCCCGATTGAACGAGCAAACCAGAACCATTCAAACGCGCTTGTCAACTCGGGCGCGAACGATTCCGCATATCCCTCATATCGCATGAAAAGAATATCTCATGGCAATCATTGCACTCGATGGCAATTCAACCGGCAAAGGCTGGCAACGGAGATCGAAACCCTCAAAGCCCTCGTTCGTGATCTCGAGCGTCTGCTGAGCGGCGAGAACCCGCACCAAAGCCAACTGGAGGACGCACCATTGATCGACAACTGAGATTCTGATCGTCGGGCACAACATGCTTTGTGGGCGCATTTATTGCTCATTCGCGTCTGGGACGTATCGTGCCAAATGGCATTACCCTCGAACTCCGGTACATCGAAACCGAAAGAAGATATGCGCGCATTCAGCCGTTTCTACAGGCTGGGTAAAACGGTCAGGTTTCGTGAGGGTAATCGCTAAAATGGGCCGAAAGGACGGACTTTTAATTGACGTAATTCCGGTTATTGTACGGGCGATTCGAAAACTTTGTACAAGGAAGCTAAGTGCCAAATTCAGTTGCGGATGGGATGCGTTCTATATGGCATCATCGTCAATTGATAATTTCTCTCGCTAAACGAGAAATTATTGGGCGATACCAGTCCTCTTTTTTGGGGGTTCTTTGGTCTGTAATTAATCCGCTAATATTGCTACTTGTGTATACATTCGTTTTTAGTGTGGTGTTTAAGGCTCGCTGGGGCGCTGGCGATTCTTCACGCGTGGAGTTTGCCATAGTTCTTTTTGTCGGCCTTTTGATATTTAATCTTGTTTCGGAGGTCATAATTAAATCCCCGACTATAATTGTGTATAATACAAATTTTGTGAAAAAAATTATTTTTCCTCTTGAGGTATTTCCTGTCGTAATACTTTTATCATCTCTATTCCATATGTTGATGAGTTTCTTTGTTTGGCTGTTGGTGTACGCGGTGTTCTTCGGTGTCCCTCATTTGGAAATTTTGTATTTTCCAATAGTGCTTGCCCCAGTGTGTATCTTATCATTAGGGTTGTCGTGGTTTTTATCTGCATTAGGCGTTTATCTGCGTGATTTGGCTCAAGTTGTTGGGCCTTTAACTACAGTTGTGATGTTTTTATCACCTATATTCTATCCGGTAAGTGCGCTTCCGCCTGAGTTCCAAGCCCTCCTGCATCTAAATCCATTAACTCTTGTGATTGAGCAGGCTCGGACTGTATTGGTCTTCGGCGGGGATCTTGATTGGAAAGCTATCTCGGCTTTGATGCTGGGATCGATAATTTTTGCGTCGTGTGGGCTGGCGTGGTTTCAAAAGACGCGCAAAGGATTCGCGGATGTGCTCTAGTGATGCGATAAAACTAAGTAGCGTTGGTAAGCGCTACGAGATTTACGACCGTCCGAAAGATCGTCTCCTGCAAATGCTTTATCGGGGCAGAAAGCGATTCTATAGAGAATTCTGGGCTCTCAACGACGTTAGCTTCAAGATTACAAAGGGCGAAACTGTCGGAATAATTGGCCGGAATGGCAGCGGAAAGTCGACGCTTTTACAGGCTATTTGTGGCACAGTTCAGCCGACTGTAGGAACTCTGACTACGATGGGACGTATTGCTGCGCTACTTGAGCTGGGCGCGGGATTCAATCCCGAATTTTCGGGTCTGGAAAACATCATGCTTAACGGAGCGATTCTGGGCATATCGCCAAAAGAGATGGAGCGCAGAATTGAGGATATTGTTGCTTTCTCGGAGTTGGGGGAATTTATACACCAGCCAGTAAAAACATACTCTAGTGGTATGCAAGCTAGGTTAGGCTTTTCTGTGGCTATTAATGTTGATCCGGAAATCTTGATCATTGATGAAGCGCTTGCAGTTGGCGATGCACGTTTTGTTGCGAAATGCATGCATCGTATTCGAGATATCCAGAATAGTGGCGCGACCATCTTGTTTGTCAGTCATGATGTGACAGCGGTAAGGACGCTATGTGATCGGGCGATCTGGATCCACGAAGGTAAACTGGTGGAAGATGGAGACGTATTTCCAGTAACCGGAAGATTTATGGAATTCATGCTTGATGGAGAGAAGGACAATGTTGACCTAAACAGGGGGGGAGCGGTATTGAACTCTCGCGGGGATGTAGCAACGAGCGTAGTGAAGTACGATGGTAAGCCTGTTACGCATTGGGGGTCGCATGTTGGTTGTATACAAAGCGCTGGCCTGTTTGATCAGCAGGGTAACAGACGAGAGTCATTTCAATTGGGGCAAGAGGTCGAGGCTCGAATTGAAGTTAATTTATCCAATCGTATCGAACGGCAAAAACTAGCCGTTGCTTTTTCGATAAAGGACCTAAAGGGAAATGATCTGATAGTCGCGTCTACGGCGGATCGCGAGCGGTTTAGATTTGAAGCCGAAAGTGGTAAGAAGTTTGTGGTGAAGTTTCGATTTAAAAACCCTCTTACAACGGGGAACTTCTTGATGGTTGCTGCCGTTGAAGATAGATCTTCTGCAACCTTTCAATATTATGAATATTTGGAAGGGGCCCATTATTTCTCTTCAATTGCTGATGAGCAACTATTTGGGGTTTTTCATCCCGAGATTAAGCGAGAAGTGAGTGACGCCCATGAAAGAATTTGACGTTAACAGTAAAGAATATTGGGATCAACGCTTCTTGGATAATTGGGACGAGAAATTGGGGCACGAACAATCGCGCTATTTTGCAGAAATTGCATTGGAGTGTATGCCAAAGTGGCTACAGCATGAGGCTCGTTCAAAGCAGCTTACAGTATGTGACTGGGGTTGTGCTGAGGGCGATGGTACTGAAATACTCGCACGAATGTTTCCGTCACAGCTATTGACGGGGGTCGACTTTTCATCCGAAGCTATCAAGGTGGCTAAAGAAAGATACTCCCACATCAGGTTTCTAGTTGAAGACTGGGTCGGGGGGGAGGCTCCGGAGAAAGCTTTCGATATTGTCTTCTCTTCTAACACACTTGAACATTTCCATGAACCATATAACGTCCTTCAGAGGCTTTTTAAGGTTGCGCGCAAGTGCGTAATAATCCAGATTCCTTTTAGAGAGTTCGTCCGTCACGAAGAGCATCACTACACCTTTCAGGCGTCCAACCTGGAGTTTGCGCCGGGAAATGGGTTTGTATTAGCTCATTCTCAAGTAATTGATTCTGAGAAGAGGGCGGTGAGCTACTGGCCCGGATTGCAGATTTTTCTGGTTTACGCTCAACAGGAGTTCATTGAAGATGTTAAGCCGACGTTGGCGGATATAAGTATTTTTGACGAACGTTGGCTGGAGCTTGATGAAAAGAAGAGTCGAATTTCTTCTCTTGAAGTAGAAATTCAGGATGGGTTAACGAGGGAAGCTGATCTATCCGCAAGTCTGCTGAAGCTAAAACGTGACGCACTGCAAATGAGTAAGACCTCTGCGACAAGAGCAATTGAACAGCAAAGGTTGTCTGAGCAGATGGAGCGCTATAAGTATGAGCTTCATCAAGCTTGGCATGAGCTGAATCAAATCAAGTCGTCACGCGGGTGGCGCTATGCGAGCAAGCTCCATGCGGCTCGTAGTAGATGGCTACCAGACAACTCAAGATTACTGAATGCGGTAAAGAAGATTTATCGTAGTGGGACATTTCTCTCTCAATCATTGGCTTATGCTGATGCGCGTAAGGTAAAACGTTTTGTAGGCCACGTGCGTCAAGACGGTATAACGGCTGCCGTTGAAAGAACGAAAAGTTATTTAAGGCGAGCGTCTGCTTTTGAAGTTGTTCAAAATGAACAGGAGTTGTTGGATCTTCGTTCCGATACGAGGTTCTCGGAGCTCTTAAGAGATTTGAGGGGGAGAGATTTCCAAGGCGTCTTCATAATGGGGTCGTGCTGCATGGGGTGGCATGAAGTTTTCAAGCAAAGACATCATCACATTGCAGACTATCTTATGGAGCGCGGGTACCTCGTTATATGCGCGATGAACTCTTCTTACGACAATGACTATACTGACAGCATAAAGCGAGATGCGGACAAAGAAAATCTTTTTCTTGTAAATTTTGATAACAGAAATATGTGGGCCGCTATTATATCGCTTCTAGCAGTGGAGGCGCGCGCACCTCTATTTTATCATTTGGTAGGTACTGAGCCCGGAACTACTCTTGACGATATAGAGAGGCTCAAATCACTTGGTTATCTTTTCGTTTATGATTTTTTGGATGAAATTTCCAAAGAAATTAACCCAGCACTATCAGACTTTTGTCTCTTAAGGCACGAGTATATTCTTCGTGACGAGGAGATATTATTATTAACGTCTGCTGATAATTTGTATAATAAGGCAACCGTATATCGTAGTAAGAATGTGATATGTGCGCCTAATGGCGTTAGGTTGGAAGACTGGATACTTGAAGAGAATCCTCCTATTCCGGACGAGATGAAATCTATTCTGGCGGAAGAAAAGCCTATTATTGGGTATTATGGAAGTTTCGCGGTATGGATGAATTATGATTTTATAAAGGCTTTATCGAACGCTAGGCCCGACGTTATCATTGTCATGATCGGCTATGATTATGATTGGGGAAAGGGTGCGTTTGCTCAGAGCAGGATATCCGAGCTTCCAAACGTTCGCATATTGCCTGCTCAAAAATACCAGAACCTGAAGTATTTTTCCCGTTTTTTTGAAGTCGGTTTGGTGCCCTTCCGCGAGTACGAATTGACGAAGTCGGTTTCCCCTGTGAAGATGTTCGAATATATGGCCCAAGGCATTCCTGTCGTGGCGAGCGGGATGCAGGAATGCAGAAAGTATAAGTCTTGTCTGAATGCAGAAACCGCTGAAGAGTTTGTTGCATGTGTGAACAAAGCTTTGATACTGAGGGGCGACGAGGAGTATATGGCGCAATTGCGCGCGGATGCGGAGTCGAACACTTGGTCTGCTCGCGGGGGCGTAATAGAAGCCGCGATGATGGATCGCAATCCACGCCACTCAGATAAGCTATTATCGATAGTTATACCTACCTATAACATGGAAGCACTCCTTCCACGTTGTCTTGACAGTATGCTACCGCCGTCACAGCTAGATCGACTAGAGATCATCATTGTCAACGACGGCTCTAAGGATAGGTCGCTGGAAATTGCTCGCGAATATGAGAGACTTTATCCAAACACTGTTACGGTCGTCGATAAGGAAAATGGGGGCCATGGCTCATGTATCAATACAGGGATCGCAATTGCTAGCGGTCGGTATTTTAAAATTGTAGATGCGGACGATTGGTTAGATCCTCTCGATCTTGTTAGGCATATGGTTTTTCTTGAGAATCACGATGCCGATATGGTCGTTACCAATTATGTACGCACCTACGACAACGGAGACGGAAGTGTGGTTTCGTATTCAGATCGATTGAACGAAAGCGAATATTCCGCTGACAAGTTTTATCGGGCGCTGATGAGAGATACGACGAGTACGTCGTATATGCATATGCATGCGATAACTTACAAGACGGACATCCTTAAGAGATATGATGTGAGGATTACAGAAAAATCATTTTATGTGGATCAAGAGTATATTTCATTCCCACAAAAATACGTGAAAAATGTATTTTATGACAATGGAATACTTTATCGTTACTATATCGGTAGGCCGGGGCAGTCTGTCGATCCAGCCATAGTCAGAAAGCGAGAGCCTGACAATCGGCGAGTTTTAAGTAACATTATAAAATTATATGAAGAGTTGCCAGATAGTGAGATAAGGAAGGAATATATATTAAATATCGCGTTTCATCACAGCTGGTTTTATCTTGACCATAGTGATGATCATGGTTTTAGAGTGGAACTTATGACTTGGTGGAAACGCGAAGACCGCAGGTTCTTCACGGAACTTAATAATTATTTTCGCGTAATATAAGGAAGCTTGATCTGTGAAGAAAATTGCCATAGCGGGTGCCGGCTTCTCTGGTGCTGTGGTCGCCCATGAGCTGGCGAAGACAGGTAAGTATTCAATAGATGTATTCGAGGCGCGCTCTCATGTAGCTGGCAATTGCCATACTGTTCGGGACGCAGAAACTGGTGTCCTCGTGCATAAATATGGCCCGCACATTTTTCATACCAGCAACCTCGAGGTGTGGGATTATGTGAATAGGTTTGACGAGTTTGTCCCGTTTATCAATCGGGTGAAGGCGATTACGGGAGGACGAGTTTTTTCATTGCCGATCAACCTCCTTACTATTAATCAGTTTTTCGGAAAGACGTTTTCACCAAGTGAAGCCCGCGCATTTATCGACACAGTGAGTGATCGATCAATTTCTGAGCCTAAAACATTTGAAGAGCAGGCATTACGCTTCGTGGGTAAAGACCTCTATGAAGCCTTTTTTCACGGTTATACAGTGAAACAATGGGGAGTTCAGCCGTCTGAACTGCCCGCTAGTATTTTGAAACGCCTCCCAGTTCGTTTCAACTATGACGACAACTATTATTCCAGTGTTTATCAAGGTATGCCCAGACATGGATATACGCATATTATTGAAAAGATGTTGGATCACCCCGCGATTGAAGTTTATCTAAACACTTCCGTTTCCTCCGAAATCAAGGAGCAGTACGACCATCTGTTCTATTCGGGGCCTATCGATGGTTGGTACGATTTCAATGAGGGAAGGCTCGGCTATCGCACGCTTGATTTTGTGGAAGAGCGTCATACTGGGGACTATCAAGGAAATGCTGTCATTAATTATGGAGATGTAGAAGTTCCTTGGACTAGGATTTCGGAACATAAACATTTTTCTCCGTGGGAGGATCATGCGAGCACGCTCATATACAAGGAGTACAGCCGACTGTGTGGCGCTGCTGACATACCCTATTATCCCATAAGGTTGGTACAAGAGAAGGCTCAGTTGCAACGCTATGTAGCTCGTGCAAATCAGGAAAAGAAAATGACGTTTATGGGACGTCTAGGCACTTATCGTTATCTCGACATGCATGTGACGATTGCGGAAGCTCTTGATGTTGCGCATACATATCTAGAAAGTGAAGGATCCAGCAAAGAAATGCCAGTTTTCTGCACATCACCACTTTGAAGATTTATCTCATCCCCAATTATAGAAAGTGGGAGTTGCTGCTATGAAAAAAATTCTTTGTGTTGTGGGAACGCGACCGGAAGCTATAAAAATGGTCCCGGTCATCCTTGCTCTTAGGTCTGCAGGATGGGCCGAGGTTAGAGTTTTGGCTACGGCCCAGCACCGGGCAATGTTGGATCAAGTACTCGGATTCTTTAACATCGTTCCGGATTACGATCTCAATGTGATGCGTCCAAACCAAAATCTAACGGATCTGACTGCACGTTTATTGACAGGTGTTGGGCAAATATTAGATGAAGAAAAGCCAGATGTGGTATTAGTACAAGGCGACACGACCACTGTTATGGCTGCAACCTTAGCTGCGTTCTATCGTCACATACCAGTAGGACATGTGGAAGCGGGGTTGCGAACTGGAGATATACAAAACCCCTTTCCAGAGGAGGCCAATCGCGCTTTAACTGCGCGTATAGCTAGATGGCATTTTGCTCCTACAGAAAGTTCAAAAGCAAATCTACTTGCTGAAAATATTGAAGAGTCAGCAATAACTGTTACGGGAAATACAGTTATAGATACTTTGCTGATGATGGCGGAACGAAATATTGATCTTGGTATTTCACTTCCGGAGCATCGCCGCCTGGTTTTAGTTACTTCTCACCGCCGCGAGAACTTCGGCGAGCCAATTAAAAGAGTGTGTTCAGCAATTAAGAAATTGGCAGTGGACAATCCCGACGTGTGTATTTTGTATCCTGTTCATCCTAATCCAAATGTAAAACACGTTGCAGAAGAATTGTTAGGTAACGTGCCCAATGTCGTGTTATGCGATCCCTTAGATTATGCTCCGTTTGTAGCGGCTATGAAACGAGCCCATTTCATTATTAGCGATTCGGGGGGCGTTCAAGAGGAGGCGCCTGCGCTTGGGAAGCCGGTTCTCGTTTTACGGCAAGAAACTGAGCGACCTGAAGCCGTGACGGATGGCGTTGTAAAGCTCGTCGGAACGGACTTCAGAAAGATTGTAAGCGAAGCTCAGAACCTTTTAGATAACTCGTTCGCTTATGACGAGATGGCTCGTGGCGTATCGCCATATGGAGATGGGAACGCCTCGAAGAGGATTGTTGAAGTGTTAAGTTTGACAATTTAATCTCCTGTTTCTGACGCGATGTGTACGCTGGAGGCCGCAGGTCAGGCCGCTTGAGCGTTGACTGTCGGAGGCGTCCAATTCCAAGGAAGCAGTTGCTCCAGCTTGGTCATCGGCGTGTCCGCGATACGGGCAAGGACATCGGCAAGCCACGCCTGGGGATCGATGTCGTTGAGCTTTGCCGTCATGATTAGCGTGGCCATGAAGGCTGCACGATCTGCACCGCGGTCTGATCCGGCGAAGAGCCACGACTTTCTGCCGAGCGCAAAGCCTCTGAGCGCTCGCTCGGCGGCGTTGTTCGTCAGGCAAATCCGGCCGTCGTCCAGGAATGACGTGAAGCCGTCCCATCGCTTGAGCATGTAATCAATCGCCTCGGCGACCGGGGAACTGCGTGAGAGTTTTGCCCGCTCGGTTTGAAGCCAGGCCTGAAGATCATCAACGAGCGGCCGGCTTTCCTTGCGGCGACGATCCAGGCGTTGATCGGCCGTAAGCGCGTTGATCTCCCGCTCGATATCAAACAGGCCGTCGATCCGTTTGACAGCTTCGAGCGCCATGGGTGAGATCGGCGCGGCGTTCTTTCCACGCTTGGCGTTTGCGGCAATGTCGGCGAGCACGAAAAACTTGCGCCGCGAGTGTGCCCAACAGAGTGCCTGGGTCAGCGGATCGGGATCGCGATCAACCTTGAACAGCGGATTATAGCCGCCATAGGCGTCCGCCTGCAGAATGCCGGTGAAGGTCTTCAGGTGGCGCTCCGGATGCTCCTGCCGTCGATCCCGCGAGGCATAATAAAGGGCGGCCGGCGGTGAGAGCCCGCCGAATGGTCGGTCATCCCGGACATAGGTCCATATGCGACCGGTATCGGTCTTTCCCTTGGCCAGGATCGGCACGGTTGTGTCATCACCATGCAGACGTTCGGCAGCAAGGACATGCGCCTCGATCAGGGAGTGAATGGGCTTCAATGCCGCGGCACATGCTCCAACCTGATCGGCCAGCGTCGATAAGCTGAGGTCGACGCCCTCGCGGGTGTAGCGCTCGCTCTGGCGATTGAGCGGCTGGTGCTGGGCAAACTTCTCGAACAGGATCATCGCCAGCAGGTTCGGCCCTGCAAAACCGCGGGGCGTCACATGGAAGGATGCTGGTGGCTGCGTAATCTTCTCGCACTCGCGGCAGGTGAACTTCTCTCGCACCGTCTGGATAACCTTCCAATGGCGCGGAACGACCTCCAGGGTCTCGGTAATGTCCTCACCGAGCTTTGACAGTTTAGCCGATCCGCAGCAGGCGCAATTCGTGGGAGCGGCGACAATGATGCGTTCGCGCGGCAGATGTTCAGGAAACGGTTTGCGTGATGGGCGCTTGCGCTCGCAGGCTTTGACGGCTGAGGCTTTGGCTGCGATTTCCGCGGCCAATTCATCTTCACCGGCGTCCGCTTCCAACTCCTCGAGCTGCAGTTCCATCTGCTCAAGGAGCTGCGCCTTACGCTCGGACCGACTGCCGTAGAGTTCACGGCGAACCTTGTCGATCTCCAGCTTCAGCCGCGCGATCAGCGCCTCGGAATGCGATACGAGTGCCTTTGCACTGGCGGCTTCTGCCTTGGCGGTCGCCGCTTCTGCTTCGGCTGCGATCCGTCGAACGCGTTCCTGGGCCAGCAGTGCGAGCGCACTGGCAAGGTCGTCCGGAAGCTCTTCGGTCGCATTACTCATGACGGGATGGAATCACATTCGACCCTGTCATTCCAGTGTTTTTGCTTATCCGGCCGACGTCGGCCGCCAGGTCTTTTGCGGCATCCGCCAGTCGATACCTTCCAGCAGATAACCGAGCTGCGCAGGCGTGATCACCACCGTGCCATCGGCCGCTGATGGCCAGATGAAGCGGCCGCGCTCCAGCTTCTTCGTAAACAAACAGGCTCCCTGGCCGTCATGCCAGATCACCTTGATCAGGCCGCCGCCTCGGCCACGGAATACGAACAGGTGACCGCACATCGGGTCGCGCTTCAGCGCCTCCTGCACCATCAAGGACAGACCGGGGAAGCCTTTGCGCATATCGGTATGGCCTGTCGCCAACCAGACCTTCACGCCAACAGGAACCGGAATCATCGCAGCCCCAGCACGCAATCGAGAATCCGGCCAAGCGCATCCGTGTCGATATCGCTGTCCACGCGGACACGACGGCCCCGACCCAGCTCAATCGTTACATCGCTGCGCTTCCGACGAGGATGGGATGTGGTGGGCGGTTCCGGTTGAAGGGGAGAGACTGCCGGCGCGGTCTCCGACACGATCACCGGTACCAACGTGGTTGCCGTCTCGGTCTTCGGTTCCTCGATCCGGCACAGCTCCTTGCGCCAACGGAACAACTGGCTGACATGGATACCGGCCGCACGGGCAATCTCGGAGACCACCGCGTCCGCCTCAAAGCAGGCCGCGACGAGGCGCTCTTTGTCTTCGCGTGACCAACGACGACGGCGCTCTACGGACGTGATCACCTCAACTGGATACTTCGTCATATGACTACTCCTAGTGTTACCACTAGGACTGGCAGTCAGAAGGCCGCCATCGCAAGACGGCCTTCACCGTGGGCTTACTGCAATTCGCATGCCTGCTCTCAAGGATTGGCTCGGTATTCACCACCGTGCTGAAGCAAGGCCCAGATCACCCTTGCGTTCTTGTTGGCGACGGCAACCGCTGCGCGGTTGTAACCACGCCTTTCCCTAAGCTCGTTGACCCACTCACTGGCAGGGTCGGATTTCCGTTGCGCTGTCCGAACCACTGACCGTCCGCCATGGACCAGAAGTGTTCGCAGATGCTGACTGCCTCGCTTGCTGATTCCAAGCAAGACGCGGCGATCGCCGCTGGAATGTTGTCGCGGCACAAGGCCCATCCATGCTGCTAGGTGCCGGCCATTCTTGAAGTCGGCTCCTTCACCAACCGCGGCAACGACTGCCGTTGCAGTCTTAGGGCCGACGCCACGGATCTTCGCTATACGCTGGCAGACGTCGCTCTCGCGGAAGACGGCGTCGATCTGCTTGTCGAAGTATCTGATCTTTTCATTGATCTGCAGCAGGAAAGCATGGAGGGTGCCGATGATATCGCGTGTCAGCTCGGTGATATCGATCGTTGGATTGTTTATGATCTCCGGTATTGTTCGCTGGGCAATCGAGACCGACTTTGCGATGGCTACACCGCGCTCGAGAAGCAAGCCCCGCATCTGAAAGATTAGGGCGACACGATGATTGACCAACCTCTGCCGAGCCCTGTGGAGGCCCTGAATGTCCTGCTGGATGATCGATTTCTTCGGCACGAAACGCATATGTGGCTGTTGAACGGCAATACATATTGCCTGAGCATCGTTGCCGTCATTCTTCTGGCCCTTTAAAAACGGCTTCACATACTGCGGTGCGATGATCTTCACAGTATGCCCTTGAGCCTCAAAATGCCGCTGCCAGTGAAAGGCACCCGTGCAAGCTTCGATCCCGATCAGGCAAGGCGGCATAGCCTCGGTCACCTGCAGCAGTTGATCGCGCATCACGCGCCGTTTCAGGACAGCCTGACCATCAGCGTCTACGCCATGTAGCTGAAACACATTCTTGGCGATATCAATTCCCAGAACCGCAACGTTTGCCATGACAACCTCCTTCGTTGGCGCAACCAGTGTGAATGCGGGGTGGGGAACAGTCTATCCCATTAAGTGGCGCGCCAGGTATGGTGGCATGGATGCGTCGATGATCAGCCAGATGAAGGCTCTGGAGGATGAGAACCGTCGGCTCAAGAAGATGTATGCCGAGATGAGCATGCAGGCAGAGCTTTTAAAAGAGGCTCTTGGAAAAAAATGACGCGGTCATCTCAACGCCGGGAGATGGCCAGGAAAGCTGTGGCGTTACGCGGCGTCAGCATTGCACTGGCCTGCCGTACCTTTGGTGTCAGCGAGACCTGCTATCGTTACAGCGCCAGGCTGAACGAAGAGAACGAGCAGATCGCCGATCTGCTGATCGGGCTAACGCGAGCGAAGAAGTGCTGGGGCTTCGGTCTTTGTTTTCTTTACCTGCGCAATGTCCAGGGGCATCGCTGGAACCACAAGCGCATATACCGCATATACCGCGAGCTGGAATTGAACCTCAGGACCAAGCCACGCAAGCGGTTGAAGCGCGACAAACCCGATGCGCTGGCCGTGCCCGAAGCGCCAAACATGGTCTGGTCCATGGATTTCATGGCGGATCGCCTGGAAGACGGCAGGCAATTCCGGCTGCTGAATGTCCTGGACGACTTCAACCGCGAGGGGCTGGGCATCGAGGTGGATTTTTCGCTGCCTGCTGAACGCGTCATCCGCAGCCTGAACCAGATCATCGAATGGCGCGGCAAACCATTCGCCATTCGCGTGGATAATGGGCCTGAATATGTCAGTGGCAAACTGATGGAATGGGCCGAAACGCAAGGAATTGCTTTATGCCACATCCAACCCGGAAAACCGCAACAGAATGCCTATGTCGAGCGCTACAATCGCACCGTGCGACATGAATGGCTTGACCAACACACCATCGAAAGTATCGAGGAGGCACAGGAATTCGCCACGCAATGGCTCTGGACCTACAACAACGAACGGCCCAATATGGGCATCGGCGGCATCACACCCGCACAGAAACTAAAAGCGGCTGCGTGAATTCTACTGACGAGCCCCGTTAAAAACGGGGGGATTACCCCTCTCCATCCGTCACCAAAAGACGGATGGTCAGACGAAACTGCTCGGGGGTCAAAGTTGGACGCCGATTACCCCGGCAGAGGGGGCAATATTCCACGCCGAAACACACTTAGCGAAAATCAACAGCTACGGTGAGTTCTGTTGTAAGCGGTAAGGCTACCCCACATATCATTAGTCGGCGTGATGGGCGATTTTCCGTATGAATCATACGGAGAGTCCTATGAATGACGATATGAATCATTCCCAGATATTCGAGGTTTTGACGGCGGA
>NZ_WBVY01000029.1:0-608 GCF_008932285.1 Brucella tritici
CACCGATAGGACTCAAACAAGCGCCACGAGGATTGTCGACCGTACTCAGAAATAGCCCCTCCACTGCTTCCGCGTGAAGGGGCTCGTCATGGACATTGATGAAACTACCTACGGTAGGCTAAGCCGCTCCAAATTCGGCCTTCGTCTCGGTGACGACCACCATGCACTGCTCCGATATAGGCGGCCACTGCGGCAACTAAGGCTGAAGCAGCCAAAAGGAAGGCGCTCAGAATGCCAGCTATTTTGGTCTTCTCAGCAGTCTCCAATGCTTGTGCTTTTGCTTCCTCAAGCGCCTTGCTGGCTTGTTCTTTTGCCTCATCAATCTGCTTTCGCGCTTCATCGAGCTTCCTCTGCGCTTCCGTTCTCACGGTCTGGACCCGCTCGATTGTCTGATTGACGCGATTTTGGGCGTCGGTCTCACTCATTCCCGTTTGAGCCGTAACCTGACGGACGAGCCAAGCTTTATCTTCGTCGGTTATCTGGCCTGTCGAGAGCAGGTTGGAGAAAATGCTGCCTGCCTGTCGGGTGAAATCAGCAGCATTTTGACCCTCCCCACTAGAAGCGGGTGCTCTATCATTTCGCAGCAACGTATCTGTAAAATAGTCGAC
>NZ_WBVY01000004.1:0-952031 GCF_008932285.1 Brucella tritici
CGCTGTCCTTCACCTGGCCTGATTGACTGTTATAGCGATCATGTGGAGGACATCGTCAGCGCTGCAGCCGCGCGAGAGGTCGTTTGCGGGTTTGGCGAGGCCCTGGAGCACGGGGCCGATGGCTTGTGCGCCGCCGATGCGCTGGGCAATCTTGTAGCCGATATTGGCGGCTTCGAGATTGGGGAAGACAAAGACATTGGCATTGCCCTTCAGCGGGGAATCCGGTGATTTGGCATGGCTGATCGCTTCCACGAATGCCGTGTCGAACTGCAATTCGCCATCAATGCACAGATCGGGCTTGCGCTCCCGCACCGTCCGGGTTGCCTGCACCACCTTCGACACACGCTCATGGGCGGCGCTACCGCCGGTGGAGAAGGACAACATGGCAACGGCTGCGTCCTTTTCCATCAGTTGGCGGTATGAATCGGCCGACTGGATGGCGATATCGGCAAGCTGCGCGGAATCCGGTTCCACCACGAGGCCGCAATCGGCAAAGACGAAAGCGCCCTTCTTTTGATGATGCGACTGGCACAGCAGCATCAGGAAGAAGCTTGAAACGAGTGAAGCGCCTTCAGCCTTGCCGATGATCTGCAGGGCATGGCGCACCACATCGGCGGTCGTTGCGACTGCGCCAGCCACCGTCCCATCCGCATCGCCTTCGCGTACCATCATGGCGGCGAAGCCAAGCGGTGTCTTCACCATCGCCTCAGCCTGTTCTTCCGTCATGCCCTTGGCCTGACGCAGCCGATAGAGTTTTTGCGCATAATCCGCGCTCAAGCTCGATGTCCTGGGATCGATGATCGCGATCTTCAATCCGTCGATCTGGCTGCCGATGATGCTTTCGGACCCCAGAAGCGTGATGCGGGCAATGGCTTCACGCTCGGCACGCAGCGCCGCATCGATGATGCGCGGATCTTCGCCCTCGGCCAGTACGATGTGGCGCGGCCTCGACCGGGCTTTCTCAAAAATCTTTTCCAATGGCAGCATGGCGCAATCTTTTCAAAAGGCCGGGAGTTGCGCTCCCGGCCTGATCATTACAGCATGTCTCCCGAAAGTGGGAACCGGTTTCGGGATAAAGACATGCGTAAAAACAAACGGATAGAGCATTTCCAATGACACAATCAAAACAGGAAATGCTCTGACGAACTGGTTCAGACAGGCATTTGCTGGCGCATATCGGCCTTGTCGATACCGGCCACGACGACGGGCTTCTTCATCGCATCGCGGCGGAATGGTTCGCCCAGTTCCTGATTGAGCACGACTTCGATGAAGGTGGTCACCCCCTTGGCCTGCTCGTCGATTGCCGTCTGCAAGGCCTCGGTGAGCGCCTGCTGGCTATCGACGGTCACGCCCTTGAGGCCGCAGCCATCCGCCACCTTGGCGTAGCTCAGGTTCGGATTGAGCTCGGTGCCGACGAAGTTGTTGTCGTACCACAGCGTCGTATTGCGCTTTTCGGCACCCCACTGATAGTTGCGGAAGATGACCATGGTGATTGCAGGCCAGCCCTTGCGACCGATGGAGGTCATCTCGTTCATGGAGATGCCGAACGCGCCGTCGCCGGCAAAGCCGACCACCGGCGTGTCGGGCTGGCCGATCTTGGCGCCGACGATGGACGGGAAGCCATAACCGCAGGGGCCGAACATGCCCGGCGCCAGATATTTGCGTCCGTGCTCGAAGCTTGGATAGGCATTGCCGATGGCGCAATTATTGCCGATGTCGGTGGACATGATGGCATTCTTCGGCATGCCGGCCTGAATGGCGCGCCATGCCTGTCGCGGCGACATGCGGTCCTTTTCGCGCTCGCGGGCACCGGCATTCCAATGCGTGCCCGGATCGTCATCTTCATGATCCATCGAGGAAAGCTGCTGCAACCAGGCGGACTTGCGCTGATGGATGAGTTGCTTGCGCTCGTCACGACCGGCATTGCCTGCATTGGCTCCCAGCTGGTCGAGGATCTGCTGCGCAACCTGCCTGGCGTCGCCGCAAATGCCGACCGATATCTTCTTGGTGAGGCCGATGCGATCGGGATTGATATCGACCTGGATGATCTTGGCGTCCTTCGGCCAGTAATCGATGCCGTAGCCTGGCAGCGTCGAGAACGGATTGAGACGGGTGCCGAGCGCCAGAACCACATCGGCCTTGGAGATCAGCTCCATCGCGGCCTTGGAGCCGTTATAGCCGAGTGGACCTGCGGACAGCGGATGGGTGCCGGGAAAGGCATCATTATGCTGATAGCCGCAGCAGACCGGCGCATCGAGCCTTTCGGCAAGCGCGATGGATTCCGGGATTGCACCACCAATGACGACACCGGCACCGTTGAGAATGACCGGGAATTTTGCTTCCGTCAGAAGCTTTGCGGCCTCGGCAATGGCATCGCGTCCGCCGCTCGGGCGTTCCAGCCGCACGATCTGCGGCAGGTCGACATCGATGACCTGGGTCCAGAAATCGCGCGGAACGTTGATCTGTGCCGGTGCGCAGCCGCGCCATGCCTTCTCGATCACCCGGTTCAGCACTTCGGGAATGCGGGTCGCATCGCGCACTTCTTCCTGATAGCAGACCATCTCCTCGAACAGCGCCATCTGGTCCACTTCCTGAAAGCCGCCCTGACCGATGGTCTTGTTGGCAGCCTGCGGAGAGACGAGCAGCATCGGCGTGTGGTTCCAGTAAGCCGTCTTGATGGCGGTCACGAAGCCGGTCACGCCCGGACCGTTCTGGGCAATCGCCATACCCATCTTGCCCGTCACACGCGTATAACCGTCACAGATCAGCGCCGCATTCGTCTCATGCGCGCAATCCCAGAACGTAATGCCAGCCTTCGGAAACAGATCCGAAACCGGCATCATCGCAGAACCGATGATCCCAAATGCATGCTCTATACCATGCATCTGCAAAACCTTAACAAACGCTTCTTCCGTCGTCATCTTCATGGCGCGTACCTTTCTTGGAATTCAGAGAACTTCATCTTTCAACGCATACCAGCGATACATCGCGCGCTGGCCTATGCGCCTGAATGGCGTCAGCATGCCGTAACTCGGCAGCTCGGAGGTGAAGATCGGCAGGTCCAGTCCCTGTCCACGACCGGTCATCAATTGGGCAACCCGACGTCCAGCCTGCGCGGAATACATCACGCCATTGCCGCCGTAGCCCATGGCATAGTAGATTTCCTGCGTCGGGTCGGGACGATAGATGCGGGGCATCATGTCATGACTGACATCGACCCATCCCCACCAGGAATAATCGATCTTGATGCCTTTCAGGGACGGGAACTTCCGGTAAAGGCCAGAAAGTAGCAGATCGTAGTGTTTAGGGTTCGGTGCATCGGCTCCAGTAATGGCGCTGCGGCTGCCGATCTGCATCCGCCCGTCAGGCAGAAAACGATAATAGTGGCGAAGCGTCCGCGTGTCGGTCAGCGGAATGCCAGTCTTCGGGCCGCATGCTTCAATTTCGTCCGGCGTCAGTGGTCTGGTCACAACAGAGTTCGACAGCACCGGCATCAGCCGGTAACGGGTAAGAGGATGAAGGCCGGGAGAGGTATATCCCGCCGTCGCAAAACATACTTGTCGCGCCTTGACGGTACCGTTCGGCGTGTTGAGATGGAAAACATTACCGTTCTTGCGGCAGCTGAGAACCGGGCTTGCAGTATGCACCTTTGCACCCAGCTTGCGGGCAAGCCGAAGATAACCGAAGGCGAGCTTTGCAGCGTGAATGCCAATGCCGTCCGGTTCGTACATTGCGCCGCGGGCTTCCTGATCCAGGATGAAGTCGCGGTGAATCTCGTCGCGGCCAACCATGCGCGTCCGATAGCCGAACACGTCGTTCAGCAGGCGCGATTCTTTCTCCAGCGAGGGAATGACCTTGTCGCGATGGGCGATGTACAGATGGCCACCATCCTGCGGATCGCAATCGACTTCCGGTTCGGCAATGAGTGCACGAAAGAGATCGAAACCCTCGGCAATTTCCTTATGCAACTTCCGGGCTACGTCTACACCCCAGCGCTCGATCCATTGCGAACGCTTGAGCCGACCGGCTGAAATCTGCGCCTGACCGCCATTACGGGTGCTGCAACCCCAGGCAACGCCATTTGCTTCCAGTACCACGGCCTTGACGCCATGATCCCGGGCGAGATGGATCGCTGCCGAAAGACCAGTATAGCCCGAGCCGACGATAACGACATCGGCATCGACGTCTCCGCGAATAGGGCCATCGTCTTCCGGCGTCGGCCCGGCAGTGCCGATCCAGTAAGTCGGGGCATAGTCGCGCCCCTGTCCAGGCGTCTTCGAAACCACCGGATCATAGGCTGGATCGAATGGCTGGGTGGCAGAGAAACTGTTGAGAGTTTGGGTATCCATATGTCGGTCCTCCAAATCACCGACGGACATTGTTGGGGCTTACGCCTTCAGCAAAGGCCGGTTCTTGCGGAATGCCTGCTTGCGGACGATCTTGCCGTCACGCTGTGTGAAAAGATCGCAACCTTCAGCCTCGACGCGTGCGCCGTTGGCATCCGTTCCGCGAAAGGTCCATTCGGACACGGCACGGTCGCCGCTCACGAAGTGTCTGTGTCCATCCCACTTCACATCGGGCATGGCAGCCCATACGCCGGAGAAAGCCTTGGCGATGGCATCCTTGCCTTCGAGACGAGCGCCGTAAACTTCCTCGCCGCCGATGGTGTAGAACACGCAATCATCAGCGAAAAAGGCCATAATCGCGTCGATGTCATGCCGGTTGAAGGCGTCGAAGAGGTCGGAAAAATGCTTCTCTGTGAGTTGTCCGGCGGACATTCGAATGCTCCTTGATACGTCTGAAATCTGCCCTGATTTCGGGCAAAGCTTCCCCGTGGCGCGGCAGAATTGCCGCGCGATTGATGTTGCAAATGAGATTTCGGTCGGGTCGGTTAAAGCGATTGCAGCGCCATCAGACTTTACCCTTCCATGGGATGAGGACCTTTTCCATGTAACGGATCAAAAGGTCGAAGGCGAAAGCGAACACACCGATGACGATGATGCCCATGATGACGGTGTCGCTGGCCAGAAACTGTGCCGCGTTGAGCACCATGAAGCCAAGACCGCGATGTGCCGCCACCATTTCCGCTGCAACCAGCGTCGTCCAGCCAACGCCGATCCCGATGCGCATGCCGGTGAAGATTTCCGGCATGGCCGCTTTCATGATGACTTGCGTTATTACCTGCGTCCGGGATGCGCCCATCGCATAGGCTGCATGGATCTGTTCGGTTGAGACCGAGCGCACGCCAGCCCTGGCTGCAATCGCCATTGGAGCAAAGATCGCGAGGAAGATGAGGAACACCTTCGGGAATTCGCCGATACCAAGCCAGATGATAATCAACGGCAGATAGGCAAGCGGCGGCAGTGGTCGGTAGAACTCGATAATCGGATCGAGAACGCCACGAACGAAGCTGCTCATGCCCATCATGATGCCGATGGGAATTGCCGTGATGCAGGCAATCGCGAAAGCGCCCAATACGCGCCCAAGGCTTGCAAGGGTATGTTCAGCCAGAGTGGAGTTTGCCACGCCATCAGTCATGGCCACCATGAACTTGCCATAGACCGCGAAGGGAGAGGGGAGAAAAAGCGGCTTGACCCAGCCCATCCCCGTCACGAGAAACCAGAGCCCCAGCAAAATCAATGCGGTCACCAGGCTGATGAAGCCACTATTGCCGTCGCCGGGGGCGCCATAGATTTTACCGGGTTTGACTGGTCGTGCCCGAGTGAGGAACTCAAGCATGGACCAGTTCCGGGTTTCCTGATGCACGTTCATCGCCATAGATAATCCCCAGAATTGTCTCACGCATCTTGATGAAATCGGGACTGGACTTGACGGCGCGCGCGTCACCGCATTCCAGAAAGCGTCGGTTGAAATCCAGATCATAGGTATGGGTGATCCGTCCGGGACGCGGTGACATGACGATCAGCCGCGAACCAAGGAACAGGGCCTCTTCGACGCTGTGGGTGATGAAGAAGAACATTTTATTGGTCACTTGCCATACCCGCAGAAGCAATTCCTGGATCGTTTCGCGGGTGAGGGCATCAAGCGCTGCCATTGGTTCATCCATGAGCAGCATTGCCGGATCGCAGGTCAGTGCGCGGGCAATGCCGACACGCTGCTGCATACCGCCGGAAAGCTGGTAGATTTTGTGATTGTGGAAATCCTGCAAGCCTACAAGGGCCAGATTCTTGGTGGCACGCGCACGGCGTTCGGCCTTCGGCACACCTTGAAGCTTGAGGCCAAACTCGGTGTTGTCAATCACATTGAGCCAGGGAAGCAGCGCATGTTTCTGGAACACGACACCTCTGTCGGCGCCGGGACCACGCACTTGCCTTCCACCCAACGTAATTTCACCGGATGACGGGATCATGAACCCCGCCATGAGATTGAGAAGCGTGGTCTTGCCGCAGCCGGACGCACCAAGCGCCACCACGAAATCCCCGCTGTCGATGCGCAGATTGACACCCTTCAGCGCAATCACGGCTTCTTCCACATAAAGACCGGGATAGGTCAGACTGACATTCGATACGTTCAAGGTTTCCATGACGTCACCTTTCGGAAACGAGAGACGGTTCCGGCACAAACCAGAAGGTAAAACACTACAGGAACCGTCTTGGTTCAGCGGCAAGCCCGAAGGCAGGCCGCTGGCGGAGGCGCTTGAATTACTTCACGTAATTACTTCGCGGCGGCTTCAGCAAAACTGCCATTTACATTGCCGCTATAGTCATCCAGAGCCTGATCGAGCTGCTTTTGATCGACGAGGAATTTCGCGCTCTGAGTGACAGATTTGAGCGCACCACTGTCTTTGCCACCACCGAGCCAAGTCGGTGAGGCTTGTTCTTCTGCGGTGGGGAAGGACAACAGTGCAAGTGCACCAGGTATGTCAGCGGCATTGCCGCCGATCAGCTTGACCATGCCTTTGACTTGTTCGGAATCCGCTGTCCATTGACTGCCATTGGCCTTGTAGTCAGCATAGGCGTCCTTCAACACAGTGGTGAAGGCGGTCATGAATTTCGGGTTTTCACTGGCGAAGCTCTTGTCCACCACAAGTCCGTCGAAAGTTGGAACGCTTTTTGCGCCGATTTCTTCAGAATTGGCAATTTCCTTGCCAGTCTTGAGGATTTCAGAAAGAGCAGGGGGCCAGACATAGGCCGCATCGATATCGCCACGCTGCCAGGCAGCAACGATCTGCGGCGGTGTCATGTTGAGGATCTCCGCGTCACGCGGATTGATCTTCCAGATATCGTCCATGCCGACCAGAAGATGGAAGTGCGAGGTCGAGACGAAAGGCACGCCGATCTTCTTGCCCTTGAGGTCTTCGGGCTTCTCGATGCCTGAGCCTTCGCGCGCTACCAGTGCTTCCGATTTACCGATATTATCGAGGATCCAGAAGAGTTGAAGGTCGACGCCACGTGTAGCGGCTGCTGCGATGCCCGTTGAACCGATAACGCCAATCGGCACATTCCCGGACGCAAGTGCCGTCGAAATATCGCCACCCGATGCGAACTGGCGCCAGTCGATCTTGTATCCGGCTTCCTTTGCTGCCGCATCGAACTTTCCGTCAGCGATCGCGGTCAGAAATGGCCCGACGATCTGCTGATAGCCGACCACGACCGTGGTTTCGGCATAGGCCGCAGACGTTGAAAGCGCTGCTACGGCCGAAAATAACACCACCCGTTTTATGCTATTGAAATAGTTCATGGAGTTCCCCTTCCATTTAAGAACCATGCCTGACCTAGTCACGACTGCTGGCGTTTTTCGCCAATCTACAGTTCCAGTTACAAACGATAGCCATCTCATCAAATTTGCCTTATATCCAGTTGGAATAGTCAATAAGTCCAGTTTGGTGATCAAGATGGCCGTGCCTGAAAATTGGAATGCGCGCCCACCTTACCGTCGAAATTATTCCACGTGGAGAAACAGAAAGAAGAAACACTATTGCTAAGTGAAGCATGAAGCTGAAAAACTGACGCGAAGTTGGGCGTAATTACAGATATACTAATGGAGTAATGCCTTGGATGCCGTCTCCCCGACAATCTTCTTCATAGATGGCAGCCGAAACACCGGATTGCAGTCGCAAATCCGTGAAACGACTGTATCGGCCGTTCTATCCGGTGGTGTTTTACCGGGTGCGCGTATGCCTTCGACGCGACGGCTGGCGGATTATCTGAAAGTCTCGCGCCTGACTGTAACGCTGGCTTATCAGGAGCTCGTTTCTCAGGGGTATCTGGAAGTGCGGTCACGCAGTGCCTATCATGTAGCCACGACGCCGCCTATCAGCCGTCCCGACAGGGATTTTTTGCAGACACCCGATACGGCTGTCGACTGGTCGTCCAAACTGCGTCCCGGCTTCAATATAGCCAAGACCATTCGCAAGCCGCTCGATTGGCGGAAGTATCGTTACCCCTTTCTCTATGGCCAGATGGACCAGACCTTGTTCGATCTGGCCGCATGGCGCGATTGCGCCCGGCGCGCCCTAGCTCGGGAAGACTTCATCCTCATGGCTGGGGATTTTGCTGCTGCTGACGATGTGGAACTGGTCAATTATATCCGCTCACGCACGCTACCGAGCCGCGGAATACGGGCCGAACCAGACGAGATATTGGTCACGGTGGGAGCACAGAACGCGCTTTGGATCGTCAGCCATCTGCTTTTGACGCGACGTTCGCATGTCGTGTGCGAGAACCCAGGGCATCCGGATATCAGCGCGACGCTTCATCTGACAGGAGCCCGTGTAACGGCCCTCGACGTTGACGAAGGTGGCTTGCCGCCGGAACGATTGCCCGATGGGATTGATGCGGTCTTTGTTACACCAAGTCACCAGTCTCCAACCGCTGCCACCATGCCACGCGCGCGGCGTATTGCACTGCTGGAAGCAGCGGCGGAACGCGATTTTGTCATCGTTGAAGATGATTACGAATTTGAGATGAGCTTCTTGCAGCCGCCGACACCGGCGCTGAAATCGCTCGATCAGTATGGCCGTGTTCTTTATGCGGGCAGCTTTTCAAAGTCACTGTTTCCGGGACTTCGGCTCGGCTATCTGGTCGCTCCAGCGCCAGTGATCCGCGAGGCGAGGGCGTTAAGGGCACTCATGCTGCGTCATCCGCCGGGCCATCAACAGCGAACCGCCGCCTATTTTCTGGCGCTTGGTCACTATGATGCGGTCATCCACCGTATGCGGATAGAGTATCACAAGCGCCATATCGTCATGATCGACGCGCTTAATCGTGAAGGATTGAAAATCGCCGGAAAATCGGCCTTCGGCGGCACGGCATTCTGGATCGAAGGACCGGAAGGCATGGATGCCGATAAGCTCGCACGTGATTTGCGCGAGGACGGCGTGTTGATCGAGTCAGGGTCGCCGTTTTTCTGGAGCGACGACCGGCCATGTCGTTATTTCCGTATCGCTTATTCTTCCATTCCGATCAATCGGATTGCGGAAGGTATCGAGCTTCTGGCTAAAAGAATGCGGCAAATCTCGTCGTTCCCGAACGGCTGAGTTCAGCCTGCATTCATGTGGATTGCGATAACGGATTTGTGAAGCTGCCGGAATTTGCCCCAATTCGATGGATATCGCTAGCGGCTCTACGGCGTTTTTGCCCGCGAATCTATGGGTGAGACGCATATCAATTCTGCCCTCCAGAAGGAGAAGGATTTATGTCTATTCGTTCGAAGCTTCTTGCCACGGTTGCCGTGCCGGTTCTCTCGGCCTCCATTCTTGCACAACCCGTATTGGCGGATACGCTGACAGCCCCAATCCTGCTGGCACAGGAAAATGGAGACCAGCAGCCGTCCGACGAACAGTTGCAGCAGCAACAGCGTGAGGCTGAAGGGCAGCAAAAGGCAGCAGAAGAAGAAGCGCGCCGGGCAGAAGAACAGCAGCGCGCTGCCGAGGAAGAGAACCGTCGACAAGCCGAAGAGCAGCAAAAGGCCGCTCAGGAAGAAACTCAGCGTCAGGCAGAAGAGCAAAAGCGTGCCGCGGAAGCAGAGGCGCAGCACCAAGCCGAAGAGCAGCAAAAAGCTGCCGAACGCGAAGCACAGAAGCAAGCCGAGGAACAACAGAAGGCCGCAGAACGCGAAGCTCAAAAGCAGGTTGAAGAACAGGCCAAGCAGGCTGCCGAGCAGAAAAAGGCCGAGGAACAGGCGCAGCGCCAGAGCGAACAACAGCAGAAGGCCGCTGAAGAGGCTGCTCGCAAGACCGCTGAGTCTCAAGAGCAGGCAGCACCCGCCGAGAAGCCGGTAAAGGAAGCTCCAGCGGCGGAACCGGAAGCGAAGCCTGAGCAGCCTGCAGCCGAAAAGCCTGCCAAACGTACTGTAAAGCCAGCCAGGGAGACTCCGGCTCAGGAAACGGAAAAACCAGCCGAGCAACCGGCAGAGGCAACCCCTTCGCAGAAAGAGCCAGCCGAAGAATCGATTGTTGAGCATCCTGAAGAAGCTCAACCGCAAGAACCGAAAGCAACAGAGGCACCGCAGAATCAGGCTCAGCCCGCACAGCCCGTTGAGCAGCCGCAATCAACCGAAGGCCAGCAACAGCCTGTATCGAATCCAGCGCCTGAGCCAGCGCCGGAAATAGTCGATCAGCGATCGACTGAGGAAAAGCAGGAGATTGCGAAAGACCCTGCCAAGACAGACGACACCGTTGTCTTGCCGGTTGAAAATGGCGCCGCCATTCTCGACAGCGACAAGGATGCCGACAATTCTGGTGGGAGCCAGTCGCGTGAAGAGCGTCGCAAGCAGCGTGAACAACAGCGTTCCACCGAGGAAAATGCACCGCCCCCGGCAAACGATGCGGCGGCACAGGTCGCTATTCCCGAGGAAGTGAAGGCAGCGCTGCCACAGAAGATCGAGGCCAACCTCAAGGAAGAGGGTACTCGCATAAAGGAAGCGCCAGCTTTTGCCGTGCCGGAAACCACCAATATCGTCAACCACACGGTGGTGAACAATACGGTGATCAACAATACAACGGTCAATAACGTGACCAACAATGTCTCGAACGTCAAAGTTATCGAGGAAGTGGATAATCGCGTCATTCTGGATGTGGGTGATCGCATCTTCGTGCGCGGCGATGATCGCCCCAGATTGCGCCGTGATGCGGAACAGACCTATTACGATGAACTGCCGCGCGGACGCACCCGTGAAACCATCGTTCGCCCGGGCGGAAACCGGATCGTCACGGTTTATGATCGTTACGGCGATATTCTGCAGCGTTCCCGTATCGATCGGGACGGCAACGAACATCTGATGATCTATGCGCCGGAATATGACGACAATCCGCGCGCTTCGATTATCGATGTTGGCTATGAACTGCCCCCGATGCGTCTGACTGTCCCGGTGCGGGATTACATCATCGATGTTGCAGACGATCCTGAACGCGATTTCTATGATTTCCTGGCGATGCCGCCGGTCGAACGTGTGGAGCGTGTTTATACGATTGACGAGGTTCGTCATTCTGCCCGTCTGCGCGACAAGGTGCGTCGTATCGATCTGGACACGATCCACTTCGCGACGGGAAGTGCCGAGGTTTCGATGTCGCAGGCCAAAACGTTGCGTAAGGTTGCAACCGCCATGCAGAAGGTTCTGGCGAAGGACCCAGGCGAAACATTTTTTATCGAAGGGCATACGGATGCTGTCGGTTCAGATCGTTCGAACCTAGTCTTGTCCGACAAACGTGCTGAATCCGTTGCGAGCCTATTGACGGAAGTATATGATATTCCGCCAGAAAACCTCGTCACTCAGGGCTACGGCGAACGCTTCCTCAAAATTCGCACGCAGGCGGCTGAGCAGGAAAATCGCCGCGTCACCATTCGTCGCGTGACCCCGCTTGTCCGCCCAGTAGCGCAGCGCTAAACAAAAACACCCGGATGCGGTTCTCGCATCCGGGTGTTCCCATTGAAATTATTTCGATCAGGCGATCTTGGGCTGGATCGCCGTTACCTGAGCAAGCATCTGCTCGCTCATCGGACGCGGCTTGACTGCTTCAATTTGCACCATGAGTTCGGCGATTTTCTCGGCATCCATAACGCCGCATTCATAAATCTGGATGATTTCGCGCGCCATTTCGTCTTTGTGGGGAGAGGTAATCGGGCAGCGGGTCATAGCTTCGCACGACTTCAAATAAGCCGCTTGCAGCTCCTCCAACTCGGCGGGTTTGAAACGCCCGAAATAGTAATCTCTCGAAAATGGCATTCTGTGCATTCCGCAGATGGCTCACGGACAGGTCATTCCATCCAAAAGCCTATAAACTCGTGCGATCCGCTATACTATAATAAAGCCGATTGCAAAACTTTATACCCGAGAATTGTTTACTTTATGTAAAACACTCTTCGTACAGCAAATCTTGAGGAATTGCGTGGCTGTCTTTCGCTTGGATATTCGCCGCAACAGCAATAAGTCCAGGAGCATTTACAATATAAGTTGATTGATTGGGTATCCTTTACCAATGATTTCGGCGCGTATCTGGGTTCGAAAACTGTTCCACATTTCCTGGGAAGAGTTCTAGTGGATTTTTCGAATTTGACGTTTGAAACGGGATTGTTATCGGGCGGGTATCAAACGTCAAATTCTATTCACTAGATGCGAGCGAGTTCCAGCTTGGCTACGATATCCGCGATGTTGTCTGGATCCTGTTCGCCCGTTTCATATGCTCTAATGATCGCTCGTGCGAGCATCTCTTTATCTTCGTGTGTTGTGGGACATCGATCCAGCAATGCACAGCAACGATTATAGGCAGCCTGAAGCGCCTGAAGATCATTTGGCGCATAAGTACCCTGATACTTGTTACCGCGAAATGGCATGGACGCCTCCCCATTTGATTGATTGAACCCCTAATTCAGGGGGAAAGCAACTGATCGTTTTATGACAGCGATATCAGACCTATCACGATAGTGTTTTTGGCAATCTGGCACTTCCCGATGCACATAGCGATAATCTCTGTTTTCCAAACCGTCGGGTTTGAAAGCGCGCGGTAAGTTTGTTGAAAGCTGGTTGAAAGCTTGCCTGCGGTAACCATTCAGAACCGATTGAGGAATCGGCGCATATCAGGAGGGGTCTGGCATTGTCGGACCGACAGGAGCTCTCGGAGGAGTATAAATGAAAATCTCTATTGATTCATGCCGCCATCTGTTTGGCGCGGCCGTTATTGGCGGTGCGATGGTAATTGGCGCAGGCGCGGCCCATGCCGAAAAGCTGACGGTGATCGTCGGCGGTATGGAAAAGCAGATTTACCTTCCGGCAGTGCTGACGGAAAAGCTCGGTTACTTCAAGGATGAAGGCCTTGATGTCGAGTTGATCAACAGCCGTGCAGGCGTGGATGCAGAAAACGAACTTTTGGCTGGTGCAGCTCAGGCCGTGGTCGGCTTTTACGATCACACGATCGACCTGCAGTCGAAGGGCAAGTTCATCCAGTCCATCGTCCAGTTCAGCCAGGCGCCGGGTGAAGTGGAACTCGTTTCCAGCAAATATGCCGACCAGATCAAGTCGCCTGCCGATTTCAAGGGCCACACGCTCGGCGTCACGGGTCTCGGCTCTTCCACGGACTTCCTGACCCAATACCTTGCCATGCGCAATGGTCTCAAGCAGGGTGACTACACGTTGCTGCCGGTCGGCGCGGGCAATACTTTCATCGCGGCCTTCAAGCAGGATGCCGTTCAGGCAGGCATGACCACAGAGCCAACTGTCGCAAATATGTTGAAAAGCGGCGATGCCAAGGTTCTGGTCGACATGCGCACGCCGGACAAGACAATCGAAGCGCTTGGCGGACCATACCCGGCTGCATCGTTCTACGTGCAAAGCGCGTGGCTTGAGACGCACAAGGAAGACGCGCAGAAACTTGCCAACGCTCTGGTCAAGACCATGCGTTATATCGCTTCGCACAGCGCTGAAGAAATCGCAGACCAGATGCCCAAGGATTATTATGTCGGTGACAAGGACCTTTACGTAAAGGGACTGGCCGAGGGCAAGGCACAGTACACGCCGGACGGCCGGATGCCGAAGGATGGTCCTGAAACTGTTCTCAAGGTTCTCGCAACCTTCAAGAAGCCGCTTCAGGAGAAGCAGGTAGACCTTTCGAAGACCTTCACGACCGAGTTCGTGGACAAGGCCAACGCAACGCTCGACGCTGCGAAGTAAACAGCCTTCGACTGACGTTCAAATATGAACGTCAGTCCCGCTGCCCTCCACAGATTCAATCGCATTGCAGGCGCGCGACAAAGCATTTTCGAGCCAAAAGTGTAAACCGGTTTTGCGTTCCGAGATGCTCGATAACAAAATTATCGCGTGCGAGCGGTGCCGCATACCCGCGAGGAACCCATGCTGATGGAAGCCCCCAGAACCATTGCGCGTGAGAAAGCTGGCAATAGCGTGCCTGCAATCGCGCTTAACAATGTAACCCGCCGTTTCGTCACCCCCGACGGCAAGATGATGACCGCATTGCGCGATTTCACAATGAATGTTGCGCAGGGCGAATTTGCCTGTGTTGTTGGTCCGACCGGCTGCGGCAAGTCAACGACGCTTAATCTCGTAACCGGTCTCGCCAAGCCAAGTGCCGGCGAAGTTCGCCTGATGGGCAAGCCTATCGAAGGCATCAGCCCCGATATCGGTTTCGTGTTTCAGGCGGATGCTCTTTTTCCGTGGCTCAATGTCATTGACAATGTGAGCGCCGGTCCGCGCTATCGCGGCATGGGCAAGGAAGAAGCCTATGAGAAAGCGCGTAGCTGGATTGCCCGCGTTGGTCTGGCCCGTTTTGAAAAGCATTATCCGCACCAGCTCTCGGGCGGTATGCGCAAGCGCGTGGCGCTGGCACAGACATTCATCAACGAACCGAAAATCCTGCTCATGGATGAACCGTTCAGCGCGCTTGATGTACAGACGCGCACGCTGATGCAGGGTGAATTACTCGATCTCTGGCAGCAGTCTGGCGCGTCCGTCATCTTCGTCACGCACGATCTCGAAGAAGCGATTGCACTGGCCGACAAGGTTTATGTGCTCACCGCCGGTCCAGCCACGGTCAAGAGCGTCTACGACATCGACATTCCGCGCCCGCGCGTCATGGAAGACATCCGCTACGACAGCCAGTTTGTCGATATAGCCAAGGTTATCTGGGATGATTTGCGCGAGGAAGTGCAGATCGGCCAGAAGCGCGCGCTGGCCAACGGAAACTAATCGGAGAAAATGATATGACAACACAAGCTCTCTCCGCTTCAGCAAGCTTGCAGGCCAATGCAAGTGCCGACGAACTTGCGCGCACCGAAGCGAAATTTCGCGCCGATATGCGCCGCCGGCGCGCGGTCGTTATCCTCGTACGCCTCGCCATTCTTGTCGCCGTTCTGGGCGGATGGGAACTCGGCGCACGAACTGGCCTGATTGACCCATTCTTCTTTGCAAGCCCCTCCGGCATTGCCGATCAGATATGGATGTGGATCACGGAAGGCACTTCACAGGGGCCGCTTTCGGAACAGATCATCGTAACACTTGAGGAAACAGCGCTCGGCTTTCTGATCGGTGCGGTTGGCGGCATCATTTGCGGCATCCTGCTGGGTCGCAACAAGTTCCTCGCCGATGTGTTCTCGATCTACATCAAGATCGCCAATTCCATCCCGCGCGTCGTGCTGGGTTCGATCTTCATTATTGCGCTTGGTCTCGGCATGGCATCCAAGGTGGCGCTGGCCGTCGTCATGGTGTTCTTCGTCGTGTTCGCCAATGCGTTTCAGGGCGTGCGAGAAGCTGACCGCGCGCTGATTGCCAATGCGCAGATATTGGGTGCATCCCGTTCACAGATCACGCGCACCGTCATCGTGCCGTCGGCCATGAGCTGGATTCTGGCTAGCCTTCACGTCAGCTTCGGCTTTGCACTCGTCGGCGCTGTTGTCGGTGAATTCCTTGGTGCAAAGAAAGGCGTCGGCCTAATGATTTCAACCGCTCAGGGCACGTTCAACGCCAATGGTGTTTTTGCTGCCATGGTCATTCTGGCGGTTCTGGCGCTCGTCGTGGAATACATCATCACATTGGTTGAAAACCACCTGGTGAAATGGCGTCCGCAGGCGCTTTCCGAACAGGGAAGCTGATAGTCGGTCAAATGCATGAATGTCAGGCGGCGGGCAAGGTGACAGTCACCGTAAGCCCGCCGCCTTTCGTTTGGGAAAGCTCCACATGGCCACCTGCCGTGTCAGCGACTTCGCGCACGATGGCAAGGCCCAACCCGCTTCCATCCGCGGCAGTGCCCGGAACACGATAGAAGCGTTCGAAAACGTGTTCATACTCGCTGGCCGGAATGCCGGGTCCGTTGTCCTCGACCCGGATATTGATTTTGCGCCCATTCTGATCAATCACAAGCGTTACTGTGCCGCCTTCGGGCGTATAGGTAAGGGCGTTATCCACCAGATTGACGATCATTTCCCGCAGCATGGTGCCGTCGCCAGAAATCATCGGCTTGGTTGCTTTAAGCTCGAACCCGAGATCAATCTTGCGGTCGAACGCCTTGCCCGCGAGGCTTTCCAGAATTTTCTGTCCCGCTTCCGCCAGATCAACCCGGTCGGCGCGGGGGCGCCTGCTGCCCGGTTCGGCACGCGAAAGCATGAGCAATTGCCCGGCAAGCCGTGAGAGTTGCATGGCTGTATTCTTGATTCCTGCCAGAACATCCTTGCGGTCACTTTCACCGGTCGCCCGTTCAGCGAAACTGGCCTGTGTTGATAATGTCGCAAGCGGTGTACGCAATTGATGTGCCGCGTTCTGGATGAAACGGTGCTGCGCTGACATCTGCTTGCGCACGCGCTCCATATACTGGTTCAGCGCTGTGACGAGCGGTCGAAGTTCGGTCTGGACTGTCTGCGGATCAAATGGTTCCAGCTCGGATGTGCGATTGCGGACCTCGTTGCGGAGCCGGATCAGCGGGCGCAACACAAAGCGCAAGCCCAAAAGCGAAAGGGCACCGGCGACAATGATAAGCAGTGATTGTTCCAGCACGGAGTTCAGCCATAGCTCCTGCTGCATGGCGGTATATCCTGCAAGCGTGACACCCACGACCACATCGACAGCTTGTGGCAGGTTGGACGGTGCGGCAACGGGATGACGCACGACAACCAGTCGCAAGGGATTGTCGCGATAGGTGCCTTCATAATGGAGCGGGTCGTAATCCGCTATTTTGGCCGGCTTTGGCAGGTCGGGAAAGCCTGCCAGCAGGCGTCCATCCGACGTCTCAACGCGATAATAGACCCGGTCGCCATTTCCAGTCGAAAACATCTCCAGCGCTACCGGTGGAATGACGGCATCAATGGCATTATGCGAGGCGGCAGTCGCTTCACCGATGGCACGCGCAGACGCCGTCAGCATTCTGTCAGACACGATCCCGGCCATGTTTTCCGAAGCGCGCCATGCCGTCCACAGATTGATCGCGGCCACGACAATCAACGGGATCACGATCCAGGAAACGAGTTGCGCACGCAGGCTTTGGGAAAGGCGGTTGAACAGCCGTTTCATCTCAACTCGCTTCACGCAGCAGATAGCCCAGTCCGCGCAAGGTTATGATCTCGGCTCTGCTCCCCTCCAGCTTCTTGCGCAGACGATGAATGTAAATCTCGATGGCGTTCTCATCGGTCTCGCTGTCGAAATTGTAGATTCCTTGAACAAGTGTTGTCTTGCTGACGGTGGTTCCGATGCGCCGCAAAAGCTGTTCGAGAACTGCATGTTCTTTGGGCGCAAGTGACAGCGGATCGTCTCCAAGCGAAAACAACCGGGTGTTGGTGTCGAAACGCAAAAGGCCGCAGGTCACAACTGGTGCTGTTCGCTGGCTGGACCGGCGAAGATGGGCGCGGATGCGCGCTTCAAGTTCGCTGAGTTCGAAGGGCTTCGCCAGATAATCGTCAGCACCGGCATCCAATCCGCGGATACGCCCATCGAGACTGGCATTGGCTGTCAGAATGATGACAGGCACCTCATTGCCTCTACCGCGAACGTGTTCCAGCACGTCGAGCCCGGTCTTGTCCGGCAGGCCTAGATCAAGGATCACCAGATCGTATTCCGTGAAGGCGATTGCCTGTTCCGCATCCGCCGCGTCGTGCACTGTATCGACGCTGTAGTTCGACTGCTGCAGGCTTTTTGCCAGCCAGTTTGCAAGAGTGAGATTGTCTTCTACGAGTAGAATGCGCATGTCTGACGTTGATAGTGGTTTCAGTTCCGCGTCAAGAAGCTTGGGCGTTGAAACGATGGATGAGGTGAATATCTTCCGGTTCGCGCTCGAAGAGCAACGGATCAGGCGTTGTTGTGACTTTTGCGCCTTGCTTCAGATAAAAATCGATGGTCCGCCGTGTGGGCGTCGCAGAAATATAGAAACCTTCTGCTCCGGCGTCCTTCGCGATGGCCACGCTGCGTCGATAGAGTTCACCAGCAAGTCCCAATCCCCGGACTGTCTTCTCTACGTGCATGAAGCCAAGCTGGTGCAGTTCGCGATAGGTGCCCACAGGACGTACATCCGTAACTGCGACGGCCACCAGGGTGCCATCGAGATAGGCGCCAAGAAATACGCCGCCATGGTCGTGACAGTCGAGCAGGATATGTGTGTAGATTTCCGCTTCGCCCTCCGGCCAGCCCTGCACATCGTAGAATTGCGGCTCCAGCAGGAGTTGCTCTCCTTCGAGGCGATACATTTCCTCGATGATCTCGCTGCGATCAATTTGCCAGATGTCAGTCACTTCGCTGCGCTGCAGTGGACGTATGATGAAATCCGCATGCTTCTTTTCGTGTACCATGACCGCTGCCTTTCAAATTTCATTTGTACGGTGAACTATCGTTTCATCGATAGGCTCTCAAGGGGAACCAGAAGCGGCGATCGCAGCACTTCAACGAACTTGTTGGCAAATTGTCAGGCAGAACTTTTCATATTGCGAAAACTTCCGATAATTTTGACCAATATCACGGCTACTCCCCGCCATTCGTCTCGGGTACTGGTCAGTACAGGTGCGAGGAATATTGAGGCGTGCGGGAGGCCAGAAGCCAACTTCAATCGGACGAATTGAACCGAAACAGCAAATTGAGGGCAGAAAATCGCCCGAAAATAAGCAATTTCGCGTCATCTTTCCGATCTGCCCTTGCGGGAGCGGGGCCCGAGTTCTATCAGCATCATCAAAAATTGCAGTCTGAGGAATGTTTGGGAGCTTCCTTGCCAGAACGTCCAAATACCCGCCGCCATATCGCATGGCGTCGGTGAAATGAGCGATGGAGCCAAGTTGAAAAACCATCACGATATCTGGGATATCGTCGACGCCAAGAGCGCCGCATATTTCGAACTGAGCGATACGGTTTGGGATAATCCTGAAACGAATTACGAAGAATACAAATCGAGCGATGCCCATGCCGCGATGCTGGAAGCCGAAGGGTTTCGCGTCGAACGCGGCATCGCTGGCCTGCCGACGGCAGTAATGGGCGAGGCCGGTAACGAAGGCCCGGTCATCGCCATTCTTGGTGAATTCGATGCTTTGCCAGGCCTCAGCCAGATAGCGGGACTGGTTGAAGAGCAACCTGTCGAGGCCGGCGGCCATGGACATGGCTGTGGTCATAACCTGCTGGGCTCAGGGGCACTGCTCGCCGCTGCCGCAGTGAAGGATTATCTTGCCGCACAGGGCATCAAGGGCCGCGTGCGCTATTATGGCTGCCCGGCGGAAGAGGGCGGTTCAGCAAAGGGGTTCATGGTCCGCGAAGGACTTTTTGACGATGTGGATATCGCGTTCTGCTGGCACCCGGCGCCTTTTGCCGGTGTAAACGATCCGGTTTCGCTTGCCTGCAACGAAATCAATTTTCACTTCAGCGGTCGCGCAGCCCATGCTTCGTCAGCCCCGCATCTGGGGCGCAGCGCGCTGGACGCGGTCGAACTGATGAATGTCGGCGTGAACTATATGCGCGAGCATATGCCGTCCACGGCGCGCATTCATTACGCTGTAACCGATACAGGCGGTTTTGCGCCGAATGTCGTTCAGGCCAAGGCAACGGTCCGTTATCTCGTTCGCGCCCGCAGTTTGCCGGAAATGCAAACACTTCTGGAGCGCGTCAAGAAGATCGCCGAAGGCGCTGCGCTGATGACCGAAACGACGGTCCGCAGCGAAATCGTCAGTGGCGATGCCGATCTGATCGGCAACACGCCGCTTGAACAGATGATGCAGCTTCAGCTTGAGCGCCTCGGTCCTCCTGACTTCGATGAGCAGGACCGCGAAATCGCGAGCCGATTCCAGCAGACGCTCTCCAAGGAAGACATTTCCGATGCCTTCCGCCGCTTTGGTGTCGAACCGAAGAATGGTCTCGCGCTTTGCGAAGATATTTATACGCCCTATAAGGGCGATAATACCCTCGTCGGCTCGACCGATGTCGGCAGCGTGAGCTGGGTCGTTCCAACCGTGCAGATGCGCGGCGCGACCTGTGCAATCGGCACGCCGCTTCATTCATGGCAGATGGTGGCGCAGGGCAAGCTGCCTGCAGCGCATAAGGGCATGGCCCATGCCGCAAAGATCATGGGCAGCACCGCCATCGAATTGTTCCGTAATCCGGAGCAGATCAAGAAAGCCAAGCAGGATCACGAAAAACGGCTCGACGGAACCGTTTTCGTGAATCCAATCCCAGATAGCGTTCAACCCGCGCTGCCCGAAACCGCGAAATGATGCGGGCGGTCAGACAGATTCTGAAAATAGAAATGACATTCAATCCCCCAATTCCAACAGGGCCTGACGCATCATGAAGCAGATGGGCTTTCTCGATATTTTGAGCTTCGGGCCGGACGGCTGGGGCTATGTGCTGATGATGGGTGCACTGGTGAGCGTAGCGCTCGCCGTTCTGGGCTTCCTTCTTGGCGCTGCCATTGGCGTTTTTGCCGCCTGGGCGAAGATTTCCGGCGGGCGCACGCTTCGCGCTGTTGCCGATGGCTACACCACGATCATTCGCGGTATCCCGGATCTGCTCGTCATCTATCTGTTTTATTTCGGCGGCAGTGCGGCAGTCACAGCGTTGGGCAAATATTTTGGTGCGGAAGGCTTCATCGGCTTTCCGGGCTTTCTGGCAGGTGTGCTGGCAATTGCCATTTCCTGTGGGGCGCACCACACGGAAGTATTCCGTGGCGCATTCCGTGCCGTTTCCAAAGGCGAACTCGAAGCTGCTACTGCTTGCGGCATGGGCCAGATGCTGAAATTCCGCCGTATCATCGCGCCGCTGGCGCTGCGACACGCATTGCCGGGCCTTGGCAATGTCTGGCAGGTTTCGCTCAAGGAATCCGCTCTGGTGTCGGTTGCCGGTGTGGTTGAGCTTCTGCGTCAGGCGCAGATCGGTGCAGGTTCGACGGGTCTGCCCTTCAACTTCTTCCTCATTGCCGGTGCGCTTTATCTGCTGATTTCGTCGGTTTCCGGCGGGCTTCTGCAGATGGCCGAGCGCCACTTCTCCCGCGGCGTCCGGAGGGCAAAATGAATTTTGAATTTTATTCTGATGCATTCTTCCAGATGCTTGGTGGTGTGCCACTTACGCTGAAGCTTGCGGCAACTTCCATCGTGTTCGGCGCCATACTGGCCCTGCTTTTCGCCTTGATGCGACTGTCGGGCGTCAAGGTGCTGGACTGGATCGCACGCCTTTATGTCTTCGTGTTCCGTGGAACACCGCTTCTGGTGCAGATATTCATCATCTACTATGGCCTCAGCCAGTTTCCGGCTATTCGCTACTCGTTCCTGTGGCCGATTTTGCGTGAACCTTACTGGTGTGCGATCATTGCGCTAACCTTGAACAACGCTGCCTATGCGAGCGAAATCATCCGTGGTGGTCTGCTGTCGGTGCCGCATGGTCAGATCGAAGCTGCTAAAGCCTGTGGCATGTCCTCCTTCACCTGCTTCCGCCGCATCGTCATGCCACTTGCGATCCGCCAGGCGCTGCCGGGCTACGGCAATGAGATGATTTCGATGATCAAGGCAACCTCGCTTGCATCGATCATCACGCTTATGGAAGTGACAGGTATTGCAGCAAAGCTGATCGCCGAGAGCTACCGGGCCATAGAAATCTTCGTGATCGCCGGTGCGATCTACCTTGCCATCAACTTCGTTCTGACACGTGCGCTGATGTTCGCAGAATATAGGCTGACCCCTTATCTACGCCAGCCGGTCGTCAAAAGCGGCTCCAATTAGAATGATATCGATGGAACCGCTCTATCTTTTTGTTTTTACGCATTCTCCTACGCAAAACCGCTTCGCACTTTTGCTGGAAATGCTCCAGCTTTCCTCCGAAGGACAAACATCGTGAGCAAAATCGTTTCCCCCAATGCACCGGTGGCGCTGAAAGTCGAAAACCTGCGCAAGAGCTTCGGTGCCAATGAAGTGCTGAAGGGCATTTCACTCGAAGCACGCGAAGGTGAGGTCATTTCGATCCTGGGTTCGTCGGGTTCCGGCAAGTCGACCTTCCTGCGCTGTATCAATCTTCTGGAAACGCCGACGTCAGGCACTGTGACGGTTTCGGGTGAAACCATCCGCATGGCCAAGAGTTCGAAGGGTGAAGCTTACCCGACGGACAAGAAGCAGGTTTCGCGCATTCGTTCGGAACTCGGTATGGTGTTCCAGAGCTTCAACCTGTGGTCGCACAAGACCATTCTGGAAAACATCATCGAAGCGCCGATCTATGTGCAGGGACGTCCGCGCGCGGAATGCGTGGCGGAAGCAGAGGCCCTGCTGGCGAAGGTTGGCATCGCCGACAAGCGCGATTTCTATCCGGCTCATCTTTCTGGCGGACAGCAGCAGCGCGCTGCGATTGCCCGCGGACTGGCAATGAAGCCGAAGGTCATGCTCTTTGATGAGCCGACTTCGGCCCTTGATCCGGAACTGGTCGGTGAAGTGTTGCGCGTCATGCGCGGTCTGGCTGAAGAAGGCCGTACCATGCTGGTGGTGACCCACGAAATGGGCTTCGCGCGCGACGTCTCCAACCGCGTGGTATTCTTCCATCAAGGTCTGGTGGAAGAGGACGGCGCTCCGGAAGACGTTTTCAGCAACTCGAAGTCGGAACGTTTCCGCAAGTTCATCAGCCACGAGAACGCTGCCTAATTTTCGAAATTCTGTGTTCCGGCGAAAGCCGGACAGAAACAACCGCAATAGGATAACTGCAATGAAGACCACCGGACTTTTCAAAGCCGTGTTCATTTCCGCTCTTGCTCTGACGAGCATCTCGGCCCATGCCGAGGAAAAGAAGTGGACGAAGATCACCATCGCCACTGAAGGTGCATTCCGCCCGTACAACTTCACCAAGCCCGATGGCTCGCTGGATGGCTATGAAGTCGAACTCTACAAGGACCTTTGCGCCCGCATGAAGGTCGAGTGCACGATGGTTGCACAGCCTTTCGACAGCATTATTCCGGCGCTCAATGCCGGCAAGTTCGACGCTATCATGGCTGGCCTTACCGCTACGCCGAAGCGCGAAGAAACCATCAGCTTCTCGATCTCCTATGGCCTGACACCACAGACTTTCGCGACGCTGAAGGACAGCCCTTACGCAAAGCTGCCGCACACTGGCGAAACCCTTTATCTCGCCAAGGATGAAGCTGCTTCCCAGAAGGCAATCGACGACGTATCAGCTGAAATCAAGGGCCGCACCGTCGGTGTCCAGACCGCTTCGCTCGGCCTGACGCTGCTCGACAAGTATTTCAAGGATGGCATCGACATTCGCGAATACAAGACCACGGAACAGCACGACCTCGACCTGAAGTCTGGTCGCGTCGACCTGATCGTAGCTTCGCTTGCTTACCTCACGGATGCTGCCAAGAAGCCGGGCAATGAAGACATCGTCATGACTGGTCCTTTCTTCAAGGGCGGCATTCTGGGCCGTGGCGTCGCCGTTGGTCTGCGCAAGGACGATGCCGAACTGAAGAAGATGTTCGATGATGCCATTGAAGCCGCAAAAGCTGACGGCACGATCAAGCGTCTGTCGGAAAAGTGGTTCGGCTTCGACGTTACGCCGTAATTTTCGAGTTACATCATATGCAAGACGCCGCCTTCGGGCGGCGTTTTCATTTGGGAGTATGCAAACCTTCACATAAAACCGGCGAGCGCCTATAAGATCGCCAGAAGTCTGCTGAGCGCTGAAAACTGACTGTGAGGGTGTGATGGTGAAGATCGGTTTCGTGACTGTTTCCGACCGTGCAAGTCGCGGGGAATACGAAGACCTGAGTGGGCCAGCGATGGAAGCATGGCTGAAAGGCGCTGTCGTTACGCCTTACGAAACCATTCGTCGCGTTATTCCCGATGGCATGGAATCGGTGCGCGATACGCTTATCGATCTTTGCGACAACGAGGCCTGTGATCTGATCCTGACAACCGGTGGCACAGGACCGAGCCCGCGCGATGAAACACCGGAAGCTATGCAGGCCGTGCTGCATAAGGAACTGCCCGGTTTCGGCGAATTGATGCGCCGCGTCAGCCTTGAACAGACCCCAACCGCCATTCTTTCCCGCCAGACGGCAGGCAGTCGCAGCAAGAGCTTCATTCTCAATCTCCCCGGCAAGCCAGCATCAATTGCCATGACCTTGCAGGCGATTTTTCCGGCAGTGCCTTATTGTCTCGACCTCATCGGGGCCGGGCGTATCGATACCGATCCGGCAGTCGTGAAAGCCCATCGACCGGGTTGAATTTTCGCTGATATTGCATTTGCGGCCGAATGAGCGCGCGTCGGAGATCAACTGTCGTGACGAAATTGCGCAACCCAGCTTTGCGCTTTTGCATAATTTCCTTGCTTGCTTTTCCCTGAGTCCGGACTGAATAATAGGGAAAAAGAAGGGGAATTAAGTGAAGCCATTCGACGAGATGCTCAATCATGGCGGGAATGTCCGCCAGCCTTACGAATTTCTCAAGCAGTGGCTCGACAGCCAAGACCCGCACAAACTTCTGCAGAAAAGCGATGACGCGGAAAGCGTTTTCCGCAAGACGGGTATCACCTTTGCTGTCTATGGCGATCAGGAGGCGGGCGAGCGCCTCATCCCTTTTGATATCATCCCGCGTATCATTTCCGGGCAGGAATGGCGGCGTCTGTCGCAGGGTATTGAACAGCGCGTCATGGCGCTCAATGCCTTCCTCGATGACATTTATCACCGGCAGGAGATTGTCAGGGCAGGGCGCATTCCCAAAGACCTGATTTCCAAGAATGAAGCCTTCTTGCCAGAAATGATCGGCTTTCGCCCGCCGGGCAATGTCTACACCCATATTATCGGCGTCGATATTGTACGCACCGCCGAGAACCAGTTCTATGTGCTGGAGGATAACGCCCGCACGCCATCCGGCGTTTCCTATATGCTGGAAAACCGCGAAACGATGATGCAGCTCTTTCCCGAGCTGTTCCAGAACGTCAAGGTTCGCCCGGTTGAGAATTACCCGCAATTGCTGCGCCAGTCGCTGGCAAGTGTTGCACCTCCCGGCACGCAGGATGTGCCGACTGTCGCGGTGCTGACCCCCGGCATTTACAATTCCGCCTATTTCGAACACGCATTCCTTGCCGACCAGATGGGCGTCGAACTGGTCGAGGGAAGCGATCTGCGCGTCGTTGACGGACGTGTGGCGATGCGGACCACACAAGGTTATCGCGCTATCGACGTGCTCTACCGGCGTGTGGACGATGCATTTCTCGACCCGCTGACATTCAGGCCGGATTCGACGCTCGGCGTTGCAGGCATCATGGATGTCTACCGGGCAGGGAATATCACGATCGCCAATGCGCCTGGAACCGGCATTGCCGACGACAAGGCGATCTATTCCTATATGCCGGAGATCGTGGAGTTCTATACGGGCCGCAAGGCCATTCTCGAAAACGTGCCGACCTGGCGTTGTTCCGAACCGGACAGCCTTGCTTATGTGCTCGACAATCTCGCCGAGCTTGTCGTCAAGGAGGTACACGGTTCCGGTGGCTATGGAATGCTTGTCGGACCGGCCTCGACGAGGGCCGAACGCGATGCATTTGCGGAAAAACTGAAGGCAAGGCCGCGCAATTACATCGCGCAGCCTACACTTGCACTTTCGACGACACCTATCTTCACCGAGAGCGGGCTTGCGCCACGCCATGTCGATCTCCGCCCATTTGTTCTGGTTTCGGATCGCATCCGCATCACACCCGGCGGGCTCACCCGCGTGGCATTGAAGGAGGGATCGCTTGTCGTGAATTCCAGCCAGGGCGGTGGAACCAAGGACACGTGGGTACTCGACGACTGAAACAATTGGATTGACGTGCTGCAACTGACAAAAAGATCAGGGCGCGAAAAGGGGAATGATTTATGCTTCTTGGCCGTACGGCAAACGGACTTTACTGGATGTTCCGCTATATAGAGCGCGCCGAAAACATGGCGCGCCTTGTCGATGCGGGACTTCGCATGGCACTGACGAAAACGTCTGACGCGCCGGAGGAATGGTCATCGGTCGCGGTTTCAGCGGGTGCAAGTCAGGGCTTCTCTGCAAAATACGACGTCTATAACGCCGCCAATGTTGCGGACTTCCTGCTGCGCGATGCAGACAATCCATCAAGCGTGATGACCTGCATTGAAACCGCGCGTTCCAATGCTCGCATGGTGCGCACTGCGCTGACACGCGAGGCGTGGGAAAGCGTCAACGAAGCATGGATGTCGCTGAAAAAGTCGCTGTGCAAGCCGTTGAAGGAAAGTGACCTCCCGCAGCTCCTCGATCAGATCAAGCGCGAGACAGCGCTCATTCGCGGCTCTTTCCACGGCACGATGCTGCGCAACGAAATCTTTGACTTTGCAAGCCTCGGTACTTTCATTGAGCGTGCTGACAATACGGCCCGCATTCTCGATGTGAAATATTATGTCCTGCTGCCTGCCATTTCCTATGTCGGCACGACGCTGGACAATTATCAATGGGAATCGATCCTGCGATCGGTCTCTGCGCATCGTTCCTATCGCTGGGTTTATGACGGTGACTACCGTCCGGCACAGGTTGCGGATTACCTGATCCTGAATGGCCGCATGCCGCGTTCGCTCCATTACTGCTATCGCAGCATCGCCGAACATCTGGATTATCTGTCGAAAGATTATGGCAATCGAGCCGCCTGCCACGAGACAGCGGACAAAATCTATGCGAGCCTGCAAAATCAGGACATATCCGCGATCTTCGACGTGGGCTTGCATGAATTCCTGACCGAATTCATTACCCGCAACAACCGGCTCGGTAACGAGATCGCAGAAACCTATAATTTCTATTGAGGTCTTCGCTTGCTGCTCAACATCCGGCACGTTTCACATTATCGCTATGAGCATCCGGTTCCCTATGCGGTCCAGAGGTTGCGGCTGCGTCCGCCAACGGTACCAGGCCAGATGGTCAAGCACTGGGAGTTGAAAATCGAAGGCGGTGAGCCGGAGGTTTCCTATGTCGACGGTTTTGGCAACAAGACCGATCTGGTCCAGCATACGCGTAATGTCAGCGAGATCGTCATAACCGCCAGCGGCAGTATCGATGTGGAAGACAGGGTGGGCGTATTGGGGCCTGTCTATGGATATGCGCCTCTCTGGCTCTTCGAACGCGAGACGCCTTTGACCGCGCCGGGCGAACGCATCAAGGCACTGGCGAGCGGCCTTTCAACTGGGCAGGAACGGCTTGCCCTGATGCACGATCTGATGATCACCATCCACAAGGCGGTCGCCTATATGCCGGGAACGACAAGCGTTTCAACCGATGCCGAAAGCGCATTGGAAACCGGAAAAGGCGTTTGTCAGGATCACACGCATATATTCCTTTCCGCAGCCCGTCTGATTGGCATTCCGGCGCGTTATGTCTCAGGATATCTGATGATGGAAGGCGTGGAGGAACAAACCGCGAGCCATGCATGGGCCGAAGCCCATATCGACGGACTTGGATGGGTCGGATTCGATGCCGCCAACAATATATGCCCAAATGACCGTTATGTGCGGATTGCAACCGGCCTCGACTATCGTGATGCGGCACCGATTTCGGGGGTCCGTCTCGGCGGTACGGTGGAAAGCCTTGCGGTTCACATCAATGTAGGGCAGTGATCTTTTTCGATAGCGAATTGCCTGCCGGATATTGCTTATGACCTATTGCGTTGGAATGAAAATCGATCGCGGCCTTGTATTCATGTCCGATACGCGGACAAATGCCGGGCTCGACAATATTTCTGTCTTCTCGAAGATGCGAAGCTGGTCCAAGCCCGGCGAGCGCGTGATTGTTCTGCTCTCGGCGGGGAATCTTGCGACGACGCAGGCTGTCGCGAGTCTTCTGGAAGAACGCATGAAGGCTCCGGCTGACCGGCATCCGTCAGTTTTCGATGCACCATCAATGTTTCAGGTTGCACGTCTTGTCGGCGATACCGTCAAGGAAGTGATCCAGAGTTCTGCCACCGGAGGGCAGAATGCCGATGCTTTCGGTGCGTCTTTCATTCTTGGCGGGCAGATCAAGGGCGGACAACCGCGCCTTTTCTACATCTATCCCGAGGGCAACTTCATCGAGAGTTCAGCCGATACGCCCTTCTTCCAGATTGGCGAGAACAAATACGGCAAGCCGATCCTCGTACGCGCCTATCAGGAGCGGATGAGTTTCGAGGAAGCGGTGAAGCTGCTGCTTGTATCCTTCGATTCCACGCTGAAAGCGAATCTGTCCGTGGGGCTTCCGCTCGACATGCAGATTTATGAAACGGGCAGCTTTGAAACTGGTGCCCGCAGACGATTTGAGGCCACCGATCCCTATTATCAGACCGTATCGGAAAGCTGGTCGGAGGCGCTGAAGTCCGCGCTGGAGCAATTACCGCCGTTCAGTTTCGACGGAGAATAGTGTCTTATAGCAGGGCGTTAAGATGCGAACGCATCACACCTGAAAAAGCTCAATCGCCGCACGGGCTTAACAGGTCTATGAAAAAGCCGGAGGAAAATTCCTCCGGCTTTGTTCGTTCTATATAATCAAATGATTAAAAGAACACTTTGAAGCGGTCTGCATCGTCCATGAAGGCTTTCTCGCCGAAAGGCTGTTCGTTCGAGCCGAACGGCATCTGAGCACGCAGCTTCCACGAGGCGGGAACATCCCAGACCTTCGCGACTTCCTGATCGATCAGCGGATTGTAATGCTGAAGGCTGGCACCGATGCCCGCATTGGCAAGTGCGGTCCATACCGAATGCTGTGCCATGCCGCCCGACTGTTCAGACCAGACCGGGAAATTATCGGCATAAAGCGGGAAGTTTTCCTGAAGACCCTTAACGACGTTCTGGTCTTCATAGAACAGAACCGTGCCTGCACCGGCAGCGAAGCTGTCGAGCTTGGCTTCCGTCTGCGCGAAAGCGTCGGCAGGAACGATCTGGCGAAGCGTTTCCTTCGCGATGTTCCAGAGCTTGTCGCTCTCGTCGCCGAACAGGATCACAGCGCGCGAGCTCTGCGAGTTGAAAGAGGAAGGCGTGTGCTTGACCGCCTCACGGATCAGCTCGGCAGTGTCTTCATTCGACAGTGGAAGAGACTTGCCCAGAGCGTACTGCGTGCGGCGCTTCTTGATGGAATTCAGCAGGGAATTGTTCATTACTCTGTCCTGTGTTTCAGCGGTCCAACAGGCTGTCAGGCTTGGGATTTTCAAGACAACCTCATGAATGATGTTGAAGGAAATATTGTTATTTTGGCTGCTGAAGCCAGCCCGTGTTTCTGAAACACACTGTCAACGATCCGTTGTTAGCCGGGCTTTACTGTTTACACTTTGATCGCCGCACCCATGCGTCGTTGGCGCTATACAAGAGCCTGAACAGTGCAACTTCTGCGGCTTTATGGGGTTTACAAGCGCAATTGTTTATTGGAATCTAACTAAAACAGTGGGATTTAGGGTCGATGAAATAACGACGCGCTTTCGCGTCGTTTTCGTGAAACGGGAAGAGGTCACGATAGTTTGAAGTCATTTATCATCATCGGAGCCGGTGCGAGCGGTATCATTCTGGCTGCACAATTGCTCCGGCGTTCACCAGAATCAGTCGTGCGAATTTTCGAGCGCTCCGGCCAATTGGGGGCAGGGATTGCTTATGCAACGGAAAACCCGAGCCATCTTCTCAATGTCCGCGCCAGCAATATGAGCGCATTTCCCGACCAACCGGATCATTTCGTAAACTGGTTGCAGTCGAGCGACATTGCCGGCGCCAGCTATTCGTGGGAACCGCACAGTTTTGCGCCTCGCAAGCTCTATCGCTCCTATCTGGAGCATCTGATCACGCCTCATCTTTCCGACGAGGATACACGTTTGACGGTTGAAAAGACCGGCGTTGTCGATGTCGCGCTGAAGGACGGCAGACCGACCATTACCACCGAGACTGGAGAAAAGTTCATCGCCGATGCTGTAATCGTGGCGACGGGCAACGAAGCTGCCATCGCAAAATCCGACAATCACGTTACGGAATATTGGTCGAGCAATGGCTACTTCGATGTGCCAACAGATGCTCCGGTTGCGATATTCGGCACAGGCCTGTCGATGATCGATAGCGTTTTGTCGCTGCTCGATAACGGCCATGATGCTGAAATATATGCGATTTCGCGCCGTGGGCTTCTGCCCGCGTCTCATGCGCCCGCACAAGCTTTTCCAATCGGAGCAGACGATCTGCCGGTATCGCTGGGCATTTCGAAGCTTATGCAGCGCGTGCGCGCCATGATGGTTGAAGCGGAAAAATCCGGTTCCGGCTGGCGCGGCGTGATGGATGGCCTACGTCCGCATACGCAGCATATCTGGGCGGGGTTGCCGATGTCGCAACGTCGCAGCTTTCTCCGTCATCTGCGTCCTTGGTGGGATGTGCATCGACATCGCATGGCACCGGCTGTCGCGGAACGTATCCAATCTGCCGTGAACAGCGGCCAACTTAAAGTCGCCGCAGGTCATCTTGTTTCGGTACGCGACGAAGGTCAGGGAATAGCAATCAGCTATCGCGCGCGGCATAGCCGACAGATCGAAAAACTGTACGTATCGACCGTTATCGATTGTCGTGGCGGTAATCCCCGTTTCTCGACAACCCGCAATGCGGCACTGATCGGCCTCATGGAACATGGCTTGGCCCGCCCCGATACGCTCGATCTCGGTTTCGATGTCACGCGTGATCTGCAAGTTCTTAATGCGCGAGGAGAGCCATCCGGTCCGTTTTTCGCTATCGGCCCGGTGACGAAAGGCGCATTCTGGGAGGTCACTGCCGTCCCGGACATCCGCGTTCAGGCTGAGCGGCTATCGGTTGTCTTGCTTGAAGGATGAAGCCGCTTCTGCGGCAAAAATTCACGAGAAGTTTTGTGTCATCCGGTTGAAAGGTTTTCAGGTCAGTATAGCCAACAGTCAGGTATCGCGATTGACAGTGGTCGATGAATTATAGATTTTCCGGTGCGGAGAACGATAAAATGATTCAAATCCATGCGATAAGCCATTGAAAGCTATTGCCATAATGTTCCGTGGCCGGTCATAATAACGCCATCGGAATATATGATTCCTCTCTACAACTTGCCGGAGCGATTCTGTTGCTGTTTTCTTGAGCGGTGCCTGCTTCGGATCAACCTTGATTTCGGCTAGGAGGCCTGTGGCGCATGATGATGGACGGCAGAATGCTTTTCCTGCTTGTCCTTCTACCATTTCTTGGCAGCGCCATAACCGGATTATTCAGGGGGGCTGATCGTAGCGGTTCGGCCTGGTTTACGGCAGCGATTGCGCTCGTCGCCTTTGTCGTAACCGCCAGCCTTTATCCCATTGTTTCGGACGGCAAGGTGCTTCACGGCACCGTGGAATGGCTTCCGGCCTATGGCCTCAATGTCACCTTTCGGATGGACGGCTTTGCCTGGCTTTTTGCTATGCTCATCACGGGCATCGGCCTGCTGGTCGTCATTTATGCGCGTTATTACATGTCGCCCGAAGATCCGGTGCCGAGGTTCTTCTCGTTCCTTCTGTCCTTCATGGGATCGATGCTCGGCGTGGTCCTGTCCGGCAATCTGATATTGCTGGCCGTGTTCTGGGAGTTGACCAGCATCTTCTCGTTCCTACTGATCGGCTATTGGTATCACAATGCCAGCGCCCGCGACGGCGCCCGCATGGCACTGACCGTAACGGGTATCGGCGGATTCTGCCTGCTCGCAGGCGTTTTGATCCTGGGCCATATTGTCGGAAGCTACGATCTCGACAAGGTGCTGGCAGCGGGCAACATCGTGCGGACGCATCCGCTTTACAGCGTGGCGCTCATCCTGATCCTGCTCGGGGCCTTTACAAAAAGCGCGCAGTTTCCGTTCCACTTCTGGCTTCCCAATGCCATGGCGGCGCCCACACCCGTATCGGCCTATCTGCATTCGGCAACCATGGTGAAGGCAGGCGTGTTCCTGCTGGCGCGCCTGTGGCCGGTTCTCAGCGGAACGGAAGAGTGGTTCTGGATCGTTGGTTCGGCTGGTCTCATCACGCTTCTGATTGCCAGCTTCTTCGCGGTTTTCCAGCAGGACCTCAAAGGGCTGCTTGCCTATTCGACCATCAGTAACCTTGGTCTGATTACCGTTCTGCTTAGTCTTGGCAGTCCGCTTGCCGCCGTTGCTGCAATCTTCCACATGGTCAACCATGCGATTTTCAAGGCATCGCTGTTTATGGCCGCGGGCATCATCGACCATGAGACCGGCACCCGCGACATGCGCAAGCTGAGCGGGTTGTTGCGGCCCATGCCCTATACGGCGACGCTCGCCATGGTGGCGAGTGCAGCCATGGCGGGCGTGCCGCTGCTCAATGGCTTCATTTCCAAGGAAATGTTCTTTGCTGAAGCGGTTGAAACGCACATGGCGTCCTGGCTCGATACGATCACGCCTTACGTCGCCACGATTGCCGGTATTTTCACGGTCGCCTATTCCGTACGTTTCATCTATTCGACGTTTTTCGGGCCACCACCGCATGACCTGCCGCATGAGCCGCACGAGCCGCCGCACTGGATGCGCCGTCCTATCGAGCTCCTGGTTCTGCTTTGCTTGCTGATCGGTATCATTCCGGGCCTTTCCATCGGACCGTTCCTGCATTCGGCTGTTCTGTCGGTATTGGGGCAGGCCACCCCTGAATATAGCCTGTCGGTCTGGCACGGCTTCAACCTGCCGCTGATAATGAGTATCGTCGCCATGATCGGCGGTATTCTTCTGCACTGGATGCTGAAGAACTATCTCGCAACCAGTGAAGACGGCCCGCCATTCTTCCGGCATTTGCAAGGACAGCGCATTTTCGAGCGTGTTCTGGTGACCTTGTCATGGAACTGGGCGCGCAAGGCAGAATCATTCCTCAGTACGCGCCGTCTGCAGCCGCAGCTTCGCATTGTGGTTGCGGTGGCCGTCCTTGCAGCCGCCTGGCCGATTTTCGCTTCAGGCCTGCAGTCCGGCTCGCTCGGCGCCCAGCCTGTGGACCCGATCTTCGCCGGTCTCTGGATACTCGGTGGAGCTTGCGCCATCGGCGCGGCCTATCAGGCAAAATATCACCGGCTGGCAGCGCTGATCCTTCTCGGCGGAGCAGGGCTTGTCACCTGCATCACTTTCGTCTGGCTTTCCGCGCCCGACCTTGCAGTGACACAGTTGCTGGTCGAGATTGTCACCACCGTTTTGCTGCTTCTCGGACTTCGCTGGCTGCCGAAGCGCTGGGAAGATCCTGATCCGCTCCCGGTACAAATTGGCCCGCGCATCCGCCGTTATCGCGACTTGCTGCTTGCAATCGGCAGCGGAGCAGGGGTAGCGGTCATCGCCTACGCGGTGATGACGCGAATGTCGCCCAGCAGCATTGGCGACTATTTCCTCGAAAACGCCTATTCAGGTGGCGGTGGCAAGAATGTCGTGAACGTCATTCTGGTCGACTTCCGCGCTTTCGATACTTTTGGCGAAATCGCCGTTCTCGGCATTGTAGGTCTTACAGTCTTTGCGCTCCTGCGCCGTTTCCGTCCTGCGCCCGACACAACCGGATCGACTGCCCAGCAGAAGATTCAGGATGCCTATGACGAGGCCGCACCCGACCGCAAGGCAGGCGAGACACTGGCTGATTATCTGGCCGTGCCATCCGTCATCATGCAATGGCTGTTCCCGGTTATCATTGTGCTGGCAGTGCATCTGTTCCTGCGCGGTCATGATCTGCCAGGCGGCGGATTTGCGGCCGGCATCACGCTCGCAATTGCATTCCTGCTGCAATATCTGGCGTCAGGCGCGCGAGTGGTAGAAGACCGCTTGCGCATTCTGCCCTTGCGCTGGATCGGGTTGGGTTTGCTGTTTGCGGCTGCAACAGGCGCAGGATCGTGGTTCTTCGGCTATCCGTTCCTCACCACGTTCTTCCAGTATACGGAAATACCGCATATCGGAAAAATGCCGACGGCCAGCGCCCTGCTGTTCGATCTCGGTGTATTCACCCTCGTGGTGGGCGCTACCGTCCTTGTTTTGATCGCTCTCGCGCACCAATCGCTGCGTAAGCATCGTGTCGAGAAGCTCGCCGCAACGAAGGAGGAGAACTGATGGAACTCGTTCTTGCTCTGGCAATCGGCGTGTTGATGGCATCAGGCGTCTGGCTCATTCTTCGCCCGCGCACATTCCAGGTAGCGATCGGCCTGTCGCTGATTTCCTACGCCGTCAATCTCTTCATCTTTTCGATGGGACGCTTGCGCACGAATGCTGCCCCCGTGCTCGACAGCGGCGTTGACGTTCAGGCCGCACAATATACCGATCCGGTGCCACAGGCGCTCGTTCTGACCGCCATCGTCATCGGTTTCGCAATGACCGCACTTTTCCTTGTCGTGCTGCTCGCCTCGCGCGGATTGACACGTACGGACCACGTGGACGGCAAGGAGAACTGATGTTGGACTGGAAAACGCACCTCATCGTTGCTCCAATCGTCCTGCCGCTCGTCACCGCGGCTGTCCTGCTGCTGTTCGATGAGCGCAAGCGCAAACTCAAGATGGCCATCAACTCCATCTCGACCTTGGGGTTGATTGCGCTTGCCATCACGCTTGCCGGCATGGCGAGCGACAAGGCGCCCGACGCTCTGGTTTACCTGATTGGCAACTGGCCCGCACCTTTCGGCATCGTGCTGGTGCTGGATCGGCTAGCGGCACTCATGCTTATGCTGACCAGCCTGCTTGGTATGGCTTCGCTCAGCTTCGCACTCGCGCATTGGCACAAGGCCAGCCCGCACTTCCATACAATCTTTCAGCTTTTGCTGATGGGGCTGAACGGCGCATTTCTGACTGGCGATCTGTTCAACCTCTTTGTTTTCTTCGAGGTGATGCTGGCAGCCTCCTACGGTCTGGCGCTGCATGGGTCTGGCCCGGCACGCGTAAAGGCTGGCATGCACTATATTGCCGTCAATCTTGTCGCTTCCTCGCTGTTCCTGATCGGTGTCAGCCTGATCTATGGCGTGACCGGCACATTGAATATGGCCGATCTTGCACAGAGAATTCCGCAGGTCGCGGCTGAAGACCGTATGCTGCTTGAAGCAGGGGCGGCAGTTCTGGGCGTTGCCTTCCTCGTCAAGGCAGGCATGTGGCCCCTCAATTTCTGGCTTGCGCCAACCTATACGGCTGCAGCAGCACCGGTGGCAGCGGTATTCGCCATCATGAGCAAGGTTGGCATTTATGTTCTTCTGCGCCTGTCGCCGCTGATGTTCGGTATCGGTGCCGGTTCTTCCTATGGTTTCGGCAATGACTGGCTCTATTTCGGCGGGATGGTCACGCTTGCCTTTGGCCTGATCGGGGTCGTCGCATCGCAGGCAATGGGCCGCCTCGCCAGCTACAGCATTCTCGTATCCTCCGGCACTTTGCTGGCTGCCATCGGCAGCGGTAACACTGCCATGACCGGCGCCGCATTATTCTATATGGTCAGTTCCACGCTCACCATTGCAGCGTTTTTCCTGCTGATCGAATTGATCGAACGCGGACAGGATGCGGCTGCAAACGTTCTTGCCGTTACCATGGAAGCCTATGGTGACGACGAGGAGGAAGAAGACGAGGACGAGATCGGGGCAGTGCTGCCCGCGACCCTTGCCGTCCTGGGAACATTCTTCGGCATTTGCGCGATATTGCTGATCGGCCTGCCGCCGTTCTCCGGCTTTATCGCCAAGTTCCTGATCCTTGCAGCCGTTTTCAACGGTGATGGTCCGACACCGCAGCTCGCAATGCCCGTCAGCCCGGCAAGTTGGGCACTGGTCGCGCTCCTTCTATTGTCTGGCCTTTCAGCGCTGATCGCGATGACGCGTACCGGTATTCGCACGTTCTGGGCCTCTCTTGAAGGCAATGTGCCGCGCGTTCTGGTGCGGGAAGTTGTGCCGATTGCAGGGCTTTTGGCAATCTGTCTGGCTCTGACAATCGCTGCCGGTCCAGCCATGCGCTATATGGATGAAACGGCGCGTTCGCTGCATAATCCGGCATCCTACATAAGCAGTGTCCTTAATACGCCGCGCGCAGGCACCGAAACGGAGGGGGCACAGTGAAAAGAATCCTGCCTTATCCGCTTCTGTTCGCCTCGTTGCTGCTGTTCTGGCTGCTTTTGAACGGCTTCACACGGGCACAGCTCCTGCTTGGCGCGATCATCGCGCTCGTGGCGTGTCTCATCATGACGGCCTTGCAACCGCAGAAGAACCATATTCGTTCGGTTCCGACGATGCTCTGGCTGTTCGGCACCATGAGCTACGACATCCTGCAATCCAATATCGCGGTGGCAGGCATCATACTGTCGCGCAAGCGCAAGCGGCGTCCGGGCTTCGTCGTTATCCAGCTCGATCTGGAAAACCGGACCGCGCTTGCCGTTCTCGCCTGCATCATCACTGCAACGCCGGGCACGGCCTGGGTGGACTACAACGCTGCCAGACGCGAACTGACCATCCACGTGCTCGATCTGGATGATGCGCAGGCCTGGCGGGACACGATCAAGGGAAGATATGAGAAGCCGCTTATCAAGATATTTGGAGCGGCTGACATCATGGAAGAGGAGAAATCCGCATGAGTGCAGTTATCATCTTCTGGTCCCTGCTTGCTGCTCAGCTGATGCTTCTCGGTGCACTGGCTTGCGTGGTCTACAGGCTGCTTGTAGGCCCGCGTGCGCAGGATCGCATTCTCGCCGCCGATGCGCTCTACCTCAACGCGCTGCTTCTCCTGATTACGTTCGGCATACGCACGGGCAGCATCATCTATTTCGAGACGGCGCTGATTATCGCTCTTCTTGGTTTCGTCGCAACAGTGGCGCTGTCCAAGTTCCTCATGCGCGGGGAGGTGATCGAATGATCAACGCAGGCGAACTTCCCGTATGGGCAGCTATAGTTATTGCTTTTTTTCTGGTCGCCGGTGCCTTCCTTACGCTCGTCGGGTGCATCGGGCTTGTCCGTTTCAAAAGCTTTTATGAACGCGTTCATGCGCCCACACTTGGCTCGTCCTTCGGAGCTGGCGGCATCCTGATCGCGTCGATAATATTTTTCTCCATCTTGCAATCGAAGCCGATTCTGCATGAAGTGCTTATTACCGTCTTTGTGGTCGTCACAACGCCGGTAACGCTCATGCTGCTCAGCCGCGCCGTGATCCATCGCGACAGAACGCAGGACAGCAAGGAGCTGCCTTCATCTTCCGACCCGCTATAGGTCTGTAGGTATCATGCTTGAGGGTGCGGAGAGGGCGGAAAGCCAGCGTTTTCCGCCGCACCAAATGGGGAAACTCGCTGCTCCGTCATGGACGCAGCGGCTGTCGCTTCCGGGCTGACCGGAGACCTGTTTTGGAGTTCGCTTCAAGACCGGCTATCCTGCTCACCGGAAACACCATCTGCCATTTGCCGAATCCCTGGCCTGATTGCCCACCGACTGCGGAGCGGAAGCAGCGGCCTATCGTCGTTTCGGACATTTGGAGGAGTGTCCCGGGGCTGCGGCCAATTGTCCATTCGGGCCTTTGCCAGGGACAAGCGGATTGAAGGATGAGGCCATTTGAATTATCTGAATTTCAGTAATTTCTGAAAATTCAGAATTTACGGGAGAGAGAATTTTGGAATTGTCGCCAATCGTTCAGTCGTTCGTGCTCCACTTCGGAGAAATGGGCAGCCGTTGGGGCATCAACCGCACCGTGGGTCAGATATATGCGCTGCTTTATATATCGCCTGAGCCTCTATGCGCCGACCAGATCGTCGATGCTCTCGGTGTATCGCGTTCGAACGTATCCATGGGCATTCGCGAGTTGCAGGGCTGGAATCTGGTGCTTCTGAAGCACATTCCAGGTGATCGTCGCGATTTTTTCACGACGCCCGATGATGTGTGGCAGATCCTGCGCACGCTCGCCGAAGAGCGCAAGAAGCGCGAGATCGATCCCACGCTTACCGTTCTGCGCGAAATCCTGATGGAGCAGCCGAAAGGCGAAAGCGATCTTTATGCGCAGGATCGCATGAAGGACATGTACGGCCTGATCGAAAGGCTGACCAACTGGTACGACGACGTCAAGCGGCTCGATACCGACCGTTTGACCAGTCTTCTGGCGCTTGGCGCCAAGGTGACCCGCTTCCTTGAAACCACGGACAGGATCGTGGCGCTCGGACGTGGGCGAACATCGGCCAAAAAGGAGCCTAAGCGAGAGTGACATCCGTTGTCCCCCGAACGGAAACAGTGACGGCAGAAGACGGCGAAGCGGCAGGCGATCAAAAAGGTTCGCGCCGCCCGCATCGTCGTCCTGTTCCGTCCTTGCTGAAACGGGGGGCATATCTACAGGCGTTGGCAGCACTTCTGTGGCTGCCGCAAGCGGGTATTCTCGCTTATGCCATCGGGCGACTGGCCGATACAGGCTTTGATAATTCCATCTATTACAGTGCTGCAGGCATCTTCGCTCTCGGTTGCCTACGCAGTATTCTCGACAGTGCGGGCGCAGCAAAAGCTTTCGACGCTGCCCGGCAGGAACTCTCCCGGCTGCGGATCAATGCCGTTTCAGCGCTTGCGCAACGCTCACCGCTTGACGTCACGCGCCCGTCATCCGGCGAGGCGGCAAGCATTCTCGCCGAACAGGCGGAAATGGTCGTTCCCTATCTCTCGCGCTTCGTGCCGGTCCGCATCCGCGTCATGCTGGTGCCATTCGCGATACTTGCCGTCGTGCTCTGGTATTCCTGGGCCGCAGCGCTTGTCCTGATGGTGGCCGCGCCGCTGATACCGATCTTCATGGCGTTGATCGGCTGGCGTGCAAAGGCCGCCAGCGAAAAGCAATTGACGGCCCTTGGCGGCATGAATGGCTTTCTGCTCGACCGGTTGCGGGGCCTTACAACCATTCGCACTTTCCATGCCGTGGATTCTACGGCGAACCGCTTGCGCGAAAATGCCGAAACCTTGCGTTCCAAGACGATGTCTGTCTTGCGCATCGCATTTCTGTCTTCGGCGGTGCTTGAGCTTTTCGCTGCTATCGGCGTTGCCATGGTCGCGGTTTATATCGGCTTTCATCTGCTGGGCCAGCTCAACTTCGGAGCCTGGGGCCATAAGTTGACTTTGGCAGAAGGCCTTTTCGTCCTGCTTCTGTCTCCTGCATTCTTCGAACCGTTACGCGATCTTTCAGCCGTGTGGCACGATCGTGCGGCGGGTGAAGCCTCTGTCGACGCGCTGGAAAAGCTCGCTGAGCATCCGATGCCAATTGTTGGCAGGAGTGGAAGTCAAACTGCAATGGGCGATACACCCGCAGTCACTTTGCACAATATCGACTTCGGTTATGGGACAGGAACCAAGGTTCTCGATGCGTTCAATCTCGACATCGAGGCAGGCGAACACGTGGCATTGCTGGCGCCGAGTGGCTACGGCAAGTCCACCATTCTGGCGCTCATTGCAGGGTTGACGGCTCAACAAGCAGGCCGGATAGAAATCGGTGGTGTTGAACTTAGCGATGAAACCGCAACCGCGCTTCGCGCACGGATGAGCTGGATCGGCCAGAAGCCGCATATCTTTGCCGGTTCGGCCCGCCAAAACATCACGCTTGGTCGAAAAGCCGAAGCGGAAGACACAAAAGCCATCATCGATGACATGGCGCTCGGCCATGTTCTCGGCATTACCGGCAATAGCCTGATTGGCGAGAACGGTGCCGGAATCTCGGGCGGTGAAGCCCTGCGGCTGGCACTTTCCCGTGCGGCAGTTGATCCCGATGCAGATATTATTCTGGCTGATGAGCCCACCGCTCATCTGGATCAGGAAACGGCAACGATCATTGCCGACAGTCTTCTCAGGCTCGCCAAAGGCAAGACGTTGCTGGTCGCAACCCATGACGAAACCCTTGCCCGTAGAATGGATCGCATCATCCGTCTGGATGGCAGCGAAGATAAAGATCCGGTCTGGCAGAGGAGGGCAGCGGAATGAACGGTCTCCGGTCATTACAACCGATTTTGCGGCTCTTCTTTCAGACCAAGGGGACGGCACTTCTTGCCGGTATCGCGACGGCAACCGTAACTGTCCTCGCCGGTATTGCTCTTCTCGGCCTGTCAGGCTGGTTCATAACGGCAACGGCGATTGCTGGCTTGAGCATTGCGACCGCAGTTGTGTTCGACGTGTTCGCGCCCGCCGCCGGTATTCGCCTGCTTGCTATCCTGCGCACCGGTTCCCGCTATCTGGAGCGGCTTGTCACCCATGATGCAACGCTCGCAATCCTTGCGGCATTACGCGAAAAGCTGTTCCGTAGCTGGGCGCGCCCGAGTGCTGCAAACGCTTTATTGAAACGTCCGGCGCGTCTCCTGTTCCGCCTGACGGCAGACATTGATGCACTCGACTCGCTTTATCTGCGTGTGGTGGTGCCTGTCGGTGCCGCACTTGCGACAGCGCTTGTGGCCGGCATCGCGCTTGGTCTGATGAGCCCGTTATTCGGACTGCTGGTAGCGCTTGTTTTGCTCGTTGCAGGTCTTGGCATTCCGCTTTCGGCAGCTCGCCAGTCCGAAAAGTCCATGCGACAGCGCGCAAAGGGCACGGAAGCGCTGCGCGCCCGCACCGTCGATCTGGTTGCCGGGCAGACCGAGCTTCTAATGGCGGGGCGTCTGGAAGATCAGAAACTGGCCTTGGTGCGTGCAGACGGCTATGTCGCCGCTTCGGATCGCAAGCTTAATCGCATAGAGATCGTCACTGGCGCCAGTTTCGGTATCGTTCACGCAGCATTGCTTGCAGGTGGCCTCGTCGCCGTTGGATTGCTGATGCAGTCAGGAACTATCGGCGCACCCGTTGCAGCCCTCGGAATGCTTATCATCCTTGGTGCGATGGAACCTTTTTCTGCTTTGCGGCGTGGTGCGATGGAACTTGGACGCACGATACTCGCTGCAAAGCGCGTCGCCCCCCAGTTGCACGGTGATGTCGAATTGGGGGTGCCCAAGAAGCCGGAGAATGGCGCGGCCGTTCACCTGAAAAACGTGTCCGTGCGTCACGATGGCGCCGACCGGGATGCCCTGAAAAGCCTCGATCTCGATATTGCAGCGGGCGAGCGTGTTGCCATTATAGGCACGAGCGGCGCCGGCAAATCAACCTTGTTCAATCTCGTCGCAGGTGAAATTCCGGCTGATCGGGGCAATGTTGCCGTGCTGCCCGCCCGTCTTCTCACGCAGCGAACAGAACTTTTTCAGGACAGTCTTCGCGACAATCTCCGGCTGGCGCGCGCTGATGCGAGCGATCAGGAACTGATGGATGCATTGCAAGCCGCTGGCCTTGGCGCATTTATCGCTGAGTTGCCTGCCGGGCTGGATGCAATGCTGGGCGAGGGCGGTCTGGGGCTTTCTGGCGGACAGGCACGCCGTCTGGCTCTGGCGCGCCTTTTCCTGACCGATGTTCCGCTCTGGCTGCTGGATGAGCCGACCGAGGGGCTGGACGCTGCAACAGCACAGGATGTTCTGGAGCGTCTCACGGTCAAGACAGGTCCACGCACCTTGCTGATCGCCACGCATATCCGCCGCGATGCGCAAATTTGTGAACGGATCATTGTTTTAAATCAAGGCGCTCTAGTTGAGTCCGTAGGTAAGAATTCGCCGCGTTTTGGCGAAATCCTTGAGACCATGAGATGAGCCGCGTGGACATGGAGAATGATTTGAAGTCCGTGTCCATATCTGGGCCGATATTTGAAATTGAAGCGGAGTGCGGGTTCTAAGAAGCCGCCGCATTCAAAATGGGGCCGCGCTGGAAGCGCTGCTCATAACACCAGGAGGGCCGGGTTACCGGCTTAAAGAGATGGAACTCGATATTGTCTCCCTGTCGCGATTGCAGTTTGCAATCACGGCACTTTATCACTTCCTCTTCGTACCTCTGACCTTGGGTCTTTCCGTGCTGCTTGCCATCATGGAAACCGTTTATGTGATGACGGGGCGACTCATCTGGCGGCAGATGACGAAATTTTGGGGTACGCTTTTTGGCATCAACTTTGTCATGGGCGTTGCAACGGGGATCGTGATGGAATTCCAGTTCGGCATGAACTGGAGTTATTACAGCCACTATGTCGGCGACATCTTCGGCGCACCGCTCGCCATCGAAGGTCTGATGGCATTCTTCCTTGAAGCGACCTTTGTGGGCCTGTTCTTTTTCGGCTGGGATCGCCTGTCGAAAGTCGGGCACCTGATGGCAACCTATGCGGTTGCGGCCGGCTCGAACTTCTCCGCATTGTGGATTCTGATCGCCAATGGCTGGATGCAAAATCCGGTCGGGTCGGCGTTCAATCCCGAAACCATGCGCATGGAGATCACCGATTTCTTCGCGGTGCTGATGAACCCGGTTGCACAGGCCAAGTTCGTTCATACGGTTTCCGCCGGTTATGTCACGGCATCCATTTTCGTTCTTGGTGTTTCAGCCTGGTATCTGCTCAAGGGTCGTTCAGTAGAACTCGCCAAACGTTCCCTGACTATCGCTGCATCCTTCGGTCTGGCCGCCTCGCTGTCCGTCGTCGTCCTTGGCGATGAAAGCGGTTATCTGGCCAATGAACACCAGAAGATGAAGATCGCAGCCATTGAAGCCATGTGGGAAACCGAGCCTGCTCCGGCTTCGTTCACCGTATTCGGCTTTCCGGATCAGGCGGCGCGTGAAACCCATTTCGCGGTGCATATTCCATGGGTCATGGGCCTGATCGGTACGCGCTCTCTCACGACGCCTATCCAGGGCATCAATGATCTGGTCCAGAGCGCGGAAAACCATATCCGCAACGGTATCGTCGCCTATGACGCCTTGCAGAAAATCCGCGCGGCTGGCGATACGAACGCCGTTCCGCAGGAAGTCAAGGACGTCTTTGCCGATAACAGCCAGTGGATGGGCTATGCGCTTCTGCTGAAGCGTTATGTCGACGATCCGCGTCAGGCAACCGACGCGCAGATCACGCAGGCCGCCAACGACACCGTTCCCGGCGTTCTGCCCCTGTTCTGGGCTTTCCGCATCATGGTCGGCATCGGCTTCTTTCTGATCCTGCTGACGGGCACATTCTTCGTGCTGTCGGCGCGTCGTAAACTCGACCGTTACCCGTTCCTGTTGCGGATCGCCGTATTTGCGATACCGCTGCCATGGATCGCGGCCGAAATGGGCTGGATCGTTGCAGAGTTCGGTCGCCAGCCATGGGTCATCGAAGGCATATTGCCGACGGCAGTTGGGGTTTCCAATCTCGGAGCATCCACAGTGCTGCTGACCATACTTGGTTTCGTGGCGATCTACACGGTTCTCTTCATCATCGAGATGGGCCTGATGATACGCGCCATCAAGGCTGGACCTGAACCCGACAGCAAGCCGGAAGCAATTCTCGCACCGGCCAGCATTGCACCTGCGGAGTAAGGATCATGATACTCAGCGATTTGTTGGACTATGAAACCCTGCGCCTTATCTGGTGGGTGCTGCTCGGTGTATTGCTGATCGGCTTTGCCGCGATGGACGGGTTCGACCTCGGTGTCGATATACTCATGCCAGTCATCGGCAAGACAGATGTCGAACGGCGCATCATCATCAACACGATTGGCCCAGTCTGGGAAGGCAATCAGGTGTGGCTGATCCTCGGGGGCGGCGCGATTTTCGCCGCCTGGCCACCGCTCTATGCAGTGTCCTTCTCGGGCTTCTATCTGGCGATGTTTATCATCCTGTTCGCGCTCATCCTGCGCCCGGTCGGGTTCAAATATCGTTCCAAGCGTGACAGTGAGGCCTGGAGGAGAGGCTGGGACTGGGCGCTGTTCATCGGCGGTTTCGTTCCCGCCCTCATTTTCGGTGTTGCAGTCGGCAATGTCTTGCAAGGTGTTCCGTTCCGCCTCGCCGATGATCTCCAGATTTTCTATGAGGGCTCGTTCTTTGGTCTGCTCAATCCGTTTGCGCTGCTTTGCGGCGTGCTTTCGGTGACTATGCTCAGCATGCACGGCGCCTCGTGGCTTGTGTTGAAAACGACCGGTGCTGTTCAGGCGCGTGCGCGGTCCTATGGCAGCATTGCAGCTCTTCTGACTGTCGTGCTCTATGTTCTGGCTGGCGTCATCAGCTGGTTCTGGGTTTCGGGCTACCGGATCACGAGCGCCATCGTGACCGATGGGCCGTCCAATCCGCTGCGCAAGACCGTCGAACTGGATCACGGTGCGTGGTTCGCCAACTATGCAAACTATCCGATCCTGCTGATCGCTCCGGCGCTTGGCATTTTGGGAGCGCTTGCGGTCTTCATAGCATTGCGTAGCCGTCGTGAGCTGGCACCGCTGCTGTTCGGAAAACTGTCGATCTTCGGCATTATTTCCTCGGTCGGCGTGTCGATGTTCCCGTTCATTCTGCCATCGTCGCTCGATCCGCGTTCAAGCCTGACGGTATGGGATTCGTCTTCCAGCCATATGACGCTGTTCATCATGCTGGTCGTGACGCTCATCTTCCTGCCGTTGATCGTCCTCTACACGTCCTGGGTCTACAAGGTTCTGTGGGGCAAGGTCGACAAGGACATGATCGAAGACGAAAGCAATCACGCTTACTAGAGCGCTTTTCAATCTGATTACATCAGATCAGCGCTCTGTAAGTTTCATTTTAACGCGCATCTTATCCGAAAACCGTTTCACACTTTCGGGATGCGCTTGAACCAACCGAGAAAGGAAAGCGATATGTGGTATTTTTCCTGGTTGTTGGGGCTTCCGCTTGCTGCGGCTTTCGCCGTGCTCAACGCCATGTGGTACGAACTGATGGACGATCGGGCGCGCAAGCGTCTTGTGGCCGATCCGACAGCGGATCTGGCCCGTGAAGGCAAGAAACATCATTAGAGCGCATTTCGATCTGATTGCTTCAGATCGGCGCTCTAACGTCCTCTATTTCAAGCATAATCTTATCGATCCTCATTTCACTCCGGTAGGATTATGCTTCGATATGAAATAAAAACGGCCCGGAAACGGGCCGCTTTCTTTGGTAGAGGTCGATCAAGGTTGCGGTATGGTCAGTTCTGCTACGAAATCATAGGCATCGCCGCGATAAAGCGATTTTGTAAACTCCACCACCCGACCGGACGGCAAATAGGACAGTCGCTCGATGGACAGACCTGCATCGCCCTCCTTGACGCCCAGAATGCGTGCATCGGGGTCCTTGATGTTGCAGGCCGCTATGCGCTGGACCGCGCGCACAGGACGAAATCCGGTACGGCTCAGTTCGGCGTAGAGCGAACCCTTCACCGCATCCGGATCGGGCAGGATTTCGCTTGAAAGACTTGCCCGTTCAATGGCCAGCGGCATGTCGCTTGCAATACGCAGACGACCGAGGCGGGCAACGCGCGTCTCTGAAGAAACACCCAGCTTCATCATCTCTTCGGGCGAGGGGTAATAGAGGCCGCGCTCCAGCCACCGGGATTGCGTGGTGATGCCGCGGCGCGCCATATCCTCGGTGAACGAGGTCAGCATCGAGAGCGACTGCTGCACGCGCTCGCTTGGGCGTACGACGAACGTGCCCGAACCGTGACGGCGCACGAGAAGCCCGGCCTTGACGAGATCGTCCACGGCCTTGCGCACCGTCACACGGCTGATATTGGCATATTCAGCAATGTCGCGCTCCGGCGGCAGGGCTTCGCCATCAACCAGTTGCCCGGCGCGGATTGCAGCCTCCAGTGATTGACGCAGCTGCATATAGAGCGGCCCGCCGGAGGATGGCGCAGAACCCTGCAGGTTCTTGGGCAGGAAAGCGCTGAAATTTCCGCTCATTCGCGCGCCTTTCCGCTTTGCGGCCCATATCGCTTGAGGGCTAGCTGCAGCGCGCCTGTCAAAGCATCCGCCGCAGGTTTGACCAGGAGCTTCTGCTGGTGTGGCGGCAGCCATTCCACATAAAGCGGTGCCATGCCACCCAGCAGACTGATGCGTTCAGCGCCCTGTTTGATCAGCACGTCGAGCGTTTCGCTGACATAGGCAGCGGAGCGCTCCAGCAACATTCGCGCAGTTTCGTCGCCCTCGCTCGCATACTGGAAAATACGCGGAGCATATTTGCCGAAGTCGCCCGGCTTCGCAGTCCAGGCAAATTCGACCAGATTATCCGGATTGTTGTCGAACTCGTTCAAAAGATCCGTCGTCAGGCGTGTGCGCGTATGAATGCCATCATGCACGAGCAGGCTTTCCTGTAGCAGGCTTTGGCCGAGCCTTGCACCGCTGCCAAGGTCGCTCAAGGGAAAGCCCCATCCGCCGACCGAATGGATGCGGCCGTTCCGGCGCGTGATATAGGCCGTGCCGGTGCCGAGAATAGCAACGATCCCGTCCTGATCGCCTAGCGCGCCTTGCAGGGCGATCACACCATCAAATTCCACATTGGAGTGCGCGAAGGGCAGGCCGCGTTCTATCGGGGTGCCTGCACCCTCGACATTACCGCCTGCCAGACCGAGAACCGCGTGACTGGTAGCATAATGCGCCTTGTCCAGCCCGGCATCGTCAAAGGCGTTGTCGATCGCCGCGATCACATTAATCAGCGCCGTCTGCGGATCGGTGACGATATTGGCAGAGCCGCTGCGCCCCGAACCCAGAATCGCACCATCGCTATCCGCCACCAAGACGCGGCATCCCGTGCCGCCGCCATCAACGCCAATGAAGAATTCAGTCATGAAGATACCTCCGACCTGAAGATACCAAAAAAATACCATTAACCAAGCAGATTTGTCGGCTTGTGAAAAAATTGATTAATTCGTTGATAAAATTTGAGAAAAATGACCGTTTTAAATTTTTCTGCGCGAAAGTTGTAAACTTCTCTGGACAATTGGTACGTTTTTGGCATTAATTTCAGCAGAAGGGGAGCGCAATGCCGCTGAGGGCGAGGATCACGCGGATTTGGGATGGAGATCACCGGCGGGGGCCGGTACTTTTCCCGCAACGCGAGGAGCGATCGTACCGAAACGGTCTGGCGTACTTTCGCCTCTTTTGCGCATCCGCGCTCTAAAAACGGGAGAAGGTCAAATGGTTCGTAATACGTTGAAACTCATGCTGCTGGGTTCCACGCTTCTGGCGTCGGGATCGGCTGCGCTTGCCGAAGACGTCACGCTGACGGTTGAAAGCTGGCGTAACGACGATCTGCAAATCTGGCAGGAAAAGATCATTCCGGCTTTTGAAGCCAAGAATCCTGGCATCAAGATCAATTTCGCACCGAGCGCGCCGACCGAATACAACGCGGCCCTCAATGCCAAGCTCGACGCCGGTTCAGGCGGCGACCTGATTTCCTGCCGTCCGTTCGACACCTCGCTGGAGTTGTTCAACAAGGGCAAACTTTCCGATCTTACCGACCTCGAAGGTATGAAGAACTTCTCCGACGTCGCCAAGTCCGCCTGGACCACCGACGACGGCTCGAAGACCTTCTGCGTACCGATGGCTTCGGTTATTCATGGCTTCATCTACAATCAGGAAGCTTTCGACAAGCTGGGGCTCAAGGTTCCGGCCACGGAAGCTGAATTCTTCGACGTTCTGGAGAAGATCAAGGCTGACGGTAACTACATCCCGATGGCCATGGGCACGAAGGATATGTGGGAAGCCGCGACCATGGGCTACCAGAATATCGGACCGACCTACTGGAAGGGCGAAGAAGGCCGCAAGGCTCTGATCGCAGGCACCGAAAAGCTCACCGATCCGCAGTGGGTTGAGCCGTTCAAGGTTCTCGCCAAGTGGAAGGATTATCTGGGCGACGGTTTCGAAGCACAGACCTATCCGGACAGCCAGAACCTGTTCACGCTTGGCCGCGCCGCCATCTATCCGGCTGGCTCGTGGGAAATCGGCCTGTTCAACACGCAGGCGCAGTTCAAGATGGGGGCCTTCCCGCCGCCGGTCAAGAATGCAGGCGATACCTGCTACATCTCCGACCACAACGATATCGGTCTCGGCCTCAATGCTTCGAGCAAGCACGCAGAACAGGCAAAGGTTTTCCTGAACTGGGTGTCTTCGCCTGAATTCGCTGAAATTTACGCCAATGCGCTGCCGGGCTTCTTCAGCCTGAACTCGACGGCTGTGAAGATGAGCGATCCGTTGGCGCAGGAATTCGTTTCCTGGCGCGAAAAGTGCAAGCCGACCATTCGTTCGACCTACCAGATCCTCTCGCGTGGCACGCCGAACCTCGAAAATGAAACCTGGGTTCAGTCGGCCAACGTCATCAACGGCACTGTGACGCCGGAAGATGCCGCGAAGAAGCTGCAGGAAGGTCTGGACAGCTGGTACAAGCCTGCGAAGTAAAAACGCGGGATAATATGGGCGGCGATCGCGGGGGCGCGCCGCCCATATCTTTTCATCTGTCGCATCGACATGCTGTTTTGCAATCGGTGTATTCCGTGTCAGTTTAAAAGTGACGCGCGCGGGCAGAGACGGGAAACAGGATTTCCGACTTGCACGCATTCTCGTGAGTGAGAACTGCTAACCATTGGTTTTACGCATTTCCGAACGCAAGCGGTTGATACCTTTGCTGGAAATGCTCTTGAAGAGCGAATGCCTATATGAGCCAATCTGCCGACATGACAGGTATTGTGCACAAGCGCCCGCGGCGTTGGCATATACTTGTATTTCTTCTGCCCTGTGTCCTGATCTATACGGCGGTAATGGTGCTGCCATTGATCGAGACCCTTCGGCAGGCATTCTTCAATGTCGTCGACGGACAGCGCGCTTTTGTGGGGTTCGCGAATTTCCAGGCGCTTTTCGGTGATCCGAACTGGTCGCGCGATTTCTGGAATGCGTTGAAAAACAACGTTATATTCTTTTGCATTCACATGCTTGTTCAAAACCCGATCGGAATTTTGCTGGCAGCCATGCTGTCACTGCCGAAGCTGCGTTTTGCTGCCTTTTATCGCACGGCGATCTTCCTTCCCACGCTACTGTCTTTCGTGATCGTCGGCTTCATCTGGAAACTGATCCTGTCCCCGATCTGGGGCGTGGCACCGTGGATGATGGACCTTGTCGGTCTCAAATGGCTGTTCGGCCCGTGGCTCGGCAAGGCGGATACCGCCCTTGTCACCGTGTCGCTCGTCTCGGTCTGGCAGTTCGTTGGCATTCCGATGATGCTGATCTATGCAGCCCTTCTGAACATTCCCGATGAAATCATCGAAGCGGCCGAATGTGACGGCATTACCGGCTGGAGCCAGTTCTTCAAGATCAAGCTGCCGCTGATCCTGCCATCCATCGGCCTGATCTCGGTGATGACCTTCGTTGCCAACTTCAACGCGTTCGACCTCGTTTATTCGATGCAGGGCGCGCTGGCCGGACCGGACAAATCGACTGATATTCTGGGCACGTTCCTTTATCGCACTTTCTTCGGCTTCCAGCTGCAGCTTGGCAATCCGTCCATGGGCGCAACCATCGCCGCCGTGATGTTCCTCATCATTCTGGCAGGTGTGTCGCTCTATCTGTTCGGCATCCAGCGCCGCATGCGCCGCTACCAGTTCTGAAGGACGAGACCATGTCGAAAGCACGTACATCGCCCATTCGCACCACTCTCGTCCATGCGGCCCTGATCTTCTACATGCTGATTGCCGTATTTCCGGTGGCGCTTACGCTGATCAACTCGTTCAAGGACCGCAATGCGATTTTCCGCACGCCGTTGCAGTTTCCGACGCCGGAAAGCTTCAGCCTCATCGGTTATGAAACGGTTCTGAAGCAGGGTTCCTTCCTGACTTACTTTCAGAACAGTGCCGTCGTGACGGTAGTGAGCATCTTCCTTGTGATCCTGTTTGGTGCGATGGCAGCCTTTGCGCTCGCCGAATACCGCTTCAAGGGCAACACGCTGATGGGCCTTTATCTCGCCATCGGCATCATGATCCCGATCCGGCTCGGCACGGTTGCGCTGCTGCAGGGCATGGTGGCCGCCGGTCTGGTCAACACGCTGACGGCGCTGATCCTCGTTTATACCGCGCAGGGCCTGCCGCTTGCGATCTTCATCCTGTCGGAGTTCATGCGAACCGTGTCCGATGATTTGAAAAATGCCGGGCGAATAGACGGCATGTCGGAATATGCGATCTTCTTCAAGCTGGTGCTGCCGCTGATCCGGCCTGCCATGGCCACGGTCGCCGTCTTCACCATGATCCCGATCTGGAACGATCTCTGGTTCCCGCTGATCCTTGCGCCAAGTGAAGCCACCAAGACGGTGACGCTCGGTTCGCAGCTCTTCATCGGTCAGTTCGTCACCAACTGGAATGCGGTTCTGTCGGCCCTTTCGCTGGCGATGTTCCCGATCCTCGTCCTTTATGTCATCTTCTCGCGGCAGTTGATCCGCGGCATCACCGCGGGGGCTGTAAAATGAGTTCTGCAATGCAAAATCCTGTTCGTGTTCTTTCCGCCGGTCTCGGCAATATGGGCCGCAGCCACGCGCTCGCCTATCACCGCAATCCGGGCTTCGAGGTCATCGGCCTTGTCAATCGCACCAGGGTTGCCGTGCCCGATGAACTGGCAGGCTATGAAATCCATCCTTCCTTCCATGAAGCATTGAAGGAACTGAAACCTGATCTCGCCTGTGTCGCCACCTATTCGGAAAGCCATGCGGATTATGCCGTCGCGGCGCTTGAGCAGGGCGCGCATGTGTTCGTGGAAAAGCCGCTGGCAACGACGGTTGAGGATGCGCGCCGTGTGATCGATTGCGCACGGGCCAACGGCCGCAAGCTCGTGATCGGTTATATCCTGCGCCATCATCCGTCATGGATGCGGCTTATTTCCGAAGCGCGCCAGCTCGGTGGACCTTATGTTTTCCGCATGAACCTCAACCAGCAATCCAGCGGCCCAACCTGGGAAACGCACAAGAACCTGATGAACACCACGTCGCCTATCGTCGATTGCGGTGTGCATTATGTGGACGTCATGTGCCAGATCACCGACGCCAAGCCGGTTGAAGTGCGCGGCATGGGCTTGCGCCTTTCCGACGAGATCAAGCCGGATATGTATAATTACGGCCATCTTCAGGTGCTGTTCGATGACGGTACGGTCGGCTGGTACGAGGCAGGCTGGGGACCGATGATGTCGGAAACAGCCTTCTTCGTGAAGGATGTCATCTCGCCGAATGGTTGCGTCTCGATTGTGATGAACGAGGCCGTGACCAAGTCCGACGATGTGGACGCGCATACCAAGACCTCGACAATCCGTGTTCATCGCGCAGAACGCGGGGCGGACGGCAAGTTCCTGAAACCGGATACGGACCTCTCCATGGCTGATGAGCCCGGACATCAGGAATTGTGTGAACGCGAGCAGGCTTACATGCTGAAGGCCATTCGCGAGAATATCGATCTCGACCGGCATATGGATGACGCGCTGCAATCGCTGCGCATCTGCCTTGCGGCGGATGAAAGCGTGCGCTCGGGCCAGCCTGTCAAACTGTAAGCCGGTAGAAATTAGAGCGGTTCCAGTTAAAACGGATTCGTGGAACCGCTCTATCTCTCTGTTTTCACGCATTATCCTACGCAAAACCGCTTCGCACTTTTGCTGGAAATGCTCTAAGGGAATTTGTTACGTGGGATCGCTGCTACTCAAATCGGTACACAAGCGCTATGGCGCCCAGGACGTTCTGCAGGATATCAATCTTGAAGTGCAGGACGGCGAGTTCATCATCTTCGTCGGACCTTCCGGTTGCGGCAAGTCAACGCTGCTGCGTTCCATTGCCGGTCTGGAAGACGTCTCTTCCGGTCAGGTACTCATCAATGGCGAGGATGTAACCGTCACGCCGCCTTCCAAGCGCGGCATCGCAATGGTGTTTCAGTCCTATGCGCTTTATCCGCACCTGACGGTCAAGGACAATATGGGGCTTGGCCTCAAGCAGGCAGGTACGCCGAAGGCCGAAATTGAAACGCGCGTTTCCAAGGCTTCGGCAATGCTGGCACTGGATCCTTATCTGGGTCGCCGTCCGGCTGAAATGTCGGGTGGCCAGCGTCAGCGCGTCGCCATCGGTCGTGCACTGGTACGCGAACCGGAACTGTTCCTGTTCGATGAACCGCTGTCCAACCTCGACGCTGCGCTTCGCGTTCAGACCCGGCTCGAAATCGCCAAGCTGCACCGCGAGCTCAAGGCGACGATGATCTATGTCACGCACGATCAGGTCGAGGCGATGACGCTTGCAGATCGTATCGTTGTCCTCAATGCCGGTCGCATCGAGCAAATCGGCTCGCCGATGGAACTCTATAACAGGCCGGACAATCTCTTTGTCGCGAGCTTTATCGGCTCGCCGCAGATGATTTTCGTGGACAGCACTCGTGTTGGTGCCACTGGAGCGAAGACTGTCGGCATCCGCCCGGAGCACATTTCCGTCAGCCGCGAGAACGGCAAGTGGAAAGGCAAGGTCATCCACGCCGAACATCTCGGCGCCGATACGATCCTCTACGTCGAAACAGAAGCTGCCGGCCTGATAACGGTGCGGCTCTTCGGCGAACACCACTACAATGAAGATGATGTGATCTTCATTACGCCGGATGAGGGCAAGGTGCATCGGTTCGATGCGAACGGCAAAGCGATCCGCTGAACCAGCCATTTCGCAGCTTCCTGCAAGACTCTATCCAAAAGCCGTACCCCAGGGGGCGGCTTTTCTTTTTGGAGAATCGGCATCGTCCGATGGACGCAATTCACACCGAAACCTATGGACAAAACGCCTCATGCTGAATTTGTGAGAAACGAAAACAGTGTTCAAAACAGCCGAAAGAGTACCAATAGGTACTGACGTTTCCGTCAATCAAAAGCAATATTATTGCGGTATATGACAGCAAAACATTCCACTTAAAATCCCATTTAAATCACGGAAATAAGCTTGTTTCGTGCGATGCATCTCTGTTCCTTTCAATGCAGGAGCGAACCGGTTTCACAAAAGAGCGCTGAAGCAGTCGAAAAATAATCTTGCTTTATTTTTGAACCCGTTCCACCCTGAAAACGGATGGAGCCGAAGGAGGAAATCGGCGCCATGTCGCATGGGAGGAACAAGATCGGCAGATGTGAGCAACAGCGCCGGCAATAGGGTTTCCGAAACGCACGGAACCAATCCAATATTCTCCCGTTCGACATTCTGTAAGTTCCCGAGGCCAGTTTCGAGGGTTACCCGCATGAGCGATGATGTCGTACTATCCCTGCATGTTCCCGAGCCGGAGTGGCGGCCTGGTGATGCACCGGATTTCTCCCATGTCAAAATTCCGCGTGCGGGAAGCATTCGCAGACCGGAAATTGATGAAAAACCGGAAGCGATGCGCGATCTGGCTTTCAGCATCATCCGCGTTTTGAACCGCGAAGGCGAGGCGGTTGGTCCCTGGGCGGGCACCTTGACCGACGATGAGCTGAAGGACGGGCTTCGCCACATGATGATCCTGCGGGCTTATGATGCCCGCATGATGATGGCTCAGCGTCAGGGCAAGACCTCGTTCTATATGCAGCATCTGGGCGAAGAAGCGGTGAGCTGCGCTTTCCGCAAGGCACTGCGCAAGGGCGACATGAATTTCCCGACCTATCGTCAGGCCGGTCTGCTCATTGCCGACGACTATCCGCTCGTCACGATGATGAACCAGATTTTCTCCAACGAGCAGGACCCGTTGAAAGGGCGCCAGCTTCCGGTGATGTACTCATCGCAGGAACATGGCTTCTTCACCATTTCGGGCAACCTCGCAACGCAATATACGCAGGCCGTCGGCTGGGCCATGGCGTCGGCCATCAGCCATGATACGAAGATCGCTGCCGCATGGATCGGCGATGGCTCGACCGCAGAAAGCGATTTCCACGCAGCTTTGGTCTTTGCTTCGACCTACAAAGCCCCGGTGGTGATGAATATCGTCAACAATCAGTGGGCTATTTCCACCTTTCAGGGCATTGCGCGCGGCGGCTCCGGCACTTTCGCAGCTCGTGGGCACGGTTTCGGCATTCCTGCCCTGCGTGTCGATGGCAACGACTATCTGGCCGTTCATGCGGTTGCCAAATGGGCTGTGGAACGCGCCCGGCGTAATCTCGGGCCGACCATCATCGAATATGTGACCTATCGCGCTGGCGGGCATTCTACCTCGGATGACCCTTCCGCCTATCGCCCCAAAGCCGAAAGCGATGCGTGGCCGCTCGGCGATCCGATCCTGCGGCTCAAGAACCATCTTATCAAGCGCGGCGTCTGGTCGGATGAGCGCCACAAGCAGGCCGAAGCCGAAGTAATGGACCTGGTGGTTGCTGCACAGCGCGAAGCGGAAGCTATTGGTACGCTGCATGATGGTCGCAAGCCGTCAATGCGTGACATGTTTGAGGATGTCTATGCTGAAACGCCGCCGCATCTTATCCGCCAGCGTCAGGAAGCGGGGTTCTGATCTATGACGAAAATGACCATGATCGAGGCGATCCAGAACGCCCACGATATCGCCATGGAACGCGACAAGAAGGTCGTCGTGTTTGGTGAGGATGTCGGATATTTTGGCGGTGTTTTCCGCTGTACGGCCGGCCTCCAAAAGAAATACGGCAAAGAACGCTGCTTCGACGCGCCGATCAGCGAATTGGGCATTGTCGGCACCGCCATCGGCATGGCCGCTTACGGCCTTCGCCCCTGTATCGAAGTGCAGTTCGCGGACTATGTCTATCCGGCCTATGACCAGATCGTTTCGGAAGCGGCACGCCTGCGTTATCGCTCTGCGGGCGAGTTCACCTGTCCTATCGTGATCCGCATGCCATCCGGCGGCGGTATCTATGGTGGCCAGACGCACAGCCAGAGCCCCGAAGCGCTTTTCACCCATGTGTCGGGCCTGAAGACGGTCATGCCGTCCACGCCTGCCGATGCCAAGGGGTTGCTGTTGGCGGCCATCGAAGACCCTGACCCCGTTATCATGTTCGAGCCGAAGCGCCTTTATAACGGTCCTTTCGACGGGCATCACGACCGTCCGGTGACGTCCTGGAAGAAGCACGATCTCGGGGATGTGCCGGAAGGCTACTATACCGTGCCGCTCGGCAAGGCTGCCATTCGCCGCGAGGGCAGCGACGTGACGGTGCTTGCCTATGGCACCATGGTTCATGTGGCGCTTGCAGCCGCCGAAGAAACCGGCGTCGATGCGGAGATTATCGATCTTCGCACACTGCTTCCGCTCGATACGGACACAATCATGGCGTCTGTGAAGAAGACCGGGCGCTGCGTTATCGTGCACGAAGCGACGCTGACCTGCGGTTATGGTGCAGAACTTGCCGCACTCGTGCAGCGCGATTGCTTCTATCATCTGGAAGCGCCTATCCTCCGCGTTACCGGCTGGGATACGCCTTATCCGCATGCGCAGGAATGGGCCTATTTCCCCGGTCCGGACCGGGTGGGCCGCGCGCTAACATCCATCATGGAAGCCTGAGGGGGAGGGAAGAATGGCACATTTTACAATCAAGCTCCCCGATGTTGGTGAAGGCGTTGCCGAAGCTGAACTTGTCGAATGGCATGTGAAGGTCGGCGATGTCGTGCGCGAGGATGATCTTCTCGCTGCCGTCATGACCGACAAGGCAACGGTGGAAATTCCATCATCACGCGGCGGCAAGGTCATCGCCATCAATGGCAAAGTCGGCGAGAAGATCGCGGTGGGCTCCGAACTCGTCCGTCTGGAGATCGAGGGCGGTGCGACGGAAGAAAAGCCTGCCGAAAAAGCCGAGAAAAATCCGGCTCCAGCGGCTGTGGAAACGGTCAAACCGCAACCAGCACCAGCTCCTGAAACACCGGTTCTGTTGCAGACGCCGGTTCCTCCGAAGCCCGCTGCGCCGAAGCGTGAGAGTGCTGGCCGACCATTCACCGGCGCTGGCCCAGTACGCGGTGAGGGCGAAAAGCCGCTGGCAACGCCATCCGTCAGACTGCGTGCCCGCGATGCAGGCGTCGACCTGCGTCGTGTTCGCGGTACGGGACCGGCGGGACGTATCACACATGAAGACCTCGACCTCTTTTTCCAGCAGGAAACGGGCGCAGCGCCGTCTCTGTCCGGTTACGCAGCCGATAGTTCGGTCAACGAGATCAAGGTTATCGGCCTCCGCCGCAAGATTGCCGAACGCATGGCCGAGGCGAAACGCCATATTCCGCATATCACCATCGTTGAGGAAGTTGACGTCAGCCAGATTGAGGAGCTGCGCGCCAAGCTCAATCACGAGCAGAAAGAGGGGCGTCCGCGCCTCACGCTGTTGCCGTTTATCATCCGCGCGATCGTGAAAGCCGTGAAGGAGCAGCCCGGTCTCAATGCGCATTTCGATGACGAGGCCGACATCATCCGCCAGTTCGGCGGTGTGCATATCGGCATCGCCACGCAGACGTCGAACGGCCTGATTGTGCCGGTGGTGCGCCATGCGGAAAGCATGAACCTATTCGCGGCGGCTTCCGAATTGTCGCGTGTTACTGATGCGGCGCGTAACGGTACGGCGAAGCGGGAAGAACTGACCGGTTCCACCATCACCATCACATCGCTTGGACCGCTTGGCGCAATCGCCACGACACCAATCATCAACCGCCCGGAAGTTGCAATCGTCGGCATCAACAAGATGGCCGTTCGTCCGATGTGGGACGGCGCGCAGTTCGTGCCGCGCAAGATGATGAACCTGTCATGCAGTTTCGACCATCGCGTTATCGACGGCTGGGACGCTGCTGTCTTCGTGCAGAAGCTGAAAAGCCTTCTGGAGACGCCCGCGATGATTTTTGTAGAAGGCTGATCGAATGAGCGAGATTTCCTGCAAACTCCTGATCATCGGAGGCGGTCCCGGCGGCTATGTATGCGGCATCCGGGCAGGCCAGCTTGGCATCGATACAGTGCTGGTGGAAAAGACACGACTGGGTGGCACCTGCCTCAATGTGGGCTGCATCCCATCCAAGGCGCTGATCCATGCCGCCGATGAATTCCACCGGCTTTCTGTCTTCGCGTCAAAGGGCGCGCTCGGTATTTCGGCAGAAAATCCGGCCATCGATTTTGCCAGAACGCTTGAATGGAAAGACGGCATCGTGAGCCGTCTGAATGGCGGCGTGGCAGGCCTCCTGAAACGGTCGCGCGTGCGCATGTTCCATGGACAGGCTCGCTTTCTCGACGGGAAGACCGTTCTCGTCGAAACCGATACAGGCCGCCAGACGATCCACGCAGAAAACATCGTGATCGCAACCGGTTCGGTCCCGGTGGAAATTCAGGCGCTGCCATTTGGCGGAAAAGTCATTTCGTCCACTGAAGCACTGTCGCTGGAAAAAATCCCGGAAAAGCTCGCCATTGTCGGTGGCGGCTATATCGGGCTGGAAATCGGCACGGCCTTTGCCAAGCTTGGTGCGAAGGTTACTGTGGTGGAAGCGACGGACCGCATCCTGCCGCAATATGATGCCGAACTGACGCGTCCGGTCATGGCACGCCTGAAGGCGCTCGGTGTCGACGTCCTGACCAGCACTTCAGCCAAGGGACTATCAAAGGATGAGACGGGGCTGGAAGTTCTCACCGCCGATGGAACCACGAAAACCATCGAGGCTGACAAGATACTCGTCACCGTGGGCCGCAAACCACAAACCGATGGCTGGGGTCTCAGTGAAATCCGCCTCGATATGGACGGACGTTTCATCCGTATCGACGAGCGCTGCCGCACCTCCATGCGCGGTGTCTATGCTATCGGCGACGTGACCGGTGAGCCCATGCTTGCGCATCGTGCCATGGCACAGGGCGAGATGGTGGCGGAAATCATCGCTGGCGGCAATCAACTCTGGGACAAACGCTGCATCCCCGCCGTCTGCTTCACCGATCCGGAAATCGTCACTGTCGGGCAGTCGCCGGATGAAGCCCGCAAGGCCGGTCATGAAATTCAGGTCGGTATTTTCCCGTTTCAGGCCAATGGCCGGGCAATGACCATCGAACGCGAAGACGGCATGATCCGCGTCGTTGCACGTGCGGATAATCACCTCATCCTCGGTATTCAGGCTGTTGGCGTCGGCATAGCCGAGCTTTCGTCATCCTTCGCGCAGGCAGTGGAGATGGGCGCAAGACTGGAAGATATCGCCGCTACGATCCATGCGCATCCGACATTGAGCGAAGGATTTGCAGAGGCGAGCATGAAAGCTTTCGGCCACGCACTACATATCTAGCTCTTTGACCTACGCTCGTGTCGCCAGAGAAAAATGGCGGCACCTGCAATCATGGCAGCAAGCGCAAACCATGTAATTGCATAGGAAAGATGGCTGTTACGGAATTTCACGACCGTCAGCCCGCCAATGGGAAGCGCCCCTGCGCTGGCAGTTGCATCGGCATCGATGAAATAGGGCGCAACCGGCCCCAGATTTTCCTTCTGCGCAAAGGCTGCGACATCGCGCGAATTCCAGTCATTGCGCGCCGGATCGTTCGGGCGCAGAAAGAACCCGTCAGGTTCCGGCATACGCAACAGGCCGGTCACAGTCGTTTCACCGGCAATTTGCGTTTCCTGCCGCGATGACGGATCGCGCTTGTCGTTTGGAACCAGGCCACGATTGATGAAAGTCAGCGCGCCGTCGGGCGAACGCATCGGCGTCAGGACCCAATAGCCCGCGCCTCGTTCGGTCAGCGCGTGAACCAGCACTTCCTTGTCGTTCAGATAGGTGCCGGTCAGCATGACATGACGATACTCGTCATCCTTCTGGTTGACATTGGCCCAATCGTCCGGACCCGGCGCCGCAATTGGCTCGGCATGAACACGCGCATCAACCCTTGCGATGAGATCGAGCTTCCATTGCAGGCGCTCGACCTGCCAGATGCCCAGCCCCATGAAAACGATGAAGAAGATGACCCCCAGCACCGACATCAAACCAAGGAAGAACCGGGAAGAGGTTTTCTGGACCGTTTGTTCATTTTCGGGGGAGGGCATCATCTTGTCCTTCAATCACGGCAGCCAACAGAGCCTGATGCAGAAAGTGGCCTTCTATAACAAAAATTCAATGCCAAGAAAGGGTTGGACCACAAAAGAACGTGATCATCGAACTTGTCAGTCGCAGGCCAGATTTTACATACTGGCGCAAAGAGAATCGTACCATTTCTGAGAAGTAGCTGGATATGACGGATTGCATCGTTCTGGGTGCCGGTATGGTGGGTGTCGGCGCGGCGCTCGCCCTGCAGGAAAGGGGCTGGTCCGTTCTTCTCGTCGACCGAAGCGGTCCGGGAACCGAAACGAGTTATGGCAATGCCGGGATAATCCAGACAGAAGCCGTAAGCCCCTATGCCTTGCCACGCGCCCCGTCAGAACTGTTGAAGGCCGCCTTCGGCGCCAACAATCAGGTTGTTTGGCGGCTTCGCGATATGCCGGGGCAGATTGGTGCCCTGTCGCGCTACTGGCACAATTCGGAAGCAGGGCGTCACCGCACAGCTTCGCAGTTCTATGCGCGTATGATCCGGCGCGCTGCCGACGATCATGCTCCTTTGATTGAGGCTTCAGGAGCTGAGACCCTGATAAGGCGGACCGGACTGCGTGAGCTGCATCGTTCCGCCCGGTCGTTTGATATTTCCGCGCGTGATGCGGAGCGGAAAAAACAGGAGTTCGGCGTTGCGAGCATCATAGAGGACAGTAAGGCTGTCCGCACTGCTGAACCGTCGTTGAAGACAGATCCGGCCGGGGCCATCCACTGGACCGATCCCTGGTCCTGTTCCGATCCGGGCGCTCTCGTCCAGTCCTATGCTGGCCTGTTCGTAAAGCGCGGCGGAATCTTTCTGCACGGCGATGCGCGTAGTTTGCGGCAGGATGGTTCCGGCTGGCAGGTTGACACAACCGAAGGACCACATCGCGCACGCCACGTCGTTCTTGCACTGGGCCCATGGAGTCCGGAAGTCCTCCGCGGTTTCGGCTATAAAATTCCACTTGTTATCAAGCGTGGATACCATCAACATTTTTCGGGCACCGGGCCGAAGGTTCCAATCGTTGACGTAAACAATTCAACAGTCGTAACGCCGATGGATGCAGGCTTGCGCATCCTGACCGGGGCCGAACTGACACCTTTGAACAGCGTGGCTCGCCATCAGCAGCTTAACAGGTCTATCAAGGCCATAGGCGAGCTTTTCGACATTGGCGCACCTACGGAAAACACGCCATGGTTCGGCAGTCGCCCCTGTATGCCCCGTATGCTGCCCGTCGTTGCGGAGGCTCCGCGACACAAGGGTTTGTGGCTGAATTTCGGGCACGGTCATCAAGGGTTTACACTTGGGCCGACGACAGGGCGAATTCTGGCGGAACGCATGAATGGCGAGGCAAGGGATACCGAGCTTTATCGCGCACTCGATCTTTCGTACTAAAGCGTTGTGCATCCCTACGGATGCACAACGAACGCTTCAGGTAGTATCATGTTAGATAAAATTACAGCGCCTGCCGCATTCGTGATGAATGCGTGGCGCTGAGCAAAATTTTATTATATCGCTTCGTTCTCAGGCAAGTTTATGAATTCTGCGTCTGCGGTGCGAATAGCCACCCTTCGACAGGCGCAATACGTTGCAAACCTGTGTCTTGTCTTCCGAGGGCTTTGGCATCTGCTCATGAATGCGCAGCAAAATCTGCTGCGTAACTGTGCGATCCTTTTCGTTAGTCGCAGGACCGATAATTATGCTTTTCATCGATCATTCTCCCTATCTTCTTGGCGCGTGACAGCTTTCGAGGCTGTCTCGACCGATTATCAAGAATGTACGAATGAACTAAGTATTAACTAAATTTTACATCTTGACAAGCGCATTGCTGCAACAGTTTCTAACCCCTTGGCAACGCGCAGCAAAAGGCCGGATCGCGTGTGCAATCCGGCCTTTTTCTAACCTTGATCTGGCGGTGATCAGTCGCGATTGCCTGTCAGGATTTCGCGCTTGCCGACATGATTGGCGGGGCCGACCAGACCATCCTTTTCCATACGCTCCACGAGCGAGGCTGCGCGGTTATAACCGATACCGAGACGACGCTGGATGTAAGACGTAGAGCACTTCTTGTCGCGCATCACGACCTTGATGGCCTGTTCATACACGTCGTCGCTATCTTCCGAACCCATCGAGGTTGCATCGAAAACCGCCGCTTCCTGGGTTGCGTCTTCGTCTTCCTCGTCTTCCGTGACGGTCGCCAGATAATCCGGGCGTCCCTGTTCCTTCAGGTGGTTGACCACCTTTTCCACTTCCTCGTCGGAAACGAACGGGCCATGGACACGGACGATGCGTCCGCCGCCTGCCATATGCAGCATGTCGCCCTGACCGAGAAGCTGCTCGGCACCCATTTCACCGAGGATGGTGCGGCTGTCGATCTTCGAGGTAACCTGGAACGAAATGCGGGTCGGGAAGTTGGCCTTGATCGTGCCGGTAATGACATCGACCGATGGGCGCTGTGTGGCCATAATGAGGTGGATACCGGCGGCGCGGGCCATCTGGGCAAGACGCTGGACTGCGCCTTCGATGTCCTTGCCTGCAACCATCATCAGGTCGGCCATCTCGTCAATGATGACCACGATGTAAGGCATCGGCGTCAGGTCGAGTTCTTCCTGAATATAGGTCGCTTCACCTGTTTCCTTGTCGAAGCCGGACTGCACCGTGCACATCACGGTTTCGCCCTTGCCCTTGGCCGAGGCGGCGCGGGCATTGAAGCCTTCGATGTTGCGGACGCCGAGACGGGCCATCTTGCGATAGCGTTCTTCCATCTCGCGCACAGCCCATTTCAGGGCGACGACAGCCTTCTTCGGATCGGTAACAACCGGGGTCAAAAGGTGCGGAATGCCGTCATAGATGGACAGTTCCAGCATCTTCGGATCGACCATGATCAGGCGGCATTCTTCCGGCTTGAAACGGTAGAGCAGCGAGAGGATCATCGTGTTGATTGCAACCGACTTGCCCGAGCCTGTGGTGCCTGCCACCAGAAGGTGGGGCATCTTGGCCAGTTCTGCAATGATCGGCTCACCACCGATACCCTTGCCGAGGCAAAGCGGCAGACGGTAATTCGATGCCTCGAAAGTGCGGCTATCGATCATTTCACGCAGGTAGACCGTTTCGCGATTGGCATTCGGCAGTTCGATGCCGATGACATTGCGGCCCGGAACTACAGCCACGCGGGCGGACAGCGCCGACATGGAGCGGGCGATGTCGTCGGCGAGGCCGATGACACGCGAGGATTTTACGCCAGGCGCCGGTTCAAATTCATAGAGCGTAACGACGGGGCCGGGGCGGACATGGATGATCTCGCCGCGCACGCCAAAATCCTCCAGTACGCTTTCGAGAAGCCCGGCGCTGCGTTCCAGCATTTCCTGCGTGATGACATTTCCGTCCTGTTCGGGCGGCATCTGCAAGAGATCGCGCGGCGGGAATTCATAGCTGCCGTGGATAACCGGTGCCTCCGCGCGGGGGAGGGGCTGCGGCTGATACAATGCAATCGAAGGCGCCGCCTTGACCGGGGCAGGCTTTTCGATGACCGGCTCTGGAGCTGCCACTTCCTCGATGACATGCTCTTCGGCTTCCGCAACGGTGAGCACGACTTCATCTTCAGTAGCTTCCCCGACAACTTCGGGTACGATTTCTGGCACAACCGCAATCGGCTGCGGCGCAGGCGTTTCGACCTCAACGGCTGCAACAGGTTCCGGTGTAATGACTGCCATTGGCGCAACCGGCGCCTCTGCGACCGGCTGAACCGGGGCTACAGCAACCGGCTCCGGCTGCTTGTTCCATTCGCGAATGCGAAACTGTGCCAGAATGGATTCAACGGTGGGCAATGGCTTGCGCGGTTCTGCCGGAACAGCAGAAACGAGAGGCTCCGCAGGCACAAGTGCCGTATCGATGCCGCAACCTTCCCAGAAAGCAAAATCGGAAAGATAGGTAAATGCTGATGGCTGAGCCGGATTTGCAGTCTCAATCACGACCGGAGTGGCCTCCAGAACGGGCTCTACCGGAGCGGCGACGACTGCAACAGGAACTGCGGGCATTGCTGGCGGCACCGGTGCCACTGGCGAACGCACCATGCTCTGCGACACGGTCTTCTGGAGCTCGGCTACAGCCATTGGCTGCGCTTCTGCAACCTTCTCCACACTGATCGCAGGGGCAGCCCCGGCCGCGCTTGCCTGAGTGCGCTCGTTAATGTTCGGGAGCTCCTCGCCGCGACGACGCAGAAGCTCGACTTCCGGTGTGCGGGTAAAGCGAACATTCGCCCCGAGCGAAAAATGGATTTTCCAGGCATCGTCACTGGCCGGATTGTGACTTCCCGTCTGGCCGCGAGGCTGCTTCGGGTCCTGAGCGTTCTCTGCACGATTTCCTGTAGACTGGGGGAAATTTTCTCTCAAATTACGCATGATACCTGAACCATAGATACTGTCGCCTGAATGAGCCCAAGTAATAAAAAATGAAGGTTAACAACCCCCTTCCGAAACGACACGAAAGACAGAAATTTCTTGCAGGGCATATATCACCTTGCCAGGCATCCCGAAGGGGATATTACTATAGGTTGCATTCATAAATACAATAATATCAATCTATTAAATAGGTTTCTTATATTAATTTAAGCACATCGAAACAATCAAGGATAGTTTTCTGCGCCTGTTAATTCTGCAGCCGGGGGACATGTCCGGCGACAGAAAGGACTCACGTCCGAGACTCAGAGGTCAGTCTCGTGCGAGCGCCACGACCGGGTCGAGTCTGGAGGCGTTGCGGGCCGGAATGAAGCCGAATCCGATGCCGATCAGGCTCGAGCAGACAAGTGCAACCACGATGGATGTCGGCGAATAAATGAGCTGGAACATCGAACTGAACTGCGCAAACAACAAACCGAATCCAGCAGCGATGAGAACGCCAAGCACGCCGCCGATCAGACAGACGAGAATCGCCTCGATGAGAAACTGCTGCAAGATATCGCTTTGCCGCGCCCCGATGGCCATGCGAACGCCGATCTCGTTGATTCTTTCCGAGACCGCGACCAGCATGATGTTCATCACCCCGATACCGCCGACGAAAAGCGATATGCCTGCAATGCTTGAGACGAGAAGCGCAAGTGTCGCGGTCGTGGCCTGAATGGTTTTCTGCAGGCTGTCGGTATTGAAGACGGAGAAGTCCTTCTCGCCATGCCGCTTGGTGAGGAATGCAGTAATCAGTTTTTCAGCTTCCGACGGATCCATTGTGTCGGCGACACGAACCACAATCATCTGCAATGAACGCGAGCCTGTCATACGCGTCTTCACAGTCGCATAGGGCAGATAAACTTCCAGTGTCTGTGCCGATCCCGGTCCTCGGTCTTCCGCCTTGACGACGCCGACAATACGAACCGGCACCTTATCCAGAAGGATAATCTTGCCGATGACGGAGCCGACCTCATGCGGGAAAAGCGTCGTCCTGGCCGTTTCATCGACCACGGCCACTTGCGCCAGATCGTCGACATTGCGCTGATCGAAGAAGCGTCCTTCGAGTAGCTTACTGTTACGAGTGGCAAAATATTCTGAACCGACGCCGTTTACCGATACACTGACTTCCTTGTCACCAACGCGAATGGTGGAACTGGTTGTGTCGGATGGCGTGGCCGCCACGACATAGGGCAATTTTGCAATCTCGTCGGCATCACTCAGGTTAAGTGTGGTGATCTGGGCTGCTTTGAGGTCGCCAAATCCCCTGCCGGGACTGATGTAGAGCGTATTGGTGCCAAGATCGCTGATCCGTTCCAGAATCTGCTGTTGTGACCCTTGCCCGAGCGCCACGACGCAAACGACCGAAGCCGTGCCGATAATGATGCCCAGCATCGTCAGAAAAGTGCGCAGCCGATGCGCATTCATCGAGCGAAGCGCCATTGCGAAAGCCTCGTTGAAGCGGTCGCGCATTGCGGCAAGCAGACCTGGTCTGGCGAGCGGCTGCTCAACCGGCACGGAAGTCGCTGGCCGCTCAGTCTCCCCATTTCTCGTATCAGAAATGATTTCGCCGTCGCGAATTTCGATGATGCGCTGCGCTCGCGCTGCAACCTGCCGGTCATGCGTAACGATAACGATAGTGCGCCCTTCGCGGTTCAGTTCCTGCAGGATACCGAGAACTTCCTCACCGCTATGGCTGTCGAGCGCGCCTGTTGGTTCGTCTGCCAGAATGACATCCGCATCATTGATGAGCGCACGGGCGATAGATACACGCTGCTGCTGGCCACCGGAGAGCTGGCTTGGCCGGTGATGGGTGCGGTCACCCATGCCGAGCCGCTGAAGTATCATTTCGGCCCTGTCGCGCCGTTCAGTTTTCTTCTGGCCTGCATAAATGGCTGGAATCTCAACATTGCCAACAGCGTCCAGCTCACCGAGCAGATGGTAGCGCTGAAAAATAAACCCGAAATGTTCGCGTCGCAGCTGTGCCAATTCGTCAGCTTCCAGCTCGGAAGTCGCACGACCGGAAATCAGATATTCGCCCTCCGACGGACGATCCAAACAGCCAAGAATATTCATCAGCGTGGATTTGCCCGAACCGGATGCGCCGATGATCGCTACCATCTCGCCGCGCTTGATGGTCAGGTTCACATGTTTAAGAACCGTCGTGAAGTCATCACCCGACGGATAATGTCGGGAGACGTCCTTGAGCGAGAGCAGCGGCGCTTCATTCATTTCAGATACCGGCAGGGGCAGGAGCGATGGCCTGATTGTCGGTCACGACTCTGTCCCCCTCGTTCAGGCCTGAACGGATTTCACTGTTGATCTTGTCGGTAATGCCGGTTTCGACCGTTCGTTCTTCGATCTTGCTGGCACCTGTCACCACACGAACCGTGTATTTTCCGGGCTCCTTGGTGTCTTTGAGAGCTGTCACAGGGACAATCAACGCATTTGTTGCCTTCGCGAGCAGAATGTGCACCTCGGTGGTCATATAGGTTCTGAGCAGTCCGTCTGGATTGGGAACATTGAAAATGCCCTTGTAATAGATGGCCGAAGCAGTCGCTGCGCTGGAAGAACTCACGGCTGTCGTCGTGAAGCTCTTGTCGCTGACGATGGAATCCGGAGCGGGTTCGATCTTCTCAAGCTTGGCGTCATAACGCTTCAAATTCTGTCCCGATATGGTGAAATAAAGCGGCATCCCCTCGCGAACCTGCGTGATGTCCGCTTCCGAAATGTCGGCCTCAACGGTCATCGTGTCGAGCTGGCCAAGAATGGCGATTGTCGGCGCACTCTGTTGTGCGTTGACGGTTTGCCCCTCCTGAACCACCGTCGCGAGGATCGTTCCATCGATAGGCGCGGTGATGCGGGTATAGGCGAGATTGGTCTCGGCGATCTGGACGTCGACCTTCGCTGCCGCGATCGCCGCTTCGCTGTTGGCAACCTGTGCTTCCTTCGATTTGACGGTGCTGACCGCCTTGTCGTAATCGGCGCGTGCGACGGCATTCTTGCCGATCATCATCTGGTTTCGTGCCAAGTCCTGCCGAGCCAGTTCCAGATCGGCGAGGTTCTGCGCGCGCGTGGCCTCGTTCTGGCGAAGTGACGCCTGCGCCTTGTTCAGCTCGTTCTGCTGATTGGTGGAGTCGATCAGCGCAACGACTTCACCGGCCTTTATCTGCTGGCCCGGTTTCACCTTCAAAGAAAGAATACGGCCAGTTGCCTGCGCACCGATAGCAACGAGATTTTTCGGTCGTAATGTGCCGGTGGCAAGAACCGAACTTTCGATGTCGCCGCGCTTGATCTCGGTCGTGGCGGGCAGTGGCTCTTCTTTCGTCAGGGAGCGGACGACGAAGTAACCGACAATCAGCAATGCGATGAGGACAGCCAGCCACAGGCGCCAGCGAAAACGGCGTTTGGACTTGGGTTTCATAGTGGTCTCTTATCGGTTGTCAGCGGAGGAAGCGCCGGTGTCTTGACGATGCGCGGACCTGTATAGCCGTCAACGACTTCAGGCTTCGCAACATCGATGATGCCGTTCCAGCCGCCGCCCAGCGCTTTCTGCAGGGCAACATAATTCAAAACGAGGTCCGTTCGGGCCTGACTGAGATTGGTTTCTGCGCTGAGAAGGTCACGCTGCGCCGTCAGCACATCCACAAAACTCTTGGTACCTGCTCTATATTGCTCCAGCGTCAGCTCGTTGATCTTGCGGCTGTTACCTACGATTTTCTGCAATTGCGCTGTGCGCAGGCGGTTCTGATTGAGCGATACGCTGGCATTCTCGACTTCGCTGAGCGCTGTCAGAATGGACTTTCTATAGGCGATGAATGACTGGTCGCGGACCGCACGAGCCGCATCCACATCTGCATTCAATTTTCCACCGTGGAAGATCGGGACGGTCAGACTAGGACCAAAGCCCCAGCTGATCGTCGACAGCTTTCCAAGATCGCCGAAATTGGCGCCGCCCGTATTGATATTCCCTGTTAGGGAAATACTCGGATAGAGCAGGGCCTGCTTCTGGCCGACGCTGGCATTGGAACTTGCATAATCACGTTCTGCTGCGCGGACATCCGGGCGACTGAGCAACAGATCGGCAGGCAGACCTGCTGAAACCTTGCCTGGAATTGCTGGTATAGGACGAGACTTGTCCAGAACGCTCGCCAGCGCCGAAGAAGACCGCCCCGTCAGGACCGATAGCTGATTGAGATACTGGGCATAGTTGATCCGCAGCCCCGGAACTTGTGATTCAGTCGTGGCGGCCTGGGTCTCGGCGTTCAGAAGATCGACCTGCGAAATCTGTCCGGCTTCAAGCTGGTTGCGTGTCAGTGCTACAGTCTGCCGCTGCGATGCAGCATTGCGCTGCGCAATGGCAATATTGGCCTGTGCCCCGCGCAGATTGGCATAATTGGTGGCGATGTCCCCGATCAGCGTCACGTGCGCTGCCCGCAATTGTTCATTCGCGGATTCAACATTGTAATAGGCGGCTTCGACACCGCGCCTGTTACCGCCGAAAAGATCAAGTTCCCATGTCGTGTTAAAGCCCATGCTTGACTGGTTTGACGCCGTCACATTGGGACCGTCTGATCGCTTGTAACTTCCCTGGCCATCCAGTTGAGGATAAAGCGCGCCACCAGCCGAGGTGTAATTGGCGCGGGCCTGCCGCACTTTGGCCTTCGCAGTCGCTACATCCGGGCTGCCTGCGATTCCATCTGCGATCAGTTGATCCAGAACCGGATCTTTCAGGCTCCTCCACCAATCGCCAAGCTGCGGGGCGCGTCTGTCAGCCTTGCTGTTCCATCCGGCAGGAGTCAGCACATTCGGCTTCTGGTAGTCGGGACCAACGGTAACGCACGCCGCCAGCAATGGCAGAATACTTCCCAATACGGTCAGGCGAACAAGCGATGTCGTCAAAAATTTGGTCCTGAAATTCCGGTGCTGTCATCAAGTCAGTATTCGACTGCCCCTAAAACGAAGCGCCTTATACCTGCAACGGTTGTACCTGGGCAGCCCAAACTCGTGGGAGCATACCTTGGGTCGCGCCGAGTCGCGGTTCGACAGCATATTGCCATCCTTCAGCTTCGATCATCAGCGGATGAACGAAGTCAATTGTGGCAATACACAGAAAATATCAGGGTTTTGTGTGGAGCCCGCCAGGGATTGCCGGGCTTAGTTCCGTTGATTTTCCAGCCAGTCTGCGAGCGAACGGCGGTTTGCGGCACGTCCGCGCATCGGTTCAGCCATGCACATTGAGTTGAGAACGGCTTCCTGCGTGGACTCAACTGCTGCGCGAAACAACGTATCGATACGGTTCTCGTTAAGCACCGCGATCTCGACCACATCGCGTTCTTCGTCATGATCGAAGGTCACTGCCGTTGAAAATCCGATGGCGATATCGCCGCTGCCGTGGCCCCAGAATGCACCGAGACGCGCCAGTCCCGCGCCGCAGCGGCGCGTCACGCGCTTCAGTTGCCTATGTTCCATCGGAACGTCGGTTGCGAGCACCAGAATAACCGAACCCTTTTCCGGCTCTGCTTCGGCCTTCGGTGAAGGCCTGCGTCCATCGGGAAGAACGAGATCACCGGCCCGACCGAAGTTCGTCAGTGCCAGAACGCCGAGGTGATAAACCTTGCCATCAAGTTCGAACTGGCGCGAGGACGTGCCGATGCCGCCCTTGAAGCCGAAGCAGCTCATGCCGGTTCCCGCACCGACATTGCCTTCGCCGACATCCGTTCCGGCAATCTTCAAGGCTTCCTGCGCGTCAGCCTCTGTGACTGCCATGGCCTGAATATCGTTGAGCGGACCGTCATTGCATTCCAGAACGACAGGATTGACGGTTGCCGTGGTGCGCCCGATATCGGGATTGCCCGTAATCGCATCGCGGATCAACGCATTGGCGCAGGTTCCGACGCCAAACGTATTGGTGAGCAGGATCGGCGTTTCCAGCGTGCCCAACTCCTCGACCTGCACGAGACCGGTGCTCTTGCCGAAACCGTTGATGACATCACAGGCGGCCAGCACCTTGCGGCGATATATGTTGCCGTCATGCGGGATAATTGCCGTCACGCCGGTATTGATATCGCCGTTGCGTAGGGTGCGGTGCCCCACGCGCACGCCCGGCACATCGGTTATGGCGTTGTTTTCGCCCGGCTGCATGATGCCGCAAATGATGCCGTAGTCGCGTGCCTTGCCTGTCATGGTCATTTTCCGTCAGGTGTTGAAGGGGCAGGGCGTCAAAGACGCCCGGCCTCGATAATGCGTTTGAGGAAAGCCTGCGTGCGCTCGCCCTGCGGATTGCCGAAAATCTGCGACGGCGGGCCTTCTTCATAGACCTTGCCGTTTTGCAGGAAACAGACCTTGTCCGCAACCTCGCGGGCAAAACCCATTTCATGCGTGGCCAGCACCATCGTCATGCCTTTTTTGGCAAGATCGCGCACGATGTCGAGCACTTCCGACACCAGTTCGGGATCGAGCGCCGAGGTGATTTCGTCGAGCAGCAGGAGCGTCGGGTCCATCAGGAGCGCACGCACAATGGCCACACGCTGCTGCTGTCCGCCGGACAGACGGTCCGGATATTCCTTCGCCTTGTGATCGAGGCCAATGCGTGCAAGCAGCGCCAGCCCCTTTTCCTCGGCTTCCTTCACCGGCATGCCCAGCACTTTTGTCGGCCCCAGCGTGACATTCTCCATAACCGTCATATGCGGAAACAGATTGTATCCCTGGAACACGATGCCGATCTCGCGGCGCAAAATGTCGAGGTCCACCCCCGGTCCCGTGACCCGATCGCCGTGCAGGCGGATTTCGCCTTCGTCGATGGTCTCCAGCCGGTTGATGCAGCGCAGAAGCGTGGACTTGCCGCAGCCAGAAGGCCCGATCAGGCACACGACCTGATGTTCCTCGATGTCCAGGCTGATGCCGGACAGAACTTCCAGCGAGCCGTAGCGCTTGATTGCCTTGTCGATTTCTACGAGTGCCATTATCCGTCCCCCTTACATGCTCGAACGCATTTTTCTGCGATCACGTTCGATCAGGCGGTCCACGAAGCGGGCCTGCGGAATGGTGATGACGATGAACAGAATGGCGACGGTGGTGACAGCCGACAGGTTGAAATAGTTCGCGGCGATGATCTTCGACTGGTTGAAGGCATCAATGGTGCCGATAATGGCGACCAGCGCGGTGTCTTTCTGCAAGCTGATGCAGTTGTTCATAAGAGGCGGAATGATGCCGCGCACGGCAAGCGGCACAACTACATAGCGCATGGTGCGCGCATAGGAGAGGCCGAGCGAACGCGCTGCCGCGATCTGGCTTGGATGCACGCTTTCAATGCCTGCGCGATAGACTTCGGACGTATAGGCGCCGTAGGTCAGCGTCAGCGCAATGATGGCATAGGCGTTGGAGGACAGGTCCTTCAGGATCGGCAGGCCGGTCAGAGGCAGGCCAAAACCGATAAGATAGATCGTGATGATGGCCGGAAGTCCGCGAAACAGATCGCTGTAGAGCGTTGCAAGCACGCGGATGGGCTTGCCGGCCTTGCCCGGCAGCGTGCGCGCAATGGCGATGACGAGCGCCCAGACGAGGATCAGGATGGCCGATACGAAGAAGATGACGATATTCGTGCCGAAAGCTTTCAACACCGTACCTGCCGATTTGACGATCAGGCTGACGTCGAAGAAGGTTCGGCTGACGGCTGCGTCATTGACGATCATGAACCATGCGCCGGCGCAGATGATGAGAACCGCTACGGCATAGGAAATCACCTGCCAGGAAAGATCGGACGCCTGTGCGCCGAGCTCGCGCCCACGGTAGATATCGGCGCTTTTTCCGGCTTCGCCCGAAATCTGCACTGCGCGCCAGGCAAACCAGAGGACGGCAAGCGGTGCCAGCAGCAGCACGATGCCGACCGCCACAACGGGCAATTCAGGCCAGCCCTGCGAGATCGTATAGCTCGAAACGCTATAGACCGTCTGGCCCGAGGCCAGAAGGGTAAGGAAGGAAAAGACAAAAGCGAACAGGGAACGACCGCCATGGGTGCGAACCTTGTTTCGGACACGCCATTGCCGCGCGCGTTCCGCGCTTGCATCCGGTGCCGGATAAGACATGGTTTATTCTCGCTGAAACAAATGGGGAAACGGTCCCGACGATCGGGAACGCCAGCCGCAAAGATCGGGTTCTGAATGCCGGTCAGTCCGGGTCGCAACCGGCATTGCGATTGCGACCCGAAAACCGTCAGATCATGGCTTCCAGAGCGGAACGTCGGAAGGCGACATTCCCCAGGACGGAAGCAGATAGGCAGCTTCAAGCTTCTTCAGCGTGCCATCCTTGTTCATGTCCTCGATAAGCTGGTCGATGACCTTCTTGTTTTCCGAACCCTTCGGGTAGATGCCTGCGGTCTCGCCGCCGGACGTATACTTGCCGACAACTGCCAGCTTTCCGTTAGAATTCTGTACCTGTCCGAGGATGATCGTAAGGTCAGTCATCACGGCATCAACCTTGCCAGCGGCAAGAGCGGTAAACATGGAAGCCGTATCGTCGAACACGTCGAGGCTTGCGACCTTCAGCGTATCCTGTGCGAAAGGAACCAGTGTCGTACCGGCCTGAGTTCCGATCTTTCCGGTCTTCATGTCTGCTTCGGTAACCGGCTTGTCGGCACGTGCAGCAACACCGTAATCGGAATTCATGTAAGGAACGGAGAAATCCACGACTTTCTTGCGCGGCTCGGTAACCGAGATCAGCGCAAGCGCGATGTCGTAATCCTTGTTCTGACCGGCAACGATGGAATCGAACGAGGCGTTGACGAGCTTTACCTTGTCGAGGCCCAGACGATGCGCAATGTTGACCGCCATGCAGAATTCATAGCCGTCCTTGATGCTGTCCGGCGTATCGCCGTTGAACTGGCCAAGGGCAGGCAGGTTGATGATGACAGTAAACTGCCCTTCAACCGCCGGATTGATCTTGGCCGAACCCTTTTCACCCGTCAGCGGGCAATCGCCGTAGCCTTCGGTTGCTGCCGATGCGGCTCCCGCACCTGCCAGCGCTGCTGCGCTGGCAAAAACTGCGCCATAGGCTGTCTGTTTCAGTAGTCTTTTTATTGTCATTGTCCCCTCTTGCTTTCATTTCTTGGGGTTAAGGTTGCAGTATCGGCTCCGCTCCCGTGCGAGCCATATCCATGTAAATCTCCTGCAGGCGACGGGTGATTGGCCCCGGCTTGCCATCGGAGATCGTGTGATCCTGAATGCCGATAATCGGCGTCACGAAACTTGATGCGCTCGTGAGAAATGCTTCCTTGGCGGCCTTCGCCTCATCGACCGTGAACAGGCGCTCTTCGATGCGAAGATTCTGTTCTTCCGCGATCTTGATGACGGCGCGTCGCGTGCAGCCGGGCAGGATGGCGTGCGAATTCGGCCGCGTTACCAGCACATTGTCATTGGTGATGATGAATGCCGTCGATGAACCGCCCTCGGTGACGAAGCCATCTTCGACCAGCCAGACTTCATGATAGCCCTTGCTCTTGGCCTGCTTCTTCGCCAGCACCTGTGCCAGAAGCATGACGGTCTTGATGTCGCGGCGCGCCCAGCGTGTGTCGGGTGCAACATCCACGCGGACGCCATTCTGAACCGACGGCGAATTGGCGAGGTTCTTGGCCTGCGTGAACATGACGAAATTCGGCTTGATGTCGTCGGCATAGACGAAATCACGCTCAGCTTCGCCGCGCGTCACCTGCATATAGACGACGCCTTCATAAAGCTCGTTGCGTTTCATCAGTTCGATCTGGGCCGCGCGAATGGCATCCAGCGAAGCAGGCAACGGAATTCCGAGTTCCTTGACGGAACGCTCCAGACGGGCGAGGTGAAGCTCGTTATCGACAAGACGCCCATCGATGACAGCGCTGACTTCGTAAATCCCGTCACCAAAAAGAAAGCCGCGATCGAACACCGACACCTTCGCCTCGTTCTCAGCAACGAAAGCGCCGTTCAAATAAATTACCCTGGCCAAAACACGTCCTCGGACATCTATGTGATTGATTGTGCGCACCCCGAAAAGCGTGAAGCGATTTTCGGAACAGATGCGCGTTTAACAAGCCCTGACGCGACGGTAGGGAAAAACCTTTGGAGCTGCCAATGCTATGTTTTGCAATTACTATGCAGAAATTGCATAAGGGGTGAGGGAGTAGGGGAATAGGTGAGTAAGGGGGTATGTGGGGCCGCGAATTGCCTCTGATGCCCTATTCACCTATTCCCTTATTCCCCTACTCCCCTAGAGAAGGCCCCGACCCAATGGAACTAAAATGGCTGGAAGACTTCATCGCGCTGGCGGCAACGTCGAGTTTCTCGCGCGCGGCAGATGCCCGTCATGTGACGCAATCCGCATTTTCCCGCCGGATCAAGCAGCTTGAACTCTGGCTGGGGGTCACGCTCGTCAATCGCGCGACGTTCCCTGCCGAGCTTACCCGCGAGGGACGAACCTTCCTGCCTGTCGCGCAGGATACGGTTCGCCAGTTCTACAACACGCGCAAAGCGTTGCAGCCGAGCCGCGAAGTCCAGAATCCCGTCCTCACATTTTCAGCCCTGCACACGCTGACGGTCACGTTCTTTCCGCACTGGCTGAAACAGATCGACGACGATGTTGGCGGCATCCGCTCCCTGCTCAGTCCGGATCGCGGCGGCTTTGAGGATAATATCGCGACGCTGACGGAAGGAGAGGTTCACTTCTTCCTGACCTATGCCCATAATTTCGTGCCGATCCTGATCGACCGTACCCAGTTTCCTTATCTCGTGCTCGGCACCGAACGGCTGATGCCGGTCTCGCGCCCATCACAGACAGGCCCGATCCTCGATCACGCGATCGCCAGCGCGGAGCCGCTGCCATATCTGAGCTACGGCGACTTTTCCTTCTTCGGCGCTGCCCTGTCACAGAAATTTGCATCTGGCACTGCGTTCAAGCGTCAGGTGGTTCACGAAAACACCATGTCGATCGGTCTGAAAGCCATGGCGCTTGCAGGGTGGGGTATGGCCTGGCTGCCCGAAAGTCTCATCTATGATGAACTGCAGCGTGGCGAACTCGTACCGGCCTCGACTGATCCCTATTGGGATTTCACGGTCGAGGTCCGCATCTATCGTCACGATGCGGCACTTCCGGCACATGCCGAGAGCTTCTGGGAATATTTGCAGGCAAAAGATCGGGCAATATCCGAAAAGGGCGATTGACAGCGACCCATCGTCAGCGTTGTAAAAGGCAGCATATATTCAGCCGGCAGCAGGGGACACGTCGCGGCATGAAAGTTACCATCGAACAGACGCTCGATCAGGCGGGTACGGGCGCATTTCAACGCGGTCTTCTGGGTGTGTTCGGTCTTGTCTGGGCCGCCGATGCCATGCAGGTGCTTGCCGTCGGCTTTACCGGCGCTGCCATTGCAAAGACTTTTGGGCTGACGATTCCACAGGCATTGCAGACCGGAACGCTGTTCTTCCTCGGCATGCTGATCGGCGCAGCCGTATTCGGACGATTGGCCGATAAATATGGTCGCCGTCGCGTGCTTCTCATCACTGTCGCCTGTGATGCCGTTTTCGGACTGCTTTCGGCATTTGCGCCCAGCTTCGGCGTCTTGCTTGCCCTGCGCTTCATGACAGGCGTGGCAGTAGGCGGAACCTTGCCGGTCGACTATGCGATGATGGCCGAATTCCTTCCGGCCAAAAATCGCGGTCGCTGGCTGGTTATGCTCGAAGGTTTCTGGGCGGTCGGCACTGTTATCATCGCCCTTGCGGCATGGGCCACCAGCCTTGCAGGCGTAGAGGATGCGTGGCGCTATATCTTCGTCGTCACCGCTGCACCCGCCCTTATCGGCATATGGCTGCGCCTCTGGGTGCCGGAATCCCCAATGCATCTTCTGAAGTCGGGACGCCCGGAAGAAGCCAAATCGGTGATGAACCGCGTGCTGCGGCGTAATGGCAAACCAGAGCTACCGCCGAAGGCCCGGCTTGAAGCGCCGCTTATGGTGACAGGCGAAAAGCTTCTGTCGCCAAATCTGCGCCAGCGCACGCTGACGACGCTTGCAATCTGGTTCCTCGTTTCGGTGTCCTATTACGGTATTTTCACTTGGATTCCGGCCAAGCTTGCCGGTGACGGTTTTGGCTTCGTCCGCGGCTACGGCTTCCTTGTCGTGGTTGCACTGGCCCAATTGCCGGGCTACGCACTCGCCGCCTATGGCGTGGAAGCGTGGGGACGCAAGAAGACGCTGATCGCCTTCCTGTTCATCAGCGCGGCTGCCTGCGCTCTCTTTACGGTGGCCAACAGCTCTACCGTCGTCGGTTCATCCATTCTCATCATGAGCTTTGCGCTGCTCGGTACATGGGGCGCACTCTATGCTTTCACGCCGGAACTTTATCCGACAGGATTGCGCGCAAGCGGAATGGGAGCGGCGGGCGCGATGGCTCGCCTTGGCGGCTTGCTTGCACCATCCGCGCTGGCGCTCGTCATCAGCCAGAGCTTTTATGTCGCCGTGGCGCTATTCGCGGGACTTCTGGCACTGGCCGGTATTATCGCCTTCTTTATCGATGTGGAGACACGCCAGAAGGCACTTAACTGATCGGAATAAGCCCGGAAAGCGCTCATGCATTCCGGGCTTATTCCATCTTGTTTCAGTAAATTATGCCGTATTCTTTATCCATTGCTTTCGATAGGCGGCATAGGCTTCGTTGCCCGGCCTGTAAATCCGGCCGTGTTTCTCTGGAACCGTTGCGCCTGCGAGCAATCCGGCACCGAGCGAAGTGCCCGTCGATCCTGATACGGCTTCGACGTCACGTCCCGTAAAATTCGACAGCGCTTCAAGATAGACCGGATTCCCGGCAAACGGCCCTTCGACAATAACCGGTCCACCTGCACCCAGCAGGTGGAGACAGGTCTCCGTCATCAGCGCCGCATAGATGCAGGCGGCAACATAGCGTTCCGCCTTGTTGGCCATGTCTGCGTTGATCCAGCGAAGATTGGAATTCGGATAGGGACCGCAACCGGGCACCGCTGAAGGTAACGCCATTATGTGCTGCGCCAGAACCCTTGTCACGATATCGGGTTGGTCGATGACCGGGGGAACAGTCAGTCCCTCAGTCATGATATCGAACTCGCGCCCGCCCATGTAACGGGCGGATGGAACCGCACGACCATAGGCATCGATATTGGCCAGCGTATCGCGTTCCGGGGCCAGTCCGTCAAAATTGCCGCTAACGGCGAAACTGACAACCCACGTACCGGTTGAGACGACCGAGAACGGGCCTTCCCGATCCACCAGATGCGCGAGCAGCGATGCGTTGGAATCGTGAATGCCGCAATGAACCGGCACGGCTTTGCAAAGGCCGATCTCTGATGCAATTTCGGGCAGAACTTCGCCCAGCGCATCGAAGGCGGAGCGAAGCGGCGGAAATTTCCCGCGAATGTCCAACCGGTCAACGAGGGGCGAGAAGGTGGAATCTTTCGGCAGCCATAAATCCGTATGGCAACCGAGTGACGTCACTTCCGTGGCGGCGACGCCAGTAAGGCGCCAGGCCCAGTATTGCGGATAAGTGAATATGAAATGTGTGCGCGCAAAATCATCGGGAAACGTCGTCTTCAGATAATGAAGCTGCGCACCCAGATTGAGGCCGAGCGACAGGGGCGGAGAGAATGTATCTTTGAAATCCGGCTTTATGTCAGCATAGGCTGCGTGGATTTCAGCCGGATAGTCGAGTTCATAGTCGAGAACTGGCATGGCCAATGTGCCATCTGCTGCGACGAGAGCCGCCGCCGCGCCATGCGTGGTGATAGAGATGGCATCAAAGCCCGGCTCTTGCGCAAACTCCGCGAGACTTGTCAGAAAGAAGCGCCACAGAGCCTCGATGTCGTAATGCGGATAGGGGCCATCGCGCAGCGCCGTATTGGAGATACGGTTTGCGACGATCTCCTCGCCGCTCGCCGCATCGAGCACCACGACCTTGGCATTTGTCTTGCCGATATCGAGAATGGCGATGCGCTTCATGGCATATGAAAGACTGGCTTGAGGTCCACAGAAACCGGCGAATTGTCCGGGTTTGTCGCCATGATGTCTGCCATATGCGCCCACCACTTTTTCATCACCGGATGATCGGGCAGGGCGGCCATGCCGTGATTGGGCTTACGGGTCAGCACGCCGAACAGGATATTGGCCTCTTCATCGAGATAGATCGCGTAATCCGACACGCCTGCTTCGTGGAGAAGGTCCACCAGTTCTGGCCATATCTCATCATGACGGCGGCGATATTCCGCTTCCATGCCCGGATTAAGCTTCATGCGAAATGCATAGCGTTCAGCCGTCATGCTGTGCGTCTCCCTTTGAACTGCCGGATGAGGATCGGCAATGAAATGGTGACGATCAAAAGGAGACCGATGAAGATCGACATGACGATGCCCGGCACATTGAGCAGCCCGAGCCCGAAAGTGACGAGGCCCATTACGAAAGCGGCGATCACCACGCCGACAATTGTGCCCGAACCGCCGAGGATCGACACGCCGCCCAGCACGACCATGGTGACGACTTCCAGTTCCCAGCCTTGCGCAATGGACGGGCGCGTCGAGCCGAGGCGCGAGGTCAGGCAAACGGCGGCGATGCCGCTCATCACGCCCGTCATAAGGAAAAGCACGAATTTGGTTTTCTCAACCGGAATGCCGGAAAAGCGCGCCGCGAATTCATTGTTGCCGATGGCATAGATACGGCGCCCGAAGCTGGTCCAGTGCAACAGTACCCCGAACAGCACGGCAAACAGGATGAACAGCGCAAATTCGAAAGAGATCACCCAGAACACATAGCCCTGTCCGAAATAGGCAAAGCTTGCCGGGTAGCCGCCAAATGCCTGATCGCCCAGCACGATATAGGAAATGCCGCGGAAAAGGCTCATCGTGCCGATGGTCACGACGATGGAGGGCAGTTTCAGCCCCGCAACCAGCCCGCCATTGATCGCGCCACAGACAAGACCGGTGCCTATGCCGATCATCACGAGGCCGGGTGTGCCGACACCGGCCTGCGCCGCCGCGCCCATGGCTGTTGAGGCAAGGGCGATGATGGCAGCGACCGAAAGGTCGATTTCACCGGAAATGATGAGAAGCGTCATCGCAAAAGCGATCAATGCTTTTTCGGTGAAATTGAACGTGGCATCCGACAGGTTCCACGCATTGAGGAAGTAGGGCGAGGCGAACGAATTGGCGATGAAGATCGCAATCGCGACTCCAAGCAGAAGCATTTCCCAGCTTGCGAAGATGTGCGAGAATGGCGTTCCGAGCCGGTCCGGAATGTGACGGCGCTGTTCGTTATTCATGCCGCAACCTCCTCATAAGTCTTTGCAGCCTTGTCGCGCAGGATGATGCGTCCGCGCCGCTTTTCCTGACGCGCATTGAAGATCACCGCCAGAATGATGACGGAACCGGAGATGGCCATTTGCCAGAAGGGCGATATGTCGATGACGGGGAGGGCGTTCTTGATGACGCCGAGGAACAGGGCGCCAAGAACCGCACCGGCGACAGAACCTATCCCGCCAAGTGTCGAGATGCCGCCGATAACGCATGCCGCAACGCTGTCAAGTTCGAACCCGGCGGCCACATCCACATAGGCGACGGCATAGCGCGACACCCAGAGATAGCCGCAAAGCCCGGCAAGCGCGCCCGAAAGCACGAAGGCGAAGAAGCGCGTGCGGCCCACATCGATGCCCGTATAGACGGCGGCAGTCGGATTGCCGCCGGAGGCATAAAGCGCGCGTCCGAAAAACGTCCGCGTCAGCAGAACGTAGACAAGCGCCACGATCAGGATCGCCGTCCAGCCAAGCAGCGGCAGGCCAAGAAAAGGCGTGCGCGGCGTGTTGAGGAAGGGCGCGGTCATCTGATGCGCATTCACCCACGCGCCGCCGGAGAGCACAAAAGCCATGCCGCGATAGATGGTAAGCGTGCCAAGCGTGACGACAATCGCCGGAATGTTGAGTTTCCAGACCAGAATGCCGTTGATCGCGCCCAGAACTGCACCGATGCCAATTGCCAGCACAATCAGAAGCACGAGCGGCAGACCCGGATAGGTCGCATTCAGCATCGCCACAGCCATGCCGGTAAAGGCAAGGTTGGCGGCGACCGACAGATCGATGGACTTGGTCAGGATCACCGCCATCTGTCCGAGCGCGATAATGATGAGAATAGACGTATCGTTGAAAATATTCGCCAGATTATGCGCGCTGGCGAAGCCCGGAGCGCGGCCTGCGAACAGCCCCACCAGAAGAGCGATAATGACAAGGAGCAGGAGTTCGCGCTGCTTGAGCAACTGTTTCATCGTCTACTCCGTGTTTCCGGTGGCGGCGCGCACCAGCACTTCCGCGTCGAGGCTGGCGCGCTCAAAGATGCCTTCCATCAGCCCCTCGCGCATGACCATCACGCGGTCAGACATGCCGATGATCTCCGGCAGTTCCGACGAGATCATGATGATGCTGAGCCCTTCCGCCGCCAGTTCGCTGATAAAGGCGTGAACCGCCGCCTTGGAACCGATATCGATGCCCTTGGTTGGCTCATCGAGAATGATGACCTTCGGATTGGTGGCGAGCCACTTGCCGATGACAACCTTCTGCTGGTTGCCGCCGGAAAGGGTGCCTACAGGGACGGAAAGCGCTGCTGCGCGCAGGTCGAAACGCTCGGCATATTTGCGCGCCAATGCCAGCTCTTCCGCCATGCGCAGAAAACCATTGCGCGAGGTGCGGGCGAGCGACGGCAGCGATACATTCTGGAAGATCGGCAGTTGCAGCACCGCGCCGTGGCGTCCGCGCTCCTCGGGCACATAGACGATGCCATGGGCCACCGCATCGCCGGGACGGCGGATACTGATCTCGCGATCTTCGAGCGTCACGCGGCCATGGGAAGGCCTGGTAATGCCGAACAGGGATTGTGCAAACTCCGATCGCCCGGCGCCGACAAGACCGTAGACGCCAAGGATTTCCCCCTTGCGCAGTTCAAACGAAATGTCGCGGAACTCGGTCGGATGCGAATAGTTTTCGACCTTAAGCACCGGCTTGCCGATGGCGACATCCTGCTTGGGGAAAGCCTGTTCGACAGACCGCCCCACCATCATGCGCACAATATCGTTCTGCCGTGTATCGGCAAGCGTGCCGTGGCCGACGGCGTGCCCGTCGCGGAAAACCGCGTAATTGTCGGCGATTTCATAAACTTCATCAAACTTGTGGCTGATGAACAGGATAGCTTTGCCCTGCGCCTTCAGGCGCGCCACGATGCGAAACAGATCGTCCACTTCCTTGCGCGACAGGGCTGCGGTCGGCTCGTCCATGATGACGATGCGGGAATCCACCGACAGCGCGCGGGCAATGGCGACCAGATGGCGCTGGGCAATGGACAGTTCTTTCAGCTTGATACGGGCATCGACCGTCGTTTCGAGCGACGAAAGCAACGCCTGCGAGCGTGCATAAACAGCCTTCCAGTTGACGAAACCGAATTTGGTACGCGGCGCATGGCCGAGATAGATGTTTTCACCCACCGACAATTCGTCGAAAAGCACGGTTTCCTGATGAATGGCCGTTACGCCGTGATCGGTCGCATCCTGTGCGGTCGCAAAATGCACCGGCTTGCCGTCGATAAGGATTTTGCCTTCATCGGGCTGGTAGATGCCGGTCAGGATTTTCACAAGCGTGGACTTGCCGGCACCATTCTCTCCGATCAGGGCCGTTACCTTGCCGGGATAAAGCGCTATGTTCACGTCATCAAGCGCACGCACCCCCGGAAACGTCTTGGCTATGCCGCGCATTTCCAGAATGGGCTGATCCGTGGCGGCAAGCGTCGGCTCTCCGCCGGATGGGCCGCTGGATTGAAAGGCTGCATTCATCGCAGATACCTGAAGTCGATTCCGGGGAATATGAGGCGGCATCCGTTTGTCGAATTCCGCCTCTCATCATGAATGCGCACTTTTCGGGATGCGCTTACCGATCAGAAGACCTTGGAGAACTCGTCGATATTCGACGCGTCATAGACGAAAGGATCGCTCATTGCGGCTTCGCCATTGTCACCAATCTTGATCTTGCCCATGCGTCCGGCTTCGATTTCCGAGCCCGGCTTGCCATCGGCATCACCCTTGACGAGATGGTAGGCAATCTGGGTTGCCGAATAGCCAAGGTCGATCGGGTTCCAGATGGCGAATTCCTTGGTTGCGCCCGACTTGATGGCGCCAGCCATTTCGGACGGAAGACCAAGACCGGTCACATAGACATCACCAATCTTGCCTGCATCCTTCACGGCCTGCGAGGCAGCGAGAACGCCAACGGTCGTCGGTGCCACGATGACCTTCACATTCGGGTTTGAAGTCAGCAGTCCTTGCGCTTCGCGGTAGCTCTTGTCAGCCAGGTCGTCGCCATAAACGGTGGTCACCAGATTGAGGCCGGGGAAATCCTTGAGCTGCTTCTTCATCTCGCCAATCCAGATATTCTGGTTGGTCGAGGTGGTGGTGGCAGACAGGATCGCGAAATCGCCCTTGCCGTCCGGCAGGTGATCGGCTGCGAGCTTGAGGCACATCTTGCCGATCAGTTCGTTGGAAGACGGGTTGAGGTGGACGATACGGCCTTCAGGTGCGACGCCCGAATCCCACGAGATCACCTTGATGCCGCGCTGTGCGGCTTTCTTCAGGGCAGGGACGACAGCATCCGGGTCGTTGGCCGAAATGGCGATGGCATCCACGCCCTGCGCGATCAGGGAATTGATGACCTCGATCTGACCTTCCGCCGTCGTGGTGGTCGGGCCGGTATAGATGACCTCTACGCCGCCCAGTTCCTTCGCAGCTTCCTGCGCGCCCTTGTTGGCAGCTTCAAAGAAGCCGTTGCCGAGCGACTTCGCAACAAGCCCGATCTTCATGTCGGCGGCCTGCGCATGGGCAGCCATGAAGGCAACGGCCAGTGCAGTGCCTAATGCCAGTTTCTTGAAAAGTTTCATGTCTCATTCCTCCCAGTATAAAGACATATGTTTCGCTTGTTCTGGCTCAGGCCACCTCGGCGGAATCCTCCCGTGGGTCGCCCTTGCCAGCATTTGCGGAGACCTGCGCCACGATGAGCCGGATGCCCGCATTTTCCACCATGCGCCGCGCTTCATCCGAAATGCCGTCATCGGTGATCAGCGTGCTGACCCGGTCGAGTGGGCAAAGGATGAGGCTGGAACGGCGTGTGAATTTCGTTGAATCGACCATCAGGACAAGTTCGTCCGCCTGGCCCATCAGTTTCTGTTCGCTCTGGATGATCAGCGCATCGGATTCCATGACGCCGAGCGGGCTGATCCCCTGACAGCCCATAAACATGCGCCGTCCGTAGAAATTGCGAATAACGTCATTGTCGAACGGCGACAGGATAAGGCTCTGGTCGCGATAGATCGCACCGCCGGGCACGATCACCGTGCTTTTCGACTGGCGCAGAAGATGTTCGGCGATGGCAAACGAATTGGTCAGCACCTGAAGGCGGCGCGGAGCAAGATAATGCACCATCTGGAAAGTCGTGGACCCGCCATTGATGATGATGCTGTCGCCTTCCTCGCACAGCGCAACTGCTTCACGAGCTATTGCGCGCTTGCGATCCGCGTTTTCCGATTCCGAAACCTTGAAAGGACGGCCCGCAAGATTGCCGAACTGCGGCGGATGAATAGCCTCTGCGCCACCGCGCACGCGCTTGATCCTGCCCTGCATATGGAGCGACGCGATATCCCGGCGAAGTGTCGCTTCCGACGCCTCCGTCAGTTCCACCAGATCCTGAATGGTAATCACCGGCTTTTCCTGAACAGCACTCAGGATGATGCGGTGGCGCTCTCTTTCGTGCATGGCTCCTCCTTGTCTTTGTATCGGGCATAAATGTCGCGCCTGTCAATCACAAACAATCACAATGGCGCACAATAATCACATTAATGATTGATTGTGATCGTTTGTGATTGACAGCAATTCGTTTGATACGTCATATCTGCCGCAACATGATCGCTGGCACATTGAACGGGCATGCAGACGCACTTGCAGACCTACAGGCGGCTTGCGATTCACCATAACAGACTTGGGAGGATGACATGGTGGCCCAGAGCAGGCTTCTCGAAAACCGGTGGGATGACGCCAGAGCAGCAACGATGGATGAGCCGGGCAAGCTGCTTTACCGCTCCAATCTGCTCGGTTCCGACAAGCGCATCACCAATTACGGCGGCGGAAACACTTCCGCCAAGGTGGAGGAAACCGATCCGCTAACTGGCGAAAAGGTTCAGGTTCTCTGGGTCAAAGGTTCGGGCGGCGATGTCGGCACAATCAAGCTCGATGGCTTTGCCACGCTTTATCAGGACAAGCTCGACGCGCTGAAAGGTATCTATAAGGGTGTCGAGGACGAGGACCGCATGGTCGGCTTCCTGCCGCACTGCACCTTCAATCTCAACCCGCGCGCCGCTTCCATTGATACGCCGCTGCATGGTTTTGTCGCCTTCAGGCATGTGGACCATATGCATCCCGATGCGATCATCGCAATCGCCGCATCCCGGAATTCCCGTGAACTGACGGGCGAGATTTTCGGTGGCGAAATCGGCTGGCTGCCGTGGCGTCGTCCCGGCTTCCAGCTCGGTCTTGACCTTGAAGCCTTTGTAAAGGCAAATCCCAAGGCAAAGGGCGTTATCCTTGAAAGTCATGGACTTTTCACCTGGGGCAATGATGCAAAGACCTGCTACGAAACCACGCTCGCCATCATCAACAAGGCCATTGAATGGCTGGACCAGAAGACGGCAGGCAAGCCTGTTTTCGGCGGCGCTGTCACGCAGAGCCTCCCAGTTGCCGAGCGCCGGGCCATTGCCGCGCGGCTGATGCCGGAAATTCGCGGACTTATCGGAAAGGATGAGCGCAAGCTCGGTCATTTCGATGATCAGGATGCCGTGCTGGAATTCGTGAACTCGAAAGAATTGCATCCGCTCGCGGCGCTCGGCACCTCCTGCCCGGACCATTTCCTGCGCACCAAAATCCGTCCGCTGGTCGTTAATTTCGATCCGGCCAAGCCCGATATCGATGCCGTGGTTGCCGGACTTGAGGGCGCACTGGAAGCCTATCGCGCCGATTACAAGCGCTATTACGAGGCGTGCAAGCATGACAATTCGCCGAAGATGCGCGATCCCAATCCGGTGATTTTCCTGATCCCCGGTGTCGGCATGCTGTCCTTCGCACGCGACAAGGCGACTGCGCGCATCGCCGGTGAGTTTTACGTCAACGCGATCAATGTGATGCGCGGTGCATCCGGCGTATCGGAGTATCAGGGCCTACCTGAACAGGAAGCCTTCGATATCGAGTATTGGCTGCTTGAAGAAGCAAAGCTTCAACGTATGCCGAAGCCAAAGAGCCTTGCGGGCCGCGTTGCATTCATCACCGGCGGCGCTGGCGGTATTGGTTTTGCGACCGCCGAAAGGCTGGCGGGCGAGGGCGCTTGCGTGGTTTTGGCGGATATTGACGCAGGATCGCTCAAAACCGCTCACGAAAATCTCGTAAAGCGGTTCGGTGCTGATCAGGTGCGCAGCGTCGAACTGAATGTCACCGATGAGCACGGCGTAGCCAACGCCTTTGTTGAAGCCAGTGTCGAGCTTGGCGGCATCGACATTCTGGTATCCAATGCCGGTATCGCCTCATCCGCGCCGGTGGAAACCACCGAACTTTCCATGTGGAACCGCAATATCGACATTCTGGCGACGGGCTATTTCCTTGTGTCGCGAGAAGCATTCCGCCTGTTCCGCCGCCAGAAGATCGGCGGCAATGTGGTGTTTGTCGCCTCGAAGAACGGGCTTGCAGCTTCGCCCAATGCTTCGGCCTATTGCGCTGCAAAGGCTGCGGAAATCCATCTGGCGCGTTGTCTGGCACTGGAAGGCGCGGATGCAGGTATCCGCGTCAATGTGGTCAACCCTGATGCGGTTTTGCGCGGCTCCAAGATATGGGACGGTGAATGGCGCGAACAGCGTGCCGCATCCTCCAAGATTGATGTTTCCGAGCTTGAGGAACATTATCGCAAGCGCTCCATGCTGAAGCTGAACGTCTTCCCCGAAGACATAGCAGAGGCCATCTACTTCCTTGCAAGCGATGCCTCGACAAAGTCGACCGGCAACATCATCAATGTCGACGCCGGAAACCAGCAGAGTTTTCCGCGCTGACCGTATAAACAGGACATTCTGGGAGGAACCATGTCCGAGCAACGCATTGCGGCAGATTTCATCGCCGAGCATAATTCCGGTTTCGAAAATGCATTGAAGAGCGATTATCAGGCGCTCGGCGAACAGCTTTTGCGCCGCGGTATCGAGATCGACAAGATTACAGACAAGGTAGCATCCTATTTCGTTGCCGTGCCTTCGTGGGGCACAGGCACGGGCGGCACCCGCTTCGGGCGCTTTCCCGGAAGGGGTGAGCCGCGCGGCATTTTCGACAAGCTCGACGATTGCGCCGTCATCAACGAATTGTCGCGTGCAACGCCGAATGTCTCGCTGCATATTCCGTGGGATAAGGCCGATCCGAAGAAGCTCAAAGCCCATGCGCAAGTGCTTGGTCTCGGCTTCGATGCCATGAATTCCAATACCTTTGCCGATGCGGCGGATCAGAAGCTTTCCTACAAATTCGGTTCGCTCACCCATGTCGACCCAAAGGTGCGGGCGCAGGCCATCGAGCACAATATCGAATGTATCGAAATCGGAAAAGCCATAGGTTCCAAGGCCTTGACCGTCTGGTTGAGCGATGGCTCCAACTTTCCGGGCCAGCAGAATTTTACCCGCGCCTTTGAGCGCTATCTGGCTTCCATGGGCGAAATCTATCATGCTTTGCCCGACGACTGGCACCTGTTCTCCGAACACAAGATGTATGAACCGGCCTTCTACTCGACGGTGGTTCAGGACTGGGGCACCAATTATCTCATCGCCTCGACGCTTGGGCCGAAGGCGCAATGTCTGGTCGATCTCGGCCATCATGCGCCCAACACCAATATCGAAATGATCGTCGCGCGGCTGATCCAGTTCGGGAAACTTGGCGGATTCCATTTCAACGACAGCAAGTATGGCGATGACGATCTCGACGCCGGCTCCATCGATCCGTATCGATTATTCCTTGTTTTCAATGAGTTGGTGGATGCAGATTATCGTGGTGTGGCCGACTTCCATCCGGCCCATATGATCGACCAGTCGCACAATGTGACCGATCCGCTGGAAAGCCTGATCTCATCCGCCAATGAAATCCGCCGCGCCTATGCGCAGGCGCTTCTGGTGGATCGCGAAGCGCTCGAAACCTATCAACAGGAAAACGATGCGCTGATGGCATCCGATACGCTCAAACGCGCCTATCGAACCGATGTCGAACCGATCCTTGCGGAAGCACGCCGCCGCACCGGCGGGGCCATCGAACCGGTTGCTGCCTACAGAGCCAGCGGCTACCGCAACAAGGTTGCGAAGGAACGTCCGGAGAGTAAAAGCGACGGCGGGGCGTTTAACTAAAACCCCCGCTCGCCACAAAATTGCCGCACAAAGAACGGTCACTCGCCACAATTAAAAGGCGATTTCTGTCGCTTCTCTGTTCCAAAAATCGCGTTTGGCAACTGTCAGCGCGATTTTCTGAATGTCAGATTAAGGCGAAACGGACCCAGTTTTTCATCCGCGCCACGCTTCAGGGCGAGTATGCCATGATAGAAGAGACGTGACGGTCCACCCCACACAACCACGTCACCATGATGCAGGATATATTTCGCAATCGGGTCGGTTCTCTTCAGTCCGCCGAATTGGAAAGTCGCGGGCAGACCAAGCGACACTGAAACAATCGGATTGTTGAAATCCTGTTCGTCCTTGTCCTGATGCAATGAAAGTTTCGCACCCGGTTCATAACGATTGATGAGGCAGGCATCCGGCTCAAAATCAGGATAGCCAGCTTCACGGGCAGCGCTTTGGGCAAGCGCGCGAAACGCATCCGACATCGCAGGCCAGGGCAGTCCGGTTTCCGGGTCGTCGGTACTGTAACGATAGCCGGTCCGGTCCGTGACCCAACCGAATTCTCCGCAATTTGTCATCGCAACCGACATGCGATACCCGCCGGGAGTGGTCATGTGCCGAAAAGGCGCGGCAGCGGAAACATCGGCCACAGCTTTCAGGACAGCATCTTCGCTTGGAAGCGCAAAGCCGCGTAGAAGCACGGCACCGGGCGCCAGAATTTCACGTGGTTCAATCTGCTCGAAAAGGTCTTTCATAAAAGCTTTCTAGCATGAGTTGGGAAGGCCGCCTCCCGAAACCTGCTTTCAAACCCGAGATAGGCGCGGGGCCGGTAAAAACCTGGGCCGAATCAACCCGGATAGCCGCATTTTTCCGGCGCCATGAGAGGTCGCTTCAGGTGCCCAACATCACTTGATAAGCATCATTAGAAGAGAAGTTCTAAGACTAAAATCCAATTTTGTATATATATGTATAGACAACTTATAAAAAAGATGGTCCTATGCTGGGGAGACCACAAAAAATTGCTAAACATTAGAGCCAGAACAAGTAGAAGTTCGGGCAAGAATATTGTTTTGCCAAAGGTCCGCAGGGGAACATGATGCAGGTTTTATCGCTTTTCGACCTTAGCGGGCGTAAAGCGCTGGTTACCGGTGCCAGCCGGGGACTGGGACAGGCTATTGCCGAAGCACTCGCCTCGGCTGGTGCCGATGTTGCCATTACAGCGCGCAAGTCCGACGACCTCTCCGAAACGGCATCCCGTATCGCCGCCCATGGCCGCACCTCGGCAACTCTTTCTCTCGATGTGCGCGACGTCGCGGCCTGTGGAGCCGCTGTCGCGCAAGCGAAAGGTGCTCTCGGCGGCCTCGATATTCTCGTCAACAATGCAGGTTATGAAGAAATCCGTCCCTCGCTCGATGTGGACGAAGCGCTCTGGGATCGCATCGTGGCGACCAACCTCAAAGGCGCGTTCTTTTGCGCGCAGGCCGCCGCCCGCCACATGACAGAGAGCGGGAAGGGTGGAGCGATCATCAATCTGTGCTCGCTGACCTCCTATGTCGGTGTGCCAACCGCCGCTCCTTATGGTTCTTCCAAATCCGGTCTCATGGGCATGACCCACGCTTTGGCCACCGAATGGGCGCCTTCCGGCATCCGCGTCAACGGCATTGCGCCGGGCTATTTCCGCACTGCCATGACGGATGTGTTTTACGAGAACGACGACTGGCAAAAGACAATGCTGGGCAAGATTCCACAGGGCCGTTTCGGCGCTATGGAAGATGTTGCGGGCGCCGTGGTGTTTCTGGCAAGCGCCGCATCGTCCTATGTCACGGGGCAGGTGATCCCCATCGACGGCGGCTATCTCGCATCAATCTGATATTCTCAAGGGAAACATCAGCAGATTGCGAAACAGGATTGAAATAACTTCATAAAGCACCTTCCGGTACTTTGACTGAAATGGGAAACAACGATGAATACAACCGAAACCGGAACTGGCCGTAAAGTCTCCAACGGACCGGCTGCCGTATCGGTCAACAATGTCAGCATGATCTATAACGGCTTCCATGCCGTGCGTGCGGCATCTTTCGATCTCGCCAAGGGCCGTTTTCTGACCATTCTCGGGCCATCCGGCTCCGGCAAGACGACGCTTCTCCGCCTCATCGCCGGTTTCCAGAAACCGAGCATCGGTGAAATATTCATCAACGATGAAGCTGTCAGCGCCGTGCCGCCGCACAAGCGCTCCATCGGCATGGTTTTCCAGAAGCTCGCACTTTTCCCGCATATGACGGCAGCCGAAAACGTCGCGTTTCCGCTGAAAATGCGCCGCTTCGATGCGCGTTCGATCCCTGAGCGGGTGGAACGCTATCTCGACCTCGTTCGTCTGAACGGCCTCGGCGGACGGCGCGTGCACGAGCTTTCCGGTGGCCAGCAGCAGCGCGTGGCCATCGCGCGCGCGCTCGTTTTCGAACCGGACCTGCTTCTGCTCGACGAACCTCTGGCGGCCCTCGACCGCAAGCTGCGCGAGGAAATGCAGCTCGAATTCCGCCGTATCCAGCGGGAACTCGGCGTCACGACCATCAATGTCACCCATGACCAGCGCGAAGCGCTCGTCGTATCTGACGAAATCATCGTCATGGATGGCGGTGAAATCCAGCAGATGGCGCAGCCATCCGAGACCTATCGCAACCCGTCCAACGCCTTTGTGGCGAACTTCATCGGCGTCACCAATTTCATTGCCGGCAAGGCATCGTCGCTCGACGGCAATCTCGTGCGGGTCGATGCAGGAATGGCTCTGGTAGGCATGGCAGGCGAGGGGCGCGGACCGGTTGCCGCCAACGCAAATGTCTCGTGCGCAATCCGCGCCGAACAGATCCGCATCGGCGGCAGCGCCGCAGCGCATGCGGAACTCGATACCGTGCTTGAAGGCATTGTTACGGATGCGATCTTCGAGGGCGAACGCATCGTCTATGAATTGCGGGTTCCTGCCTTGGGAAACGTATTGATGCGCGTCTTCGACCACGATCCCATCGGCCATAGCCAGTTTGCAGAGGGTGAAACCGTGCATCTTGGCTGGAACGCCCGCGATCTCATCGTCTTTGCCGCATGAACTGAAACGTTACGGGGAAACTCCAGAGGAGAAACAAAATGAGCAATCTGAAGAAGCCTTTTCTGATACTCGACCGCCGCCGCTTCCTGCAGAGCGCAGGTGCTTTTGCCGCCGCAGCCGGCACGACATCGCTCGGCCTGTCGCGCGCATTTGCTGAAGAACCGGCCAAGCCGAAGGAACTGATCGTGCGCGCCTGGGGTGGTAGCTGGGTGGACGCGCTGAAAGCTGGCGTATCCGATCCCTTTACCGCCAAGACCGGCATTTCCATCCGTCACGACCTGACGGAAGACAACGAAATCCAGCCGAAGCTCTGGGCTGCGGTCGCGCAAAAGCGTGTTCCGCCGATCCACGTCAACTGGGATACGACCACCAATGCGACCAAATCGGCATTGCGTGGCGTGACGGAAGACCTGTCGGACCTGTCCAATCTCAAGAACACGACCGATCTTGCCAAGCCGGTTGGTCTCGACGGCTATCCGATCGTCAACACATATGGCTATGTCTATGTGCTGGCCTATCGTCCGGAAGCCTTCCCTGATGGCCCGCCGAAGTCGTGGCACGCTCTGCTCGATCCGAAGTTCAAGGGACGCATTGCGCTCTATAATGATGGCATCGGCTTCCACTTCCCGGCGCAGGTTGCCGGTGGCGGCAAGCTGGAAGACATTCCGGGCAATATGCAGCCCGCATGGGATTTCATCACCAAGGTGAAGCAGCAGCAACCGCTTCTCGGCGAAGACCCGGATTTCACCACCTGGTTCCAGAAGGGTGAAATCGATCTGGCCTGCACCATTTCCACCAATGCGCGCGAAGCCCAGAAGAACGGCGTCAAGATCGACTGGACCGTTCCGGAAGAGGGCGCGAAGTTCGACACAGACGGCCTTTGGATTCCAAAGGGCCTGCCGGAAAACGAGCTTTATTGGGCCAAGGAATATATCAACTTCGCGCTTACCAAGGATGCGCAGCAGGTCTGGCTCGACGGCCTTGGTCTGCCGGGCGTCGTGCCGGGCCTGACCCCGCCCGCCGATCTGGTGAACGATCCGGCCTATCCGACCAAGGACGAGGATTTCAAACACCTCATCCGTATTTCGGCAAAGGTGCAGGTGGAAAACGAGAGCGAATGGTTCTCGAAGTTCAAGGCCATCATGCAGGGCTGATCCAGCTCCTTGAAAAACAAGACGGGTCGCCCGATAGGGCGATCCGTGTGCCCGGCATCTTCGGGCAAACATTTCGGACAAACATTCAGGAATTGAAACATGCGAGCGGCACGCACTGCCTATCCCATGACATGGCGCATCATGGACGCGCTGGAAGCAATCGCAGCCTTTTTATGGCCCGCGCGGTTCAATCGCGCCGTGCCTTATCTGATGCTGCTTCCGGCGATTGTTCTGGTCGGGCTGCTGGTGCTTGGCCTGATCCAGATCGCGGATACCAGCCTGCGCACGCTCGACACCTCGACATTCCTGATGTCGGACTATTACACGCTCGCCAATTACAAGCGCGCGCTGACGGAAAGCCTCTTTGCAACCGTGGCATGGCGCAGCCTGTTCGGCTCGCTCGTCGTGACCGCATTCACGCTTCTTCTGGCATTTCCCTATGCCTATCTCATGGTGCGCACGCCATCGGCTGCATTGCGCAAATTCCTGCTGATCGCGCTGTTCCTGCCCTTCTTCATCGGTCAGGTCGTGCGCGCCTATGGCTGGCTCATCATTCTCGGTAATCAGGGCATGGTCAACGAGGCGCTTGGCTTTGTCGGCATCGCGCCCATGCGGCTGCTCTATAATTATCCGGCGGTTCTGTTCGGCCTCATCCAGTATATGCTGCCATTCGCCGTGCTGATGCTTGCACCGGCGCTGACCGCCATTCCGGAAGAAATGGAAGCGGCGGCAAGCTCGCTGGGTGCAAACTGGCTGCGGACCTTCGCCCATGTTGTCCTGCCCATGGCCCGCCCGGGCCTGATCGGCGCGGGACTGGTGGTGATGACGCTGTCGCTCACTGATTTTGCCGTACCGGCCATTCTGGGCGGCGGATCGCAGGATTTCATCGCCAATGCGATCTATGACCAGTTCTTCCGCACATCCGATCAGGGACTGGGCGCAACGCTTGCGCTGCTTCTGGTCGGCGTCGGTTCCATCCTCGTCGGGATCGTGTTCACGCTGTTCGGGGCTGGCACGCTTGCCATGGGGAGGGCGCGCAAATGACCTCGCCACTGTCAAAATCCATCGTCATATGGACGTTTGTTATCGCCGTTCTGGTGCTGCTTTCCGCACCGACCATTGTGGTGCTTGGAGCCTCCTTCACGTCCGGCAACATGATTACCTTTCCGCCGGAAGGGTTCTCGCTGAAATGGTATCAGAAGATCGCCGGAACGAGCGACCTCTGGGATGCATTTCTGCGCTCGCTCTACGTCTCCTTCATCTGCACTATCGTCGCCATTCCGGTCGGAACGCTCGCTGGTATAGCGCTGGCGAAATATGCCGTGCGGTTTGAAAAGACAATCCAGATTTATCTGCTGCTGCCCTTTACCATTCCGCTGATCGGTTCTGGCATCGGTCTCATGCTGATCTTCGGTCAGGCTGGCATTCTGGGCCAGCTCTGGCCGGTAGGGATTGCAGCCTGCGTCATCAATCTGCCTTTCATGATCTGGGCGGTGACCGCAAGTGCCGCCAATCTCGATGCCGATCTGGAACTTGCCGCCGCCAATTGCGGGGCAGGGCCAATCTCGACTTTCTTCTTCGTCACACTGCCGGTCGTCGTGCCGGGCGTCATCAGCGGCTCGCTTCTGATGTTCATTTTGGCGCTGAACGAATTTCTGGTCAGCCTGCTTCTGGTCGACGCGCGCATCGTGACGCTGCCGGTGCAGATTTATAATTCAATCCGGTCAATCATCACGCCCGACCTTGCGGCCATCTCCGTCGTGTTCATCGCCTGTGCCGCTGCCGCCATCTTCCTGCTCGACCGGCTGGTCGGGCTCGACATCTTCCTCAAATCGAAATGACGGGTTGCGCCACCACCGCAACCAGCAAGGAGCCGATCATGTCCGATGTTTCTTTTCACGAACTGGCTAAACTGGACGACGCAGCGCGCGCCGAACTTCTCAAGCGCTCGGAAACCGACCTGTCCGGTTTTATTGAAAAGGTGAAGCCGATCATCGAAGCCGTTCGCACAGAAGGCGACGCGGCGCTTGTCCGCTTTGCGCGCGATCTCGACAAGGCTGAAGTCGATCCGGCCAATATCAAGGCGACGGAAGCCGAGTTCGATGCCGCTTTCGACAAGGTGGAAAAGGACGTGATCGAGGCCATCCAGTTCGGCATCGATAATATTCGCCATTTCCATGAGGAACAGAAGCCGGAGGCCATGTGGCTGAAGGAAATGCGTCCCGGTGCCTTTGCGGGCGACCGTTTCACGCCGATCCGTTCCGTCGCGCTCTATATTCCGCGCGGCAAGGGGGCGTTTCCGTCCGTCACCATGATGACCGCAGTTCCGGCTGTGGTTGCTGGCGTGCCTGATCTTGCCATCGTCACTCCGCCGACGCCGGATGGTTCCGTCGATGCCGCAACGCTCGTTGCAGCACGCCTTGCCGGTGTGGAAACCGTCTACAAGGTCGGCGGCGCGCAGGCAGTCGCTGCCGTCGCCTATGGCACGGAAACAGTGAAACCGGCGCTCAAGATCGTCGGCCCCGGCAGCCCATGGGTGGTTGCTGCCAAGCGCCTGCTCGGCGGCGTCATCGATCCCGGCCTGCCTGCGGGACCTTCCGAAGCTGTCATTTTCGCCGACGACACGGTGAAGGGCGGGCTTGTGGCACTCGACCTCCTGATCGAGGCGGAACATGGCCCGGATTCGTCGGCATGGCTCGTCACACATAGCCGCCGCGTGGCGGAAGAAGCGCTGGCTGCATTGCCGGACCATTGGGCGCGCATGACCGAACAGCGCGTCGGCTTCTCCAAAACCGTGCTTACCGGCAAATATGGCGGCATCGTCCTGACGTCGTCGGTTGAAGAAAGCTACCAGTTCATCAATGATTACGCGCCGGAACATCTGGAGCTTCTTTCAACCGATCCGTTTGCGCATCTCGGCCACATCACCGAAGCTGCCGAAATCCTGATGGGACCACATACGCCGGTCGTCATCGGCAATTTCGGCCTTGGTCCGAACGCCGTGCTGCCGACCAGCCGCTGGGCGCGCACCTATGGTCCGCTTTCGGTTACGGATTTCGTCAAGCGTTCGTCCATCGGCTATGTGACGGCATCCGCCTATCCGGAATTTGCAAAACATGCCCGCACACTGGCGCGTTACGAAGGGTTCTCCTCACACGAGAACGCCGTGTCGGAAATCCGCAAGGATTACCTCTAGAAAGAGCCGGGGAGGCTGACGATGAAGGCTGTGCGGCTCTATGCGACGAAGGATTTGCGGGTCGAGACAATCGACCCGCCGACGCATCTGGAGCCGGGCTGGGTCCGGCTGAAAGTGTCGGCCGCCGGTATCTGCGGCTCCGATCTCCATAATTTCATGACCGGGCAGTGGATCAGCCGTTCGCCTTCGGTCGCAGGCCATGAATTTGCAGGTGTAGTGACGGAGATCGGTGCTGGCGTGACCGGCTTCAAACCCGGCGATACGGTGATCGCGGACTCCCGCTACTGGTGCGGCGAATGCCCGTCCTGCAAAAGCGGCAGGCACAATGTCTGCGAAACGTTGGGGTTCATCGGTGAAGTCTGCGATGGCGGTTTTGCCGAGGAGACAGCACTTCCCGCCCGGCTCCTCGTTCATTACGATCCGGCCATCAACCCGGTGGTCGCCGCCATGGGCGAGCCGCTTTCGGTGGCGCTACACGCGATCCGCAAGCAGCGCGTGCCGTCGGGCGAAGCGGTTCTCGTTGTGGGTTGCGGGCCAATCGGCGGGCTTGCAGCGCTTCTTCTCTCCCGCCTGCATGACGGTCCTATACTGGTCTGCGACCGCAACGACCAGCGCGCCGAGCTTGTTTCGACTGTCACCGGCGCAATCAAGGTACCGCTCGACAAGTCGGCAATTGAAGCTGCACTTGATGGCCGGCCAATCCGCTACGCCATTGATGCCACCGGCAATATCAGCGTCCTCAGGGCAACGCTCAACGTGCTTTCCGGCGGCGGCTCGCTGGCACTGGTCGGTATATCCCATGGCAAGATCGAGCTTGATCCGAATAGTCTGGTCGAGCGGGAGATAAGCCTGATCGGCTGTCATGCCTATCAGGACGAACTGCATGAAATTGCAAAACTTCTGCCGGATATTGAGGCGCCGCTGTTACAGCTTGTCGACCGGGAAATCTCGCTCGATGAGGTTCCGGCCGCCTATGCCCGGCTGATAGCCGGTGAGGCGAACGGCTTGAAAACGATCTTACGGACAGGAATGTGACCCATGGGTGCTGGCGACAAATCGGAACCCCATCATACCGCCGGCATTGAACTGCCCGAAACCGCCGGGCCGCTCTATGAGAAGGTCAAGGCGCAGGTGCTGGACAACATCCGCTCCGGTCGCTGGCCCGGCAATCACCGCCTGCCTTCAGAACATGAGCTGGTGGATGCGCTCGGCATTTCACGCATGACCGTCAACCGGGCCCTGCGCGAACTGACCGATCAGGGCATATTGAAGCGCATTCAGGGCGTTGGCACTTTCGTTGCACCGCCAAAGCCGGAAACGACGCTGATCGAAGTCGTCAACATCGCCAATGAAATCAAGGCGCGGGGCGGACAGCACAGCGCCGAGGTCGTCACCCTCGAAATCATCGAGCCGACGCCCGGTCTGCTCAATGCGTTCGAGCTGCGCAAGAGCATTCCCATCGCCCATTCGCTGATCGTGCATCTCGAAAACGATGTGCCGGTGCAGCTTGAGGAGCGGTTCGTCAATACAAGCCTCGTGCAGCACTACGAGTTGCAGGATTTTCGGGCTATCACGACATACGACTATCTCCAGAAAAGTACCCCGATGACCGAGGTTGAGCAGGTCATTTCGGCAATCACACCAGACGCAGAAATTGCCCGCCTGTTGCGTCTCGACGATGGGGCTGCCTGTGTGCTTCTGGATCGCCGGACATGGACAGGCGAGACGGTGGCGACCGTCAACAAGCTGATCTACGCCGGTAACCGCTACCGTCTCGGCAGCCGTTACAAGCCTGAAATCTATAGATAATCCAAACCACTTCGTAATGATCACATTTATCTGACCCGGTGTTTTTCACCGGCTGTGTTGACATTTGCTGATTCTCGTAACATCTATTGTTACATGAAAAGAGACAGCAAATTATCGGGCGTTCTGCACGTCCTTCTTCACATGGCGGAACATAAAGGACCGGTCACGTCTGAGGTTCTTGCCAAAGCCATGACCACCAATCCGGTCGTCGTGAGACGTGTCATGGGCGGTCTGCGCGAGCAGGGCTATGTTCGCTCGGAAAAGGGACATGGCGGCGGTTGGGAAATAGCCTGCGACCTCAACAAGGTTACCCTGCGTGACATTTACGAAGCCATCGGGGAACCGGCGCTTCTCGCCATGGGCAACCGCACGGAAATGCCAGGCTGTCTGGTGGAGCAGGCAGTCAATGCTTCACTCAGCAAGGCATTTAGCGACGCCGAGAACCTTCTTCTGGAGCGTTTTGGCGAGGTCACGCTTGCCATGCTGAGCGCAGATTTTCATCAGCGCGCACTGGAGCGCGGCGTAACATTCGATCTGGAGAGCAATCATGCATCATGATGCAATCATTATCGGCGGCAGCTTCGCTGGCTTGTCTGCGGCAACCTATCTGGCGCGCGGCAGACGATCTGTCCGCGTGATCGACGCCGGAAAACCGCGCAACCGTTTTGCCGAACATTCGCATGGTTTCTTTGCGCAGGACGGCAGCAACCCGCTCTCCATGCTGGAAACGGCGAAGGCACAGGTCGAAGCCTATCCGACCGTGACCTTTACGCAAGGCAAAGCCGTTTCCGGTAGTGGCGAAACCGACAATTTTACGATCGAACTCGATAGCGGGGAGGTCGTTGAGGGACGCAGACTGATCCTTGCTTTCGGCATATCGGATGAGCTGCCGGATATTCCCGGCCTCGCGGAGCGATGGGGAAATACCGTCATTCATTGTCCCTATTGCCACGGCTATGAATTCAGCGACCGGCAGCTTGGTGTTCTCAATATGTCGCCAATGTCGGTGCATCAGGCCATGCTGATCGCGGAATGGGGACCGACAACTTTCTTCATCGATAAGGGACTGGAACCGGATGCAGAGACATTCGCAGAACTGGAACGGCGCGGCGTGACGATCGAACACAGCCTAGTCAGTGCATTGCACGGCGAGGGGGGCGACATTTCAGAGGTCGAGCTTGAAGATGGGCGACTGGTCCCACTCAATGCGCTTTACATCGGACCACGCAATCGGCTGAACAGCCAGATTGCCGACACGTTCGGCTGCGCAATGGATGAACTGCCGCTCGGCAGAACGATACAGACAGACGGGCTGAAGACGACAACGGTTCCCGGAATTTTTGCAGCAGGCGATATTACTCGCGGCGCGCACAGCGTCGCCTGGTCTGTGGCTGATGGCGTGACGGCAGGAACTGCGGCGCATCGATCCCTGGTGTTTTAGCCTCCCAATTTGTTGCATTCCGGCTACATAGGCGCTCTCGTCTGCAGTCGTCATATATCAGCCTCTTGCTTACGCGCTCCAGTCCTGCAAATTCAACGTTCGTGGCCCTTTCCGCAGCGGGGATTCTTGGGCCGGATCGAGGAATCCATGGACACCGGGTCAGTTAGTTCAAGACCGCTCGCGGGCATTGCTCTTGCTTGCGGCGGTTACTCTTGTTTCGCCCTTCAGGACGCGATGGTAAAATGGCTCGTGGCGATCTATCAGGTGCCGCAGATATTGTTCATGCGCAGTCTGGTGATCGTGCTCATTACCGGCGTGCTGATACGTTATCGCCGTCATCCATCGATTTTCCGAAGCCCTTATCGCAACACCGTCGTTCTGCGCGCAGCACTTATGCTTGGCGCGTGGCTGCTGTTCTACAATGCAGCCCGCCATCTGGAGCTTGCAGAACTGACCACGCTTTATTTCTCAGCACCGATCATGGTCATGTTCCTGTCGATCCTCGTCCTCAAGGAGAAGATCGGACCGGGAAGATGGATCGCTTGCGCCATCGGTTTCATCGGCGTAACGGTTGCTGCGAACCCGACCCATTCGCCCAATCTTATTCCCGCCGCCATGTGTATCGTGGCGGGTTTCTGCTGGGCATGGAGCACGATCCTGATCCGGCTTGTCAGCCGCAGCGAAACCACGATGACACAGATGTATGCGACCAGCCTGTTGTTCGGTCTGGCCTGTGCACTGTCCTTTCCGTGGACATGGCAGGACCCTGATCTCAACGGCTGGCTTCTGATGATCTGTCTGGGGCTTGTATCAACCCTTGGCCAGTTCCTTCTTTATGAAGGGTTTCGCCACGCACCCGCCTCGGCGCTGGCGCCCGTAGAATATAGCGGGCTGATCTGGGCCTTTATCTACGGCTATCTCATCTGGGCGGAAGTTCCGGCAGCAAATGTATTTGCCGGTGCATTCCTGATCGTGCTGGCAAGCCTGCTGCTCATCGCCTGGGAGCAACGGCAGGCAAACCTGCGCAAGCGCCGCGCCCCTTGTTGAGAGCCCGTTCCAAAATTCGCCCTGTGTGGCTGTATCATTAGAGCGCCGATCTGATTGGATCAGATCGGCTTATGCTCCAGAGCGAAGTGTCAGGCCGTTTTGGCCATATGCCCGAGAGGCAGCGGGAACAGTCTGTCATATGCGATGTTGAACACGAACGCATAGACCAGATAGAAGACGACAATCGCTATATCCATCACGAGAGCGGTAATCAGCGAAATTCCCAGATACCAGGCGATGAACGGGATCAGAAGCACGATCAATCCTGCTTCGAAGAGGATTGCGTGAAGAACCCGGACGGCCATGCTCTTGTTGACGCTACCGGTGAAGCGCAGCATCGCCTTGTCAAAGCCCAGATTGAACAGAAAATTCCACACGGTTGCGGTGGTTGCCGAAACAACCCCGATGACGCCCATCTCTGCTGCAGGCTTGTCCAGAATGAAGGCGGAACCGGGTATGAAGATCGCCAGACCGATGATTTCAAACATCGTTGCGTGGCGGACACGGTCCATAAAACTGCGCATTTCCTTTAATCCCTGTTGTTAATGCGCGTGCTTCTATCTTATTATGCCAATAAGAAAAGTTAGATATTATCTGGATTTGCGATAGATGAGTATCGAACTGGAGCAGCTCGAGGCCTTTGTGGCCTCTGCGGATCACGGATCATTCTCCGCCGCCGCGCGATATTTGCGCAAGGCGCAGTCTGCGGTCAGCGTGCTGGTTTCCTCGCTGGAAGATGATCTCGACGTCAAGCTGTTCAGCCGTGCATCCCGCAATCCGGTGTTGACAGAGGCGGGCGCAAGGCTGTTGCCGGAAGCGCGGTTGCTGCTTGCAAGGCGCGAACATCTGATTTCCGTCGCCAGAAATTTCGGCGATCATGTAGAAAGCCGTCTTGTAGTCGCAATCGACGAGCTTTACCCCGAACCGGCCATCGCGACGCTGTTTGCAGCCTTTGCGCAGGAGTTTCCGCACGTCGAGCTTGAGCTGACCTTCCCACCCTCAACCGCGATAAGCGGGCTTGTGCTGGAAGGAAAGGCAGACCTTGGCGTCATGTGGCGCGCCGAGCAGATGCCGGATGAGCTTGGCTTCCATACCATCGGCTGGGTGCCTCTCGTGCTGGTCTGCGGGCGCGAGCATCCGCTGGCGCATAATGCGGTCAGTTGGGAAGATTTGAGGTCGTTTCGCCAGATCATGGCCCGAAAGCATAGCGATACGGCTGAAAGCCGCCGTCTGCGGGTCGGTGCCGAGGTCTGGTGGGTGGAAAGCCACTGGGTCATCCTGCAAATCCTCACGCGAGGGATCGGCTGGGCGTTCATTCCCGAACATATCTTGCAGGATTCGCCGCTGGCGCCGGAGCTTGTCATTCCGAAACTGCAGTTCGATGAAGGTGCGCATCCGGTCGCGCTTGAGCTAATCTGGAACAAGCGGCGACGGCAGGGGCCAGCCGCCCAATGGCTGCAGGAGCGCTTTGCCAAGAGCCGCTTTTGAACTTTTGATAAAGAAGATGCAAAGGGCAGGGAATGACCCTGCCCAAAGCGGGTTATACCTTTGCGGCTTCCACAAAGCGCGGATCGAAGGTTTGCGCAAATGAGATATCCGCACTTGCCAGTTCCGGATCGAGCGCCTTCAGCATCTCGAACAGGCTCTTGAAGCCGTCTTCCGCAATCAGGCCCTTTTCGGAATACATGGCGCGGGACTTCTCGAAACCGGTCTTGTAAAGCTCGCGGTCGCCGAGCAGATATTCTTCCGGCACGGCATCTGCCACTTCATCGGCCGAAGCCTTGTGAATCCAGTTCAGCGACTTGACGAAAGCATTGACGACCCGCTGCGTGGTAACCGGATTTGCATCGATGAAGCTCTGCTGCACATAAACGGTCGCGGCCGGATTGGTGCCACCGAAAAGCTGGCGCGTGCCTTCTTCGGTGCGTGTATCGAGTAGCAACGTGATGTCGCCATCCACTTCCAGTCGCGTGATAACCGGGTCGAGATGGACGAGGGCGGCGATTTCGCCCTTCTTGATGGCTGCGACAGCACTTGCGCCACCGCCGACACCGATGATCGAAGCAGCGTCTTCGGAGAGGCCGTTCTTGATGAGCGCATATTGCAGCAAAAGCGAGGTCGAAGAGCCGGGCGCCGTGACGCCGACATTCTGGCCCTTGAGATCGGCAATCGTCTTGATCTCGCCGGCGAGATCCTTGCGCACGCCGATGCAGATGCCCGGAAAGCGGCCAAGTTCGCAGACGGCCTTGATGTCCTGTCCCTTGTTCTGCATGCGAATGGTGTGTTCGTATGCACCGGTCACCACATCGACCGAACCGCCGATCAGCGCCTGCAAGGACTTTGCGCCGCCACCGAAATCATTGATGGTCGCCTTGATGCCTTCTTCCTCGAAGAAGCCCTTGCGCTCGGCAATGGTGAGGGGAAGGTAATAGAAGAGCGGCTTACCGCCAACACCGAACATCAGCTCCGGCTTTTCCGGCGTCGCAGATGCATCCTGCGCATAGGCAGGCAGGCGCGAGGCGATACCCGCAAGCCCGAAGGCGGCGGCGCCCAGCAAAATATCTCTACGCGTTGTCGTCATGGTTTCCTCCTTGAATACTCTTAATCATTGTGTCCGGCAGCTTTTGGACGCCAGACAAGCAGGCGTTCTTCGACGATGGACACGCCCCAGTCGATGACCAGAACGAATGCCGTCAGCACCAGCATGCCGGCAAAGACGCCGGTAACGTCGAACACGCCCTCAGCCTGATGGATCAGGTAGCCGAGACCTGCCGATGAGCCGAGATATTCCCCGACGACCGCGCCAACGACCGCAAAGCCGACAGCCGTATGCAGGCTTGAGAACATCCAGGACAGCGCCGATGGCAGATAGACATTTCGCAGGAGCTGGCGCTCGTTCATGCCCAGCATACGCGCATTGGCGAGTACCGTCTGGTTCACTTCCTTCACGCCCTGATAGACGTTGAAGAAGACGATGAAAAAGACCAGCGAGACGCCGAGCGCCACCTTCGACCAGATGCCGAGGCCCAGCCACAAAGCGAAGATCGGCGCCAGCACGACACGCGGCAGCGAGTTGGCCGCTTTCACATAAGGATCGAAGATTGCTGCAAGGAGGGGCTTGCGGGCGAACCAGAACCCGATGAGAACACCACCGATTGAGCCAATGGCAAAGGCCAGCATGGCTTCAAGCAGCGTGATGCCGAGGTGATACCAGATCGTTCCGTCGGAGAACCATTTGTAGATGCGCACGGCCACATCGCCCGGCGTTGCGAAGAAGAACTTCGCCTTGGCCGGATTGCCCAGCAGATGGGTGGCGGTGAAGATGTGCCAGACCAGAATAACGACGACAGCCACGCTGAGCTGCGCCAGAAACAGCATAGGCTTTTTCATTTCTTTTCCCCACTCGTCTGCTGATAGCCCTTGAGAACCTCTTCCTTGAGCGCACTCCATATTTCGCGATGAATTTCGTGAAACTTGTCGTCGAGGCGAATTTCGGAAATCTCGCGCGGGCGGGCGAGGGGAATTTTATATTCCGCCATGATGCGGGCACGCGGCCCGGCAGACATGATGACGACGCGATCCGCCAGCGCGATAGCCTCCTCCAGATCGTGGGTCACGAACATGACCGCCTTCTTGTCCTGCGACCACAGGTCCAGCAGAAGGTCACCCATGATAACGCGCGTCTGCGCATCAAGCGGGCCGAAGGGTTCATCCATCAGGAGATATTTCGGATTGCGGATCAGCACCTGCGCAAGACCAACGCGCTTGCGCTGTCCACCCGACAGCATATGCGGATAACGGTCACCGAAACTTGCAAGCCCGACGCGACCAAGCCATTCACGAGCCTGTTCGCGCGCCCTGGCCTTTGGCGTGCCAGCGATTTCCAGTCCGATGGAGACATTGTCCAGCACGGTCTTCCAGGGCATGAGAGCATCCTGCTGGAAGAGATAACCTGCCTTGCGATTGAGACCCTGCAGCCGCTGGCCGCTGATTTCGACAGTACCGCTGGCTGGCACGAGAAGCCCGGCAACGGCATTGAGCAATGTGGATTTTCCGCAGCCCGTCGGACCGACAATCGCCACGAATTCGTTTTCAGCAACTTCCAGATTGCTTTCGGCGACAGCATCGAAGCGACCGCCATCGGCCAGCTTGAACGAAATCTGCACATCCTTGAGCGCAATTGCTGTCTTGTGTGTTTCTTCCGGCTGAATACGGCTTGGTTCGGCGCTCATCGCTCGTCACATCCCGTGAACAGGCGATGTGCTTTGCCATAACGGCTCATATTTCCGCTCCTTTTCGGGTAGCGCCTCATGAATGGGGGAACAGACAAGATGCGTGACCTTATCCGTCTAAAGCGAGACGCAAAAATTTGCGATAGAGTCCCTTCGTATAACGTCCCGGCAAGAACATGCAACGAAAAGCGGACAGCGCATTTCAAACTATCGACAAAAATAAGTCTATACGAAATATTATTGCGATCAGCCGCGCCAGGTCAGGAAGCGTTTCTCGATCTGTCCGATGATGAAATTGACGATCAGTCCCATCACCGACAGGATTGTGACCCCGGCAAACAGCTTTTCAAGGTCGTAGAGCGACCCGGCTTCAAGGATATAGGAACCAACGCCAAACTGGGCGCCGAGCATTTCGGCTGCGACCAGCAGAATGATGGCGATGGAGATTGACACCCGCAACCCGGACAGGATCGCCGGAAAGGCTCCGGGCAGGATGATCTTGCGCACGATCGACCACCATCCGAGACCGAAGCTCTGGCCCATGCGCACAAGCGAACGATCCACATTATCGACCGCGCCGTAAGTGGCGACGACGGTGGGCGTAAAGGTGCCAAAGGCAATGAGCATATATTTCGACATTTCGTCGATACCGAACCAGATCACGAAAAGCGGCAGAAGCGCGATCTTGGGGATCGGGAAGAGGGCGGCGACGAGCGGCACCAGGCCGGCGCGGACATAGCTGAACAAGCCGATCATCACCCCGAGACCGACACCGACCGCTATGCCAAGGCTTGCACCGACGACAAGCCGCCGCAGCGATGGCAGCAGATGTTGCCACAGAAGGCCGGTCTGCCAGAGCTGGACGAAAGTTTCGAGTACCGCGGAAGGGCGCGGCAATGTCAGATTGGATATGAAGCCGCTGCGGGTTCCAATTTCCGCGAGAGCCAGCAGTGCCACGAACAGGATCAGGGCCATATGGCGCACCGGCTGGGGCGCGAAACCGCCACCCCGGAAAGGAACCGGGCGAACATCCGGGCTGGACTGCTTCATTTCTGCGACCTCAACCATTGACCAGCTCCTGATCTGCCGCCTGCGCTTCCGCCCGCATCAGCTCCCAGAGTTGCTTCTGTTTTTCTTCAAGAACGGGGTCGCCAAGATGACGTTCGGAAAGGGGAATATCGATATCGACAATTTCCCTGATCCGTCCCGGCCTTCGCGACAGTACCACCACCCGATGACCGAGCCGCACCGCCTCGTTGAGATTGTGCGTGACATAAACGGAGGTAAATGGCTGGCGCGTCCACAGCGCAATCAGGTCGTCCATCAGCAATTCCCGCGTCTGGCTATCGAGCGCCGACAAGGGCTCATCCATCAGCATGACGGCGGGGCGCACCGACAAGGCGCGTGCAATCGCCACGCGCTGGCGCATGCCACCCGAAAGCTGCTTCGGCAATGCCTGTCGGAAATCCGAGAGCCGGGTGCGCTCCAGAACATTGGTTACGATCCTGTCCATTTCCGCCCGGCCAAGATCATGATCCTCCAGCACCAGCTTTATATTTCCTTCCACGCTGCGCCATGGCAGCAGCGCGAAGTGCTGGAAAACATAGGTGAGGGGATTGAGTGAATCCTTCGGCGGCGAACCTACCTGCAGCACTTCGCCCGAAGATGGCTTTTCAAGGCCACCCAGAAAACGCAGAAGCGTGGACTTTCCGCAGCCCGAAGGGCCGATCAGGCAGACAATCTGCCCTTGCGGGATGGTGAGCGATATATCTTTGAGAACTTCGACCGGACCATAGGAATGGCTGATGTTTTTCAGTTGCAGATCCATTTCAACTCCAGTCGGAAAGTCCGCCCTTCAACGTTAGAGTGCGTTTCGATCTGATTGGGTCAGGTCGGCGCTCTATCTCTTTGTTTTGACGCGCATCCCGGTTTGGAATGCCTGTCTTCGGGCTTTGTGCCCGACAAAACCTGTCGGGCACTGAATGTTCAGTTTCAGCCAGCCTTGGCCAGTCTCAAATTGTCTTGACGTAGGATGTGTCGAACAGCTTTTCCTGTGTGACCGCTTCCTTGACCATACCTTCGGAGCGGAACCAGTCGAGCTGCTCCACGCAGCTATTCAGCGACAGGGCCAGCCCCTTGTTGATGCGCATAGCGCCATCGATCAGGTTTTGTTTTGCCGTCTCGAACGGGCTATCGCTTTCGACATATTTGTGCACGATCTTTGCGATGTCGTCGCGCGCCGCGTCGTCTGCCGTGTTGTCGACAAAGGCCGCATTATAGTCATCGATAGCCTTGGAATAGGCTTTGACGAAGGCTTCAGTCATGGCGCGCTCGTCGCTCGCATTCCTGGTAGACGTGAATGCTGTCGTGACCTGATAATCCGGCGCATAGTCTGAGACGAGGCCGATCTGCTTTGCGGCGCCCTCACGAATGAGCTTCTTGGCGATATTGGGCTGGATGGCCCAGGAATCGATCTGACCGGTTGACAGAGCGCCAACTATGGCACCGAGTTTCTGCAACGGGCGGAGCTGGATTTCAGAAAGTGGAATATTGTTGGCCTTGGCGATCTTGTGCGCCATGAAATGGAATGACGATCCTGCCGTGGTGATGCCAAAGCTGTGTCCCGCCAGCTTGGACGGTTCCGTCAGCCCGCCTTCATAGGCCTTGTTGGAGGCCAGAATAACATTGCCGGTAATGCCTTTTTCTTCGGCAAGCGCACCGCCAATCACCTTGATCGCACCTTTGTCAGCCAGGCTGATAAGTCCGCCGCTCATTGCCGTCACGCCGAAATCGGCGTCGCCCGATGCGATGGCAACGGCCATGGGCTGGGCGGCTTCAAAGAACTTCAACTCGATATCGAGACCGGCATCTTTGAAATAGCCACGCTCATGCGCAATATAGCTCGGCGCATGGCTCGCCAGATGGAGCACCGCCAGATTGCGCGGCGCGGCGCGGGCAGGGGAGCCGAAAGCCGTGCTGATGCCCAATGCACCAAGTCCCATCAATGTCTGACGGCGTGTCAGCGTGAAATCCATTCTGGCTCTCCTCCGATGCGGGTATCAGCCCGGCACAACAGATTTCCTGCCAAGCCCGGCAAACAAAATTTCATTACGTCTCTGCCACGGAAAAATATGGAAGATTGCTTTCGCATAAAGCCACATAGCGGGATTTTCAATAAGATTAACGGCCACGTACATGTTCTGCCGCCAATGCACAGGCATCGATTCTCCGCAGAAACGGGCCTAATCGAGCCAATATTGGACCGGATGCGGTCTCAGGCAGAAGATGCCCGCCCGCCAATCCTTCGCCTTCAACATCGGTGGCCCAGTCCGCCCATATATCGAGCGGTTCGCGCCCGCCGCCATAGCGTCGACCTTGTTCCCAGAAGACCAGAACCGGCGCATGAATGCGCCGTCCTGCCGCCCGATCGGCAAGATCGTCGGCTTCATCCACGCCAGCGCCAGCGCGGTAATCCTCGCATATCCAGTGCCGGACTTCCGCGCTGTCAAAGGCTTCCCGGTAATCTGCCAGTGCAAGCGGATGTAGTTTGTCGAGACCATGCGCCATCTTCTGCAAGGTCGTATCGATCATGAACCGGGGATCGCCGGACAGGAGCGTTTCCGGCAGCGGCTCGGGTTGGGCCAACATGAACCAGTGCCATGCGCCCATGCCGAATGCTTTGCTGGCGCCTTCCCACATTTCGGGTGTCGGCACGACCGTGACGGACACCAGTCCAAGCACCTTGTCCGGATGATCCAGCGCCATGCGATAGGCGACTCGACCGCCGCGATCATGCCCGATCACCACGAACCGTTCATGGCCGAGCGCCTGCATCAACTCCACCAGACTGGCCGCCATGCGACGTTTCGATCCGGCTCCTGCAGGATTGGACGTGACGCGGCTCCGGCCATAGCCCGGCAGATCAGGCACGATGACCGTGCAGGAACTGGTGAGTTCCGGAGCGATGCGATGCCACGCGGCCATGGTTTCCGGATAACCGTGCAACAACAGGACCGGCAGGCCCTTACCGCCAGTCATGACGGCGAAACGAACATTGTTCGTTTCCACCTCCCGCATTTCAAAGCCGGGAAAGAGCTGCTCGATTGCTGGTTTCATACCCCACCGTTCTGGCTTTGCCGGAAACTGATTCAGTTGAAAGTGCTATGCTAGAGCATTTCCGGTTTTGATTGAAACAGTGGAATCAAGCCACCGCGCGACCTGTTCGCGCGATGGTCATACAATCAGCCTTCATTTCATTCGCTTTGAAGCGACAGCCAGCGGGTTGCGTGTATGTTCATCAGATTATCGCTGTAGCCTTCAACCTTGTCTGCCACGAGCGCTTGCGACGAGGGATAGAGCAGAGGAATGACGGGAACTTCTCTCAGCAGAATACGCTCTGCCTCGGCAAGCGTTTGGGCTCGCATCTTGGCGTCGGTCATGGTTTCCGACTTGGCAATCAGCGCATCGTATTCCTTGTTCGACCAATCCGAATTATTAAAATAATTGTCAGTCGTGAACATATTCAGGAAGGAATAGGCGTCATTGTAATCACCAATCCATGCCTGATACGCAAAATCATACATGCCATGTTCATGCAGATAATTGAAATAGGTAGCACCTTCGACTTCGTCTTGTGATGCTTCGATGCCAATATTCTTGAGCATGTCTGCAATAGCAATCATCGAGTTCTTGTTATTGACTGAAGTAGCATAGCGGAGCTTGACCGACAGGCTTCCCGGCGCGACGCCGGCCTCCTCCAGCAATTCCTTCGCCCTGTCTTCACGGTCAAGAATGTCCTCATCCATATAGTCCAGCCGGGGCGCATCTGCGACGTAGTTTTCAGTGCCGGGAGGCACCATCGAATAGCCCGGCATCATCATGCCTCGCCTGATTTCCTTTGCCAGAAACTTGCGGTCTATCGCCATCGAAATTGCCTGCCGCACCCTGGGGTCGCGCAGCTTGCTGTCCGGCTCGCCTTTGACGCTGACATAGAAAGTGCCGAAATAGGGTGCTACGCGCAGATTATGCCCCAGATTGGACTTGATATAATCCATCTGCTCGGCGGAAACCGTACCGCAAATGTCGATCTCCCCGGCCTCAAAACGACGCATGCACGACGCCGGTTGCTCGAATGGAATCCAGTTCACCACGTCGATCTTTACGCTGGAGGAGTCCCAGTAATTCGGGTTTTTCTTCATGACGATCTGGGCATTTGGCGTAAAACTTGCCAGCGTGTAGGCACCATTCGACACCATGTTTCCCGCCAAAGTGAACTTGTCTCCGTATTTTTCAACGGCTTTCCGGTTTAGCGGCAAGGTCGTCTGATGGGTCAGCAGCGAAAGGAAATAAGGGGTAGGGGACGTAAGCGTGATTTTCAGCGTGAAGTCGTCAAGCGCCTCGACGCCCAACTGATCCAGCGGGAGCTTGCCGGTATTGATTTCTCTGGCGTTCTTGATCGCATAGAGAACATTGGCGTAGCCAGCGCCAGTCCTTGGATCGATGATACGGTGTAGAGAATATTCGAAATCGCCGGTAGTAACCGGATCGCCATTCGACCATTTTGCGTTTTCGCGCAGATGAAACGTATAGATCAGTCCGTTAGAAGAAATATCCCAGGACCGCGCCACACCCGGTATCAGCTCACCCTTCGCATCTTCGCTAACAAGTCCTTCATAGAGATCGCGCAGCAGGGCGCTTTCATTCACCGTCGTTGTTCGGTGTTGATCGAGCGTGGACGGATCGCTGCCGCTATCGCGGTTAAGTACTGTTTCAGCCGATGCGATACCGGCCACAGAACACCAGCAAACGCTCGCAAGAAAGAAACTGCGATACATGAAATCCTCCCGTTGATAACGCGGCGACGTCCATGCGCCGCAAGAAGTATTCAATGTATATATCCATCTAATATATTTCTATTTTAAGTAGTTACCCGCAATTTTTGTCTAAACACTTCGATCAGACGCATATAAATGCAACCTATAATTCGCCTATTATAATTTGCGATTATATAAACTGAATTCATGTTCTATCTTGTATTTGCATTTCCATTAAAACTTTTTTCTTTTGGAATTTTTTACTACCACTTGTGAGGGGACATGAAATTCAATTTACTGTTGGCAGGCAGCATTGCGACCGCGTGCAACCTGTCCGTTGCCTATGGCGCTGACGCTGTAGTCACACCCGAGCCGGAACCGGCACAATATGTCCGGGTCTGTGACGCCTACGGTGCGGGATATTTCTATATTCCCGGAACCGAAACATGCCTGCGGATTCACGGCTACGTCCGCTATCTCATGCAGGGCGGAGACGATGTTTATGGCCGCGGTTTTACCGACAAGGACGGAAAGCCTCATCTCCAGCGTTCCAGCAAGCGTGATACGTGGGATAATTCTGCCCGCTTGACACTGCGCACCAGTACGGCGTCCGAGACAGAACTTGGTACGCTCAAAACCTATGCGGAAACCCGTTTTCAATGGGGCAACGGCGAGGACTCCAAGTCCACCGGCTCGCTACGCTTTGGCTATATCGATCTGGGCGGACTGCGTGTCGGCCTCGATTTTTCAGCTTTCACATCCTTCGTTGGCTATCTTGGCGACGTCTTCAACGACGATGTCATCCTCGCTGGCGGTTACCGGACAGGACTGATCAGCTACACCTATTCCGGCAGCAACGGCATTTCGGCAATCCTGTCGCTGGAACAGGGCAATAATGTCGATACCGACAAGAAATATGGCTATGACGGCACAATCAGCGATTATACTCCGCATGTCGTTGGCGGCCTCAAATATGCTCAGGATTGGGGAGCGGTGATTGCAGTTGCCGCTTACGATGCCCGCAATGAAAAATGGGCAGGCAAGTTGCGCGGCAATCTCAACATCACCGACCGGTTTTCGGTGTGGGCGATGGGCGGCTATAAATCCAACAAAGACAACTATATGGACGTCCAGGGCGACAACAGCCAGATCGCTGGTCGAGTGCGCGTGATCGATAGTTTCTATGGCCAGTGGGGCGGTGACTGGGCCGCATGGGGCGGCGGCGCTTACAAGCTTTCCGAAAAGGCCGTTCTCAATGCAGAACTTGCTTACGACGGCACGAATACGTTCTATACGACCGCAAATGTCACTTACGAACTGGTTCCGGGTTTCACGGTCACGCCGGAAATCTCCTATGTGCGTTGGAATGACAAGAAGTCAGTCCTCAACGGAACAGACGCCTGGCAAGGACTGATCGCACTGCAGCGGTCATTCTGAGATCAAAGGAAGCGCCTGAAAAGGCGCTTCTTGCTCATATGTGGACGGGCCTTTCTGCAAGTCGCACTTCAAGCTGGAGCTCACCCTCGGGATCACTCTCAATCAGATAATACGCATTATGGAACTATCCGATATTGATCCGGTCTGGAATTTGGGGAGCTCTTTGACGCACAGCTTATTCACAGGATCGCCCGGAAAACGACGAATGTAATTTTCCTCGAATCGGAACGATTTTTCGTCCATTTTCATCTGACATTCAAACGTCGCAAATCGCGGAAATTGCGGCGTTTTTCTGGCGAACCCGGCCAGCGGGCCGATCTTGTAAATGGGATGAAAATCGATCATTCCGTACCAGAAAACGGGCACCGAAATCGCTCAAGAAATCGTGAATACATTAATTAAGTCAAAGCGTTGATAAGTTCTCTTGCAAGTGGCGTGCTTATCCATAAGATGCGGGACATTTCAAAAATTTCAAAGGAGGGGTTCTCAAATGTATCGTAAATTTCTACTGACAGGTGTGTGTCTTCTGGCGCTGGCTGGCGCTGCTTCGGCTGAAGTCGTTCTCAATCGCGGCAACGACACCGATCCGGCGACGCTGGACCATCATCGCACCTCGACGGTGGCTGAAGGCAACGTCATGCGCGACTTGTATGACGGCCTGACAATTCAGAACGCAAACGGCGAAGCAGTGCCGGGTGTAGCGAAATCCTGGGATGTTTCCGAAGACGGCACGGTCTACACTTTCCATCTGCGCGATGACGCCAAATGGTCGAACGGCGATCCGGTCACAGCCGGTGACTTCCAGTTCACTTTCCGCCGCCTGATGGACCCGAAGACAGCCGCCGGTTATGCCAGCATGCTGTTCATCATCAAGAACGCCGAAGATATTGCCGGTGGCAAGAAACCGACTGACCAGCTCGGCGTCGAAGCCGTCGATGACCATACGCTCAAGATCACGTTGAACGCCCCTGCTCCGTATTTCCTTGAGCTTCTGACCCACCAGACCGGCTTCCCGTTGCACCAGAAAAGCGTCGAGGCAAATGGCGACAAGTTCACCACGCCCGGCAAGATGGTGACGAACGGCGCCTATATGCTGGAAAGTTTCACACCGAACGACAAGATCGTGATGAAGAAGAATCCGTATTATTATGAAGCGGATCAGGTGAAGATCGATACGGTCAACTGGATACCGTTCGAGGATCGCGCAAGCTGCATGCGCCGTTTCGAGGCGAAGGAAGTGCAGATCTGCTCCGACGTTCCGGCCGAGCAGATGGACTATGTGAAGAAGAACCTGTCCAAGGAATTCCGCATGGCGCCTTATCTCGGCGTCTATTATCTGCCGGTAAAAGGCAAGACCGCAGACAGCAAGCTGAAGGACCCGCGTGTCCGTCAGGCGATTTCCATGGCCATCGACCGTGATTTCATTGCCGATCAGGTCTGGCAAGGCACCATGCTGCCGGGCTATTCAATGGTTCCTCCGGGCATTGCCAATTATGTGAAGGATGCGCCGAAGCTCAACTATTCCGACGATATGCTGGAGCGCGAAGACAAGGCCAAGGAACTGTTGAAGGAAGCAGGCGTCGAGCCTAACACACTTTCGATCGAACTGCTTTACAACACCTCGGAAAACAACAAGAACACCATGGCTGCCATCGCCGATCAGCTCGGCAATATCGGCGTCAAGGCTTCGCTCAACGAAACGGAAGGTGCGACCTACTTCAACTTCATGCGCGACGATGGCCCATTTGACATCGCCCGTGCAGGCTGGATCGGTGACTATAACGATCCGCAGAACTTCCTGTTCATCAGCCAGAGCAATGTGAGCTTCAACTATTCCAAGGTGAAGAACGCCGATTACGATGCGCTGATGGCGAAGGCCGAAAAAATTCTCGATCTCAACGAGCGTGCCAAGACACTGGCAGAAGCCGAACAGGTAAAGCTTGATGAGATGAGCAATATCCCGATCCTCTATTATTCGTCGCGCGCCCTTGTTTCGGACAAGATCGACGGTTGGAACGACAACCTGATGGATAGCCACAAGACGCGCTGGCTTTCGTTTAAACAATAAATTTTCAGCTTGGGCTGCGCTTCTCGGCGCGGCCCTTTTTCTTCCGGCTGTTCCGGAGGGCCCTCTTTTGTCGGGGCAAACGTTTTCTAAAAAGCATATGGGAGTTTTTACAATGGTTCGCGGATTCCTGATGACAGGCATTTGCCTGATGGCGCTCAGCGGCGCTGCATCGGCAGAAACAGTGCTCAACCGGGGTAACGATACCGATCCCGCCACGCTGGACCAGCACCACACGACCACCGTTTCGGAAAACCGTGTCCTGCGCGACCTTTATGAAGGTTTGCTCGCGCAAAACGAGAAGGGCGAAGCCATCCCCGGCGCGGCTGCATCGTGGGATATTTCCGAAGACGGTCTCACCTACACATTCCATATGCGCGAAAATGCCAAATGGTCGAATGGCGATCCTGTCACTGCGGGCGATTTCGAGTTTTCCTTCCGTCGCATCATGGACCCGAAGACGGCTGCCGGTTACGCCAGCGTCCTCTATGCCATCAAGAATGCCGAGGAAGTTGCCACCGGCAAAATGCCGGTCGATCAGCTTGGCGTGAAGGCGCTTGACGACAAGACACTTCAGATAGACCTCAAGAACCCTGCCCCTTATTTCCTTGAGCTTCTCACGCACCAGACGGGATTTCCGGTCAACAAGAAGGCTGTCGAGAAGTTCGGCGACAAGTTCACCCTGCCCGGCAATATGGTGACCAATGGCGCCTACACGCTTGTCGGTTTCACTCCCAATGACAAAATCTCCATGAAGAAGAACCCGAATTACTGGGACGCTTCCAATGTGAAGATCGATGCGGTCAACTGGATTCCGTTTGAAGACCGGGCAAGCTGCATGCGCCGCTTCGAGGCGAAGGAAGTCGATATCTGTTCCGATGTTCCTGCCGAACAGATGGATTATGTGAAGAAGAACCTCAGCAGCCAGTTCCGCCTCGCTCCCTATCTCGGCATCTATTATGTCGACATCAAAGGCGAGCCCACGAGCAAGCTGCGCGATCCGCGCGTGCGTCGCGCCATATCGATGGCCGTCGATCGCGAGTTCCTCGCCAATGAGGTCTGGCGCGGTGTGATGCTGCCAGCCAGTTCGATGGTGCCGCCCGGCATTGCAAATTACGTCAAGGATGCGCCGAAGCTGGATTTCGCCGACGAGGATGTGCTGGACCGCGAGGACAAGGCCAAGGAACTGCTGCAGGAAGCCGGTGTCCAGCCGGGCAGCCTTTCTGTGACCCTGCGTTACAACACCTCGGAAAACCACAAGAATACCATGGCAGCGCTTGCCAACATGCTGGGCAATATCGGCATCAAGGCAACGCTCAACGAGGTCGAAGGCGCTACCTTCTATAACTACCTTCAGGAAAAGGGGATGTTCGACATCACCCGCGACGGCTGGATCGGCGATTACAACGATCCGAATTCGTTCCTGGAGCTTTATACCACCGGCAATTACTTCAATTATGCCGAATGGTCGAACAAGGATTACGACGCGCTGATGGCGAAATCCGCAACTACGACCGATCTCAAAGAGCGGGCAAAAATCCTCGCTGAAGCAGAGAAGATACTGCTCGGCGACGGGGCTGTCGTGCCCCTGATGTATTATTCATCCACCGCTCTCGTTGCCGACCGTGTTCAGGGTTATGAAGACAACCTCATGAATTCGCACGGCACGCGCTGGCTATCGACAAAGAATTAAAAACAAAAATGAAACACGCCCTTAGTGGGATTTGCCGGATCGTTTGAAAGCGATCCGGCAAAGAAGGGAAAAGAACATGCTGGGCTATACGCTCCGACGATTGGGTAGTGCGATACCCACGATATTTATCATCATCACGCTGACATTCTTTCTGATCCGGCTCGCGCCCGGCGGACCTTTCGACCTTGAAAGGCCGATTGATCCGCTGATCCTGGAGAACCTCAAGAAGGCCTATAATATGGATGCGCCGCTGTGGCAGCAGTATCTGATTTATCTGGGCAATCTTCTGCACGGCGATCTTGGACCAAGCTTCACGCGACGCGATTTCACCGTGAACGACCTTTTCGCTTCCGGCCTGCCCGTTTCGATCATGCTCGGCACGCTCGGACTGACGCTTGCGGCCATTATCGGAACGTTTCTCGGCACGCTGGCAGCGCTGAAGCAGAATTCAGCCGTCGACTATTTCGTTGTCGCGCTGGCCACATTCGGCATCACCACACCGAACTTCGTCGTAGCTCCTCTCCTCAGCCTTTTGTTCGGTGTCATCCTCGGCTGGGTTCCGGCGGGCGGCTGGTCTTCGGCCAATATAACCTACTGGATATTACCGGTTCTGACACTTGCATTGCCGCAGGTTGGCGTCATTGCGCGTCTTGTGCGCGGCGCAACGATTGAGGCATTGCGCGCCAATCACGTGCGCACCGCGCGCGCCTATGGCCTGCCATCGCGTGTGGTTGTGGGTGTGCATGCATTGCGCGCCGCCATGCTGCCCGCCGTCTCCTATCTCGGCCCGACGGCAGCCGCCCTGCTCACAGGTTCGGTCGTGGTCGAGACGATTTTCGGCATTCCCGGCATCGGTCGCTATTTCGTGCAGGGCGCGCTCAGCCGCGATTACACCCTCGTCATGGGAACCGTTGTTGTCATTTCGGTCTTCGTCGTGGTGTTCAACCTGATTGTCGACCTTCTTTATGCATGGCTTGATCCGAGGGTTCGCTATGACTGATCTTTCTGTACCGACGGAAACAGCCCGGCTGGAAGTTCCAAGCCGCTCGCTCTGGCAGGACGCATGGTTGCGCCTGCGCAAGAACAAGGCTGCGGTGGCAAGCGCTATCGTCCTTCTCCTGATGGCTTTTCTGGGCATATTCGGCCCGATGCTGAGCCCGCATCCTTACGACAAGATTTATCCGCAGTTCGTGCGTGTGGCCCCAAGCCTGGAAGCCTATCCGCGTGCGGATACCATCCTGCCGGGCCTTGACCGCGAACTTGCCCGCGCGCGATTGAAAGCTGCCGGCGAACCGGAACTGAGCGGCAACAATGTCGTTGTCGATTTCACCGCACAGCGCCCGACGGATGAACGTGTGTTGCGTTATTTCCAGCGCTCCGACCTGTTCAGCAATCCGAAGATCGACATCGCTTCGGATGGGCTGTCGGGCAAGCTGACCCTCAATGTGACGCGCAATTACTTCCTGCTCGGCACTGATAATCTTGGCCGCGATCTGATGACGCGCATCTTCATCGGCGTGCGCATGTCGCTTGCCATCGGCCTGCTTGCTTCGGCAATGTCTCTGATACTGGGCGTGTCCTTCGGCGCCATCTCAGGTTATCTGGGCGGACGCGTCGATAATGTGATGATGCGGCTGGTCGATATTCTCTATTCGCTGCCCTTTATCTTCTTCGTCATATTGATGCTCGTCTTCTTCGGGCGATCCATTTTCATCATCTTCATCGCCATTGGCGCGACGGAGTGGCTGGATATGGCGCGCATCGTGCGCGGACAGACATTGAGCCTCAAACGTCAGGAATTCGTTCAGGCGGCAGAAGCGCTTGGCGCGACACGACGCGGCGTCATCACCCGCCATATCATTCCGAATGCGCTCGGCCCGGTCATCGTTTTCGTGACGCTTCTGGTGCCGAAGGCAATCCTGCTCGAAAGTCTCCTCTCCTTCCTCGGTCTCGGCGTTCAGGACCCCCTCACCTCTCTGGGGCTGCTGATTTCCGAAGGTGCCCAGAACATGCGCGGCGCAAGCTGGCAATTGATCTGGCCTGCCGCAACGCTGACCATCATCCTGTTTGCGCTGAACTTCCTTGGCGACGGCCTGCGCGACAGCCTTGACCCGAAGGATCGCTGAGATGACGAGTGAAAACATTCTGAGCGTGCGCGACCTGAAGGTCACTTTCGACACGCATGACGGGCCGGTGCAGGCGGTGCGCGGCATCAATCTCGATGTCAAAGCCGGCGAAACCATCGCAATCGTCGGCGAGTCCGGCTCCGGCAAGAGCCAGACAACCATGGCGATGATGGGGCTTCTGGCCCAGAACGGCAAGGCGACCGGACAGGCGCTCTATCGCGGTCAGGATCTGATCGGCATGTCCGAAAAGAAGCTGAACAATATCCGCGGCGCAAAGATCACCATGATCTTTCAAGAGCCGATGACGTCGCTCGATCCGCTTTACCGCATCGGCGACCAGCTTGCCGAACCGCTTCGCTATCATCGTGGCATGAACAAGAAGCAGGCGCGTCCGCGTATTCTTGAACTGCTCAAGCTGGTTGGTATTCCAGAGCCTGAGCGCCGCATCGACAGCTATCCCTATGAACTGTCGGGCGGGCAGCGCCAGCGCGTCATGATCGCCATGGCGCTCGCCAACGAACCGGACATCCTGATTGCGGACGAACCGACGACCGCGCTCGACGTCACCATTCAGGCGCAGATTCTCGACCTGCTGGCCGATCTGCAGAAGCGGCTGGGCATGGCGGTGGTCTTCATCACGCATGATCTCGGCATCGTGCGGCGCTTTGCCGACCGGGTCTATGTGATGCGTTCCGGCGAAGTGGTTGAAACCAACGATACGGAAAAACTGTTCACCGCGCCTGAGCATCCCTATACGAAGATGCTGCTCGATGCAGAGCCGGAAGGCGAAAAGGCTCCTCCCCGCGAGGACGCGCCGGTGCTGGTTCGCGCCGACAATGTGAAGGTCAACTTCCTCATCAACAAGCCATGGCTCGGCGCTGCGAACTATCTCACCGCCGTCAACAATGTCTCGCTAACGCTGAAGGAAGGCCAGACCATCGGCATCGTGGGTGAATCCGGTTCCGGCAAGTCTACGCTCGGCCGCGCCATTCTGCGTCTTCTCCCATCAGAAGGCCGCATCGCTTATCTCGGCAAGGAATTGCCGGTGGAATCGCAGGCGATGCGCCCGAAGCGCCGCGAGTTGCAGCTCGTTTTTCAGGACCCTTTCGGCTCGCTCAGCCCGCGCATGACCGTGGGACGCATCATCACCGAAGGACTTCTGATCCACGAACCGAACCTTTCGGCGAAAGAGCGTGATCGTCGTGCGCAGGAAGCATTGCGGGAAGTCGGCATGGATCCGGCCATGCGCAATCGCTATCCGCACGAATTTTCCGGTGGCCAGCGTCAGCGCATTGCCATTGCGCGCACGATGATCCTGAAACCGCGCGTGATCGTGCTCGATGAGCCGACGAGTGCGCTGGATCGCTCAGTGCAGAAGCAGATCGTTACCCTGCTGCGCGATCTCCAGAAGGATCACGGCCTGTCCTATCTCTTCATCAGCCACGACATGGCGGTCGTGCGTGCGGTCTCGGACTATGTGATCGTGATGAAGAATGGAAAGATCGTCGAACAGGGCGATACCGAACAGGTGTTCGATCACCCACGCGAGGACTATACCAAGGCCCTGATGGCGGCAGCACTCAGCGAAGAGCGCTTCGGCACGTGATATAATGACGGAATGAAAAGCGAAAAGGGCCTGATTTCAGGCCCTTTTCATTTGAAAGAAGGTCAGGCGACGCTGTGCAGTTCGGTGCAGACCTTGTTGCGCCCCATATGTTTGGCGCGATAAAGCGCGGCATCAGCTCTGCGGAAGACAGTCTGGAAATCATCGTCTCCCGGCGTGCAGAAGGCGATCCCGGCACTGGTCGTCGTTGAGAAGCCCCCCGCCGGAGCCTCGAAGGCGATCGCCGCAAAGGCTTTACGGATCATGTCGGCCAGAGCGAGAACATCGCTATTATGTTTCTGCCTCAGGATCAGAACGAACTCCTCGCCGCCGATGCGCGAGATGAGGGCCGCGCCTTTGATATGGCTGCGCAGAACGTCGGAGAAGGTGCCCAGCACCTGATCGCCCACGATGTGGCCATGCGTATCATTGATGGATTTGAACGCATCCAGATCGAAGATCACGACTGAATCCCCGAGTTGCAGTTCATTATCGTCCAGCACGTCGTAAAGCGCGCGCCGGTTCAGCAATCCGGTCAGGCTGTCGGTGCGTGCCTCGTTGGCATGACGGCGCGCAATGCGCGATTGGGTGAAATTCAGTGACAGCGCGCCAATGCCCGTAATGCCTATGATAGCGGTAATGGCATTGATATCTTCGGCCCAATTGCTCGGGGTCGCAGTCATGACCCACTGTTGTTGATGCAGGATGACAGCGCCGCACAGAAAGAACGAAATCGCTGTCAGGGCATAAAGAACGATCATGCCCATGACCGGGACCGGCGCTTCCCGATAGACATGGAAATATTCTTTCGCCGTCAGCAGAAGTAACAGAGCCGAAGTCAGGTTGAAGATCGCCGTGCCCGTGCCCGTCTGTCCGGCCAGAATGGGCAGCGTCGTCGCGCATATGACAGCAATCGCCAGAACGACCAGAAAGCTCCGTTGTATCGGACGTCCGGAAATCTGCCGTGACCCGACAATCAGGAAGATGAAACCGACGCTCTCCAGACCGAAGGCGACAATGGAGGCCGTAGCCAGCGGCAAAGGCCCCGCATAGTAAAGTACTGCCCCCGTGCCGAGCAGGATCATGCCAAGGCAGCCCCAGAGCAGAAATTTGTCACGCGAGTTCTGATACCAGACGCTGAGAATCGTAAGGCCGACTGCCAGAGAGCAGATACCAGTCGCAAAAAACAAAGTGTTCTGGTCGAATCCCAAAGCTGCCTTTCCCCCGCCGCCTACCCGCCGTGAAGCCAAGTGTAATTCAGCTCTTGAAAATAAGCGATAAGCAATATGCTCGCGTCAAACAGGCATCGCCCAAAGGATGCCATCTCTATACAGAACAGATGAGCTATGGTTAATAATCACTGCGCGGGGTTTTGGTAAAAGAGGTCTAGATGTTCAAAATTGCATTGCTGGCAGGCAGCCTGACACTTCTTGCAACACCATCGTCATTCGCCGACGAACAGACAATCGAAGGCGTGGGCCTCGGCAGGGAAATTACGTGCACCTCCGGCGATGTCGGGATTTACGGTGCCGAAAATACCATCAAGCTCAAGGGAGAATGCGGCCATGTCACCGTCCATGGCGTTTCCCATACCGTGACCTTTGAGAATGCCCAGAAGCTCTCGATATCCGGAACGGACAACACGGTTTCTGGTGGAGCCACGCAAAATCTCATCGTGGAAGTGTCGAACAATCAGGTAAACGCCACCTTGAAGAAAGGAACAGACCCTTCAATTCTGGAGATTTCCGGTGCAGCGAATATCGTCAATGTGAAGGTCGACGGGCCTTCACAATTCGACGTCAGCGGCTCGAACCATCAGGTGACCTGGTCGCTTGCCGGCGGCTCCACGGAACCGACGATCTCGATCTCCGGCGCCGACAACGATGTAAGCAAGGCTGAATAAAAATAACCTGCGCGGCACCGTGAAGGAGCCGCGCAGATTCTCGGTATCAGGCTGCCAGCGAAGCCATGTCGATGACGAAGCGGTAGCGCACATCGCTCTTCAGGACGCGCTCATAGGCTTCGTTGATTTGCTGGATATTGATCTTCTCGATTTCCGAAACGATGTTGTGCTGGCCGCAGAAGTCCAGCATTTCCTGCGTTTCCTTGATCGAACCGATCATCGATCCCGCAAGCGACTTGCGACCGGGAATGAGCGAGAAGGCATGCACCGGCACCATATGCTCCGGAACACCGACGACGACCATCGTGCCATTGACCTTGAGCAGAGCAAGATAGGCATTCCAGTCGATGGCAACGCCAACCGTGCAGATGATAAGATCGAACGATCCGGCCAGCTTCTCGAAGGTGGTCGCGTCGCTGGTCGCGTAATATTCATGAGCGCCGAGCTTGAGACCGTCTTCCTTCTTTGAAAGCGACTGGCTCAGAACCGTTACATGCGCGCCCATGGCGTTGGCGAGCTTGACGCCCATATGCCCGAGCCCACCCATGCCGATGATCGCAACCCTTTTGCCGGGACCGGCATTCCAGTGGCGCAGCGGCGAGTACAGCGTAATGCCTGCACAAAGCAGCGGCGCTGCCGCATCGAGCGGAAGGTTGTCCGGCATGGAGAGGACATAGCCTTCCTTGACGACGATATGGTCGGAATATCCGCCCTGCGTCCGTGCCTTTCCTGCCGCATCGAAGGTGTTGTAGGTCTGGATGAGACCGGGAAGATAATGCTCATTGTCGACATCCCGGCTGGCGCAGCCAACACAGGAATCCACGAAGCAGCCGACGCCTACCTTGTCGCCGACCTTGAACTTGGTGACCGCATCGCCGACGGCGGTGACGACACCCGCGATTTCGTGCCCCGGAACGATGGGATAAACTGCGTTCTTCCATTCATTGCGGACGGTATGGATGTCGGAATGGCAAACGCCGCAATACTGGATCGAGATGACCACGTCATCCGCATTGGGCTCGCGCCGTTCAAAAGTGAACGGAACCAACGGCTCATCTGCATCCGTAGCAGCATAACCTCTTGCTATGGCCATGATAGACTCCATTTATTGGATTGGGGAAGCAGGCTAAATATGCCGGATGCAAGGACAGATGCGGTAGACCGATCCTGCAAGCTTCTTGCACGATCCTGCAAAACTGCCTGCTCCGCGATTGCCGATACCTACCTGCTTGCGCAATAATTACTCTATTCCACATCATCTGAAGCGGATCACATATGACGTCACTGACAGACACCTATAAGGAGCTTGCTGCTCTGGCTGAGCGTTTCACCGCGCAGGACGGCGAATACCGCACGCCGATCGAAGGTCTGTCCATCAGCAGGCGCACGACACCAAGCATCCCCTGCCACAGCAGTTATCGGCCCTGTCTCGCCATGGTGTTGCAGGGCGCGAAATCCCTGCGTCTCGGTTCCGAGACGATCAACTATACCAAGGGCGAATATCTGGTGACGTCGCTCGACCTGCCCGTCACATGGCGGGTAGTGGAGGCAAGTCCAGAAGCACCGCATCTGTGTCTTGCTCTCGCCATCGACAGCGAAAAGCTCACTGATCTGATCGGGCGCGCCGACGTTCGCAGGCACATGATGGGCGTTGGCGATCAATGGGGGATCACCGTCAATGCAGCGCCTGCTGGACTGCTGGATGCGGCCCTGCGCCTCCTGCGCCTTCTCGACAATCCCGAGGATATTCCGGTGATGGCGCCCCTCATCGAACAGGAAATTCTCTATCGCCTTCTGACGGGTCCGGGCGGCGAGCGCTTGATCAATATCGCAACCGCCGACAGTCAGGCCAACCGGATAGCGCGCGCCATCGGGTGGCTTCGGCAAAACTTTGCAGCGCCATTGCGGATCGAACAGCTTGCCGAACACGTCAATATGAGCGCGTCGTCATTTCATCATCATTTCAAGGCGATTACAGCTATGACGCCAGTTCAGTATCAAAAGCAGTTGCGTCTGAACGAGGCACGCAGACTGATGCTGGTCGAGCGGCTGGATGCCGGTACGGCTGGCCATCGCGTCGGCTATCAAAGCCCGTCGCAGTTCAGCCGCGAATATAGCCGCTTCTATGGAAACCCACCGATGCGCGACATCGAAGCGGCTTAGATAACAGAACGGCGGAACTCTCGTTCCGCCGTTCTTATTTGTCAGTGCGTCTGGCTATTGCGGACTGCTGCGACATCTGCCGCCTTTACCGGGCCTGCACTGTTACCCCATGCCGAGCGGACGAATGTGGCCAGTTCGGCAACTTCATCATCCGACAGGCGGTCGGCATAACCCTGCATCACAAGACGCATCGGACGCTTCGCCGTGGACGGAACCTCGGCGCCATGCAGGATGATCGAGATCAGCGGCTTCGTTTCCGAACCCGTCACAAGATCATTACCGGCAAGCTCAGGAAAGATTCCGGGCGCGCCCTTGCCGGTCACGAAATGACAGGCTGCGCAGCTATCAATGTAGAGACGCGCGCCAAGAGGCATGTCCGGAGAAGCTTCCGTCAGCATCTTTGTCGTTGCTTCACCGGCGGCATCCGCCGGCGCTGCTGGCAATGCCATCGACGCCTTTGAAGCAAAGCTCTGTGGCACTTCGACGGCTGCGCCATCGATCCCCTTCAGGAACGCTGCAATTGCCAGATTATCGGCATCGGTCAGATGCTGCAGCGAATGTTCGACCGCGAGGCCCATTTCGCCATTGGCCGTGGAGTAGGAGTTGCGGCCCGTCGCAAGGTAGGTCGCCAGTTCCTCAATGGACCATTTCTGTGGAGCAGAATTGGCGCCGCGCAGAGACGGTGCATTCCAGCCATCGACAACGCCGCCGGTGAGGAAGTCCTTGTCACCGACCTGCGTGCCGCTTTGCGCCATCAGCGAATTACGTGGGCTGTGGCAGGCGGCGCAGTGTGCCGGTCCCTCGACCAGATATTGTCCGCGATCCTCTGCTTCCGATTTGCCAGCAGCCTTGAAGCCCGCTTCCTGGCCGAGAGCCAGCCAGTTCCAGGCGCGAATCCCGAAACGCATATTGAACGGGAAGCCAAGCTTGGTTTCCTGAACGACATTATTCACCGGATCTACCTGATGCATGAAATACTCATACAGCGCACGGACGTCTTCTTCCGTCAGCTTGCGATAGTTCTCATATGGCATTGCCGGATAGAGATGCGAGCCGTCAGCACGAATGCCGTCATAAAGAGCGGCGCGAAACTGATCCAGCGTCCAGTTTCCAATGCCGGTTTCCTTGTCAGGCGTGATGTTGGTCGTCCAGATCGTGCCCATCGGGCTTGCAATCGGACGGCCACCGGCAAAGGGCTTGCCGCCTTCCGCCGTATGGCAGGCCATACAGTCAGAGGCATACATGACGTATTGCCCCTGCCCTTCGGCGGGCTTCCAGTCTGCGGCCAGTTCCTTGGTCGGTTTGGTCAGTTGTACCGGCACGAAGATGAAGGCGAGCAGCGCGACAATCCCGATGACGACCAGAGCGCCGATTATGCGAAGAAAAGTTTTCATCACCATTCTCCTCAGATCAGCGGACGCGGATTGGACAGATATTGCGTGCGGATCGCATGCGCAGTCGAATAGGCAAGCCCGCCGAGCAGACCTGTCGGATTATACTGCGTGTTCTGCACGAAATTGCCTGCGCCGGTCATGAACACATTGTGCTTGTCCCAAGCCTGCGAATAACGATTGACCACACCCTCACGCGGATTTTCCGACATGATATGGCCACCCGTATTGTGCGTCGTCTGATAGGGGCGTACGTCGTATTGCGCGCCTTCCTTCTTGAACGACGACTGCAACAGGTCCGGATTCATCGTCTTGGCCAGCTCTTCCATCTTGGTCTTCATATACTGGGTCATCCGAATATCATTCGGATTCCAGTTGAAGGTCATGCGCATGAGCGGGCGACCGTGACGGTCCTTGTAGGTCGGGTCCAGATCGAGGTGGTTGGTCCGGTAGGACATATGCGAACCATGGCTCCCGATGGACATGGCATGGCCGTACCATTCGGCGATAGCTTTTTTCCATGCTCCACCCCAGGCTGGTGTGCCCGACGGCAGCGGCATGCTGCGGATGGGCTGGCCGTTGGTCTGGCCTGCGCGCCAGTACGAACCGCCGATGAAGCCTTCCCGTCCGAAATCGATCTGGTTGACACCGAAATCGTCGATGCACATGCCGTTCGCGCCGGTGCCGATGAACGGATTGAACTCTTCATCCTTGAAGAAGAGCGTCACGCCGCCATTCATCTGATAGGCATAATTACGCCCGGTCACACCTTCGCCCGTTGCCGGATCGTATGGCTGGCCGATGCCGGAAAGCAGCGCCAGATGCACGTTGTTGAGCGAGAAGGATGCAAGAATGACGATATCGGCGGGCTGGAACACTTCTTCCTGTGTCGCCTCATCGAAATAGGTCACGCCCGTAGCCGTCTTGCCATCCGGCGCCATTTCGACGCGCAGCACTTCCGACTCCGTGCGATAGGAGAAGTTTGGCATGCGTTTCAGCGCATCGAGAATTGCCGTCTGCGGGGAAGACTTGGAATACTGGTAGCAGCCGAAGCGCTCGCAGAAGCCGCAATGATTGCACGGCCCCATCTGCATGCCATATTCGTTGACATAGGCTGTCGACGCGATACCGCCCGGCGACGGGAACGGGTGGTAACCCGCAGACTGTGCCGCATCGGCGAATTTGCGCCCATCCCAGGTCGTGTGCATCGGCGGCATGGGATAGTCGTTTGAACGCCATCCCTCGAACGGATTGCCGCCTTCGACGGTCTTGCCCTTGAGATTGCCAGCCTTGCCGGAAATGCCGGCAATACGCTCGAACCGGTCGAAGAAAGGTTCCAGCTCATCGTAGTGGATTGGATAATCGCCCAGAAGCATATCTTCCGGAATGATCTGCTCGCCCCAGCGTTCCCTTACATAGGAGCGCAGGCGCAACTCTTCCGGCTGCGGACGCCAGTTCAGGCCGTTCCAGTGCGTACCCGCTCCGCCAACGCCGTTGCCTGGCAGGAACGAACCGAAGCTGCGATAAGGCAACGCAATTTCGTTCTCGTTGCGCCGCACCGTGACCGTCTGCTGGCTGGCGCGCTGCATCAGCTTGAGGCGCACGCCATATTTCAGCTCGTCGATCATGTTGGGATATTTGAAATCGGGGACCGTATTCTGGTCATGGCCGCGCTCAAGCGCGACGATTTCAAGCCCTTCCTGAGCCAGTTCCATGGACAGAATGGCGCCGGTCCAGCCGAGGCCGACGACGACCACGTCTTTTTTCTTTTCCTGACGTGCCATTGTTAAGCCCTCTCGCCCTTGATCGAAACCGGGCCTAGCGGATAGCGAACATTGTAGCGCTCGACCCATTCCTTGTAGCTGCCGCGCGCACCGGGGAAACCGATATAGCTCCAGGCCTGCATGCCATGATTGCCGCCATACATCGGATCGGCGAAATAGCCTTCCTTGGTGTTCTGCAGCAGAACCGTGAAGAAGTCGCGCAGTTCAGGCTGCAAGCCGACCTCCCCTTTCTGCAGCGAGGTCAAAGCCGCGTCCTGCTGTTCGGCCGTGAGGGCTGCAAAAGCTGCGCCATGTTTCTGCTCGCACCACGCATTGAAGGCGGGAATGCCCTGCCGGTAAATCTGCGCCGGATTGAGCGGCGTTTGCCAGCCGCGCGTCGGATCGGCGGACGGATCGTGGGGACCGACCATGTACCAGTCATCCGCGCGACCGAAATCGCCGGCAAGCTGGAGATCGATGAATACGGGAACACGGGCTTCGATGGCGCCGGGGCCATCCCCTTCGGACGGGATCAATCGCGCCGTCGCGGCGAGAATGAAAGCCCATTCGACTTCATTGAAATATTGACGTTCATATTCTTCGAGTGGAACCGGGGGAGTTTGTGGTTCCGCTTTGGCTGAGACAGCGAGCCCTGAAAGCATCACGCTTGCCGCGGAGGCTTTCAAAAAACTGCGACGACTCGGATATCCGGGAAGGTCGGTCATTGTCGTTTCCTGCCGATTTGGTGGGTAAGACTTTTTGAGGTGTTTCCGAGAAAATTCCACGATACGCAGATGAGAAACATACACGCTGGATACACATACCTCCAGAATAGTTCAAATAACTTGTACCCTAGTTGTGCATAACCAACCGGAGTTCTCTATAAAACTAGAGCCTTAGCGCAATCCGGAAAGGCCTGAAGAACGACGAAAATCCGGGCCGGTGATGCCACTCCATGCGCTTCTTTCACAATCACGTGAATACAAAACAAGCTTGCCGGATATTGCCCTTCCTGGCGGCCCGGCACTGACATCACGGCAGAATATGGCTCACCAGATCGGAACCGGCGGCAGCTTTTCACGTTGAAAGCGATGGCCGGAAGTGGCCATTATGATGCTGTCGCGGTTTTCACGCGACGGGAGCGAAACGAAGGGAGGTCAGAAAAATGAAGGCACGCACAGCGACTGTCGGTGATCTTGAAAGCGTTTTTCACGACCTTTCGAGGCGGATGGCAATTGAATATATCGCCGCTGGCAAGGATACCAAAACAGCCTATGACAACCTGATGATGAACCTTCGGGAAGGTCGCGCGCATGCTTTGCTGCAAGACGGCAAAGTGGTCGCAATCATTGCCTGGCACGAGGTCGATGGCGCGACAGATACGCTCTTTGCAGCGAAGGAAGAATTCTTCAACCGAAATACGGTGCGCTTCTGCAAGCAGCATATCCGGCAGATTCAAGCTTTGGCAGGCGATCTGCCTGTCCATTCGCGAAGCTGGCTCGACCGTTCCGACATCGTGAAATGGTTCAAGATCATCGGCTATGAGGAGAAGGGAACCGACAACGGCGCCCGGCTATTTGAGCTGCCTGCCCGCCGCGACGGCATAGTCGCCGCTTGAGTTTCGCTGCCGGAGTAAATTCCGGTAGCGTTTCAAACTCTCCCAGTCCGTTTTAACGTATTTCTGACGATTAGCCGCTATCAGGAAAGATGGCAGCCAATCGGGGGAAATCATGGCTTGGAAATTCATGCTTGCAAGTGCCGTTCTCGCTGTAACGCGCACAATGCCGAGAGCCTTCGTCGCCCCAAGGGGCCCAGCCGTGGTCTCGGACAACGCGATGGAAATGGAGCTGAAACCGGCTCCGATCAATCCCGAGTGGGTATTGGACGGCAATCCGCAGGCACGTTCGAGTGAACAATCGGCAAGCGGCGATCGAGCTGCCTATACGGCCATATGGGATTGCACCGCAGGCACGTTCCGCTGGTATTTCGGCTGGGATGAAACCGTCTATATTCTGGAAGGCGAAGTACATATCACCGACACGGACGGCGGCACACGCACCTTGCGGGCTGGCGATGTCGCCTATTTTCGGGGCGGCACATGGGCGACCTGGAAAATCGACAATTATCTGCGAAAGGTCGCCTTCATGCGACGCACTTTGCCTGCACCCGCCTCATTCATCTATCGGGCAAGCGACGCGGTGAAGCGGCGGCTGGGACGCCGAAAGAGCGGCGCGCTCAACTGATTACCGGTTTGTGATCGGGATGGGCGCGGTATTCGCGCCCATCAGATTGACGGACAACCCCGTTTCTCAGTATAATCAATGATGGCTTTCGCCACATATGATGGGAATGGGGTTCTCCCGAAACTGCCAGCAATTGGCTGATGACTCCTGCTTGAATTGAAACAGGAGAAGAGTGCGTCGAGCGACCTCTCGAAGAGAGATATTCTATCAAACTTTCAGAAGTCACTGACTAAATCTCTATCCATTATTGAAATGGACACAGAACAATGCAAGCAACCCTCATGGTGGCGCTCGGCGGAGCGATCGGAAGCGTCGCGCGATACTGGCTGGCCCTGTTGATGCTGCCGGTCAGCCGCGAACTTCCCTGGGGCACCATCGTCATCAATATTGTCGGCTCTTTTGCAATTTCGTTCTTCGGCGCACTGACGCTGGAACAGGGCCGCTTCCCCCTGCCCGAGATCTGGCGCATCGCCTTTATGGTCGGCGTGTGCGGCGGCTTCACCACGTTCTCGTCGTTCAGCCTGCAAACGATGGATCTTCTACGCGCTGGCCAACCCGGCAAAGCCCTGTTCAATATCGGCTTTTCGGTTGTGCTTTGCCTGATCGCCGTCTGGCTCGGGCTGCTTGCAGCAGAACGCTTCAATGGCGGCATCGAGCAGGTCGCGCAGAATGCGATCGAAGAAGAAGCATCCTAAATATTATAAAGCCCGTATCATTCACGTGCGGGCTTTAGAAAGCAGTATCTTTTCTCTCTGAACTGCATCGCGAGATATGGACAATCATTCCAGTGCTCGGTCAGGCATGCCTGCTCAGGCTTTGCCATCTCGTCCATCGTGCACTTCTCCTTCGCGCAGGCCGTCGTATAGACTTGTGCAGTTTCGACGTGAGCTGCGGCGATGATCGTCTTGTACTTTGGTAACGTCAGCTTTTCAAATGCATCAATCATCTTTCGCTGCTGAAGAAACGTACCCGAATCCGGTTGCCTGGAGATGGTCATCTCGCCTGCCTGAAGCATGTGCTTGTTATACGCATTGAACTGTTCATCAGTACATGAGAGCTGACCATCCGCCGAAACGAGGGATGCCACGCTCTTCTGCGACAACATGAAAGAAAAACCAATTACAAAAACAAACAACAGTGAGGGTATCACCATCAGGAACACGTGCTTGCTTGTCTTCATATCCACAAACCAACCCTGAAAATTCTGTTCAAGAAGGACGGAGTTTATCCTTAGCCTGCACCAGCCAGCAACTGGCCAAACCACTAGTAAATTTATGAATCTAATGGGTTTTTTTAATTTGACGCTTAAAACGAGATTTATATCGGATGGGTATCAAACGTCAAATTCAATCCACTAGAGCATGTCTCCCGAAAGTGGGAACCGGTTTCGGGATAAAGACATGCACAAAAACAAACAGATAGAGCATTTCCAATGATTCAATCAAAACAGGAAATGCTCTAGGTGGTTCTTACGTGCGCTTTATGGGGGAAGCAAGCAATGCCTGTGCGGGCGGCCAACATACAGGAAATACGATTGACACGTTTGCTTTTGAAAACATTGTCAATCTCGGATCAAGTCCTGAAGGCAATATAACCTATTTACTCCAGTATTTTTAAAGACATTGAATACTAATATTCATCACATTTGATCTAATTTCAATTAAACGAATCATTTTCTGGATCAATACTCACGAATGTGATATAGTTTATTTATATTATATTTTAGGATTAATGAATATGGAAATTGACACTTTCTCTGTTATTCAATCCCTTGCATTATTTGCGGTCGTCATAGTGATAATGTTCATGATATTTATTGGAATTAATACCAATGGAACATTGTGAGCTGTTTAGGAGGTGCGTGCACAAGGTTCGCTAAATCCAACGTTATATATTTGGCCGAGGCCAATGCCTACCATAGTCTATCCAAGGCAGGTCTTTCTGCGGGTGCATGGTTCACAAACCGATTCAGGATCGCATGGGCGGGAAATTCCCATTATCGCTAAAGGCGAAAAGAATACTGAGAGGATGTAAGAAATGTTGGCGCGAAGGCGCAGCCAGCGCATCAGTGCTTTGCGTCCATAACTGCAGTAAAAATCATAAGATCCAATGAAATGGCGGAGGGGGTGGGATTCGAACCCACGGTACAGTCTCCTGCACGCCGGTTTTCAAGACCGGTGCCTTAAACCGCTCGGCCACCCCTCCAGGCGATTGATTTATTATGCTTTTCTCAAATCCAGAAAAGCTGCAAACCGAAGCAAGCTATCGATTTGCGCCCAATCGCTCAGCGAGTGACTTCTTAGCAGTTTTTCTTGTGGCGTCAACGTGCACTGTTCCATTTGCCAGCATTCTGAACATGAGAGACAGAAAACAGTCACAGATCCCGCCCACAAGAACTCAATCCAGCCTCAACACTTCAACTTTCAATGTTGCAGCCATGGCCAGCGGTTGATTGCGCGCTAAGTTCTTTCACGCAGTCCCTATCGCAGATTGCCATATCGGCAGGATTCAACACGGAGGAATCCCCATGCAACACAAAATCCAGGAAGACATGGAAGTCATCGGCGCCGATGGCGTGCATGTTGGCACAGTCGACCACATTGAAGGTAACCGCATCAAGCTGAAAAAGACCGATAATTCCGGCCTTCACAGCGACCACCATCATTATATCGAACTCGGTTTTGTTGCCGACGTCGAAGGCGACAAGGTGAGACTTTCTGCCAATGCCGATGTGGCGGTAACCCTGGAGGAAGAAGCCTCAGGCCGTCCGGTCGATCTCTGAAGCCAGCCTCAAAACCTGCTCATAACACGCGGCCAAAGGCTGCCGTGTTATGAGCCCTCCACCTCGTCTGCCTTTCGCCCATCGTCTTTCTGCATTGTTGCAGATCGAGACTTCGATCTGATAGAAATTCATTGTCAAAACGCCGCAAGGAAGCGACCGGACTTGTCCTTTGCCATATTGCGGCTTAAACATGAGTATAATAATCAAAATAAGAAGATGGGAAGCTATGAGTCTGGATTCCGTAAAGGCATTTTTTGCGGCCAAAGCGCCGGAAATCGAAGTGATCGAATTGCCGACGAGCACAGCCACCGTTGTTCTCGCCGCGGAAGCGCATGGTGTGGAACCGGGGCAGATTGCCAAGACGCTTTCGTTTTCGGCCAAGGAGCAGACCATTCTCATCGTCACTCGTGGCGATGCGCGTATCGATAATCGCAAGTTCAAAGATCAGTTCGGAACTAAGCCACGCATGCTGGATGCTGAAACCGTTCTCGCTGAAACCAGCCACCCGGTTGGAGGCGTATGTCCGTTCGGTCTTCCCAGCGCCCTGCCCGTTTACTGCGATATATCGCTGAAGAGCTTCGAGGAAGTCGTACCCGCCGCCGGAGCTACCAATAGCGCCGTGCGCATCACTCCGCACAAAATGGCTGAACTGGTCAGTGCCGAGTGGATAGACGTCTGTCAGTAGGCCGAAATGGTTTTTTGCAGCGGGCCTGGGAGGAACTCGCAGTTAATTGATACGGGTAACAACTTTTCCCCTTTAAAGGTGAGAAAAGACTTCATATATTTTAAGAATGATTCTAAAGTGGGTTAAGAAACCGATACCCGCTTTAACGCATGATCCGATCGAGCCTTGAACCTTTCCGGATCGCAAATGCGAGAAGACCAGAATTTTGGAGCAGTTCCAAAACAGGGATAAACCGTTTTCGGTTTGGAATTGCGAACTCAAGGATTGGAGCATCGCGTCCTCGGCATCGAGGCATGTAATCGCTCCGAGACGTGCTGAAAGGAACAGTGATGCGTCTTACCCGCCAGACGAATTATGCCGTTCGTATGCTCATGTACTGCGCCGCCAACGACGGCAAGCTCAGCCGCATTCCGGAAATTGCGCGCGCCTACGGCGTTTCTGAACTGTTTTTGTTCAAGATTCTTCAACCGCTCGTGGAGCATGGGCTGGTGGAAACTGTACGTGGCCGCAATGGCGGCGTGCGCCTTGGACGTGCGGCACCGGACATTTCGCTGTTCGATGTTGTGCGTGTAACCGAAGAAAACTTCGCCATGGCCGAGTGCTTTGAAAATGACGCTACCGAATGCCCGCTGGTCGACAGTTGCGCGCTCAATTCCGCGTTGCGCGAAGCGCTCAATGCCTTCTTCGGCGTACTGATGAAGTACAGCATTGCAGACCTCGTCAAGGCGCGCCCGAATGTGCGGCACCTGCTTGGTCTCGATGAAATGGAAGAAGAGCGCGTCGCGAGCTGACGGTTCAACGCAAAGTTTGAAATGAAAAGGTCCGGCTTGATGCCGGACCTTTTTTATTCTGCGGCAGAGCGATAGGCAGACTGCGGCAATACGAAAGGGACACCCTTTTCCGGCGGAACCCCTACCCGCAACGTGCATTCATAGACACGTTCGAGCCGTTCGTCGGTCAGTGCTTCGCGCGGTGTGCCGATCACATCGAGCTTGCCCCTGTTCATGACTGCAATACGGTCGGCGAACATGGCAGTCAGGTTTAGATCATGCAGGATAGCGATCACCCCGCCGCCTGCCGCCGCGAAATCCTTCGCAATCTCCATCACGACGATCTGGTGTCGGATATCGAGGCTCGAAATCGGCTCATCCAGAAAGAGATACCGCGGCTTGCCGTCCACGACCGGTTTCCAGACCTGGCACAGAACGCGGGCAAGCTGTACCCGCTGTTGTTCTCCGCCGGAAAGTTCCTGATAGAGCCGACCACCGAAGCCAGCGAGATCAACCCTTTGCAGGGCGAGATCGGGCAAGCGCTTTTCTTCATCACGAGAAACGCCGCTATAGCCGCCGGTAAGCCCGATCTTTACGATCTCGCGAACCGTGAAGGGAAAAGACAAGGCGCTTGCCTGCGGAAGCACTGCCCGGCGCGCCGCCATCTGCCACGGCTTGATTTCAGCGAAGGACTGGCCATCCAGATAGGCGGTTCCTTTGTAAGTGATATCGCCGGAAAGTGCGCGCAACAGCGTGGTCTTGCCGGAACCATTCGGCCCGACGATTGCGGTCACCTCGCCCGGCTTAGCCGAAAAGGCGATATCGCTGATGATGGTCTTGCCCGACAGGCTTACGCCCAATGCCTTTGTTTCAATCATGATAGCCTCACAGATCAAGCAGGCCGCGCTGGCGCAGCAATATCCAGAGGAAGAACGGCGCGCCGAAAAGCGCGGTGATGATGCCGATCGGCAATTCTGCCGGAGCAACAATCGTGCGGCTTACCGCATCCGCCAGAAGCAGAAGCGTAGCACCCAAAAGAGCCGACGCTGGCAGGAGATAACGATGGTCCGGCCCAATGCTGAGGCGCAACATATGCGGTACAACAATGCCGATAAAGCCGATCCCGCCTGCAACGGCCACCGTTGCACCGGTAGCAGCAGCCACCGTGACGATGGCGATGTTCTTGATGCGCTGCACCTGAATGCCAAGATGGCCAGCGGCAGCCTCGCCCAGAGCCAGTGCATTGAGACCGCGCGCGAGCAAAGGTGAAACCACCAGAATGATGGCGATGACCGGCCCCGCAGCGCCAATCTTTGCCCAGGTAGAACCAGCGAGCGAACCGAGACCCCAGAATGTCAGGTCCCGCAACTGCCGGTCATCGGCCAGGTAGATGAGCGCGCCGGTAGCAGCGCCCGCCAGGGCACCAAGTGCAATACCTGCGAGCAGCATGGTTGCAACAGAAGTGCGCCCGCGACGCGTCGCAACACGGTAGAGCAGCAAAGTGCTGGCAAGACCGCCCAGAAATGCAGCCAGAGGCAATGCATAGACACCGAGGATCGCAATAACGGGCGCGAGAAAAGTGCCGCCCAGAACGATCATCGATACTGCACCAAGGCCGGCACCGGCTGACACACCGACAAGCGCCGGATCAGCCAGCGGATTGCGAAACAGGCCCTGCATCACAGCCCCGGAAACGGCGAGCCCAGCCCCGATCAACATGCCCATGACGATACGCGGCAAGCGGATCTCCATGATGATCAGATGATCGCGACGAAATGCATCCGCGCCTTCGGCTGCGCCGGAGGAGGTCAGAGCGCGCAGAACCGAAAGCACGGACGCATCCGAAGCGCCTGCTGTCAGGCTGAACAGTGCCGCGATGCATAAAGCAACGGCGAGCAATATGATGGTGAGCCGCGCACGTGCCGCGCGGTCTCCTGTGACGTCACCGTCAGAGGTAGTGACTTCATTATCTGAATGACGCGCTGCAAAGCGCTGTTCGCGCGCTACGCGACCTTGGCTGGTCATTTCGAATATTCCTTGCAATCAGGCTTGCATGTTCTTCAAACGCGCAAGCCCAATCATGTTACTGCGCTGCGGGAGTGCCGTAGAGTTTTGCTGACAGGTCACGAATGGCAGCGCCGGTCCGCGGCCCAAATCCCAACAGATAGGTTGCTTCCATCGATACGACATTCTTGTCGCGGCCCGCCGGTGTCGCCGCAATAACGGGATTTTTCAACAGTGATTCCGGCGTCATTCCGTCCGAACCCGTATCCATCATCAGGATCATGTCGGGCGCGGCTTTCTCGACAGCTTCGTCGGTCAACTGCTTATATCCGTGATACTCGGTGATGACGTTTTTGCCGCCGGCAAGCTCAATCATGCCGTTAGCCGCCGTACCTGTACCCGATGCCATCATACGCCCGCCGGGAGCCGACAGTATAAATAGAACACGCTTGCGTGAACTGTGGCCGGACGCGGCCTTTTCAGCCGCTTCTATATCGCGCGAGACTTCGGCAGCAAGCGTCTTGGCCTTGTCTTCCAGACCGAGAGCTTTGCCCACGATCTCGATTTTCTTGACAACGCTTTCACCGGTATAAGTTTCTGGCACGACGATCATCGGCACCGATGCTTTTTTCAAAACATCCAGTGTGTCCTGCGGACCGCTGCCCTCAAGGAGCAGAATGCCGGTCGGATTGACCGAGAGCACGCCTTCGGGTGCAAGCTGGCGCATATAGCCGATATCCGGCAACTTCTTTACTGCATCGGGATAGATACTCGTCTGGTCACGCGCGGCGAGCATTTTTTCCGCACCGAGAGCGTAGACAATTTCCGTCAGCGAGCCGCCGACGGAAACAATGCGCGACGTGTCGCTGAAATGATCGACAGTCTCGGCACGTGCAGCACTACCAGCCGCCAGCGATAGTGCCACGGCAGCCAGAGCAGCTCCGCGCCGGAAGCGCGAGGAAATGAACGACATTGCCGTCACCTCACGCAGCAGACGACTGCGGCAGACGCGGAAGATTTTCCGCGATCATGCGCCAGTCGGCCAGCTCCGCTTCGCCTTCATGACGCTCGCCGAAGAACTGCACAATCAGTTCGCCATTGGCATCATAGGCTTCCAGCGATGTCACATGACCATCCTTCGTAGGCTTGCGCACCACCCATACATCGGCAATGTGATCGACGCGCAGGTGCATATGGAACGTCGGGTCCAGTACGTTAAGCCACGGGCCCATCATCTTGATCTCGAGGATCGGACCCGTATGAATCTGAATGCAGCCACGGCTGCCGACAAAGCACATGATCGGCAGCTTTTCCTGCACCGCATGGTTCATCATAGCCTCGACCGACGACGTATCGACACGCCAGGCAAAATCATGACCGGCAAGATGCACGGCCTGATGGCGATCCACGCCGAAATCCTTCAACAGGCCGACGAACTGGTGCACATCGGTGAGAGCGCCCCAACGTTCACGGAATGCGTCGATATCGAGAAGCGATATGTCGGCCTTCGGCCCCTTTGGCGCAAGCGCGCTGGTTTCAATGACTGGAGACTGATCGTCCAGCAGCAAATCGCTGACGAGCGCTTCGTAGGCTTCAACATTGGAAGCCGGACGCAGATGAATCTTGAAGACCGCCTCGCCCGTGGCGTCGAAGAACTGCAGGCTGCGACGCGTTGCTTCGCCATCCTGCTTGGAAACCGCGAAACCGTGAACCCAATGCTTCGGGAAAATACGAAGATCGATCTCCTTGCCGAGTGCCAGCGAAGCATGCGGCCCCCAGATCGTCTTTTCAAAAGGCCCGATCTTCTCGTGGACAACACTCTCATTGCGCGTCAGCGCCATGATTTCGCCGACGGCCCCAATCCGATTCAACAGCGTTTCGACATCGGCGCGAACACGCCGCGCCGAAATCGGTGCCGTTGCATCTTGTCCGCAATGCGCTGCTACGAAATCGGCTTCTGATATACCGAGGCTCTGCGCAAAATCGCGTTCACGCATTTTCGGATTATCAGCCCGTGCCTTGAGAATCTGCTCTGGGGAGGGCTTGGATTGAGTCGTCATCTGATGGTTGCCTACTTGTTTAGGATGAGCTTGCCTTGGCGGGTGATCTTGAGGCGATAGAGCGAGCCGCCGTGCTCTATGCCCACTTCCCGGGAGCCGTCGAAGAGTTCGCGACTGCCATAGGTTTTCAGTTGCGGCTCAAGTGCACTCTCGCCGAAGCGAGGTTTTATCCGAGCCGGGACAGACCCGGTTGAATCGCCGCTGAGCTGGCTTTCAGGAATGCGATTTGCAGTTCTGTCGGAAACGGGTCCGCGCGGTAACCGCACCTGCATGTCGATATGGATTCGCCTGTTCATTTTCTCGCCTCAGCATCGACTTTCCACACGGTGATGACAGCAAATTTGTTTTGTTGACATCAACAGTCATGTTTATTAATCACTGCATTACTGGAATAATCGAGTCAAGTTTAAATCTCGCTTTTTTCAGCGCAAGCCCGGAAGAAATCGTCTTCCCAGCCAGCACGCGGCCTTCTCTTGAGGGGGAAGTCATAAACAATTGAATTTTTTAGTTTCTTCGTCACCCGTCGGGTCGACGAAGCGCGTCTGGGTCATGAAGGAAACATTGGAAATGCGGGCGACTGGTGGGGTTCACAAACGATCAATTCTGGCGAGCACGGGGCTTGCTGTCATTCTGGTGGCGATGACGTCACAAGCCTTTGCGCAGGAACAGAAAGCCTCTGAAGAAGAAGCTGGTGTTGCGTTGAAGACGATCACCATTCGCCGGGCGACAGACGCGCAGGCGCCGACGTCCGTGGCGGCACCAGTCGGTAGGGTCGACCGCGAAGAGATCAATCGTTTCGGTGGCGCGAAGCTCGATGACGTGTTGCGTGGCACGGCAGGCGTGTTCACCCTGCAAAACGCTTCCAATCCAGGCGTCGCGGTCAATATTCGTGGTTTCGAAGGCTCCGGTCGCGTCAATATGATGATCGACGGCGTACCGCAGAACTATCGCAACACCGCCCACGATGCGCAGGGCTATGCCTATATCGACCCGAATCTGCTGTCAGAAATCGATGTGGCGCGCGGCGCCGTGACGACCGAAGGCGGAACCGGCCTTGCCGGCAGTGTCAATTTCCGCACGCTCGGCGTTGATGATGTCATTCTGGATGGCAAGGACAAGGGTGTCCTCGGCCGCGCTTCCTGGGGTAGCAATGGAACCGGCTTCTCCGAAATGCTGGCAGGTGCTGCCCGCGTCAATTCCATCGGCATTGTTGCGGCCATCAGCCGTCACGATTCCAACGATTACAAGAACGGCGACGGCGTGACCGTCGAGAAGACCGGTGAGGAACTGACTTCCGGCCTGTTCAAGGCCGAGTTCGGCCTTGGCGAAGACCAGAAGCTGACGCTCGGCGGTGTGCTTTACAACAACCACTACGGAACATATGCGAACGGCTACCGTCCGGGGACCTATACGATCTACGATATGTTCCTGCAGAACCGCACGTTCTTCGCACAGTATAACTACAATCCGTCGGACAACGATCTCATCGGCCTCGACGTCAACCTCTACCACAACAGCACATTGCAGAACTGGGAAGACGGTAATGGCAGCTTCGTGGGACGGCAGGTTTCAACCGAAACCACCGGCATGACAGCCTCGAACACGTCACGCTTCACCTTTGGCGAAGTGGCGGTCGCGTGGAAGAACGGTTTTGAAATCAACCGCGATACCGCTGGCGGCACCCAAACGGGCGTCAATCCGACGGATGCCACATCCAATCGCGGCGCGGTTTTCTCGGAAGCGACCTGGAATTATCAGGCCCTGCAAGTCGTTACCGGCCTGCGTTACGATTATTTCAAGCTCGAAAGCGAAGACAGCTCGATTTCTAACAGCGATGGCGAATTCAGCCCCAAGGTCACCGTTGCCTATAACCTGACCGACTGGCTGCAGCCTTACATCACCTATGCGCATTCCATGCGTTCGCCGAGCCTGCAGGAAACATTCCTCGGTGGCGTGGCGCATGCCGGAACGGGCATGATGCACGGCAACCCCAATCTTCGCCCTGAAAAGCAGCGCGGCTGGGAATTCGGTGTCAATATCGCCCGCGATGGCATCCTGACCGCCGAAGACGGTCTGCGCCTCAAGGCCAATTACTACACGATGCGCGTTGAGGACTACATAACGGCTGCATCCGACTACAGCCAGTTCATCAACGTAGACGGCACTTCCACCGTCAAGGGCTTCGAACTCGACGCGCGTTATGATGCGGGCTTCGCCTTCGGTGGCATTGCTTACACGCATTCCACCTCTGAATTGCCTGAACAGACAGCCGGCATGGGTGCAAATCAATATCTGCCCGAAGACGTTGTAACGGTTACAGCCGGTGCGCGCTTCTTTGAACGCAAGCTCGAAAGCGGTCTGCGTGTCCAGCATGTTTCCAGCGGAAAGACGCTCGACGGAGATAACAGTGATCCCTACACGCTGGTCGACGTCTTCGCGAAGTACAAGTTTACCGACACGGTCGATCTTTCGCTTCAGGTGCTGAACATCACCGACAAGGAATACACCCCTGCTCTCAGCACCTATGGTTCTGGTCGCGGACGCACATTCCTCGTCTCCACACAGTTCCAGTTCTAAAACTTTGAGAGGCGTGCTCGCCTCTCATTCACGATCGTCGCATCTTCGAAGACCGACCAACCTGACCGCGGCGGCCTTCTGATCCCGAGATGTGACGCGGCGGGTGCGGCCCCTACCGCTGCACTCGCCAAAAGTTATATAAAGTAGCCAATCCCAAACCTGATGGAAAAGGATCAGCAATGTTCATAGCCATGAATCGCTTCAAGGTTCGCGTCGGCAGCGAAGCCGACTTCGAAACCGTGTGGAAAAACCGAGACTCCAAATTGTCCGAACTTCCCGGCTTCGAAAGCTTCCACCTCCTGCGCGGCGCGACCAACGAGGAGGAAGGCTACACGCTTTATGCCTCGCACACGGTCTGGCGCAATCGCGATGATTTCGTCGCCTGGACCAAGTCCGAACAGTTTCGCGATGCGCATCGCAATGCCGGAGACAACAAGCCGCTCTATCTCGGACCTCCGCAGTTCGAAGGCTTCAGCTCCGTTCTCGGCTCCTGAGGCCTAGGAGAAACGCCTATCCACAAGGTGCGGCGAAATAGCGCACATTGTCATGTCAGCGTCATTCGAACGCTGCCATGACGACAATAAAATAACAATTATCGTTTAAAGATGGGTAGTTAACTCATATTTAGAATGATTCTAACTTATTGATTTTTAGAACATTTCAAAAACATAAAAATTGACAGAACGGAGCCCTACCGGCCATAACCTGACTTAATTTGGTGGGTTTTATAAACACCACTTAAGTAATGCCTTTAATGTTCGGGCCTTTAACCCTTGCAGTTGGAGGAACCATTGACCGGTTCAGTTCGGCCTTGCGCCACGAGTGAAATAAAGCTGCCAGTTTTTCAGGTCAGCAACCCAGTTGAAGTAAAGAGTGAGCCGGTAAAGTCTCTCCAGTCGACGCTTTTGGCGTCCGATTTCTGCTTTGCAGGCATGGGAGATAGTTCCTCATGCTAGTCTGCAGCTGCAACGTTATTACCGATAAAGACATTGAAGCTGTAGTTATCGAGCTTCTCGATCAGGATTGCTGGCAACTTATCGTTCCCGGTACCGTCTATAATGTCATGTCCAAGAGCGGCCGTTGCTGTGGCTGCTTCCCAAACGTCGTGGAAACGATCATAAGGGTGACTGAAGAGTATCATCTTCGTCACAACCAAATGGACGAAAACGTGGTCCAGTTCATGGATCGTGTACGTTCTCTACGCGACAAATTCGGGAGTTCATGGAATGAAAGGCGAACCAAAGGTCATCGAGCGGCTTAACGAGGCATTGTTCCTCGAGCTTGGCGCTGTAAACCAGTACTGGCTTCACTACCGCCTCCTCAACGACTGGGGCTTCACGCGTCTTGCCAAGAAGGAACGTGAAGAATCCATCGAAGAAATGCATCACGCAGACAAGCTGATTGATCGCATTATCTTCCTCGAAGGTCACCCGAACCTGCAGACCGTGGCTCCGCTGCGCATCGGCCAGAACGTCAAGGAAGTTCTGGAAGCCGACCTTGCAGGCGAATACGACGCACGCGCTTCCTACAAGAAGTCCCGCGAAATCTGCGACGAACTCGGTGACTATGTTTCCAAGCAGCTTTTCGATGAGCTTCTGGCGGATGAGGAAGGTCATATCGACTTCCTCGAAACCCAGCTCGACCTCCTCGCCAAGATCGGCGAAGAACGTTATGGCCAGCTCAACGCGGCTCCGGCCGATCAGGCTGAGTAAGCCAAACCCACCAAGTAAACAGAAGCCGGGGCCTTGCGCTCCGGCTTTTTTTATCATCTCAACTTTACCGTTGCCCCTTTATCGTGATATTGCGCGCCCAATTTCCGATATTTTGCAAGGTTCTCCCAATGAGCGCACCGCGCGTCAGTTTTGTTTCTCTTGGCTGCCCGAAGGCGCTTGTCGATTCCGAACGTATCATCACCAGCCTTCGCTCCGAGGGCTATGAAATCTCCCGCAAACATGACGGTGCCGATCTGGTCATCGTCAATACCTGCGGCTTTCTTGATTCCGCACGTGATGAATCGCTGGATGCCATTGGCCTTGCTCTCAACGAGAACGGGAAGGTCATCGTGACCGGCTGCCTCGGCGCAAAACCCGATGTCATTCGTGAGCGCCATCCGAACGTGCTGGCTATCACCGGTCCGCAGGCCTATGAAAGCGTGATGAGCGCGGTGCACGAAGCCGCCCCTCCCGCGCACGATCCGTTTGTCGATCTGGTGCCGCCGCAGGGCGTGAAGCTCACCCCGCGCCACTACGCCTATCTGAAAATTTCCGAAGGCTGTTCAAACCGCTGCTCCTTCTGCATCATTCCAGCACTACGTGGCGATCTGGTATCGCGCCCGATCGATCAGGTGCTGCGTGAAGCGGAAAAACTGGTCAATGCAGGCGTGAAGGAAATCCTCGTCATCTCGCAGGATACGAGCGCCTACGGCCTCGACATCAAATATCAGGAAGCCATGTGGCAGGACCGCACGGTTCGCACCAAGTTCCTCGATCTCTCGCGCGAACTGGGTGACATGGGCGTGTGGGTGCGTATGCACTATGTATACCCCTACCCGCATGTCGATGAAGTCATTCCGCTGATGGCGGAAGGCAAGATTCTGCCTTATCTGGATATTCCTTTCCAGCATGCCTCACCGGCGGTTCTGAAGAACATGCGCCGTCCGGCACATCAGGAAAAGACCTCGCGCCGCATTCAGGCCTGGCGTGAGACCTGCCCGGATCTGGCCGTGCGTTCCACCTTTATCGTAGGCTATCCCGGCGAAACGGAAGAAGATTTCCAGATGCTTCTCGACTGGCTCGACGAAGCCAAGATCGAGCGCGCCGGCTGTTTCAAATATGAACCGGTGAAGGGCGCGAAGGCTAATGATCTCGGCCTTGAGCAGGTCCCGGAAGAAATCAAGGAAGCGCGCTGGCATCGTTTCATGGCCAAGCAGCAGCAGATTTCGACCAATCTCCTCAAGAAGAAGGTCGGGAAGCGCCTGCCTGTCATCATCGATGAGGCAAACGGTACGATTGCCAAGGGCCGTACGCGCTACGACGCTCCGGAAATCGACGGCAGCGTTCACATCCAGTCACGCCGTCCGCTTCGCGTCGGCGACATCGTGACGGTGAAGATCGAAGCGAGCGACGCTTACGATCTGCATGGCATGGCGGTCTGATGGCGGCGGAAGCTGCCATAGCGATCAGAAAAGCCGCCGCGGCTGACGTGGCGGCAATTGTCTCCATGCTCGCCGATGACGCATTGGGTGCGCAGCGCGAAGATGCGAGTCTCCCCTTGCAGGATTCCTACCGCAACGCCTTTGCAGCAATTGATGCTGATCCCAATCAGCTTCTGGCTGTCGTTGAACATGATGGCGAGATCATCGGCTGCATGCAGATCAGCTTCATACCCGGCCTGTCGCGAATGGGCATGTGGCGAGGACAGATCGAAAGCGTGCGGATTGCAAGCCAAATTCGTGGCGGTGGAATAGGCCGCCAGATGATCGGGTGGGCAATCGAGCAGTGCCGTGAGCGCGGCTGCGGTCTCGTACAACTGACGACGGATAAATCGCGTTCCGACGCGCTGCGTTTCTATCAGTCGCTCGGCTTCACGGATAGTCACGAAGGACTTAAGCTATCGCTTTAACAGGCGGATACAATCCATTGTGAGAAAATAAAAAGGGCGCTTTGAGCGCCCTTTTCTGTTTCAGTCTGGAGAAACTTACTGTGGCAGCTTGTCGTCCACGCCAGCGACGTAGAAATTGAGGCCCAGCAGGGTCTTGTCGTCAGCCTGTTCGCCTTCTTTCAGCCAGACGGAGCCGTCCTGCTTCTTGATCGGGCCAGTGAACGGCTTCAGCTCGCCCGACTTGATCTTGGCTTCGGTTTCCTCGGCCAGTTTCTTCACGTCGTCAGGCATGTTGGTATAAGGCGCCATCTTCACGAGGCCTTCCTTCATACCCCACCAGATGTTCTGGCTTTTCCACGTACCGTCCAGAACAGCCTTCGCGCGATCGATATAATACGGGCCCCATTCGTCCACGACAGCGGTGAGCTGCGTGTCGGGCGCGAACTTGATCATGTCCGAAGCCTGACCGAAAGCCTTGATCCCGCGATCATGAGCCACCTGAATGGCAGCAGTAGAATCGGTATGCTGGGTGATGATGTCCACGCCCTGATCGATCAGAGCCTTGGCCGCATCGGCTTCCTTACCCGGATCGAACCAGGAGTTAGCCCAGATCACCTTGACCTTGAAGTCCGGGTTGACCGACTGCGCGCCGAGCATGAATGCGTTGATGCCCTGCACGACTTCAGGAACCGGCACGGATGCGATGTAACCGGCAACGCCCTTTGTCGACATCTTGGCAGCGATCACGCCCTGCACATAACGGCCTTCGTAGAAGCGCGCATTGTAGGCGGACATGTTGTCGGCGGTCTTGTAGCCGGTTGCGTGTTCAAACTTCACGTCCGGGAACTTCTTGGCGACCTTGAGGGTCGGGTCCATATAGCCGAACGACGTCGTGAAGATCAGCTTGTTGCCAGCACGCGCCAGACGTTCGATGGAACGTTCGGCATCGGCGCCTTCCGGAACACTTTCCAGAAATGTGGTTTCAATCTTGTCGCCAAGCGCCTCGACAAGCTCCTTGCGGGCCTGATCATGCTGATAGGTCCAGCCGAAATCACCCGGAGGTCCGATATAGATGAAACCGATCTTGAGTTTATCTTCTGCATGCGCTGCGCCGCCAAGCATAAAGCTGGCCGCAGTGGCCATGGCCATAAGCGTCTTTTTCATGTTCCCTGCACTCCTTGTTTTTACCCACTAACCAAAACGAAAACCCTTGGGACGGTTTACGTCTACCCCTCAGCCGTTCGTGCTACCGGTCAGGAACAAACGGCTTGCCGAGCGAAGCCGGCGTATTCATCATCGTCAGGCGCTTGTTGCGCGAGATGATGACCAGCACCACAACCGTCGCAAGATAAGGCAGCGCAGACAGAAACTGCGACGGCAAGCCAAAGCCGAGCGCCTGCGCGTGAAGCTGGCCGATGGTCACGGCGCCAAACAAGTAAGCACCGATCAATACCCGCCATGGTCGCCACGAAGCGAAAACGACAAGAGCAAGAGCGATCCAGCCGCGCCCGGCTGTCATGTTCTCCACCCATTGCGGTACATAGACGAGCGACAATTGCGCGCCCGCAAGACCGGCGCAAGCACCGCCGAACAGAACCGCCAGATAGCGCGTGCGCACCACATGCACGCCGAGTGCATGGGCCGAGCCATGGCTGTCGCCGATGGCGCGCAATGTAAGCCCCGCTCGCGTGCGGAACAGAAACCATGCCACACCGACAACCAGCAGGATAGACATATAGAAGATCGGGTCCTGACCGAAGAGGAACCGCCCGACAAGCGGCAGATCGGTGAGGTAGGGAATATGGATTGCTTCAAGCCGGACGCCGGGAAGCCCGACAAAGCTTTCGCCGAGCAAGGCCGATGCTCCAACGCCAAGGATCGTCAGTGCCAGCCCGGTTGCCACCTGATTGGTGACGAGTATGAGCGTCAGAAAGCCAAAAACGGCGGAGAAAAGCGCACCGACCAAGACAGCGGCAAACAAGCCCAGCCAGGCCGAGCCGGTCATCTGCGCAATGGCGAAGCCGGACACGGCCCCCATCAGCATCATGCCTTCGACACCGAGATTGAGCACGCCGGAGCGTTCTACGACAAGCTCGCCGATGGCGGCGATCAGGAGCGGCGTCGCTGCCGTTGCAATCGTGAGAAGAATAGCCTGCGTCAAATCCATGAGATCAGGCCTTTCCCGCTTGGCGACCGGATATGAAGCGAATGCGATAAAGGATGAGTGTATCGCAAGCGAGAACGAAGAACAGGATCATGCCCTGAAACACGCGCGCAGATTTTTCGGAGATGCCGATAGCAACCTGTGCAGCTTCGCCGCCAAGATAGGAAAGCGCCAGTACCAGACCGGCTGCTATTGCTCCCAGCGGATTGAGGCGCCCCAGAAACGCGACAATGATCGCCGTAAAACCGTAGCCCGGAGATATGACCGGACGAAGCTGGCCAATGGCACCGGATGTTTCCGCGATGCCCGCGAGACCGGCAAGAGCACCCGAAACCGCAAAGACGAAGAACACCATCTTGCCTGCACTGAAACCCGCAAAACGCCCTGCCCTCGGACTTTGGCCGATAACCTTGACCTCAAAGCCCTTCAGCGTGTGCTTGAGCAGAAACCAGACGAAGACCGCTGCAACGAGCGCGAAAATAAAGCCCCAATGCGCACGACCGGATGCACTCCAGATTTCCGGCAGAATGGCGCTATCGCTGAACTGACGGGTTTCCGGAAAATTATATCCTTCTGGGTTGCGCCAAGGCCCACGCACCAGCCAGTCGAGGAACAGCTGCGCGACATAGACAAGCATGAGGCTGGTCAGGATTTCATTGGTATTGAAGCGCACTTTCAGCAATGCCGGAATGGATGCATAAGCCGCGCCACCCGCCATCCCCATCAGCATCATCAACGGCAGAACCACCCATGACTGCAGGTCGGGAAACATGACGGGCAGGACCGATCCCGCTATGGCACCGGCGATAAACTGTCCCTCGGCACCGATATTCCAGTTATTGGATAGAAAACAGACGCAGAGACCCACCGCGATCAGGATCAGCGGTGCAGCCTTCACGAGCAATTCATGCCATGACCAGATGTCGAATAACGGTTCGACAAAGAAGACATAAAGCGCATGCAATGGGTCTTTGCCCATCAGCGCAAAGGCAAGTCCGCCGAAGATCAGTGTCAGCGACAGTGCAAGCAATGGTGACAAGGCACTGAAAAGTCTTGACGGCTGCGGGCGTTTGACGAGTTCGATCCGCATCATGCAGCTCCCGCCTCTCCGGAGATACCGCCCATCAGAAGGCCGATCTTTTCCAGCGTTACATCGGCAATCGGCAGAGGATCGGAAAGCTGGCCATGATTCATCACGGCAATGCGGTCACTGATTTCAAGAAGCTCATCAAGATCCTGGCTGATGACGAGAACTGCGGAACCGGAACGTGCAAGATCGACGAGCGCCTGCCGGATATGTGCTGCGGCACCGGCATCGACGCCCCATGTCGGCTGGTTCACAACCATGACCGATGGTGAGCGATCAAGCTCACGCCCGATGATGAATTTCTGCAGGTTTCCGCCGGAAAGGGCAGAGGCAGGCGGATTTTCAGCGCTCTTGCGCACATCCATCCGTTCAATAATGCGTTTTGCGGCCGACCGAAGGGCACTCTCAGCGATCAGCTTCATCTTGCCGCCTCGCAGAAACATTTTTGCATCGGTCTTGTACCGAGACAAGAACAGGTTGTCGGTCAGCGTCATGGTCGGAACGGCACCGTGACCAAGCCGCTCCTCCGGCACGAAGGCCGCGCCCATCATGCGCCTTTCACTGATACCGGCCTTGCCTGCATCCTTTCCGCGAATACGGACATTCGATGGATTTGACTGCAGTACTTCCCCGGAAACGGCTTCGAAGAATTCACCCTGCCCGTTGCCTGCAACACCGGCGATGCCAACGACCTCGCCAGCGGCAACCGAAAGGGAAATATCCCTCAATGCCGTCGAAAATGGTCCACGTGGCGGTTGCGACAGTGACCTGATTTCAAAAAGCGCATCTTTACCGGCATTTACTGCCACGATGGGGCTGCGTGCCACGACATTGATATCATTACCGACCATCATACGGGCAAGCGACGCAGCGGTCTCCTTGCGTGGATCGCAATGCGCAACGACCTTGCCATGCCGCAATACGGTTGCGCGGTCACAGAGACGCTTCACTTCCTCCAGACGGTGGCTGATGTAGAGGATCGACTTGCCTTCGGCTTTCAGGCGCTCCAGCGTTTCAAACAGCTTGTCGGCTTCCTGCGGCGTCAGCACCGAAGTCGGCTCATCCAGAATGATAAGATCCGGCTTCTGAAGAAGGCAGCGCACAATTTCGATACGCTGGCGTTCGCCAACGGACAGATCACCAACATGGGCTTGTGGATCAACCGGAAGACCGTACGTCTTGCCAACCTCACGCGCACGCTTTGCAACGTCTGAAAGCGGCAGCGAACGGTCGAGCGACAGGGCGATATTTTCAGCGGCGGTAAGCGAGTCGAACAGCGAAAAATGCTGAAAAACCATGCCGATGCCAAGTTTTCTTGCGACACCGGGTTCGTCTATGGTGACCGGCTGCCCCTTCCAGACAATTTCGCCTTCAAGAGGCTGCAATGCGCCGAACAGCATTTTCACAAAGGTGGATTTTCCGGCGCCGTTTTCACCCAGAAGCGCGTGAATTTCGCCTTCCCCGATGGTGAGATCGACACCATCGCAGGCCCGCAGCTGACCAAATACTTTCGTGAGCCGGCGGACATCCAGAAGAGGCCGGTCGGTTAAAGGCGCTATCATTGTTCCCCAATTGTATTTTTTGCGACCTTATCCAGCAAGTCTGCTCTTGAAAAGCCTAAAAGCAAGCAGCGGTGGACATATGCACACCGCTGCAATCCTGGGCCTTATTATGGAAGCAGAATGGTAGTTCCTGTCGTTTTGCGGGCTTCCAGATCCTCATGCGCCTTGCTCGCATCCTTGAGCGCATAGGTCTGGTTGATTTCGATCTTGACGGCTCCGCTTCCGACCACATCGAAAAGCTCTGCTGCCGTCTTTTCGAGGTCCGCCCGCTTGGCGATGTAATTGAATAGCGTTGGACGTGTGGCGAACAGCGAACCCTTCTGCGCCAGAATGCCAAGATCGAACGGCGGAATGACGCCAGACGATTGCCCGAAGCAGGCAAACATGCCAAGCGGCTTCAGCACATCGAGCGAGCCCATATAGGTATCGCGCCCAACGGAATCATAGACGACGTCAACCCCCGCTCCGTCGGTCAGTTCCTTCACCTTTTCGGCAAAGTTCTCGGTACGGTAGTTGATGACATGGTCGTAGCCATGCTTTCTGGCCAACGCGATCTTTTCTTCCGATCCCGCCGTGCCGATGACCTTGGCGCCAAGGTGCTTCGCCCATTGTCCGGCAATCAAGCCCACACCGCCAGCAGCCGCGTGAAACAGGATCGTCTGCCCCGGTTCCACCTTGAAAGTACGTCGCAGAAGATATTGCGCCGTCATGCCCTTCAACATCATGGAGGCGGCGGTTTTCAGGTCAACATTGTCTGGAACCTTGACCAGCCGGTCGGCTGGGAGAATGCGCTCGTCTGCATAGGAGCCCGGCGTTGCCACATAGGCAACGCGGTCGCCGACACGAACATCCTCAACGCCTGGACCAACCGCAATGACCGTGCCAGCACCTTCATTGCCGGGCGTAAACGGCATCTGGGCCGCCTTGTAAAGCCCGGTGCGAAAATAGACGTCGATAAAGTTCAGACCGACGGCTTCGTGGCGCACTTTCGCCTCGCCCGGACCGGGTTCGCCTATCTCCATCTGTTCATACTTCATGACTTCCGGCCCACCGGTCTGATGGACGCGAATGGCATTGATCATCATGCTTCTCCACTCTTCTTTGCGGCAGCGGCTTTCTCAGCCGCGATGACGGTGGCAGTTCGTCCCAACCCCGGGAAAAACTGCATGACAGCGCCGATGAAGTAGATGTAGAGGCCCGTCACGGATATGCCGACGCGGACCCACAACGGCGCGTCCAGAGTATAATAGAGCGCAGCCGCACCAAAGGCACACCAGAGCAGGAAAACCGTCAGGTTAAGTGGTCGCAGGCGCACAACGCGCACCGGATGCAGGAAGTTGATCGGCAGGAACGACAGGATTGCCGACACGACAACCGTTGCAAAGGCGACCCACTCTCCCGGCCTGACTATGAAAAGCGTAAAGACCACCATGTTCCAGACGACCGGGAAACCCTTGAAGAAGTTCTCCTTCGTCTTCATGCCGGTGTCGGCATAATAAATCGCGCTCGAAACCACGATGATCGCGCCGGAGATGAATGACAGATACGTCCCCATGAATCCGCTCTGATAAAGCGCGAAGGCTGGTATCAGAACATAGGTAACGTAATCGATGATGTTGTCGAGAAGTTCGCCAGACCAGTTTGGCAGAACATATTTGACTTCGAGCTTGCGTGCGATGGGACCGTCGATACCATCGACGAAAAGCGCCAGTCCCAGCCACCACCACATGGCCGTATAGCGCCCGTCACTGGCCGCCACTATGGAAAGGAACGCCAGAAACGATCCCGATGCCGTCAGAAGATGAACCGAAAACGCCTTGGCTTGCGGCGCGGTGACTTTCTTGGCTTTGAGTTTTCCAGTCAGTTTGGTTTTCACGCCGTCCGCCATTTCAGTTTGTCGCCGCGCATATCCCGCCCAAGACATTCCCCGCATCGTGCTTTTCAAAAATCGGAATCGATTTTTGAAAAGCACGATGCATTAATTCAACAAGTTAGAGCGGCCTTTGTACGTCGGCAAGGACGCACGGCGCTCTAAGGCAGCGAGTACATTTCATCAAACGGGGAACGCGTACACCAAACAAACTGACGTCCCCAACTCTCAAGATCGTTGAATAGCTTCTCCCCCAGGAAAAGCCATGATCTTGCAGCAGCTTTCCCTGAATAAGCACAAAAGAGCAAGTAAGGCGTGAGGCAAATCCGCCATAATCCCACGGAAGAATGGTCTTTTGCCTGCAATTCGGTTTAAGTGCAGCTCAAACGCATCCGTCTGGAATCATCGATGGATGCGACATGCATAGCGAACGGTCACGAGATCTGCGCTGTCGGACCAGGGATGAAACACGATGAACGATCTTGTTGTGAACAAGCCTCTCACTGATATTGTCATCAGCGGCAGCGGGCCTGCCGGAATGATGGCAGCGCTGGCGCTTGGCACAAAAGGCTATCGCACCGTGTTGCTGGGACCGGAGACAGACAAGAGCGACCGCCGCACCACCGCACTCATGATGCCTGCCATCAGATTACTGGAGGGACTGGGTGTCTGGTCGGATATCGAGCCGGAAGCAGCCCCCCTCGCCTCCATGCGCATTGTCGACGCGACGCGACGGCTCGTGAGAAGCCCTGCCGTGACCTTCCGCGCAGGTGAAATCGACGAGACCGCGTTCGGCTACAATATCCCCAATGCCGTTTTGAACGAGAAGCTGGCTGGGGCCGTTTCCCGCAATCCGAATATCCAACGCATCAATGCCTCCGTCATCGAATATCGCCACAATGGCGACCACGTGACCATCACCCTTTCAGGTGGTGACACGTTGCATACGCGGCTGGTCGTGGCAGCCGATGGACGCAATTCCATGGCGCGCGAAGCGGCAGGCATCCGCACACGCCGCTGGAGCTATCCGCAGACAGCCGTTGTGCTTTCCTTCTCGCATAGTGTCGACCACGAGAATATTTCGACGGAATTCCACACCGAAGAAGGCCCCTTCACTCAAGTGCCGTTGAAAGGCAAGCGCTCAAGCCTCGTCTGGGTGGTCAATCCGGGTCGCGCCGAAGCGCTTCTCGCGCTTGATGAAACGACGCTCGCTCAGCGCATCGAAGACATGATGCAGTCCATGCTGGGCAAGATTAAGCTCGAAATCAAGCCGCAGGCCTGGCCCCTTTCCGGCCTCGTGCCCCATGTCTTTGCGGCCAAGCGCACGATTCTGATCGGTGAAGCCGCGCATGTGTTTCCACCGATTGGCGCACAAGGTCTCAATCTTGGTTCACGCGATGTCGAAACGCTGGTCAAGGCTATCGAAAGCGACCCAGTCGATCCGGGTTCAGATCGAGTCATCCGCGCCTATGACCGCGCCAGACGTCCGGATATTCTGGCCCGCACCGGTTCGGTCGATGCGCTCAATCGTTCGCTTCTCTCCGGCATGCTTCCAGCCCAGATCGTGCGTGGAGTCGGATTGGAAATGCTTCGCTCTTTTGCGCCACTGCGCGCATTCTTCATGCGTGAGGGGCTTCGTCCCGGTAGCGGTTTCTCACATTTTCTTCCGAAACTGCCGAACCTTCCACAACGAAGCGACGGAAAGCGCTCCAGCTAAGATCGTTTTCAGATCATCCGAGACATCGAACAGACAGAATTGCCGGTTGCCGCCGACTTTAATTTGTCACGCGGTGAACTACATAGTGTTGCATGGGTATGACACAGATAAAGCACGCGAAATTTCAGATCGGTCAGGTCGTCAGGCACCGGTTGTTCCCGTTCCGCGGGGTTATCTTCGACGTGGACCCCGAGTTTGCGAATACTGAGGAATGGTACGAGTCCATTCCAGAGGAAGCGCGCCCGCATCGCGACCAGCCTTTTTACCATCTGCTCGCGGAAAACGCGGAATCCGAATATGTCGCCTATGTATCGGAGCAGAACCTGGTGCCTGATCTAAGCGGCGAGCCTTTGCGCCATCCTCAGATCGAGGAGATGTTTGATCGACAGGATAACGGTTCTTATCGCGTAAAATCACAGCATTCGAACTAGGATAGACGTTTCTTCTAAAGTCATGCTTCAAAACAAAAGGGGCGCTTGAAGCGCCCCTTGTTCATAACATACCGGACAGACAGCAGCTTAGTTGGCTGCGCCCTTTGCCTTGTCCTGTTCAGCCTTCATCTTGGCTTCAAAATCCTTCTGGCGCTTCTGGACGGCGTCCTGAAGTTCCTTCTGGCGTTCTTCCAGTTCCGACTGCTTGAGAGCCGGACCGGTCAGGGCACCAGAGAAGCCGGTGAGTGCAACCGGAATCGGGTTCGGCTTGTTCTGATAGTTGACCGAAGTCAGGGTCAGCTTGCCGCCCTTCTTGAGCGCATTGATGAGATCGTCCGTCAGCGGAGCTTCGGCAATGCAGCGATCCGGGAAGCAGATGCCGTATTCAAGCTTGACCGGCTTGTTGTTGTCGATCTGGAGGCCGACACCGGCAGGAATCAGACGACCGATAGGAACAGTCACCTGGAAGATCTTGCGGTTGATCTTGCCTTTGATCTCGATGAGGTTGACGGCAGTCAGGAGCTGGCCGGAATCCGCGGTGACGATGTTCTGCGTGTTGCAGATGTCATTGTCTTCCTGCTTCGAGCAAACCTTGAACCAGCCCTGTGGCGGCTGCTGCGCCGATGCGGGCATCGTCGCGGAGGCAAGCAGGGCGAACGCGCCAGCAATGGCAGATGCGGCAGCGATTGTCTTAGTGCTGGACATGATCAACAGGTTCCTTTCAACGCTCTGATCTATAGTTCCCGTTCTGTATTATAAGTCAGCGATAGACCGTCACTGGTTTGAAAATGCGGCAACAGCGTGACCTTGGGGATTTTAGCCCCCATCCGGACCCTTCCGGGCCCCAATCCGGAGCCGTGTTACAACGACTAGGGGTATGAATCCAGATGAGTTTCGACATTCCATGCCCGGAATCCGCCAAAATCTTTATTTTAGCCCCTACTGTCGCGTGGCGGACACGCCCTAATTCCGCACTTAATGTACGATCATGCTAGTTTTCGGTTCCGAATCGACGCTTCCGGCGACGACCATCAAACTTATTTACAATGGACGATTGAAGTTGAACGGATTGATTGCCTTTCTCCGCAACGTGGTTCTTGCGAGCCTTACCGGAGCTGTCGTCGGCGTGCTGCCGGCGCAGGCGATAGCCGAAGCACAGCCGGACTATGCGCTCTCCATGCATGGAGATGTGGCGCTGCCGGCTGACTTCACCCATTTTCCTTACGCAAACGCTGACGCTCCAAAGGGCGGTGCCATCACAATGGGCGTTGTCGGTACTTTCGACAGTCTCAACCCATTTGTGCTGAAAAGCATGCGGACGACGGCGCGCGGCCTTTTTCTCGACGGTGATTTGGGCAATCTGGTTTTCGAACCCTTGATGCAGCGATCGCGTGACGAACCTTTCACGCTCTACCCCCTGTTGGCAGAAAAAGTCTCCATCGACCCCGATCGCGAATGGGTCGAATTCACCTTGAATCCGAAGGCGAAATGGTCGGACGGCCAGCCGGTGACAGTGGACGACGTTCTCTTTACCTACGACATTCTGACGGAAAAGGGACGCCCTCCCTACAATAACCGTATGAGTCGAATCGATAAGATCGAAAAGACAGGGGAGCGCTCCGTTCGCTTCACCTTCAACGACAAGTCAGACCGAGAATTTCCGATGCTGATCGCGTCCATCATGCCTGTGCTGCCAAAGCACGCCATTGATCGCGAAACCTTCGGCAATTCATCGCTGAAACCACCTGTCGGCAGCGGCCCTTATCTCGTTTCCGGCTTGCAGCCCGGCCAGCGTATCATCTACAAGCGTAACCCGGACTATTGGGGTCAGGATCTGCCATCGCAGCGCGGCCTCAACAACTTCGATACGTTGACAATTGAATATTATCGAAACGAGACGTCCCTGTTCGAGTCTTTCAAGAAGGGCCTGCTGGATGTCTTCATCGAGGCAAACCCTACTCGTTGGGAGAAGCTTTATGACTTCCCGGCTGTAAAACAGGGCCGAGTTATCAAGGACAGCTTTGAAAAAGGCACGCCTGCCAACATGTTTGGCTTCGTGTTCAACACACGCCGCCCAATTTTCGCCGACCGCCGCGTCCGGCAGGCTCTGGGACTGCTGTTCGATTTCGAATGGGCCAACCGCAACCTTTTCGCCGATCAATACCGCCGCACGCAGAGTTTTTGGGAAGGATCGGAGCTTTCTTCCGTCGGCAAGCCTGCCGATGAGCGCGAGAAGCAGTGGCTGAAACCATTCCCCGAAGCCGTTCGCGACGATGTCATGAATGGTACATGGCATCCGCCCGTAACGGACGGCAGCGGTCATGACCGCATGCCTGCAAAGAAAGCCTATGATCTGCTGACAGAGGCCGGCTTCCAATTTGAACACGGTCTCGCCGTCGATCCTTCTGGCAAGCCGCTCAAATTCGAAATCATGACGCGCTCGCCCGACGAGGAAAAAGTCGCACTGGCCTATAAGCGTAATCTCGCGCGACTGGGCATCACAATCGAAATACGCACTGTGGACGACGCCCAGTATCAACAACGTCTCCAGACATTCGACTACGACATGATTCTCGGAGCGCTGACCGGATCGCTTTCGCCCGGCAATGAACAATGGATGCGCTGGGGAGCGGCCTCGCGTGACGTCCAGGGAAGTTTCAACTATCCAGGTGTTGCCGACCCGGCAGTAGATGCGATGATTGAAGCGCTGCTGGCAGCCAGAAGCCGTGCCGATTTCGTGAGTGCGGTCCGCGCGCTCGATCGTGTGCTTATCTCCGGGGATTACTATATCCCGCTCTACCACCTGCCCTATCAGTGGGTGGCGCGCTGGGATCGCATCGATCACCCGAAGAAGACTTCGCTCTATGGTTATCAACTGCCGACCTGGTGGCGTGCAAAGCCATGATCGGGCTTTAACGTTGATGTAATTCGCCCTACATGCACCCAATATATGATGAGCATTCAACCGGAGGCGACGCCTCTGGTTCCCGTATGGAGACACTGCCATGGCCACCAGAAAGATAACTATCGATGTCGTGTCCGACGTCGTCTGCCCTTGGTGCTTTCTGGGGCGCAAGCGCCTCGAAGCGGCTCTTGCCATGGTGCCGGATGTGGAGGCGGAAGTACGCTGGCGCCCCTTCCAGCTCGATCCGACCCTGCCTCCGCAGGGCAAGGATCGCCAAACCTATATGCGGGAGAAATTCGGCACCGGCGGAAAGATCGATGACATCCACAAGCAACTGACGCAGCTTGGCGAGGAAAACGGCATCGTCTTCGATTTCGACGCCATCGCCCGCGCGCCAAATACTCTCGACGCCCATCGTGTCATCCATTGGGCTGCACAGGCTGCTCCTGATACACAGGACCGGATGGTCGGCATGTTGTTCTCGCTCTATTTCGAGCAGGGACAAGATATCGGCGATCATGAAGTGCTGGTCGATGCGGCGGCAAGTGTCGGCATGGATGCCGAAGTGGTCGCCCGGCTCCTGCAAAGCGAGGCCGACAGGGCAACGATTCGTGAAGAGATCGATACTGCCAGCCGCATTGGCGTGCGCGGCGTGCCTTGTTTTATCATCGATCAGAAATACGCTGTCATGGGCGCTCAGACGGCAGATGTCCTTGCTGACGCCATCCGCCAGACGGCAGAAGGCTTTGAGCCGGGGATTTCTGAAGATCGCTAAAAGACACGAAGCGGCGGGTTAACCCGCCGCGATCTTCGCCAGTTGCGTCATGATGACGGCAGAACCGTTGAGCCGCTTTTCCGGTGTCGGCCAGTCGCGGATGAAGACGATGCTCTGATCCGGCCTGATCTTGGCCATGGAGCCCTGTTCGCCGATCATTTTCACCAGCCCGACAGGATTGTTGAAGGTCGCATTGCGGAACTGGATGACCACGCCCTTCGGACCGGCATCGAGCTTCTCGACATTCGCACGGCGGCAAAGCGCCTTGATATAAACAATCTTGAGCAAATGCTGCACTTCGTCGGGCATCGGACCAAACCGGTCGATGAGTTCGGCACCGAAGGCATCGATATCTTGCGGCTCTTCCAGATCAGCCAGACGGCGATAAAGGCCAAGACGCAGTTGCAGGTCGGGCACATAGGCTTCGGGGATCATCACGGCGGTGCCGATCGCGATCTGCGGCGACCACTGGCTGTCCTCAACTTCGACAGTGCCCTTGAGCGTGGCCACCGCCTCTTCCAGCATCTGCTGATAAAGCTCGAATCCAACTTCCTTGATATGGCCCGATTGCTCTTCGCCGAGCAGATTGCCTGCCCCGCGAATATCCATATCGTGGCTGGCAAGCTGGAAGCCTGCGCCCAGCGTGTCGAGCGACTGCAGAACCTTGAGGCGACGTTCTGCCATCTGCGTCAGCATCTTACCTGCTGGAAGGGTGAACAGCGCAAAGGCGCGTTGCTTGGAACGACCGACCCGACCGCGAAGCTGGTACAACTGAGCCAGGCCGAACATATCGGCGCGGTGCACGATCATCGTGTTAGCCGTCGGAATATCGAGGCCAGATTCCACGATGGTCGTAGACAGAAGCACATCATACTGGCCGTCATAGAAGGCGTTCATGATGTCATCCAGCACGCCCGGCGCCATCTGGCCATGGGCCACGGCCACTTTCAGTTCAGGCACATGCGTTTTCAGGAATTCTTCGATCTCGCCAAGATCGGAAATGCGCGGGCAGACATAGAAACTCTGGCCGCCGCGATAGCGTTCGCGCAAAAGCGTTTCCCGAATGACGAGCGGATCGAACGGCGAAACGAAGGTGCGCACCGCCATACGATCGACGGGAGGCGTGGTGATGAGCGAGAGTTCTCGCACACCGGTCAGCGCAAGCTGCAAAGTGCGCGGAATCGGCGTGGCGGACAATGTCAGCACATGCACGTCCGACTTCAGTTCCTTCAGCCGCTCCTTGTGCTTGACGCCGAAATGCTGCTCTTCATCGATGATGAGCAGGCCGAGATTCTTGAACTTGATCGAGTTGCCGAGCAGCGCATGCGTGCCAACGACAATATCGACAGTTCCTTCTTCCAGCCCCTTCTTGGCAGCCGCAAGCTCCTTCGCGCCGACAAGACGCGAGGCATGGGCCAGATTGATCGGCAGGCCATGGAAGCGCTTCGAGAAGGTCTTGAAATGCTGGCGTGACAGAAGTGTCGTCGGCACGACGACCGCCACCTGAACACCGCTCATCGCAGCAATGAAGGCAGCACGCAGCGCTACTTCCGTTTTGCCAAAGCCGACATCGCCACAGATCAGGCGATCCATCGGCTTGCCAGCAGCCAGATCATCCGCCACGGACTCAATAGCTGTTAGCTGGTCGTCGGTTTCGTCATAGGGAAAACGAGCGGAGAATTCCGCATAAAGTCCGTCCGGTGGCGTCATCACCGGCGCACCGCGCATCTGCCGTTCAGCGGCGATCTGGATCAGATGCCCGGCAATCTCAAGCAGGCGTTTCTTGAGCTTGGCCTTGCGCATCTGCCATGCGCCACCGCCAAGCTTGTCGAGGACCGCATCGGAGCCTTCCGAACCATAACGCGAGAGCAACTCAATATTTTCGACCGGCAGAAACAGCCGGTCATCACCCGCATAATGGATTTCAAGACAGTCATGCGGAGCGCCAGCGGCAGTAATGGTCTTGAGGCCAATGAAGCGGCCGATACCGTGATCGACATGGACGACAATATCGCCAGCGTTTAGCGAGGCGACTTCCGAGATGAAATCCTGATCGCGCTTGCGACGCTTGGAACGGCGGATAAGACGGTCACCCAGAATATCCTGCTCGGCCACAATGACGAGATCGCCAGCATCGAAGCCGCTCTCGACGGCCAGCACAGCAGCCGTGACCTTGTCGCGCGATAGCGCCTTGACGGTAGAAAGCCGGTCAACCGACTCGATCTTTTCCAGCCCATGCTCGTCCAGCACTTGCAAAAGACGGTCGAGCGAACCTTCCGTCCACGCAGCAACCAGCACTTTCTTGCCTGCGGCACGCAGCTCGGCAATATGCTTCACCACTGCTTCAAACAGGTTCACGTCGGTAGCGGCGCGCTCCTCGGCAAAGCTGCGGCCCTTATGCACAGCCGCATGAACAATCGTCCGCCCCGTAACCTCCGGCGCACCGAATGGCGTCAGGTCGATGCGTACGCCCCCGGCTTCGGCGTGCTTCTCCACCTCTGATGGTGTGAGATAAAGCGTTTCCGGCTTGACCGGCTTGTAAGGCACGGCATCGCTGCCCGGCTCCTTGCCTTCGGCCTGTCTCAGCCGCGCCTCGTAATGATCGACAACCATGGTGTGGCGCTCGGTCAGCGCTTCATGCACCAGATGATCAAACACCACCGGCATATCGCCCACATGGTCGAACACAGTATCGAGCTTGTCATAGAACAGTGGCAGCCAGTGTTCCATGCCCGCAAAACGGCGACCTTCACTGATTGCCTGATAGAGCGCGTCGTCGCGCTGCGGCGCACCGAACATCGCGACGTAATTCTTGCGGAAACGGCTGATCATGTCAGGCGAAAGCGTGATTTCGCTCATCGGCTGGAGCACGAACTCCTTGCGGGTACCCGTGGTGCGCTGCGAAGCCGGATCGAAAGCGCGGATTGATTCCAGTGTGTCGCCAAAGAAATCAAGCCGCAATGGCTCTTCAGCACCCGGCGCATAAAGATCGAGAATGCCGCCACGAACGGCAAATTCACCAATATCACGGACGGTAGAAACGCGCTCGAAACCATTGCGTTCCAGCCGGGATGCCAGATCGTTCATATCCAGCTGGTTGCCGGGACGCGCCGAAATCACCTGTTCGGCAATCGCATTTTGCGGCGGCAGCTTTTGCAGAACGGCATTGGCTGTGGTGAGAACAATCGCGGGATGCGGTGTCTTTTTAAGCTCGGACAGCGCACTAAGAGCAGCGAGCCGGCGTGCGGCTGCATCTGCGCCCGGCGACACGCGGTCGTAAGGCAAACAGTCCCATGCAGGCAGATGCAGAACCGGCATGTCCGGCGCCACAAAACTTAAGACCTGCTCCAGATCGGCAATGCGCTGACCGTCACGCACGATATACATGATTGGCCCGCGTTCACCAATCTCTTCCGCGAGACGAACAAGGCAGAACGCCTCGTAACCGTCGGCGACACCGTCGATCACGATATGACGATTTGCCCCGAGCGCGCTGGAGGACTTGAGACCTAGTTTGCTGAAAACGGGCATGGGAACCTTGAACTCAGAATTCTATGCGGTCGCGGAAGGCGACAATATCGCGAAACAGAGGCGTGTCGTAATCTGCCGGGATAGGGCTTTCACCCGTCACCCATTTGAGAAGATCGCGGTCAAGCACTTCAAGAATATGCTCGAACTCATCGAGCTGCGGGTCGGTGAAGCCGACAATATATTCATCCGCATATTGCCCGAGGATCAGATCCATCTCGCGCATACCGCGATGCCACGCGCGAAACAGAAGCTTGCGGCGCCGTACATCAAGATTTTCCGTCGCCAATGTGCTGCCAGTCATCCTCGGTAAGCTCCAATCATTCAAATTGCTGCTGGTATATAGCATCTGCGCGGCAAACGGGAACCCGTTTATCCAACAAGAACAAAAAGAGCACAGAAAGATTATGCACTGCCCTTGCACCGTGAGGCGAAGCAGTTAATGCTCAAGCCCATGCGCCCATCCATGCTCGATCCATTTTTTGCTTCCGTTCGTTCGCTTTCCGGCATTGGCCCGAAGGTTGCCGCCCTGCTTGGAAAACTGCTTGGCACAGATATACCGGGCGCAGAACCCAAGGTCTGGCAACTGCTGTTTCTGGCACCGCACAGTGTGATCGACCGGCGCAATCGGCCCGGCATCGCGCTTGCGCAGGAAGGTGCAATCGTCACGCTGGAAGTCATTGTCGACCAGCATCAGCCTGCACCACCCGGACGTGGCAATGTTCCGCATCGCGTCTTCGCCCATGACGACACCGGCGAAATCGCGTTGACCTTCTTCCATGCGCAATTGCCATGGCTGCACAAAATGCTGCCCGAAGGCGAAACAGTCATCGTGTCAGGCAAGGTAGAATGGTTCAACGGTCGGGCCTCCATGGTTCACCCGGACTATATTGCAAGCCTGGAAGATGCAGCCAATCTGCCGATGGTCGAACCTGTCTATCCGCTGACTGCGGGCCTGTCACCCAAGACACTGGCACGCGCCGTCAAGGAAGCTTTGAGTCGTGTGCCTCCGCTGCCGGAATGGATCGATCCACCCTTGCTGGCGCGCGAGCGCTTCACCAGTTTTCAGCAATCGCTCAACACGCTTCACCTGCCCGAAAATCCGTCGGACATCGCGCTTGAAAGCATTTCGCGACGCAGGCTTGCTTATGACGAATTTCTGGCCGGGCAACTGGCGCTCGCCCTCGTGCGTGCCAAGACACGCAGGCTTTCCGGTCGCCCCTTGGAGGGCACCGGACGCATCGTTGCCGAGATCATGCGGCACCTGCCTTATCGCTTGACCAAGGGGCAGGATCAGGCGGTTCGCGAAATCATCACAGACCTCAAATCGCCTGAGCGCATGTTGCGGCTTTTGCAGGGCGATGTCGGCTCTGGCAAGACGGTCGTTGGATTGCTGTCCATGGCGCATGCCGCTGAATCCGGCGGCCAATCAGCACTCATGGCCCCAACGGAAGTTCTCGCCCGCCAGCATTTTGCAACCATCGCTCCACTCGCGGAGAAGGCCGGACTGAAAGCAGCGCTGCTGACCGGTCGCGAAAAGGGCCGTGACCGGAACGCAGTTCTCGAAGGATTGAAAAGCGGCGAGATCGATATCGTCATCGGCACGCACGCTCTTTTTCAGGAAAAGGTCGAATATCACGACCTCGTTCTCGTCATCATCGATGAACAACATCGCTTCGGCGTGCATCAGCGTCTGATGCTAACCGCAAAGGGTTCTGCACCTGATATGCTGGTTATGACCGCCACGCCAATACCGCGGACCCTCGTGCTTACAGCCTTCGGCGATATGGACGTGTCGAAACTGACCGAGAAACCTGCCGGACGCCAGCCCATTACGACTGCCATTGTGCCAATGGAACGCATGGGCGAACTTGTCGAGCGCATCCGGAAGGCCGTAGCAGAAGGTCAAAAAATCTACTGGATTTGTCCGCTCGTGGAGGAATCCGAAGTCGTTGAACTGACTTCGGCGGAAGAACGTTTCGAAAGCCTCAAGCCCGTCTTCGGCGAGCGCATCGGCCTTATCCATGGCCGCATGAACGGGGCTGAAAAAGACAAGGCCATGCGGGCATTCAAACAAGGCGAAACACGAGTTCTCGTCGCGACTACCGTGATCGAAGTCGGCGTGGATGTGCCCGACGCCACGATCATCGTCATCGAGCATGCTGAACGGTTCGGCCTGTCGCAATTGCACCAGCTACGCGGTCGCGTGGGTCGCGGCGACAAACCATCGACCTGCCTGCTGCTTTACAAAGGCCCGCTGGGAGAAATCGCACAATCCCGGCTGAAGGTTATGCGCGAGACGGAAGACGGTTTTCGCATCGCCGAAGAAGATTTGAAACTGCGCGGTGAAGGCGAATTGCTCGGCACACGGCAATCCGGCACCCCAGGCTTCCGTTTGGCCTCCATCGAGGCACATGGCGACCTTCTGGAAATCGCTCGCAAGGATGCGCGCTATATTTTGACAAGCGACCCAGATCTGGAATCCGAGCGCGGACAGGCGTTGCGGGTCCTGCTTTATCTTTTCGGGCGCGACGAAGCGATAAGGCTCTTAAGAGCTGGATAGCAAAATGGCGGCAATACGCCGCCACTTCTATTAACTTATAAAGATTTTTCTATAATAAGCTGAATTTACTCGACAGTTACCGACTTTGCCAGATTGCGCGGCTGATCCACATCCGTCCCCATGAGGATTGCAGTGTGATAGGCCAGCATCTGGATCGGCAATGCGTAAACGAGCGGCGTGATGAATTCCGGCACATCCGGCAGAACAATGGTCGCCATCGTGTCGATGCTTGCAGCCTCGGCACCCTTCTTATCGGTGATAAGAATGATACGACCGCCACGCGCTGCGACTTCCTGCATGTTGGAAACGGTCTTCTCATAGAGACGATCGGACGGCGCAATGACGATTACTGGCATAGTTTCATCAATCAGCGCAATCGGGCCGTGCTTCAATTCACCGGCAGCATAGCCTTCGGCGTGAATATAGGAAATTTCCTTCAGCTTCAGCGCACCTTCCATCGCCAGCGGGAAGGAAGTGCCGCGACCGAGATAAAGCACATGATTGACCTTGGCCAGTTCATGGCAGACCGCAGCGATCTGGTCTTCAAGCTTCAGAACCTGATTGATGAAACGTGGCGCTTCGGAAAGCTGACGTACCAGTTCCTGTTCCCGCTTGTCATCGATTGCGCCACGCGATTTCGCAGCTGCAATTACCAGTGAGGCCATGGCCGACAGCTGGCAGGTAAAGGCTTTAGTGGAAGCAACGCCGATTTCAGGGCCTGCAAGCGTCGGGAAAACAGCATCGGATTCACGCGCAATGGTCGAGCCGGTGACATTCACGACAGCGGCGATCTTCAATCCTTGCGACTTGCAGTAACGTAGCGAAGCAAGCGTATCAGCCGTTTCGCCTGACTGCGACACGAACATCGCCAGCGAATCCTTCGAGAGCGGCATTTCGCGATAGCGGAATTCGGAAGCGATATCGCTGTCGACCGGCAGTCGCGCAATCTGCTCGAACCAGTATTTGCCGACGGACGCCGCATAGTAGGCCGTGCCGCAGGCAGAAATCGTCAGGCGGTCAATTTTGCTAAAATCAATACCAATCGCTTCCTGGCGCACCTTACCCGTCGTGAAGTCGAGATAGTTGGCAAGCGTATGGGAAATTACTTCCGGCTGCTCAAACATCTCCTTCTGCATGAAGTGACGATGATTACCCTTGGAGACGAGCATGTTTGCCGTCTGCGTCTTTTGAATCGGGCGCTCAACTTCGCTGTTGTTTTCGTCGTAAACCGTCACGCCCTTGCGCGTCAGAACGGCCCAATCGCCATCTTCGAGATAGGCAATGGTATCCGTGAAGGGCGAAAGTGCGATGGCGTCGGAACCGAGGAACATTTCTCCTTCCCCATAACCGACGGCGAGCGGCGGTCCCTGACGTGCACCGATCAAAAGTTCTTCGTCCCCTTCGAACAGGAAGGCGAGTGCAAAGGCACCATGCAGCATCGGCAGGCTGTCGCGCACGGCTTCAACCGGGGACTTGCCCTTTGCCAGTTCACGGGTCACCAGATGGGCAACAGCTTCGGTATCGGTTTCTGTCTGGAACTTGTAGCCTTCCGCCTCAAGCATGGTGCGAAGTTCGGCGAAATTCTCGATGATGCCGTTGTGAACGACCGCGAGGCGATCGGTAATGTGCGGATGTGCGTTGCGCTCCACTGGTTTCCCGTGCGTAGCCCAGCGCGTATGGCCGATACCAATAACGCCGGGAAGCGGCTCTCCCGCCAGGCGCTTTTCCAGATTGACCAGCTTGCCTTCGGCACGGCGGCGATCGAGCTTACCGTTCTGCAGTGTAGCGATACCGGCAGAATCGTAGCCGCGATATTCAAGCCGCTTCAGTGCATCCACAAGAAGCGGAGCGACTTCGTTATTTCCAATTATGCCGATAATTCCACACATAGGCTGCTCCAAATCCGACGTTCAGGCGTGTTGCTTCGCGGTTTAAAGATTCTAACGCAGAACGGCAACCCAGGGGATTGCCGTTCGCTTAAACAATTGGATGATTCATTTGGTGGAGGTTTTAGCCGCTTTGATGGCGGCGTACTTCTCTCGCAGGATCTTCGCCCGCCCCTCTTTCGTTTCCTGGCGTGCGCGACCGAAAGCCAGCGCATCGGCGGGAACATTGTCAGTAATCGTGCTGCCCGACGCGATATAGGCATTGTCGCCAATTTCTACCGGAGCAACCAGCGAGCTGTTCGACCCGATGAATGCGTTCTCGCCAATCACCGTTTTGTACTTGTTATAACCGTCGTAATTGCAGGTGATCGTGCCTGCACCGATGTTGCTTGATGCGCCGACTGTCGCGTCGCCGATATAGGTCAGGTGATTGATCTTCGCGCCTTTGTGAACCATGGCATTCTTCACCTCGCAGAAATTGCCGACCTTAGTTTTCTCACCGAGATTTGCGCCGGGACGCAAGCGCGCAAACGGTCCAATCTCCGCCTTCGGACCAACATCGGCTCCTTCCATATGCGAGAACGAATGGATCAAAGCGCCTGTCGACACACGCACATGAGGGCCGAAGAAGACGTTCGGTTCAACGATAACATCCGCCTCGATCAGCGTGTCGTGCGAAAAGAATACCGTTTCCGGAGCGATAAGCGTCACGCCTGCAAGCATCATCTCGCGGCGCTTGCGCTGCTGCCAGATGGTTTCTGCTTCGGCCAGTTCAACACGATTATTGATGCCGATGACATTATCGACCGGCACTTCGATAGCCGTCACGTTCATACCCTTGCCATGGGCGATGGCGACGATATCGGTGAGGTAATATTCACCCTTGGCATTGTCATTGCCCACCGCATCCAGAAGCGCCAGAGCGTGTTGACCGCGAACTGCCATCAGCCCGCCATTGCAGAAACCAATCAGTTTTTGCGCTTCGGTTGCTTCTTTTTCCTCGACGATGGCGACAAGTTGGTCGCCTTCCTCGATCAGACGACCATAGCCGTGCGGATTATCCGGGCGAAAACCGATAACAACGACATCGGCACCATCGGACAGTCGCGCACGGGCCTTTTGCAGAGATTGCGCCTCGATCAGCGGCGTGTCGCCGAAAACAATGAGCAGATCGTCATAGCCGCGTTCGATTGCTTCGCGCGCGGCGAGAACCGCATGCGCCGTGCCCAGGCGTTCCTTCTGCTCGAAAGCCGACACCGGGCCTGCATTCTTTTCCACTGCCGCCCGCACATCCTCGGCACCACGCCCTACGACCAGCGCAACGTCACTTTTGCCGGTGCCCTGAACTGCCTTGACCACGTGAGAAACCAGCGGCAAGCCTGCCACCTGATGCAGCACCTTGGGCAAGCTGGATTTCATGCGCGTGCCTTCGCCAGCGGCAAGTACGATGGAAAGGCAGGTACGGTCTGTCATGATATCGTCCAGAAAATTGAGATGATCTTCGCTCTTAACATCAAAGCGTCTATGAAAACTTACAAACTACCGGTGAACCTTTACCCCAACCGCCCAAGCGCCGGGAAATTCTCAAGCAGCCAGAACGAGAAGGATTGCATGCCACCAGTCAGGAACAAGACGCCTGCCGCAACCAGAAGCGCGCCCATCGCTTTTTCCACCTTGCCGAGATGCACCCGGAACCGCGAAAGAAACCGCATGAATGCGCCGGAAAAAAGGGCAGCAATCAAAAACGGAATGCCAAGACCAAGCGAATAGGTCGCCAACAATAACGCGCCCTCGCCAACTGTGCTGCTGCCGCCTGCCAGCGTCAGAATTGGTCCAAGAACAGGCCCGATGCAGGGCGTCCAGCCAAAGGCGAATGCCAGCCCCATGACATAGGCCCCAAGCGGCGATGCAGGGGCATTGCGTGCCTGAAACCGCGCTTCGCGGGAGAGGAACGACAGACGCAGAATACCAAGGAAATTCAGTCCCATCAAAATGATGACGACACCAGCGACGATTGCGATCTCCTGCTGCCATGCGCGCAGGAAGGCGCCAATGGAAGACGCTCCGGCACCCAGCGCCACGAAAACCGTCGTGAAACCGAGAACGAAGCAAATTGCCGCAAATGCCAAGGAACGGCGCGCAGAAGGTGCTGCCGCGACGGTTGTCGCCTTCTCTGCACGAAAATCTTCAACGCTCACACCCGCCATATAACACAGATAGGGCGGCACCAGCGGAAGGACGCAGGGAGACAGAAACGACAACGCACCGGCTCCGGCTGCGGTCATATATGAAATATCGAGCACCAATACCTCTTTCAATCTATCAAATCACTTGCGGTCTGGCCCAACCGCAGGCTTATATAGACCAACTTCTGCTCTACTTAGAATATTTTCAATGCGGCATCTCGCTCGAACACAAGTTCGCCCTAAATCGAGATCATTGCGCGATTTATAATATATTGCTCCAACCGGACGACGTTCCTATGAGCCTTATTGATGATGAAGTGCCTTCAACACCATCTGCGACGTCGACAAGACATTCGGGCTGGTTCAAACGCTACCAACATTTCCTGTTTCCGGTAGCGGGCATCGCGATTGCGTTGCTGGCGATCTATGTGCTGGAGAATCTACTTCAGCACACGTCTCGCACGGAAACGCTTGCAGCCTTTCACAACATTTCATGGATGACGCTTGGCCTGGCTGTGTTCTTCACGGCGGTGAGCTATGCAGCCGTCGCTCTCTATGACGTTGTGGCAGTGGATACGATTGCGCCCAACCAGATACCGCGCCGCATTGCCGCCGTGGCCGGTGCAGCCGGTTACGCCATCTCCAACGCGCTCGGCTTTTCCCTCCTGACCGGAGGTGCTCTGCGTTATCGCATCTATGCTGCGGAAGGCGTCAGTCTAGCCGATATCGGCAAGATCGTTGGAACATCGTGGTTCGCCATCTGGTTCGCGCTGATTATCATGGTCGGTGCGGCACTTCTCATCGATCCGCAGGATGTTCCATGGCTCTCCGCCATCGATTCCCGCATAGATATTGTCGCTGGCATCGCCATTCTGGGCGGTATCGGCTGGCTGATCTACTGGTTGTCGCATGAACAGCGCAGCTTCACGATAGGCTCGTTCAGCTTGCGCCTGCCGAATTCCAAAGGCGCGCTGACCCAGATATTTGCCGGACTGGTGGATGTGGGCGCTGCAGCCGCTACTCTTTATGTTCTGATGCCTGCCGATGCAGTGCCAAGCTTTGCAGTCTTCGCACTGGTTTATGTGATCGCCATTGTGCTGGGTATCGCCAGTCATGCCCCAGGTGGTCTCGGAGCTTTTGAGGCGACGATCATTGCGGGCCTTGGCCTGGGCGGAAAACCGGATGCTGTTGCAGGCCTTCTCGCATATCGGCTTGTCTATACGGTAATGCCGCTTGTTGTGGCGGCGGCAGGCATTCTCATATGGGAGATCATGCGACGCCGCCATATGCTCGGCAAACAGGCGCGCTTCGCCAAACGTCTGGTGGAACCGCTTATCCCGAGTCTTTCTGCCAGTATCATCTTTCTTGGCGGCATCATTCTTCTCATTTCCGGTGCGACGCCGGACCTTCGCTACCGCGTGGAGGTCCTCTCCGACATCGTTCCTGAATCTCTCATGGAGATGTCGCATCTTGCTGCCAGCCTCGTCGGCGTCGCGCTGCTCATTGTAGCGCGTGGCCTGTCGAAGCGGCTTGCGCGAGCCTGGGTGGCCGCCTTAATCCTTCTCCTCAGTGGCGCTGCCTTTTCCCTGGTGAAGGGTCTCGACTGGGAAGAAGCAACCATTCTCTGCATTTTCGCCTTCACGCTCTGGGGGTTCCGGGATTCATTCTATCGACGACCCATTTCCGGGCCGTTCGACTTGAGCTGGAACTGGATTGCGACCGTCGGTACAACCGTCCTCGTTTCCACGTGGCTTGGCTTTTTCGTCTACCGGCATGTGGAATATTCCAACGATCTCTGGTGGGATTTCGCTTGGAACGGCAACGCGCCCCGCTTCTTGCGGGCGACTGTGCTTGTCTTTGCCGTGGTCGCCGCAGCAGGCCTCTATTCGCTTATCAACCGAGCTGGACACCGCAAGCGGAAGGTGGATTATTCCATACCCGATGCCGTGCCCGATCTGGTTGCTCAATGGCCGCACACGGATGCCGCTCTGGCGCTGCTCGGCGACAAGCAGTTCCTTCTCGCCCCGGACAACAGCGCCTTCATCATGTATGCGCAATCCGGTGGGAGCCTGATTGCACTTGGGGAGCCCATTGGCAACGAACAGACGGGCAAGGAGCTTGCATGGTCATTTCATGCGCTGGCTGACAAGCTTGCCTTGCGGACCGTATTCTACGGCGTCGGCCCGCAAAGCCTGCCGCTGTTTCTGGATATGGGGCTGGTCGCCCTGAAGCTTGGTGAAGTCGCTCGCGTCGACCTCACCACTTTCTCTCTTGATGGCCCACGTCGCCAGCCATTCCGCTACGCCGACCGCAAGATCGACAAGGACGGCCTGACGTTTGAAATCATACCGGCAGCCGATGTTCCTCCGCTCATTTCTCGTTTACGCGAGATTTCGGACGCCTGGCTCGATTTCAAGTCGGGCAGCGAAAAGGGCTTTTCGCTGGGTTACTTCGACGACGAATATATGAAACGTTTCGATGTCGCTGTCCTGAAAAGTGACGGAGAAATTGTGGCCTTCGCCAATATGTGGCGCGGCGCGGATAAATACGAAATCACCGTCGACCTGATGCGCTATATGCCGAATGTGCATAAACTCCTGATGGACGCGCTGTTTGCAAAGCTGCTGATGGCCAGCAAGGAAGAAGGCTACAAGTGGTTCAATCTTGGCGCCGCACCGCTTTCCGGCCTGAGCGGCAGCAGGCTGGCATCCCGTTGGAACCGTTTCGGTTCCTTCATCTACAAGCGCGGAGCCGACCTCTATCACTTTGACGGACTGAAAGCCTTCAAGGAAAAATTCGATCCAGTCTGGACCCCGCATTACATGGTTTGCCCGGGTGGCCTCGAAACCCCTCGCGCCCTTCTTGATGCCACAACCCTTATCAATGGCAGCCCATTGGAGTTCATCCGCAAATGACGAAAAAACGCGTTCTCTTTACTGTGTTAGGGCTGGTGCTGGTGGCTGCGGCGGGTGTTTACGGCGCGATGCACACCGGTAAAATTGCAAGGCTCTGGACGAAAATCACAGATTCCGACGAACCGGTTATCCATGCAAGCGCTGAAAGACTGTCCAATATTCCGGTCTATATGCCGAAGAATGACCCCATCGGCCTTGCGATTCTGCTGAGCGACGACAGCGGCATCGGTGATCGCGAGAAAAAGTTCATGGATGCCATGCTCGCCCAGAACATGATTGTTCTGCCCGTCGAGCTTGGCCCATGGCGCGCCGCGCTCGATAAGGAGGACGGCGAGTGCAATTATCTGGACTCCGATTTCGAAGCCATCGCCAAGGAAGCCTTGCGCGGGCTTGATCTAGGCGTCTATTTTCATCCTGTCCTTACAGGTATCGGACAGGGAGGCACTATCGCTTACGCGGCTGCCTCGGATTCACCGGATGCGACCATTGCTGGTGCCGTGTCGCTTGATCCTGTTCCGGCCAAGACCCGTCTGCCTTCGTGCACGGAGAAGGCCGATGCAACCAAGGCTCCCGACGGTGGCTTCATCTATGGCTTCAATGCCGCCATTCCGGCCCCTGCCCTTGTGATCAGCCCCGCCGGATCGCCAACAAACAATCCGGTTACGGCCCGTCAGGAAAATTTCGCCGTGCTCCAATCCGCGCCCGAGTTTCCGGCGCGTCTGAAAATGGCCGTCGACAATGTCGTTGCCATGGCGGATCAGGATGCCAAGAATGAAGCTCTGCCTATCGTAGACCTTCCCGCAAAGGGCGGGAAAGCCGAAATGGTTGCGGTTTTCTATTCGGGCGATGGTGGCTGGCGCGATCTCGACAAATCGATCGGTGAATGGCTGCAGGCTCATGGCGTTCACGTCATTGGCGTCGATTCGCTGCGCTATTTCTGGTCGGAGCGAACGCCGGAAGAAATAGCCAATGACACGACGGCCATGATCAAGAAGGCTGACCCGACGAACAAATTGCCGGTTGCAGTATTGGGTTACTCGTTCGGTGCCGATACATTCCCCTTTGCTTGGAAATATCTCGACCCCGCCATACAGGACCGGACGAAGATGATCGGGCTTCTCGGTGTCGAAACGACGACGACGTTTCAGGTATCCATTGAGGGCTGGCTTGGAATGGATGGCGACAAGGATGTTGTTCCGGCCATTTCGACCATTCCGCTTAACCGGGTGGTTTGTGTTTACGGCGAAGAAGAAGAAGATACCGCCTGCACTGCTGCCGAACTGAAAGGCATGGAAGTCATGAAACTGGCAGGCGGTCATCACTTCGATGAAAACTATGAGCCGATTGCCGCCAGCCTGCTTGAAAAGATGCGCGCCCGCGCCGGGTTGCCACCACGGCCAGCCAGTTGACAGCTAGGCTGTGCCCATGGGCAGGAAGGCGACACACGCGGTAGTGTGGTGGATTTGAAGTTCCTGTCATTTGCATGGCATCATCGTCCAGGAACTTCAAATCCGTAAACCACACTAGATTCATTGAGTTCCTAGTGTGGCGACGAAATAAGGTTGCCCCGCGTCAAAGATGAGGCCGCAATGAAACGCGGAAAGAGAGGGCACGTTGTGATGGGTTTTGGTGAGCGCGCAGGGATTCGAACCCTGGACCTACTGATTAAAAGTCTCACCGCATATCCAATTAAAACAATTCCCTAACTGGTTTTGCCCTGTAAAATGCAACCGGAAAAAGTCTAATTGAATCAGTGTGCCTCAAAGGCGATTGTAAAAAATAGAAGGCGCTTTTTGTGGCGTCTGGTTTCTTCTGGCTAGCACAGCGCAATATGAAAGCATAGTGATGAATTAAGATGACCGGTTACACGACGACATATGGCCAGCTTTGGTTCTGCCGTGCTCATAAACAGGAAGGCGAGGACGCTCTGGCTGGCAAAAAGAAATAAGCCATGACGGAGCGCCCGTTGGAATTACCTGCCGGTCTTGCAATTCAAACCGGTGCGGCAGTGCGTATTTGGCTTCCAACTAGCCATTGCGGAAGCGGTCGAGGCGCCTGCTAGAAGAATGGCCATAGCGATAATCGCGAATTTCATATTGCCCTCCAATCAAGCCTTCCTTCTTCGGAAGGTTGGAGAACATTCAACCAATAGGGTCGAAGATGAAATACGGCATCCGTCGTAGATCGGCACGGCTAGACGGCGCAGAAGAAGATAACGCCCGAATTGCCAAAGCCGTTGCGAAATAAATATTATCAGACCATTAGAATCGCAGTTAGACTTTCTTATCCTGCGCCAATACGGCTAGCACCTGATCCAGCCGCTTATTTGTCTCTTTCAACCCTTCTCTGGTTTCGTCTCGCATTTCTTTCATGCCCTCCCGCAATTGCTTCACATGGTCGTCAAGATCTACCCGGCGCACATATTCATCCCTGACACGGTTCACACGGTCATGAAGTTGATCGTCTCCGGCTTTTTGAGAACTGGAAAGTGACCGAAAGGCCGCTATCAGTGCACCGCTGAAAAAGACAATCAGAGTGACCGCCGTTCCCATGAGCCATTTCAAGTCTTCTGACATCACCAGCAGCCTCGCGATTTCCCAAATGCATTATGAGAAGCGATCCCCTGCCCAGCTTGGATATCGTTTCCTGCGAGATAGACAGCCGTCAACGGTTTAAGGCCGATTGGCTTCCACCCGGCGCAATTCGTTGCATTGCTCTGGCAAGCCGCCAAGCTCAAGGCAGAGAGCAACAGCATCCATACCGATAATCTTTTCATCGATGTTTGTCCTTTTCTGTATGGCTTTTGCCGTCGCTTCTGCCGCTGCCACAGCCGCCCGCTGACGCTCTTTGATGGTTCCGGCGACGTATCCACCCACCAGAAGCAGAAACGCCGCCAGAACGGCAGCGAGCGCGGTTTTTGCCCATGTCGTGACCATATCCCAGAGCGCGGTCATAGCGCATCGACCAGCTTTTCAAGCTTGGCCCTCGCCTGCGGCATGGTGAAGATTGCGTATCCGGCAATGAGGATGATTGCTGCCACAATGACCAACTGCACTTTCCAATCCACAAACGGCATTACTGCCGCACCGCCACCCGATCCAAACCAAGTCCAGAAGCGAGACGATTTCGAGATGGGCTTTTCCTCAACAGGTGCTGGAACTACTTCGGTAGCGGGTGCCGTCACCACCTGATCGACGCCATAACCTTCGGCAAGCAAGGCTTTGTCATATTGCTTGGCATACCCGGCGATCAGTTCCGCCCTGTCCGTGCCGTTGACGATCCGGCGGGCATTCTTGAAGTCGGACTTCTGCAAGGTGATGTAGTCGGAGAGCTTCTTGCCGGTGAACCATCCCTCGGACATTCCGGCAATGATGATCGGTGCGGCATACTCTGGCTTCAGGAGAAGTTCTGGCTTCGAAACGAAGTCAATACCCAGAATTCTGCCAGCCTTTTCATAGTTATTTTTCCACGTGATCTGAACGTATCCGCGTCCGATGTACGGCCAGTATTTCTTCGATCGGAGATACTTTTGTCCGCCCATCTCATTGACCGGCTTCATCGTATGCGCCGTCTCGTGATAGGCGGTAGCCAGCACATACGCCATCTGATTACGCAATAGTCCATGCTTTCGACCCTCCTCAATCAAGAGGCGGGTATCGCCAAGGTGCATATCCAAGGTGATTTCCTTTCGGCAAAGAAAAAGCCGCCTCTAGGGCGGCAGCGTAGCGTTTTATTTACGCCTTTCGGTTGCAATGAATGACCGAGCATCATACAAGCGCGAAATTGCAACTGATTGAGACGACGATGACCCGTGAAGTGAAAACTGCGAAGGACGCCAGAAACGATCAAAATCACGAAGATGGTTCGTTTCTGCCTTATGACCCATGGGAAACACGCTTCAAGGATGAAAAGAGGCGTATAGGAACAGCGGAGTAGGTTTAGTCAGCGAATGCCGCGTCAATCTGGGCTTCCGTTGTGATACTTCCACCTTCGATCGCGGCCAGCACTTGTGCTTCGGTTGCGAAACAATACGACACATGTGCAAGCACCGCATCGCTGATCGCAATAACAGCATTGGCATCGAGCGGAACGAATTCGCCGCCAGCCCCTTTCCACGCCGTCGTGAATTCTGGATTGGCCATCGCAGCCACCCGCGCCCCGGAAATCATGGTCTTTGATCGATCATCTGTAGCGACAGTCAGGCCATTGATCTCAATCCCGCCGACTTCCTTTTCCCAACGTTTGGCGGCTGCATATTCCTGCAACGTCATGCCGGGATGGTTGACTTGTGGTTCTCCATTCTCAACCGGAACAACTTTTGTCGGCGCGTCCAAGCCGTAAGCCGCATAATGCATCGGATAGCCCTTCTTCCCGACGCGAGCGGTATCAATGACAGTTTCCGTAGCTGACATTATGCATCCTCCTTTTCGAACTCAGGCACGAACCGGCCATTGCTGTCTGTATTCGGGTCAAGGTCAGATTTTACAAACGGGTCATTGCGTTCTGCGATCACAACCCACGACACCAGATCGGTGCAGTTCTCATCCTCGCAGATGATTTCGAACGAACCGCCGTTGATCGGCCCCGGCTTCAACCGCGCAAAACCGTCCTGATTTTGCAGACTGGTAACAACCGCGTTGGTGGTGAGAGCGGCGAATGTACCGGAGGTCATATTGCTGGCAGCGTCGATATCGACCGTGGCGCGACCATCGACTAGCTGGACCGTCCCGCGATAGATGAGGTCGTATCGAGGTGCTTCCACGAAGCCATGGCGAAGGTTCTTGTTGAACGGATCAAGCGGGTGATCGATATAAAAAGTGCCGCCACCCTTCGAAATCGTGCCACTGAACGCAACGTTCCCGTTTGCGAGAAAGCTAACAGGCGTACCAGTGTAAGCGCCTGTACCTCCATCGAAGGTACTCAACGATAGGGCAAAGTTGTTTTCTAAATACCATCCCCATACCGCTAAGCCACCTTGCCACGAGAAGTCAATCATTCCTGACTGATTTGGGTACAACCCAGCGCGAACACGTAATGCTTGTGATATCTGAGGGTTATTTGCCGTAACTTTTTCATCAAGCGCGGTTTGCGTTGCAGCACTGACAGGCAAGCCAGACTTAGCCTGCAAGGTGCCGTCACCCTGCACATATTGCGTATTGTTGCCAGCCGCGAGGGCCAGCAGTGCGCGGCCAAGGGTTCCAAGATCGGACTGCTGGGCGTTGCCGCTGCCATCAGTCGTGATCGCCTTGTTTGCAGCAAGCACCAATTCGGCCAGACTGGCCAAGGTGCCTTTATCGTCTACAGCAATAGGCTGAAGCACGTATTGACCGGCAGGGCCACCGACAGGAGCCTTCCCTTCCTCTACGCCAAGCGCTGCCAGACCGGCCAAGGTGCCGTCACCCAGAAGCTCAATGAGGGTCGCGGCTTGCGTACCTACGCGGGTGCCATCGGCAAGCTGTCGAGCGCGGTATGGCCCATCAACAATGCTTGTGCCGGTCCATGGCTCAGTGAGCGTCAACTGTGTGTCGCTGTCGACACTGGCAATGACAGCCGTGAGGTTCTGGATTTGGAGCGTGTCGCCTTCCCGAAATCGCGTTACCTCGAACAGCGTCCCGGTGCCGGTGACTGTCGCTGAGCCATTGGCAAGCGAAATCGTTCCCGACGTATAGTCGGACAAAACAGCCATAGTTTTTTCCTCCTGAGAAGCGGCCTAGATCGAAGTTGCCGCGAGTACGTAATAACGAGCGCCTACCGGGTCAGGTTGGCTATATTGCCACGCACCTTCTGCGAACTCAGTCGGTCGGCCCGGCGACAGATGGATGACAAGCTGATTGTCGCGAACAACAGTCACCACAGATTGGTTAGATGGCCCCGTTTCAGTGCCGCCCGGTCGCCGTTGCCAATTGCCATATCCCTGTCGAAAGGCATGGGGAAACACTCCGACGATCTTCGGGAACACGAACATATTCGGGGCAGAGAAATTCACGACAGCAGCATGCGTCCCATACATGATGTCGACCCTGTTGCCCGTGCTGAAGTTCGATACCGGGATATAGCCTTCGGCGATCACCTGAAGCATCGGGAACCGGGTATCGAGCAGGATGTCACGCAATGACGGGTTGGTGTCGCTCGATCCGGGCCTTTTCAGTTGAATGTTTCCATTGTCCAAACGACGCTGTGTCAGCGAACCTCCAGTCGTTGGGGCCGACATATCGTTTCCAAAGACGACGTACTTGATCGTTACAGCGTATTGACCGCTGTTGTAGATCGTGATCCCATTTCCGGCGATTGTGTATTCGATGAAATGATTGTTCGTCGCATCGCGATAAACCCTGTCGAACATCGGAACCATGAAGTCACGATCTTCAATTCGGACGATCATATCCACAATCATGCTTGTAGTCATCGTGACGCCAGCCGGGGCGGCAATGAAGGCAGTGCCACCAGCAGCGATTAATCCAGTTTGGCCAGCCAGAATGCACAAGGGCGGATTGCGATCACTGTCTATGATGCGCTGGAAACCGCTCGATGTTGCGGCATCAAAACCGCGCCGACAGATCACGACCTGTGAAGGGCTGATTAAGATAGGATTTTGCCCAGCGACCGGCGTTGCTTGCGGGTTGGGAATGGGTGCATTGTGAGCCGGAAGGGTCCACAGGGCGGTATAAATCTCGTAGTTCTCGTTTCCGCTGATTGGAGTTCTAATACTGCTCAGACTTCGAGCGGATATATTGTTCACATCAAATACATTGCCATACCACTTACCGTAATAGTTGAAGTCAGACCGAATAGAACCGGGAGACGAATAAATCCCATTCGTATAAACAGAATTATTCAAATAGATGACACCATTATGTTGCGCGCCAACATAGTCGATCTTGTTATTGTAATAACACGGCCCCTGCAATCTACCGTTAGGCATTCGCAGGCGTGCTTCAAATATTGGGATAATCCCCTGATTATCATATCGTTCAAGGAACTGGACATATTGGATAACACGGTTTGCTGTAACGCCACTATTCCAACTATGAACGGCTCGCTTGGCGGCACCCACCGAGGGTCCTTCGATTAAGGATATCGTTCCGCTAGGCGCATCGTTATTAATCGTTCCACCGGGGAACGTAGTCTTATTCACGTTATAGACGGCCTGCGGTTCATAAATATACGATACCATCTGGTTTTCGGAGTTGAAGTAAAAGCGATCAAAGGCCGTGTTCGCCACGGCCAGATGATCGTCGGTGTCGTATTTCATGACCTTGAAGAACGGATCGCCACCCGGCTTTTTGCCGTACGCTACATAAACCATCAGACAAAAATCCTGATATCGGCGAAGTTGTCGTAACCGCGCAAGATCAACTTTCCGTTGTTCGACTGCAGAATGTCGAAATTCAAAGTGCCCAGACGGGCATTCTGTATGTAGACCTGCCCATTTTGGACAACAAACGGATAGGTATAGCTTCCGTTATTGTTCGGATCAGCAATGGCGAACTGGTTGGATACGACAATGAACTGGCTTCCCGTCGGAGTGACGTTCACGAACCATCCAGCCTGCTTCCAGGTATCTCCGATACCCAAGCGGGCGAAGGCAGATATCTTCACGGAACTGCCGCCGCTGCCAGCCTGCGCTGTCATGCGCCAAGCTGCGTTAGCCACCGTACCGTCAACAGAAGCGTTGACTTCTGTCAGGGCATTCGAAATGGCCGTGACATCGCCCTCGACACCATCAACGCGGGCCTGCATGAGGTCGATGACGCTTGCACCGTCGCTTGTGAACAGTTGCGCGTTGATCTCGGTCAGTTGCTGTCCGATGGCACTGTTAGGCCCGGTGGCGACAAAGATATCCTGTTTCCACTGAGCCTTTGCAGAGCCGAATGTGCTTGTCAGTTGCTGGCTGAGGCGAAGAACGTTCGAATAGCCCTTCAGTGCGCTGTCGGCTGTGCCGGTAGCGTTTTCCTGAGCCTGCCGGATAAGCTCGCGCCTGTCGTCTGTCATCCAGTTGACAAGGCCCTTCATATCACTGTCCAGCCGTTCATAGTCGACCGGACTATCATCACTGCGAGCGTTAAGCGTGGTGAAGGGTGTTTCAGTTGACCACGCCACAGACCGGCCATTGTCCACACGCAAGCGGGTCCGCACAAACCAGTCAGTAAGCGAAGTCAATCCCTCGACCAGAATAACGTTTGTGACATCCCAAGTGACGAACCGTGTGAACACCTGGCTTGGATCATTTGCTGGCCAATATTCAATGGTCACGCCAATGACAGAAATATCATCGATGTTATCCCATAGCAGGCGGGCAGCCGGGAGTTCGCCCTGTCCATCCGAGACCACAACAAACGGAATGACCTTGAAGTTTTGAACTTCGGCCAGATATTGCGGCGGCGGGACAACGATGATGACCGGTGGATTGGTTTCGTATGCTGTCGGATCGAACACGCCATTGCTGATCTCTTGCAACGCAATCGAGATATCGCGGGCGCCGTCGGTGTTGATCCCGCCAAGCTGGCGCGTCAGCACCTGAAACGTGCGGTCGCCATACTTGGCACTGTTCCAGCGAACCCACCGACCTTCCTTGATCGTGTCGAGGAATTTCGGATGAACGACGATTTCCGCCGACGCCTGATAGCGAGCGCCACGGATGGCGATGTCAGCCAGCCTGTCCACCTGCCGTACATCGGTGACGGCAGCGTAAGGAATGGCACTGGCCAGAGTTTCCCGATCTTCAGCCAGAGCGCCAGCATCGATACGGGTTGCCGCATCCTTGGTCTCGTAGAAATCTTCCGGCGAGACATAGGAAGCCGCGACAGTGTTGATGAGTTCTGTACGCTTGCGTTTCGCGCTGAATCGAAGCGGCGCACCGCGTTTGATATCGTCGTCCGTGATCGTGGCAATGATGGCTTGCGGAGCACCTGCAATCGGAAACTCGCCGTCAACACGTTCCACCCACGATCCGCACATGGCTTCAAGGATCGGCGTCAGATTCGCATCATGGTTTGCGCCGGGGCCGTCCTTGGCAATCGCATGCGCACGATAGCGCTTCGAACCGTCCGGCATGGTTTCATCGCAGATGTTCGCGGCTTGCGTATATTCCGCCAATGGCAGGCGGCTTGCACGAACGGCCTTCCCGACCATTCGCTGGGTGCCATTGAAGAAACCACGTTCCAGATTGTAAATCTGGACGGATGGATTGTCGGAATATTCCCACGTGCTCTGGTCTTCCCAGCGATGCGTGCCCGAACCGCCGACAGTGCTATCCTTGCGCCAGTCGTACAGCGGCGCTCCAACGACTTCGAACAGCAGCTTTGCCGGTGAAGTCAGGCCGTCGCCATTCTTGCGCAGTTCGGAAAACACGATGGCATAGGCAACGCCTGCGCCGCGATGGTTTGCTGTCCATCGGCCAGCCGGACGGGCATTGTTGATCAGCGTCGGCTCTGCCTGCTGATCCATCGTGCCGTAGTAGAACTTGACGCGAACGTTGTCGTGATCGTCTCCGCTCGTGCCTTCGTTTGGAACTAGCCAGTATCCGTCTGCATCCTGCTGCACAAGCGAACGCCACTCACCGTTGTAGCGGACACGAGGCACAGACGTAATACGGAAGCTCGACAGAACGAACACGTCCTGAATGAGACGACCGCCGCTGCCGTAGCTATTGCGATAGATATGGTGGCCTTCGGTGGCACACGTACCGAGAATGACCGAGCGCGGGATATTCGCGCCATACTGAGTTTCCAGTTCGGAAGCGCGGCTTTGTGTTTTCGGAGGGAACAGCGCATTGATGGCATACTTTAGAGCAATGCCAAATGCAGTCTGGGCGATACCGGCGAGGATCGGGCTTGCAGCCGCCCATGCGGCCACACTGGACACAACGCCTCCAATGAAAGCGCCAATAGGTGCTAGAAATGGCATATGGAAGCCTCATGCAAGCGCAACAAAAAAGGCCCGCAGTGGCGGACCTTCAAAGGCGCTGATTGTAGTCGTGGTTAGCTGCCGACCCTGTAGGCCTGCTCGATGTCGGTCACTGGAAAGAATGTGAGCCCGTGCGGTTGTTTGACCGCAAAACCTGACCCACAGATGAAACCGGCAACGTATTCATCATTGATGAGCATCACGCCGACATCACCCCGGCGGGCGGAGAGCCGATTGACTGGTTCAAGCTGGAGGTAGTTTTCAAACACGTCTTTGACGTTCTCGCAGCCATTGGCGCGCATCTTTCGGGCAGCCCCGGCCTCGGTTTTGTACTTGCCTCGAAACTCAGCAAGTGGCTTTTCACCAATAACCGCTTCAATCGCGTCAGCCGCCGTCATCAGGCAGTCTGAAACGCCCCATTCCGGGATGACCGATACGTGAGCGGTTGCAAGGTCTTCAAGTGCCCGATCCCAGCCGATGACCCTAGCCGAACTTGATTTTGAAGTAATCATGTTTGATCCTTGCAGCGTATTCGAAAAGCATGTCGCCGGGTGAAACAAGCTGCTGGTCCTCGTGCGAGGCGTAGCGGAAGCCCTCACGGAAATTGTCGACTGCGCCGGTCTCAATATGGCCTTCGAGCCACATTTCGTCGCTTTCCTCCCGGTGATCGATGGTATCGACATAGCCGTACCAGGTTGGCTCAGCGTGAAGGAAAGCGTTCGTATCCGGGTCGAAATAGAAGTCGTAGAACGTGACAGGGCGGTTCTTGTAGTCTTCCTGTTCGATCAGACCGAGCTTGTCTGGCGTAAGCCCGAAATCAGCAGCGGCAGGTAATCTCATGGTCACTGGCTGGGCTGCGGTGCCGAGCGCGTAAGTCGGCTCATCGATATCGATGATTGTATTGCCATGATACGTCAGACCGCCATAGTCGACGCTGCCCTTACCTGAAAAGAACCCATAAATGCCTGTGCCGAACTCGAACTTCACGGCAGAGGCTATCTTGCCCCTGCCCTCGTTGAGCAATTGCTGTAGACGTGCTGGAAAAGCCATTAGCGCACCAATGGTTGCAACCCACCCTCGACAAAGTCGGCATTATCCGTCTAACTGTCACTGGGCGGGTGATTATGATTATTGATGATTCCGATTACGTATATTCGACGCTGTGCAAAACATTTGAAGACGACAGCGTTACAGTGGATGTAATTGTCTACAAAGAGAATGAGGGATCCAAGTGGCTGCTTTGTCTTGTCGAGCAGGACTGGGGCATAATGCATTGTGACACCCCGTTCGATACCGATAAACAAGCGTTAGACTTCTTTGATTCCGCTGTCTCAGAATTCGGTATCGTTGCCTTAATGGACGGGGAAGTCTTCTAAGTTACTCACTTCGGTACCTCGATAAGCTGAAAATTCGCCGTTGGCATCACGCCGTCTCCAACTTCGGTCGATCCCGGCACAATCCGGGTATTCAGAACCGGGTCTTTGAACCGGACCGTTGCGCCATTTGCGATGTAAGACGGTACCGGAGGATCGACCGGAAGCGTAATTGTCGCCCCTGCTGTTGCATTGGCAGTTACCCGATGCAGGCTGTGATAATCACCGGTCGTAAGCGAGATCAAATCGCCCTTTGTCATCGCCAGCCCCACCGTTACGCCTCCGATCAGCAGCGTTTTCCCATTCGTCACTGATGTAAGCGAACCATTGTCAGCCGGAACGGGGCTATTCGGATTGCTCCAGTAGGCACGAGGAAGCGATTGCTTGCCGAGAACCGTGTAAACAATCGTCTCCATGCCGTTCTGAGCTTGTGCAAGCCAGCCCTCGAACTCGGCCAAGTCCTCATCATACATTGGCTGGGTTTCAATATTGACCGTCCACCACTCATCACCGTTCTGAATCATTGATATGGCGCGTTCGCCATACCGAGACATCGATATCGGCTTATTCAGACGTGGACGGCCAGCCTGATATTGAATGAAGTCAGGGAGGCTGATACTCATTTCGCATAGCCTCTCTGGTTCACCTGAAGCAGATCACGAGCGGCACGAACGGCGCCGCCCTTGTCGTATTTCTGAATACCGGCCTTGAAGGTCTTCGCAGAACCGTCTTCAACTTCGCTTTTGATATAGTTCTGGAAGTTTCCGTCATTCACGAAACGGGTTTCCGTGATGATACGAACAGTCTGCTGACCGCCGCTAACAGCAGCCTCTCGAACACTCGGCAAGGCGGAGCGAGACGGCATAGAGACGACATTCCCGTCGACCGGACCGCCATAGGCAAAACCGCGCAACTTGTTATCGTTCATCGCCTGCAACCACGGCCCGAATGCCTTGGTTGCTTGCGCATTCATGACGAACTCACCATTCGACAACCAAGCAGGAATGCTGTCAGAGGTCGCAGAGCCGGGACCGGATACGTAGCCGCCACTTGCAAGCCGCAGGCCTGACCAAGGGTCTGCCGATTTACCGCCGAACAACCCGCCTAAGAGGCTGCCAAAACCACTTCCGCCGAAGAGCGAATCTATCCCGCTATCGATCAGAGCATCCGCAATCTTGGTGATTGCATTTACCGCAGCGTCGGCAAGTGAACCCCACCAGCCTCGGCCATTGGCAAGACCGTTCGCCATATCGGAGAAGAAACCCTTCGTCGTATCCTTGGCGAAGTTGATCGCATCCTGTGCCTTCTGGATTGCTGATTCCAGCCCCGCCATGGTTTCGGCAAGCATCTTTATATAGTCCGCCTGCTTCGGCGTGAGCTCGATACCATGCTGTTGCGCTTGGTTGAGCATATCCTGCTCGTACCGAAGCGCATTGGCTGCTTCCTCGGTCATGCCAAGTGCCTGCTGTTCGACCAGAAGTGTCGCTATCCGCCGATCAGCACCGTCAATGATGTCCTGATAGTATTCGGCGTCGGTCTTTCCGTGACGGCCTTTCTTGCCCTTCTTTTTCTTTTCGTCGACATCGGTAAGGCCCTTGGCAAGCCCTCTCAGCTTGTCCGCTGCGGCAGATGCTCCACTTTCGATAGCGGAATACATGTTGCCGACGTAATCTGTGTTCTGGGCATCACTGAATGCTGCGGTCACTTTTGCGACGGCATCGTAAGTCGGGCCCGACACCTTTGGGCCCTTTTGAGGCGGGAACAATTTGTTCGGGTTACCAAGGTCGGGCAGTGTTATATTAAACCACTCGCCAATAGACTTCAGGCCCATGTTGACTTCGAGCACCATTTGACGAAGGCCCCATCGGATTTGTTCCATTAGATTGTGCATAGCCAACGCGCCAATCTCATTCATGACATCTGGGAACTCATTCCAGATTATCTTCGCCGCGTTGAAGCCTCCGACGAATGCTCCAACGATCCAATTCACCGCGTTTTTGGCGTCTGCCACGATGTCCCGACCGAATATGTCTTTCAGTTCGTCCCGGAAAACATTCGCAGCTATCACAGCTGCCGCGAAGCCAAGCACGAGCGCAGTAGCCGGGTTAGCAAGTGCAAATGAAGCTGCCATTGCTATTGCGGCCACAGAGACACGGCCCATCCAAGCGATCAGATTTACCATGCCCGCGATGACGGACGGCGCATAGATCAACGCCAGCGCCGCTGCGGCAGTCGCTGCATATGGCGCGATCGCCTTGAGATTGTCGGCAAGGAGGACAAGCGCCTGTGCCGCCCTCTTTGGCCAATCAACCATTTGCAGGCCGGCAGCGGCCAAAGCGGTAAGGCCGATGGTTAAAATGCTGACCGGCGAGAGGACGGACATGAATGCTGCGCCGAGCCCGCGTAACGGGTTTTCCATCATGCTGATAACCGCTGCCAGCTGAGTGCCCTGCTGCAAGCCGATCTGAAATGCGCCCATGCCCATCTGCGCAGAAACGGCGATGTCCTGAAACTGTGCCGCGATATTGGCTGTGTTGAACTTGCTCGCTGCCTTGATGTTGTCGTTTGCGGCAGCACTCGCCAGCCGAAGTGACAGTTGTGCTTGCCTTGCAGCGCCCGCAACGCGTTCCAGCCCAGCTTCGGCGTTGTTCGTTCCTGCCGCAAGCCGCGAAGCCGCTGACGCCGCGCCCGAACTGGTTGAGGAAAATCCGTTTACCGCCGCTTCAGCCCGCTTAGCCGCACCGGAAATCTTATCGAGCGAACGAGTGCCTTTCTCGACCTGATCGCTGCGGACTTCCAAGCCGAGAGTAGCAATGTCAGCCATGTTGCGTTCCTTTCTGGCGAAAGCTATCGTCCTCGCCACCTAAAAGGAGACGGGGCATGAACTATCTATTTCTCGGGGTTATTATTTTCGGCGTTTCTGCTGGGGTAGCCTCGGCTGAAACGTTGTCGGAACAAGCTCAAAAATGCTGGAACCCGCCACCGTTTTCAGCTGATGCGGATACTGATGCCGAGTTTGATGTACTCTTGACCGCAAGCGGTGCCGTCAAGGACATCACCGTAACGACATATAAGCCCCACAACGACTTGGGTAAGGAAGCCGTCAAGTCGGCTTCTAAAGCAATCGAGATGTGCTCGCCTTACAAAGGTGGGGCTGAAGGAATTAATAAATTTCGGATGACTATAAATGAAGACGGGGCAGCTATTAACCCGTTCAAATAAAAAGGGGAGTCGAAGCCCTTTTTTGATTTTCCAGGCGTAACCGCTGGCAGACGCCCCCAAAAAGAGATTCATCAGCGAAACGATTAGTGTTCAAAGAAGGAAGCCTGATGTCTGGACTAGTAGAAGAGATACAACGAGACGCGCTCAATCCCCGCGTTCCCGTTTCCACTATACTGCGCAAAGTTAAACTGGCTGCTGCTAAGCTTAAACTCGGAAGCGTTGAAAACTGGGTTGAACAGGAATTGAATGGATACACGGGTGGTAACGTTCCAGACTATCGAATACTGGTTGGTAAACCACAGGCATTCAATCCATATAACGGTTGGATACCAATCATTCTAGCAACTGATAAACTAAATCGACAACTATCGACCGTAAATGCGAGACAATCGATCTCTTCTCTCGAAGAACTTGTTTCTCGAAGCGACGCAGGCTTTGTTGAAATGCCGTTGGGACCAGAGCTAATTCGAACGCTGAATGCTAATATGGATGTGGAATTCGGGCGCATGTCCATCCATCTTTCCGTTATTCAGATTCAAGAGATTATCGATAGAGTTAGGAACGCTGCCCTTGATTGGGCAACGGAGCTTGAGAAGGCAGGCATCGTTGGAGAGGGGGTCAGCTTCGACCAATCTGAAAAATCAAAAGCCGCCTCACCCTCAGTCACCTACAATATCCATTCAATTGCTTCATTTAATGGCGTGATGGGCTCAGGCAACACAACCGGTGACATTTCGATGCTGTCCAGTTTTGATGTGCGCAAGGTTCTGGAACTAACGAGTCAAATAAAAACCGCCATCCCAGCGTTAAGGGATGCTGGTGCCGATATTGATCGTTTAAGGAATGCGATCGAGAATATCGAGGTAGAATCTAAGAAGTCCTCCCCTGAAACCAGTAAGTTGCGAAGCTTGCTAACGGACGCTCGAAGCGCTCTTGTTGGCGCAGCTGGCAATCTTACCGCAGAAGGTGCTCTGGCCGGCATTAAGGGTCTGCTTAGCCTCCTTGGCTAGTTTGAGTTTGCTATTTACATCTGAATGCGGCCCCGTAGTCGGCTCCCTTATGCGTTATAATCCCCAAAAGAGGGAAACCACATGAAAGCACTCGTGATCGCCGGTCTCGCCCTGTTCGTTCTTTCCGGTTGTGCAAGCAATCAATCATCGGATCAGGCAAACAAAGAATTCCGATGCCAACAGCTACTCAGCCGGGCTAACTATGCGGGCATACTTGAAGCTGAGCGGGCTCAGGCACAAGCTGAAGCGACACAATTAGGTTGTTATCTGTAGAGCACCAGCTCGACACCCTTCTGCGACTCGGCTTTGATGGGCTGAGCGGCAAAGGGGGCAATTAAATTGATCGCACGCGGGGCTTTTCTATCTCTACTCGTGTTGGCAGCTTCCCTATGGGTGGAAAACGGCCATAGTCAAGCCCAAGGCGATCCCAACGTACAAGGAGAAAATTCCGCACATTCCAATCCAAGCGATGTGTTTTCCATACCTGTACGGATTATTCCATCCCCAGCCGCCAACGAGAATGATGCCGCCGATGCAAAGACCCGCGAGGAAAGCAATCGTAGGGAAGACGAGAACCTTGCAATACAACGTTCCGTCGCAGACAGTTCCAAAGAAGTCGCTCATTATTCTTTCTTCCAAACTTGGATAGGCGCGATATCTCTCATTCTTTCATTTGCAACGGTTGCTGCGAGCGGGTTCGCCGCTTGGTTCGCGCTCGGAGCGGTGCGAGAGGCGCGACAGTCAACCCAAATTGCTCAGAAGGCACTTGCCGTCACAGAGCAAACTATGAAGAGTCAATTAAGAGCTTACGTTACAGTTTCGGCGTGCAAAACGCGTTATGTTCATCACGAGGATACCTCAAGCGAATTCCAGTTCATGATTATGCTCCGAAATCAGGGGCAGACGCCAGCAACTGACGTCAGGATGTGGTCAACTTGTCAGGCGGCATCGCAGTTCGATGAACGTTTTAGTGCGTACGACGGCAGCACCGGAGGTACGCGAGCGCCAATTGGGCCAACTGGAGAGATGAAAATTGAATATGGGACACTGCAACGACGCATTTCGCATTCAACTATCGACGAAATTCGAAAGGGCCTGACGACGTTATGGATCGATGGTCATGTTCAATATGATGATATCTTTGGTGAGACCCACACCACAAATTTCCGTTTCTATATAACCAATGCATCCACCGGAACGCCGGTACTGACGATCAGCGAACAAGGCAACGAAATCACATAGTTCGCCCTAACCCTTCCTCCTCTCGACTCCCGGTTGCGACTCACGGCATGTTACAGCCGTTAACAATGGGAGGCTTGGAATGATTGATTCTCATCCTTTATCAAATGGCGGTATCAGCATACAAATTGATGGCAAAAGCGAAGATTTGCCTGCGGACATTGCGAGCGCATTCATTTCGCAATTGCTACATAAAATGTCACAACAAGCCATCGAGAGCGGCGACGATGTGGCAGAAGGTGGAGCGATTCTCTACCCAACAGCGGCCGCCGTCGAATTTGACCGTGAAAGCGGCGAACCTCGGCTCAGACTGATGTTCGGGAAGGCCCTGTTTGTGATTTCTTTCCCTAAAGGGGAGATAAAAAAGATTGCCGACGTGATCAATCAGATGGTCGCATTGAAGCCCGCTTGACGAAATCTTGGAAGTCATCCTTGTAGGGATCGAACATAGGTATCTCATCAAGCATAGCCGCAATCTTGCTATCAGGCCCGTTAGCTTCGATTATCGACGCCTGATAGGATTTCGTGACATTTTCGGAAAAGGCGGCAATCTCATCGCGGAGTGCCGCCTTTTTCTTTTGTTCTGCCCCCTCACATTGCTCGTAATGGACTGTCACAAATTCATCGCTGATTTCGATTTCCTTCACCAACTCCCGGCGGGATACAGTCTGTGAAGTTTTGGGAATGCCGAAAATGAATGGCGCATGGAACGGTGCGGGGGCGAACTTATCCGCCTCGATCAAAATGCGGTTTGCATCGGTCATTGTGTTACCCTTTCTTCCGCTTAAACCCACGCAACAGCGATGCAACGCCATGACCGTCACTGGCTGGCGTTTCGTTCTTTAACTGGTCGCTGGATTTGGTTTTCTGGCCCGATCGTGTGACAGCAAGAATCGCGTTATCCAGTGAGCAGATCATCTCTATCTCCCACGTCAGCATGGCGATGCCATACAGGCGACAATACGCGTCAATATCGACGTAGGAAATAGGGTTAGCAGCCATGCCGACAGATCGCCTCGAATTGAGGTCGAGAAACCATTCCCAGACGTGCCGTAGCTCTTCGGGGAAATCGGGAAGCACAGCGGGACGACGAATGGCGAATACGGCCTCACCAAACGATATCAGGTCGTTGGCAAGGCCTTGATGAAAGCCAATTGGTTATCCGCTGTGGAATCGATCTGCTCAGCAATGAACCAGAGATCGGGGTTCGACAGCACGGAACGAACATTCTCCTTCGTGCATTCGATAGGCTTCCCGCCACGTTCGAACCCTTCCCAAGAAAGCACAGCAGCCACCATCACGTCGATTGCGCGCTCTTCGACTTCCTCAACGGTCTGGGTTTTCTTTGGGTTGCGCTTCTGGTCGCGGATATTGGCATTGGCCAGGCGCCGCTGAACATCACGGACGCGCTGCGACTGATACGACGCAACACGAACTTTCATGCCCAGCTTCTTGCCTGTGGTCGGGTGAACGATGTCCACCTCGAAACCTTCGTCAAATGCCTTCGCCGCGCCGTCAAATACTGACAGATCCATCTGTGAGTTTCCTGTTTATAAGTCTGTGGAGAAACGGTTGATAAGCTGTTGGTATTACGGCGTTCCGGCAGTGGCTTCTTCTTCAAACACAGCGGTTGTAATGCCGAGGTTGAAAGCCGTGGTAACCACATCATCAGCTTCGCCGTAGCTGTCCTTAGCGGACTGTACGAGCGCGTGAAAATAGAACTCGGTCGGGGTTCCGGTTTCATCTGGCGCATCGTTTGCGATGATACGGATTGCGTAAGCCAGGTTGGTCTTTTCAGCCGCCCTCAGCGCGATCTGACCTGCATCGAGCGGATCACGGCCACATACCAGGGCGAGAACGCCAGCATCACGAGCACCTTTAAGATGGCGCACACGGGCATCCGAAAGGCTGGTGAAAGTGACGTCGTTCGCCTCATCACCAAATTCGCCGAGGTTCTGGACTTCACCGACTGGAACGAACGTGAGTGCCTTATACGCCGTGATGATAGCGGCCTCATTGGCACCGGTTACGGGAGTTGCAGGCCCGATCGCAATCGTAGAGCCCGAAGCAGTTGTAATCCTGGGTCTTCTCCATATGAAAAAAGCCCCGGATCGGGGCTGTTAACGGCTCAGGCCGGATGAATGTTATGCGAAACAATCGTATGAGATCGTCACCGGCACTTGCCAGTGTGTCTCATCGCTGAACCCTTGCGTGATGTCGGGTGCCTTGGTGATGCGAACGGACAATCCGTCTTTCGGCAACTTTAGGTCAGTCGGGAAGTGTTCAGCAACCTTGCCTGCATTCTCCGTCGACTTAGTTGCCCCGCTGTTCAGAGGCAGGAACACATCAATCTGAAGAACTCCGCGCCGTTGATGAGGTTCAGTGGACCCGACGAACCGGCGTCGTGATGTGTTCGGGACATGCGTCACGCGCAGATATCCCGTAGCGGGCCGCTGGAACGCTATATTGGGCCAAGCGACCGGAAGCGCAGGACTAAGCACCAACGACGCCACACGCTCGAATAGAGCGTTTTCTATACTCTTCTCGATCGTCATGTCAGAGCTTGAGCCTTTGCTTCACTTCTTTGGCTTTGACGGCAACGATTTCCTCCCACCGCTGAGCGATGAGCGTTACCCACGGACGCGGGGCCGCACCTTTGGCACCGTAATGCACATAGGCCGCATAGTTCGCCGTGTAGCCGAGATAAATCGTGTCACCGATATCGGCGCTGCTGATCACCAGAATGACTTGTTGAAGGTCTGGCGGGACCGAAGCGCCCGGATTGTCTCGATACAGCCTTGGCATGGCTTCACGTGATGCCATCAGAGACGCTCGGAGAAACCCTGTTCGCCGGTAATTCTCAGACGACGGCTGGTCATAGACCATGTCGGCGAGAAGCTTATCCATCTGGCTTACGAGCTCTTGCGCGCTCTCTTTGAATACGACTTCTAGCGCGCCATCGACCTTAACGGCCCACTGCCCGACGGTTGCAGCAAAAGACTTGGCCATTATTCTACCAGTTGAGCGACGAAATCGATCTTGTATTCAGCGATGCACTTGCATCCGATCTTGTGGCGAACGGGAATACCTGGAGCATGCGGATACATGATCAAGGTCCCGTCAGGCGCAACGAATGGCTGGTCATATCTTACCTTCTGCCCACTCATTTCTTCGTGCTGAACACGCGGCTGCTTTTGACCCGGAGTATGCCTCCACGTCTTGGTGACGTTCTGTGCCGAGATATTCCCGCTCTCGATCTGCTGATTGAAAGCAAAGTCCTTGGCTGCGGCCATCGCATCGAATGTTTCGTTCAGAGCGATCGTGTCGGCACGAAGTTTCAGCAGACCTGCGCTGTACCGATTGACGATCTTCTCAACTACATCGGCCGACAACGGGGTTTGCTCCTTGAGCGCCTTCATCACCGTTCGGTCAAATCGCTTGTCTCTTCGACCTCGGGCCAGATAATTCTTTAACAGCGCCGTATCGCCGGAAAGGAGCTCATCACGAGCGCTCTGGACGAACTGAGCTTGTGCGGACGTCAGCCCGATAATGCCGCCTTCTCGCTTTCCGGTAGCTCGGTTGACAGGTCCAATGATGGCTTTGGCGGCCTTCGTCGGATTGTCGCCACGAGCCAGACTTTCCGTTAGCGCGGTGCGGATGCTTTCGACCTGATCGGCAACGATGCCTGAAACAAGGCTGGCGGAATGATCGCGTAGCCAGTTTTCAGCAACCACATTCCGAGCATCCCAACGAATGACAACTATGTGGCCTTCCGGGTCTTTCAGTGCCGGCATGTTCGAAACAGTATCGACCCCGCCCGCGTTGAATGCCTGTCGTAGCGCTTCTTCGAGCGGGTTGAATGCGGCCTCTTCGATGAACATCGCTTCAATGGCGCCAGAGATATCGCCCTTCTCCAGCCGTTCAACGATCCTGCGAAGCACAATGTTCGAACGGATATCATCCACAGCTGCCATGAATGCGGCGCGAAGGATGGGTTCGTATGTCGCGATAAGGGCTTCAAACCGTTCGCGGGGCGTGAGACGCTTGAGCATAGAGAGCTTTCCGTCTATCCAATCTGTGAAGCTGCGTAAAACTGGAGAGGCTTAAATGCTTCGTGGGTTGAACATTGCCGTGTTTAGTCTGTCTTTGTCGTTGCTTTCAGCCTGTGGCGGAAACAGCGAAGTCGCTTCTATGTCAGATACACCGGCTGACCCCACTCCGATCATTGGGAAATGGTGTGTGAACAACGGTAAAACGTTCACCATTTCACCTACGCAACTGAGATATCCCGACCTCGATTGTGACGTGATGAGCATTCACAACGTCAATGGAACATACACCCTTGCGCTCGTCTGCATTCGAGGCGGCGTCCAAGCCAGTGAAAACGCAACAATCACTTTTGTTGGTGAGACAATGCAACTAACATTCCTGTCCAAGGGAATGAAAACTATTATCGCCAATCGATGCGGCGAAGCTACTTCCGTGCCTGTAGCTCCCAGTACACCACAGTCCCTGCCGGGTTCAGTGGTTTCGCCTGAACAATTGAACTGACAACACCGCCGATGATGACCTTGTCGGTCGTCGTCGGTTGGATCGTCAGACCCTTGGTGGCAACGTAGACCTTCTTATCGGTCGACTTGATCAGTGTCCCGTCAATGTCTTTCTGGTCATAATCCAGCGCGACCAGAGTACACGGATAGTCGGTATCGCTTGTGCCGGGGTTCCACGGATCGCCAGATGTCTCAGTACGCCGGATAGCGCCAGTCTGGCCGAACTTGTCGATCAGACGGTTCGCCGTAGCTACCGAGCGCGCATAGTTAAACTTGGCCATAGAACAGCCTCAATTGTTGGGAGGTGGAGCGGCTACCGTGGCGTTACGGGTCTCAGCTTTCGCTTACTCCGATATCGGAACCCTGCCATTGATCGGTCTCTGATTTCTCATACGCCGCTCCACAAACTCAGAATATCATTGATACTACGCTTGGTCAGCCCACCGATTTCAGCCATAGGCAGGTAGCATCAAGATCGCGCAGATACGGCGCGAGCATGCCGTCAACTGTCGAGATTAAAGGCGTGAGGAATGCTGCCGTGCCATCGGATTGAGCATTCGCATACTGAACTTCAAGATCACCGACCTTCTCGCGGACAACCGCCGAAGAGGACGAACCGGTGTTGTTCAGGCTGCCGGGATTCACCGATTCCTCATAGGCGGCATAGAACGAGGCATAGATGACCGCCTGCGGGATTACGTCAGAAGGTATCGCCGTCCCTCTCAGTGACGCTCCTACGCGAGGCCACGCCCTTTCCTGATCGAATGTGGCGACACGGCCAATGAACCGGTCACCATATACAGCATCAATGTAGAGACTGCCGCGCTGACGTAGAACGGCAAGCGACGGCGCATCATTGGGCAATGTGTATCCGTTATCATCCAGCCATTGCTGGAACTGATCGTCTGTGCCGTAGCCTGCCATGTTCGTTATTCCGCCAATTTCGCGTCAATCAATTCCTGGAGCTTTGCATTGGAGACGTTTTTGGCGTACTCGATGCCAAGTTCATCCGCCTGCTTCTTCAGCTCTTCACGCTCACCCTGAGAAGGATTGGTGATTGCAGCCTTGTCGTCACCGTTGCCGGTAATGACTTCATATCGACCGGCCCAGCCCTTCGGCTCGTCCTTTACGGTCACTTCGGTACCGACCGGGATTTCACCCTTGGCGCCAAAGATGCCCGGCTTCGTGATTTTCACACGCATGCTCTGTTCCTTCCTGAAAGAGAAAGCCCGGCACTAAGGCCGGGCTGGTTCATCAGTTGACGACGGTGCTATAGAAAACGCCGGTCTTGCCGTTGTAATCGGCCCGGATTTCCAGACCCATCGCGCCCATGATGAGGAACTGATAATTGTCGGTCGGGTTCTGGCGAACTTTGGCGGTCGTATTCACAGCCATGCCGACAATCGGGCGAATAAACTCCGAGTTCGGAACAAAGCCGAAGAACTCGTTCCCGCTCAGCTCGTAAGTAACCGCGATCTTGTTGATACGGCGATTGGTGAGCAGATAGGAGAGCAGAGTGCCACCCTTGAACCCGGTCGAGCCCGAATAGTACTTGTCCAGATTGCGCCCGATTTCCGGCGAGACGTACAGATTGACCTTGCCGGTTATGAGGTTGTCATCGAGCATGGCGCCGAGCGTCTGGGTGATGAAGTCGTCAACATCATCAGAGCCCGCCGTCGTCAGGTCGATGTTCGCGCCGCCGGCTGCCGATCCAAGGTTGATGGCCTTGGAGAACGGCGAGGTACGAATACCGTAGCCCGAATACCCCTGCACAGTGATGGAAGCATCACCATCAAGGGCATACAGAGCCATATCCCGACGGATCTTGGCGGTATGTGCTTCCTGATCGTCCGACAGCGCGTCGAAGTTCTCAGACTGGAGCGTGTTCCATTCCCGCCATTCGCGACCATACGCGGTCGAGAAGATCGGGACCGGCGTACCGCGATAGTCATAGGTGACCTTGTCCAGAGGAACAGGCACCTGACCGGACAGCGAGCGGACAACCGTACCGGCATCAGACGACACACGGTTCAGGTGAACGAGCTTACCAATGTTGACGGCCTTCGCGAGCGGCATCAGATCGGCCATGTAGACCTGACCTTCGTCGTTTCGCATGACACGGCGGGTAATTCCGTCGAGCTCGAGCCAGGCATCACGCGGCAGAACTGCAGCCTGATTGCGCACAGCGGCAAGCTGATCCTCGGAATTGTGGAACCATTCACGGTCCGCCGAGACCTCATCCCACCAACCGGCGTGAATACGCGAGCTGTTGAGAAGCTGGGAGGAGAAGTAACGCATGTGGTGTAACTCCCTTATGCCGCAGCCAGATGGCCCTTGGCTGCGCGTACACGCACAAGCTGGTCCGATCCGGTCGTGTTGTTGAAAGCCTCTTCAGCGATCGCAATGATGCGCGTGTCAGCGGCGGCGATGATGAAACGACCAGTGGCGTTCGTGGTGAGCTTGGCGCCCTTGGCAACATTGGTGCCAGTCGGTACGCGGACGTTGAAGAACTGCTCATCAAGCATTTCCATGCCGATCATGCGATCATTGGCAGCCCAGGCATCGTCCACGCCCTTGAGGACAAGGTAATTGTCCTGAGCGATAAACACCTTTTCATTGGTCGAAGCGCCAGCAATGGCAAAGCCGCCAGTGCCGTTCAGCACCACGGCCAGGCCCGGAAGAGTTGCAGCGGCTGCAATGCCTTCCTGCACCTGCGGAGTGGCCTCAGTGAACGGGCCGGCGAAAATCTTGTTATAGCGGGCCATTGGATTATTCTCCTTCTGGAACCTTGAAGCCTGGCTTATCGCTCGTCGGCTTGAATGCACCGTTCAGAGCAGCTGCGCGGCCTGGTTCAGCCTTCGGAGCCAATTCCTTGAGAGCATCGATCGACAGCGTGTTAGCAACTGCTTCGGTGAGAAGATTGGCCTTCACAACCTTCTCGACCAGGTCAGACTTCTCGGCGTTTTCCTTGGCCTTCTGGTTCGCGACCATTTCATTTTGTGCATCGACCAGAGGCTTCACAGCGTTCGCCACTGCGGTGCCAATGGTTTCGCCGATCTTGGCAAATCCGTCCGAGAGGGTTTTGACCTCATCGGAAAGCGCCTTGAACTGCTCGTCAGAGACAGACATGTCGTCTTCCTTTCGATTGGTTGAGGGAACCCGCTCGGACAGGCCAACGGCCTCCATAATCGCGGACTTCATTCGCTCCAGAACAGACGCCTTGGAGCGCCGTTCCAAAGCTCGGGCGAGGCTATCCACCGCCCAATCCATTTCGCGGTCAGCATCCTCGATAAAGGAGTTGATGACCTCGACTTCCTGCTTTTCACCCTTGGCATTGACCAGCATGCCCACGCCCTGCTCAGGCGTTGCCGCTCCCAGCTCATCCAGAAGGATGGCGTCATGATCAAACTCAAGGGCTCGAGCGATATGCTTGTAGTTCACGTCACCGTTTGCGGCTTCCAGAAGGGCAAGGAGACCGGTTGACGTATGAATGGGCCCGCCATTGTCGATGGCTTCCAGAACCCGCTTCCCGCCGTCTGATCGGCTTGCTGTCTCAACATCGATTACCTTGTCGAGGAACACACGACCATTCTCACGGCGCACGTTCTCATTCCATGCGCCGATCCAGCCGAGATTGATCCCTTCCGGGTCTCGGGCGGAGACAAATGCACCATTGATCGTTGGATGGCCGAGCGGTGCCGGGGTTCGTTCCAGACTGGCAAAGCTCTTTTCGATTTCGTCAGCCGGGTACATGATGTCGTTCATCACGATGTCATCGGGAAGAGTGGCAGATGGGACGATAACCACGTCTCGCCCGTTTCTCTTCTCGCGTCGGATCGCACCAGCGTTAGCCAGTGATCGGATATTCACCCGAACGGTTTTCATTGGTTATTCCTCGTTTGCGGGATCGTCTGGCAGGCCAGCAGCGGCGGTCAAATCGTCGTCATCATCTTCACGGTATCGCTGATCGTCCGTGAGAGGTTCCTTGCCGACGACTTCACGCATCTCATCAGCAGTGAACACCAACTCATTGGATGCGCTCATCTTCTGGTTGGTATCAGCCATCTTGGCTACGCGGTCGATCTTCTCGGCCATGGACGTTTCAGTCAGGTCGGCCCAATCCAGATACCAGTCCTTTTCCGGCAATATGCGGAATCGTTCCAGCCGGTTGACGAAGTCCATAATGTTCGGGCGAACTGTGTTGGTCCGGCGAGACATGTTTGTCTTGGCCCACTCGTCAGCATCTTCCGTGCTGGCTCGCTCGCCTGTCTGTGAACCGACAAGGATCTTGACCGGTATCGAGATGGAAGCTGCGAACGCCTGAAGGGCGATGGCAAAGAAGTGTTCCGGGCTTGGCAGTGTGACGCCTAGTGTCTTGGCGGTCATGCCCTGCATCATCAGCAGCTTGTCAAAACCGCGCTGCCAGTCTTCGACCTGGTCATTCATTCGGTCTACGAGTTCATCGACCGGGACGCCCATGATCTTGGCCATCTCGTCAAGCTTGGCCTCGGCGTCGACTTCGAGCACGGGAGCTGACTTCGCGTTCTTCCAGAAGCCCTCGCCGCCTGCACCGCTTACCTTCTCCAAGGTGATCAGGTCATTGTAGCCAGGCTCAAGAAGTGAACGGCAATCCAGCGTTCCATCCCGCGACCAGACAATCACCCGGTCTGGATGAAGCATGAACTGACGGGGCTGGCGAGATTCCTCTCCAACGCTTGCCTCATTGAACTGGTACATTAGCGGCTGGCCGTAGGTATCGGACGTTTCATCCGTATCCCACCGCGAGACCTGCAACTGTCCTTCCCATGCCGGTATGACTTCAGCCAAGCCCTTAAGCCCACCAGGCACCGTATCAACCGGTTCCGAGAACTTCTTGTTGTCAGCGAGACGAAGGATCAGACCGGAGTACGACCCGACCAATGACCGGCGATCAGTCTCGGCAATGCGTGACCAGATGCGCAGGTCTTCGAACCGCTGACGAATATCGGCCTCGAGTGTGGTCTCCTCGGCTCTCTTACCCTCTGATCCGTCACGCTGCTTTTCCTGAAGGAATGGGTTGTCCTGCCATGTCTTCAGGATGGTCTTGTCAACTCCGGCAGCCGCGATGCCATTCCGCCGGTACATGCCGAACAGCATGTCGAACGTCAGGTTTTCAGGATATCCAAAGTCCGCGTAATGGTTGTGCTTGGCGGCGCTGAAGTAGCCCGGGAACATGACGTCGAGCCGACGCGCTGCGGCATTGGCCAAGGCTCGAATTGGGTTCATCGGTGCTTCTTTCTCAGGAACATCGCGACGTTCTTTTCGTCGCCAAGCATCAATTCAGTGATTGCCCATACAAGGGCGTCTGCACGGTCTGGCGATCCATCGCCCACGTAGCCGGAGGCCGTGAAGTTGCACATCTGGTCTTCAAGGTCGGGGAAAATGCCCACGTGATGTACTTTGCCTTGCTCGTACAAGGCGCTGATCGGCTCGGCTCGGACAGCCTTGCCGCGGCTGGCAACCACTTCCTTGAAGGCTGCCTTCTTATCGGCAGTCGCGACCGTGAAGCGCACCATGTCTCCACCGTAGTTCCGCTCTCCGACAATCCGGTCAGCTTCGAAACGGTGATATAGATCGACTGTGCGCCGTCCCCATCCTTCCGGCGACAACTGGCAAGTGCCGTCCTCGAGAATGTATGCGTGACCATCTACCCCACGACCTGCGACAACAATGCCGATGTCGTCGCCGCCGTCATCACCCCGCGTGCCAGAGGGGTCGACCGCGACCACAACTCGAACCAGTTGCGGCGCCTGTTTCATGCGCAGGCTGTCGATACCCGGCATAACTTTGCCGTCGGCAGCCGTTCGATCATCCAGAGCCCACAAGGCACCGTTGACTTCGCTTGCCCATTCGCCAGCTTCAAAACGTAACCGCTTTGCGGCCGACATCGAGGCCAGCACGTCAAAATACTCGGCTGGCAGATTATCGGCATTATCGGAAGGGTTTACTTTCATCTCGACGTAGTCGTCGGGATTAGGAAGAGCCTCTTTCGTGCCGGGCTTCATCTTTGCCCGGAATAGCTGAAAGCTCCAATGAAGCTTTGAAGGTGGGTTGCAGTCGAAATATGCCTTGAGCGCCAGATACAGACGCCCGGTGGCTTTTGCTATTTGAGCCGCGAGCTCACACTTCTGGGCCAGTCGGGACATCGCGGTTTCCACTGATGCCCAAGGAATCTGGCTGCTTTCGTTGAAATAAAGCGTTGCGTATTCCTGCCCAAGAATCTTCTCGACGCGCTCCTTGTCGTCCAGACCAGCAATCCACACCTGAGAACCGTTCGGCAGTTCGACATAGAAGTCAGTCTTGTCGAACCGCACTCGCAGCGATGGAAAGCAAAGCTTCAGAACCTTCGGCAGCGTGTCGGACCACACGGAAGTCTTGGCATGATTGAACCGGAAACGGAAAATGGCATGTCGAGAACCAGGCGCGTTGATTGCCCGCTGAATGATGGCACGGACAAGTACGAACGTCTTTCCAGATCGGGAGCCGCCGCGCAGCATGATATTGCGCGCAGGGCCAGCCAGTAGCCGGTTAGCCTGTCGTTGCTTCTCCGTCAGTTGAATTGCAGCCATGCCTCACAGTTCAGCGTCCTCTGGTGATACGGTTAGATTAATTGCGCCACTATGTTCATGTTTCTCGACCAACAGCCCATGCAGCTTTGCTTTGCCCATGATTGCGGATACGGCAGCAGACGCACCTTTCTCGTCCTTGAGGGCATGCAGTCTGGCTTCATCCAGTTCTTTTGTAAGGCTCTCGACCGTGACAAGCGTGCGCTCTGATGCCGCTGACTGCAATTCAGCTACCCTTACCGATACCTTACCGTTTGCCAGCAGCTCTGATGCCTTAACCCAGATACTCTCCGGCTTTGTCTTCTCACCCACATTATACGCTCGCCGGTATGCCTCAGAGGCATTTCCGGTTTCCACATAGGCGCGGGCAAAGGCCTCTTGTTTCGGCGTGAGACTCACGGTTGTATTCCTGATGGGTAAAGGGAGGATAGATTAATGATCGGAAAGCCCCTCATCACGGTTGGCATAGAGCAGGAAGGGCAATTCTGGCTTGTTGTAACTCTCAATGCAGATGGCATTCCTCGCCAAGAGCAACGGTGCAGAACGGAAGAAGAAGCTCGCGCGCGCATGGTCGAAGAGAGAGCACGGGTAGCTCCTCAAATCAGCCAGCAAACCTGAGCGTATGGTTAGCCAGATCGCAGATGACCTTGCCGTCATCGCTTCGCAGTATGCCCGCTGTGATCGACCCGATATTGGCTGAATAAACACCCATCGTTTCAGCGGTCATCCGAAACGTGCCTTTGGCGATCTCGGTCGGCTTCTCCGCCCTTGGCAGCGCCATTGCAGGAACGGCAGCAGCTACCGGAGCGAGGCCGAGGAAAGAAAGGAAGCGACGGCGGTTCATTTTTCACCTATTGTCGTTGGGCGAAGGAGATCGGCATGGACGAACGCGAACGAACATCTGACAGCAAAAAGCCGAAATACGTTTACGGGAAGCCGTTGACGTTCTTTGAAGCTGATCTGTTCGCTGTCATTTTCAAGTTCTGTCAGGCGCTCAAATCGGCCTTTGTAAAACGATAAATGCCGGTCTTGCTCACTTACGCCGCATTATGAGGGTGCATGCTCCCCGGAGCTGGGCTGGCCGCTCCAGCCACGAGTGAAAGCCTTGTTCCAAGCGGCCGGCTGTCTCAGTCAGACAATCCGCTCCCTAAGAATGGAACACGACGCCGTTGCTTGCAGTAAGCCTGCCCTCGATAATCTGGCGCTGGCGGCGAGCCACTTCGCGGGTGCCGTTGGGCTTGTACGTGCGGCCACCGAGGCGAATGCGCTTGCTTGTCGACCGGTGCCGGTGCGGTGCTGGCGCGGAAATATCCGGGAAAGGAGAAGCCACCGCTCCACCAAAGAACCCACGAACAGACGACAGCAGTGCTGCCGCCATGACACTGAAGCCAAAGCGCATATCGTTCTCCGATTGTTGAAATGAAAAACCCCACTCTATGGCGGGGTCGGAACTTCAACCAGAAATTAAGCTGTTCAATTCAAACTCGCCCGCATGGAGCAGGAAGATTTTCAAGCTAATTGGCGCGGGGCCAGACGATACCAGTTTGACCAGGAGTTTCGGATTAAGACCGAACTTCTAAAAGATCGTGATCGTACCTGGCTAGACCGTTTGCCCGTGCTTGGTTTTATATTGCTGGTTGCTGTTGCCAGTGCGGCAGCATTTGTTGCTATGTTGCTGCTTTCAGCGCCGCCGTTCTGATTTCAAGCCCCCATGTCTCGCGCTACCCGGATAAGTGGGGCGGTACTGCATGAGGGCGGATATGTGCGCTAGTCGGACCCTTTTCGGGCGAGGCTCTCACAACGTCTTTACGCCACCCTTAACCGACTACGGCTATCTTCGCTGGCCGTCAGCTACTTGCGAGTTTGCCGGATTAACATAACACCGCAATCCTCGCATTCTGTTGAGGCATTGCCTCGAAACTTATCGCCCCTGAAGCACTTTGACTATGTTCGGGGTGACCTGCCCACGTGAAGCAGCATTGATATCGGCATGTGTGAGGCGTCCGGACGCCATGCCATTCGTCAATCTGGTGCAGTACACCCTTGGGGCGGATGATACCGACGTATTCGCTATTTTCGCTATTCCTTGACGCGTCTTAAACGGCTTACTGCGTATTCTCTGCGTGCAAGTGCGGATGAAATCGCTCTTTACTGCCGGACTTCCCTTTAATGCTTGCTGCCCTGTCGCGTAGGTCGATGCGCTCACGCCGCAACCGGATAAGAAAATCCCCGCTATAATCGCCGGAATAAGTGCTTTCCCCATGTCCTCTCTCCTTTTAGAGAGAAGATTGGGGTAACCAAACGGGCTGGTCAATGAAAAATCAGCCCCGAAGCCAACACCACTTAGCCTAAATGCCTGCCCAAAATGATCGTAAGCCCTGCCACTAATGCGATCACCGCCAGATACACGAACTTAAACAAGGTTGGCATTGGCAGCTTGAGGCAAAGATACGCCACAGGCGCACAGATCAGTAATGTGAAGGCCGCTAAAAATGCGGTGAACATCGGCTCGCCTAAAACAACAAAGCGGCCCGAAGGCCGCTGAATTCTTATCAAGCCGCAATTTTGCACCCTGAAACTATGCGCAGAATATTCTGCTTCGCCCGATATTACAAGACATTCATGCGACTTTCTTTCGAGTTTGTGTGAAAAAATGTCGATGAAGTGCGTTACAGGCGAGACGAATATCCCCGATCATATGAGGAAAGTATTGGTCATTCTCCAGCATGAACTGCACGGCAGCGAAAAGGTTCGAGTTTTGCGTCTCTAGCTGTGCCTTTTCAATGACGCGGCGCGCATCGCTGTATGCCTGCTTTGCCCGAACAACCCATTTGGCATAGTCCTCCGGGTCATTGGCGCCGACTGTACCCGTTTGATCGTAATGCGCAGCCGGAGAGCATTCAGCCTTGCGCCGGTCGTTCAGAACTTCGCGATAGCGCTCGGCGGCGTCGTACTGGCTCGTGCTGATGCCTTCCGATTTGTCGCGCTTGTACGCCATATGAAGCCTACCCAAGTTGTCACTTGCTAGATCCGAAAGCGCTTCTGATGCTGTCATGCCGAAAATCCTCATCCTCGCAAGCTGGGCGACTTTAGCTGGCGGCTCCTTTGCCCTACTAATCTGACCAGAAGGCGTACGCAGAGCTCCCTCCTTCTTCGGCCTTCCGCGTTTCGCCTTGATCTTTGCCGCTTTAGTTTTCGCCATGTCTGTTCCTCGTTGACGTGGGTTATGCTGCTATCTCGATACCGAGAATTTCGTTTCTCGCCTGGTGCAGAAGTTTTTCAACTTCTGCCTCTGTCTTGTTCATCATCTGGGCAATCTCGACCGTATCCATTCCCTTGCGAAACAGCCGGTGCGCCTGAGAACGGCGGGAGTTTCCCATCAAGAACTTCTTCTGCGCCTGCAATCTCCTGATGAGAGACGGTGCATAGCCGTGATATTTGCCCATGGGATGCTCTGCTGCATCGTGCATCATGCTGCCCTCCAAAGCTTGTTGCTTTTATTTGGCGCGCATGCTCTCCCTCTAGACAAAGGGGCAAATCGGGGCTTGAAAGTATGTGGAAGTTCTCTCGTGATTTCTTGTATGTGGTACTCATCGCCGCAACCATAATTGTTGCGGTCTTTTTGCTCTACCGAGCTGGGTTCGTATTTGGTCGTGACGGTTTTTGCCCCACAACGGATGCAACAGGAGTGAGATGCCTTCGCGATTGGCTCGGCGCATTGAGCGGTTGGGCTGGCGCCGCTGGCGCTTTGGTTGCTGCAGGATGGACTATATCCCACTTGAGAAAGCAAATTTCCGATCAGAGGCGACAAACTGACTTTATTCTGGGCAACACCGATCCAAGTTTCGAGCTCTCTATTGATTCCGCGATCAGTGCTGGCATTTTGGTTCAAAACTTTAATCGCAGGCGTGTGGAGATTGTTTCGGTTACAAATCTCACACCATTTCAAGTAAAAATGTACTGGGACACCAATAAAGATATCGGTTATTTCAAACCGGGCGAGACGCGAACCGATTTTCCTGACCGACAGTTTGTTGACGGAAATATTCGACCAGATCACGCTCCGCCGTGCAAATTGATAAAGTTCAATGTAAAAGGTCCCCATCCTGAATCTGGGACATATAAATGGCAATTTGAATTCAAAGTTAAGTTTCGTAGTGAGCGTGGAACAACTCGAACTTACACTGTCGTGGACCACTTTCGAGTCTGATATCATCATGCTGCCCTCCCTACTTGCTTGAATGATCCGCTTGGCGCTGACTTGAGATTGTCGATGTTGAATTTGTGGCCGTTGGCTTCTGCCGCCGCCTTTAACCGAGCCATGCATGCTTCCGGGCTGACGTCATACTGATCGCGCTTGGCGTCATCCTTGGCGCCCTCTGCCTGCATCTGGGCTTTGATGGCTTGCCACTTGGCTGATGCGCGCTGGCGGCTTTCTGGCGTCCAGGTTGATTGCGAGCGCTCCCGCTGGCGCTTTTCTTCGCGCTGTTCCTTGAGGATTTCAGCTTCGCGGCGGTCGCGGGCCTCGGCCTCACGGATCGGTCGCATGACTTCATCGCACTGGAGGCGAAGTTCTGGTGGCTGCGGATAGAAAGTGTGACCGAGCGAACCGCGCATAATCGCTTTTGCTGCCGTCTGGATCGCGAACTTTGAAACGCCTTCCAACGCAACGTAGTAGCCGGCAATTTCCATTTGACCGTTAGTAGAATCCCGCGACGGAAGACCGGAGAGGAAGCTCAAGCACTGTAGCACTTCCTCTCGTGTCGCTGGCGTCCAGTAGTCTGGTCTGTTCGCTATCTGGTTCATCTGGCAGTACCCCATATTTTCGGGCTTCGGCTTGGATTACGTCTGTGATTTTTGTTGGCTTGTTCGGCTTAAGCTGCGGGCCGGGAGGACCGATTTTATCTCGGAACCAGTTTCTCCAAGTGGCACGCCAGTCCAGCTTTGCGCCGTTCTTGTTGCTGAGAGACCAGTTTTTCATTCGCTCCGCCTCAGAAAGGGCTTTGGAACGAGGCATGCCCTCAGACACAGCCTCTGCGATCCAATCGTCTGGGATCTGCCAATCAGCAGTAAGGCGAACAGATCGAGATTGTTTTTTGGAAACACCGTTAGGTGTTTCTTTTAACTCTCTGGTATCTGGAGAATGGCATGGCAAAACCTTAGCATTTGCTAAGTGCGCTTGCTTATCTTTCAATGACTTAGCAGCGCCACCAGCCGAACCTGCGGAAGCTCTCAATTCACTTTTACGTTCGCTTTTGCGAAGCTCATTCGTCAGGCGATTGTGAGAAATGGATGCTTCTGACACGTCAAAGAAAGCAAGAATGTCATCCTTGATCGAACGCCATTTCTTGACCGACAAGCATACGATGCGTGAAAGCTTCACATCATCATTTGGCAAAGACCCGCCAGCGTTCCACATAGTCATAAGCATAAGGAGATATGCGCCATGCTGTTCGCATGACAGGTGCCGTGTGTCCCCAAGATAGTCCGAGACATAGAGCTGCATGAATGGGCGCTCACTCATTTTCTCTTCCCCGCGTTAGATCTGGAAATGAGAGAAGCAAGCGTTTCGGTTATTTCAGCAGCACACTTAAATGGAGACCGAAAGATTTCGGATCCCGTATATCGAAGGATGGTGTAACCATCTTTCTGGAAATGACGGTCTCTGGCTTTATCTCTTTGCGCCTGCTGTTTCGTTCGCTCATGATAATCGTGGCCATCGCATTCCACGATAAGCTTCACGTCTTTTGCGTAGGCATTGGTAAGGAAGAAATCGACCCGATACTGATCAATCTGCAACTGAGGAATAATGATGTTGGCAATCGGATCAGTATATTGCTTGTAAAAATATAGACTTTCCGGCTTGCCACGCTTCGTCACCACAACGTTATCGCCCCACAGGCGCATGTACGCTACCGTCGCCAAAAGTAACGTACCCTCGATTGGGCTATCCACTAGTTCTGAAATCGGCTGTTCAACCTTGTTGGTATCGTGAAAAACAGCGCTTTCGACCCAAGTGTGAAACTCATCCGAAAAATCTGATAGAAGCTTACTTGAATAATTCATGCCGCCTGCGCCTCCTCGGCGCGCTGCAATATGACGACGCATTCCTCTTTCAAACCGGCATCCCACGTCATCGTGAGGCGTTCGCAGAGGCTGTCGTTCTTGATGACCTTGTAATGCTGGAGAACGTCCAGAAGCGCTTTCATTCGGTTGTCGAGGTCCATGCGCTTATGCGGACGCTTCAAGGCAACCTGAATGCTGAATGGACCTTCGATGAATTCGTTCTTGCCATTGAGGAAATAGCCACAGTCACTGCGCCACTTCGCATATTCTGGCGAAAGGCGGCGTGTTTTGCCCCAGCCAACGTAAATATCCCAGACAGAGGGAGGGAACGGGAGTGCAAGCTTGATCATGCCGCCTCGCCTTCTGCCTTGCGGGCGATGGCGTTTCGGTAGTCCTGAGCAACAGCTTCAAGGATTTCAACGTCAACTCGGCGGTTCTCAAGCTCATGATCTGGCCGCTTGCTCTTACCTTCGCTGAAGTCAGCGAGCCACCAGACCTTTTCATTCTTGATCTTTTCGATGCGAGCAAGTTTGTCTTGGAGGGTAATCGTCAAAGTTCACCCCCAAAAAGTTCGCCCTGTCTGGCATCCTTGCGATCCAGCATGCGCAGAATGGTTTCGCCGCGATGTTTTTTGTCCCAGACGAACCAAGCGTGGAGCATTGGTGGCGCGCCTTGGCCGGTGAAATCGATCTTCCAACGCATGAGGTAGACGCGAGCGGCGGGGAACCGGCCCCAGAATGATGCAAGACCGCCAGCACCGGGCCACGTCCAGTTGAGCAGCAGCGCCATGTAGTCGACATCAAGCGTATCAAGCGCGTGGTAAAGCCATCGTGCTTTGCCATTGCCCCAGCCGCATTCTTGGAATGGTGGATTGGTCACTAGCGCCGTGGAAGGTGCCACTGAGAAATCATAAAAGGAGCGGACTTCCGCGTTACACCCTCTATCGACAAGATCAGATGCATGCACCTGCAAGCCAAGCGCTTCCATCTCACGAACCATCGCACCGTCACCGGCTGCTGGTTCCCAGATTGTGCCGAAGTCTCGCAGGCGGTCAATTTCAGCATGGAGGAATGCGCGCGTGGGTTCTGGCGGAGTCGGATAGAAATCGTCTTTTTCACGAAAAAGGGAATCGGCCTTAACAATCTCGCCATCGAGCATGATGTGCACTGGCTTGGCCTTATTGCCCGTCGCTCTGAAAAGTCCGCGTGCTGTAGCCGTCATTACATCCTCCATGCGAAATAGAGGCCGATCAAACAGACCAGCAGGATTGTCAGGAGAGTTGAGAGAACAGCGGCGGCGAAAGGGTTCATCGTTCACCCTTCTCTATTCGCGTCGGAAAGGTCTTTTCGTCCCTCTGCCGCTGCGTCAGCCTTAACCAGTACTGGCGCAATTTCTGCCACGCTGCTTGCAAAAGGCGTTCCAGCCAGAGCATCCGCGATGCCAAGAAGTTTCGAATTGCGCGCATGGGCTAGTTCCCTCTCAGCCGCATAGGCTTTTTCTGATGCTTCAAGCGCCGCTTTGTAGGCGCGAGCGATGGCCGCATATGCGGAAACAGGCATATCTTTGATTGATCGATAGCGGAGGCGATGCATCCAAGAAGCAGGCGCGCCATACATGCGCTCAGCCCGGTGCATGGCAGCGTCAACGGTATCACCCGGCCCCCGGTAGGTGCTTTGAAGGATGAAATCACTCATCCCTCTGGCGCTGCTGACAAACTCGACACTCATTTTGTCAGATCCTTCAAAACCTTTGTCGGACATTGCAAAGCTCTCCAGCTACGTTTCAGGACAACAAAGAGAGCCTGAGACGAAACGAGAGCAGGAGTTGAGGTTTGGAGCACATCGGGCATGCAGCATGGCGCGTTCTGCAAAACGCACGAAAAGCAGCGATTGCCCGAAAAGAAAAAGACGCGGGTACCGAAATGCACAGCGCAGAGGGTGTTCCAGGTATTTCTGCCTTGAACGCTGCACTTCGCCCGGAGGCACCCGCTACCGTCGAATATCCGGGCGAACGGAAAAGATCGCGACATAAAGGACGCTCGACGGGTTCTTGAATTTGAGATTGAGCGAGGCTTGTTCCTCATATCGCCGCCCCTCGCTCAGAAAAGGGAGCCTCACCGGTACTCGTTACATGTCCGGTGAGGCTTTCTTCGTCTGCCGTGCGGGGGGCTTGTGGGGTGGCAGACGAACGAAGGAACAGACCACGGCGCTTTGCCAATAGGCCGGGATATGATGGATGAACGCCAAATCTTTCGGAGATAGACTTTATCGGCTCGCCGCTGACGTAGGCAGAGAGGATATTTCCCTTATCGGTACTTGTGAGGCGCGGCGCACTCATTCTGCACCTCCCTCGCGTGCATGCACGTGAGAGGCGCCATGAAGAGCTTCCCAATACAGTTCGAAGACCATGTTCTGTTCTTCGCGAACATGCGTATCCATGCGCCGAGCGGCGACGATCTTCTTGACGGCTTTAACGTCATAACCGCGAGCCTTAAGCTCTTTGTATGTTTCGGACTTGTCAGAGTTGCGCTCGCGGATGAATTCTTCATCGCGTTCAATCCGTTCAACAAATGCGCGAAGCTCAGCAACTTGGATAACGTCGCTCATATCAACGCCCTCACCTCTTTGCGCGGGCGAGAAGCCTGTACGTTGACTTTTGCGCGCTCGGCACGGATGTATGCGCGAACTTCCATCTCCGTTTCAGGCCAAACTCTCCCGCCAGAACGGAGCCTTTCGACAAGGCGACCGTTCTTGATCGCTTTCATCCCAAATCGGAAAGCGCCGGTTCCTGTTTCAGCCATGAAGGCTTCAATTTCTTTGAGAAGTTTCGTGCTCATAACTGATATATACACGCTATCGCGTGCATAATCAATACACGCAACAACGTGTGCACGCTTTTCCGTGTACGTGATAAAAAATTGGTATGGAAGAGAACTGGAAAAGCCGCCTTTTGAAGGCTGTAGACGAAGACCCACGATCAGATCGCGCCATTAGTTTGGCGACGGGTCTTGGCGTCAACACGGTCAACGAACTGCGAAATACTGAAAAGTCGCCCAGCATCGAAAAAGTTATGAAGCTGAGCGAAGAGCTAGGCGTAAGCCTGGCTTATCTCTTCTGGGGCGCAGAAGATGACAAAGCCCCTATCCGTGGTGAACACGAAATCAGAACCATGTTAGGTCGTGTGCAAGGGCTGAAGCCCGACGACGTGGGACTGCTTCTTGGTATGATCCTGAATACCATCAAGGCGAATGCTTACGAACGAGAACATAGCCGTACTGATGATCAATCTGAGACTGCCAATCCCCACCGTGAACCAACTCCATAAGGTCGGATAGCCGCTGGCTGATCTTTTCAATTTCCCTCGCCGCATTTAACTCGTCGCAAGATAGAGCTTGTTCGAGCATTTCATCGACGGCTGATTTCTTTAGAATTTTACCGCCTGAGACATAACGGATCAATTCGGCCTCCGGCGTTAGATTTTTTCCATTTCTTCGATTTCAGGCGGCAACGGATCGCCATGAGCGTAAATCAGCTTAGGTTCTTCGAAATCTCCGGTGTCTGCATCGCCGGTGTTCGCGAATGCAATCACCATAGGGCTGCTTACTGCCATGCGTTCAGCAGTGCGCTTGGCATGAGCCACGTCTTTCGCGATGAACGGAGTGTCGGCAATCAGTTTGCCCCTCGGCCCCTTACTGTAGCTCTGTACGATAAAATTAGTTTGCATGCTCATACCCGTTACTCCCTGTACGCTTGTTATGTGCGACAGGATGACTCATAAAACGGAACAGAACAAGAACATTCTTGACGAAAGGTAAACGGCCTTTTGCCGCCGCTAGATGTGGTGTTTGCCGGGCGGCTGGTATCGAGTCGCGGTTGTGGATATTAGGAATCACGTTATGTTGGTCATCGGGCAAGCAGCGTAAAGGGGCTGAGCTGTGTTTAGCATCGCAGCTGAATTTCATGAAAAAAGTTTAATCTGGTTGCGGCATCGTTACCAGTTGTCAATGATTGTGTGTTGACTTATATGGCAACATTAGAGCAACTTATTGAGACGGATGAGCTGGTTTCCCTTGGAGTGGAGCTTGAACAGAATGCTTTGCCATGCAGGAAACTGATAGGAACTCCGGGCTTTGTCTTGTGGCTAGATGAGGTTCTACCTCAACTGCAAACGACGATTGTTGGCGGAATAACCGACCCCTTGGAACAGGTGGACGCGGTGTTTCACGAATATATCTCTGGAGAGGATATAAACTATGACCGGCGATTTAAAAGATTAACTTCCCGCCCAGACGATAGGCATGTTTGGGAACTTAAAACACCAGACATAAGAATATTTGGGTGGGTCCCCAAGAAGGATCATTTCATTTGTTGCTACGGTGAAATGAAGGATGAAATCGAGTTAAGGCTAGCTTATCCACGCTTTATAGCACAGACCGTATACGTTCGCACGACACTTGATTTAGACGAACCCAAATGCATACAGAGCAGGGATTATAATGATGTCGTATCAACTTAAGATTGATCTACGGAAACGGCAAGCCGGTCGGTTGATATCAAAGACTCATAGAGAAATACAAAAAGCGTTTGTTCGTGCATCACGCGAAGACGGTTTAACTCAGCAAAAATTAGCGAAGAAGCTTGGCCTCGATAGGTCAGTCGTCAATCGAATATTGGTTGGTGAGGGAAACCTCACACTTAGGACGATTTCTGATCTAGCCTGGGCGCTGGGATTTTTACCAGTAGTGGAATTTAGAAAAGATATTCCCAAGGTAAACTCTAATCATTTCAACTGCCCGGATGATGATTTCCACGTTAAAGAAGTAAAATTGACACGCCCTGACCGTGAACGGGGCAAAATAGACGTTCGAGCAGAAGCCAAGGCAGTAGTTGAGCTAGATGAGTATGCCTAATTTTACTGGTCATGTAGTCTTTTGCGAAGACGTTCGGATCGAGGTAAATCGCCAAGTTAGTTATATTGGCGTTTTTCCTCACCACCGTGAGTTCTTTGAACCCGACGTAGATGGTGATTTTGTTTTGCCTCGATTTGGCATCGCCATTTACTTGGATATCCCTCCAGAGTACGAAGGGCAAACACCTCTCATTGCTGTTTTATCTATCGACAAGGATGGGAAAGAGAAACAAATCGCCGATGAGACGATGGGAAAGGTTCCAAACTCTCCAGACGGAAGATCTGTTAATGGTGTTTCGCATATTCAACTTGAAGGGCTTTTCTCACCTGTGGGAACTAAGTTTGGTGTCGACGTGACAATTAAAGATGAAACAGTTCGAATTGGAGTTTTTCACTCAATAGAACGTCAAAAGAACAAAACAAAAGACGAAAACGCTTAATTACTATGAACCCCGCTTCGGCGGGGTTTTTCATTTGCAGTCAAAGTTCGTGCCCCGCCTTCTTTGCGCTAGCGCAAATAGCGTCGAGACATGCTAAGATATGATTTCCTCGACGGAGGACCATCATGGCGGATGATAAAAGACCCCGGAATAATGCTGTAATCATCGACGGCGACCGCTCAAGCGGCGGGGATTCCCAAGGAAGCACGCTTACCCCGATGTTGATTGGAGGACTTGTCCTTGTCGTTCTCGGTGGCATTATCGTGATGATGTTCGTCTGATTGGACTACGAGAACAGACCATGACGCCAGAAAGCTTACAGCACTGCCTTGATGATATCGGCTGGACGCCGGATATTCTGGCGCGCAGGCTGGAATGTAATGTATCGCTTGTGGAAGCCTGGCTGTCCGGCGAGATTGAAATGCCGCTTAAAGCATCAGCCTGGCTTACAACACTGGCGGCGTGCCATCGCGCCGCCGAAGATGGAAGGCCAACTTCCTTGAAGGGCAAGAAACCCCCGTTCTAGAGCGCGCCACGCACTGCGGTTCTTCCCACCTATTTTGACTCGACTTGCCCATGTAAATCGGCTTCGATGTTCGGTGGGGACACGTTCAAGGGGGAGATCATGGCGGGACATATTTTCGGTGGGCCGGACACCGAAACCAAGCTTCAGTGCCTCAATGAGTATCTAACCGCATTTTCCACTGCGCTTCGCAAACAGCAATTCGCCTGCATTTATATTGATGCTTTTGCTGGCTCCGGTGAACGCACTCAAGTGCGCCCGGCGTTGCCGCTACTTGGTTCAGAGTTCAGCGAGCCTGAAGAAGTTACGACACCTGGATCGGCCCGCCTCGCACTGGACGTTGATCCGCCACTGAACACATTGGTACTTATTGAACGCGATCCGCATCGTTACAACGCTCTCATCCAGTTGCAGGCTGAATATCCGGAAAGGCGTGTAATACTTAAAAATGGTGATGCGAATGAACTAGTGCAGCGTTTGTGCAAAAGGACCCCGTGGCGAGGGCCAAATACGGTTGGACGTGGCATTAGAGGCGTTATATTTCTTGATCCGTATGGAATGGAAGTAGATTGGCAGACGGTTTCTGAAATCGGGAAAACTGAGGCGTTGGATTGCTGGTACTTCTTTCCCCTTTCAGGCCTTTACAGAAATGCACCTAAGCAAGCTCCAAAATTGAGCGCAGATAAACGACGAGCGCTCAATAGGCTCTTTGGTACAGAAGAATGGTACAATCGCTGGTACAACCATGAGACAATAACAACCGATTTGTTCGGCGATCCAATTGCAACGGCCAGGACTGCTGATGTCGACGCCATTGAAGCCTATGTGGCAGAAAGATTGTCAGATGCCTTCAGAGGTGCAGTACTGAAGCCGATCCGCTTGCATCACAAAAACGGCGCGCCTCTCGCCTCTCTTTTCTTCGCAATTTCAAATACGAGTCCGCCCGCTGTCAAACTGGCTTCAGATATCGCGTCTCACATACTCAAGCGTGGGAGCTCATCCCAAGTGCGTTCACGATAAACGCGGCCGGTGGCTTTTTTGTTTTTGCCACCCCACTGCTTGAAAAAGAATGCGGCGTCGGCATCCGTGCACTGATCAAAAATCTCATCAATCCAGCGCGGATCCATTGGTCGGGCATTCGGTCCGCTTTCGCCGCCGACGATTGCCCAATGTATGTCTCTAAGTTCTCCGCCTGCAACCGAACCAATTAGCGGCTCGTATGAGACAAACCGAACCGCAGCAGGAACTTCGCGGAGCTCATCAAGTCGGTGTAGCACACGGCTATCTTCTACACTGGTCCCCAGCCATACATTGGAAAGGACTTTAAACCCGTCCTTCTGGAGAATTTCCGCCATGCGGTCAGGACGTTTTGTAAGTATCTGATAAGTGTGACGACGGGTGCGCGCCATGACATCCCAGACTTTCCTCACAAATTCTTCCGGCACATCGGTGTGAAACAGGTCGGACATCGAGTTGACGAACACGCGCCGAGGTTTTGACCAAGTCTCAGGGATTTGTAAGGCGTTCTCATCTAGGACGATTTTACCTGTCCATTTTGCACGCCCACCTGATTTGCGTGTCGTGCCGACGTACTTTTCAACGCCCATGGCTTCTAATCGAGCCGCCATGCGCATCGCGTAGCAATTAGTGCATCCAGCGGTAAGGATCGTGCATCCGGCAACTGGGTTCCATGTTGCATCTGTCCATTCAATCGACGTGTCAGCCATCACCCGCTCCTAGCATCCCTTTATGGTTAACCGATGGCGGTTGATGAACAGTAAAAATGGCCATCTGGGATGCCGCTGATTCTAGCACGGCGCGGGATGGCGTCAAAACTAATTGCACGTAATTGCGTGTATTCTATTGCAATGCACGCAGAAGCGTGTATATTCGATCTCAACAAACGAGATCGGAGCGCAACATGCATCCCTCTATCCAGACAACCTACACAGACCTTGCAAGGACGCTGACCGGACTGACCGTAAAGGCACAAAAGCCGGTACGTGAAGTAACCCGCCAAAAGCGCGTCATGCAGCTTGCATGGTCCATGTACCGCGAAAAACAGGCGGCGGAACTCAAGGACATTGAACTGTACCGTGCCGAAGCCACGCCGGAGCAATTCGAGCGTTGGTTCAAGCGCAACACTTCATTCAACGCCAAGCAGTTCGGCTTTGCGCTTCAAGACGCCCATCACGCTATTCGCATGGAAGAACTTGGCCCGGTTTTCATCACGACCAAGCAGAGCCTGCTTATCGGCTCTGACAGCCGGTAGGGGTAAGCCATGACCAGTCACGCCGATCACCTCAGCGCTGAACAGGTTGATTTGTATCTGACCGCAATCAGCACAGACAAGCCTATCGAAGATCGTATTGAAGCCGCTGGCGATCTTCTCGCCCGCCCTCTCCCATATGACGCCCGTCGTGAAATTCGGTCGATTTACCTCGACCTGACCGACACACGCGACCTTGTTCAAGAAGGAATTGCAGCATGACCCATACCTATGAATTCTGGACCGCCGCGCTTGCAGACCCGAAAGAAGTGGGCAAGGGACTGCCAGTCCACGAGGGCGATGCACAGCCCGGTTTTTACCGCAAGCGCAACGGCAAGGATGGGCCTTGGCTTCCGGTCGCCATCTGGGAACAAGACGGCCAGCTTGTCGCAAAGATTGGCGATAAAATGGGCGATCCGGTGGACCTATGGTCGTGGGTTTGCCGTTTCCCGGTTTCCGAGGCTGCATATCGTAAGGCTGTCGATGGCAATGGTTGGGATGATGACGCGCCGGTTGCGCCTATCGGTCACAATCTGCCGGATGATCCCCACGAAGCGCTTAAGCTGGAATTTCAGGCCGAGAAGGAATTGGCCGATACCTTCCTGAAAACGCCTATCACCACTCAGGAGCAGGCCGACAAGGCGGCAGTCTGGTCGAAGAAGCTCGCCGGGATCGCCAAGAAAGCCACTGATCTGCACAAGGTCGATAAGCAACCTCATTTGGACGCGGGCCGCGCTGTCGATGACAAATGGCGCGACCTCAAGGAAGAACCTGCCGACTTATCCAAGAAGCTCAAGCGCCACATGGATGCATTCCTGATCGAGCAGCAACGCCTTGAAAACGAGCGCCGCCGCAAGGAGCAGGAAGAAGCCGACCGGTTGCGCCGTGAGGCTGATGAACGCGCCCGCGCCGCTGAGCAAGGCAACGACGAAACGGCATTGGCCGAGGCTGAACAGTTAAAGGCAGAAGCTGCCGAGCGTGAGAAAGCTGCTCAGGCCACGAATGCGCAAGCTGGTCGTACTGGGGCAAAGGTCAGCCTTCGCACTTTCGTCTCTGCCCGGATCGTTGATTACGACAAGGCCTTGGTTGCCCTGAAAGATCACCCCGAAATGAAAGCTCTTGTCGAGCAGCTTGCCAACCGTGCGGTTCGCGCCGGTATCGAAGTTGCTGGCGTCGAGCGCTTTGAAGAACAGAGGGCCGCATAATGAGCGCTGTCATTGAAATGCAATCTCGCCCGTCAAATGTTCCTGCTTTTATGGCCGGTGCGCAGGTTGGCGCTATCATCCCACGCAGCATCGAAGAAATGTGGCGTGTATCAACGATGGTCGTTCGTGCTGGTCTGGCACCGCAAGCGCTTGTCGGGAAGAAGGAAGGCGAAGAAGCTGTAAGCGCCGTGGCTATCGCCGTGATGGCTGGTGCCGAACTTGGCCTGCCGCCAATGGTAGCCCTTCGTAGTTTCACCGTTATCGGCGGACGCCCTGCTCTTTATGGTGATGGCATCATCAATGTTGCCCGCCGCTCCCGTAAGGCTGCTTATATTCGCACCGGATATGATGAAGCCCGAAAATGCGGATGGTGTGAAGCCAAGCGAGCAGACAACGGAGAAGAAAAGCGCGTTGAGTTTTCTGAAGCTGATGCTCGGTCTGCCGGTCTGTGGGATGACCGCAAAATGGTCAGGCGCAAAGTTTATGGAGAATTCAAGGAAGTCCCGAACGATGCGCCTTGGTTCCGATATCCGAAGCGCATGCTTGCGTGGCGCGCTGCCGGTTACTGCCTGCGCGAACTTTTTGCAGATGTTCTTGGTGGCATTACCGACGAATTCGAAGCAAACGAGATTGCCGGGAGCGATGAACCAGTAAACGTCACTCCACCATCGCCGCCATCGCCTGCCATTACCGCTTCGAAAGAGGAAGTCATTGAAGAAGCCGAAATCGTCAATGACGGTGAGGCCTTCGACCTTGAGGCATTTCTGTCTAAAGTCGATGAAGCCATGGCGACCGGCAAGACCGAGGAACAGATTGTAGAAATCTGGGATGACTTCGACGTTGAAGCTACCTTGACCGAGGATGAAGAAGCCCTTCAACGCGCCTTCGATCTTCGCAAGCATCAGATCGCCCGCGTTCTTCGCGCAATGCTCAACTCTCACCCTGTCAATGCGGGGTGAGCCATGAGCAAGCGAGAAAAGCCAATTTATGGTTTCGTTCGCAAGGGGAATGCCCTTGTCCCGGCCATGGAGTTCGACATGGCCGCACTGGACAGCATTCGCAACGGCGAACTGGTGAAGGTCGAAATAAAACAGTTTCGCAATGTTTCCCGTCATCGTGCCTATTGGGCAATGATACAGGAAGTCGTTGACGGCTACGGTTTGAATTATAGCGCCGACCGCCTACACGAAATCATCAAGCTTGAGACGGGCGTGGTTGATTTGGTCCGCTTGCCGGACGGCCTAAAGGTTCAACTCCCCGGTTCAATTTCCTTTGACAAGATGAGCGAAGCTGAATTCCAAGCTTTCTTCAAGAAGGCTGAGAAGTGGCTTGCCGAAACCTACGGCTATGTCCGTGAGGAGGTTGCGTGATGATCCCCTCTTTCATTGCAAAATTCTTCAACTGGCTTTTCCCCGAACCGGAGCGCCGCGACCTTCAGGCCGAGATTACCGCCAAGATAGCGGAAATCGAGACGGCCAAGCGCCAGCATCGACCGCGAAGCCACCTTTACGATGAACTTAACGGCCTGATGGCCGAGCAACTGGCCGAAGAACTCGGCTATGCGAGGCACTGACATGGCCCGCAAAGAGTTTACACGAAAAATCCGCACCGCCGCTATCGAGCGCGCTGCCGGTCACTGTGAGAAATGCAAGGCCGCTCTCAAAAAGGGAGAGGCTGAAGTGGATCACATTCTGCCTGACATTCTAGGCGGCGAGCCGGTATTGGTCAACGCTCAAGTGCTTTGCCAGCAGTGTCATGCGGAAAAGACGGCAGACGATATTCGCCGCACCCGCAAGGCCGACCGACAGAGGGATAAGAACAACGGCGCTATCAAACCATCTTCAAAGCTTTCCGCCAAGGACAAGCAGCCGAAGCGCCTCACAAAACAACTCCCTCCCCGTAAGCGCGACATATTCGGTCGCCCTGTTAGCGAAAGTGCGCGAGCATGACTGATATCAACACAGGTGGTGCAGCATTCCCATGCGAAGGCGGTTCAGACAGTGGGATATTTGCCGATCCCGGTATGTCGCTTCGCGATTACTTCGCGTCTATGGCGCTTCAAGGGTTTCTTGCCAGCCAATATGTTTCCGATTTTATCAAAGAAGTTGGCAAATTTAGCACAGATGCTGATGTAAGGCGCAATTTGGCGACCAACGCCTATCTGTACGCCGACGCCATGATCGCAGCCCGCGAGGTCCAGCCATGACCACAGTACCGGAAGAAGCACAGTTCGACCCGAATTGCCCATTCGACGTGATTGCAGAAGCAACCCGTCAGAGCGTTGGAATGGTGGTGTTCAATGCTTTCACGAGCGACCAGTCTAATGACTTACCTACGATTGAACGCCGTCGCGCAATTATGGCCGGTGCTCTGACCGGCGTGATCGGAACTTACTTGGTTATGTTTGAAGGGACGCCAGAAAGCGACCTCCTCCAAGTTCTGACGCTCGATATCAACCAAGCGCTGGCTAATGCGCTCGTCATCGTCAAAGAGAACGGCGAAGGGGAGACAGTCCAATGACCTCCACCACAGTACCGGAAGAAGCCGTGAATGCGGCAATCAACGCTTGGTTCGAAGAAACACGACCGCATGTCATGAATGCAACGCCACTACCGGAACAGGCGCGCCGTATGCGTTTGGCACTGTCGGCGGCTATCCCCTTCATGATGGATGCTCCGTGTGGCTATCGGCTTATCCCGCAGCAGCCGACCCAGACCATGCTTGAAGTGATGGCGTTTAATCTGTCTGCCGAGTTCGGCGCAGACTTCACGCGGGAAAATCAGGAGTTTGCCCTCGCAGTCTACAATGAGGCGTGGGCACTTGGCGTTCGCCCCCTCCCTCACCTACCGCAAGGGGAGCCATCCGCAGCGCGTAAGCTGGCGTTGGAGGAAGCGGCAAAGATTGCCGACGAATTGGAAGAACGCACCAAGCTGAAATACGCGAGCCCAGATGGCGAGGAATGCCAAATCGTTCCGCTCGTGTTGCTTATTGAAGCATCCGCCGCCATCCGCGCCCTATCCTCCCCGGACCATGCCGACGCCGGTAAGGTCGAGGGGGATGGGTGGTTGCCGATAGAAAGCGCGCCGAAGGATGGGACGGAAATCATCTATCTGACCAAGTATGGCTCAATTGGCTTCTGTCGGTACGCTGTTGACGACATTAACGATTGGTTCGGCTGGTGGGACTTGCAAGCTGACGATGAGGTTTATCCGAAGCGTTGGCTCCCCCGCTCCACTCTCCCATCTGCACCTTCTCACGAGGTGGCGGGGTCATGATCTCTATAATTGTGGCCTACTTACTAGGGGTAAAAGAGGGATTTCTGTGCCCTTATGACGTTTCCGTCGGGATGACATACGACGACGACCGTCTTTCAGAAGCCTATGACCACGGCCTGAATATGGGCGAACGCTTCGGGAGGTTGTTCGGATGAAGAACAAATCCTCGTATGATGTTCTCGTGGTCGATCCCCCTTGGTCATATGGTTCCAACACTGGGCGACCGAACAGAGTGGCCGAAGCTCACTATCCGACCATCGGTCACAATGGGAAAGAAATAAACCGCAATACCGGGAAAGGTATTGAGGCAATCGTTGACTGCGCCCCCATAAACGACTGGGCAAGCCGCGATGCGCACCTTTATCTATGGGTAACCAACCCAAAGCTTCCGTTCGCCTTTGAGGTAATGAAACGGTGGGGCTTTACCTACAAAACAACTCTGACATGGACCAAAACAAAACGGGATGGAAGCGTTCATGGCGGCGGCATGGGCTGGTTTTTCCGGGGCGCTACTGAACACATCTTATTCGGCGTAAAAGGAAACAAGCCGATACCGAGTTCGCTTCGTGTCCCCAACGTAATCATGGCCCCGCCTACTGGCCATAGCGTCAAGCCAGACGCTTTTTACGAGATGATTGACGGAATTTATTCGCCACAAGCGAACAAGATTGACGTTTTTGCACGGAGATTTCGAGATGGCTGGACAGTATGGGGCAACGAAATACCGGACGCCACCCACCCATCAAGAGGCGACCGTCATGGCTAGTGAACTGAAGCCTTGGCCGAACTATGATCCGCGCAAATGGTCAGAGCAGCATATTCGGCATGGTCATTCTTCCAGGATTGATGGGCGTGGAGACAGCCCAACGTACACCTCTTGGCAGTCGATGTTGTCGCGCTGCAAGTATGAGGATCGGGACCAGCACAACAAGCATGTTGGGCGAGGAATAACCGTCTGCGAGCGCTGGAAGTCGTTTGAAGCCTTTCTTGAAGATATGGGCGAAAGGCCAGATGGCAAAACACTGGATCGCATCGACAATAATGGCAACTACGAGCCGGGCAATTGTCGATGGGCAACGCCAGTTCAACAGGCGCGGAACAGAAGGAATAAGCGCTTGGATTTCAGCGCAGCTGTTGAGGTAGCACTTGCCCGCCTCCGAGGCGAGGAATGTAAGTCCATTGCCGCACGGTTTGGGATTAGCGAAAGCCTACCTCGTGAAATTGTGAGCCGAAGAACTTGGGTAGACGCTGCTGATCTCGCTCATTCCATATATGATAGGAGCCAAAACCATGGCTGATTTACTGCCCTGCCCGCTTTGCGGGAGCAATCGGCTTTCCTTCCGAAGCACTCCGGACATGGATACAGACGGAAAGTTTCATCGCATTTCTTGCAATGAGTGCGGCGCGTCATCGCGCGCGACATTCGCTATGGATGCATGCCCTCTTTTCTTCGAGGAACTGAGTAACGTTTGGAACACCCGCCCCACCCCCGTTGCTCCCGTATCGCCGGATGCTACCGGCAAGTGCGGGGAGTTGGTGACAGATAAACACCCCTGTCCACTTGGGATTGGGGGAAAGAGAAGGCATCGCAGCTACGTATATTCAGACGGTAGGCAGCACTATTGTGAACGCTGCGGGGAAAAGATTGACCAAACTACCTTTTCTAACATTCCACAGGATTATGTCACCACGCACGATGCTGGTGATTACAATAAGCCCCGCTCGCAGGCATGCGGGGAGTTGGTGACGGTGGAGAAACTGAAGTGGGACGCGCCGGATAGTTGGCACGTAGCTCGAACAATCGTTGGTAACTACTCGGTGCGTCCTTGCTTAGCTACTGAATATTTAGGGCAATACGTTCTTGACTTCCCTATTGCAGGAACGGGATGCAAGTTATTCCCAAACAGAAAAGCCGCTATTGCCGCCGCGCAGGCTGATTTCGATGCCCGTGTGCTATCTGTCATTAATCGTTCGCAGGCTGATGAGCTATTGGCGGCGGAACGGAACCGTGCGGAAGTATCTGAATACAAGCTCGATCAAGCCGTCAACACAGTGCAGCCCATTATTATCCAGCGGGCAGAACGTGCCGAAGCGGAGAAGGAAGAGGCCCGTCAGGCATGGAAAGAGGCTGTAGTTATGTACGAGCAGGAAAAAGCTCGCGTTGATCCCGCTTTGAAACGTATCTCCGAACTCGAAGCCAAACTCGTGGCGGCTGAACGGGCGCTGGAAGAAATCGAACAAAGCGCATCGCATTCAATGACCGGAGAGGGCCACGCATTTTGTGCTGAGACTGCCCGAGCAGCGCTGGGAGGGAAGTCGTCATGAGCCGCCACGCTGAGAAACGCAAGTCGTTCACTTTCATCGGAGATGATTGCCCACCAAGCTATCGTCGCGTCGGGGCAATCGACGTGGCTGACCCTGCGGATGTTCGATGGGCGCAAGATCAAGGATACAGAATTGGCAGTATCTACGACGGCCTGAGCTTTTCATGCGCTGAGCCTTGCGCCGCTGATATCTACGAGCGGCTTGATGATGCGTCGGCTCCTTGGACCAAGACCGACGGCGATGACCGAGACCGTATCATCGGCAACCTGCTGGACCGATGGGATATGACGCCCAACGACCTCAAGGAGGAAATGCGCGAGCACGGATGCGGTAAGCAACTGGACGAGCTTTTGCACTATGTCGAGGCCCCCCGAATGTCAGATCAACCTCAGAAACCGGAAAGCCCAAATTTCGACATTCCAAATGACGGGGGTGATTGGTGATGACCCAGAACCTCATTACCCGTCTCTCCAAGCTAGACGCGCCTGACAGGGAAGTGGATGGCGAAATCTGGCGCTATCTGATGTCAGACGAACCTCGCGCTGTGCTTTACGGTCCCATACCGAAACTCACCGCCTCTGTAGACGCCGCTATCGCGCTGGCTGAGAGGGTGTTGCCGGGGTGGGGCTTCTTTCTAAGAAGCGACAAAGACGGACATAACTGCGGAATGGTCTACCCTGTGCATAATTTCGTCACTCCGGGAACTGCGTCTGGAGCTACGGCAGCAATCTCGATGTGCATCGCCATCTTGAGCGCAAAGGAGGCATCCAAGCCATGAACCTTGAACGCATCAACAAAGCCACAGAATGCATTGAGAGCAATGAAAAAGCTCTGAAATGGCTTCGGAACAACCACGAGAGGCTTGTTAGCTCGGGCCTGTTCACCGTTACCGTGTCTATTGATCAAACCTTTGCTCACACTGGCACAGGCGTGAGAGAGGCAATGGCAACGATCTCTGCCTTTGCGAAGCACAACATTGAGAAAAGCATTGAAGACAGTATCGCCAATTGCATCAACACGATTGCTATCGAGCGCGATGCTATCCTTCGGGAGGTTTCCAGCAATGCCGAGTAAGGAACTCATTGCACTGGTTGCCGAGGCAATAATAGACAATCCGCCCGTTGAAACGATGACGGACGACGAAATCATCATAGATTGGTCGCCAACGGCTCAAGCCGCCATCTCCACCATCCTCGCCGCTCTACAGGATCCGACAGAAGCGATGCTGGATGAATGCAGCGATGGTTGGCAATATGGGGAAGTGCTGTGGCCGAAGATGCTCGCCGCCTCCGCACTTGGGGAGCAGAGCGAATGAAACAGCCTGATTATGAAGGTTTTGCGCTTGCTTTGTGCCAGTTCGCTTTCAATGGAAGCGATGCAGACGGCGGCACCATTCAGGAGCTTGGTCTTGAATATGGCGTCTTACGCACCGAGAAGTTCAACCCCACGCGGCACAAGAACGTAGCCAACGCCGAGTATTTCGAACCGGGCGATCTGGTTTACTGCTTTGTCGGCTCCGGTCGCCAAGCCCTGAAAGGCAGTTCCTAATGAACATCACCAAGGAATACATCGAAAAGCTGATTGACGACACAGGGCGCGCCGAAGTCTTCGCAAAGGCCCGTGAACTTGGCTGGTCGGCAGGCGGCGCACCTTTGTTTGTCTGGAACGTCATTTGCCAAGACATTCAGCGGAGCCGCGCCGCACTGCGGGAAAGGGAGTGAGGATGTCACAGCCCGCCCCATGTATTGCGAGCCAGACCAGTTCGCCTCGTGCATATGTTAGAATACAGCAGTTGCAGGCGCTTGCCGTCACAGACAGAGCATTTCAGCTTGGGTGCAAGGTCTTTGCGCATTGCACCATGCGCAAGGCCAAGCTCATCCGCCAGCGCCTGAATATCAAGTTCAGCGTATCTGCCGCACGTATGACAGTGCGCCGTGATGATCTCACCACAGCGCAGGCAATCACCCAATGTCGCGTTCGTGCTGAATGTACCCATGACAGCCTCCAAGGCTGGCTGTCTTATACCGTGAACAAAGAAAGAACCAATCACATCTTTCAGGAGGTGATCTATGAGTAAGGCGAGAACCTTCTCCAAGGCTGAAATCATGGATGCAGCCAGAGCCGCGGCTGAAACCGGGATGTGTGCCAGACTACACAAGACGGGTGAGATTGAATTTCTTCACACGATCCAGAACAATGAGAAAAACGAAGAAGACGAAAGCGCAGAAAGTGCTCTCGAACGGTGGGTGAATGAAGGTCGAACTCGTCGGAGTGCATAAGGTAAAGGCTACGCGGCCAAATGGCGACGTGGTCGAGTACTATTATGCCTGGCGTGGCGGACCACGCATGAAGTCTAAGCCGGATACTCCGGCTTTCATGCATGAATACCTCCGCCTTACAAAAGATAAGAAGCGAGCAGACGCCAAGCCGAAGACTCTCGCTTGGCTCGTCGGAGAATATCTGGTGTCCGCGGATTATCAGAAACTCAGCGTATCCACGAAACGCGACTATGAACGAATGACCGGCGTCATTTCTGTGAAGTTCGGAACGCTCCCCATTCAAGCACTTGAAGCGCGGGGAGCAAGGCGCGTGTTTATGGATTGGCGGGATGAAATGCGGGCTACACCGCGTTCGGCAGACCTGCACATAACTGTGCTGGCCCGGATCATGTCATGGGCGAAGAATCGCGAGATCATCATCAGGAACCCGCTCGAGAAGGCAGGCAAGCTCCATAAATCAAACCGGAAGGACATCATATGGATGCCCAGCCAGTTATCGAAGTTTCTGAATGAGGCACCTCAGCATCTGGCCGACGTGGTCAAGATGGCTCTCTGGACGATGCAGCGAAAGGGCGACGTACTTGGGCTGCCGACGATTGCTTATAGCGACGGTCTACTCTGGATCACCCAAGGGAAGACTGGCGCGAGGGTGAGGATTAAGCCAGCTGATGAGATTTTGCCAATACTGCGAACGGCCAAAGAGAAGAATCGCACAAGGGTTCTGGCGAATAGCTTCGGAGACATGTGGACATCCTCCGGGTTTGATTCGTCCTTCAAGAAGGAGATGATTCGACTAGGCATCAAAGGTGTCACCTTCCACGACTTACGCGGCACGGCAATCACCTACGCTTATGCGAATGGAATGGATGTTGTGAGGATCGCTGAAATCTCAGGTCATTCGCAATCCGAATGTGAGACGATAATTCGCCGGAACTACTTGGCTGGTGGGGATGTTATCGAGGCGATCAGAAAGGGAACGCAATAAGCGCGAACCTGTAAAAAGTTGAGATCGCTGTAAAATGACACATAAAAATATGGTGCTAAGTTATTGATTTTGGTGAGCGCGTTGGGGTTCGAACCCAAGACCTACTGATTAAAAGTCAGTTGCTCTACCAGCTGAGCTACGCGCTCCCAAGAGGAGCAAATCGCCCCTGGAAGTGCGGCGGAACATAAGGGCGGCTTGCGGATTGGTCAACACCATAAAATGAGGTTTCTCCAACATAAATTCAAAAAAATCACAGGTCTGGGCATGCCTAACCGCGTTGCGTTGCGGAACTGGTGTTTTTCACGCTCGTTGGACTGCTGAATACTCCTTGATAGGTAGGTGGTTCCGAATCCCGATGTGCGCAAACAAGACTATCCAGCTTTTGCTGTCCCCAGGGGCAGGACCTTGCCGCCAGGTCGTGCTACAGCTAGTTTTATCAGGATAATAGAACAGCGCGGTGTTTCATGTCTCTGGCCACCAAGGCACTTTCTCATTTCCGACGTTCCTTGTCCGGCGTGGGTGTCGCGCTCGGAACGCTGTTTTTCGCTGCAGCCCTCACCCCGAGCCTCATCCCACGAACCTATGTTATGCAGGGAATTCTGGGAGGTGTTGCCTTCGGAGTCGGTTATGGCATCGGCGTATTGTGGCGCTGGCTCTGGCACTATCTCGAATTGCCAGAACCTCGAAACCGGCTGCGCAGCCGGGTCAATCTTATTGTTGGTGTCATCTGTCTCGCGGTCGCAATCGCAGCACTTTATTTTGCCGCGGGCTGGCAGAACTCAGTTCGTGCAGTCATGGATATGGAGCCGGTGTCGAGCGCCTATCCAATGAGCGTCTCTGCTTTGGCTGTGCTGACATTTCTGGTTCTGCTGATTCTGGTTCGCCTTCTCATTCGACTAGGGAAATTCGTTTCCGCCAAAGTGCAACTCGTCATGCCTCGGCGGTTAGCCAATGTCCTGGGCGTCACGATCACGGTGGTACTCATCTGGACCATCGCCAACGGCCTGCTCATCCAGTCCACTTTCAAAGTTCTGGATCGTTCGTTTCGCGAATTTGACGCTTTGATCGAGCCGGATCGCCCGCAACCGACAGCATCGAACGAGACTGGCAGCGCCGCTTCGCTTTTGCATTGGAACGAACTGGGGCGGGCCGGACGCGAGTTCGTTTCCTCAGGCCCCAAGGCTGCCGATATTGCCGCCTTGATCGGTGAAAAGGCCATCGATCCGATACGGGTCTATGCGGGTCTGCAAGTTGCCGATACACCTGAACAACGAGCCGAACTGGCCCTTGAGGAATTAAAGCGTCAGCATGGCTTTGAACGTTCTGTACTGGTCGTCATCACTCCAACCGGTACGGGCTGGGTAGATCCCGCAGCCATGGACGGACTGGAGTTTCTGCACAACGGCGATGTAGCCAGCATTGCCATGCAATATTCTTATCTTTCCAGTCCCTTGTCGTTGTTGTTTCAACCGGAATACGGAGCAGAAGCTTCCCGAGCCCTGTTCATCACCGTCTATAATTACTGGAAAGAGCTGCCGCACAATCAGCGTCCTCGCCTGTATCTTTATGGATTGAGCCTCGGCGCAATGAACTCGGAAGTCTCCTCCGAGCTTTTCGAAATGCTCGACGATCCGATCAACGGCGCTTTGTGGAGCGGCCCCCCTTTCCCGAGCCGCGACTGGAAAGCCATGACGAGGCGAAGGAATCCGGGAACGCCTGAATGGCTGCCCGTATTCCGTGACGGCTCCTTCGCGCGTTTCATGAATCAGAATGGCGAAGCGCCAGGAAACGGAACGCGCTGGGGACCGATGCGTGTGGTTTATCTGCAATATGCCAGCGATCCGGTGACTTTCTTCGACAGCCTGTCATTCTACCGTCAGCCTGACTGGATGCAGGCGCCGCGCGGGCCCGACGTTTCGCCGGAATTGCGATGGTATCCAGTTGTCACCATGCTGCAACTGGCGCTCGACATGGCGTTTGGCACCACCACACCGATAGGACACGGGCATGTCTATGCTCCGGAACATTATGTGGATGCGTGGCTGGAGGTCACCAGCGTGACCGGATGGGACACAGACAAGCTTGATAAGCTCAAGCAGCATTTGCGTCAGAAGATGGATGGAGAAAACGTCGAAGGTTATGAACAGCGTGGCGGATAAAAACGCATCCCGAAAACTGTGAAATGGCTTTCAGGATCCGTATTAAATTAAACAGTTAGTGCCACGCTGTTCTTTGCTTCACCGATCAGTAATCGGGTGATTTCTGCTGTGTCTGGGAACTGTTCAGGTTCAGCATGGGAATCGCTCCGTTCGGCAGCATTGTGCTTGGCAACTGGCCGTCCCATCGTTCTGCCTGCGTCAACGCGACAAGACCCGGATTGTCACGAAGTGCATCGCCACGCGCCTTGATGGCGGTCGCTTCCGCCTCGCCCTTGATCCGGATCGCTTCCGCATCGGCCTCAGCCTGAAGACGAACGGCATCAGCCTGAGCTTGGGCTTCGGCACGGCGCGCGTCTGCTTGCGCCTTTGCCTGTGTCACGGTGATTTCAGCCTGTACCTTTTCGCGCTCCGCATTCTGACGAAGACGCTGCACTTCAACTTCGGCCAGCATGCGCTGTTCGATGGATTGCTCATAGGAATCCGAAAAATCGATATTCTCGATCTGCACCGTATCGATGATAACCGGACCACGTACGCTGTTCTGTATAGCCTCAGCGATTTCCTGATTGAGACGGCTGCGCTCCTGAATAGCTTCAACAGCATTGAACTTGCCGAAAACAGTCTTGCTTTCCTCAAAAACGCGCCGTTCGACAAGGCGGGACAAGAGGCCCTCTTCACCGCCATAGGTCGCGTAGACTTCTTCCACGCGGTCTGGCGGAATGCGATAGTTGACCGACAGGTTCATCGTGGCTGGCTGCTGATCGCGGCTATAGGCTTCCATGCTGTTGTAGATCGCAGCCTTGGATTGCACCGAGATTCGCACAATCGAATCGATCACCGGAATTTTGAAGCCCAGCCCCGGTTGTGCAACGCCGGAAACCGCACCATAGCGCAAAACAACGCCGCGCTCACCTTCGTCAACCGTGTACCAGGAACCAAGTACTACGCTCAGTATGCCGAGTATAATTATACCAGCCAATGCTTTGGGTAAAATCTGGCGCATCCCGTCTCCTCTAGCGCTTCGTTATGAAATGGGAAGACCGAAAGCGATTCAACAAATGCACCCCGGAATCTGACCCCACTCGCCTTTTAGAATGCACTGATATGGATGACAATTACTCATGGATGCAGTTGATAGACTTAGTCCACAAAAACAAAGCCGCCCATAAAGGGCGGCTTCATTGAATTTAACAAATTTCCACTGTCAGTATGGCGAATAACACTGCTGACGTGGGCCGTTATACGGCTGGAAAGTATTGTCAGACGCCCGATAGGACCGATAACGATTATAGCACCACTGAACGTGCGAGTTGCTGTAACTGTAAGCCGGTGCGCGGTAGACTGGCGGAGGTGGCGGTGGCGGAGCGGCAATCGCACCACCAATGATTGCGCCAGCACCGAACGCTGCGAGCGGATACCACCATCCGTCATTATGGCGGCGATAGCCGTGGCGATAATAGCGGTCACCGCGATAGCCATTCCAGTAACCCGGCCCCGGACGGTAGTGAGGGCGACCCTGCCAACCCGGACGATACCCAGGTCGGTGTCCACCCCAATGCCCGTGTCCCGGCCCACGACGCCAGCGATCATCACGAACCTGCTGAACATTTTCATTGCTTGCTGCAGGCGCGGTTGGCATGACAGGCGCAGCTGAGACCGGAACCAATGCGCCGATCAGAAAGCTTGCACCGACAAGGCCGACCATCATCTTTTTGAAGGTGTTCATCCCTGTACTTCTCCATTTCAATGATGCCATCATTGCTGTCCGTTTATGAATGCCCGCTGAATATTGCCATAAAATTACGTGCATACCTTATTTTCACCTTGCAACACGCAGATGTTTCCACTGCTGGTTAACGTGAGCGGTGACAATTCGTTCTGGCTATTCCATTATTTTTGTTAGCAAATTAAGCGACAATCGGATAACTTGCGTGAGGTAGGGCAGCTTGTAAGCGTTTAAAGCGAGTGGGGTTTGCATTGGCGACAAGAGTACAGCCGTCCGTAAAAGTGTTGGGAGCATCGTTCTCCCAGGAGGCGAATCCTTTCACGGCGGCAGTCGAACTGACGCCCATGCCAATGCTCATCACAAATCCCCGCCTGCCGGACAATCCTATCGTCTTTGCAAACAAGGCTTTCCAGAACCTGACCGGCTATGATGCCGATGAAATCATCGGAAAGAATTGCCGCTTCCTTCAGGGCCCCGGCACTGATCCGAAGCATATCGAGACTATCCACGCGGCGCTGGAATCGGAGCAGTCAATCGATATTGATATTCTGAACTATAAGAAGTCAGGCGAACCATTCTGGAACCGGCTTCATATCTCCCCGGTCAAAACCGAGGCAGGTGAGCTTCATCACTTCGTTTCTTCACAGCTTGATGTGACCCTGGAACTCGGAAAACTCGTCGAACTCGAAAAAGAACGCGAAACGCTTTCAATCGAAAAGCAGCGTAGCAACGACCAGCTGCAATATATCGTTGAAGTAGCGAATGTGGGCTTCTGGACGCGGGATTACCATACCGGTGAAATCAGCTGTTCAGCGGAATATAGGCGCATTTTTGGACTGACACCGGACGAGCCAGTCAACTATGACAAGATCATAGACATGGTGGTGCTCGAAGACCGGATAACGCTAATCCAGCGGTCACAGGAGTCTTTCACGACCGGCAAGTCTTTCCGGGTGGAATATCGCATCACCAACCGTCTGGGTCAGGTGCGCTGGGTTGAAACCCGTGCAAAAGCGTTGCCGGGCAAATCGCCTATGCTTCTGGGCATCGTCATCGACGTCACCGAACGCAAAAAAGCCGAAGCGGACAAGGCACTCGTAACCCGCGAAATTTCCCATCGCTTCAAGAACTCGATGGCGATGGTGCAATCGATCGCCAACCAGACCTTGCGCAATGCCACTGATCCACAAACCGCCAACGAGCTGTTCAGCGAGCGGCTGCGTGCGCTCAGTCAGGCGCATGATATGCTGCTCCGGGAGGACTGGACAGGCACAACGATCAGCCAGATCTGTGAAACAGCCCTCGCCCCCTTCAACAGTACGTTCGGCCATCGAATCCGAACCCGTGGCCCCGAACTCGTTGTAAGTGACCGAGTAACGGTTTCGCTTTCGCTTGGCTTGTACGAGCTCGCAACGAATGCCGTAAAATACGGTGCGCTTTCCAACGAAAACGGCACAGTCCAATTCAGCTGGGATGTCGTCGAAAGGCAGGGCGAGCGGAAACTCCATATGCGCTGGATTGAAGACGGAGGACCTGCGGTCGAACGCCCTACCCGCCGTGGCTTCGGCCAGAGACTGCTCTATTCCGTTCTCACAGCCGAACTCAGGGCCAAATGCGATATCAACTTTGCGCCAGACGGACTGGTGATTGACGTATTGGCCCCTATGACGTCGGATGTATTTCCGCAACTTGATAGTCTTTCCGGCACACGAACCGAGCCGGTATAAAAAAGAGCAGCGAAATCGCTGCTCTCTTTCTTTTTAGTTATGCGGGCCGCGACGACGCGGCTCGATATAAACGCGATCGCGACGATGGTCGCGATCATGGCGCCAGCGGCGATCACGTTCGTAGCGTGGTGAATGGCGGTCCCACCCGCGACGATCATCCCGCCAACGGCGATCAGTAACGCAGCGGCCGCTTGGTGTACGGACCATACCGCGACGGCAGCGATAATCGACCTGAATGACAGAGCCAACGCCATCAACGGCAACAGCCGGTACTGCTGGAGCAACGGGCATACCCGCTTCAGCAGAAGCGGTCACTGCGAAAAGCGCGAGCGCCGCAGAAAGTAACGTCAATCTCATTCCGGGTTCCTTTCCAGAGTTGGCCAGAATTGGAATCTTGCCCGCAGATAGGTAGGCCAATCAGCCATTTCGTAAAGTCACTTAATCTTACGACGCTCTATCAATCTCGACCGCAATTTTACAAAAAGCGCCCCTAATTACCCCAATGAGTGACTAGACGCTTTGCAGAGAGAATTTTTAAGAAAGTCGGGGTATTAGAAGCCAATTGAATTCGCACATAGTCCCTTCCTAGCAAGGGCAAACCGCAGAATCTCCGATCCGCGAAGCCAATCCGGCACCGGTTCCGCACCGGTCGCGGGCGGAGCCTTGCGGCTATCGCAAGGAGCATGAACATGGATTATTCGACCTCTGAACTCGACACTGCATGGGGGTCGAAAACCGGACTGGGCGCAACCCAGACCGAATGGGTTGAGCTGGTTCGCAGCTTGCCTGAAGAACATTCTATCATTCTCCGTGATCTGATCGCCCGTCACCGCGAACAGTTTGTCGGCGTGTTTTACGACCGCCTTATGAGCAACCGCGACGCGGCGATTTTTCTGTCCCAGAAAATGGTGCAGGAACGCCTGCATAATTCGCTAAGCGACTGGTTGCTGAAAATGTTCCAGAGAACCGCTGACGATGTTGACGCTTTCATTCGCGAACAGCGCAAGGTTGGCGAAGTTCACGCCCGTATCGACGTGCCGATCCACGTCGTCATGCAGGGCGCGCGCCTGCTCAAAAACGAAATCGTTCGTCAGTTGGAGCTGGAGGTTGTATCACGCGAGGCTTTGGCGCGCCTGATCGTGCATGTCAGTAATGCCATCGACATCGCGATTGAAATCATGAGCCAGGCTTTTGTGAAAGATGCGCGCGAAAGCGCCCAGACCGACGAAGCCTATCGGGCTTTCACGCTAAGCCATGATTTTCCGCTGGAGCGCGAATCGCAGCGTGCAGCGCTTATGGAATGGAGCCAGTCGCTTCTCTTCAACCTTTATGGCAATTCCGACAGTCCGCTTCACCCGCTCGCAAGCTCAGACTTCGGGCTGTGGTTGCAGCACAAGGCCGATCTGATGTTTTCCAACTCCGGCACGTTGGAGAACATCCGCCGGAACGTAGACCATATTGATGAAGTGCTGCTGGCTGCTATCAGCAACGCTCGCAAAGATAACCCGGCTGAACTCCCCGCTTCGCTCGCACTGTTTCAAACCAAGATCGGTGAAGTGAAATTCCTGCTGTCCGAGCTGTTTCAGACGGCGGCGGCCATGGAAACAGGACGCGATCCACTGACGCGCGCGCTCAATCGCCGTTTCATGCCTTCGATCCTGACCCGCGAGGTACGCATGGCCTCGCAGAAGGCTATGAATCTGAGTGTTCTGATGATCGACATCGATCACTTCAAGAACATCAACGATACATACGGGCATAGCAGTGGCGATGCCGTTCTCCAACAGGTGGCTGAAGCGATCCTGTCGCTTTGCCGCCCGAGCGACTTCGTGTTCCGCTATGGTGGCGAAGAATTTCTCGTCGCCCTCGTAGAGGCCGACGAGAACAAGGCTTTTGCAATTGGCGAAGAACTGCGCAAACAGATTGCGCATCAGCCATTGAACCTTCCGGATGGCGCACGTCAGACGGTCACGCTGTCCATCGGCGTGGCTGCATTCAACGGTCATCCGGACTATAGCCATCTCGTCAACGCCGCAGACCGTGCTCTTTATCGGGCCAAACAGGCAGGGCGCAATCGCTGTGAAAAGGAAGTGCCGCTCGCGATTCATTGATCGGAGAGGCATTTTGACATCTGGCGGTTACACTGCAAAACCGCCATATGCTGCCATCATGACGAATAATTCCGCTTCCCCCGTTTTCCAGACAGCTTCACAAAAGTCGCGTGAGCGCGATGCGCTGGAAGCCTATTTCCTGCCTGTCATTGCAGATGCGGCTCCCGTCGATTGGGTCGTTGCCGAAGGGCTGACGGATTATGAAGAGGCTCTCGCTTTCATGGAAGCGCGCGTCCAGGCCATTCGGGAAGGCACCGCCAATGAACTCGTGTGGCTGGTCGAGCATCCCTCGCTTTACACAGCGGGGACGAGCGCCAATGCAGACGATCTCCTGACCCCGAACAGTCTCCCTGTCTTCAACACGGGACGCGGCGGGGAATATACCTATCACGGGCCAGGCCAGCGCGTGGCCTATGTAATGCTCGACCTGAAGCGCCGCCGTGAGGACGTGCGCGCTTTTGTAACAGCTCTTGAGCAATGGATCATCGAGAGCCTTGCCGAGTTTAACGTCAAAGGCGAACGTCGTGAGGATCGTGTCGGCGTATGGGTTACACGGCCGGAAAAGCCACGCCTTGCCAATGGCGGCATGTGCGAAGACAAGATCGCGGCTATTGGCATCCGCCTCCGTCGTTGGGTAAGCTTTCATGGCATCGCCATCAATGTCGAACCAGATCTCGGCCACTATGCGGGAATCGTTCCTTGCGGAATTTCCGAACATGGCGTTACCAGCCTTGTAGACCTCGGATTGCCGGTAACAATGGGCGACATGGACGTCGCTTTGGGAAAAGCCTTCGAGACGGTCTTCGGACCCCGTCAGTTGAAATAGGCATTTCCAGCAAAAGTGCGAAGCGGTTTTGCGTTGGGGAATGCGTAAAATAAAGAGATAGAGCGGTCCCACGATTCCGTTTTAACTAGAACCGCTCTAGCTCGGTCTCAAGCGACAGCGTCGGCTTTCACGCGGCGCTCGCGCATGAAAACATAGAACCCGGACCCGACGATAATCGCGATCCCGCACCATTTCGATGGCGTCGGGAAATCACCGAACACGATCAAGCCAACCAGAACAGCATTGACAATTTCCAGATACTGGAACGGGGCCAGCACTGATGCCGGGGCCAGCTTGAACGCCTGCACGACCATCAAATGGCTGACGGTTCCGATCGTTCCCAGAAGCAGCAGAAGAAGCCAAGGCTGAATGCCGTGCGGCAGACCAAAACTCAAGTCACCGAGCCCCGCAGCAGTTCCGAAAATCATGGCGACCCCGGCAAACATCCAGCCACCAACACCCGCATAGAACTGCATGACAAGCGGGCTTTCCTTGGCACCGTATTTGCGATTCAGGATCAGGTAGATTGCGAAGGTTACGGCTGTCGCCAGCGGTAGAAGCGAAACAGCACCAAAGATCTCAAAACTCGGCTGGATCACGATCATCGTGCCGATAAGACCGATGCCGACTGCGCTGAACCTTCTCCAGCCCACCTTTTCCTTGAGGAAAATTGCCGAAAAGAGCGTCAGAATAAGCGGTTCGGCGAAGAAGACGGCCATCGCATCGGCCAGCGGCATATATTTGACCGCCGTGAAGAAGCAGAGCCCACCGAACCCCATCAATGCGCCGCGGATGAGATTTCCCGCCAGATATTGTGTTCGCAGTGCAGCGAAACCACCGACAATGAGGAGAATAAAGAACATCAGCCAGCACTGAATGAAAAAGCGCATGAATGTGACAGTGGCCGGAGGCATGTTGTCCACCATGGCGAGCCATTTGCCGATGGCGTCCATCAACGGTAGCAAAAGCACCGAGAGCACCATGATCGCCATGCCCTTTACGTGCGCTTCCATGCCACTTGTCGCGCTGTTTTGCATTTCAAACTCTCGGTATTCTGAATATTCCCCGCTATCGCTCTATGCGAACTGTGGTAGCGTTTCCATCCAATTTGATCGGAAATATCCCACTTGTTTGACTTTCGCCTTCTTTCTGGTGCAAATCATTTCGGTTCTGAACAAAACCCTTTGAAAAAGCCGTGCGAAAATGGAACGTAAAGCGAACTTTGTTCGCCTTTCGCGAGCGCACATGGCATGATTTAGGTGATTCGCGAACAGTATTTTCCGGTCGATGGCGAGCGAGCTCGACGCAGACCTCCTGAAATTCAGATAGAGAGCTTTTCGGAACAGATGGACGATAGCAACGATCTCTTCTCGAGAGTGGTCAACAATGCCCGGGCCCGAGAACGGGAACAAGAACAGGGACGTCAGGGGGAAAAACCTGTAGCACCACAGCCTGTTGCGCAGCCAGTGGCAGCGCCTTCGCTCTCTGTTCCAAAGCCGGTGACGACCAAGGCGCCACCTGCTTCATCGGCAGGCGACGACTACAACGCATCATCTATCCGCGTTCTGGAAGGCCTGGAGCCGGTTCGCCTGCGTCCCGGCATGTATATCGGCGGCACAGACGAAAAGGCGTTGCATCATCTCTTCGCCGAAGTCATCGACAACTCGATGGACGAAGCTGTCGCAGGGCATGCCAATTTCATCGAAGTGAGCTTCGATGCCGACGGGTTTGTAACGGTTTCGGACAATGGACGCGGCATTCCGGTGGATGAACATCCGCAGGTTCCCGGAAAGTCCACGCTCGAAGTCATCATGACCAAACTGCATGCGGGCGGCAAGTTCGACGGTAAGGCTTATGAAACATCAGGCGGCTTGCACGGCGTCGGTGTTTCGGTGGTGAATGCCCTTTCTGACGTGCTGGAAGTGGAAGTCGCACGCAATCGCCGTCTTTATCGCCAGCGATTCTCGCGCGGTATCCCGCAAGGCGGGCTGGAAGAGCTCGGTGAAGTGCACAATCGTCGTGGCACTCGCGTGCGCTTCCATCCGGACCCTGATATTTTTGGCAAGACGGCACAGTTCGATCCACACCGTCTTTATCGCATGGCACGGTCGAAGGCCTATTTGTTCGGCGGTGTTGAAATCCGCTGGAACTGCGATCCTGCCCTGCTCGACCCAAAGAAGGAAACACCCGAGAAGGCCGTGTTTCACTTCCCCGGCGGCTTGAAGGATTACCTTGAGGCATCGCTCGGTAAGGAACATCAGGTCACGCGTGAGGTTTTCGCAGGCAAGACCGAAAAGCAGGGTGGCCACGGCGCTGTCGAGTGGGCAGTTTCGTGGTTTGGTGGGGATGGTTTCGTCCATTCCTATTGTAACACTATCCCGACCGGCGATGGCGGCACGCATGAAGCAGGTTTGCGTATTGCCCTGACGCGGGGGCTGAAAGCCTATGCGGAACTGACCAACAACAAGCGCGCTTCGATCATAACGACCGATGACGTGATGGTATCGGCAGCGGGGATGCTGTCGGTTTTCATTCGCGAGCCGGAGTTTGTCGGTCAAACCAAGGACAAACTTGCCACCGTCGAAGCACAACGCATCGTGGAGAATGCAATCCGTGACCCGTTCGATCATTGGCTTGCCGCCTCCCCGCAGGAAGCCTCTCGCCTTCTGGACTGGGTGATCGACCGCGCCGACGAACGCTTGCGCCGCCGTCAGGAAAAGGAAACCGTCCGAAAAAGTGCGACGCGCAAGCTGCGCCTGCCCGGCAAACTTGCCGATTGCACGCAGAATGCCGCTGCCGGTGCAGAACTGTTCATCGTCGAGGGTGACTCGGCAGGTGGTTCAGCCAAACAGGCGCGTAACCGCGCCAATCAGGCTATCCTGCCATTGCGCGGCAAGATTTTGAACGTTGCCAGCGCCGGACGCGAGAAGCTGACGGCAAACCAGCAGATAAGTGATCTGGTGCAAGCTCTCGGCTGCGGTACGCGCAAGAATTATCGGGAAGACGATCTGCGCTATGATCGCGTCATCGTCATGACCGATGCCGACGTCGATGGCGCACATATCGCATCGCTGCTCATTACATTCTTCTATCAGGAAATGCCCGACCTGATCCGCAACGGCCATCTCTATCTGGCAGTTCCTCCGCTTTTCCGCCTGAGCCAAGGCGGAAAGGTCGCTTATGCGCGGGATGAAGCGCATAAGGACGAGCTTCTACGGACCGTGTTCACCGGGCGTGGCAAAGTCGAAATCGGTCGTTTCAAAGGCCTTGGCGAAATGCGCGCCGAACAGCTCAAAGAGACGACCATGGACCCAAGGAAGCGCACGCTTCTGCGTGTTCAGGTGGACGAAGAATATGTCGATGAAACCCGCAACACCGTCGATGAACTGATGGGCACAAAGCCGGAGGCTCGTTTCCGTTTCATTCAGGACCGTGCAGCTTTTGTCGAAGAGCTTGATATCTAGAGTGCGCTCTGAAAAATGGGACCGGTTTTCGGAACGATATGCGCTTAAAAACAAGAAGATAGAGCATTTTCAGCGAACCACGAAATGTGCCTGAAAATGCAGACCGGATGAACGGCAGTTCGCAAGGGCGATGCCGTTCATTTTCTTTTTCAATAAAGCTATTTAAGTCACTGATAAAAGAAAGATTCAGGCTTTCACGTCGATGCCTAACTTGGCTTCAATTTCCTCAATCGACTCTTTGACAAAGAAGGTCTGATCCGTACTCAGTGTCACAATGCGTGTGCCGGTTCCATAAGCGTTATAAGAAAGAACGTGATTGAAATTCACCGCGAGCTTTTCGCCGTTCACTTCCGTCAGCATGATCCACATCGCTTGCCCTCCTCCTGATGTTGTCCACTCCAAGGAAGGATAGGCGCGATAGACCATTCGGCAACGGTTGCGCGGAGTTGGCCTTCAAAGACCGGCGCGCATTCTGACTTTCTCGACAGTCCTCCCGAAACTCTCCGACCACTCGCCCCCTTGCCAGTCTATCTGAAAACCAGCCTTTTTATAAAGATTGATCGCAGGCAGATTATCCGCATGCGTGCCGATCTGTGCTTCATCAAAACCATCAAGCAGAATTTTCACCATCAGGGCATCAAGAAGCTGTCTGCCAATTCCCTGCCCGTGATACGGTGGATCGACCCATAAATCGGAAATGTAATTACTTTGGGGTACCCTGGCACCCCAACCTGCAAGTGCCCCGGCCCTTTCAGCAGCCAAAACACCGTCCGCATTCTCTTGGAGATCGCGCTGGAACTTGGCTTCCAACGCTTTTTGGCCTTCCGCGCTCAGTTCAATATCGCGAGCCGCAATACGCCAGGCCCTGACCGCCAATGCGGACATAGAGACAAATTCGCCGGGGAAACCCCGGCGAATAAGAAAGTCGGCTTTTACCACCACTTTGTCGGAGTAAATCGTCCGGCAGCCTGCTCAATGGCATGCGCTGCCTGGAACAAGGTCTCTTCCTCGAATGGACGTCCGATAAGCTGAAGGCCGAGCGGCAAGCCTTTGTCATTGATACCGGCAGGCACGGCAATACCCGGAAGACCGGCCATGTTGACCGTTACCGTGAAGATGTCGTTGAGGTACATCTTGACCGGATCGTTGGCGAGATCCTCATCGGCAAGACCAAATGCAGCCGAAGGTGTTGCTGGCGTCAGGATCGCATGTACGCCCATGGCGAATACGTCTTCAAAGTCCTTCTTGATCAGCGTACGCACTTTCTGCGCACGCAGATAATAGGCATCGTAGTAGCCTGCCGACAGAACATAGGTGCCGATCATGATACGGCGCTTTACTTCCTTGCCGAAGCCAGCTGCGCGGGTCTGTTCGTACATATCGGCAATGTCTTTGCCGGGTACACGCAGACCATAACGCACGCCATCGTAACGGGCGAGGTTTGAAGAGGCTTCCGCCGGTGCCACGATGTAGTAAGCAGGCAGCGCATATTTCGTGTGTGGCAACGAAATATCGACAATCTCGGCACCGGCATCCTTCAGATACTGGATACCCTTCTGCCAAAGCTCCTCAATCTCATCCGGCATGCCATCAACGCGATATTCCTTCGGAATACCAATCTTCATGCCCTTGAGCGACTTGCCGATCGCAGCTTCATAATCTGGAATAGGCAGATCGACCGATGTCGTATCCTTGAGATCAAGCGAAGCCATGGATTTCAACAGGATAGCTGCATCCCGTACGTCACGGGCAATCGGTCCTGCCTGATCGAGCGACGAAGCGAAGGCAACCGTGCCCCAGCGCGAAACGCGGCCATAGGTCGGCTTGATACCAACCGTGCCGGTGAAGGCTGCAGGCTGGCGGATCGAACCGCCGGTATCGGTTGCGGTGGCGCCGGCGCAAAGGTGCGCGGCAACAGCGGCAGCCGAACCACCCGACGAACCGCCCGGCACCAGATCCGCGTTAGAACCATTGGCGCGCCAAGGATTCTTGACCGAACCGTAATAGGAGGTTTCATTGGACGAGCCCATGGCGAACTCATCCATGTTGAGCTTGCCGAGCATAACTGCACCGTCGGCCCACAGATTGGCTGTGACGGTCGATTCATATTCCGGCTTGAAGCCGTCGAGAATGTGGGAGCAGGCCTGCGTATGCACGCCCTTGGTGGCAAACAGGTCCTTCACGCCAAGCGGAATGCCTTCCAGTGCGCCCGCTTCACCCTTGGCAATACGCTCATCCGAAGCCTTGGCCATCGAACGCGCCTGATCGTGTGTCACTTTCACGTAAGCATTGATCGCGTCATTCGCGGAATCGATAGCGGAAAGATAGGCGTCGGTGAGTTCGGTCGCGGTGATGGCTTTGGCCTTCAGCTTGTCGCGCGCCTCGGCAATGGTCAGTGCGGTCAGTTCGCTCATCGTCAAATCCTGTCAGTGCGCCCCAACGAGACGCTTTTCAAAAAAGGCGCTGTATTCGGAATCCGGATAGTCCAGAACCACACCGCAGCGCGTAAAACCTGAATTCTCATAAAGCCGCCATGCACCGGCAAAACCGGGTCCCGTACCCGTTTCGAGTACAAGGCGGGAAATGCCATTGGCCCTTGCCTGATCGACAATCGCACCCACCAGAACCGAACCAACGCGCTTTCCGCGCACTTCTGGAAGGGTGAACATGCGCTTCACCTCGCCGATACCATCTTCGTGCATCTTCAAGGCACCGCAGCCGACAGCCTTGCCGTCTTCATCGCGCGCCACGAAGACCGTCGTATCCGGCCCCGCCATCTGCTCAACCGTCATCTTGAACTGGAATTCCAGCGGCGACAGCGGCAGAAGATGCGCATTCAGGCCTTCGACCAGTGCGCGCACATCGTCCTGCAAGGGGGTCTCGATTGAAACCCGAATGGCCATCACCTTACTCCACGACCTTTGGTACGACGAAGAAATTGTCTTCCGTAACCGGTGCATTTGCCACCACCGCAGCAGCAATACCACCATCCGTTACCTTGTCCTGGCGCATGCGCATGTCCATCGGCGTAACGGAAGTCATAGGCTCGATACCATCGACATTGACTTCATTCAGTTGCTCGACGAAGCCCAGAATAGCATTAAGTTCGCCAGTCATGCGTTCCGCATCGTCATCACTGACGGCAATGCGCGCCAGATGCGCGACGCGCTTGACGGTAGAAATATCGACGGACATCCTGTTCTCCGCAAATGCTCTATCTTTTGTTTTTACGCATGTCTTTGCCCCAAAACCGGTACCCACTTTTGGGAGACATGCACTAGATCGGGCGGCGAACCGCCACCCTGAAAAGTTTTCTTACCGGCTATAACGGCGCGATTGTTGAAGCGCAACATTTCTTGCGCTTCAAACCCAAAGTCAGAACGAATGAACAGTGCCAGCCGGATCAGTGAGAACCTTCGTTTCGCGATGATCTGCCATTCCGGCCACGAACTTGTCCGCCGTCTGATCGATGATTGGAAACGAGGCGTAGTGGCACGGCAGCACGGTTTTGAAGTTGAAATAGCGCTGGCAGGCGAGAGCCGCGACTGCGCCCCCCATCGTGAAGCGGTCACCAATGGGAACGATGCCGATCTCAGGCTGATGAAGCTCATTGATAAGCCCCATATCGGAGAAGATATCCGTGTCACCCATATGATAGAGCGTCGGTGCATCTTCGAAATGGAATACCAGACCATTCGGATTGCCCAGCGCCTGCGAGACACCGTTTTCCGTCAGCATTGCCGAAGAGTGGAGCGCATTGACGAAAGTAACGGTGAACCCGTCATGCGCCACCGTGCCACCTGTATTGCCAGGATCGAGCTTTTCCACGCCCTGACTGCCAAGCCAGCTTGCAAGATCGGCATTGGCGATGACTGTCGCACCGTGTTCCCTGGCGATAGCTACCGTATCGCCCACATGGTCGCCGTGGCCGTGGGTCAGCGCAATATGGGTTACGCCCTTGGTTGCATCCTTGAAATCGATGCCCTTTGCACCGGGATTTCCGTTCAGAAACGGATCGATGAGAATAACAGCCTTTGCCGTTTCAACACGGAAAGCGGCGTGGCCAAGCCAGGTAAGTTTCATCGAGTCTCTCCTCAATCTCTGTTTCCGGCTCGATTTCCGGTTTGCGAACAGATATGACGCCGATAAAGTTGAAGGCAATATGAAACCACTTCAAAATCCTATGAGGTCCAATGGCTGTCGTTGAAATCGAGGAAATTCCAGCGCTGCTTCAGTCCGGGCAGACGATTGCCGGACTGGATCTGGGAACCAAGACCATCGGCCTTGCAGTGTCTGATCTCGGTCTTTCCTTCGCGCATCCGCGCCCCGTTATCAAACGGGTGAAGTTTTCCATTGATGCACAGGTGCTTCTGAAAGCGCTCGACGCCGACAAGGTCGGCGTTATCGTCATCGGTTTGCCTATGAATATGGACGGAACTTCCGGTCCCCGCGTTCAGGCTACACGGGCATTTGTGCGCACCATGCAGCCTCTAACCGACCTGCCCTTCGTTTTCTGGGATGAACGCCTGTCGACCGTCGCAGCCGAACGAGCGCTGATCGGCATGGACGTCTCACGCGGCAAGAGGGCCGAACGTATCGATTCGGCTGCTGCATCCTTCATTCTTCAAGGCGCGCTCGACCGCCTGCATAGTATCAGGCAGTCGGCATCCGATGATTATGGCGCCGGATAAAGCTGATCGAGAATCCGTTCGGCATTATGGCGCGCATCCAGCATGCCATAGGTCGAACGCCACTGGCCGCCAAGACGGGTCTCGATAAATGCATCGGCCACATCGTCAGCCCCAAGTTGGCGCAATTCTGCTGCTGCCGCAGCATAGGCCAGCTGCTCGGTCAGAAGGCGCGCAACGCCCGGATCAGTTTCAGTTAACTGCAATGCGGCGCGCAGCACATCGAGCGTCCCTTGCCCACGCGGACCAAGCTGTCCGCCGATCCACTCCAGCACTTCGTCGAAGAGCCCCGGCGCGCGTGAAAGCACACGCGCCACGTCCAGCGCCATGACATTGCCGGAACCTTCCCAGATTGCATTGACCGGAGCTTCCCGATAGGCACGCGCAAGATTGCCTTCTTCGATGTAACCGTTACCGCCAAGGCACTCCATTGCTTCATAGAGTAATGCAGGTGCGATCTTGCAAACCCAGTATTTCACCACCGGTGTCATGCAGCGGGCAAAAGCAGCCTCGGCACGATCACTTGCAGCCATATCGAAAGCACGTGCCAGCCGCATGGAAAGCGCAGTCGCACCCGCAACATCGAGCGCCATGTCGGCAAGAACGCGCTGCATCAATGGCTGCTCGACAAGAGCCTTGCCGAATACCTGACGATGACGGCTATGGTGCACGGCTTCGGCGAGGCCTGAACGCATAAGTCCGGCCGACGCGACAGCGCAATCGAGACGTGTCAGCGTGACCATATCCATGATCGTTTTGACGCCCTCACCCGGATTGCCGATCAGATGGCCGACCGCACCATCGAATTCAACTTCCGACGAAGCATTGGACTTGTTGCCAAGCTTGTCTTTCAGGCGCTGGAAAAAGAACCCGTTCCCGCTTCCCCCTGAAGTGAGGCGCGGGAGCAGAAAACAGGAAAGGCCTTCTTCCGCCTGCGCGAGTGTCAGAAAAGCATCCGACATCGGCGCAGACATGAACCACTTGTGGCCAGTAATGGCATAGGTGCCACCGTCATTGCGCGTCGCGCGCGTCGTATTGGCGCGCACATCGGTTCCGCCCTGCTTTTCGGTCATGCCCATGCCAAGCGTAATGCCCTGCTTGGCAAAAGAGGGTTTCTGCGAAAAATCGTACTTGCGCGACAGGATGACCGGCGACCATTCCTTATAGATTTCCGGCGATGCCATGAGTGCGGCGAGCGACGCGCTTGTCATGGTAAGCGGGCAAAGATGCCCCGCCTCAAGCTGTGCGGTCAGGAAAAAGCGCGATGCACGCGCCTGATGACGGCGACCGCTTTCGAGCGGATTGCCTTCCCAGATCGAGCAATGCAGGCCTGCCGCGATGGAACGGCGCATCAGCGCATGATAGGCCGGATGATATTCGACAAGGTCGATACGGTTACCCTGCCTGTCATGCGTCCGCAATTTCGGCAGTTCGGTATTGGCGAGACGTGCAAGGTCCTGTGCTTCAGCCGACAAAACAAAACGGCCCGTCTGCTCCAGATCGGCATGCAATTCCTTCGGGAATCGCGCCGCAACCTGCATCAAGAGCGGATCGCCCAGATAGGCATTGTTGCCCGTCATGGGCGGCGTCTGGTTGGTAACGTCGTGCGTTTTCAAAAGCTCGTTCCGTATTGTGCGATTCAGTTTAATTTAGGTTTCTTGCATTGCATTTGCTAAAATTTTGCCATCTCGAACGCAATTTGTCGTCCGAACAACACAGGTTTTTCTTGGTGAATCGCCCGAAGCCATTATAAGGACGGTTGCGGGACCTGCCTCATGGTCCTATACGGGTGACTTGCCATGATAAATCAAACGGTCCCTCCGCTTTTCCCTCACCGCCACCTGCTGGGCATCAAGGGGCTTTCGCCCCTGGACATTCTCTGCCTTCTTGATCTTGCCGATCAGGAAATCGCTGTTTCCAGACAGCCCGAGAAGAAAAAGTCCGTGCTACGCGGTCGCACGCAAATCAATCTCTTCTTCGAAGCATCGACACGAACGCAATCGTCGTTCGAGCTGGCCGGAAAACGGCTCGGCGCCGACGTCATGAATATGTCGGTCGGCAATTCGTCGGTCAAGAAAGGCGAAACGCTCATCGATACGGCGATGACGCTGAACGCCATGCAGCCGGATATATTGGTTATCCGTCACGCTTCGGCAGGCGCCGCTGCCCTCCTCGCGCAGAAAGTCGGCTGCTCGGTCGTCAACGCCGGTGACGGCGCACACGAACACCCCACACAGGCACTTCTCGACGCGCTAACCATCCGCCGCGCCAAAGGCCAGATTGAAAATCTTATCGTCGCCATTTGCGGCGATGTGCTGCATTCCCGTGTGGCACGCTCCAACATTCTCCTTCTCAACGCGCTTGGCGCAAGGGTGCGCGTCGTCGCGCCGTCCACCCTTCTGCCTTCTGGCATGGCCGATATGAGCGTCGAGGTCTTCAATTCGATGGAAGAAGGCCTGAAAGATGCCGATGTGGTCATGATGCTGCGCCTTCAGCGCGAGCGCATGGCCGGCTCCTTCGTGCCCTCGGTACGCGAATATTTCCGCTTCTATGGCCTCGATAAAGAAAAGCTCAAAGTCGCCAAACCTGACGCACTCGTCATGCATCCCGGTCCGATGAATCGCGGCGTCGAGATCGCATCCGATGTTGCCGACGGGCCGCAGAGCGTAATCCAGCAACAGGTGGAAATGGGGGTTGCTGTGCGCATGGCCGTGATGGAAGCCCTGCTTGATCCGCGCCGTAATCCCAGCAACGGAGAAGCAGCATGAGCGCGATCCTGTTTGAAAACGCGCGCATCGTCGACCCGTCGCGCGGTCTCGATGAAACTGGTAGTTTGCTGATCGAAGATGGCAAGATTGTTGCCGCTGGTTCGGACGTCAGAAATCAGGGCGCACCGGAAGGTGCGCAAATTATCGACCTGAATGGCAAGGCAGTATTGCCTGGCCTCGTGGATGCGCGCGTCTTCGTCGGGGAGCCCGGCGCCGAACATCGCGAAACCATTGCTTCAGCAAGCCGTGCGGCAGCCGCTGGCGGCGTAACTTCCATCATCATGATGCCCGATACCGATCCTGTGATCGATGACGTGGCTCTGGTGGAATTTGTCAAACGCACGGCGCGTGATACGGCGGTCGTCAACGTGCACCCGGCTGCAGCGATCACCAAAGGTCTGCATGGCGAGGAAATGACCGAAATCGGTCTGCTGCGCGATGCCGGGGCGGTCGCCTTCACGGAAGGCAGGCAGACAATCGCCAATACGCAGCTCATGCGGCGCGCGCTAACCTATGCCCGCGACTTCGATGCCGTGATTGCCTGCGAAACCCGTGATCCCTATCTCGGTGCCACCGGCGTGATGAACGAAGGCCTGTTTGCAAGCTGGCTTGGTCTTTCCGGCAGTCCGCGTGAAGCGGAAGTGATTCCGCTGGAACGCGATCTGCGTCTAGCAGCACTAACCAACAGCAACTATCATGCCGCACAGCTTTCCTGCGAAATGTCGGCGGAAGCCGTGCGTCGCTCGAAGGACCTTGGTGCCAAGGTAACTGCAGGCGTTTCGATTAACCATTTGTCGCTCAATGAAAACGACATTGGAGAGTTCCGCACGTTTTTCCGGCTTTCGCCGCCTTTGCGCAGCGAACAGGATCGCCTTGCCATGGTAGAGGCCGTAAAAAACGGCACCATTGATATCATCGTTTCCGCCCACGACCCGCAGGATGTCGATACCAAGCGCCTGCCTTTCTCGGATGCAGAAGCGGGCGCAATCGGCCTTGAAACATTGCTGGGGGCCGCACTTCGTCTCTATCACAATGACAGCATTCCGCTGCTGCGTCTGGTTGAAGTGCTATCAACAGCTCCAGCTCGTATTTTCGGCCTTGATGCAGGCACTCTCAAGACGGGCGCCCGAGCAGATATCGCCATTGTCGATCTGGATGAGCCCTGGATCGTGCGCGAAGAAGACCTGCACTCGCTGTCTAAGAACAGTTGCTTTGAAAGTGCTCGCTTTCAAGGTCGCGTCGTCCACACTTTAGTGGCTGGCAAAACCGTTTACTCGGCTTGAAAAACACCGCATAACCCGGAACAATCATCCAAAAATCCGGGTAGGCGGAATCAAGAAACAAGGGGATATTCATGGCCGAAGCGGGATTCCTTAGCTTGGCGCTCATGGGAGCGCTCATCTTCGGCTATTTTCTTGGCTCCATTCCGTTTGGTTTGATCCTAACCAGGTTCGCCGGGCTGGGTGATGTCCGGTCCATCGGCTCGGGCAACATTGGCGCAACGAACGTGCTGCGCACCGGTAACAAGAAGCTTGCTGCGGCAACGCTAATTTTTGACATGCTCAAAGGCACTGTCGCCGTTCTCGTCGCTTCACGCTACGGGCCGGATGCCGCCATTGGCGCTGGTTTCGGTGCCTTCATCGGTCATCTCTTTCCAGTATGGATCGGTTTCAAGGGCGGCAAGGGCGTTGCCACCTATCTGGGCGTTCTTATCGGTCTTGCATGGCCAGGTGCGCTGGTCTTCGCTGCCGTCTGGATCGTGACGGCGCTTTTGACGCGTTATTCTTCCCTTGCAGCACTTATCGCCAGCGTCGTTGTTCCCATCGCGCTTTATTCGAGAGGCTATTCCGCAATCGCAATTCTCTTTGCGATCATGACGATCATCGTTATCTTCAAACATAAGGCGAATATTTCGCGCCTCTTGAACGGCACCGAGAGCAAGATCGGAGCTAAGGGATGAAGGAAAGCGCGAATTCGAAAACTGGAATTCGCCTCTCCGATCGTCAGCGGCTCAACTGGCTACGCCTCATCCGGACCGACAACATTGGCCCTGTCACGTTTCGCGATCTGATTCTGTTTTGCGGCTCAGCCTCAAGCGCCATAGAAATGCTGCCTGATCTCAATATCAGAGGCGGCAGTGCCCGTCCGATCCGTGTTGCATCCTTGGATGACGCTGAGCGCGAGCTTGAAGCCATTGAGCGCGCCGGTGCCCGTCTTGTCGGCATGGGCGAGCCGGATTATCCACAGCAGCTCAGAAACTGTGAAGCTCCGCCCCCCTTGGTTACAATCAAGGGAAATGCAGCCGTCTTCCGTAAGCCCCCCATTGCAATTGTTGGTTCGCGCAATGCTTCGGTGATTGGCGCGCGGTTTACCGAACGCCTGGCACACGATCTTGGCGAAGCCGGATTTGCTGTTATTTCGGGGCTTGCGCGCGGTATTGATGCCGCTGCACACCGCGCAAGCCTGAAAACAGGCACAGTAGCAGTACTTGCAGGCGGACTTGACCGTCCCTATCCGCCGGAAAACCTTCCCCTCTATCGCGCCATACCGGAACAGGGCGGCGCGCTCATAAGTGAAATGCCGATGGGCGCGGAGCCGCGCTCGCGTGATTTTCCGCGCCGCAATCGGATTATTGCTGGCTTATCGCTAGGACTGATCGTCGTTGAAGCAGCCGAGCGTTCCGGCTCGCTTATCAGCGCGCGTATGGCAGGAGACATGGGACGCACCGTGTTTGCCGTTCCAGGCTCTCCGCTTGATCCCCGTGCACGCGGTACAAACCTGCTGCTGAAACAAGGTGCGACACTGGTCACAGAAGCGAACGACATCATCGAGGCACTCAGGCCGCTGGCCGGCTCAACCGCCTATCAGGCCGATACACTAGCACAGCCCGATCTTTTGTCTTCAGCGTTGGAAGAACCGGAATCACTCCAACCGATCGCAACGGAAGAGCAAAGAGACATCGTTATCGATGCGCTCGGTCCCGTACCGACTGACATCGACGCGCTCGTTCGTCATACAGGTATGGATACCGGGGCCGTTCATCTGATTTTGCTGGAACTGGATCTGGCCGGACGGCTACATCGATCTGCGGGCAATCAGGTCGCTTTGGTCCCTCTGGAATAACGCATTATGCCTCGGACTCATTCTGAAGAGCTTCTCGGGCCTCCACATGAGCCATCTCAATCATATAGGCCAGCAACACATAATTCGTACTTTTCGCCATCATGCTAAGCTGTTCGAGCATCTGCTCAATATATGTTACCGTCTCGAAGCGAGTCGCGGTTTCCACACCCTCACCGTCTTCCATCTCTGGAAAACTCGCCGTATCGTTCATACCTATCTCCTCGCGAGATAACTGATTTCCCTGTACCCTATGCTACTATTGGTTTCACTCAACTTAACAGCAATTTTAAGTTGTATTTCGTTATTTTTGTCGTCCTGCTCTTGACCAAACGCTGCCTGCTGTTCATGTGAAGGCAACGAATTTCTCGCGGAGAGGAGATATTTTGTCTCCATGGGGCGCGAATCTGGGCTGCTTTAAATGAACGTCGTCGTTGTCGAATCGCCTGCCAAGGCTAAAACCATCAATAAGTATCTGGGCTCGAACTATAAGGTTCTGGCCTCGTTCGGTCATGTGCGAGACCTGCCAGCTAAAGATGGCTCGGTTCGCCCTGATGAAGACTTTGCAATGTCGTGGGAGGTGGATAGCAATTCCTCCAAACGCCTTGCCGATATTGTCAAAGCGCTGAAAGACAGCGACGGCATCATTCTCGCAACCGATCCGGATCGCGAAGGTGAAGCCATCTCGTGGCATGTGCTTGAAGTGCTCAATCAGAAAAAGGCGCTCAAGGGCAAAACGGTCAAGCGTGTGGCTTTCAATGCCATCACCAAAAAGGCTGTTCTCGATGCTATCGCCAATCCACGCGATATCGATGAACCATTGGTCGATGCATATCTTGCACGCCGTGCACTGGATTATCTCGTAGGCTTCACCCTTTCGCCTGTTCTGTGGCGCAAACTGCCGGGCGCGCGCTCAGCTGGTCGTGTACAATCGGTGGCCCTGCGTCTCGTCGCCGATCGCGAATCCGAGATCGAACGCTTCATCCGTGAGGAATACTGGAACATCGCGGCGCTGTTGAAGACACCGCGCAATGACAGTTTCACTGCCCGCCTCACTGCTGTTGACAGCAAGAAGCTCGGCAAACTCGACATCAAGAATGGTGAACAGGCAACGGCCATTCGTACCATGCTGGAAGGCGCAAGCTTCAAAGCTCTTTCCGTCGAGGCAAAGCCGACCAAACGCAATCCGGGACCGCCATTCACCACATCGACTCTACAGCAGGCAGCCTCCGGCCAGCTCGGTTTTTCTGCCTCGCGCACCATGCAAGTGGCGCAGCGGCTTTATGAAGGTGTCGATATTGGCGGCGAGACTGCCGGTCTGATCACCTATATGCGTACCGACGGCGTACAGATCGCTCCGGAAGCAATCAACGCAGCCCGTGACGCCATCGGCAAAAGCTTCGGTGCAAAATATGTGCCGGAAAAACCACGCTATTATTCCAGCAAGGCCAAGAACGCACAGGAAGCGCACGAAGCCATCCGCCCGACGGATTTCTCGCGGCACCCGAAGGATGTGCGCCGTTATCTCGATGAGGATCAGGCCCGACTCTATGAGTTGATCTGGAAACGCGCCATCGCCAGCCAGATGCAGGCTGCCGATATTGAACGCACCACCGTCGACATTGAGGCGGTCAACGGCTCGCGCTCGGCCATGCTGCGTGCCAACGGTTCGGTCACGAAATTTGATGGCTTCCTCGCCGCCTATATGGATCATCGCGAGGAAGAAGACGACGACGAGGATGGTGCAAAGTTGCCGGAAATTCGTTCTGGTGAAGCTCTGGCACGCGAAAAGATCGATGCGACCCAGCATTCGACCGAACCGCCGCCGCGCTATTCGGAAGCTTCGCTCATCAAGAAGATGGAAGAACTCGGCATCGGTCGTCCTTCGACCTATGCTGCAACGCTGGCCACTTTGCGCGACCGCGAATATATCACGATCGACAAGCGCAAGCTTATTCCAGAACCAAAGGGCCGTCTGGTCACAGCCTTCCTCGAAAGCTTCTTCGAGCGTTATGTGGAATATGATTTCACGGCAGACCTTGAGGAAAAGCTCGATCTTATTTCGGATGGCAAGCTTTCCTGGAAGGATGTTCTGCGCGACTTCTGGCGCGACTTCTCCGGCAATGTCGATGACATCAAGGAATTGCGCGTCACCAATGTTCTCGATGCGCTGAACGAAGAACTTGCACCGCTGGTATTCCCTGCACGCGAAGACGGTAGTGATCCGCGTTCGTGCCCGACCTGCGGCACAGGAATGCTGTCGTTGAAGCTTGGCAAATACGGTGCATTCGTCGGCTGCTCCAACTATCCGGAATGCAAATATACGCGCCAGCTCGGCGGTGACGCCAATGGCGAATCTGCAGCTGCAGACGAACCAAAATCGCTCGGCAAGGACCCATTCACCGGGGAAGAGATCACCGCCCGGACTGGTCGTTTCGGCCCCTATGTCCAGCGCGGCGAGGGCAAGGAAGCAAAGCGCGCCAGCCTTCCGAAAGGCTGGACCGTCGATACGCTCGACCATGAGAAAGCCGTTGCACTTTTGTCTCTGCCGCGTGACATCGGCCAGCATCCAGAAACCGGCAAGATGATCTCCGCCGGCATCGGTCGCTATGGGCCCTATGTCAGCCATGACGGGACATTCGCCAATCTGGAGAATGCCGAAGAAGTCTTTTCCGTCGGTCTCAATCGCGCTGTGTCCGTTCTGGCCGACAAACAGTCGAAGGGCGGCGGTCGCGGCCGTTCCACACCGGCTGCATTGGCGACACTCGGCGACCATCCCGAAGGCGGTTCAATCACTGTTCGCGACGGTCGCTATGGGCCTTATGTCAATTGGGGCAAGGTCAACGCCACGTTGCCGAAGGGCAAGGACCCGGCAAGTGTTACGCTGGAAGAAGCACTGCAACTGATTACAGAAAAGGCTGGTTCTTCCAAGAGCAAGAAAGCCCCTGCCCGCAAGGCTTCGGCCGGCGCTGAAAAGAAAGCCTCTGCAAAGAAGCCCGCGGCCAAAAAGGCACCAGCAAAGGCCAAGTCGAAAGCCAAATCCAAGGCTGAGGCGGTAGAGGAGTAGCAATTGGCACGCCGTTTTTCCAAATCCGATACCGGTCGATCCGCGCGGACCGAACGGCGTGCAGCCAAAGCAAAATCCGCTGATGGAAGGAACGATCCCAATGCGTTCCTTCCAACCCGCGAAGAGGTTCTCAAATATATTGAGGAGAACCCCGATCGGGCAGGCAAGCGTGAGCTGGCAAAAGCATTCAACATCAAGGGGGATGCCCGGGTCTATCTGAAAGACCTCCTGCGCGAGCTCTCCGACGAGGGCTTGGTCGAAAAACGCACCCGCAAATTGTCTCGTCCTGGTGCGTTGCCTGCAGTTACCGTGCTTGATATCACCGGGCGCGACGAGGATGGCGGTTTACTAGCACGTCCGTCGGAGTGGGATGAAGCCGCTTATGGCAAGCCTCCCGTCGTCCTGATCCGCCGCACCCGGTTGAACAAGTCCTCCGAAGGCGGCCCGGCTGTTGGCGTGGGTGACCGCGTTCTGGCAAAAATATTCCGCAGTGAGGATCGGGACGGACCGGATTATACCGCCCGGGTAATGAAGCGCCTCGAGCACCGTACAAATGCGGTGCTCGGCATTGTGCGCAAGCTTGGCAATGGTGAATGGCGCCTTGACCCGGTAAACCGAAAGCAGCCGGAGGTGCAGCTCGACCCGGCACAACTCGAAAATGCCGAAGCTGGCGATCTTGTTGAAGTCGACCTGATTTCCTCGCGCCGTCAGGAGTTGCCACGCGGCAAGGTTCGACAAGTGGTCGGGTCTATCGACAGCGAAAAAGCCCTGTCGATGATTGCTATTCACGAGCATGAAATTCCGCATGTTTTTCCAGCGGAAGCGCTGAGCGAGGCAGAAGCCGCCCAGCCTGCGGCGATGGACGGCAGGGAAGACTGGCGCGATATTCCGCTCCTGACCATCGATCCGGCTGATGCCAAGGATCATGATGATGCGGTTTACGCCGAGCCGGATAAGGACCCCGAGAATCCGGGCGGCCAGATTGTCATTGTGGCTATCGCAGACGTTGCAGCCTATGTTCGGCCAGATTCCGCGCTTGATCGCGAAGCACAGAAGCGCGGTAACTCGGTCTATTTCCCCGACCGGGTCGTACCAATGCTGCCCGAACGGATTTCAAACAATCTCTGTTCGCTTCGTGAACTTGAAGATCGCCCCGCTCTTGCCGTTCGTATGATTTTTGCGGCTGATGGACGCAAGAAGTCGCACAAATTCCATCGCATCATGATGAAATCGGCGGCTAAACTCAGCTATTCGCAAGCGCAGGCTGCCGTTGATGGCGCGCCGGATGACAAGACCGCGCCGATTCTCGATGGCATATTGAAACCGCTGTGGAACGCCTATGCCGTACTGAAGCGGGGGCGCGATGCCCGCGAACCGCTGGAACTCGACCTGCCGGAAAAGAAAATTCTGCTCACGCCCGATGGCAAGGTGGATAAGGTTATCGTTCCAGAACGGCTCGACGCGCACAAGCTGATCGAAGAGTTCATGATTCAGGCGAATGTCGCTGCCGCAGAAACATTGGAAGCGCGCCGCCAGCCGTTGATTTTCCGCATTCACGATGCACCGGCGCTTGCCAAGCAGGAAACCCTGCGTGAGTTCCTGCGCACGCTTGATCTAAACCTTGCCAAGGGTGCGGAGTTGCAGCCCGCTCAGTTCAATCGGATTCTTGAAGCCGTTGAAGGCTCGGATCATCAAGAACTGGTCAATCAGGTCGTGCTGCGCACACAAAGCCAAGCGGAATACAACCCTGATAATATCGGACATTTCGGCTTGCATCTGAGCCGTTATGCGCATTTCACCTCGCCGATCCGCCGTTACGCCGACCTCATCGTTCACCGCGCTCTGATCAAGGCCCTGAATCTTGGAAGTGACGGATTAACGACAGAGGAGGAAGCGCATCTCGAAGAAATCTCCGCACTCATCTCCTCGACCGAACGTCGCGCCATGCTGGCCGAGCGTGAAACTGTTGACCGTCTCATTGCACACTTTCTCGCCGCACATCTTGGAGACGAATATGAAGGGCGCGTTACGGGCGTAACGCGGGCCGGTCTTTTCGTGAACCTTGCGACATATGGCGCGGATGGGCTGGTACCCATTTCAACTTTAGGTCATGAATACTATTTATATGACGAAGCGAACCATGCGATTGCCGGTGAACGGAGCGGTAAAGGCTTCCGGCTTGGTGATACAGTGACGGTTCGGCTTGTAGAAGCGCTCCCCGTTGCGGGCGCGCTTCGTTTTGAGATGGTTTCGGAACCGCATCCTCTGCCAATGGCGACCCGCTCGCATCACAAGGCAAGCCGGACGATGCGTGGGCGAAGGGGTAAACCCGCGGGTATTCCGCGTCAGAAGAGAAGAGGTCGCTGATGAGCACGCTAGAGGCCAATTCCGCGCAAAATGTGCAGGTTTTCGGCGGCGAAAACCCCAAGGCCATTCACCCGAAACGCCCTTTGGGGGAAGCGATGTGGCGCGGTTTTCGCGGACGTTGCCCGCATTGCGGTGAAGGAAAGCTTTTTCGTTCATTTGTGAAACCAGTTGCGCAATGTTCCGTGTGTGGCGAAGACTACACAGAACAACGCGCCGACGATCTTCCTGCATACCTCACCATTTTGATCGTGGGACACGTGGTTGTAGGCGCTTTCATGGGCGTGGAAGCAACCACCAATCTGCCACTCTGGGCTCATATGGCGATATGGGGACCGCTGACGGTGATTATGTCGCTGTTGCTTCTCCAACCCATGAAAGGTGCGACCATTGGCCTGCAATGGGCGCTCTATATGCATGGTTTTGGGGGTAAGGGCGAAGGCGAATATGGCGACGTGACCTGAAGGTCATCATGACCGCCATGGTTCAGCCCCCCTCCTCGTCAGTCAAAGCCGCGAAAGCTTTGCGACCGCGCGACGCCGCATCCCTGTTGCTTGTCGACAGATCGGGCAGCAAGCCGCGAATTCTCATGGGCAGACGCCACGCCAGCCTTGTGTTCATGCCTGGCAAGTTTGTCTTTCCAGGCGGTCGTGCCGATCCTGTAGACGGCGCTATCGCCGCTGCGGCTGAACTCAATAATAATGATGTTGCCAAGCTGCTCGCAGGCATGGGGGCTCGTGCATCGCTGCGTCGCGCCCGTGCCCTCGGCCTATGCGCTATTCGCGAAACTTTTGAAGAGACCGGCCTCCGCATAGGGCAAGCTACCTCGGCTCCAATCGCTTTACCCACACACCGCGACTGGTCAGCCTTCCTCGACAACGGCGTGATGCCAGCCTTGAACAGCCTGCGCTATTTTGCCCGTGCGGTAACGCCGCCGGACAATGTTCGCCGGTTTGATACCCGCTTTTTTATCGCATTTCGCGATCAGATACCGGAGCTGGACGGGCAATCGCTCGTTCCAAGTGGCGAACTGGAGGATCTGGACTGGGTTTCCATCGATCAAATCGATAAACTCGACGTCGCTCATATAACTCAGGCTATCCTGAAGGAAGCCCGCGTGCTTCTGTCGGATACCAAACTTGAACTGCCTTCCACCTTGCCAGTGGTGCAATATTGCAAGCGGCATGGCCGCTTTGTTCGCGAAGTGATCTGAAACCTATGAATAAAGAAATCCAACCTGCCGATCTTGTCCCGCAAGAACCAGGCGGCGGGCCGGCAGTGGGCCAGATGCACTGGCGCTCACTTGCTGCAGCCATAGCCACGATCAGTGCGGTTGGCGCAGCAATCGGCTTGGGTATTCCGCTTCTAAGCGTTCTCCTGGAAAGTCGTGGTCATTCCGCGAGCCTGATCGGCGCCAATACGGCCGTCGCAGGATTGGCATCCATCGTTGCCGCTCCGCTGGCCGCTCCCATCGCCGCACGATTGGGTGTGGTCAAGGCGATTTTCCTCATGCTTATCATCGGAAGCGGAGCCTTTCTCGGCTTCCACTTCTTTCAACCGCTCTGGGCTTGGTTTGCGCTACGCATCGTCCTGCATTTTGCATTGACCGTGCTTTTCGTTCTGTCCGAATACTGGATCAATGCCTCGGCGCCGCCTGAAAAGCGCGGGCTGGTGCTCGGTATCTATTCCACCTCGCTTTCACTAGGTTTTGCATTCGGACCGTGGCTGTTCTCGAAGATCGGCAGTACGGGCGGACTGCCATTCTATGTCGGCTTCGTCATTATCATGATAGCCCTCATACCGGTTGCATTCGCGTGGCGGGATAGTCCCGACTTCGAGGAGGGCGAACACGTCCCCTTTCTGCCCTTCATCTTTGCCGTTCCAACCGCGACCATGGCCGTCTTCGTCTTTGGTGCTGTGGAAACCGGTGGCTTTGCCCTCTTTCCAGTCTTCGGTGCGCGTATCGGTTATCCGGAAGCAGACGCAGCACTTCTGCTCACAATGATAGGTCTGGGCAATGTGCTGATGCAAATTCCACTAGGCCTCGTCAGCGATCGTATTTCGGATCGCCGCAAGCTTCTGCTTTTCTGCGCCACAACGGGCCTGATCGGTATGATCGCCCTGCCCTATCTCATGCTGCACTGGTATCTCATGGCGGCGATCCTGTTCCTTTGGGGCGGCGTAGTGGCCGGGCTCTACACAATCGGCCTCGCGCATCTCGGTTCTGAATTGACCGGGCGCGAACTGGCATCCGCCAATGCTGCCTTTGTGTTCTGCTATGCCATCGGCATGCTTGCGGGACCGCAGGCCGTTGGCGTCGGCATGGACATGCTGGGACCGAAGGGATTCCCGATGACACTCGGCGTGTTTTTTGCCGCATATGCACTGTTTGCGGCGGGAAGACTGCTTTTGCGGAAGAAGCGGGCTTGACTTTTCGCCGCCAATACGTAGTGTCGCGCCAAATTTCCGCTGCCGGATGAGATTACCGGAATCGCTGGAGGTTTCCATCCATTGAGCATGATCCCGAAGATTGGGAACCGGTTTTCGGGATCATGCTCCGGCAAAGATACAGAGCAGGTAATTCGATATGGCCAAGGCTACGACGATCAAGATCAAGCTTTTGTCGACCGCTGACACCGGCTTCTTCTACGTAACGAAGAAGAACAGCCGCACGATGACGGAAAAGATGACAAAGACCAAGTACGACCCGATTGCGCGCAAGCACGTCGAGTTCAAGGAAACGAAGATCAAGTAATTCGTTTCGGGTCGTCATCGACAAGACGATTGAAATAAAAAGCCGTCTCTCATGAGACGGCTTTTTTTGTTTCCAAGCTTCGTTCAATCCTCAGGCTGCTGAGGAGACGATACGGTTACGGCCAGCTTTCTTCGCCTGATAAAGCGCAGCATCCGTCCTGGAGAAAAGCGCGTCGGCACTATCCCCCACCAGTCTCAGCCCTGCAATCCCCATGCTGATGGTCAGGTTGACCTTGTGCTTGCCATTGGCGACCGCGAATGGCATGTCTGACACGGCAATCCGAATTCGTTCGGCAACAGCCTTCGCGGCCTCTACATCGCTGTCTGGCAGCACCACGACAAATTCCTCTCCGCCGTAGCGACACATGAGATCCATCCCACGGATGTTCTTGCGCAGGCGGATCGCAAATTCACGAAGAACATCATCACCGGCATCATGCCCGTATTGGTCATTGATCCGTTTGAAGTGATCGAAGTCGAGCATGATGATCGACAATGGCCGCTCGCGCCCCATGGCGCGGGTCAGCAGGACAGGCATATGCGTATCGAGATAACGGCGGTTATGCAGCCCTGTGAGGCTATCCGTAACCGCCATGGTGATGGTGCGGTTGAGGCTTTGTCGCAAAAGGTCGTTGTAGCACTTCCGTTTGATCTGGGTTCGCAAGCGCGCAAACAGCTCCAGCTTCTCAAGCGGGCGCATCAGATAGTCGTTTACGCCAAGCTCCAGCGCGCGCACCACGAGCGCTCCCTCATCTTCCCGTACGACGAGAATGATCGGCACCAGCCTGGTGCGCTCTATGGTTCGCAACTGCGAACATAGACGAAGCGGATCGTAATAAGTAAAATTGGCTGAAACGACGATACTGTCGTAATCCGTATCTATCGCCCGGATCAAAGCCGTGTTGGCGTCGCTGGCCACATCGACACGATAGGTCTCCCCAAGAATGAGACGAAGTCGCGCAGCTGCCAGCTCATCTTCATCGACAACGAGAATGCGCGCCACCTCGTCCTTATCAGCATAATCCCCCCCCATTTTGCTTGCCAGCAGCGTTTCCACCTCTGTATCGGCAATAGTGCCCGTCCGCTGGAAAAGCTCGTCAGAGACCAGCTTCAGCCGCGCCAGACTCTTCACACGTGACAATAACTGAAGATCGCTGACCGGCTTCGACAGAAAGTCGTCAGCACCTGCTTCGAGGCCGCGAATCTTGTCCTCCGCGCTGTCAAGCGATGTCACCATGACAACGGGAATATTGGATGTACGGGGATCATCCTTCAAGCGACGGCATACTTCAAAACCGTCCATCTCAGGCATCAGTACGTCGAGGAGGATAACGTCAATCTGCCCACCCAGGCAAAGCTCGATGGCTTCAGGACCGCTAAAAGCCGTCACAACCTCATAATATTCCGAGAGGAGCCTTGCCTCGAGGAGCTTTACATTGGAATCCACATCGTCAACGACGAGAATTCGTGCAGTCATGATGCCCCTCGCCCTAATTTCCGCTAAGCGTCGCCCAGATAGGATTTGATTGTTTCTATAAAGCGGGGCACCGATATCGGCTTGGAAATATAGGCTTCGCAGCCACCTTGCCGAATGCGTTCCTCATCCCCCTTCATGGCAAATGCCGTTACCGCAATGACCGGAATGTGCCGCAACTCGTCATCGTCCTTCAGCCATTTCGTGACTTCCAGTCCAGACACTTCAGGAAGCTGTATGTCCATGAGAATCAGATCGGGCCGGTGTTCACGCGCGAGATCGAGCGCCTCGAGCCCATTTCTCGTCCGGATCGTCTCATATCCGCTGGCTTCGATAAGATCGCGAAACAACTTCATATTGAGTTCGTTGTCTTCGACGATCATCACGCTTTTCGGCATCGAAAATTCCTTGGTCTTATTCCCTGCAGCAACCCGGCATTTGCTCGATTTTCTTATCCGCCAGAAAGTCCCCACTTCTTAGACTGCGGATAGTTTAACCTCATTTCATTGATGAAAGGCAAATAATTCCATTGTTCCTCGAATGAGCGACCGTTACACATTCGACGAAGCAACAGAAAAAGCGGAGAAACCACATGAAAACGCTGATGAGCCAAGCGGATGCGGAAGCGATCGCTATCGAAGCGTTGGCATGGCTGGCGCAAGACAAGGACCTGCTGCCTCGCTTCCTCGCTCTGACAGGCATTGAGGCTACGTCGATCCGACAGGCAGCACGTGAACCTGGCTTTCTGGCCGGTGTATTACAGTTTTTTCTGACGCATGAGCCGACGCTGCTGCGCTTCTGCGAAGAGGCCGACCGCGATCCGGCAACGATCGAGAAAGCCTTGTCATATTTGCCCGGCGGCCTGAACCAGCACCTTTAGCGAAGACCTCAATCTGCAATTTAAAAGCCCGGCTGAACCGGGCTTCTTGGTAATTATTCAGCAGCAGGATTTGCCGCAGAAACCTCGGCTTGGTCCGACACCGACAACACGTTCAACTCGTGCTGCTTGCCATCACGTGCCGTCCAGGAAATTGACTGGCCGGGCGCAAGGCCGATCAGCGCAGTGCCGATAGGTGTCAGAATCGAAATCTTGCCCTGCGCAATATCCGCTTCGCCCGGATATACCAGCGTCACCCGGCGCTCCTGCCCATCATTGGAACGAAACTCCACGGTAGACCCCATGTGAATCACGTTCTGTGGCAACCGCTTCGCAGGAACGACTTTCGCGCGATCAAGTTCGACCATCAACTCTTCGGCGATCTCCTCGAGACGTTCCGAAACATTGGTGGCCAGCCCCATCAGACGCTCATAGTCGATTTCGCTGACAACGATATTGGGCTTCTTGCGATTCTTTCCGCTCATGGCGAGTGCTCACTGCTGTTGAAAGGTAATAAATCTCCGTGCTGTTTCTGCACGAAGCCGTTCAGATTGATTTTGGTGAAAGCGCTTATTTGAAATCCGCTTTTGGACAAGCGGCGTACCGTCCCCCGGAGTTCCCCTGCGCTAGGCAGAACTCGAGGGTAGCTATCCCGTGATCGGATAAACCCGATGAAGTATGGATGCAAAACGGTTGTTCATAGTGCTAAACTTGGTGATATTCCCGGCAATGTCAAGTGTAAGACCAACCAGGGGCACATATCCCCATGGCACTTCAGCCTTTCGATGCTATAAAAGGATGTTCCTTTTATGTTCATCAATCGGGTCGTCCTCATGGCTGACACCACTGCCCTCAACAGTTCGGAAAAAGGTGTATGCCGCGATTGCCTTGCGCCGCAGAAATCGGACACAAGCAGGCGATGCCATGCATGTGGGAGTCCTCGCCTTCTCCGTCATAAGGAGCTGTATAAGCTCTCACTGGCACATATTGATTGCGACGCTTTTTATGCATCGGTTGAAAAGCGGGACAATCCGGAACTGCGGGACAAACCGCTCATCATCGGCGGCGGAAAGCGCGGCGTCGTGTCGACGGCCTGCTATCTCGCCCGAATTCATGGCGTACGATCTGCCATGCCCATGTTCAAGGCGCTGGAAGCATGTCCCGACGCCGTTGTCATCAAACCAAACATGGAGAAATATGTTCGCGTGGGTCGCGAGGTGCGGCAGATGATGCGTGACCTGACCCCACTTGTTGAGCCTCTATCCATCGATGAAGCTTTTCTGGATCTGAGCGGCACGGAGCGACTCCATAAGGCGCCACCTGCAATCGTTCTCGCAAATTTCGCCAAGCGCGTAGAGGATGAAATAGGCATCTCCGCCTCGATCGGGTTGTCCTATTGCAAGTTTTTGGCCAAGGTTGCGTCTGATATCGAAAAACCGCGCGGGTTTTCCGTTATCGGTAAAGCAGAAGCTCTGACGTTTCTGCGCAACCGATCCGTCAGCACCATCTGGGGGGTCGGCAAGGCTTTTGCCGCCAAACTGGAAAGTGACGGAATTAGATCGATTGGCCAGCTACAGACGATGGAGGAAGGAGCACTCATGAAAGCCTACGGCACCATGGGTCAGCGCCTTTACCGTCTCTCCCGAGGTCAGGACAGCCGGAAGGTAGAGCCGGACCAGGACATGAAAAGTGTTTCAGCGGAGACAACCTTCAACAGCGACCTGTCGGAAGCAAACGATCTCGTTCCTGTTCTTCGCGCACTCGCCGAAAAAGTCTCGCGGCGGCTAAAAGCGGGTGAGATAGCCGGACGCACCGTCGTTTTGAAACTGAAGACCCACGATTTCAAATCACGTACCCGCAACCGTCAGCTTTCCGATCCGACCCAGCTTGCAGACAGAATCTTTCGCCACGGATTGCAACTGCTTGAAAAAGAACTGGATGGAACGCGATTTCGCTTGCTAGGAATTGGAGTTAGCGAGCTTTCTTCAAGTGATCGCGCCGACCCACCCGATCTCGTAGACACTCAGGCTACCAAGCGCGCTGTCGCGGAAAATGCCATCGACAAATTGCGAAACAAATTCGGATTAAGCGCCGTCGAAACCGGCTATACCTTCTCCAAAGGCAATCTGGCACGCCCGCAGATGCCGCCAGATCGAGACGACCAGCAGTGAATTTACAAAGCACGAAGAAACCTTTGTAGAAATTTCCTACATTTGCCTCTAACGGCTTGACGAGACCGGTCTGTATCAATATTGGAACGGACCAAGGCGTTGCCAATTGATTTGGCACCCGCCCTACGGAAGGCCTCGTGGCGGAGTGGTTACGCAGAGGACTGCAAATCCTTGCACCCCGGTTCGATTCCGGGCGAGGCCTCCAATTTTCTCATAATATATTCAATAAGTTATGCGACTTGGCGTCAATATTAGCCCTGCTGGCCTTGTCGCATCATGCTGCGAATTGATTCCCATAAATTACAATGGGTTATAAAAAAAGTCCGGCAAATCCGTACGACATGGAAAGCAACATGCTCGACTCTGTTTGCCCCCTCTCGCGAACAAAACACAAACATCGGAAGGCAACCCAATAGCGTCACAAACATGCTTGGTGGCGTGTGTGCCCGCGATCAGGTCCGGCGATGTTATCGCCATGGCATGGAAGCCCAAGCGCTTATCTCTCCAGGCTTTCACCCAGCTCACTGCGAGACAAAAGATTGCCTTAATTCAAGCAAACATAGAATTATTCTAAGTTGGAGAAATTCTATGTCACGCTCCGAATACACCCCCGTTCAGAAGTTTTTGCATTGGACCGTTTTTGTCCTGGTTTTGTGTGCTTACCTCATTACGTTCGGCGAAGACTTCTATTCACGAGGTTCACCGGAACGGGTAACCGTGTGGTGGTTACACTTCTCATTGGGATTATCGCTGCTCGCCTTTGTGATCTGGCGGCTATTAGCCAGAGCCACGTCAACTGTGCCGCCACTCCCAAGTTCGATGACACACTTAGAAAAGACCGCTGCCAAGTTTGCACATCACCTCCTTTACGCTCTTCTAGTGTTGATTCCGGTGCTCGGTATCTGGCTTGCTGAATTACGGGGTAATGAGTTGTCATTCTTCGGACTATTCAAGATTCCGCAATTCATAACCCCTGACCGAGAACTTGCGGGTTCTGTCAAGGAAGTTCACGGTTTTCTGGCGAATGCCATTCTGATCGTAGCAGGCCTACACGCACTTGCGGCGGTCTGGCACCAGTTCTACAAAAAGGATAACGTTCTCAAGCGGATGCTTCCGTAGTCCTAACGTTGAGGCTTATCGGTTACGAGCCTTCACCAAAATCCAAATCAGGACGACCATCACGACGAGCCCAATCGCGAAACCGACAAGGCCGCCATAAATTGCGCCGTAACTCCCCCCGATTAATGCACCGACGCCAGCTCCTAAAATCAGGAGAATAAGTGGTGGCATGCAACCGATCATTAGAAAGCCCTTATAGAATATCATCGTTGTAGCCTACCCGCACCTGACAGGCGAATTTGGGAGAACCAACCCTTCATACATCCCGCCTATTATTGACCATCCTCACAAGCTGCGGCCTCATATTCTCGTGAAGAGAAAAGGGCTCGCGGGTATAACGCCTGTTAAGAGTAACCGGTGTTCCGACTCCACGTTGTCCCGCCTTCTTGATCTGTGATTGCCTATCCGGCAGTGTAATATGAGTCTGAAGTCTGTTGTCGGCCAGAACCAGACACGACATTGCACAGCGAGTACGCTCAGACGTATCGATAGCGTCCTTGCCACCGCAAAAGGATCGAGCGATGCCTTTCATTTACATCGTAACAGATTGTGAGTTTGACGGCCCCGTACCAGGGCGACACTCAATGCTGTCGTTTGGTTCTGTAGCTGTAGCCGATACAGGAGAGGTTCTCGGAGAGTTCGAGGCGGTCTTGGAACCTCTTCACGGGGCAGAAAACGATGCGGCGACCATGGATTTTTGGCGCAGGCACCCCGAAGCATGGGCCGCAGCAACGGAGAATGCGCAGCCACCAGAAGCTGTCATTTTGCAGTTCGTCTCTTGGATAAAGGCGTTTGATAAAGAACCTATATTCGCAGCTCATCCGGTTTCACTCGATGGGCCTTGGTTCGACCACTATCTGAAAACGTTCACCGGTAGGTCATTGTTTGAGGGGCCTTGGATTACAGACCGGCTCTTCCGGTATGCCCCGCTTTGTCTGATGTCCATGGTCGCTGGAAAGACCGGTCGAGATTATTGGAATTGCGACGTAGAGCATTATCCATCTGAATGGCTCGGCGACATCGAACACACGCACCGCGCCATTGATGATGCACGAGGTTATGGCAACCTGTTGAGTTTTCTGCTCAGACAGAAATGATCGCTCGACGCCCGCTGATGGAGCGAAATGCCCCTCCCGTCTTGGCGGCGGATTTCGAAGATTCTAAAGCATCATGGTCAAGTTGCGACCAGGACACGGCTTATTGTTAAGAGGACATTGCATATTGTTAATATGGCGCTTTCTATCCGTGTAACTTTTTCTGTGAGATAGTAATCGGCATGAGAACTCGTACACTCATCCGGGCCAAACATTCGGCAACAACAGCGCTGAGAGCACTGTGCCTTCTCGTGCCAATCGTTGTCGCCCTTGTGGTTGTCTATTTAATTGTGGCTTACGACACGGACCGGAATACAGTCCAAAATACCGGTATACCCGGCGCTACCGAACCAACGAGCAAATAGAACAAAAACGATGCGCTAACGAAGCGCACCCTCCAGATAATTAATTGGCAAGCTAGGCTGTTGAAGTGCCCGTCAGGACGCCCAGGCGGGCCCAAGAAACAGTGGAGCAGCGATCAGACAGGACAAGAACCTGCCTGCCAGTTCGTTGGCCGCAAGAAGAAACCGACAAATCGCTGCGTTTTCTATGCCGTCGCGTTTGGTCGACATGACCGCTGTTCTCTTTCAGTCAACCGCGAGGGCTCGGAATCATTCCCAACTAAACGGTTCAACACCAACAATCATATCAACTGACTGAGAACCAAATAGGTGCCCCCACCGCAGATCGCAGCAAGCATTAGAAACTTCGTCAACGGAAGCTTTTCGATCCAATCAATTGGCGAGATATGAGGTGCTTCTACGCCATTTTTCTCAAGCATTATCCCCTCCCATTATAGTTTTTGTATTATTTTTATCATACGATCAAAATTTGTCATCTTCCACTTTGGTTTACTGTTTTTCAGCCGCAGGTGTGCAGGAACGCCAGGATGAAAACCAGCGTGAGAAACAGATAAAGCAAATATTGAAACAATTGGCACGTATACAGTATAGTCGATATTGATGCATTGGGTGGGACATAAATTACATTTGGCAGGAGAGCCAACTATGTCACCGAAGCTCAAAGCCGCCCTCGTCGGTGCAATCATCGCCGTCGTTGTCGGTTTCGCCGCGTCGCAAGGGCTAATTAGCCAACAGACGGCAGAAGACATCAAAGCCAAGACAAATGAAGTCCTTGCAGAAGAACCCGCTCCAGCACCTCAACAGCCTGCTCCGGCCCCCACCGAAGCTTCGCAACCGCAAGAAAACGATGCGCGAGCACAATGAAGGCTTAAAGCCGCTTCATTCCTCCTCCAGAGCGTGTTTCGATCTGTTTAAACCAGATCGGCGCGCTTTGACTGTTTATTTCGACGCGCAGCTTCCCCGAAAACCGTTTCACATTTTTCTGGTTAGGCTCAGTAGTCACATAAGTGGACCGTCGAAATATGAACGGGGGTCTGCTGGCATAGATGCCCAACCCGATGTCAAAAGGAGCTGAAATTCACCACCATGCCATGCGGCATATGTCATATTTCATCAAAGACGCCTGCAACCTCACCCCCATAAGCACAACAGGGCGCAAATCTCGCTTGGGTCGGAGAGAGACATCAGTTGAAGAGGCTCATCTGTAGTCCACGGTGTCATAGCTGCCCGCTATTCGTAACGCATTGCGGAGCAAACGTTAGAGCCCGTGTAATAACCAAATCCCCATATGAATAACTTTCTCACTCGAGATGTTTGTTTCATCAACTTCATGGAGGTACAATATTAGACTGCACCTCCATGAGTCAGTAGGTTAGCTACCATAGTGAAAGTCACCCATAAGCCAACCGATCTGTTGGGGCCTGTCGTCCACGCCAGACCGTTCCGAAGAAGTGTCACACCTCTATTGGATCAGATGAACAATCATGTGGGCACAGACCGCAACTACAAAAACAGCCGCGAAGCCGGATTCGAGACGAAAATACCAAGGCATTGCCATTCTCCAATCATGGTTAACAGATGGCTAACCAACGCACGAAGAACGATTTGGTTCAAAACGGATAAGCGAGGATCGACATTCGCGTCGCATAAAAAGTCATAATGGAAGAAACGTTCTCATAGACGAGCGCCCACGGTGGCGTGATAGCTTAGTGGGCATAAAGGCCTCAGAGCAATTTTCTTGTGGTCAAACCCAGGTCCATTCTGCGTGGTCGCCACCGAATCCAAATTGACTGAGACAGCCACGGCGAGCTGAGCACTCGCCTAACAAGACCAACCGTACTTATATCGATAAAACTTCAGCTTTGAGAAAGATTATAACCAAGCAACTTCAAGATTGAAGTGGCTCCCCGGGCCGGATTCGAACCAGCGACCAACCGGTTAACAGCCGGTTGCTCTACCGCTGAGCTACCGGGGAACAGGTGCTCGTCGTGTCAGCGAGGTGGCGTATAGCAAAAGGATTTCGCGTTTGCAAAGGGCTAAATCCATTTTTTTTCATCTTTTTGCATTATCCCCTCGAAACCCTATATTCTCTGGGACGTTTTACTCCTGTGAATTGTAACATATTAGTCCGAGAGATGCCCCTGTGAATGACGAATCCGCAGAAACGCCCCGAAAAAAAGCCATCGTGATTCTTGGTCGGCGAATCCCGATGCCACAATCAGTCATGATGCGGCGCATGCTTGGCGGCACACTCGTTGTCGGCGGCTCGCTGGGTTTTCTTCCGATTCTCGGTTTCTGGATGCTTCCACTCGGATTAATCGTCCTTTCTCATGATTCTCATCGCGTCCGTCGCTGGCGCCGCAGAAGCGAAGTGCACATCTGGCGCAAATGGGTGAAACGGAAGCCGTCCGACATATCGAGCTGATCAATTTGCAGATCGATATCCCGCGCTCAAACCAACTCCGATAAAGAGCGACCGCCCCAGCAGACCGAGCATTGGGAAATTGTCACTGCAAATGACGATAACTCTATTTACGCAGTTCCCCTGGTGTCAGTTGTCGATGTTTTCGCAACGCCGTCGTTAGATGGCTCTGGCTGGAAAAATTCAAAAGACGCGCAATCTCGCTTATTGGCTCGACCGTCTTTCTGAGACGTCGTTCGGCCTCATCAAGCCTCAGCCCCATCAGATATTGATGCGGCGTCTGACCAAAACTATTTCGAAAACATGTCGAAAAGTGCCCCGCTGAGATTCCCACCAGTGCGGCCATATCCGGCACAGAAAGAGCTTTATGAAAATTTTGGCTGAGATAAGCTTCAATCTGCTGGCACGCTGATTTGCTGAGTCCGGCTTTATTATCGCTTGAAACGCGATCATTCAAAGCAATGTGCGCTAGTGTGCGCATAAGAACCAAACTGAGAGCAGTTAGGTAGGGCTTATCCTGCCCGCCGCGCCGACAGACCTCATCCCATATCAAATGAGATAGTGAAATAGATTCTTTGCACGAAATTTTTTCAACGTTCCTGGTGCCATTGATTTCATAGAATCGGGGCTCAAGACAGAACGTTTCCCGCAAAAGATGCTCTTCAGGCTGCATAATTATAATTTCAATCGAATCCGGCCAGTCGATTGATAAATCGACAGAAGCAGGAACGATGAAAACAGTTCCAGCCGAACAGTTGGACTGCTCAACCATCTGCGCGGAGGAGCACCACTTTAGATTGCGAATCTGCTCGCGCAAGACAATGATGGTCGTATCGGCTCCACAATAAATAGCTGGCCCAACTTGGGTTGTGGTACAGGTCAAAGTGCTATTGCTTGATATCGCTTGCACTTGCCGAAAAATCCTTCCATCAGCCCCATCTTTCGCAATAACTGGGTGTAAATCAATCACTAAGCTCACCCTCACATTTATTCGTTCAATATGAAAATTGAGAACAAGGACATACAGCTCGCTGATGGACTGCGCACTTCTTCTCCATTGTGCCTCCATCGAAAGCTCAACTTCAAAACTTTAAATTTTCACTCGAATACAATTTAAGCGTGTATTTTCAATTTGCAATCAGAATCTTGTTAGCTAACCTCTTTCATTTAATGCAAATGATTTGCAATAGCACTTGATCGTGGATTGACGATCAGTTATGCAATTGCAACTGATTGGCAACAAGGATTTGGATATGCTGCGTCGCGTTTTACGAACAACGGTGCTCAGTTTTCTGAGCGGGGCTCTTCTCTGGACAAGCGCAAGCGCTGCACTTGCGGAAAAATTCAAGGCCGTGACGACATTCACTGTTATCGCCGATATTGCCCAGAATGTTGCGGGTGATGCCGCGATAGTCGAGTCGATCACAAAGCCAGGCGCCGAGATCCATAATTATCAGCCAACTCCCGGTGATCTGATCAAAACACAGGATGCGAAGCTCGTTCTCTGGAACGGTCTTGGGCTGGAACTATGGTTCGAAAAATTCTTCTCGCGTCTCAAAGACGTTCCGAATGCAGTTGTCTCGGACGGCGTTGAACCAATCGACATCAGCGAAGGGCCCTATAGAGGCAAACCAAACCCCCACGCATGGATGTCGCCAAATGCGGCCCTGATCTATGTTGATAACATACGGGATGCTTTCGTTAAAAACGACCCCGCAAACGCTGATACCTACAAGGCCAATGCCGAAGCCTATAAAACGAAAATTAAGGCCACAATCGATCCCATCCGAGTGCAACTGATGGCTATTCCGGAAGATAAGCGCTGGCTTGTTTCCAGCGAAGGCGCATTCTCCTATCTCGCACGGGATTTCGGCCTGAAGGAACTTTATCTCTGGCCAATCAATGCCGACCAGCAGGGCACTCCTCAGCAGGTGCGAAAAGTGATTGATGCAGTACGTGAGAACAACATTACGGCGGTTTTCTCGGAGAGCACCGTCTCCCCTGCTCCAGCCGAGCAGGTGGCCCGCGAAACCGGCGCAAAATACGCTGGCGTTCTTTATGTCGATTCCCTTTCAGAACCCGATGGACCCGTGCCAACCTATATCGAACTATTGAAGATCACTTCGGGTACGATTGCGGAAGGACTCAAACAATGAATGCTCCCGTGGACCTTCACGCCAATACCTCCGCAGCGCTGAATAACGGTGCGACCGATGGTATCCATGTGAGGGAGGCGACCGTCACATACCGCAACGGTCATACGGCTCTGCACAATGCAAGTTTCGCAATCCCAACCGGAACGATTACAGCGCTCGTCGGCATCAACGGGTCCGGCAAGTCGACCCTCTTCAAGGCGATCATGGGATTTGTGAGACTCGCCAAGGGGGAGATATCCATTCTCGGAATGCCGGTTGAAACTGCACTCAAGAAGAACTTTGTGGCTTATGTCCCACAAAGTGAAGACGTTGACTGGAACTTTCCGGTTCTCGTCGAAGATGTCGTCATGATGGGCCGCTACGGCCATATGGGCATGATGCGCATCCCGCGCCGCGCCGACAAAGAAGCCGTAGAAAAAGCGCTTGATCGCGTGAATATGCTCGAATTTCGTCATCGACAGATCGGTGAGCTTTCAGGCGGGCAAAAGAAACGGGTATTTCTTGCGCGAGCGCTCGCACAAGACGGGCGCGTCGTTCTTCTGGATGAACCCTTCACTGGCGTAGATGTGAAGACCGAAGAAGCAATCGTCACACTTCTTCGCAGTTTGCGAGATGAGGGGCGCGTCATGCTGGTCTCGACCCACAATCTTGGCAGTGTTCCCGAATTCTGCGACCGAACCGTATTGTTGAAACGAACGGTCCTTGATTATGGACTGACTGCTAAAGTGTTCACGCAGGCAAATCTCGAAAAGACTTTTGGCGGCGTGCTGCGCCATCTCGTGCTGGACGAGACTGATCGTTCAGGTCGGGCTGCGGTCAGCGTTATCACCGACGATGAACGCCCGTTCGTTGTTTATGAAAACGAGAGTTCCGCCACCCACAAACGGAGCCTGGAACAATGACCTTACTGCTTGAGCCATTCAGCTATAGCTACATGCTGAATGCGATGTGGGTTTCGGCATTGGTTGGCGGTGTCTGCGCCTTTCTTTCAGCTTATCTCATGCTGAAAGGTTGGTCGCTCATCGGCGACGCCCTTTCACATTCCATCGTTCCCGGGGTAGCAGGCGCCTATATGCTCGGACTGCCCTTCTCCATTGGAGCTTTCTTTTCAGGTGGCCTCGCTGCTGCAGCAATGCTTTTTCTCAACCAGCGGACAAGGCTGAAGGAAGATGCGATCATCGGCTTGATCTTTTCGTCGTTCTTCGGGCTCGGCCTCTTCATGATCTCGCTGAAGCCAACGGCTGTCAGCATTCAAACCATCGTTCTCGGTAATATCCTCGCCATCACGCCAGAAGACACGCTGCAGTTGGCAGTCATCGGCTTCGTTTCCCTGTCGCTTCTTCTTTTGAAGTGGAAAGACTTGATGGTGGTGTTCTTCGATGAAAACCATGCACGTTCGATTGGTCTCAAGCCCAATCTGTTGAAAATCATGTTCTTCACATTGCTGTCGGCATCGACTGTCGCTGCCATGCAGACGGTAGGCGCCTTTCTCGTCATCTGCATGGTAGTGACGCCCGGTGCAACCGCGTATCTGCTGACGGACCGATTTGCGCGACTGCTCTGGATTGCTGTCGCAATCGGCGCCATCACAAGCTTCACAGGTGCCTATGTGAGCTATTTTCTGGACGGCGCGACGGGAGGCATCATCGTGGTTCTCCAGACGCTGATTTTCCTCAGTGTATTTTTGCTTGCTCCAAAGCACGGACTACTGGCCGCACGCCGCAAGGCAGCAATCGCTCTCAGGGAGTTCCAGCAATGACGATTCTAAATATGCTGGCCGCCCCGTTTCAGTTCGAGTTCATGCGCTATGCATTAGCCATTTCGGTACTAATCGCCATCCCGACAGCATTGTTGTCATGCTTTCTTGTCCTCAAGGGCTGGTCATTGATGGGCGACGCGATCAGCCATGCCGTTCTCCCGGGGGTAGTGGTCGCCTATATTATCGGAATACCCTTCGGTATCGGAGCCTTCGTAGCGGGCATGGCTTGCGCCCTTGCAACCGGCTACCTCACCGAAAACAGCCGCATCAAGCAGGATACGGTGATGGGCATCGTATTCTCCGGCATGTTCGGTCTTGGCCTAGTTCTTTATGTTGCGATCCGCTCAACAGTGCATCTCGATCATATCCTGTTCGGCGATATGCTCGGGATAACATCCGGCGACATGATCGAAACGGCCATCATCGCCACACTGACCGCCGGCATTCTTGTCGTCAAATGGCGCGACTTCCTGCTGCACGCTTTCGATCCGGCACAAGCCAGAGCGGTCGGTTTACCGGTCCGCCTTCTGCATTACGGTTTGCTTTGCCTGATTTCGCTGACGATTGTCGGCGTTCTTAAAGCAGTAGGTATCATCTTAGCCATCGCCATGTTGATTGCGCCAGGTGCAATTGCGTTTCTGCTCACGCGCAAATTCAGCACCATGATGCTGTTCGCCGTGACAATTGCAGTCAGCGCATCTTTCTTTGGTGTCTACCTGTCTTTTTTCATCGACAGCGCACCCGCTCCAACAATCGTTCTGCTGATGACTGTTATGTTCTTCGCCGCGTTCATCTACTCTTCCCGGCAAAATGCCAAATTCGAAGAGCGCGCAGAAGAAGTTTGACTGACGACTGATACAAGCCGGTTCCTATACACTCTCCGTCAGACCTGCTTGCGTGCGACGTAGACAGCTTTGCAAAGCTGTCCACGTCTTCGTCTTTACGTCATACAGCTGTTATGAAATCTCGTTAAACAGCCTTCAAATGACGTTCCATAATGGAACTCAAGACAGTTTTTCCCGCGCAATTTCAATTTTGCGGCTTGTCGAGGTTGTTTAAAGATGCTTCAATCCGATTTGCACGGCTGTGCAGAAAAAATAAAATCAGCCGGCGATCCTGGGGAGGAGACGCCTATGCCAGCGTTTTTGGAGGTGGCGGACGCGCGCGTTCGCTATGGCAATAATGAAGTTCTCAAAGGCGTGAACCTATCCGTCAAGAAGGGTGAGTTCGTCGCGCTTCTCGGCTCTTCCGGTTGCGGTAAAACAACATTGCTGCGCGCAATAGCGGGCTTCAACATGCCATCAGGCGGCGCAATCCGGGTAGACGGCAGAGATGTCACCCGACTGCCCCCGGACAAACGCGGCATGGCACTTGTCTTCCAGTCTTACGCGCTCTGGCCGCATATGACTGTCGCACAGAATATGGGCTATGGCCTGCGTATTCGCGGCGCAGCGAAGGAGACCATCAAACAGAAGGTCGAAGAAGTCGCTCGCCTGCTGGGGCTGGACTCTTTACTAGAGCGCAAACCCGCTGCCCTTTCCGGTGGACAGCGCCAACGTGTCGCCCTCGGGCGTGCCCTCGCCATTCAGCCCGACATCCTGCTTCTCGATGAGCCGCTCTCCAATCTCGACGCACGCATCAGACTATCGGTGCGCCATGAGATCAGCGCCTTGCAGCGTCGCCTCGGTATCACAGCAGTTCATGTGACGCATGATCGAGAAGAAGCTATGGTCATGGCCGACCGCATCGTCATCCTCAACAATGGTGAAATCGCCCAGGCGGGCGCTCCAGAAGAGGTCTACAACCATCCGGCCTCGGATTTCGTCGCAGCATTCATGGGTGCTGAAAATCTGATCGAAGTACCAATCCAGATCAAGGCTGACCATATCGAGATCGCAGCAGGGGCGAACAACAAAGCCAGTACCATTTCGGCAGGGCGCCGAAATCTGTCCGATGGCATGGCATCGGCACGTTTCCGCAGCGAAGCTGCCCGCCTCTCTGCGCTTGGGACTGATCAAAACTCCCCGAGGTCCGAACTAGCGCTCAACGGTACGGTCGAGCAGACCAGTTATCCCGGTGGCCTTTGGAGGCATATGATCCGTGTTGGAGATCGGCACATCATGGTTGACGCTCAGGAAAGCCACCAACCCGGAGCCAACGTAGAAATCCGCATACCCGAGCATGCTCTGTTTCTATTCGACAAATAGCCAAGTACCTGTGGCGTTTTCGTCAGCGCTTAATAATGCGTCGTTTAGTTAAAGAAGGCCAGAGAGCGGAATACGGCATTCGTCAAATTTCAGCTGCACAGCTGTGCACAGTAAACTTGATTTCTGCCGGCACCAATACGGGGGACCCCCGTTCAAATTCATTTTCACGGGCAATTTTGCCCGCGGATGCCACTGTTTCCGATAAACACCACTGATGCGCTGCATCTTCTTTCAATCACAAGACCGGGAATCCCGGTTCAGACAGGAGTCCTTTTCATGAGAACTATCCTGAACGCAGCAATGGCAATCGGCCTTACCGTTGCACCCGCCGCTGCTGATGAGCTTACCGTCATCACCGCAGGCGACCAGAACATGGTCGATTATATCAATCAATATCTTGGACCATTATTCGAGAAAGAGAACCCCGGAACGACCGTTCGTGTTGTTGGGACAGGTCCCGGCGATGCAGGCTCGCAAAAGGTTCTCGAACGTTTTGAAGCCCAATCCAAGGCCGGCGTGGAAAAATGGGACACCGACGTTGCAGTCGTCCACGAGAAATTCGTCGGACCGATGGTAACGGCAAAGTTTCTCGAAAATTATCGCGGCAAAATCGACAGTGGTAAGTTGGTGACACGTGAGAACGCGAAAATGGCGCTCGGCACCGACGTCGACGGTTACGTCATGCCGATGTTCAACAGCCAGACCGCACTTGCTTATAACCCTGCTCTCGTTGCCAATCCTCCGAAGAGCTATGACGAGCTCGTCGCATGGGCCAAGGACAACCCGAAGCAGTTCGGTTATAATGGCATTAAGGGCGGCGCGTCGGGCGTGAGCTTTGTCATGGGCTGGATCTATGCTTATGGCGGCGACGCAGACAAGCTGATGAAGGGGCCATTCGAAGAGGGCGAAGCGAAGAACTGGGACAAGGCATTCGCCTCGCTCAAGGACTTCACGAAGAATGCCACCCTCACCCCCGGCAATGCTGGCACACTCGACATGTTGAGCCGCGGCGAAATCGCGATGGGACCAGTCTGGGTAGACATGTTTTATTCGTGGAAAGCGAATGGTCAGCTTCCGCCAGAAATGAAGCTTGTCCTGCCTGCTCCCGGCATGCCCGGTCAGCCGATGCATTATGTGATCCCGGAAAAGAGCGCGCACAAGGAACTGGCCGAAAAATTCGTCGCATTGGCGACGAGCCCGAAAGTACAGGCCGAAGGTATTGTAAAGCGCTTCAACTGGTATCCGGGCATCGATGCCGACCACGTCAAGGCAGAGCTTGACGGTGAAACCTGGAATAAGCTCTTCACCGATATTTCGCCGGATGACCTTGCGAAATACGGTAAGCCCTTCCCGATCGCACCTTATAACACCGCGATTCTGGAGGCTTATGAGCGTCAGGTCGGTAACTAAGCCCGACAATCCCGCTTTCTATCGGGGCGCTTTGACGAACTTGGTTCCATGCAAAGCGCTCTGATGTCGATGCCGGATATGCAATCAAGGCACCACGAGCTTGTCCGGCACTCCACATTGTCATGAGGTTTCGAATGTCGCATCGACTGACGGGGATTCTTCTTGTCGCGCCCGCATTGGCGATCGTCCTGTTGCTGTTCATCGTACCGCTTTTTGGCGCTATCACCGGGGCTTTCTACGTTTCCGGTGGATGGGGAACCGGCAACTTCACCAAAGCATTCGAACTGTATTCCAGTGACATCATCTTCACTTTTGTCATCGTCACGCTGTCGTCGTTGCTGATTGCTTTATTCTCCATAGCTATCGGTGGCTATCTAACGCTCGGCTCCAATCCACGCGCTGTCACTGTTCTGCGCTGGCTTTATCGGTGGCCGCTTTTCATCCCCTTCATCGTCGTTGGTCAGATACTTCGCACCTTCCTTGCCAAGAACGGATTGATGAACAGCCTGCTTATCGAAACAGGGCTTCTAACGCCCCTACAAGCCATGAGCTTTCTCGACTGGCGTGGGATCGTCATCGCATTTGTCTGGAAACAGACGCCATTTGTCACGTTATTGCTGGCGGGTGCCATGGCATCCATTGATCGCAGCACAATCGAATCCGCTCGCAATCTTGGCGCGGGACGGCTGCGCATTCTCATCGAGATCGTCCTCCCTCAAGTCCGCCAGACATTGCTCGTTGGATTGATACTGAGCTTTGTCACCATGATGTCCGTTTTGTCCGTGCCGTTGATGATCAACGCCCAGTCGCCGACGATGATCACAGCGAATATGGCATTTCGTATCAATGCTTATGGGGATTACGGCGTCGCAAATGCACTGGGTACAATCTCCCTTCTTATGACCAGCCTCGTCGCCTGGGTTTATCTCCGCCAGACCATGAAGGAACGCGGCCAATGAGCAACATCATCGACTGGCGCTGGATACCACGTGGCATATTGCTCGGCCTGCTCGCCTTCGCGATTTTCGGACCGCTCGCCAATCTGCTTTTATGGGCGGTCGCTGAACGTTGGTATTTCCCGCACACATTGCCGCTTCAATATGGATTCTCATTCTGGGCGAATGTGTTTTCGCCTCGCGGCAACGCGCTCTCGTCACTTGGCACGAGCGTGCTTATTGCAGGCCTTACAGTGATCGTTTCACTTGGCCTCGCCATTCCCGCCGGTTATGCTCTCGCACGATTGAAATTGCCGTTTCGTGGACTGATCCTGCTGACGCTGCTGATCCCGCAGGCCTTTCCAAACCTGCCCGTTTACGTGAACATCGCGCAGATGTTCTACTCGTTTGGGCTGAATGGCACGATCACAGGTGTTGTTCTGGTCCACGTGACCCATGGGCTGGTCTATGCCGTATGGATCGCAACAGCGGCGTTTTCGGCAATCGATCGTGAGCTTGAAGAAGCGGCGCGCTCAATGGGCGCTTCAGCCCTCAAGACATTTTTCGACATCACTCTGCCAATAGCCGCACCCGGTTTGCTTGCAAGCGCGATCTTCGTCTTTCTTGAATCGCTTGATGAGTTCACCGGTACTTATTTCGTGGGAGCTCCTGATATTTCCACCCTGCCCTTGCTACTCTATACAGCGAGTTCAGGCGGCAATTATCAAATCGCGTCGATCAGCGCATTGATATTGCTGGTGCCATCAATTGCCTTCATGTTCGTGGTCGAGCGCTTCCTCAGGGCCGATGTCCTTTCAAAAGTAGGGCGGTAAAATGCCAGATAAAGAAACGCAGCGAGAACCGGACAGCGCGGATAACCAGCCACGGTTCATCAGCGCGCATGAAGTCGCGCTTGAGGCGGGCGTCTCTCGCTCTGCGGTGTCCCGAACCTTTACTCCGGGTGCCAGTGTCTCGCCTGCAACACGCGAAAAAGTGCTGAAAGCCGCTGAGAAGCTTGGCTATCAGGTCAACGACCTTGCGCGCGGCCTCCTTGCTAATCGCAGCCGTATCGTCGGAATGATTGCGGCAGACCCGGACAGTCCTTTTCGTTCACGCCAGATTGCAGCACTTTCCCGTCGGCTTGCAGCACGCGGCAGTGTGCCGGTGTTGATTCCGACCGGCCAGCATGGAGAAAATCTCTCTGCCGCCCACGAAACGCTGCTGCGTTATCGCGCCGAAGCGACGGTGGTTCTTTCCGGCATGCCTTCCTCTTCATTTGTCGAGCTGGCGCAGAGAAACGGCCAGACCCTGATCCTCGTCGGGCGAACCGAAGAGGGAGCCGATCATATTCATATCAACAATCGACTTGCCGCCGAAACGGCTGTTGAAATCTTCGCGGCACGAGGCATGAAAAATCTCGGCCTCATAACGTCGAATGTCGGCAGCCTCAATCTGGTTGAACGTGAGGAAGCTTTCATCGCCAAAGGCAAGAGCCTTGGATTGAGCGTCAGTGTTCAGCGCGGCAACCTGACCGATTACGACGGCGGCTACGGCGCAGCGTCTCTGCTACTTGGCGAACGAGAGCGTGTCGAAGGTGTGTTTTGCGTCAACGATCTTATGGCATTCGGCCTGATGGACTGCGCACGTGACGTTTTCAATCTTTCCGTTCCCGACGATATTTCAGTCGTCGGTTTCGACAATGTCACCGAAGCACGCTGGGGGTCCTACCGGCTAACAACGTTCGACCAGAATGCCGAACGCCTTTCCGCTGAAATCATACGCTTGCTCGATGAGAGGCAGGCTGCGCCAAATGCGCCGCCTCAGACAGTTGTACTCGAACTACCGCTCATTTTGCGGAACAGCGTCAGAGCACTTAAAAGCGAACGCGGCGTTCGAGGGATGCCAAATCAATGACTTTCCACTCCATCTGGTTACGTCCTGCGCGCGATGACCTCAAATTTCTTGAATCCATTGTCGCAGAACTGGCAGGTCGCTTTGCTTCGCCCGTATTTGAACCACACGCGACACTCGTACCCGATATGAAACGCTCGGCAGACGAATTGCTGCCGCTGGTGCTCAGCCTTGCGGTCGGCCGCAAACCTCTGGATGTTCTTATTGAAGACGTGACTGGAACAGAGGCTTATTTCCGCTCTTTCTACGCCAAACTGCAGAAAACGCCCGCACTGATGGCACTGAAGCAGGATTCACTGGACATATCAGGAGAGAAAGACATCTCGACTTTTCTCCCCCATGTTTCGCTTGCCTATGGCGTTGCCGATAAGGCTTCGCGTGCAACGGAGATGGCTCACCTGACAAGATCACTTGCTGGTCGCAATCTACGCTTCGACCGAATGGTGATCGTCAGCTCCTCAAGCGAGACGCCAATCGATCAATGGATCGTCAAACACGAAGTTTATCTTGCCGGATAGAAAAAGCCCACCAGTTGGCGGGCTTCTATCATGCATTTTTAATTGGCTTAAAGCGGACGTGGATACTGTCGATAGACCTTCTCAATGTCGCTCAGAACATCCTCGGACAGCCTAACCTGGTGCGCCGCAATATCGGTCTTCAACTGATCGACGGTCGTAGCGCCGATGATGGCCGAGGTCATGAACGGACGTGTCAGTGCAAAGGCAATCGCCATCTGGGCAATGCCGAGACCGTGCTTCTTCGCAACATCGATATAGGCGCGAATTGCAGGCTCTGAGTGAACATTGTTCCGCCAGATGCCGCCTTCGGAAATGGCTGCGCGTGAACCGGCGGGCAGCTTGCCGCCCAGATATTTCCCGGTCAGCACACCAGCTGCAAGCGTCGAATAGGCAAGCAATCCAACATCTTCGCAGAGCGCCAGTTCTGCCATGTCAAAATCGAACTGGCGCTGCAGAAGACTATACTCATTCTGGATTGAGGCGATGCGCGGCAAACCGTGCTGCTCCGCCAACCGAAGCCACTGCATAGTTCCCCAGGCTGTCTCGTTGGAAAGACCGATATGCCTGATCTTTCCGTCCCGAACCATGTCTCCCAGTCCGAGCAGAACATCATGCATCTGTTGGGTTTCTGCCACTCTATCCGTGTTGGACGGATCGAAGCTCCAACTCTGGCCGAAATGGTAGTGCGCACGCATCGGCCAATGGACCTGATAGAGGTCAATATAGTCCGTCTGAAGCCGTTTCAGGCTACTCTCTACCGCCTCACGAACGCTGGCTCGGCTCGGCCTGGCGCCGTCTCGAATCCACTTCTGTCTGCCGCCACCGGCGATCTTGCTCGCCAGTACGATTTTGTCACGTTGTCCAGATTTCTTGAGCCAACTGCCGATGTAGGTCTCTGTCTTGCCATAGCTTTCCGCGCTCATCGGAATGGCATATCCCTCAGCTGTATCAATGAAGTTGATACCGGCATCGAGAGCAATGTCGAGCTGCTCATGAGCATCAGACTCGGTATTCTGTACGCCCCAGGTCATGGTGCCGAGGCAAATTTCAGTGACAGTAAGGCCGGTACGGCCCAAAGGCTTCATTTTCACGAGAATTTTCCGGATCGATTATTCGCAACTACGCGATATGAGAATGGAGCCAATTGATAGCCCTGCTCCACCATGACTGACAAGCCTGTCGCGGAAGTTTTAGGATAAACTATAGAAACCGTTCTGCCGAATAGGGTTTCGGATCAACGAATGGCTCTTCTCCGACAAGCATTTCAGCGAGCAAATGTCCTGTCGCAGGCCCAAGCGTCAACCCGTGATGAGCGTGGCCGAAATTGAACCAAAGGCCCTTATGTTTTGGCGCGGCCCCAATCACCGGGCGCATATCCGGCAGGCAGGGACGCAATCCAAGCCATGGTGTTGTTTCGACGGCGTCTCCCAACTGGGGCACAAGCTTCCGCGCTATTTTCTCGTCCTTCTTGAGCTGTATACGGTTGGCAGGTGCGTCAGGCGAAGCAAACTCTATGCCTGTGGACAGCCGCACACCCTGCACCATTGGGGCAAGAACATAGCCTGCTTCTTCATCCACCACCGTATGACCGAGCCGCGAACCGTCCTTCATGGTGAAATGAAGATGATGGCCACGCTTGATGCCAAGCGGTATTGGATAACCGAATTTCCTGAAAATGAGGCCGGATTGAGGACCGAGTGCTACGACAACGTCCCGCGCATGGACAATGCCCTCCTCCGTCGTCACCTGCCAGCCATTCTCATTCTGTGTAAGGGTCGCGGCATCTCCGTGAACGAAGATGCCACCATTCCTGCGAAACAGATCCGCATAGGCTTTAACCAGCCCACCGGGGTTCACAACAGTCTTGGGATCGAGCCAGTGAATGCCGCCGGCCACATCGCCAAGCGACGTTTCGCGCTGGCGCAGCGCTGACGCATCCAGAATGTCATAGGACAGTTTGAAACGCTGCAGATCGGGCAAACGGCGCACTGTTGCGTCGAATGCCGAAGATGTCCGGAACACTTCGATCCATCCTTGAGACCGGATCAACCGTTCACTGCCTGACTGGGCCACCAAAGTATCATGCTCGCGGACACTCGCTTCAATCAACGGCAGCATGGCGTTCGTGGCAATCTTCAACCGCTCCGGCGACGATTCCCGCCAATATCGAAACAGCCAACGAGCCATCTTCGGTATGTAAAACGGGTTGTAGCGAACGTCTGAACGACGGTTCATGCCGTAGCGGACAAGCGTCCAGAAGCCTTGCGGGAAGGAATAGGGAATGACGCTCGACCGCTCGATTAGACCGGCATTGCCGAAACTGGTGCCGTTGCCGGGGTCACTTTTGTCGATCAGGCAGACTGAACGGCCTCGTGCCTGCAGATGTAGTGCCGTGGACACGCCAACAATACCCGCGCCCAGAACGATGACATCTTGTTGCTGAATCGACATTTCTGGCATCCACAAATCAAACAAATAAACGCGCCGATTGGAGCCAGCGCGTTGTTGCTTACAGCAAAGAGCTGTGTCTTTTACAAGCAATCAGTAGATGTCGAAGTCGAAATATTTCTTCACGATCGTGGCATAGGTTCCATCGTCGCGAATTTTCTTGATTGCCGCATTGAACTGCTCGCGCAGATCGTCATCACCCTGACGAAGCGCAATTCCGGTATCAGTCTGCGTGCCGGGAATATCGCCGATAAGTTTGCAACAATCCGCACCGTCACCTTTGATCCAATCAGAGATCGGAAATTTGTCGGAAACAACCGCATCAAGGCGCCCGTTTTTCAAGTCTGCATTGGCTTCATCGGCAGTCGGGTAAAGCTTCACGTCGGCGCCAGCCTTGCCGTAGACATCTTCCGCATAGTTACCCTGCGTCGTCGATCCCTGGGCACCAACCGACTTTCCCTTGAATGCTTCGGCATCCAGCGATGTGATCGGGCTATCCTTCGGCACGGCAACGGACAGTGGTGTGGAATAATACTTATCCGTGAACGCTACTTCTTTCTTGCGCTCTTCCGTGATGCTCATCGACGCAATGACCGCATCGAACTTGTTCGACTTCAGGCCGGGAATCATCCCGTCCCAGTCGTTAGCAACAATTGTGCACTTGGCGTCCATAGCCTTGCACAGAGCATTGGCTATTTCGACATCAAGCCCTTGAAGCGAACCGTCCGCCGCTACGAAATTGAAAGGCGGATACGCACCTTCAGTAGCGATGCGAATTTCCTTCCATTCCTTGGCCTGCGCCGGCAAGGCAGCGATTACAGATGCAACGCCCGCAAATAGGATGGCTTTCAACATAACTATTCCCCTTACTGCTTTGTTATCGTTGTAATTGGCAGGGCATCCCCCGCGAATGGCAGCGCCTCATTATTATGCGCTTGCCATGACTGAAGCACCGGACGCCTTCCACTGCAAGCAGGTTCTGAAGGTGTCCGGAGCGTAATTTGTCACATCAATAGATGTCGAAATCGAAATACTTCTTGCGGATCGTTTCGTAGGTGCCGTCGTCACGGATTTTCTTGATCGCTGCGTTGAACTGTTCACGCAGGTCGTCGTCCCCCTTGCGCAGGGCAACAGCGATCTTCGTTTCAGAACCCGGAATGTCGCCGAGGAACTTGCAGCAATTTGCGCCCTGCTTTTTCAGCCAATCTGCGGCGAGGAATTTGTCAGCAGCGATTGCGTCCAGACGACCGCTTTCGAGATCGGCATTGGCTTCATCAGCCGTCGGGTAAAGCTTCACATCCGCGCCAGCCTTGCCGTAGACGTCATCGGCATAGTTGCCCTGCGTCGTACCAGCCTGTGCGCCAACCGTCTTTCCATCGAATGCCGACGGATCGAGCGAGGTCATATCCGTATCGTTTGGCACGACAACAGCAAGCGGGGTCGTGTAATAGCGCTCGGTGAAAGCAACCTGCTTTTCGCGCTCTTCGGTAATGGCCATCGAAGCAATGACTGCGTCGAACTTGTTGGCCTGCAGTCCCGGAATCATGCCATCCCAATCATTGGCAACAATCGTGCACTTGGCTTCCATTGCTTCGCAAAGCGCATTCGCGATATCGAGATCAAAACCTTCAAGCTTGCCGTCTGGTGACATGTAGTTGAATGGAGGATATGCGCCTTCGCTGGCGATGCGGATTTCTTTCCATTCCTTTGCCTGGACCGGCAGAACGAGAAAGACAGAGGCCAGACCGGCCAGCAAAACTGATTTCAACATGACTTTCCTACTTCTTCAGAACGCAGCCCGAAAATATAAACCAGTTTTCGGGCAAACTGCGCGGATAGAGACACATCAGGCGGATGAACGTTCATCTGTCTGGTTGGATCGGGGAATGCGCTTAAATCCGATCCCGTTCAATTGCAACTTTGGTAGAACTGACTTGCCGAATACCAAAATGCAAAAAGGGTCTGTTGCGCGCAAACGCAACAGACCCCGCATTCATACGGCAGGAGTTATCAAGCGACCATGCGTGCGCAATGGTCTTCCTGTGCATAGGCCTTGCCAAAGCGGTTCGCGAGGAACGCCGCAAGAGTGATATCTTCCTGACGGATAAAGCCCTGCTGCGGAAGATCGCCCTTCGCCAGCATGTCGAGCACGGCGCAGATTGCCGAAGCTGTGGTGATCTGGATGCCCGAACGAACGATCTTGCCAACCGGAGCGGCGTAAACCTTGTTCGCGTAAGTTTCCTGAACCAGACGACCATTCTTGGTGCCCGAAACGGTCACGAAAATCACCACGACGTCCTGAAGGGTCGTCGGCAGGGCATTTTCGAAGATGTCCTTGAGCACTTCACGGCGATGACGCAGGCCGAGATCGTTGAGGAGCGCCTTCATCAGCGCAACGTGACCCGGGTAGCGGATGGTGCGGTAGTTGAGCGTGCGAACTTTGCCTTCCAGCGTTTCGCAGAGCGTGCCGAGACCACCGGAAGTATTGAAAGCTTCGTAGGTAACGCCGTCAAGCGAGAACTCTTCGCGTTCTTCGAGAGCAGGAACTTCTGTCAGTTCGCCATTCACAATGGCTTCACATGGCTCGATATATTCGTTGATGACGCCGTCGGTGCTCCAGGTCAGGTTGTAGTTCAGAGCATTCGAAGGGTACTGCGGCAGAGCGCCAACGCGCATACGAACACTGTCGAGCTTGTCGAAACGCTTCGCCAGATCATAGGCAACGATGGAGATGAAGCCAGGAGCCAGGCCACATTGCGGAATGAAAGCGGTCTTGGCTTCCTTCGCAAGTTCCTTGACGCGGCGTGTGCTGGCAACATCTTCGGTCAGGTCGAGATAGTGAACGCCTGCCTTGGCAGCAGCTTCAGCGATGCGGGTCGTCAAATGGAATGGAGCGGCGCTGAGTACGGCGAACTTGCCGCTCAGAGCAGCTTCAAGAGCCTTGGCATCTTCGATATCAAGCGCCTGCGTCTTGACTTCTGCACCCGATTCCAGTGCATCGAGCTGCGCCTGAGAGCGGTCGACAACGGTAACGGCATACTCGCCCGTGGAAGCGAGAAGATCGGCAATGGTGGCGCCGATTTTGCCTGCACCGACAACAACGATCTCTTTCATGTAACTTTCCCCTTGGAATGCAATTCGGATATGCAAGAATCGCATAGTTCCATGCAAAAAGAAGCATACAAACCGACGATATGACGTTGTTTGTTTGTGCATATTGACGTATTTAATATGCATTATGACGACAGAAGCCGATCTTACCCTCATCGCCCTCCTCCGTGAAAACGCCCGCGCCTCGACAGCCGACCTCGCACGGCGCCTCGGCGTATCCCGAACTACCGTCCAAAGCCGCATCGAAAAGCTTGAAAAACGTGGGGTTATCGAGGGCTACACAGTGCGAATCGCACCTGAATTCGAGCGCGATCTGGTCCGCGCCCATGTGCTCGTGACCGCGCTACCCAAGCTCGCGCCCAAAGTCGAAACAGCTCTGCGCGGTATGATGGCCGTCCGTTCGCTCCATTCTGTCAGCGGACATTTCGATATGATCGTCGTTGTGGAAGCCCCATCCATACAGGAACTTGACGCCGTTCTGGATCGGATAGGCGCGCTGGAAGGCGTCGAGCGCACGATGTCATCGATCATCCTTTCGACACGGATCGATCGCTAAAGCACAAGGATTAGTAATGCGGCAAATGAGGCCACTCGCACCCATCAGGTGGAGACTGCCCCACTCACACGCTTTCGGCGGAAGAGCATCGCCGCAAGACCTAAAAGCACCGTGCCCGCAATGAATAGAAAGGCAGCAGCAGCGATAGCCGGGCTGATATTTTCTCGAATTGTCGAAAACATCTGGCGCGCCAGAGTGCGCTGATTTGGACCGGCCACGAACAGGGTCAGCACAACTTCATCCAACGACGTAGCGAACGCCAGCACCGCGCCTGACGCGATGCCCGGCATGGCGAGCGGAAGTGTGACTTTACGAAACACCGTTGGAGGCGATGCACCAAGACTTTCGGCTGCCAGTTCGACACGTCGGTCGATACCTGCCAAAGCGCCCGTAACACTTACCAAAACAAAGGGTATAGAAATCACGGTATGAGCAACAATCACACCAAGATAGGAATTTGCTATTCCGAGCCGGACGAACAGTAACTGCATACCGACGCCCATAACCACGGCAGGAACGACCATGGGCAAGAGGAACAGAGTTTTAATAGGGCCCGAGAAAAACAAAATCCTGCTGCGCAAACCAAGTGCGGCCATGGTTCCCAGCACAGTTGCCAAGACCGTCGTTCCTGAGCCTATAATCAGGCTGTTGACGATTGCACGCCGCCAGACATCCGCCGTTGCCAGTTCCTCAAACCAGCGCACTGACCAACCAGGCACCGGATAGGTCAGGAATACGCTGGATGTGAAAGCAAGTGGAAGAATTGCAAACAGAGGTGCAATCAAAAAGACCACAGCCGCCACGCCGAACAGGACTTTAGCGAAGCGCTCCATACTTACGCTCTCCCCCGTTCATCAGCGGTGAGCCGTCCGTAAACGGTATAGAGTACGAGGCAGGCGACGAGCAGCACGAGCCCCAAAGCACCAGCCATACCCCAGTTGGCCGAACCAGTTGCGTAATAGGCAATAATCGAGCTTATCATCTGGTCGCTCGGCCCACCAATCAATGCCGGTGTGATGTAGTAGCCGATTGCGCTCATGAAAACGAGCAGCATGCCGGACAGGATGCCGCGCATACTCAGTGGCAGAAGCACTCGCAGGAAAGCTCTCCACGGTGGCGCACCCAGCGATGCAGCGGCAGGCATCAAATTAGACGGAATCGATACGAGCACGCTGTAGATCGGAAGCACCATGAACGGTAAAAGCACATGGGTCATGGCTATCACCACCCCTGCCCTGTTAAAGATCAAGGGAAAAGGCGTATCGGTGATGCCCAGCCAGATCAGCGTATCATTGATGAGCCCCTTGTCCTGCAGGAGGATGAACCAGGCAGCAGTTCGCACCAGCAACGACGTCCAAAGGGGCAGCAGAACGGCGGCAAAAAGTACGTTTCTGACCCAGCCCTTAGACGATGCAAGTAACACAGCATAAGGGTAACCAATCGCTGCACAAGCCAAGGTCACCAGCGCGGCGATCCAGAATGTGCGCAGCATGATCGCCCGGTTGGCCGATGTGCCCTGCGCCATTGAAACAATTTCACCAGACATATCGCGTTCCATGTCCACGGCCGCGAGCAGGTTGCGATCGGTTGTCGGAGAAAGCGCGCTCGCAATCGCCTGCCAGAATTCCGGTCGGCTCCATCGCTTATCTATTGTTTCAAGGTCCGGGACTGGATCATCTTTCTCGATTTCCGAAAGCGTCTTGCTCATCAGGGTCCGAAAACCCGATTGAGCGCTGTTCAAACGGCGAACCATATCGCCTATGGCCTGCTGGTCGGTCGAAGCCTTCAGATCCGTCACCAAAGCCTGTTTCATTTCTGGTGATGGAGGCGATTGTCCGTCCCACAGACTTACAGCGTCAGCCGTCTGGGGAAGAACACGCAAAACCGCCGTATCGGACACGGCCTGCTTCATCATCACTCCGAGCGGCCACAGAAAAAACAAGGCGATGAAAACAAGCAGAGGCGCGATCAGAAACATCGCTCGGACAGTTTTGCCGGACAGAACCATCATGCCGTGATAGTCCAGCAGTCAGCGGCATTGAAACCCGCCACGACATCCGTTCCGGGCGCCCATTCGCGCGCTTTTCTATCGAGCCTCACGATAAAATCATGAGCGCTACCATCAAGCTGGATACGTAGATGATCCCCTTGATAGACACTGTCGATGACACGTGTTTTAAGAAGATTGTCCGAACCGCCCTCGCGGCCCAGTTCAATGCGCTCAGGCCGAATGGACAGGAGAACTTTCTGTCCCGTCGCCACCGTTCCCTTTGATGATGCGGTTAGGATACCCCCATCCTTCAAGCGAATAACGGCACTGGTGCCTTCCACCCGTTCGATTGTTCCTTCAGCGAGATTGGTTTCGCCTATGAATTCGGCGACGAACCGAGTCTGTGGCTCGTCATAGATTGCACGCGGCGTGCCTATCTGTTCGATTTTTCCTTTGTTGAAGACGGCGATCCGATCCGACATGGTCAGCGCTTCGCTTTGGTCATGGGTGACGAAAACAATCGTCAGTCCTAACCGGCCATGCAACGCGCGGATATCAAGTTGCATCTGCTCACGCAGTTGCTTGTCGAGCGCCCCGAGCGGTTCGTCCATTAAAACCACACCCGGTTCGAAAACCAGTGCACGGGCAAGCGCCACGCGCTGTTGCTGTCCACCGGAGAGCTGTGATGGCTTACGTTCGCGCATTGTGGAGAGTTGCACCATATCGAGCACCTTATCCACCAGCTTGCCGGTCTCGGCTTTTCCGATACCTCGCATCTGAAGCGGAAAGGCGACATTCTCGCCAACTGTCATATGCGGAAACAGAGCATAGTTCTGAAAGACCACGCCCATATTGCGCTTGTACGAAGGAACCGTATTGATTGCCCTGCCATCCACATGGATTGCTCCACTGCTTGGACTTTCAAACCCGGCAAGCATCATCAAAAGCGTCGTCTTGCCTGAACCGGAAGGGCCAAGAAGACTCACGAATTCACCTCGATCGATATCGAGGTTCAGACCATCTATGACTTTGAAATCACCGTAGGATTTGCTGATATTCTCGAAGCGGATGCGGCAGTCCGTCAATGAATCACTCCATCTTCCGGAAAACAGGGAAACCCCGCCGATATTGCACCGACGGGGCTATGACTGTGAATTATTGCGCCAGCCAGGCGTTGAAGCGCTTCGTCAACTCTTCGGAATTATCGATCCAGAAATCGACGTTGAGCGGAAGGGCGTCTTTCAGATTGGCTTCCGCAGTCGGGAGATCGGACGCGAATTCCGCTGGCACCTTGCTTGCAGCCTCCTTGTTCGGCAAACCGTAAGCGACATATTTCGGCAATTTCACCTGATTGTCAGGCTGGCTGGCAAAAGCAATGAAATCCAGCCCCGCATCCTTGTTCTCGGCATCTTTCAGGATCACCCAGCTATCGACAGCATAAATGCTGCCCGGCCAGACCACCTTGAAGTTCTTGCCTTCGCTCCTGTTTATGCCCGTGATGCGTCCGTTATAGGCCGATGCCATCACCACTTCATCCGAGGCCAGCAATTGCAACGGTTGTGCCCCTGCTTCCCACCAGACGATGTTCGGCTTCAATTCATCGAGTTTCTTGAATGCACGGTCCACACCTTCCGGTGTCGAGAGCACGTCATAAACTTCATCCTTGCTGACCCCATCGGCGAGGAGCGCGAATTCAAGCGTATACTTGGCCCCCTTACGCAACGAGCGCTTGCCTGGAAACTTCTTCACATCCCAGAAATCGGCCCAGGACTGCGGGCCATCTTTCAGCTTGTCGGCATTATAGGCAATTGCCGTCGACCACACGATCGCACCCACACCGCAATCATTGACCGCACTGTCGAGGAACTTATCCTTGCCGCCAACCTTGTCCCAGTCAATCTTCTCGTAAAGACCGTCCGCACAACCGAGAGCGAGTTCTTCAGCTTCTACCTGCACAACATCCCAGTTGGGTTTTCCGGCTTTCACCTTCGCCTGAACGACGCCATAACCACCGTCCCAGGATTCGTCCAGCAAAGGCTTTCCGGTCTTCTCGGAAAAGGGCTTGAAGTAAATTTCACGCTGGGCGTCCTGATAGTTCCCACCCCAGGAAACCACCGTCAGATCGCGGGCCGCAGCGGAGCCGGTATAAAGTGTAGTTGCGAGGAGTCCACCCATCAGGGCAAGGCGAGCAATTTTCATCGACATGTTCCCCATTTTGGCTCGACGGGTTGTTCCCGCCGTTGTTGTAATGAGGTCATGCTAACTTGATCGGTAGGCGTGGGCAATATTGTAGTCGCCCAAGAATACAAAAGTTGTATCTGCTTTGTGGGAGAGAACAAATCCGGGCGGTTTTCACCCGGATTTGTCATTTATTCACACTCAAACGCGTTCCAGCGCAATGGCAATACCCTGTCCCACACCAATGCACATCGTTGCAAGAGCATATTTGCCACCGTTGAGCGAGAGTTCGAGCGCCGCCGTACCCGTAATACGCGCCCCGGACATGCCGAGCGGATGCCCGAGCGCAATAGCGCCACCGTTCGGATTGACGCGTTTGTCGTCATCGGCAATTCCAAGATCACGCAACACTGCCAGCCCCTGCGACGCAAATGCTTCATTCAGTTCGATCACATCGAATGCATCGGGTGCTATGCCGATACGTGCAGAAAGCTTCTTTGTTGCCGGAGCCGGGCCTATGCCCATAATGCGCGGAGGAACACCCGCCGCGGCACCGCCTATAATGCGGGCAATCGGTGTAAGGTTGTATTTCTTGATGGCTGCTTCAGATGCGATGACAAGCGCGGCAGCTCCATCATTGACGCCGGAGGCATTACCCGCCGTCACGGTGCCACCCTCACGGAAGGGCGTACCCAGCTTCGCGAGTGCTTCCAAGCTGGTCGCACGTGGGTGTTCATCCTTGTCGACAACAACCGGATCACCCTTGCGTTGTGGGATGGTGACCGGAACGATTTCCTTCGCAAGGCGTCCATTGCCCTGCGCGGCTGCCGCCTTTTCCTGGCTGCGAAGTGCAAAAGCATCCTGATCCTGCCGTGAGACCGCAAAATCTTCGGCGACGTTTTCACCCGTTTCCGGCATGGAATCGACACCATATTGCTTTTTCATCAAGGGATTGATGAACCGCCAGCCGATCGTCGTGTCGAAAATTTCCGCCTTGCGTGAAAATGCGCTGTCGGCCTTGGGCATAACGAAGGGAGCGCGGCTCATGCTTTCCACACCACCAGCGACGAGCAGCTCGGCCTCGCCAGACTTGATAGCTCGCGCAGCCGTTATGACTGCATCCATTCCAGAACCGCAGAGACGGTTGATCGTCGTTCCGGACACGCCCACCGGCAATCCGGCCAGAAGCAATGACATACGCGCAACGTTGCGGTTGTCTTCCCCCGCCTGATTGGCCGAGCCGAAAATCACATCATCGACGACTTCCCAATCGACGGAACCGTTACGCTCCATAAGCGCTTTCAGTGGAATGGCCCCGAGATCATCGGCACGCACAGATGAAAGCACACCGCCATAACGACCAATGGGAGTGCGGATGTAATCGCAGATATAGGCTTCACTCATGGCATGGTCTCACAATTCGGGAACAACGAGATCGGCAACTGGGCCATCAATATGAAGCTTCGCGCCAGTCATGGTCTGAAGATCATCAAGTGTCATGGCGGCCAGTTTTTCGCGCAGCACGAAACGCCCCTTGTCGATGTCGATCACCGCATGACTGGTATAGATGCGAGTAATACATGCGACGCCGGTTAGCGGAAAAGTGCACGTTTCGACCAGCTTTGGCTCGCCTTTCTTGGTCACGTGCTCGGTGACAACGACGACTTGTTTCGCACCATGCACGAGGTCCATTGCGCCACCTACCGCAGGTACACCTTTAGCTCCTACCCGCCAATTGGCGAGATCGCCGTTCTGGGCAACCTGATAGGCGCCGAGAATCGCAACATCGAGATGTCCACCGCGCACCATCGCGAAGCTATCGGCATGATGGAAAAATGCCGCGCCAGGCTTCAGCGTAACGGCCTTTTTGCCTGCATTGATCAGGTCCCAGTCTTCTTCACCTTCGGGCGGCGCTTCACCGAAATCCAGAATGCCGTTCTCGGTATGAAAAATTGCTTCGCGTCCTTCCGGCTGATAGCGAGCGACCATTTCCGGAAAGCCAATTCCAAGGTTTACATAGGCTCCGTCCTGAATATCCTGTGCGGCGCGCCACGCGATCTGCACGTTAGACAATTTGATGTCATCATGAATATCGATCATCATGCGTAGGTCACTCCAGCGCGAATGAGTTCTTCTTCCTGCTGCGGATTTGCAACTTCGACGACACTGTCGACGAAGATACCCGGCGTGATGATGTTTTCCGGCTCTATACTACCGAGCGGAACAATTTCCGATACTTGTACAATCGTCCTTGCAGCAGCCATACACATGAGTGGATTGAAATTGCGTGCTGCCATGCGATAGGTCAGATTGCCGTGCGTATCGCCAAGATGGGCTTTAATGAGCGCAAAATCAGCTTTTAGCCAACGCTCCTGCACATAAGGGCGTCCGTCAAATTCTGCCATTACCTTGCCTTCGGCAAGTTCCGTGCCATAGGCTGTCGGCGTGTAGAAGGCTGGAATACCAGCGCCACCTGCCCGGATACGCTCGGCAAGCGTTCCTTGCGGTACGAGTTCCAGATCGATTTCACCGGCAATATACTTGTCCGTGAAAGCACGTGGATCTGAAGACCGTGGGAACGAGCAGATCATCTTGCGAACCATCCCGGCATCAATCATAGCCGCGATACCGATGCGCCCATTCCCCGCATTATTGTTGATCACCGTGAGATTCTTTGGCCCCTTGTCGATCAGGGCATGGATTAATTCTATTGGCGCGCCTGAGCCACCAAACCCCCCGATCATGACCGTAGCGCAATCACCTATCCCGGCAACGGCCTCGGCCAGACTTCCGATTGTTTTGTCCATTTTGCCTCCATACCGGAGCGTTCGAGCTTCATGCTTGCGCGTTTCCGGTCTCAATCGCGATGGAGTTAGCCACCGCGTCGGCAAAGGGTCAAACAATTTGTGCGCTATTTGACATTTGTTCATATATCGCACAAATTGATAGTTCAGATTGAGGGGATTTCATGCGCGAAACGGATTTCGTCGGAGGTTTTGCCAAGGGATTGAAAGTCATCGAAGCGTTCGGTGGAGATCAATCACGTCTTTCAATAGCGGAAGTCTCAAAAATTACCGGCCTTGATCGTGCAACCGCGCGACGGTGCCTGCTGACTCTCGCTGAGCTTGGTTATGCCGAATATGATGGGAAGTTCTTCATGCTTCTTCCCAAGATTCTTCGGCTCGGGCATGCTTATCTCTCTTTGACACCACTGCCGACAATCATTCAGCCGCATCTGGACCAGCTCTCCGATACCGTCGGCGAGAGTGCGTCCGCATCCGTTCTGGATGGAACGGAAATCGTTTATATCGCGCGGGCCTCACAAATGCGCGTGATGTCCATCAATCTGATGGCCGGAAGCAGGCTTCCAGCCTACTGTGCTTCGATGGGGCGGGTACTTTTGGCCTGGCTTCATGAACCGGAGGCGCAGGCGCTTCTCGAACGCACCGAACGGAAAGCATTGACACCATTTACGAAAGTAGAAATTGGCCCACTCATGGCAGAACTTTCCACTATTCGTGGTCAAGGTTATGCAATCAACGACCAGGAACTGGAACTTGGACTGCGCTCCATTGCGGTCCCTGTCTTAAATCATCGAGGTTTAGTGGTCGCAGCACTCAACATCGGGGCGCCCGTGGCTCATATCGAAACACATGACCTTGTGGAACGCTTCCTGCCTGCAATGCTTCAGATCCAGTCTGATTTGCGCAGCTTGCTGAGATGAACGTGGAGAATGAAAAATCCAATTTATTCTATGATGATGAATCCAGAGCGGCCAAACGCTCACGTTCCCTCAAGCGGAATGTACGCGGTGTTTCACCTGTCATCTTCAGGAAGAAGCGTGAGAAATATGCGGGATCTGAAAACCCAAGACTATAGCCGATATGTTGCACCGACGACGGCATGGCAATCAAATCGCGTCTGGCCATCTCAATCAGCTTTTTCGCAACCATGTCCTGTGTCGTTGCTCCTGTCATCTGTTTGACGGTCCGGTTGAGATGTGTTGGTGAAACGCCCAACAATTTCGCATAGAATGAAACAGGCTTGTGTTCTCGATAATAGCGGTCGATCAATTCCTGCAAGCGTTCAATGCGAGCATACCCCAATATCTGGCGGTCTTCCTGCTTCGCTGAGCTTGAAGAATAAGCGTGCCGCATGATGTAAACGAATATAACTCGAACAAAAGATTCCAGTAGGTTGTTTTTATATAGCTTTCTCGCGTGAAACTCATCTTGAATTTGCCGTAGAAGAGAAGAAAGTAGGACCAACTCCTCATCGCTTGCACCTGTCATTGAGATGAGTTGCGGCTGCATCAACCATTCCACTGTCGCATCTCCGGCCCCTCCTCCGAAAAATGACATATGAGGGCTCAGAATTGTCACGATATGACCGATTATGTCTCGAGAAAATGCAAACCCATGATTGAACCCAGGTGGCACCAGGATAGCGCACGGCGTTTGGAAGGTGCGAACGACGCCATCGAAATTCGCCTGTCCCGTACCACCTTCAATATATAAAAGCTGAAAGAAGCTCTCGTGACGATGGAGCGTAATCTCGAAATTGTGCAAGCTCGATCGAGAGAAAAGCGTTTCACAGTGCAGCCAGAAATCCGGTTTCTGCTCGTTCTCTTCTCCATAAAGCTCGTATGTTGGAACAAAATACTGCGACACTTGCCCTCCGAAAATGTTCGATTTGTACAATAAATTGCGGGAATTATCCATTGCCAGATCGAAGGTTCGCTAAAGAATAAAGGCGAACTTGCATTGGGAGGACTACATGCGCACTCAGGTCGCAATCATCGGATCAGGTCCCTCCGGCCTGCTTCTCGGTCAACTTTTGGAGAAAGCCGGGATAGACAATGTCGTACTGGATCGCGTCAGCGCGGATTACATTCTAGGCCGAGTGCGCGCCGGCGTCCTGGAAGAAGGCACTGTCAATCTGATGGATGAAGCTGGAGCGTCGGCGCGCCTTCACGTCGAAGGACTACCGCATGACGGCTTCTCACTCGCCTTTGACGGACGGGATCACCGCATCGATCTATACAAGCTGAGCGGTAAGCGCGTAATGATCTATGGTCAGACCGAAATGACGCACGATCTTATGGATGAACGGCAAAGGTCTAACACCACCAGCATTTACGAAGCCTCTAACGTAACGCCACACGATTTCGATACAGTATCGCCGTACGTCACTTACGAAAAGGGAGGGAAAACACATCGCATCAATTGCGATTTTATCGCCGGATGTGACGGGTATCACGGCATAAGCCGCAAATCAGTACCCGACAAGGCAATCGACCTCTTTGAAAAGGTCTATCCCTTCGGCTGGCTCGGTATACTGGCTGATATTCCGCCAGTCGCTCACGAGTTGATCTATGCCAACCACAAACGCGGCTTTGCGCTTTGCTCCATGCGATCACTCACACGCAGCCGTTATTATATCCAATGTTCACTGGACGAAAAAATCGAAGATTGGAGCGACCAGCGGTTTTACGATGAACTGCGCCGACGTCTTCCCGAACATCATGCCGAGGCTATGGTAATCGGGGCGTCTTTTGAAAAGTCGATTGCCCCACTACGCTCCTTCGTGGCCGAACCGATGCGTTTCGGGCGACTGTTTCTTGTCGGTGATGCCGCACATATCGTTCCCCCGACCGGTGCAAAAGGGCTCAACCTCGCTGCCAGCGACGTTCACTATCTTTATGAAGGACTGAGAGAGTTTTATCTGGACAAATCGGACGCCGGTATCGACGCCTATTCCGCCAATGCGCTTGCTCGCATCTGGAAGGCTGAGCGTTTTTCATGGTCCATGACCAAAATGCTGCACCGCTTCCCAGATATGGTTCCGTTTGACCAGAAAGTACAGGAAGCCGAGCTCGACTATTTCTGCACTTCCGAATCTGCATTGACTTCACTTGCTGAAAACTATGTGGGATTACCGTTCCGATAAGAAAACAATAATTAAGACTTATCTAATGTAAATAAATAGCATATAATATTATTAATACAGACCCTATAAAACTAATGTTTTATTTTAGAATTGATGTAGACTTCCATTTATCATTGGACCCCCGGCGTGAAGTTCCGGCCAGAACTTCTCGCTTCTAGCGCGGTCAGCTACCACATTCTGGTAGCTGACCGTGTTGGTTTTCAGGACTTCAAACCCGCAGCCTCTCGCAATGTCTGGATCAAAATCTGCATAGCAGCAGTTTGAACCATATCCGTGCGCATCGTAAGCCCTACCGGCCCTGTCGTCTCGCTTGTATCAATGGGAAGCGCGACAAGTTTTCCTTCGGAGACGTCACGCGCTGCAACGCCTTCCGAAATGATCCAAATCGCATCGCTATCGCGGACAAAGGCACGTCCGAAAGCATCGGACACAGTTTCAATCTGCACGGGCAAGCCACCAATCCCATTTGTGATCAGCAGCCGATCCACAAAAGGACGAATGATTGAATTGCGTGTCGGCATCAAAACCGGATAGTCAGCCAGGTTTTCAAAGACTGCACGTCCATCGGTTAAGGGATGCCCAGCCCGCACAAGAAACCGAACCTGCTCCGAATAAAGATGTTCGAACGAAAACCCCGTCATTTTTTCAGGTGCAGCAAGTCGCCCGACGACCAGATCGAGATCGCCCACCCGCAGTTGTTCCAAAAGAACTGCATTTTCACCCGTCACGATTTTAACCCGACTGGATGTTCTCTCAGCAAGAAACAAACTCATTGCTTTCGGCATGATGCGGGTCGAAACCGTCGGCAATGCGCCGATACGGATGGGTGGTCCTGATCCGTCTAGCTCTTGCGACACGGAATCCAACCCTTGTCGTAAGGCCGTTAGCGCCGTCCCGGCATGACGCAGGAATACTTCACCAAACCGCGTTATCCTTATGCCGCGACCGTCGCGCTCTACTACTGGAACGCCTAAAATCTCCTCAAGCTCGCGCATTGTCTTGGTCACTGCAGGCTGGCTGATGCTCAGAATTTCGGAGGCTTTGACCACACTTTTCTGTCGCGCGACCTCAACAAACGTATGCAGATGACGAAACTTGATCCTGTTCCCAATCACTTATCTATAACCCTAGAGTTATGATTTTCGGTAATAATATCATTTTACTTAACCAGTTTAAAGCACGACAGTGCTGGATGAGAGGAGAAAGCCGTGCAGTTCGCGTCCATAAACGACATCGTTGTTCATTATGATTTTCAACGGGTGAAAGGCGAAAAGCCCGTTGTGGTTTTCATCAATTCGCTTGGAACCGATTTCCGCATATGGAATGAAGTTCGCACGCGTCTGAACAAAGACGCATCGACACTCGTTTATGACAAGCGCGGTCACGGCCTTTCGGATATCGGAAACACTCCCTACACAATCGAACAGCTCGCTTCCGACCTCATTGCCCTGCTCGACAGGCTATCAATAAAGCGTACAATCATTTGCGGCCTTTCCGTCGGCGGGCTGATTGCACAGGGTGTTTATGCAGCGCGACCTGATCTTGTAACTGGGCTCATCCTGTCGAATACCGCGCATAAAATCGGCACCGCAGAGATGTGGAATGCGCGTATAGCTGCTATTCAGCAGGACGGTCTGGCAAGCATCCTCGACGCAACAATGCCACGCTGGTTCACGCCGGTCTATCGGCGCCCCGATAATCCTGCCTATCGGGCCTATTGCAATATGTTCGTTCGGCAACCGCTCGACGGCTATGCGGCCACTTGTGCTGCGCTGCGTGAAGCCGATTTAACCGAAGTAGCCAAGAATGTTTCAGTGCCGACACTTTGTCTGGTCGGCGATCAGGACGGCTCCACGCCGCCTACCCTGGTGCGCGAACTGGCAAGCCTTATTCCTGAAGCAGACTTCGCAGAGATCGCTGCCAGCGGCCATATTCCCTGCATTGAACAGCCCGATGCCTATGTCTCGCTGTTGCGTAACTTTATTTCAAACAGATTCTAGCATGGAGAATAACCATGGCTGATAATGCCGTGCGGTCGGAACGTTACAAGATTGGCATGAATGTGCGCCGTTCGGTTTTGGGCGATACGCATGTGAATCGCGCTTCGAACAGCGCGACCGACCTTGATGCCCCGTTTCAGGAGCTTATAACGGAGGCCGCATGGGGAACCGTCTGGTCACGGCCCGGCTGGACCAGGCGAGAGCGCTCGATCGTTACGATTGCGCTCCTTGCTGCACTCGGACAAGACGACGAAGTTGCCATGCATATACGCGCCACAAAAAATACCGGCGCCACAAAAGAGGACATCTGTGAAGCATTGATGCATGTCGCGATCTATGCGGGGGTTCCGGCATCGAACCACGCTTTCAAGATCGCAAAGCAGACCTATGCGCAGATGGAAGCGGAGGAAGCTGAAAAATGAAGAACAGTCTGCCGGAGACAACTCCGTTCTTTGCTCGCGATCTGTCCATGCATCCACCGGCTTACACGCCGTGGTATAAGACCTCCGTCCTTCGCTCGCCTACTCGTGCTTTGCTTTCGCTCGAAGGCACCAAAAGTGAAATTACGGGCCCGGTATTCGGGCACGGTATGCTGCACGAGTTGGATAATGACCTCATCCTCAATTATGCGCGCCCCGGCGAAATGCCGATAGGTCCGCGCATCCTTGTTCATGGTCGTGTTCTGGACGAGAGTAGCCGTCCTGTTCCAGGCGCACTGCTGGAATTCTGGCAGGCCAACGCTGGCGGGCGTTATCGCCACAAGAAAGAAACCTATCTTGCGGCCATCGACCCCAACTTCGGCGGCGTCGGTCGCACGGTCACGGACGAAAACGGCTACTACTGGTTCAAGACCATAAAGCCCGGCCCGTACCCTTGGCCAAATGGTGTGAATGACTGGCGTCCGGCTCACATCCATTTTTCTGTATTCGGTCATGGCTTTGCGCAGCGCCTCATCACACAGATGTATTTCGAGGGCGATCCGCTGATCTGGATTTGCCCGATCGTAAAAACCATTCCCGACAAATCAGCTGTCGAACGGCTGGTCGCACCTCTGGACATGAACGCTAATTTGCCGATGGATATGCTTGCCTACAAGTTTGACATTGTGTTGCGTGGGCGCCGCGCAACCTTGTTTGAAAATCGCCCGGAGGGTAACTGATATGGTGCAACCTCTCGGCTATCTGAAAGAAACCGTATCACAGACCGCGGGCCCTTACGTCCATATCGGATTGACACCCAATTTTGTCGGCATCAACGGCATTTTCGAGCAGGATCTCGGCTCCTGTCCTCTATATGATGAGAAGACGACAGGCGAACGCATCACTATCAAGGGCCATGTCATCGATGGCATGGGCGCACCACTCCGCGATGCGCTGATAGAAATATGGCAGGCTGATGCAAAAGGCCTCTATAACAGTCCCTCTGAAACCGGCGGCAAGGCCGAGCCTGGCTTTCGTGGATGGGGCCGTTGTCCGAGCCATATGGACACGGGCGAGTTCACTTTCGAGACGATCAAACCTGGCCGCGTTTCTTTCAAAGATGGCCGCCTCATGGCACCACACGTTACCTTGTGGATCGTGGCCCGCGGCATTAATCTCGGACTGCAGACGCGGATGTATTTTTCCGATGAAGCCGATGCGAATGCAGAGGATCCGGTCCTTGCACGCATCGAACATCGCAGCCGGGTGCAAACATTGATCGGTCAGCGTGATGGAAGCGTCTATCATTTTGACATCCACTTGCAGGGCGAGAAAGAAACTGTCTTTTTCGATATTTGACGCATGAGCATCTCGGTCTTCGAACATCCGTTTCTGGCACAGCTTTTCGGCGACGACGAAGAGATATTGAGCCTGTTTACTGCGGCGGCTGATATTGCTGAGATGTTGCGCTTTGAAGCGGCTCTGGCTGAAGCTCAAGCGGGGCTCGGCTTGATACCGGTCGAGGCAGGACAAGCGATCAAACAAGCCTCAGAAACGTTCGAACCCAATCTATCCGATCTGGCAAAAGCGACTGCGCGAGACGGTGTTGTCATTCCTTCATTCGTTAAGGAACTACGTCTGGCGGTCGGAACGGATTACGGTGAATACGTTCATTTCGGCGCGACGAGCCAGGATGTCATCGATACGAGCCTGATTTTGCGGTTGAAGCACGCAAGTACAATTCTTCATGGGCGAATTCAGCAACTCACACAGCGTTTCGATTGGCTTGATGCGGCGTTTGGAAAAAATACCCTGACCGGCTATACGCGCATGCAATCCGCTATCCCGATCACCGTATCCGACCGCATCTCAAGCTGGCAAAGCCCGCTCGACGCTTACGGCACAAAACTGAATACCATCGTCTTTCCTGTGCAGTTCGGAGGAGCCGCTGGAACGCTTGAAAAATTCGGCGATCAGGCACCGGCTCTGCGTGCTTTGCTGGCTGATAAACTTGGATTGCACGATAGCGCGCAATGGCATAGCCAGCGGGCTTTAATTATCGAGTTCGGCAATCTGCTTTCGCTGATTACGGGTACTCTTGGAAAATTTGGACAAGATATTGCGCTCATGGCTGAGCTGGGTACCGAACTGTCCTTGACAGGCGGCGGTGGTTCATCCGCCATGCCCCACAAGAAAAATCCGGTGTCGGCAGAGATACTGGTCAGCCTTGCCCGTTTCAATGCGGCCCAAATGGGTGGTCTTCATCAGGCAATGGTGCACGAGCAGGAGCGCTCAGGCGCAGCCTGGATGACCGAATGGATGATCCTGCCACAAATCGTTGCATCGACAGGCAGTGCTCTCAAGGTTGCGTCAACCTTGATCGATAAAGTGGTTCGGATCGGAAGCGAGCAATCCTCGGATACATAACCATCTGGGTATCATTTATAAGGAATTTTTCATTTTACATGACCAATTAGATAGGCATGCTGAAATCAGGACATTCCCTGTTGCGACAAGACGGTCACGCGCGGGAATGGTGGGCGATAGGGAGGAGAACATGAAGAAAATTGCATTAACCGCGCTTGCGGTCTTTTCACTCACAACATCGGCAGCTTATGCTGATGTTGTGAAGGTCGGCGTCATTGGTCCATTTTCAGGCCCGTTTGCTCTTCAGGGCAAGAACTTCAAGGCCGGCATCGACGCTTACATGACCGAGCACGGCAACAAGATAGGCGATGACACTGTCGAGATCGTTTATCGTGATGTACCGCAGGCTGATCCAGCACAGTCCAAGGCTCTTGCGCAGGAACTTGTAGTCAAGGAAGGCGTGCAATATCTCGCTGGCTTTTACTTCACCCCTGACGCCATGGCGGTTACGCCCATTCTCAAACAGGGCAATGTGCCAATGGTGGTCATGAATGCCGCCACTTCTTCCATCGTAACGAAGAGCCCCTATGTGGTGCGGACGTCGTTCACTACATGGCAAACGTCAACTCCGATCGCGAAGGTCGCACTCGACAAGGGTGTAAAGAAAGTCATCTCGGTTGTGAGCGATTATGGGCCAGGCGTTGATGCGGAAAACGCTTTCAAGGCGGCGTTCACAAAAGCTGGTGGTGAAGTGGTCGAAGCTATTCGCATGCCGCTCGCTACGAACGATTTCAGCCCGATCATGCAGCGTATCAAGGATTCCGGTGCGCAAGGTGTGTTTGCTTTTCTGCCGTCCGGGCCAACCACGCTTGGTTTCATGAAATCCTATGTCGACAACGGCTTGAAAGGCTCGGGCATTCAGCTTTTTGCTCCTGGTGATCTGACACAGGAATCCGATCTCCCGGCGCTTGGAGAAAATGCTCTCGGAGTTCTTACGACTTTCCACTACGCAGTCTCGCATGACTCGCCAGAGAACAAGAAGTTTGTCGAGGAAGCCCGAAAGGCCATCGGCAATCCTGTGGAATTGTCCTTCCCCTCGGTCGGTGCTTATGACGGTATGCATGTTATCTACAAGATGATCGAAGCTACCGGCGGTGAAAAGAATGCTGAAAAGGCAGTGGAGGCCGTGAAAGGCATGGAGTGGATCAGCCCCCGTGGCCCTGTATCCATCGACCCCGAAAGCCGCCATATGAAGCAGAACATCTATCTGCGCGAAGTAGCCAAGGCTGATGACGGCACCTACTATAACAAGGAAATCCAGACCTTCGAGAAGCAGGACGACCCCGGCCTAAAAGCTCAGTAGTTCTGGCATTCAAGAGTGAACGCCTTGATGCCTGAACGGGCGTAAAGCGTACGTGCTCGTGGCTCATAACTGCGTATTTTAACGCGTACCCCGAAAGCCCTTTCGCGCTTTTCGGGATACGCCCAACAGGACCACTCAATGCAGACTGTGCTCAGCATTGCTGTCGATGCCCTCGCCTATGGCATGGTGCTTTTCGTCATCTCCATCGGCCTTTCGGTCACCATGGGCTTGATGCGCGTCGTCAATCTCGCTCACGGCGCATTTGCAATGATCGGCGGCTATTTCGCATCCTATGCTGCCCAGCAGCTTGGTCTCAACTACGGCTTTGCGATCATCATCGCCGTTATAGGCACGATGATAATCGCCATTCCGGTGGAGAGACTGCTCTATCGGCGCATTTATGGGGCGCCTGAACTGACACAGGTGCTGATGACCATCGGCATCACTTTCTGCATCATCGGTCTCACCAATTATATATTCGGACCGACGCTGAAGACCATTCCTTTGCCTGAAATGTTGCGTGGATCAGTCGATCTCGGCTTTCGGGCAATTGCCAAACATCGCATCTTTGCAATCGGGTGCGGCTTCGCGGTGGCCCTTGGTCTTTGGTACATCATCGAACGCACTGCCTTCGGCGTAAAACTGCGTGCTGCTGTAGACAATGCTAACATGGCGGCAGCCCTCGGCGTGCGAACAGAAATCGTTTACGCTGTCAGCTTTGCGCTTGCCATTGGACTCGCGGCTTTCGGCGGTGTGGTCGGCGCCGAACTTCTACCTGTCGAACCCTATTATGCACTCCGCTACATGGTGACATTTCTGGTTGTCGTCTCCGTCGGCGGCGCAGGCTCCATACCCGGTGCATTGATTGCCTGCCTCCTGCTTGGGGCAATCGATACGACCGGTCGTTATCTGGCACCGGAATATGGCGAGTTCTTCTTTTATCTGGCGGTGATCGTCATTGTGACGCTATTCCCGCGCGGTCTTGCAGGAAGGCTGGCCCGGAAATGACCGATCTAACGCAAAATCTCATCCAACGTCGTCAGTCCTATGCAGGTCTCATTGGCATTGTGGCCATTATTTTTGCCGGTGTCGTCGGCTGGTTTCTGTTCCCCGATAATCTGGCATTGCTGACACGCATCATTGCGATTGCCTTGCTCGTCTTGTCCCTTGATCTGGTGACGGGCTATTGCGGTATCGCAACGCTTGGCCATGCTGCTTTGTTTGGCGCTGGTGCCTATGGTGCCGGCATTGCTGCCGCCCATTTCGGTATTACCGACCCGATCCTGATGACACTTATCGGTCTTGTTGCAGGAGCTATCACTGGACTTGTTTCTGGAGCTGTCATTCTGCGCGCCCACGGCCTCGCACAGCTTGTTCTATCGATTGCCGTTGTCCATCTGTTCCATGAGGCCGCCAACAAGGCATCAAGCTGGACCGGCGGCAGTGATGGGCTAAGTGGCATTTCGCCCGATCCGATCTTCGGCATATTCGAGTTCGATCTCTACGGACACACAGTCTATATCTACGCCGTAGTTCTGCTGCTCGTTTCGTTCGTCTTTCTGCGTTATGTCGTACGTTCACCCTTTGGAATGCTTTGCCGGGGCGTGAAAGAGGACCCGATCCGCATTCATGCAATGGGCGCTTCGGTGCAGTCAGCACAGCTTCGCATGTATGTCATTTCGGGAGCTGTTGCTGGCATCGGCGGCGCGCTGAATGCCATTTCAACACAGGTCGTCGGGCTCGACAGTCTCAGTTTTACCATGTCGGCGGAAGCTTTGGTGATGCTGGTTCTCGGTGGCACAGGATCGCTGTTCGGAGGACTGATCGGCACGGTTGTCTTCATGTGGTTCGAAGACCTCGTCTCTGCTGCCAACCCCTTCCACTGGCTTACAATGGTTGGTGCTCTGCTGATCGCCGTCGTGCTATTCGCGCCGCGAGGCCTCTATGGAACCGTCGCCTATTACTTTGAAAAGAAGGCGCATCGCAAATGAGCATCGTGTTTGAAGTAACAAAACTGCGCAAGAATTTCGGCGGCCTGGCAGTCACAAACGATGTTTCGCTCAGTATGGCGAAAGGCGACCGTGTCGCCCTGATTGGTCCTAACGGAGCGGGCAAAACCACTTTCGTCAATCTTGTTACAGGCAATCTCGCCGCGACTTCCGGCACCGTGGCATTGGGCGGCGAGAATGTCTCCAGACTTAACGCCATGCAGCGTGTCAGACGCGGACTGGTGCGTTCATTTCAGGTTACCCGTCTCTTTTTCGACATGACGCCCGAAGAGCATGTGGCTCTTGCTGTTTTGCAACGCAAAGGCAAGACGGGCCGTATTCTCGGCAACTACCGCAAAATGCCTGACGTCATGGATGAGGTTCGCGACATTCTTGATGCGCTCGGTCTTCTGCATGTCGGGCAGTTGCGGGTGAGCGAGATCGCATATGGCCAACAGCGGCTTCTGGAAATTGCGCTTGCTTTGGCGCTTCGCCCCAAAGTGCTGCTGCTTGATGAACCTGCTGCCGGTGTTCCGCAGAGTGATACTGGCCGCATCGAGGAAGCGCTCGACCGATTACCGGCAGATCTGGCAGTGCTCATGATCGAGCACGATATGGACCTAGTTTTTCGCTTCGCAAAGCGCGTAATCGTCCTGGCTGCCGGAACGGTGATATTTGACGGGTTGCCGGAAGATGTTGTGCAGGACGCCCGCGTCCGCGAAGCCTATCTCGGGAGTTATGCCCAATGAGTGCTGCCTCGCTTGAAATTCGCAATCTCTCCGCCGGTTATGGGCCAACGCGTGTCATCGAGGATGTATCGTTCAAAGCGGAACCGGGCTCGCGGCTTGCCATTCTGGGCCGCAATGGTGTCGGCAAGACCAGCCTCTTTGCCACTATCGCAGGGCAAACGCGCCGTTATGGCGGTGAAATTCTGCTGAATGGGGAGAATATCGCCACGCTTCCATCAGCCGCGCGCGCAATTGCTGGTCTCGGTTATGTGCCGCAGACCCGCGATGTTTTCCCGACCCTCACAGTCGAAGAAAATCTGTTCGTTGGTCTCAAGAGCCGACCGAAGGATGCGCTCGAAGAAGCCTATGCGATGTTTCCCCGTTTAAAGGAGCGACGCCGTAATCTTGGATCGCAGCTTTCCGGCGGCGAACAACAGATGCTTTCCACTGCGCGCAGCATTCTCGGGCGACCGACAGTGCTGCTGCTCGATGAACCGCTGGAAGGTCTTGCTCCTGTCATCTGCGGAGAACTGATGGCTGCTTTCTCGACACTGGCGCAGAAAGGCGACATGACGATCCTGCTTGTCGAACAGCGCATCCAGAGCGCGCTCGATTTTGCCGATCACGTCATCATACTGGAACGTGGGCGCATCGCATGGTCTGGCACGTCAGCAGGACTCGCCGAAGATCGGCAGACCGTAGAAGAACTGCTCGGCGTCGGCGGCCTGCATTAATCAATTCCCGACAAATGCAAACTTGTCGACGTCCACGAGGCCACGGTCGGTGATTTTGAGATGCGGGATCACTGGCAGGGCAATGAAGGCCAGTTGCAAGAATGGCTCTTCCAGGACTGATCCCAATTCTTCTGCTGCATGACGCAGCACACGAAGCTGGTCGCGAACAGTTTCGTATGGCTCGGCACTCATCAATCCGGCAATGGGCAAAGGCATTTCAGCCAACACCTTGCCATCTCGCACGACGACGAAACCACCTTCAATTTCGCCCAATCGGTTTGCAGCCGCAGCAATATCTTCGTCAGACGTGCCTACCACACAGATATTATGGCTGTCATGACTGACAGTCGACGCGATTGCACCCGATTTCAACCCGAAGCCATGCACAAAGCCTGTCGCGATATTTCCATTTTTGCCGTGTCGTTCGACAACCGCAATCTTGACTACATCCTTTTCGAAATCGGGCTCAACGCCGTTCGGGCCAACCTTGAGATCGAATTCGAGACTTTCCGTTATGATCTTGCCAGGAATTATACCGATTGCACGGGTTTTGCCGCTGTTGGAATGAGAGCGGAAACTGGAAGCGCTGACTTTCGGTGCCTTGACGCTACTGCGCCCGACAGGAGCAACAGTCTTGCGAGCGGCAAACAAATCCTCTGAAACCACCCTACCCGCAGACAACACGACTTCAGCGTGGCAACCTTCGAGGCTATCCACCACAACGAGGTCGGCACGCTGGCCCGGCGCAACCAGACCACGGTCGAAAAGACCGAAAGCACGTGCCGCGGAAATGCTCGCGGCCCGGTAAATGGCAATCGGTTCCACTCCGCCTGCAATAGCCGTACGGATAAGGTAGTCGAGATGGCCCTGATCGGCGATATCGAGCGGATTGCGATCATCGGTACACAGTGCCAAAAATTGTGCGTGGCGCTCCGTAATGATCGGTATGAGCGCGTTCAGGTCCTTGGAAACTGATCCCTCACGCACCAGCACATGCATGCCCTTGCGCATCTTTTCGAGTGCTTCTTCCGCATTTGTCGCCTCGTGTTCGGTGCGAATACCTGCGGAAATATAGCCGTTCAGATCAAACCCGCGCAGAAGCGGTGCGTGCCCATCGATATGCCGTCCTTGAAACGCCCTGAGCTTCGCCAAGCATTCAGGATCTTTCGCCAGAACACCTGGAAAATTCAAGAACTCCGCAAGACCAATCACCTTGGGATGGTCGGCAAAAGGCAAGAGGTCACCAATCAGAAGTTCGGCACCGGACGTTTCCATGTGGGTCGCGGGCACACAGCTCGAAAGCTGCACGCGGATATCCATGACGGTTTCCAACGCGCTATCGAGGAAAAACTTTATGCCTTCAGCACCCAGCACGTTTGCAATCTCATGCGGATCGCAAATGACAGTGGTGACGCCCTGCGGCAATACACACCGGTCAAACTCATGCGGCGTTACGTGCGAGGATTCTATGTGAAGATGCGTATCGATAAATCCCGGCACGACAATCCGTCCAGAAATGTCGATTTCATGCTTGCCCTGATAATTGCCGAATGTTCCGACAATCCGGTCACCACAGATTGCGATGTCACTTTCAACAAGCTCACCGGTCACGAGATCGAAAAAACGGCCGCCCTTCAGCACGATGTCGGCAGGCTCCCGACCCGCGCCCTGATCGATCATCCGTTCCAGCATCACGTCACCTCAAATTCGGAATCAATTGTCGAAAGTTACCACAATGCAAGACGCGGCGGTAAGGTCACCCTTCCGCCGCGTCGATAACTTTAGAAAGTCCAGATTACCGGGCGTATTCAATCGTCCTGGCTCGACTGAGAACCAGTTCGACACGATTGTCGTCAAGCCTGTGCAAGCAGACGCGCTTGGTCCACGGCCCGTCATGCAGCGTGAACAGCGCACACCCCTGCCCGAGATCTTCCAATGGCATGGCTTGGCGCGTAGGGCCTATACCCATGATGAGGTGGCCATCCTTGATATCGAAACCGGCACCATAGGGCGACGCTTGCCAGTGGCCGTCGAGTTCCCGGCAGATTGGCTTCAATGTGACCGGCTTCAACCGGCGAGACACGTAACCGATCTCGCCTTCCAATTCCGTACCTGTCCAGCGGAGTTCAACTGGTGAAGACGGCGACAAGGATGAGAACCAGCCGTTACCGATATCGTAAAGCGTGTCTTCGGAATCGAGCCAATTGGCTATACCGTTGCGCATTTCCAGCCAGAACGGCCCACTCTCCGTCACATAAAGCCCGTCAGGGATCGTGCAGTTGGTCTCCGGCAACGACAATCCGTTGAGAGCGGCCATGCAATCTCGCGCCATCTTATAAGTGTTGGCGTCTTCACGGTTTGAAACAACAATCATGCCGGTTTTCGCGGCTGGATCGAGCATAAAGTAGCTCTTGTAGCCAGGGTGCGAGCCACCATGTCCAACAAAACGCTTGCCAGCCACTTCATTCCAACGCAGCCCAAGCCCGTAACCGGTGACGCGTCCGTCAGCAAGGTAGCGATCAGCCGACAGCTTATCGAGCAAGCCCTTGAACCCACCCTCGCCGTTAACGAGTGCTTGCGCCCATTTGGTCAGCGCCATACCACTGCCAGTCAGGCTGCCCGAAGCTGAAATGTGCAGGCCAGCGGAACTGAGCTGCCATTTTTCGCCAGACTTCCAGTAACCCGGAACCAGACCTGCGACCGGATCATTCCACACATCCGGCGCTTCCATGAAAATATCGAGAGGTGCAGCAATATCCGACTTCACGAAATCATTGAAGCGAAACCCTTTTCGCTCCAGTGCGGCTTCCACCAGACGATAGCCGGTGTTGGAATAGGAAATTTCCGAACCCGCATCGAAATTGAGACGATTAAGAGAGCCAAGGTAATCCAGAAGCTGACGGGCTTCCGTTTCTGTATAAACCGATAGCCCCAGAAGCGTGAGGCACTCCCGCGTGTCGGGCAGACCACCAGTCATGTCGAGCGCACGACCGACAGTGACATCGGCTAGTGGGCTTTGCAGCTCTGGCAGATGGTCGCCGAGCCGGTCCTCAAGGTCGATAATATCGCTATGCTTGAGAACCATCGCACAAAACGCATGTTTCGTGACTGAAGCGTAGCGAATAACAGTATTCGCCGTGAACGGCACACCCGTAGAAAGGCTCTCAAGCCCGCCCGCATAGGCAAATTTCACACCGTCTGGACCAAAGCCGATGATAACGCCGCCTGGCTCATCCTTGGCCCATGTTCTTGAAAAGACTTTCGCGGCGTGCGAGGCCGCGTTCCAGTCAGCATGCGTTAACATGAAAACTCCGTCAGGCAGGTTCTTCCAGATTGACGCTTAGGGCGCGCAATTCTGTGGTATGCGGATGTGTAGTTCGCCCGGCGCGCAAATCATCAGCGCTAAGCTGTTCCACCATCTCGCCGTGTTGCATCACCCCTACCTGCGGGCAGAGATGCGCTATTACCGCGAGATTGTGGCTCACCAGCACATAAGTGAGATTCTTTTCTGCGCGCAAGTCCGCGAGAAGATTGAGAATTTCAGCTTGTACCGAGACGTCGAGCGCCGAAGTTGGTTCGTCCAGCAACAGAACTTCCGGTTCAGCGATAAGAGCGCGAGCAATTGCGACGCGCTGGCGCTGTCCGCCCGAAAGCTGATGCGGAAAACGGAACCGAGCAGCTTTCGGCAATGCGACTTCGTCAAGAACCTTTTCAATACGCCTGTCGATGTCGCCGATACCATGGACCAGCAGAAGCTCGCTCAGGATTCGGTCGATGGTCTGGCGAGGGTGCAGCGATCCAAAGGGATCCTGAAACACCATCTGCACCTGACGGAAGAAGGCAGGTGTGCGCTTCGGAGCAACATCTTTGCCGTCAAAAGCGATGCGGCCGTTCCATTGTTCGTTGAGACCGGCCATTGCGCGCAGAATGGTGGATTTGCCGGAGCCGCTTTCGCCAACAATGCCAAAGCTCCCGCCCTTCTCGACATTGAAGGATACACCCTTGACGACTTCACGCTCGTTGAAGCTGATGCGAAGTTGATCAATAACTATCATGAGTTCAGCCAGCTTTCTTCACGATTGAGAACCGGCAATCGATCACGAGGATGCATGAGCGATGGAATGCAATTGAGAAGCCCCTTCGTATAAGGATGCTCAGCGCGCACCAGTTCAGCGGCTTTCAACTCTTCCATGACGCGGCCCATATACATGACCATGACACGGTCGCAGAAATGCGACACGAGTGGAAGATCATGGCTGATGAGGAGAAGCCCCATTCCGCGTTTCGAAACCAGATCATCGATCAGGCGAAGAATTTCCGCCTGAACGGTAGCGTCGAGCGCAGATGTCGGTTCATCGGCAATCAACAGTTCCGGATCGGGCGCAAGCATCATAGCAATCATGACACGCTGCCCCATGCCGCCCGAAACTTCGTGCGGATAAAGCTTTGCCACTTCACGCGGATTGCGGATCATGACCTGATCAAGAAGATCAACCGCAGCATCCATCGCTTGACGCTTGCTACCACCTTTATGGGTACGCCACGCTTCAGCTACCTGCACGCCAATGGTTTTGACCGGATTAAGCGAATATTTAGGGTCCTGAAGGATAAAGCCTGCCCGCTTGCCGCGAATTTGACGCATGCCACGTTCGGTGGCCGACAGAATGTCGATGCCGTCGAATGAGAGCTTGTCGGCCTTCACTTCAGCGATTGGCGGCAGTAGTTTCATGAGGGCTCGCGCGGTCAAAGACTTGCCCGAACCGCTTTCGCCAACGATACCCAGTTTTTCGCGACCAAGCTGAAGTGAGATACCGCGTACAGCATCGAAACGGCTGGTGCGCGTTTCAAAGCTGATCTGCAGATTTTTAATATCAACCAGCATCTGTTCTCTCAATTCTGCTTCGGATCGAGCACGTCACGCAGACCGTCGCCGAGGAAATTGAAGGCGAGCGATACGAGGAAGATCGCGATGCCGGGGATGGTAGCAACCCACCATTGTTCGAAAATAAAGCGCTTGGCAGTGGCGATCATTGCTCCCCATTCGGGCGATGGCGGCTGCGCGCCCATTCCGAGGAAGCCAAGGCTTGCCGCGGTGATGATGATCGAGCTCATATCGAGTGTGATGCGCACAATGACGCTTGGTACACAAAGCGGCATGATATGACGCAGGATAATCCGAAAAGGCGATGCACCCGTCAGCTTGGCGGCTGCAACGAAATCGCTCTTGCGCAAAGTCATTGTTTCAGCACGCGCCAGTCGTGCATAGGGCGGCCATGCGGTCAACGCGATTGCAAGCACGGCACTTTCGACGCCCGGCTTCAGCGCAGCCACGAAGGCAAGCGCAAGGATCAATCGTGGAAACGCTAGAAAGACATCCGTCACGCGCATCAGCGCCGTATCGACAATACCGCCGAAATAACCCGCTATACAACCAATGAAGAGTCCAATTGGCGCAACGAGAATGACGACGGCGATAACCATTCCAAGAGTTACGCGGCCACCGTAAAGTATGCGCGAAAGAATATCACGGCCAAGTTCATCAGTCCCAAACCAATGCGCTGCAGTTGGAGCAGAAAGACGATTACCGAGATCCTGAATGCTCGGATCGTACGGCGCCAAGAGCGGAGCGGCCAGTGACAAAACGACGAAAGCGACGATAATAAAAAGACCAATCATCGCGAGCGGATTAGCACGCAGGTTTACCCAGATGCGATAGCGCCTGCCCCAATTGGCCTGAGAGCGGGAAGCGGGCGATTCATCCAGCGCCCAGTTATGAAAATTGGCAAAAATCATCGGACACGCGGATCCAGAACTTTATAGAGGATATCGGCGAGCAGATTAAGCCCGACATAGATGATCCCGATGAGCAGCGTAGCGCCCACAACCGGATTCATATCGGCATTCATCAGCGACACGGTCAGATACTGACCGAGGCCAGGCCAACTGAAGACCGTCTCGGTCACAACAGCACCTTCGAGCAGACCTGCATAGGTCAGCGCCAGAACTGTCACGAGCTGCACGGCGACGGTCGGGAAAGCATGCTTCCAGATAACCGATGTCAATGACAGGCCTTTCGCGCGTGCCGTAATCACAAATTCACCCTTGAGAGCATCAAGCATGAAGGCGCGGGTCATACGCGTGATGTACGCCATACTGAAATAGGCGAGGATCAAAACCGGCTGGATCATATGATAGACCGCATCCCAGAATGCATCCCAGTCACCCTCGATCAGGCTGTCGATCGTGAGCAAGCCGGTAACGTGTGGGATCATGCCCTCATAGATGATGTCCTGCCGTCCAGGTCCCGGTGCGATATCGAGCGTCGCATAGAAGACCAGAAGTGAAACCAAGGCCAGCATAAAAACCGGAACGGAATGCCCCGCAAGACAGATCACGCGGATCGTTTGATCGACGATGGAACCCTGTCGGACAGCAGCCCAAACACCCAATGGAATGCCGACAAGTGCCGCAACAAGAAGTGCCGCCGTTGCCAGTTCCAATGTCGCGGGAAAATAGCGAGCGATATCCTGCGTCACCGGATTTCGGGTCAGAATAGAGTTGCCGAAATCACCGTGCAGTACCTGTCCAACATAGTGCACAAACTGGACCACGAGCGGCTGATCAAGGCCCATCTCCGCGCGGACACGCTGAATAACAGCCTCCGGCGCGTTGTCGCCCACGGCAGCGATAACAGGATCGACCGGCATGACACGACCGATCATGAAAGTAATAACCATAAGCCCGAACAGCGTGATCAACACGCTGCTCAGGATACCGGTCAGGTTCTTGAGGCTTTTCTTCACGCCTTGGCGATCCCTGCATAGGAATGAGAATCGGACAAGACGCCAAGACGCATTCCTGTAACGTCCTTGCGGCAAGCGGCCGTCTCGAACTTCTGCATCATGATGATGAACGGGCTATTGTTCATGAATTCGCGCTGCAAATCTTCATACATTTTCACGCGCTTTGCCGGGTCCTGTTCATCACGCGCAGCAAGAGACTTCTTGGAGAAATCCTCATTCTGGAAGTGCGAGCGCCATGCAAAAGGCTTCGTCTTCGCATCATCAGAATTATCCGGATTGTTGCAGAAGACATCGACATTGGTGTTCGGATCGAAATAGTCCGACCCCCATACAGTCAATGCCATCTGATGTTCACGAGCGCGCATCTTCGTCAGAACCTGACGATTTTCAGCAGCCAGCAGCTCTACCTTGATGCCGATTTCGGCAAGGCTCGCCTGAATCGCCTGTGCGATATCGGGGCTCGGTTGTGCCGAATAGTGATCCATCTTGATAGAAAAGCCATCGGGAACACCAGCTTCGGCAAGCAGAGCCTTCGCCTTGGCAATATCCTTCTTGAACGGATTCTCATTCAGCGCTGCCGGAAAACCTTCAGGAACGAGGCTTTGGTGAACCTTGTAATTCAGCGGCACGATATTCTTCTGGATGCCATCGTAGTCCACAGCCCACTTGATTGCTTCCCAGACTTTCGGCTTGGCAAGAACTTCCACGCTCTGGTTGAGCGACATCAGCATCAAACCGCCGACCCCCTTGCGCACCAGATTATAGTTTTCATCGCCATCCAGAACGCGAAGCTGCTCGGTAGTGAGGTTACGCGCAATATCGACGTCCCCCTTCTGGAGCATGAGAAGCTGCGAGGACGGGTCCGCAACGTGACGCAAAAGGATGCGCTTCACATTGCCTTTGTATGCGCCATGCGGATTAACGTTCAGCATAATGCTTTCGCTTGGCTTCCAGGAAACAAGAACCCATTCACCCGAACCGGCGCTGTTCTTCTGAAGCCAGCCGTTACCGAGATCGTCACCGGAGGCATTTTCCAGAACAGTCTTCTTTTCCACAATGCTGGCGACACTGGCCGACAGGCAATACAGCAGGAAAGGCAGCGACGTTGACTGCTCAACCGTCAGAGTCAATGTCGACGGATCAGTTGCAACGATGTTCTTCTCTGCATTTTCAGGCGTGAAACCGAACTGGCCAATGATGAACGCCGGGCCCTTGTTCATCTTGATCGCGCGCTGCAGCGAGAAGGCAACATCCTCAGCTGTGATCTGTGCGCCGCTTGCAAATTTTGCATTCGGATCGATCTTGAAGGTGAAGACTTTTCCGTCAGCATCGGCTTCCCAGGAAACAGCAACACCACCTTCCACCTGATCCGGATTGGTAAGGCTTGGATGCACCAGACGCTGATACATATTGTTGCAGATTTCGCTGCCGACAGCTTCAAAGCTCTCATGCGGATCAAGACTGGTCATATTGTCGAGCTGCTGGGCCACAACCAGAATATCCTGACGTCCAGCTCCGATGGCAGGCAAAATGCTTGCATAGGACAGGAAAGGAACGGCAGCAGCGCCTGCCAGAAAACCGCGTCTTGAAATCATTGAGAGCTCCTCTTGCAACGCTTCCTGAAAGGCTTCCTGATATTTGGGGCCATATCGACAGCGTTCTATCTCTGGATACATTTTTCCAGCTTCCCGCTATCACGTCAGCGAAGGCAGGGGCCAATGCAGAATTTTGCATTCCCTATGCAGAGTTTGCATGAGGATAAACTAAAAGAGTTATTTCATATGAAAGAATCGCCCTTCATGCAGTGCCGTCATACCGAGTGACCGAAATCGCATTTGCAATTCTTCTCGCTTGGGTCCATCACCCCTCAAATCCTGGATTTGATTTGAAAAGGCTTTCCCATGGCGACCGAACAGATGATACCCGTTTTCGATGGTCACAACGACGTGCTGCTGCGCCTATGGTCATCTGACGCTTCCGCGCCGGAAAAACGCTTTCTTGAAGGTGAGAAAGTCGGACATATCGACCTTCCACGCGCACAAAAGGGTGGGCTAGGCGGTGGTCTTTGCGCAGTATATGTGCCCTCGCCTTCACGAGAACTCGACGCAAACGGCAATCTGGCAACGCCGAGCCAGACGGACGCAATGAAAGCAACGCTCGCCATGTCGGCGATCCTGCTGAAGATCGAACGAGCATCGGAAGGCAAGGTCCGCATTTGCCGCACGGCTGCCGATATTCGCGATGCATTTGCCAAGGGCATTTTCGCTTCTGTCTATCATATCGAAGGTGTGGAGGCTTTTAGCGAAGACCTTGATGCCCTTTATGTTTTGCATGAGGCGGGCTTGAGAACGCTGGGACCCGTCTGGAGCCGCCCAAATATTTTTGCCCACGGCATACCTTTCCGGTTTCCGGCATCGCCCGACATCGGTCCCGGCCTCTCCGATCATGGCAAGGCACTCATCCGCGCCTGTAACGAACTCAAAGTCATGGTCGACCTTTCCCATATGAACGAAAAAGGGTTCTGGGACATCGCAGCTATTTCCGATGCACCGCTCATCGCTTCGCATTCAAATGCTCACGCGCTTTGCCAGCAAAGCCGCAACCTGACGGACAAGCAACTCGACGCTATACGCGATACTGGCGGCCTCGTCGGACTTAACTTTGGCGTTTCATTCCTGCGTGAAGACGGAAAGCGCGATCCCAATACCGATCTGAGCGAACTCGTTCGCCATGCTGATTACATCGTCAACCGCATCGGAATCGACCATTTGGCTCTAGGTTCCGATTTTGACGGTACCACGATTTCTTCAACACTTCGCGATGTTGGCGATCTACAGCTCGTCATAGAAGCCTTCCGTAAACACGGTTATGACGATGCTTCCATCGTCAAGTTGGCCCATGCGAACTGGATCAATGTACTTGAGCGTACCTGGGGCGCTTAAACGGCGAACTGAAGCGATCTCACCCTTCGAGGGTGAGATCGAAAACATGATGGTGAATATGACCATCGAACATTTCGAGGAGGCCTTTCGTAGCCTCCCGGCTTTCGTATCGCACAGGTGAACCGAGCGCTTCCGACAATGCCTCCTCGCTGTCATACATGGTCCAAAGCACCATCGGATAGGCTGGAGCACCTTCGTCACGTTCGACAGCGTAAAGAACACGAACCTCCCTGATACCCGGAAAGTTGAGCCACATCGGCAGAAGAGTATCGGCAACATAAGCTTTGAACGCATCCTCGCGCCCAGCATGAATAGTGCCTTCAAAAAAGGCTTGTCTGACAATCATCGAAGTAACTCAGTTTACCTTGGTAGGCGGGACATCGCCGGAAAAATATGCGGCAAGATTGGCGAGAACCAATTCACCCATTCCGATACGTGTTTCTACTGTTGCACTGCCCTGATGCGGCATCAGTACCGTATTCGGCGCGCTTAGAAAGTCTTCCTTGATCGTCGGCTCGTTGACGAAAACATCAAGGCCAGCTCCAGCGATGGTTCCATTATTCAAAGCAGCTAGAAGCGCATCCTCATCAACGACACGACCACGTGCCACATTGACCACATAGCCCTTGCCCCCAAGCGCCGCGAGAACATCCGCGTTGACGATATTGGCCGTTGATGGGTTAGCGGCAACGCAAACCGCGAGTACATCGCTCTCCTGCGCAAGTTCCACGGGCGTTACATGCGCAATCCAGTTTGTGTCGGCGACAGGCGAGCGGTTCCAATAGTGCACTTCCATGCCGAATGCTTCCGCGCGTCGTGCAAAGGATTTTCCGATCTGGCCAAGTCCCAGGACGCCAACCCGCTTGCCTTTGGGGCTAACACCAAGAGGAAATCCTTCGCGACGAGCCCAATTGCCTTCTCGCACAAACTGGTCGCCGGTAACAACATGGCGCATAACTGCCAGCATGAGGGCAATGCCCGTATCGGCAACATCGTCGGTCAAAACGCCTGGCGTGGTGCTGACATGGATGTTCCGATCTCTTGCGAAGGTTAGATCGACCTTGTCCGTACCAACACCATTGATAGCGATCATGCCGAGCGATGGCAGACGCTCCATCCATTCGTTGGAGAGCCCCGTTCCACCGCCGGTAACAACGGCACGAATAGTGCTAAGCGTCGCATCGATAACTGCTTTGTCTTCCGGCTTGTACAGGCGGAGAACCTTGTATGTTGCGTCCAGTCGTTCTTCGATCAGCCGCATCATCGGTTCGATGAGCAGAACTTCGTTCTTCACTTCAAACTCCATTACTAGACTATTGGAAACGATCAGGAAATTTGACCTATAAACGCCTTTGTGCGCTCATGTTTCGGGTTGCCGAAAAATTCCTCCGGCTCAGCCATTTCGAGAATTTGCCCTTGGTCCATGAAGATGACGCGGTCTGCCACCTGTCGTGCGAAGCCCATTTCATGGGTAACGCAGAGCATGGTCATACCTTCCTTGGCAAGATCGATCATGGTGTCGAGAACTTCCTTTACCATTTCAGGATCAAGTGCCGAAGTCGGTTCATCGAAAAGCATGATCTTGGGATTCATGCAGAGTGCACGTGCAATCGCCACACGCTGTTGCTGACCGCCGGATAGCTGTGCCGGATATTTATCCGCCTGTTCAGGAATGCGGACACGTTCCAGATATTTGCGCGCTATCTTTTCAGCTTCCAACTTGGAAACACCACGCACTTTCATCGGAGCCAAAGTACAATTCTCAAGAACCGTCATATGGGGAAAGAGGTTGAACTGCTGGAAAACCATGCCGGTTTCCTGTCGGACAATATCCACGTTCTTTCCACCCGCCGTCAGATCGTGGCCGTCAACAACGATGCGGCCCTCCTGAATGGTCTCCAGCTGATTGATACAGCGGATAAGGGTCGACTTTCCCGAACCGGACGGGCCACAAATAACGATACGTTCACCGCGAGCGACATTCAGATCAATATCTCTGAGAGCATGATAAGTGCCGTACCACTTGTTCACACCCTGCATGAGCACTGCAGGATCGGAAGCATCCTGCGGAAGCCGGTTCGCTTTTCCCTGAGCCGTCTGGTTCATGTTGAGAAACTCACTTTCGTGGACTGGGTCGTCATGCCCACCGAACGGACGGGCATGACGAAATTCGAGAACTCACTTTGCTTGAGAAACAAAATCTGGCAGAGGCGTACCGAGCCACTTTTCATGAATCTTGTTCAATTCGCCGTCGCTCTTCGCCTTTTCAATGAATTTGTTGACGAATTCGAGCATTTCTGTCGAACCTTTGCGAACAGCGATCCCCTGTACCTGCTGGCTGAGCTGGATCTTCTGTTCATAACGGCCCGGCGCAGCCTTTTCGATCTCGGCAGCCACGACATTGGAAAGCCCAATCAACTCAACCTGTCCCGAAAGCAGGGCCTGCACAGCGCTCGCGTCATCATCGAAGCGACGTATGTTGGCGTCCTGCGGCGCAACCTTGGTTACTGCCGTGTCCTGTGTCGAAGCGCGTGCAACGCCGATGGTTTTACCCGACAGGTCTTCTGGCTTTGCAACGGCAGTATCTTTCGGTCCGAACACGCCGATCGAAATGCCCGCATAGGGCTGCGAAAAGTCAACGCTCTTGGCGCGTTCCTCGGTGATACCCAACGAGGCAACCAGAACATCAACCTGCCCGCTCTGCAGATAAGGAATACGGTTGGGGCCGGTAACCGGCACGATCTGAGCTTCAACGCCGAGTTCCTTGGCCAGCAACTTCGCCACATCGGCGTCATAGCCATCCGGTTCGTTGCTGGTGTTCATGATGCCAAACGGCGGAAAATCGACTAGCATACCGATTTTGATTTTTCCGGCAGACTTAATGCCGTCAACGGTTTGCGCAGATACAGCCGATGCGAACGCCGTTGCGAGAGCACCCGCACCAATCAAGGCCATTGCCAAACGTCTGGTGATAGTCATGTTTATTCCTTCCCTATTGAATGCCGGTCTCCTCGCCGGCACTGTTTCGTTATTTTTCAGCGCTTTTCCTGACATTATTTTGGTTCTCATTCGGTCAGAAATGCTGATCTTCTTCCCTAAACGCCCAACTACCACTACCGGGCGGTAGCGCGAGAAAACCTCGTTTCCATGCGGCGTGCCAGAATGGATAGCGGCCAACACAGGACAAAATAGACAGCCGCCACCGTGCCAAACACCATGAACGGGCTAAACGTCGCGTTATTGATGATCTGTCCCTGTCGCGTCAGTTCCGTAAAACCGATGATCGCGGCAAGCGACGTGCCTTTTATGAGTTGCACGAGAAACCCGACCGTTGGCGCAACCGAAATGCGTGCTGCCTGTGGCAGGATTACGTAACGCATGCGATTGTAATAGCGTAGTCCCAGCGCTGTTGCCGCTTCGCGTTGTCCGGGCGGCACCGCATCAATACAACCACGCCAAATTTCTCCGAGAAAAGCGCTCGCATGCAATGTCAGTGCGATGGTCGCGGCAATCCACGGATTGATACCCAGGCCGAAAATATTGAGGCCGAAGAACACCAGAAAGAGCTGCATCAGAAGTGGTGTGCCCTGAAACAGCCGAATGAAGCCGAGCGCGATGTAACGCAGAGCACGAGCGTCCGAAACACGCATCAGTGCGACAAGCAATCCTCCGATACCACCGCCAACAAATGCAATAGCTGAAAGAGCAATGGTCCACTGCGCTGCATAGACGATAATGAGAAATTCGTTCCAGCCGAAAGGTCTGATCATGGCCTGCTCCTATCGGCTCAACGGGTATTTGAATGCCAGCTTTTCGATCAGTGCGAAGATGGCCGAGAAACCTATGGACATGACGAGATACATGAGCGTGATAACTATATAGACCTCGAAGCTCGCAAAGGTCGCCGACTGGAGATCGTTACCGGCGGCTGCAAGCTCATTTGCGGAGATCACGGAGACAACACTTGAAGTCAGCATCAGATAGATGAACTGGCTCGTGAGCGACGGGTAGACCGTCCGCAATGCCGGTTTCATAATGACATAGCGGAAGACCTGCAGCTTGGAGAGACCGAGTGCAGTTCCAGCTTCCACCTGGCCTTTGTGAATAGATTCAATGCCAGCACGAATAATCTCCGTACCATAAGCACCGAAATTCACGACCAGCGCGAGAAGCGCGGCGCTGTTGGGTGACAAACGCAAACCGGCAGATGGCAACCCAAAGAAGATGAAGAAAATCTGCACCAGAAACGGTGTGTTGCGAATGATTTCGATATAGGCGTCAATAATGAAACGGACTGGCTTTGGACCGGACGTCTTACCAACGGCGCAGACAATCGAAACAATCAAGCCAAGCACCATTGCAGCGCAGGAAAGCTCAATTGTCTGCCATGCACCGACAAGCAGCTTATCCATCGACGCGAAAACGGGCGCGAAGTTGAAATTGTACAATGCTGAACCTCCCGGTACACCGATTATGCCGACTTTTCCTCCCGACGGCAATAAATTTAGATCGATCTAAATAAGTTTAGCCTCGCTCGTCAATCATTAATTGGGATTAGACGACAGATGTTCTTGCCGGTCCACAGGACTGTCTAACCTGCAAATATGTCTCACTGACGATCCGCTCTGCCTGCCTTTCCGAATTTGCCAAGCGGGAAAGAAGCAGTCGAGCAGCGTTTTGGCCAACAGTAACAGGTCGGGTTGACACGGAACTCAGGCGCGGGCGTGTTGCTTCAGCATCGCTTACGTCATCGAAGCCTATCAGGGAAAAATCCTCACCTATTTTTCTCCCGCAATCATAAAGGCCAGCAGAAAGGCCCAGCGCAATCACGTCGTTGAAGCAGATCGCCGCCGTCGGCTCCCGACCGTCCTGAAAGAGTATTGGAGCTGCTTTGGCAATTTCCGGCATTGTATGCGGGAAACGAACAATCATCTCGGAATCGAGGCCTTGCTTTTGCATCGCATCGCGAAACCCTTCGACACGCTCGCGATATGCTGAATGAATCGGCTCGTGTACAGCGAATGCGATTGTTCTATGCCCAAGCCTGGCAAGGTGATTGACCGCCTGTCGCATACCGCCTGCGTAATCAACACCTGCATAGTCAATTCGATCAGTCACATGGCGAAGCACTTGCACTACAGGCAAACCCCAGTCAGCGATCTGCTCGATGAATTCCGGTGCCGTTTCTGCGGTCGGCGACATGATCAAGCCATCTACACCGTGTTCGCGCATACGCTGCGTGAGAGTGCTTTGATTGGCAAAGTTCTCGTGACTATTGGCGAGCAGAACGACCAGCCCTGCTTCACCCACAACGCTGTCTATTCCCGAAAGCAACTCGCCGTAAAACGGGTTGCCGAGAGTGGGCACGATGACGCCAACCGTATTCGACCGCTCTACCCGGAGACTGGCCGCCCCCATATTGTAGACATACCCCAGCTCCTGCAGGGATTTTTCTACTTTCTCGCGCGTCGCCGCTCCCACCAACGGGCTTTTGCGAATGACGAGGGAAGCGGTCGCGCGCGACACATTGGCGTGGCGTGCCACATCCAGAAGCGTAACGCGACTTTTCCTGCGATCGTCACTCGGCATAACTTCACCTATCAGCAAATTGGGTAATGTCCGATCCGGTTGAAGACACATCTCGATAAAATCGTCGACCAGATTCGAAAGGCATATATCAGTTCAGTCTGGCGCGTTGGTCAATCCGTCGGCCAGCAAACCTGCAATCATCATGCAGAAGTGGCTTTGGGTGCATTCCCAACGCCTTAATTATACACACGTTCTCCCCACGATTATCACTTGCCTTTCGTTTTTTTTCATTTCGAATGCTATCGTTTTCGTATTTATTCTGCCATTGGGAGAATCGAAGGTTGATCCTTTGGCAAAAATTGCATTCATATAAGTGCAATGAATATACCGCAGATGTCGGAACTTTGAGGCCATTACCAATGAGCTCGAATGTTCATGCAATCTCACACTCGAGGAGGAAACATGCTTATCCGTCTGATTACGACTTCGGCGCTGACGAGCGCCCTCGCCCTCACCATCGGTTCGCAGGCATTTGCCCAGACGGAACTGGCATGGTGGCACGGCATGACCGGTGCCAACAACGAAATGGTGAATGAGCTCTCGAAAGAGTTCAACGAAAGTCAGAGCGAATACAAGATCGTTCCTGTCTATAAGGGCACTTATCCCGAAACGTTGAATGCCGGCATCGCTGCGTTCCGTTCAAAACAGCCGCCTGCAATCCTTCAAGTCTTCGACGCTGGTAGTGGTGTTATGATGGCGGCCGAGGGCGCCGTGGTTCCTGCCGCTGAGGTATTGGAAAAGGGCGGCTTCAAGTTCGACAAGTCGCAATATTTGCCCGGCATCGTCGCTTACTATTCGAAACCGGACGGCACGATGCTGTCTTTCCCGTATAATTCCTCGTCGCCTATCCTCTATTACAACAAGGACGCCTTCAAGAAGGCAGGCCTCGATGAAAACAACCCGCCAAAAACATGGCCGGAAGTTTTCGAAGCAGCTAAGAAGATCAAGTCCAGCGGCGCGGCACCGTGTGGCTTCACCTCTACATGGTTGACTTGGATTCAGACCGAAAACTTTGCTGCCTGGAACAACGTCCCTTATGGTACCAATGAAAACGGCCTTGGCGGAACCGATGTAAAGCTCGAGATCAATTCACCGCTCTACATCCAGCACTTCCAGTCGATTGCCGATCTCGCGAAAGATGGCACGTTCCGCTATGGCGGTCGCACATCGGAAGCCAAGCAGCTTTTCACCTCCGGTGAATGCGCAATGTTGACCGAATCCTCCGGCGGCCTCGGAGATGTTGTAAAGTCCGGCATCAACTACGGTATCGGTCAGCTGCCTTACTATGAAGGGCACGGCCCGCAGAACACGATCCCTGGCGGCGCAGCTCTCTGGGTCTTCGCCGGTCTAAGCGACGAACAGTACAAGGGCGTTGCAGAATTCTTCAACTTCCTCTCGCAGACCAAAATCCAGGTCAAGCTGCACGAAAAGTCGGGCTATCTGCCTGTGACGCTGGCTGCATACGAGGAAACCAAGAAGTCGGATTTCTATGAGAAAAATCCGGGCCGTGAGACACCTATCCTCCAGATGATGGGCAAGGCACCGACCGAAAATTCCAAGGGTGTTCGTCTCATCAACCTGCCGCAGGTTCGCGATATTCTGAACGAAGAATTCGAAGCCATGCTCGGCGGCAAGCAGGATGCGAAAACAGCACTCGAAAACGGCGTCAAGCGTGCTAACGACGCGATTGCCGCAGCTCAGTAATCGATCACATTGACACAACGCCGCCTGTCTCTGTGGCAGGCGGCCTTGACCCACGAGGAAGCTCCCCGTGCAGAAAGTTACCTTTCCGAATAAAGTCTTGCCCTATTTCCTGCTGGCCCCACAGATCGTTCTGACAGTGGTGTTTTTCTTCTGGCCAGCCAGTCAGGCAATTTATCAGTCCTTCATGCGTGAAGACGCATTCGGATTGAAGTCTACATTTGTGGGACTGGCCAACTTCACAACCGTTCTGGCTGACCCCAACTATCTACACTCGTTCAGAGTAACCATTGTCTTCAATATCCTGACCGCACTGCTTGCGATGGGTGCAGCATTATTGCTTGCAACGGCAGCAGATCGCGTTATCCGCGGCAAGACGTTTTATCGTACGCTCCTGATCTGGCCTTATGCTGTGGCTCCTGCCGTTGCAGGCATGTTGTGGCTATTCATGTTCAACCCGGCGATGGGCACTTTTGCCTATATTCTGCGCCGCAATGGCATCGCCTGGGATCCTCTGCTTGACGGTAATCAGGCCATGGGCCTCGTCGTCGTCGCAGCCGCATGGAAGCAGATTTCTTATAACTTTCTGTTCTTTGTTGCAGGGTTACAGGCAATTCCTAAATCGTTAATCGAAGCAGCCGCCATCGATGGCGCGCGAGGATCGCGACGATTCTGGTCTATCGTATTTCCACTTCTCGCACCCACATCATTCTTCCTGCTGGTTGTGAACACTGTCTACGCCTTCTTCGACACATTCGGCATCATCCATGCTGTGACAGGCGGAGGGCCTGCCAGAGCAACCGAAACGCTAGTCTATAAGGTTTACAATGACGGCTTCGTCAACCTGAACCTCGGCTCTTCTTCGGCACAGTCCGTTATTCTGATGGCAATTGTTATTGCCTTGACAGCCTTTCAGTTCCGCTTCGTCGAGAAGCGTGTGCATTATTCGTGAGTGAGGCGACAATGATAGAAAAACGCCCAGTCTCAAATCTTATCGGCCATCTGATCTTGATCGTAGGCATCATTATCGTCGCCTTTCCGATCTACTATACCTTCGTCGCTTCGACGATGACTTCGACCCAGATCATCCGCCCGCCAATCTCGCTGTTGCCCGGCGATCATTTCGTGGAAAACTACGGCGAAGCCATCTTCGGCGGTGTAGAGCGCGTCGTCGGCGTAAGTCTCGAGCGACTTCTTTGGAACTCGTTCGTGGTCGCCATGGCCATCGCTGTCGGCAAGATCATCATCTCCTTCATGTCGGCGTTCGCGATTGTGTTTTTTCGCTTTCCACTACGCATGTTCTTCTTCTGGATGATCTTCATAACGTTGATGCTCCCGGTGGAGGTCCGTATCCTGCCCACCTACAAGGTGATTGTGGATCTCGGCTTGATCGACACCTATGCGGGCCTCACGCTGCCATTGATGGCGTCCGCGACGGCAACATTTCTGTTCCGCCAGTTCTTCCTCACCATTCCCGGAGAACTGGTTGAAGCAGCGCGTATCGACAACGCTGGCCCATTCCGGTTCATGCGGGATATTCTGCTTCCCCTTTCAAAGACGAATATTGCAGCGCTTTTCGTCATTCTCTTCATTTACGGATGGACCCAGTATCTCTGGCCACTGCTTGTTACCAATGACGCCAAGATGAATACGATCATCATTGGTTTGCGCCGTATGGTCGATTGGGCCGATGCGTCCACGCCTTGGAACTACGTCATGGTAACCGCCATTCTAGCTATCATCCCACCGATCCTCGTTGTGGTGCTGATGCAGCGCTGGTTCGTCAAAGGTCTCGTTGAAACGGAAAAGTAATGAGCAAAATCGTTCTTGATATCGTCCGCAAGAGCTATGGCGGCAATGTCGAAGTCATCAAAGGCGTGTCGCTGGAGATTAACGACGGCGAATTTGTAGTGCTGGTTGGCCCTTCGGGCTGCGGTAAATCCACTCTTCTGCGCATGATCGCCGGTCTGGAAGGCATCACATCCGGCACAATCTCTATTGGAGAGCGTGTGGTCAACGATGTTGAACCTGCAGAACGCGATATCGCCATGGTATTCCAGAATTATGCGCTCTATCCGCATATGACGGTTCGAGAAAATCTTGCCTATGGCCTGAAGAACCGCAAAACGCCAAAAGACGAAATCGAACGTCGCATTGCCAAAGCGGCAAAGGCACTCGAAATCGAGCCTTTTCTTGAGCGTAAGCCGCGCCAACTTTCCGGTGGTCAGCGCCAACGCGTTGCCATGGGGCGTGCAATTGTGCGTGAACCCGCAGCTTTTCTCTTTGATGAACCGCTTTCCAATCTGGATGCCAAACTGCGCGTGCAGATGCGTGTAGAGATCAAGCGCCTCCAACGCTCGCTCGGCACCACCAGTGTTTACGTGACACATGACCAGATGGAAGCCATGACCATGGCAGACCGTCTCGTCGTGCTGAATGCGGGCCATATCGAACAAGTCGGCACACCGATCGAGCTCTATGAAAAGCCCGCCTCCACATTCGTCGCAACGTTTATCGGCTCGCCGTCTATGAACCTGCTGCAAAGCGAAGACACCACTGGCTGGAAAACTGGCAATGCAGTGAAAACACCCGGCGGAAACTTCACCATCGGCGTTCGTCCGGAAGATATCCGTATTCTGGAGGATGGTGAACCGGATGCTGATGGTTTCAATGCAACGGTCCGGATTGAAGCTGTCGAACTTGTCGGCGCAGAAAGTTATATCCACGCTGGTTTGCCGGACGGTAAGCCGCTGATTTTCCGCGTTGCAGGACGCTCGGCACACAATATCGACGAGACCGTCAGGGTCGGTGCCCTAGCAGGAAATGTGCATGTTTTCGGCGGTGACGGTCAGCGTTTAAATGATTGACATCAAAGCGGGTTGCGCCCTCAAGGGAGCGCAACCCGCTATAATAATCGATTTCTGTTTTAAAAATTATCCGCTACACAGAAGTGGAATATTTTTCCGCCTGTGAGGAAATTCCGATAGATGACGCATCAGCAGATACTCTCCTTTGCAGTAATCATACTCATGATGGGGACGTTTATCTGGGGCAAATTCCGTTATGATGTGGTTGCACTCTGTGCGCTCCTCCTGGCAATAGCTGTTGGAGTCGTCCCCTTTGATCAGGCTTTCTCAGGTTTCAGCGATGACATTGTTATCATTGTTGGCAGTGCCTTGGTGGTGAGCGCAGGCGTTGCACGTTCAGGTCTCATGCAAGCGGCTGTCCAACGGTTCTTGCCAGAAATGAACAGCGTCAGACTACAGCTCGTCGTTCTGGTGGCAGTCGTTACCGTTCTCTCCGCCTTTGTGAAGAACGTCGGTGCACTGGCAATCATGATTCCAGTCGCTTTTCAGTTCGCGCGCCGCTCCAACGTATCCCCTTCGACCTTTCTCATGCCCATGGCATTCGGTGCACTGCTCGGCGGTTTGATGACCCAAGTAGGTACTTCGCCGAATATCGTCGTTTCTCGTATACGTGGCGAGATGGTCGGCGAACCATTCACTATGTTTGACTTCACCCCCGTTGGTGCAGTGCTATCAGCCGTAGGGCTCATCTATCTGGCGCTTTTTTATTGGCTCGTTCCACAACGCACTCGCGAAAACGTATCGCTGGACGAGGCAATCAAGATCAAGAATTACGCCTCCGAAGCACGTATTACTAAATCTTCGACGATGACCGGCAAGCGCGTGACCGATCTCATCAAGGCGGCTGAAGGCGAAGCGATGGTGACTTCCATCATACGCAACGACCAGCGATTGACACCACTTCCCGATACGATGCTGACCGAAGGAGATGTCGTCCTTCTCGAAGGAGACCCAAAGGCGCTCGATGCGATCATAAGCGCTGGAAAACTCGCCTTGTCCGAAAATCGCGACCCCTCCGAGACTAGCGGTTCCACCGACATCGAGGTGGTAGAAGCCGTTATCGGCAAGAATTCTCGCCTCGTCGGACTGACAGCCCAGAGACTTGCCCTTTTCGCGCGCTATGATCTCAACTTGCTGGCTGTCAGCCGACCGGGTGAACGTATTACCGAACGTCTCAGTGAGGTCATTCTACGCTTCGGTGATGTGATCGTGTTGCAGGGCAGACAGGCAAATCTATCCACCTTCCTGCCAGAGTTCGAATTACTGCCGCTCGCCCGCCGCAAGCTGATGCTCGGCAGTGTCAGGCGTGGATTGATCCCACTCGCCATTCTGATCGCCGCCATCGGGGCAACCGCATTAAGCCTTGTGCCTGTCGCAGTCGCTTTCTTTGCCGCTGCCGTCGCCATGCTCTTGTTTAAGGTGATCCCTCTCAACGAGGTCTATGACGAAATCGACGGCCCAATTCTAGTGATGCTTGCGGCACTCATCCCTGTTTCGGATGCGTTACGAACAACCGGCGGCACAGATCTCATAGCAGAAGGGCTCGCCACAGTCGGCCATCAATTGCCGCCAGCAGGTGCATTGGCGCTCATTCTTGTGGCCGCAATGATGGTGACACCATTTCTCAACAATGCCGCAACGGTGCTTGTTATGGCTCCCATCGCAACAAGTTTCGCTTCCGGACTTGGTTTCAAGCCGGAAGCATTTTTGATGGCAGTTGCGATCGGCGCGGGTTGTGATTTCCTCACACCAATCGGCCATCAATGCAATACGCTGGTCATGGGACCGGGCGGTTACAAATTCAGCGATTATCCGCGTCTGGGATTCCCACTATCAATCATCATAGCGATTGTAACGGTTCCCACATTGATGTTCTTCTGGCCACTGAAATAGCGCTAAAGCTGAACTGAGCGTATCCATTCGACGCTATCGGAGACTATCTTTTCCACAGGCTCGGCAATGTCTGCGCGGAAAACCTGCGGTTCGCCAACAGGGCTTTCCAGCGTAGCGATCTGGCTTTCCAGCATCGTTACCGGCATGAAATGCCCGGTGCGATGCCCCATGTGCTCGTGCAATACTTCAAAGCTGCCGTCCAGAAAGACAAACAGCACTGGCGCTCCTGCCGCAGAGCGAAGACGATCACGATAGCTCTTCTTTAGTGCGGAGCAAGAAATGACAATTCCATCGGTCGAGGCCGCTAGACGTTCACCAATTTTGTCGAGCCAAGGCCAGCGATCCTCATCCTGTAAAGGTATACCCGCTGACATCTTATCGACATTGGACTTCGGATGCAGGGAGTCGCCTTCAAGAAACGGGAGAGCCAGCGCATCAGCAATTTTCTCACCGACGGTCGATTTTCCGGAACCCGAAACACCCATAACGATAATACGCAGCATCAGTTCCTCATACACTAGCGGTCATGCCGCCATCGACGTGCAAAACCTGTCCATTTACGAAAGAAGAAGCATCGCCGCTCAGGAATACCGCAGCGCCGACCAACTCTTCCACATCGCCCCAACGGCCCGCCGGCGTTCTTTTTTCCAGCCACGCCGTAAATTCGGGATTATCAACCAATGCCTGATTCAGCGGCGTCTTGAAATAGCCGGGAGCAATCGCATTGATCTGCAGGCCATGTCTGGCCCAATCGGTGGCCATGCCGCGTGTCAGGTTACGGATTGCCCCTTTTGTCGCCGTATAGGGCGCGATGGAAGGCCGCGCTAGTTCACTTTGAACCGAAGCAATGTTGATTATCTTGCCACGTCCTCGCGCGATCATATGGCGTGCAGCCGCCTGTCCAGCATAAAAAGCGCTGGAAATATTGGTTCCCAGAAGCTGTTGCCATTTCTCGATCGGAAAATCTTCGAGCGGGGCGCGATACTGCATCCCGGCATTATTGACCAGAATATCGAGTGCCCCGATTTCCCCTTCAATCCCATCGATGGCCGCGCGAACTTCTTCGGCATCCGTCACATCAAACGCAGATGCAAAGATCGTATGGCCCTCTTTTTCCAATAGCGCGACCGCCGCATCCACCTTGGTCCGATCACGACCATTGATGATTACCGTCGCGCCATGTTCTGCAAGCCCTCGCGCCAATGCAAAACCGATGCCCTGGCTGGAACCAGTAATCAGGGCTATGCGCCCTTCCAGACTGAAAAGTTCGAAAGAAGAAGCCATCAGAAAGTTTCCAGTTTGAGACCGACGCGGCTTGCTGCCTGCACAATGTGGTGGCGCATCACTTCACGTGCTCGCAAGGGATCACGTGAATGGATAGCATCCCTGATTGCCGTGTGCTCATCGATTGTGATTTCGACAATCTGTTCAAGCACCGCTCGTGCACGCGCCGCATTGATTGCCTGATTGATCCTCTCGGCAATGAAACCGAGGACCAATGGAAAATACTCATTATGTGTTGCGGAAGCGAGTGCGCGGTGAAATGCGAGATCAGCAGCTATACCTGTATCTGTCCATTTTTTCGAGCCGCTCATTTCCGCTAGTGCTTCATTAAGTTGCATCATGTCGTGTTCGTCATGATGCACTGCCGCGAGCCCGGCAGCTTCTATCTCCAGCGCCATTCGCAACTGGAACAGGCTGCGGAAACTATCACGATTGGCGAGTGTTTCAGGCTCTATGCGAAGAGCATGCCGCCGGTCGGGTTCCGTTACGAAAGCACCTACACCCTGTCGAGTTTCAACCAGGCCTTCATTGCGCAATTGGGCAATCGCTTCACGTACAACCGAGCGACTGACACCGAAGCTCTGTGCGAGATTATGTTCTGTCGGGAGCTTTTGTCCCGGCAGCAGGCTACCTTCACTGATCTGCCGCGTAATTTCGGAAGCGATGCGTCCGGGAAGCTGCTCATTGCGCCTGATTTCACCAAACAAAGTGATAAAGTCTCCCTGATTGCCCGTGCGATTGGTGTGTCGTCACCCTTTTGAAGAGTCAAGCAAAAGCTGGCAGCCCGGATTCATGATATTATCCGGATCAATGACCTGCTTGAGAGTTTCAAGCAGTTTTCGTCGTGCAGGATCAATACGCTTTTCGAAATCGTCCCTTTTCAAGCGACCGATGCCGTGTTCGGCGCTAATGCTACCCGCATAGCGATCCAGGACAGCATTGATCGTTTCCTTTGCAAGCTTGATCTTCTTGTCTTTCGTCGCAACATCGAGATTGCTTTCCGGAATGACATTGAGATGCACATTCCCATCGCCGACATGTCCGTAAGAAACGGCGAGACAATCTGGAAGTATCTTGGTCAGTTCCTGTTCAGCTTCGGCAACGAATGATGCCAGTTTTGAAAGCGGTACAGAAATATCGGTACGAAGGTGCTTACCGCGTAACGCCTGCCCCTCATTCATGGCCTCACGAAATGACCAGAGATTTTGACCTTGCGCACGAGAGGACGCGATTGTTCCGTCAAGAACGAGGCCGTCTTCCATTGCGCCAGCGAGAAACTGTTCCATCAAGGATAGTATATCGACCAGCCCCGAACCTGAAATCTCCATCAAGACATAGGCGGGGTACTGTCCAAGCGGCATGGCAAGCTCTGGTATCGCCTCTTGCGCCAATGTAAATGCAACCGGCGGCATGAATTCAAAAGCAGACATCAAATCACAGCAGTGCACACGCGCGCGCCTATAAAGTGCAATCGCATCACCGAGCGAATTGAGTCCCAGCAAGGCAGTTTCCACCTTGTCCGGCAAGGGCATAAGTTTGACTGCTACGCCGGTCACCACTCCCAGAATGCCTTCTGCCCCGATAAATAGCTGTTTCAGGTCAATGCCGCGATTGTCTTTCCTCAGCGTCGAAAGACCATTGAATATCGTACCGTCTGGCAGCACAACCTCCAGTCCCAGGATCAACTCGCGAGTCATGCCGTACCGCAACACATTGATGCCGCCGGCATTGGTGCTGACATTTCCCCCGATGCGGCAGCTTCCCTGTGCGCCGAGGGCTAATGGAAAAAACATCCCTTCGGCTGCCAGTTTGTCTTTCAGTTCGGAGAGAATGCAGCCAGCATCCACAATCGCTGAAAAATCATCCGGATCGACCTTACGAAGACGGTTCATTCGCTCAAGGCTTATAATGACAAGATTATCTTGACCATCCGGCACGCCGCCTTGCACAAGACCGGTATTTCCGCCTTGCGGAATGATGGATAATCCCAGTGAGGCGCAGGCTTTAACCGCAGCAGAAACATCCTCTGTCGAACGCGGACGAATGACGGCAACCGCCGTATTTGCCACATCTCCCGGCCAGTCGCGACAATAGCCAAGCATGTCGTTTGGCCCGGTCATAACCAGATCGTCGCCCAAAAGAGCAACGAGATCAGTTTGCTTGTTTCCGGTCATGTGCCCCGAACCGTACATGATATCCTCTTGGCTTTCCCGATGCGCAATGTGCTGTCGCGGATGTACGACAGTCTTTGAGATGCGACAGGCTTTTCCGTTTCATTCCTGTGGCAAGACGGAGAAAACTGTTTTCAACGCTTACATATAAGGTTATCAGACAACCCTACAACACAAATCTGATGGGAGATCGGATAAGTGTCGAAGTGGTAGCCAACGTGAGACATTCGAATAGGGTCGGCTGCAAGGCAGGGAGGAGGCTTTCTAAATGCATATCGCAATCATCGGTGCTGCAGGTATGGTCGGACGCAAGCTAACGCAGCGTCTTTCAAACGATGGTCATCTCGGGGAAACCCCAGTTGAAGAGCTCACACTTATCGATATCGTAGCAGCAGAACGTCCGAGCGGCTTTGCAGGATCGGTCGATACTCTCGCAGCGGATATATCCACCATGGAAACCGCTCAAAAGATCGTGTCAGGACGCCCTGACGTTATCTTTCACCTCGCAGCAATCGTGTCCGGTGAAGCAGAGGTCGACTTCGATAAAGGATATCGAATCAATCTGGATGGAACCCGGCATCTGTTCGACGCAATCAGGCTTGCCCACATTGCCGATGGCTATAAACCTCGCGTGGTTTTCACGTCGTCTATTGCCGTTTTTGGTGCTCCGCTCCCCTACCCGATCCCCGATGAGTTTCACACCACCCCGTTGACAAGTTACGGTACGCAGAAGGCAATCAGCGAGCTCCTGTTATCGGACTACACCCGGAGCGGCTTTTTTGACGGTATCGGCATTCGCCTGCCGACGATCTGCATACGCCCCGGCAAACCGAACAAGGCCGCATCCGGCTTCTTCTCCAATATCCTGCGTGAGCCGCTCTCCGGGCAGGAAGCAATCTTACCTGTTCCCGAAGATGTCCGGCATTGGCATGCTTCACCACGCTCAGCCGTCGGCTTTCTGATCCATGGAGCCACCATCGATACGGAAGCAGTTGGAGCACGTCGCAATCTCTCCATGCCTGGTCTCAGTGCCACTGTAGGCGAGCAGATTGAAGCGTTGCGTCGCATTGCCGGAGAAAAAGCCGTCGGTCTGATCCGACGTGAACCAGACGAAATGATCATGCGTATGGTTGCAGGCTGGGCTCCCGGTTTCGAAGCAAAACGCGCACAGGCTCTTGGCTTCATCGCAGAAACATCCTTTGATGAGATCATTCGCGTTCACATCGAAGATGAAATGGGAGGCAAGCTTTGACACGCAAGATCGCTTTTCTTGGAACCGGCCTGATGGGCGCACCAATGGCCAGTCGGCTACTGGATGCCGGCTTTGATGTAACCGTCTGGAATCGGAACAGCGCCAAGTCTGCTCCTCTCACAGAAAAAGGTGCCACACTCGCTCAATCGGCCACCGAGGCAGTGGAGACGGCGGATGTTATCATCACGATGTTGACCGACGGTCCGGCGGTACGCGACGTTCTTTTCGACCAAGGGGCCGCTGCCGTCTTGAAAAAAGGCAGCGTCGTCATCGATATGAGTTCAATTTCGCCAGACTTCGCGCGCGAGCACGCCAAGCGTCTGGCGGCAATAGGCGTCGATCATATCGATGCCCCGGTTTCCGGTGGCGTAGTGGGTGCGCAGGAAGGCACGCTTGCCATCATGGCCGGAGGAGATGAAGCAGTCATCTCTGGCCTAGCCGATGTTTTCAAGCCGATGGGGCGCTTTACCCGCGTTGGCCCGTCAGGTGCCGGTCAACTCGCAAAACTTGCCAATCAGCAGATTGTTGCCGTAACCATCGGAGCGATTGCAGAGGCAATGGTCCTGGTCGAAAAGGGTGGCGGGTCGCGCGCCGCATTTCGAGACGCTATCCGCGGCGGTTTCTGTGAAAGCCGCATTCTCGAATTGCACGGCAAGCGGATGATCGAGCGCAACTTTGAACCGGGCGGCACATCGCGCATTCAGCTTAAAGATCTCAATTCGATCCTCCAGACCGCGAGCGACCTATCGCTGAGCTTGCCATTGACCGAGACCGTACGCGAAGCTTTCGCATCTTTCGTGGAGGAAGGCGGTGGCGAGAAGGATCACAGCGCCCTGCTCCTGCATCTCGAAAAGCTTAACGAGAGCCATAAAGGCTAGCGCGCTGGCAATCCAATTGCATTTGGGAGGTGCAATGAAGATCACCGCAATCGAAACCACTCGCATCGCCGAACGGCCAAACCTGTTGTGGGTGGAAGTTCACACAGACGAAGGGATTACCGGACTCGGTGAGACCTTTTTCATGTCTGAGACTGTTGAGGCTTATCTGCACGAATATGTCGCGCCGCGCGTTCTCGGTCGCGATCCGCTGCAGATTGATCTGCTGGCTTCAGATCTTGTGGGGTATCTCGGTTTCCGTTCAACTGGCGCGGAAGTGCGTGGCAACTCCGCTTTCGATATCGCCCTGTGGGATTTATACGGCAAGGCTGCAAACCTGCCGATCGCCCAACTTCTCGGCGGCTTCAGCCGTCAATCCATCCGCACGTATAATACCTGTGCCGGAACGGAATACATCAAGAAGGCAACTGGCCAGCAATCCGCCAATTATGGTCTGGCTGCTGCTGGAGCTAATTATGACGATCTCAATGGCTTCCTGCACCGGGCAGACGAACTTGCACTCTCGTTACTGGACGAGGGCATAACGGCGATGAAAATCTGGCCGTTCGACATGGCAGCGGAAAAGACCCGCGGGCAGTATATCTCTCAGCCTGATCTAAAGGCGGCATTACAACCTTTCGAAAAAATCCGCACGGCTGTCGGTGACCGCATGGATATAATGGTCGAGTTCCATTCCATGTGGCAGCTTCTGCCAGCCATGCAGATCGCCCGTGAGCTAGCACCTTTCAAGACCTTTTGGCACGAAGACCCGATCAAGATGGACAGTCTTGGCAGCCTGAAACGTTATGCGGAAGCAAGCATTGCGCCAATCTGTGCTTCCGAAACTTTAGGAAGCCGCTGGGCGTTTCGCGACCTTCTCGAAACCGGTGTGGCTGGCGTCGTCATGCTTGATCTGAGCTGGTGTGGCGGCCTTTCAGAAGCCCGCAAAATCGCAGCTATGGCGGAAGCTTGGCATCTACCGGTCGCACCACATGACTGTACCGGGCCAGTTGTCCTCTGCGCTTCGACGCACCTGTCACTGAATGCGCCGAATGCATTTATTCAGGAAAGCGTTCGTGCGTTCTACAAGACCTGGTATCGCGATCTGGTCACGGCTTTGCCTGAAGTAAAGAACGGTATGATTAGGGTCCCCCCCGGTTCGGGCCTCGGCATGGAACTCAATCCGGAAATGGACAAGGCCTACTCGGTCAGCCGCAGAAAAACAGATCGATCTAATTTTTGATGCGACCACGACCTGAAGGCTGGACTCAACTCCGGACTGCTAATAATAGTATTATTGTTGTCAGACATCCTGACAACATATGGCCTGTGGGATATGGTCATGCATTGGGAGGATATCTGTGCAAGACAAGCGTGAACTGAAAGCAAAGACAATTTTGCCTGACGACAGCCATTCAGCGGTTTTGATCGGCCGGGTGTGGTCAAAAGCTGAAAACGGCCCTTGTCCAGTATTGGTGAAAAGCGGTCATTTGCACGATCTATCCAGCTTGTCTGCTACTGTTTCTGGCCTTCTGGAGCGAGATTCACTGATTAGCGAATTGAAAAATGCAGAAGGCTTTCCAAATCTCGGCTCTGTAGACGATTTTCTTTCCAGTGATCGCGGGGAACTGCTTGCCCCCATCGATTTGCAATCCATCAAAGCGGCGGGCGTCACCTTCGCTGACAGTATGCTTGAACGGGTGATCGAAGAACAAGCAAAAGGTGATCCTTCCCGCGCTCGCGAAATTCGCGAACGCCTCGCCCCAGTCATCGGTGACAATCTGCGAGGTGTCGCGGCAGGCTCCGAGAAAGCCGCAGGTGTCAAAGCACTCCTTCAGGAAATGGGACTTTGGTCCCAGTATCTCGAAGTGGGCATCGGCCCTGATGCAGAGATTTTCACTAAATCCCAGCCGATGTCCGCCGTCGGCTGTGGTGCGACCGTCGGTATTCTACCGATTTCACAATGGAACAATCCTGAACCGGAAGTGGTTCTCGTCGTCACTTCGGACGGACGTATTGTCGGCGCAACTCTGGGTAACGACGTCAATCTCAGAGACGTCGAAGGACGTTCCGCTCTCCTGCTTGGCAAAGCCAAGGATAATAATGCTTCCTGTGCTATAGGTCCCTTTATTCGCCTGTTCGATGGCGAATTCACCATGGATGTGTTGCGCAAGCTCAAGCTGTCGCTGACTGTCCACGGAGCTGACGGCTTCGAGATGACCGGCGAAAGCCCGATGGAGGCGATCAGCCGTGATCCCGAAAACCTCGCATCGCAGATGATGAACCGCAATCATCAATATCCGGATGGTGCGGTATTGTTCCTCGGCACGATGTTCGCGCCCGTCAAGGACCGTCGCGGTGCCGGACAAGGTTTCACCCACGAAGTCGGCGACCGTGTGGAGATATCAACTCCCAAGCTCGGCCGCCTCGTCAACTGGGTCGACCGGACCGATAAATGTCCAGAATGGACATTTGGCATTAGGGCGCTGATCCAGAACCTGCAAGCGCGCGATTTGCTTGATAAAGTCTGAGGGCGGACAGATGACGAAAGCCATAGACTTCTTCTACAAGATACTTGGCGCAATTCTCGTCTTCCTCCTTGCTGGCATGGCCATTATGGTTTTCGTCAACGTGATTTTGCGCTACGCCGCAAATTCCGGACTGACCGTATCGGAAGAACTTGCGCGTTATTTCTTCGTCTGGGTGTCGTTTCTCGGAGCCGTCCTCACCTTTCGCGAGAACAGCCACTTGGGCATCGAGTCACTTGTCGCCCGCTTCGGGCGACAAGGCCGCATTACCTGTATGGCAATCAGCTATCTGATCGTCGCGTTGTGCTCGGCAATTTTCTTCTGGGGCACATGGAAGCAATTCGACATCAACGCCAGCATGGTCGCACCCGTCACCGGGCTTTCAATGATCTGGGTTTACGGTGTCGGACTATTCACCGGCGGCGCGATGTTTATCATTGCAGCCGAGCGCTTTCTCCGTGCCGTTACCGGTCGTCTGACCGATGAGGAAATTGCCACCTTTGCGGGCGAACATTCGCTCGACCATTTGATGGAGTAGACGACATGACGCTTGTAGTATTTGTCGGCTCGCTCCTCAGCGCCATGGCAATCGGCGTTCCGATCGCCTTTTCGCTTATGTTCTGCGGTGTCGTTCTCATGTGGTACATGGGAATGTTCAACACGCAGATCATCGCGCAGAACATGATTGCCGGTGTCGACTCCTTTACCCTTCTGGCAATCCCTTTCTTCATTCTGGCTGGTGAACTGATGAATTCGGGCGGCTTGTCCCGCCGCATCATTGATTTCGCCATAGCCTGCGTCGGCCATATTCGCGGCGGTCTCGGTGTCGTTGCCATTCTTGCGGCCATCATCATGGCCAGCGTATCGGGTTCGGCTGCTGCCGACACTGCGGCGCTAGCAACCATCCTCGTCCCCATGATGGCGAAAGCAGGCTATAATATCCCACGCTCAGCCGGACTGATGGCAGCCGGTGGCATCATCGCACCGGTCATCCCGCCGTCCATGGCAATGATCGTATTCGGTGTTGCGGCAAATGTATCCATAACTCAGCTTTTCATGGCAGGCATCGTGCCAGGTCTGATGATGGGTATTGCCCTGCTTTTCACCTGGCAGATTGTCGTCAGAAAAGACAACCTTAAAGTACTGCCCAAGCAATCCGGCAAAGATCGGCTACAGGCAACCGGGCGTGCACTATGGGCGCTCGGCATGCCAATCATCATTCTTGGTGGCATCCGAATGGGTGTCATGACACCTACGGAAGCTGCAGTAGTCGCCGCAGCCTATGCCCTCTTTGTTGGCATGTTCATCTATCGCGAGTTGAGATTCGTCGATCTCTATGGCGTCTTTTTACGAGCAGCCAAGACAACATCCGTCATCATGTTTCTTGTCGCCTCGGCGTTGGTATCGTCTTGGCTGATAACGGCAGCGAACATTCCGGCGGAAATCAGCGGCTATATTGCGCCGCTCATAGACAGCCCGAAATTGCTGATGTTCGCCATCATGATCCTAGTGCTTGTAGTCGGAACGGCATTGGACCTCACACCGACAATTCTCATTCTGACGCCCGTCCTGATGCCTATCGTTAAGCAGGCAGGCATCGATCCCGCTTATTTCGGTGTCCTGTTTATCATGAATAACAGTATCGGGCTTATCACGCCGCCGGTTGGCGTCGTGCTGAATGTGGTGAGCGGCGTCTCAAAGGTGCCGCTCGGAAAAGTGGTTGCTGGCGTCAATCCGTTTCTGATTTCGCAAGTGATCGTTCTGTTCCTGCTGGTTCTGTTTCCAAGTCTCGTACTGGTGCCCATGAACTGGCTTCATTAGGTTTAACATCAACTCTGGGAGGAGAGTTCAATGAGAAAACTGATTATGCTGGCAACGACTGCTCTCGTGGCAGGAGCGCTAACCGTACCTGCATTTGCCGAGTTCCAGGATCGCAACATCCGCGTTTCGAACGGCATTAACGAGGACCATCCGGTCGGCAACGGCATCAAGGCGATGAATGAATGTCTTGCTGAAAAATCCGGTGGCAAGATGAAGATAACCGCGTTCTGGGGTGGAGCGCTGGGTGGTGATCTGCAGGCAACACAGGCACTGCGTTCCGGTGTACAGGAAGGCGTCGTCACATCGTCATCGCCGCTCGTGGGCATCGTTCCCGCGCTCGGTGTCTTCGATCTGCCATTTCTCTTCGCTAATGATAAAGAAGCGGACGCCGTCGTCGATGGCCCCTTTGGCAAGATGATGGACGAGAAGCTTGCGTCCGTCGGCCTCGTCAATCTTGCCTATTGGGAAAACGGCTTCCGAAACCTTTCAAACTCAAAACATCCGGTCAATAAGTGGGAAGACTTCAGCGGCATGAAAGTCCGCGTGATGCAGAACAACATCTTCCTCGACACGTTCCAGAACTTTGGTGCCAATGCAACACCAATGGCTTTTGGTGAAATCTTCTCAGCGCTGGAAACAAAAGCTATCGACGCACAGGAAAACCCTTACGTCACAATCGATACGTCAAAATTCTTTGAAGTGCAGAAGTACATCACAGAAACGAAACATGCCTATACACCGTTTCTGTTCCTGTATTCCAAACCGATCTTCGACACATATTCACCGGAAGAACAAGCTGCCTTGCGTGAATGTGCCGTTGTCGGTCGCGACATCGAACGCAAGGTCATTCGCGAACTGAACCAGAAGTCGCTTGAGAAGATCAAGGAAGCGGGCCTGGAGGTAAACACACTCTCGCCGGAAGAGCATGCCCGCATGCTCGAGAAATCCCAGCCGATCTATGCCAAGTACAAATCCCAAATCGGTGACGATGTCATCGATGCGGTACAAAAGCAGCTCGGTGAAATCCGCAAATAGTAAAAGCCTGAACCAAAAGAATAGGCCGCGCTCATTGCGCGGCCCATCTCATTTCACTCAGGCCGCTTTCAGACGATTGTTAACTCGTTCAGCCAGCTTGCGAGCCCGTGCAAGACTATCGGCTTGTTCGGTACTAAAGCGATCTTCTCCGATTTCCATAATCATGAACGTATCGGGCAAGAAAGTCAGTTCATCGAAAATTTCTTCCCACGGAATATCGCCCCATCCGATCGGCAGGTGCAGATCGCCAATGCCGAGGGCTGTTGCTTCCGCAGGATGATAAAACTTGTTCATCGTGTAAGGGCGACCAAAACTGTCGTGTATATGTAGATGTCCGGTCACAGGCGCCATAGCGCGAATCTGCGGACGCCAATCCAGACCCAGGCGTGTGCATTCAATATAGGCGTGGCTGAAGTCGATCAATCCACATACGGACGGGTGATTGATCACGGCAACCGTTTCGGCGACCTGGGCCGGTGTCTGCCGATATTCAGCGTCGCTCATAGCGAAGATATTCTCCAGTGCGATCCGGACGCCATATGTCTTTGCAAGCTCCGCCATTTCGGCGAGCGCATCTCGTTCCATCTTATCGAGATCATGAATACGAGAAAGCGCTGGCATGGGAGCATGGCCAGAGTGATGAACCAGAATTTCCGCCCCGACACGGTCGCAAAGTTCGAGCATCGCTCGAACAACAGCCTTCTGATACTCTAGATGCTCGCGATCCATGAAGTTGGAAACGATCTGTCCGTGGACACTGTAGCGCGTATCAAACTGTCTGGTGATATTGACAAGACGATCCACGCGTTGCGGAATGAGACGACCGCCCGAGATTATTTCCTCGCCATATAGCGACAATTCTACAGCTTCCGAACCAAGTTCGACGATGTTGCGGATTGCGCCCTCAAGCGTGCTGAAATTGCCGTCACCCGTTGGGGTGCAGAAGCCAATCGCGGATATTGTGTGGTCAGAGGTCATGATGCTCGTCCTGTCAGACATGAAAAATGCGCGAGCCGAATATCCGACATCGCGCATCCCCTCTGGCACGCGCCTATTTCAGGCGTATGACTATGAAAAACGATTTCTCCTCAATTGAGAGGAATCGCGTTTCCATCTTTGCTTGCCTGATAAGTACCGGACAATTCGTCATATTTGGCGAAAATGGCATCAAGTCGTTTGCCAAGACGCTGGCGGTCGGCATCAGGCAGGGAGGCAACCATCTTCGGAATCGAGTGACTATGCCAGAAGGCATTATCACGGTTATATCCACCCGGCTCCAGCGTGAAGACTTCCTTGAGGATCTTCAAATCGTGGGGGATCGAGAAAGCATCTCGTGAATCCTCGTGACTGAACAGGTAGTAGAAATTGTCAAAGCCACTCCATGTAATTGCCGAAAGGCACATGGAACAAGGCTCATGAGTGGAAAGAAAGACCATGTCTTTCGTATCCGGACGCCCACTCTCCGGCATTTCGTAGAAACGCTTCAAGGTATGCACTTCACCATGCCAGAGTGGATTTTCAGTCTCGTTGTTGGTTTCCGCAAGAACAAGAGATAGATCCGATTTGCGCAACAAAGCTGCACCGAAAACCTTGTTGCCCTCTGCCACGCCTCGTTCAGTCAGCGGAATGACATTCTGCTCGATAACATCGATCAGCTTTTCAAGCAGTTTCAGTTCATCTGTCTGCACAGTTCTATTCCTCCGGATGTTGCAGAAAAGCGCCGGGCTGTCTTAAGCCCGACGCATCTGTGGTCACTCCGCAAAGAATGCGAAGCGGATGACGAAGAGTGCTGCAACCAGCCAGGTAGCCAGATGTACGTCACGCGCCTTGCCGGTGAAGGCTTTGAGCACGACGTAGCTGATGAAGCCGAAGGCCAAACCATTTGCGATGGAATAGGTGAACGGGATAGCCAATGCCGTCAGCGCGGCAGGTGCAGCTTCCGTTACGTCATGCCATTCGATCTCGGTCAACTCACGCATCATCAAGCAGGCAACGTAGATCAGGGCCGGTGCTGTCGCATATGCAGGAACAGAGCCAGCGAGCGGCGAAATGAACAAGGCTGCGAGGAACAGCAGTGCAACAACCAGAGCCGTCAGACCTGTGCGACCGCCAGCCTGAACCCCCGATGCACTCTCGACATAAGCCGTCGTGGAAGACGTACCGAGAAGCGAACCACCGAGAATTGCCGTGCTGTCAGCAAAAAGCGCGCGTCCAAGACGGTTTGGCTTACCCGGTTCGATCAGGCCGCCGCGCTTTGCCACACCGATTAGGGTACCGGTGGCATCAAAAACCTCGACCAGTACGAAAACCAGGATCACGTGCAGAATGCCCGTATGCAGGGCGCCCATCACATCAAGCTGAAGGAAGGTTGGCGCTAGGCTCGGAGGAGCCGAGAAAACGCCGCCAAACTGGCTGATGCCGAGAGCAATCGATGCCACAGTGACGACGAGAATACCGATGAGGATCGCACCGCGAACTTTCAGGGCATCCAACACAGCGATGATGAAGAAACCGGCAATCGCCAGCAGCGGGCCAGCTTTGGTCAAATCCCCAAGACCGACCAAGGTTGCCTGGTTGCCAACGACAACCCCAGCGCTTTTCAAACCGATCAGAGCCAGGAACATACCGATACCTGCAGCAATCGCGCTACGCAGAGAATGCGGGATACCCTCAACCAACCAGCGACGTATACCTGTCACTGTCAAAATCAGGAAGATAATGCCGGAAATGAAAACGGCACCAAGTGCCTGCTGCCAGGAAAAGCCCATTGCCCCAACAACGGTGAAAGCGAAGAAGGCATTGAGGCCCATGCCGGGCGCCATACCGATAGGCCAGTTTGCGACGAGCGCCATGATAATCGAGCCGAGCGCCGCCGCAAGGCAGGTGGCAACAAAGACGGCGTTTCGATCCATACCTGTAGTGGACAAAATATCCGGGTTTACGAAGATGATGTAAGACATCGTCAGGAAGGTCGTCACGCCGGCAATGATTTCCGTTCTCGCCGTAGTGCCGTGTTCCTGTAATTTGAACAGCTTTTCGAGCATCGTCCCTCCAAGGCAAGCGCCCGTCAATTAGCCCCTCAGTTCGCGTGAAATTGCGACGCGCAACACGTTGCGCTTCGTAATATCCCGAGCCGAGGCAACCTATGCGATTGCCATAATGTTAGTTGCCGCTGCAGATTTGCAGTCGGACATGTTCCCCATACACCCATCGCGGTCAAAAGCACAGTTCTGCCGTGTGAATGCCAGTTTGTTGACATGATTTAGTGTGGACTGAGATCTCGCCACGCGCCAGTCACTGATTTGCCGGGAAATATTTGAAACAGATTCAAAAAAGACAGCTCATGAGAGCGGTTTTGATAGCTCTAACTGACTGTTTGAAATGAACTTTGCAACAGCAAGGCCGTGCCGTACATGCCAAGCGCAAAAAACGTATGCGCAATAAGATTGAGCAAACGAACGTTACGCGCATTCGGCAATTTGGATGCCGCCCAGCCGATTCCCAAGCCGGGTTGCAACAGAAACCAGCCTGCCGATACTGTCAGTATACCAAAAATCCAAACCGGCAAAAAGACCGGGTCCGCAAGCCATTCCGCACCACCATAGATGGCGAAGATAACACCGTAAAGAATACCGACTGCGTAGTGCCCAATCCAGCCAAGAGCTACCTCATGCTTATAGGGTTTGGCATCGGAAATATTATCATGAAAAATTTGCCCATGGCGGAGATGCCAGAACCACCGACCGACCAGCCCCCAATTTGGGCGCGCCTGCCCCGGCATTGTTGCCAGTATCAATGCCCACAAGTCCATTATGATCGTTGCGCCGATCCCAATCAGGATTCCACGCCAGATAATGTCCATGTTTATTGTTCCTCAGCATCACCGGACGGCCAGATAAACCTGAGACCGCCCGATGATGCAAGTGATAGATATGCGTGCACTCCTGCATTCCACGCAATACTAACTGGTAATGACTTCGCACAATAAAAAACAAGCACCGGCAATAGACACTGCTATGAAATAAAGGCGATGAAGATAGGTAAGCCAACCGCAGCTACAACGGAAGGGTCGTATCTTCATCGCCTGCCCCCGCAAAAGCAACTTGGCGGAAAATCGAGAAAACGACAATCGCGATCTGTCCCAAAATGGTACGGATTATGTCTCATTTCCTAGGTAAGAAGAGCGATCAGTTAAAATTCGCGCCGCTGTCAGCGCGCTAAACGAAATTATACAAGCCGGAACTGAAATCTCAGATCAAAGAATTAGCTATAGAAAAAACAAAAGCGCCGGGACTGGAGACCGACGCTTTGTTACTTTATTCGATTTTCACTTACGGGGCGATCTTTCAGGAGACACGCCATAAGGTATTACTTACCGAAAACGGCGCTCTGAATCTGCGAACGCGAAACACCAATATCGGCAAGAAGATGGTCGTCCATTGCACCAAGCTCACGAATAGCGCGGCGGCGGGATACGAACTGCTGTACTTTCTGACGAATGTTCATTTGCTTTCTCCTCGTTTGGATGATTGCTAAATAGGCGTTTGCCCAAATTTCCACCACGGATATGATTGCAAATGAGGCATGCGTTTTTGCTTGAGCTCAAAACCTTGAAAAGGTCGAATTTACTTCTTTTCCAAGCAATGATCCAATTATAGACTTAAATGCAGAATTTCAGAAATGTCTTTTGCCAATGAGCTTCTAATCGATTAAGGGAGCGGAAGGAACGAATTCCTCCCCCGTTTCTTTCGGACATCGCCATGCTTTACGGTATTTTTCTCGCGTTTGCGTCCTATGCGGCATTCGCTGTCAGCGACGCCTGCGTCAAGTTTCTTGATGGCACGCTCTCGCCATATGAAGTCGCATTCTTCGGTGCAGTGCTAGGTCTGCTGGCTATTCCTTTTACAAAGAAAGCTGACGATGCCTGGTTCGATATGTTTCGCACCACCAACATCAAGATGTGGCTGTTGCGGACCGTAACCGCTGCCATGGGCACGATAGGCAGCGTTACGGCATTCACGCATCTCTCCATGGCAGAAGCCTTCGCGCTCATTTTCCTGCTCCCAGCCTACGTAACAATACTTTCAGTGGTGTTCTTGAAGGAGCAGGTTGGCTGGCGGCGATGGTCGGCAGTTCTCATCGGCTTTGTCGGTGTTCTGATTGTGCTTCGCCCCGGTTTCAGAGAACTTTCAATCGGCCATCTCGGGGCTCTTGCCGCTGGCATGGGTGGCGCGATGAGCATCATCATCTTCCGCGTCATGGGGAAGCATGAAAAGCGCATATCGCTTTATACAAGCGGGCTAATCGGCCCTATCATCATCTGCGGGGCCTTGATGACCCCGTCCTATGAAGCGCCAAATACCGAGCAATGGGTTTATCTCGCGGGCTACGGCCTGCTTGCAGCCCTCGCCAATATCCTATTGATGCTTGCGGCCCAACGCGCTCCAGCGAGCGCTATTGCTTCTCCACAGTATAGCCAGATGATCTGGGCGATCCTTTTCGGATATTTTGTTTTCCACGATCATATAGACACGCCAATGCTGATCGGCATTGTTCTCATTACTATTTCCGGCCTCTTCACCTTCATCCGCGAGAGACAACGCGGCGTTAAGGGGCCTCCGGCTGTTGTCACATCGGAACCGACTCCGGCGCTTTTGGAAGCCAAGGTGGAGCAATCTTGAAGCTCGACAGGACAAGTTCGCGCTTGTCTCGGACGTTGCCTGCTCCTACGATGTGGACAGCCTGTCCAGGATCGACGAAATAACGCTTCAAACAGAAGTGCTTAGGTCATTGATCTGATTCAATCATATCGAGGCGCACCAAGCATTTTTCCGATAGCGATCTGTGTTTGAATGCGCTCTGACGCTGGCAAAAGCACGAGAAATATACTTATCAAAGGACTAGGGAAATGACCGATAAACGGGCGATGTGGACCTATTACAAAGGCGAATGGCGTGAAGGAGATGTTCGCATTCTCGGTGCAGCATCACAAGCGACTTGGCTTGGTTCGCTGGTATTTGACGGCGCACGCTTGTTTGAAGGTGTTACGCCGGATCTCGACCGTCACTCAGCACGTGCCAACGACTCAGCCCGTGCTCTGGGATTGGAACCGACACTCTCCGCCAATGACATCGAGGCGCTTGCGCGCGAGGGCCTGAAAAAATTCGTACCAGGCACAGACGTTTATATCCGCCCCATGTACTGGGCAGAAGAAGGTGACGCCAGCGCAGTCGCTCCACTTGCGTCATCCACGGATTTTGCACTCTGCCTCGAAGCGATCCCCATGGTCGAGCCGAAGGGCTTCACCATCACCACGACATCGTTTCGTCGGCCATATCTGGAAGTCATGCCAGTCAATGCCAAGGCGGCCTGCCTCTATCCAAACAATGCCCGCATGCTGCGTGAAGCAAAGGCAAAAGGTTTTAACAATGCACTGGTGACCGACGTCGTCGGCAACGTTGCAGAGACGGCCACTTCGAACGTTTTCATGGTGCGTGGCGGCGAAGTTTTCACGCCAGTTCCCAACGGAACCTTCCTCAACGGTATCACGCGCCAGCGCGTCATCAGTTTGCTGCGCACAGCGGGCGTTACCGTTCACGAAACGACACTGAAGATCGAAGACTTCCGCCAGGCAGACGAAATCTTCTCCTCCGGCAATATGAGCAAAGTTGTGCCGATTATCGGTTTTGATGATCGCAAACTGGAATATGGGCCGCTGACCAAACGCGCTCGTGCTCTTTATTGGGAGTGGGCTCACGCCTGATCTCCAAACACAACATCTCCGGTCGTTGGATCGGAGATGTTTGTTCCTTCTCCCACAATAGCTGACCTCATCATCACATGATCGAACATACGCCCCTTTTTCTCGCAATTGCAGTTATTGCGGCATTTCTTGTCGGGCTTTCGAAAGGTGGCTTGCCGTCGGTCGGTACACTTGCCGTTCCGTTGATGGCATTGGTCATATCACCAGTTACTGCTGCTGCGCTTTTGCTTCCGATCTATGTCATCAGCGACATGTTCGGCCTGTATCTCTATCGCCACCACTTTTCCGCGCGTAATCTGGCGATCCTGACCCCGGCGGCAATTCTCGGCGTAGGCATTGGCTGGATGTTCAGTGCGCATCTGTCTCCGACATTCATCGGAATGCTTGTCGGGTTGGTCGGCATCCTTTTCTGTTTCAATGCATGGTTCGGCGCACGCTATCGCAAGAAGGCACGAAAGGCAGACGTTCCCGGCGGTGCCTTCTGGGGTGTACTTACCGGCCTTACCAGTTTCGTCTCTCATTCCGGTGCGCCACCGTTTCAGATGTATGTGCTGCCGCAGCACCTTCCAAAACTGGTCTTTGCTGGCACATCGACTATTCTTTTTGCCATCGTCAACGCCGCAAAGCTCGTGCCCTACTGGCAATTGCAGCAGTTTTCCAATCTCGACACATCACTCGGTCTTTGGCTCGTCCCTGCCGCCATCAGTGGTACCTTTGTTGGCGCAAGGCTGACACGGATCATGCCCGACGGTCCATTTTTCCTGCTGGTGGAGCTGACATTGTTCGGACTTTCCATCAAGTTGATTGCCGACTGGATTGTGCCTTATTTCTTCGGTTGAATACATTCGGTCACCGCTTGCAACACTTCACCCCTTCGGTCACGATGCTTTCATCAAGCGCCTTTTGGGAGAGAGGAAGCGAGGATGGCCGATGCTGATGCGATAATCATTGGAACAGGGCTGGCGGGGCTTGTCGCCGCTCACGAACTGGCTGCTGCCGGACGCAAAGTCATCCTCCTCGAACAGGAAGGTGAGAATTCCATCGGCGGACAAGCGTTCTGGTCTCTCGGTGGGCTCTTCATGGTGGACAGCCCCGAACAGCGTCGCCTTGGCATCAAAGACAATATCGACCTCGCGCGACAGGACTGGTTCGGATCGGCACAATTTGACCGTTCCGAAGATCACTGGCCAAAACGCTGGGCTGAATCCTATCTCGAGTTTGCCGCCGGAGAAATGCGGGCGTGGCTTCATGGTCTTGGCATGCGCTGGTTTCCTGTTGTCGGCTGGGCAGAGCGTGGCGGAGCAAAAGCAGATGGTCACGGTAATTCAGTGCCGCGGTTTCATGTGACCTGGGGAACAGGACCTGCTGTTGTAGCACCGTTCGAACGGTCGCTCCGCGCAGCAATCAGCAAAGGACTCATAACCCTAAAATGCCGTCATAGGGTCAACAGCATCGCTACTACCGGCGGGCGCGTCGGTGGCGTCTATGGAGAGGTGCTGGCGCCATCGACTGTCGAGCGCGGGCAATCTTCGTCACGCGACACTATTGGCGAGTTTGCCTATTTTTCTGACTGCGTAATCGTCACATCTGGTGGCATAGGCGGCGACCCGGACAAAGTTCGAAGGGCATGGCCACGCGACAGGCTGGGCATTCCTCCGAAAGAAATGGTATTGGGCGTTCCGGCTCACGTTGATGGACGCGGCATCGATATTGCCGTGGCTGCTGGTGGGCATGTCATCAATGCTGATCGCATGTGGCACTATACGGAAGGCGTGCGAAACTGGAACCCAATCTGGCCAAACCATGGCATTCGCATTCTGCCCGGACCGTCATCCATGTGGTTCGACGCCAGGGGCAATCGTCTCCCCGCGCCCTGTCTTCCCGGTTTCGATACGCTTGGCACTCTCAAGCATATTCTCTCGACCGGCTACGACTATTCCTGGTTCATATTGACTGAGAAAATCATCCGCAAAGAGTTTTCACTATCCGGATCGGAACAAAATCCGGACCTCACCGGCAAAAACTGGAAGCTTTTGCTTAAAAGCCGCCTCGGCAAGGCTTCCCCACCGCCAGTCAAGGCGTTCTTGGACAATGGAGCCGACTTTATTACAGCCGGAACGCTGGACGAACTTGTTGCAAGAATGAACGGTTTGACTGGCGAAAAGCTCCTCAATCCAGATCATATCCGCTATCAAATGGAAGCGCGGGATCGCGAAATAGCGAACCGTTATTCCAAGGATGCACAGGTGATGGCAATCCACAATGCCCGCGCCTATATCGGTGATCGTCTCACACGCGCGGTGCCGCCGCATTCTCTGCTCGACCCAACCAATGGTCCGCTTATTGCTGTCAAACTTCATATTCTGACGCGCAAGACGCTTGGTGGCTTGCATACCGATATGGATGCCCAGGTGCTGAATGCGGCTGGCGAAAAAGTGCCTGGATTATATGCAGCAGGCGAGGCTGCTGGCTTTGGCGGCGGCGGTTATCATGGTTACAACGCGCTGGAAGGAACGTTTCTCGGAGGCTGCATCTTTTCCGGTCGGACAGCCGGACGTGCAGCGGCAGCCAGAATATGACTCCCATTTCTGAAAAGTATCAAACTCAACATCGGCCTTCCGCGGCCTCATTCCATATATGAGTTTTTTATTTTTTAGTGTCGCACCTACTCTCGAAACCCTATGCGGTGCGGCAACATAATGCTCCTGTAAGAAACAGGGAGTCCCTTAGGGGCAGTTCAGGCATGACAATGGATTTCGCCGTCCTTGCAATTGGGATTAGCTTTTTTGCACTGATGTTCGGCTATTTGCGCATCTGCGAACGGCTTTGAGGCATCGCCATGATGATTGAATACATCGCTGGCGCTTTGGTTGCAGCCTTCATAGCCGCCTATCTCCTTTACGCGCTCATACGACCGGAGCGGTTCTAGGCCAATCTGTGGCCCAGCCCGCGTAACCGGCAGCCTTTCAGGCCTCGGAAAAGACCATGACACTCAATGGATGGATTCAGATCCTCGTTTTTTGCGGGATCATCATTTTGCTCGTCAAACCGCTCGGCGGTTACATGACACGCGTTTTCAGCGGTGAGCGGACCTTCCTTTCACCTGTCCTCGTTCCAGTCGAGCGTGGGCTTTATCGCCTCGCAGGCACAAGCGAACGAGAAGAACAGCATTGGATGACCTACACCGTCTCCCTCTTGCTATTCAATTTGGCCGGCTTTCTGCTGCTTTATATACTGCAACGGTTTCAGGGCTCCCTGCCCTTCAATCCGATGGGTATGAGCAACGTTCCGGCAGATCTCGCCTTCAACACCACTGCCAGTTTTGTCACCAACACCAACTGGCAGAACTATGGCGGTGAGAGCACTATGTCCTACCTGACGCAAATGGCAGGGTTGACAGTGCAGAACTTCGTTTCAGCCGCTACTGGCGTTGCCATCGCCATAGCGCTCATTCGGGCGTTCTCGCGAAAATCCATGAAAACGCTTGGAAGTTTCTGGGTCGACCTCACACGCTGCACGCTCTACGTCCTTTTGCCCTTGTGCATTGTTCTCACTCTGGCTTTCATCAGCCTCGGCGTACCCCAAACGATTGGGGCTTATGCTGAAGCAACTACGCTGGAAGGCGCAAAACAGGTGATCGCACTCGGACCGGTTGCCTCGCAGCTTGCCATCAAGATGCTCGGCACCAATGGCGGCGGCTTCTTCAATGCCAATTCGGCGCATCCCTTCGAAAACCCTGACGCTATCTCCAACATGATCCAGATGGTTGCGATTTTCGCTATTGGCGCGGCCCTCACCAACGTCTTCGGACGAATGGTCGGCAACGAACGCCAGGGTTGGGCAATCTTTGCTGCCATGGGCATATTGTTCGTTGCAGGCGTTGCTATCTGCTACTGGGCGGAAGCGGCAGGCAATCCCCTTATCCATGCGCTCGGCATCGATGGCGGCAACATGGAGGGCAAGGAAACGCGCTTCGGCATTGCAATGTCCGCACTTTTTGCCGTCGTTACGACCGCCGCGTCTTGCGGTGCGGTGATCGCCATGCATGACAGCATGATGGCACTGGGCGGAATGATCCCCATGATCAATATGATGCTGGGAGAGATTATCATCGGCGGCGTAGGCGCAGGCTTCTACGGAATTGTTCTGTTCGTCGTCGTTGCCATTTTCGTGGCCGGGCTAATGGTTGGACGCACTCCTGAATATCTCGGCAAGAAGATCGAGGCCAAGGAAGTGAAAATGGCGATGCTCGCCGTTCTCTGTCTTCCACTGTCAATTCTGGGTTTTACGGCCATCGCTTCGGTTCTTCCGACCGGTCTGGCCTCCATCACCAATCCCGGACCGCACGGCTTCTCGGAAATCCTCTACGCCTATACTTCAGGCACAGCGAATAATGGTTCGGCTTTTGGTGGCCTGTCTGGCAACACGCCCTGGTACAATATCACCATCGGTCTCGCCATGCTGATGGGCCGATTTCTGGTGATCGTTCCTGCAATGGCAATAGCCGGTTCACTTGTCGCCAAGAAAGCAGCTCCCCAATCTGCAGGCACCTTCCCTACAACCGGCCCGCTTTTCGTAGGCTTGCTGATCGGCGTCATCCTTGTGGTTGGAGGTTTGATCTTCTTCCCAGCGCTGGCACTCGGTCCCATTGCCGAACACCTCGCTATGGTGAAGGGGCAGATGTTCTGATGCTGAAACCCTCAAGCTGCATTCTCTCGATCCTTCTGGCAACGACCGCCCTTCTTCTCGCGGTTCAGCTTGCCGGATTGATCTGAGCTTTCCGAACGGAAACGTAATTTTACTGGAGCCTCTGTTATGAGCCAGTCCAAATCCGCGAGCATTCTCGATGCCCGCATCCTTTTACCCGCCATCGGCGATGCCTTTCGCAAGCTCAACCCCAGAAGCCTTGCACGCAATCCGGTAATGTTTGTGGTTGCCGTCGTTTCGCTACTCACGACATTGCTGCTTCTGAAAGACGTGGTCGCCGCCAATCCAAATGTCGGTTTCTCATTCCAGATCGTGTTGTGGCTGTGGTTCACAGTCCTGTTTGCCAATTTTGCCGAGGCCGTCGCAGAAGGCCGCGGCAAAGCGCAGGCAGATTCGTTGCGTCGGACGCGAACCGAAACCCAAGCCAAACTTCTGGATAATCCCGGAGGCCCAAGCTGGAAAAGCGTGCCGGGAACGAGCTTGAAAGTCGGCGATATCGTTCTAGTAGAAGCGAATGATATTATTCCCTCAGACGGAGAAGTCATCGAAGGTGTGGCATCCGTCAACGAAGCTGCCATCACTGGCGAATCCGCGCCGGTCATCCGAGAATCCGGTGGCGACCGCTCTGCTGTTACAGGCGGAACACAGGTTCTGTCCGATTGGATCAAGGTTCGTATCACAGCCGCGCAAGGTTCGACCTTCATCGACAAGATGATCAGTCTCGTGGAAGGCGCCGAACGCCAGAAAACGCCAAATGAGATCGCGCTCAATATTCTGCTTGCTGGCATGACGCTGATCTTCGTTCTCGCCGTCGTTACGATCCCGAGCTTTGCGACTTATGCAGGCGGCTATATCTCTGTCACGGTACTGGTCGCACTTTTCGTCACCCTGATCCCGACCACAATCGGTGCCTTACTTTCTGCTATTGGCATTGCAGGCATGGACCGACTCGTACGCTTCAATGTACTTGCCATGTCCGGACGTGCAGTAGAAGCAGCAGGTGACGTCGACACCCTTCTCCTCGACAAGACCGGAACGATCACTCTTGGCAATCGTCAGGCAACTGCTTTTGTGCCGGTCAATGGTGTAACCGAGCAAGAACTTGCCGATGCAGCGCAACTGGCCTCTCTTGCCGATGAAACACCGGAAGGTCGTTCCATCGTCGTTCTCGCCAAGGAAAAATACGGATTGCGCGGGCGCGATATGCAAGGTCTTCACGCGCATTTCGTACCATTCACAGCACAAAGCCGCATGAGCGGGGTCGACATTGAAGGTTCCGTCATTCGCAAAGGCGCTGTGGATGCTGTGCTTGCCTATGTGGGGCAGAGCAGGCACGCCGATGAAAGAACACTCTCGGAACTGCAATCCATCGCTGACACAATCGCCAAGGCTGGCGGCACACCACTTGCGGTCGCTAAAGACGGCCATCTTCTCGGCGTTGTGCACCTGAAGGACATCGTCAAAGGCGGTATCCGCGAACGTTTTGCAGAGTTGCGTCGCATGGGGATCCGTACGGTCATGATCACCGGTGATAACCCGATGACCGCTGCAGCCATAGCTGCTGAAGCCGGTGTGGACGACTTTCTTGCGCAGGCAACGCCTGAAAACAAGCTGTCGCTGATCCGTGAAGAACAGGCGAAGGGCAAATTAGTTGCAATGTGCGGGGACGGCACCAATGATGCCCCCGCCCTGGCTCAGGCCGATGTCGGCGTGGTCATGAATACCGGTACGGTTGCCGCACGTGAAGCAGGCAATATGGTCGATCTCGACAGTGACCCCACGAAACTCATCGAAATTGTTGAAATCGGCAAGCAATTGCTGATGACGCGCGGAGCGCTGACGACCTTCTCCATTGCCAATGACATTGCAAAATATTTTGCCATTATTCCGGCGATGTTTCTGGCCTTCTATCCTCAACTTGGCGCGCTCAACATCATGGGGCTCGCTACGCCACAGAGCGCTATTCTGTCAGCCATTATCTTCAACGCATTGATTATTGTGGCCCTGATCCCGCTTTCGCTGAAAGGCGTCACCTACAAGCCGGTCGGCGCTGGAGCGCTCCTCTCGCGCAATCTACTGATCTACGGCCTCGGCGGCGTCATCGTGCCGTTCATCGGCATCAAGGCCATCGATATGGCCATTACCGCCCTTGGCCTCGCATAAGGATTAGCAAAAATGCTGAAACAACTTCGTCCAGCGCTTGTGATGATCGTGTCGCTTACCGTCATAACGGGATTGCTCTATCCGCTTGGTATGACGGGTATCGCACAGGCGATCTTTCCTGCCAATGCCAATGGCAGCCTGATCGAAAAGGACGGTACAATCATTGGCTCCGAATTGATCGGACAAGGTTTCACCGGCGATCGCTACTTTCACGGTCGACCATCTGCCGCAGGACAAAACGGTTATGATGCCACGAGTTCCGGCGGTTCCAATTTCGGCCCAACCAACCCAAAACTCATCGAGCGCATTAAAGCCGACGCCACCGCACTGGCACAAAGCGAAGACTCCGCGCCACCGCCGATCAACCTCGTGACAACTTCCGCAAGCGGCCTCGATCCGCATATTTCGCCGGAGGCAGCTTTTTATCAGATATCCCGCGTTGCGAAAGCGCGCGGGATGAATGAAGCCGCATTGCGCGGAATTGTCGAGCAACAGATTGAAGCTCGCGAACTTGGCTTCCTCGGTGAGCCGGTGGTCAATGTTTTGAAGCTCAACCTTGTTCTGGACAGGACCGGCACCAAGTAGAATAACTGGCGGCGGCATGATTTGCCGCCCCTTCCTTTCAGGAGTTTTGTTTGACATCGGACCCGCTTCGCTTCGGCGAGAACAGACCTTCCCCCGATGCTCTGCTTGAACAGGCGGAACGCGAAACGCGTGGCCGCCTGAAGATATTTCTCGGTGCTGCGCCGGGCGTCGGCAAGACCTATGAAATGCTGATGTCGGGCCGCGCGCGCAAAGCCGACGGAATAGATGTCGTCATCGGTGTTGTGGAAACACATGGGCGAGCGGAAACCGAAGCCCTGACTGAGGGGCTTGAAATCGTGCCTCGTACGCAAGTGTCCTACCGTGGTCATCAACTTGATGAAATGGATATCGATGCCGTTTTGGCTCGCAAGCCGCAACTGGTTCTTGTGGACGAACTCGCGCACACAAACGCATCGGGCAGCAGACATCCCAAGCGCTATCAGGATGTCGAGGAAATTCTGGCGCGTGGGATTGATGTGTATACGACGCTCAATATCCAGCACGTCGAAAGCCTCAACGACGTTGTGGCGCAAATCACCCGCATCCGGGTACGCGAAACCGTGCCGGACAGTATCATCGACCGTGCCGACGACATAGAATTGATCGATCTCACGCCGAACGATCTCATCAAGCGCCTCAATGAAGGCAAGATTTATCTCCCGAAGACTGCAAAACGGGCAATCCGCAATTATTTTTCTCCGGGAAATCTGACCGCGCTGCGTGAATTGGCGCTGCGCCGTACGGCCCAGCGCGTGGACGAGCAGCTGCTCAGCCATATGCGCGCACACGCTATTGAAGGGCCATGGGCAGCTGGCGACCGCATACTAGTTGCAGTCGATGATCGTCCCCGTAGTGTATCGCTGGTTCGCTATGCACGTCGGCTAGCAGACCGCCTGCGTGCGCCGTGGGCGGCTATTCATATCGAAACCGCACGTTCTGCCGGGCTTACTGAAGAAGCAAAGGACAGGCTTGCAACCGCACTGAGGCTCGCCGAGCAGCTTGGTGGGGAAACAATCATCATTCCGGGCCAGTCCGTCGCTGAAGATATTGTCCGCTACGCTTCAGCCCACAACTTCACTCAGATCGTCGCCGGGAAGTCCATAAAGTCGCGCTGGCGTGAGATGATTGACGGCTCCACCGCGCGTGAACTTGTTCGGCTTTCCGGCGCTATCGATATTCATATCACGGCAGGTGTCGAGCATGAAAACGGAGGAACCAGCCGCAAGGTCAGTACCGCCAGGCAGAACGCGACGCTCGATATCCGACCTTATCTGATCGGTATCGCCATTACTGGTGTAGCGCTTATCGCTGGATTGCTTCTCGACCAGTTTCTGGACGTACGCAGCATAGCTCTGGTTTTTGTTGTCGGCGTCCTCGGCGTTGCTGTCACTCTTGGTCTTTGGCCCGCGCTTTTCGCGTCCGTATTGAGCGCTTTCGCCTATAATTTCTTCTTTCTTTCTCCCCTCTATACGCTTTCCATCGCCGACCCCGAAAGCGTCGTAGCGCTTATTTTTTTCCTGTTTGTGAGCTTTATTGCCAGTAATCTGGCTAGTCGCGTTCAGCGGCAGGCCGCCGCTGCGCGACAACGCGCCCGCATGACGGAAGATCTGTATCTTTTCAGCAAAAAGCTCGCAGGAACCGGTTCAATCGATGACGTGCTGTGGGCCACCGCATTCCAGATCGCATCGATGCTCAAGGTCCGCGCGGTGATCTTGCTCCCCGAAGGAAACAGTATCGCCGTCAGGGGCGCATATCCGCCTGATGACACTCTGGATGACGCTGATATCGCTGCCGCACACTGGACTTGGGAACATGATCTTCCTGCGGGGCGCGGTGCCAATACGCTCCCCGGTGCCAAGCGGCTATATCTGCCGCTCAAAACCGCACGAACATCTGTAGGCGTCATCGGGCTCGACAATGATCGCATAGGCCCCATTCTCACGCCAGAACAGCAGCGCCTCTTCGAAGCTTTGGCCGATCAGGCCGCAATTGCTATCGAACGCGTTCAGCTTGTCGGTGATGTGGAGCGAGCTAGGCTTGCAGCGGAAGCTGACAAGCTGCGTTCAGCTCTCCTTACTTCAATCTCCCACGATCTGAAGACCCCGCTGGCCGCAATTCTCGGTGCCGCCACAACCTTACGTGATTATTCCAGCTCATTGCCAGAGGCCGATCGGTCCGATCTGGTCGCAACGATGGTAGACCAATCGGAACGCTTGAACCGTTTTATCGCCAACCTCCTCGATATGACACGGATCGAAGCGGGTGCGATGAAGCCCAATCTGTCCCTTCATTATGTTGGCGACCTCATTGGAGCTGCACTCAATCGTGCAGCCAAGATACTGGTCCATCATCAGGTCAATATTTCTGTTCCAGCTGATTTGCCCATGGTTCAGCTTGATGCTGTTCTGTTCGAGCAAGTTCTGTTCAATTTGTTCGACAATGCAGCGAAATATGCCCCTGAAAACACACCGATTACGATTAGGGCCCATGCTGGCCCGTCTCGAATGACACTCGAAATCAGTGATCGGGGGCCTGGTATTCCGCCGGATGATCTGGAACGCGTATTCGATACATTCTATCGTGTACGTAAAGGTGATCACGTGCAGGCCGGAACCGGATTGGGTCTTTCAATCGCTCGCGGCTTTATTGAAGCGATGGGAGGCTCTATTCGGGCGAGCAATCGGCATGAAGGCACCGGTGCCGTTTTTACAATCACTTTGCCCGTCTCGGCTGATGAAGTTGACAAAAACTCATGAACGATCCGAAATTAAAGATTCTCGTTGTTGACGATGAACCCGTTATCCGGAAGTTGTTGCGGGTTGGGCTAACCACGGAGGGCTATACTGTTGTCGAGGCGGTGAACGGCGGCGAAGCTGACACGCACATCGCAACGGAAAAGCCCGATATCGTGCTTCTCGATCTGGGGCTTCCAGATACTGATGGGCACGCTCTATTGCAACGCTGGAGAGAAACCGGTGTGAGCTTGCCGGTTCTCATCCTCTCAAGCCGGACCGACGAAGCGGGGATCGTCCGTGCCCTCGAAGAGGGAGCCGACGATTACGTTCCAAAACCGTTCGGTATGAAAGAGCTTGCTGCGCGTTTGCGGGTCGCACTGCGACACAGGCTGCAACAGCAGGGAGAAAAGCCGCTTTTCCAAAGCGGCGGCCTTACGGTCGATCTTGTTCGCCGCATTGTGAAACTCAACGGCGAAGAAGTTAAATTGTCGCCGAAGGAATATGACATCCTTCGGCTCCTCGTACAGCATGCCGGGAAAGTATTGACACACCATTTCATTCTCAACCAGGTCTGGGGGCCTGCGGCAGACGTTCAATATCTTCGCATCTATGTTCGTCAGCTACGACAGAAGATTGAAAAGTCGCCAGATCAGCCGCATTATATTCTAACTGAAACAGGCGTCGGCTACAGGCTGCGCGAAGCTGATCCAGCTCCCTGAGAAAGCCGGAACCAAGCCTTTGCGAAAGCGTTGTTTGCCAAACAACCAGGGTGATGGAGGCAAGCGTGGTCGAGCTGGTCAACAATATCGAGAATCTGGAATTTATCATTGCCAAAGCCCGAGAATATGATGTTCAGGTTCCTGCAGCCGATGAAGAATCCGGTTCGAATGCCAGCGACGACAATGAAGTTGATATTCTCGATGCCTCGCTGGCAAACCCCACTCGCAAAGAACTTTTTGCGGCTATCCGCTCCCTGAATATCGACGAGCGGCAGGAATTGCTTGCCCTTATGTGGGTGGGTCGCGGCGACTTCGGCGCTGATGAATGGGACGAAGCCCTTTCAACTGCCGCTGATCGCGACAATGGCCGCGAAGCTAAATATCTCATCGGTACACCACTTCTGGGAGATTATCTGGAGGAAGGACTGGTCGCCCTCGGCTTCGATGTCGAAGCCTACGATAATGAATAAGAAAAATTGATGTTTCCATGTACCCTTCTGTTTTGACGCCGCCATATCCGCGCATTAGTGTCGAGCGCAAATCGGGTTGGTTCATGCTGACCCTGAACATTAAGCGCGACGGAGGACGGCACGATGCTTCAGAAAAACCTCGAACAGAAAACTGACTTCTATATTGATGGGGCGTGGCGCGCTCCATTAGAAGCCAAGACCATTGAGGTCATCAATCCCGCCGACGAAAAGCCTTATGCCGTCATTTCTGCGGGTTCTTCACAGGACATTGATCTGGCGGTCGCAGCCGCACGCAAGGCTTTTCCGACCTGGAGCGAAACGCCGGCAGAAGAACGCATCGGCTATATCCGACGGTTAGTGGAAATTTACGAAGCCCGTTTGGAGGAAATGGCCAAGGCAATTTCGCTCGAAATGGGTGCGCCAATCACACTTGCGCGTGAATCGCAGGCTGCAGCTGGCCTCTCTCATACCAAGGCTTTCATCGCGGCCTTCGAAAACTTTGAGTTCGAAGAGATACTTTCCCCGAAACACCCCAACCAGACGGTCGTGCGTGAACCGATCGGTGTTTGCGGCCTCATTACGCCATGGAATTGGCCAATGAACCAGATCGCGCTGAAAGTTATTCCTGCGCTTGCTGTTGGCTGCACCGTCATCTTGAAGCCGTCCGAAATCGCGCCGATGTCGGCTATGCTGTTTGCCGAATTTGTGGATCAAGCAGGCTTCCCGAAAGGTGTTTTCAATCTCGTCAATGGTGAAGGCACCGTTGTTGGCGAAGCGTTGTCGCAACACCCAGACGTCGACATGATGTCCTTCACGGGCTCGACCCGCGCAGGAACGGCAGTTTCGCGGGCCGCAGCAGCAACGGTAAAGCGCGTTTCGCTGGAACTTGGCGGCAAGTCGCCGAACATCGTTTTTGCCGACGCCGACTTGGAAAAAGCTATGTCACGCAGCCTTGCGCATTGCTTCGAGAACACAGGACAGTCGTGCAATGCACCGACGCGCATGCTGGTGGAGCGCTCCGTTTACGACAAGGCCGTGGAAATTGCGAAGAAGGTGACCGCAGGTACCAAGGTAGGCGACCCAGCCAAGGAAGGCGATCACATTGGGCCGCTTTCCTCCTCGATCCAGTTCCAGAAAGTTCAGCAGTTGATTCAGAAAGGAATTGATGAAGGTGCGCGGCTTGTGGCAGGTGGTACAGGGCGTCCCGATGGGTTCACCGAAGGTGATTTCGTCAAGCCGACCGTCTTTGCAGACGTGAACAATGACATGACGATTGCCCGCGAAGAAATCTTCGGCCCGGTGCTTGCAATGATCCCTTTCGAGACGGAAGAAGAAGCCATTGCCATTGCCAACGACACTCCATATGGACTTGCAGCCTATATTCAGACCGGTAGTCCGGAACGTGCAAAACGCGTGGCTCGCAAATTGCGCGCTGGCATGGTGCAGATCAATGGCACATCGCGCGCACCCGGTAGTCCGTTCGGCGGCTACAAGCAATCGGGCAATGGTCGCGAAGGTGGCAAGTGGGGTCTGGAAGACTTCATGGAAGTAAAACTTATCAGTGGATGATCCTTACACGATCACAAGCAAAAGGCGCCGCTTAGCGGCGCCTTTTAGTTTCTCACTTGAGATTCAAGCTTTCTCGATAACACGGATACGCTGATCCCCGCCAATATCGATAAACTGCGTTGGTGGCGGCACTTCGTGAACATCATGTGAGCCGAAGCTCTCAGGATAGAATCCATACCCTTGAGGAGCTTGGGGCGGGTTTTGATCGTCGATCAAACGACCGCCTGTCAGTTCCGTCATCGGATCGGGAATGGCCGAGATTAGCCGCCGGGTGTAAGGATGCATCGGATTTGAGAATATCCGGTCCCAAGGCCCACTTTCGACAATTTGCCCGAAGTACATTACCGCCACGCGGTCGCTCATATGCTCCACGACGCTCAAATCATGGCTGATCATGATATAGGAAAGGCCAAGCCGCTCTTTCAACTCCAGCAGCAGATTGATGATTTGTGCCCGGATTGAAACATCAAGCGCCGACACGGGTTCATCAAGCACGATAACTTTCGGATTGAGGAGTAATGCGCGCGCAATTCCTATGCGCTGGCGTTGGCCACCAGAAAACTCGTGCGGAAAACGCTTTGCCTGTTCGGGCTTCAAACCGACCAGACGCAGAATTTCTTCGATACGTCCATCCACTTCGCCACGCGACGTCACACCGTGAAGTCGCAGAGGTGCGGCTAGCGACGTGTAAACTGTCTGCCGCGGATTGAGTGAAGCAAATGGGTCCTGAAAGACCATCTGCGCCATCTTCGCCCGTTCCAGCCGAGATGGTTCGCCCTTTCCGGTGATCGGACGTCCTTCGAAATAAATCTGCCCACTGGTTGGCTTCTGCAAGCCGACGATGGATAGTGCAAGTGTAGACTTGCCGCAACCAGACTCTCCCACAATCGAAAGGCATTCACCCTTGCTAAGAGTCAGGCTGAGATTGTTGACGGCGCGTAGCAATTGTTTGGAACGACTGAAAATGCCACCGCTCACCGGGAAGTAAACGCAGACATCGTCGATGCGGACCAATGGTTCTGCCAGTTTGGTTGAATGCATATCATTCATGATGGAAACACCTCACCACACCGGCATCCTCAAGTGGTGTCCAGCCCGGTTTTTGCGCACGACAAACATCGGTCGCGCGCGTGCAACGCGGCTCAAACCTGCAGCCTTTTGGAAAAGCGGAAATCGACGGCACAACGCCTTCGATCTCCTGCAGCCGCAACTGACCTTCTTTCTGGCGAGAACCAAGCTGCGGGAGCGAAGCCAGAAGACCATGCGCATAAGGATGCGCCGGATGGTGGAACAGACCTGCTGTTATGCGTTCTTCGACCAGATGTCCTGCGTACATGACACCCACGCGACGGCACATTTTCGCAATGACACCCAGATCGTGACTGATCATCAAAACGGAAGTCCCTCGCGCTGTGCAAAGTTCTTGCATCAGGCGCAAAATTTCCGCCTGAACCGTTACATCGAGTGCGGTCGTGGGTTCATCAGCGATCAGCAGATCAGGATTGCATGCAAGTGCAATCGCAATCATCACGCGTTGACGCATACCACCCGACATCTGATGCGGATAGTTCTTCACGCGTTGCTCTGGCGCAGGGACTTGAACACTCGCAAGCGCTTCAACCGCCTTGCGCTCTGCCTCGTGCCAAGTGGCGCCTTGGTGCAGCACGAACATTTCCGCAATCTGCCGACCTACTGGCGACAATGGATTGAGAGCAGTCATCGGCTCCTGAAAGATCATCGCTATACGATTGCCACGCAGCTTGCGCATTTCGCGCGACGAAATGGATCGCAGGTCTTGCCCTTTAAAGCGGATCGCTCCTCCGGTTATCGACAGCGGCTTGCGTAGAAGCCCGATCATCGACAGCGCGGTGATGCTTTTTCCACAACCGGACTCTCCGACCAGACCGAATGTCTCGCCAGCTCCAATGGTGAACGATACATCCTCGACCACATTATGTTTGCTCGAACCGGAGACGATATCGATCCGAAGGTTTTCCACCTCAAGAAGTGCTTGTTCGCTCATACCTTGCGGGTCCTCATATGCGGGTCGAGCCAGTCGCGAAGACCGTCGCCGAACAGATTGAGCCCAAGTACTGTGAAGAATATGGCGAGGCCGGGAAACACTGCAGCCCAAGGCGCGTTCACGATCAACTCACGCGCATCGGTGAGCATGTTGCCCCAGCTTGGGTCTGGCGGACTGATACCAAGGCCAAGATAGGAAAGCGCTGCTTCGGCCAGAATTGCATCACCCATTCCGAGCGTGCCTATCACAAGAATAGGTCCGATCATGTTGGGCACGATCTGCGTGATCATGATACGTACGTCGCTATAACCAAGCATCTTGGCCGCCTGAATATAGCCCTGCTTTTTGAGCGACAACGTGGAACTTCGCGCAATGCGGCAAGTCCAGGACCAGTTCGTCAGACCAAGTGCAAGCAGAAGGCTCGGCAAGCCAGGGCCAAGGACAGCCATGATTGCCAGCGCGAAGATCAGCGACGGAATTGCGAGCATCAGATTGGTGAGGCCGTTGACGAAATCGTCCCACCATCCGCCGAAATAACCGGCCGAAATGCCAAAACACAGACCGATAACAGTGTTGATGCATTGCGAGACGACACCAACAGTCAAAGATACTTGCGCACCATAGAGGATACGCGAATAAACATCGCGGCCTTGTGCATCCGTGCCGAACCAAAACTGTGCATCAGGCGGAAGTTCAGCATTCATCAGGTCGGCATCAAGAACGGGATTATAGTGTGACAGCAATGGCGCAAAGACAGCCGCGGCCACAATGACAATACACACGAACCCGCCAAATGCGAGATTGAAACGCAGCTTCATGGGCTTACTCGTGGCTTATGCGCGGATCGATAACCGCGTAGAGAATGTCAACAATCGTATTGATGACAAGAAACCACAATACGATTACGAGAATTGCCCCCTGCACGACCGGAATGTCGCGCAAAGAAACGCTATCGATCAGCAAAGAGCCAAGACCTGGCCACGAGAATAGCTTCTCCACCACCACGGCCTGTCCCATCATCGATCCGAACTGTAGGCCGATGGTCGTGATAATCAGCACCAGCGCATTGCGCATGACGTGCCATTTCACCAATCGAAAGCTGCTCATGCCTTTTGAGCGGGCGGTACGAATGAAGTCAGCTCCCATAACTTCCAGTACGGCTGCACGCGTTGTTCTTGCTAGCAATGCCAGAGGCGCGACACCCAAGGTCAACGCCGGGAGGATAATGTTTCGGATACCACCATCACCATAGCCAAAGCTCGGCAACCATCCAAGTGTCAGTGCAAATAGATACATGGCCAGCAGCCCCAGCCAGAACTGCGGCAGCGAAAGGCCCGAGACCGCTCCAATCATGGTCACGCTATCAAGAATGCTTCCAGGTTTCAGTGCGGCGAGAAATCCGAGCGGTACGCCTATCAGGATTGCAAACCCCATGGCCGCAAAAGCAAGCTTCAGCGTGGGCCACATGCGTTCCTGAATAAGCGAAACAACTGGCTGCCTTGATCGATAGGACGTACCGAGATCAAACTGCGCCAGTTGAACCAGATAATTGCCAAAACGCACATGGACTGGCTTGTCGAGGCCGAATTCCTGGGTGATCTTTTCAACCATTTTGGGGTCGTTCATGCCCTTGCCATTGGCAATTAGGCCAGAAGCGATGCTGCCCGGAACAACACTGAAAATGACGAAGATCAGCAACGACACAGCGACAACCGTCGGTATCATCTGCAAGACGCGCCGAAGAATAAAATAGAGCACATGGTCCTCCTTTCGGATCAGCGCAAAAGACGCTGGAGCAAAGGGGATCAATGGCCCGCCCGATGACGAGCGGGCCGATCCAGATCAGCCGGAATTAGCGACCGGATGGAACCGTGTCATCAACCCACAGCTTTTCATAGGACTGCACTGCGAGCTCTGCCGAGTTCGGCTGCAGACCATGCAACCATGGCTGATGCGCCATGACCGCCTTGTTGTAGTTGAAGAACCACACCGGTGCTTCTTCCTGCAACAGATTGTTGGCCTTCTTTAGAAGTTCATTCTTCTCTTCTTCGGTTTTCGCCACCTTTGCCTCATCGACAATCTTGTCGAAATCCGTGTTGGAGAATTTCTGGTAGTTGCACGCAGATTGTGGAGTCTTGGAATAGAAGCACTGCATCGCGGTCAGTGCATCCGGACCACTTTCAAGCGACCACATATAGGCCTGGAAATTACCAGCCGGAACCACATCCGCAAGTACAGACGCTTCGACTGGCTTTGCCTTCACCTTGATACCGACTTTGGCGAGCATCGGAATGATCGCCTGAACGATAGTCAGGCCCCAGCTCTCGTTCTGCGTTGCCGTCAGCTCAAACTCGAAGCCGTCAGGATATCCTGCTTCAGCAAGCAAAGCTTTTGCTTTTTCAGGATCATACGGATAAGGCTTCGCATCCTTGTCAAAGGCTGGCGATGAGTTCGGAAGCCAACCAACAGCACGATAAGCCTTATCTTTGACAAGGCGCTTGATGATGAGATCGCTATCGATAGCGTAGTTGATTGCCTGACGGACGCGTTTGTCCTGGAACGGCTTGAAATCAGGATTGAAACCAACGGCGCGCGTGTAAACCTCGGCCACCTCGACCATGTTCTTCGCAAGCTCGGGATCGGCGAGATAGGCTGTATACTGCGCTGGCCCGAGCACCGCTACGTCAATTTCCTTATTGCGGAACGCAACGTCGCGCGCGGCCGCATCACCCATGATCATGATGTTGATCTTGTCGGCGTAAGGCTTGCCCTTCTCGTAATACTTGTCCCACTTCTCAACCGTCAGGCGGGAGCCGGGAACGTATTCGGCAAATTTATACGGTCCGAGGCCGATCGGGTGACGCTGAAACTCTTCGCTATCGCCCTCACCTGCCGGATAAATGGCAGTGTTATTACGCATAAACTGGAAGCCGGGATCGATTGGCTGCTTCAGTGTGATTTCGAGCGTATGATCATCGATCTTCTTCAGACCGGAAATTTCCTTGGCCTTACCCTGCGTATATTCGTCAGCCCCTTTGATCTCAGCGATGTATCGTGCCGGTGGGAATGCCTTTTTCGGGTCCATTATCCGGGTATAGCTCCAAATAATGTCGTCTGCCGTCAAAGGCTTGCCATTGTGGAAAAAGGCATCCTGTCGAAGCTTGTAGGTATAGACGAGCCTGTCATCGGACACCGTCACATCGGTTGCAAGACCGAGTACCGGCTTGTTGAGATTCGCATCCCAATCATAGAGTGTGCGGTGAATAGCTTTGGCATAGAACTCGTCCTGCGTGGCAGGTGAAGCCTGAATGTCGAGCGTCGAGAAACTATCGCCGTAAGGTGCGACAAAATTGATGACGCCTCCCGAACGCGGCTCGTCCGCAGCATAAGCTGCCGTTCCGGCTAGCAGGACTGCGGACAGCGCTGCCAGCAATGCAAATTTTCTCATATTGTTCCCCTTCATAAATGTCATTCTTGCGATTCAAATGAACCGTTTTTCGGGCAGCTCTGTCGAAACCTCGCTGCTCGAAATCGTCCCGAAGCGTTTACGCTTCAATTCTTTTTATTGCCTCCGGAAACCGGGAGCATTTAACTCACGACCGTTCGAATACGACCTCACCGTCACGCATGGTAAGAACACAATGCGTGTCGTTGAGAATCTCTTCCGGCTTCGCGGTGAGCATATTGCGTGAAAAGACCGCAATATCAGCAACCTGTCCAGGTACAAGCTTACCCTTCACATTCTCCAGTTTCTGAGAGAACGCACCAAACTCCGTGTAGACCTGCAGGGCTTCTTCAATGGTCACGCATTCGCGGGCATCCATCACTGTTCCCTTGCCCGTTTCGCGCGTCAGCATCGAATAGATGTTCGGATAGGGATTCGGATGACAAACCGGTGAATCACTGCCAGTCGCAGGCTTGAAGCCCAGATCTTTCCAGGTTTTCAGCGGATAGCTTGAAATTGCGCGCTCTTCGCCGAGAACAGAAATGTAGGCATCACCAAAGTCGTAGATGAAGACCTGCTGCGGGCATGGATAAATGCCAGCCTTTTTCATCCGATCATGCTGTTCCGGCGTAGAGAAACCGCAATGTTCGATACGATGACGGCGATCTCGATCGGGATAAGCAGCGAGCGCCTTTTCATACGCCGTGATCAACTGGCCAATGGCTGCGTCGCCGATAGCATGACATGCCAGTTGATAGCCCTTTTTATGGGTATCCAGCACCAACGCTTCCAGTTCCGCGTCTGGCAATATCTGGACACCAATATTGTTATCATCGCCGAGATACGGCTTGCTCATCCATGCAGTTCGTCCGCCTGCAGAGCCGTCAAGGAAAATCTTGACAGCGCCAACCGTCAGCATGTCATCACCAACGCCGGACACAAGACCGGCTTTATAGCACTCCTCCACGATGGAAGGCCCCGGATCGCCGAGCAGCACGAGCCAGGTACGCACTGGCAAACGCTTATCCAGCTTGGCGAGATTATAGGCGCGGATTTCATCAAATCCTGCGACCTGACCGACAGCGGCATCCATGACGCTGGTTATGCCATAGGAAAGAAGCAGATTACCCGCAGCCTCAATGGCCTCGACCATCTCTTCCGTCGTTGCCTTGGGGATGGCCTTGCGGACAGCCCCTTGAGCATTTTCGGCAACCATACCTGTCAGACTGCCATTTTTCTGCTCGATCAACCCGCCTTCCGGTACAGGCGAACTTTCGTCAATACCTGCCAGTTCAAATGCCTTTGAATTGAAGATCGAAACATGGCCGCATGCGCGTACCACCATGACGGGATTGTTTGGAGCAACAGCATCAAGTTCCGACTTATGCGGATGGCGACCGACATCGAGCTTCGTCTGGTCATAGCCGCGCGCCCTGATCCATGCCCCCGGAGGTGCAGAAGCGGCCTGTTCGCGAATGGCGTCGAGCAAGCTTTGCAATGTCGGTGCTGCCTGCGGCGTCGCATCGATCCACTTGAGTGTCAGTCCCACGGAAATGAGATGCAGGTGCGCGTCGTTAAGTCCAGGCGTGGCAAAGCGCCCTTTGAGATCGATCAAATGCGTATTATCGCCCTTCAAAGACCAAATCTGGTCCCGTGTACCCGTGGCAAGAACCTTTCCTTGCCAGATGGCTAGGGCTTCAACCGTGCCCTCTTCATATCCACACCAGATCGTACCGTTATAAACTATGGTATCGGCACACAATTCGGGCATTACAGGCATTTCAGCGATCCCCTCCCTACGTCACGCTTATATAAGGTAAGGGAGATTTCCATCGATGCTTTGACCGATCAAGCCGTGGATTTGTTAAATTTAGAGGGTACAAATTGTTCAAAATGACAAACATGCAGTCAATTTGCCGAAACTTTTGCAAAGTCGACGTAGTGTTTTCCTGACAAATAGCCAAAAACCGACATCGAATTGATGCCCCTCGCCGCCACCCTGCCAGCAATCGCAGCTTTTAAATCTCCGTATTCCAGCAAAGTATAGGCGGCGTCATTCGTTAGAGTGTCGCTTGATCCGGGAAAACGCGGATCAATGGCATACCCCCGGCCCGTTCCTTGGCGACTTAAGCGACCATCGTACTTTAATCGTCAAGGGATGGGTTAAACAGGGCGCCACGGTCGCGTGACAGTGGTGCCCTGAAAAAGACTATCAACCTCTCAATATGCCGATCCGGGTGTGTGATCTCCCAATTGTTCAGGCGTCAACAAGTCCGCATGATGGGCTCGCGCGACATCTGGATGCGACCGGAGGCGACTTTTGAGATTATTTGCGCCGACCTCACGGAAGATTGGATTCAGCGCATCGACGGTAACGCCGCGCTCCTTGATCTTCAACTCATCCGGCAAATCGATAACCGGGATAGTTGCATCGTATCGGGCGCCCAGGAAGAAGGCGACGGAAAAGCGTTCCACACCGGCTGGAGGCGCAACAACGCCGTGTACATCCGCCCGCACGAATCCATTGGTAGCAAGTTCAAGCAATTCTCCCGTATTGATGACAAAAGTGCCTGGAACCGGAGGCGCATCAATCCATTCACCATCTTCCCGCTGAACGCGCAGGCCGGGAACGACATCCTGTAGCAGCACAGTAACGAAACCGCCGTCCTTATGTGCGCCCACTCCTTGCTCGCTTTCCGCCACGTCGCGCCCCGGATAACGAATAATTTTCAGGAGTTGGGATGGATGCGGCTGATAAATCTGGGCGAAAAAGTCTTCCGACTGTCCTAAAGCCGCAGCAATGGCCTTCAGAATATCAATGCCAACGCGCGTCACCTCAGCCTGATAGGCAAGCAGCAACGGCTTAAGTTCGGGCAATGCTTCCGGCCACTGGTTCGGGCCGATCAGACGCTTCCATGCCGGGCTATCGGGACCAATCTCAGCTGATTCTGATTCCGTGTTGATATCGAGCTGTTCGCGCCAATCCTGCTGGCCACGAGTGCGTTCAAAACCAGCACGATTATAACCGCGAAAATGGGATGATTTCACCATTTCGATCTTGAGTTTTTCTTCTGCAGGAAGTGCGAAAAATCTCTTCGCAGTCGCAACTACGTCTTCCACAAGTTTCGGATCGACGCCATGCCCTGTCAGGTAGAAAAAGCCATGATCGTGAAGCGTCTGGCGCAGCTCCGCAATGAAGCTGCCGCGCTCTTCGACACTTCCGTTGAAACGCGATAAATCAAGCAAGGGCAGATTAATCGGCGTGGTATGTATAGTCATTGAAACCTCCTGAAAAACTCTCAGCGTGAGCGACGGCTGCGCGCCACGCGGTGATTGACGAAACGAGCGGCGTGGTCGCCCGTGATCTGAATGGATTGCACGATTGCAACCAAAATGATGACGACAGCGACCATGACTTCAGGCATGAAGCGCTGATATCCGAAGCGGATTCCGAGATCGCCCAAACCACCACCGCCAACTGTCCCTGCCATCGCCGAATATCCAACAAGACTGACAAGTGTAACCGTTTGCCCTGCAATGATCCCGGGCAGTGCTTCAGGCAACAGCACCTTGAAGATGATCTGAATCGGTGTAGCACCCATGCTTTCGGCGGCTTCAATCAGGCTTTGGTCTACTTCGCGCATCGCAGTTTCAGCGAGACGCGCATAGAGAGGCGTGATGGCCACTGTCAGCGGCACGATGGCCGCATAAGTCCCAACTGTTGTTCCCGCGATCAGACGCGTCAAGGGAATGATCGCCACCATCAAAATGATAAACGGTGTAGATCGAACCAAATTGACGATCGTACCTGCAACGCGATTGAAAACCGAGCGCTCAAGAAACTGCCCTGGACTGGTAACAACCAGTGCAACACCGAGCGGCAGGCCGATCAAGGTAGACAGAATGGCAGATGCGGCCACCATAGTGGCTGTCTGCTTCAGCGATTCAAGCAAAAGCCCGACGAGCGCCGGCGGAAGCAGATCGGACAACATGACCGATGACCTCTCCATGAAGATTGAGTGAAGACAGATAATTGCGAACGTCCGCGAGATCGGCGGAACCACCTTCGGCGACGAGTGTTATGATGCCCAGTGGTCTGCCACCGATATAGTCTATGCGCCCGTGCAATATGTTCGGATTTACCCCGAAGCGCTGCACGAGCGTTGCAACGACCGGTTCATGGGCGGCTTCACCAGAAAATATGATGCGCAGAACCGGGGCTGACCCGCCAACAGGTTGTGGAAGTAACCGCTGCGATACTTCCGGCGGTAAGTCGTGGGCGACGATGCTCGCTAAAAACGAACGGGCAACTGGGGATTGAGGAAAGGCAAAGACATTGAAGGTCGCTCCGCTTTCAACGACCTTGCCACCATCAAGAACCGTCACATGGTCTGCGATCTGGCGCACCACATCCATTTCATGCGTAATGAGCACAATCGTCAGCCCCAGCCGCTGATTGATATCTTTCAATAACGAAAGAATTTGTTCCGTGGTTTCAGGATCAAGCGCCGATGTCGCCTCATCGGACAGCAAAACGCTCGGTTCCAGAGCCAATGCCCGCGCGATACCCACACGCTGTTTCTGACCACCAGACAATTCCGATGGATAGGTATCGGCCTTTCCCTTTAGGCCCACCAGATCGAGCAGATCGTTCACCCGAGTTCTTATGGCGCTACGACCAATGCCTGCGAGCTCCAACGGCAGCGCTATGTTGCCAAAGGCAGTTCGTGAAGACAACAGACTAAAATGCTGAAATATCATTGATACTTCACGACGAACCTGTCGTAATTCGTCTTGGCGCAACGTTGTGATCTCACATCCGGAAACAAAGATTTCTCCTTTGCTTGGATGCACAAGACCGTTCAGACAGCGCACGAGCGTACTTTTCCCGGCACCCGAACGACCAATGATGCCATGGATCGTTCCCCTCGTGATCTTGAGTGAGACGTCATCGATGACCGGACCAGCCGTCTCATCATAAATCTTTGTCAGCGAGCGTATATCGATAATTGGCGGAACCGAACCCGTTTCGTCCGGTACAGCTTTTGACACAGATTCGTTCCGCACCAGCACGTTCATCTCACCAACCCGCTATGATGTTGCCATCGAATTTCTTCTCGATGAAGGCTTTGACGTCAGGAGACTTATAGGCTTCGACCAGCGTTTTGACCCAGGGTGCATCCTTGTTCTTCTCCGCGACGGCAAGCAGGCAGAAATAATCGGATAGCTGATCTTCGATCAGGATCGCATCACGGGTCGGAACCAGCCCGGCACTCAGCGCAAAATGTGAAGTGATAACGGAAAAATCCACATCTTCCAGCGACCGCGGAAGCTGGGCTGTTTCCATCGGGATGATTTTGACCTTCTTCGGGTTATCGACAATATCGAGTTCAGTTGCGTTGAAGGTCACACCCGGCGTCAGCTTGATTACGCCGCCTGCTTCGAGAAGCTTCAAGGCGCGACCCGCATTGCTGGGATCGTTGGGGATCGAAATCTGCGCCCCTTCAGGCAGTTCAGCAAGAGATTTGTACTTGCGCGAATAACCAGCCATCGGCAGCAACACAGTACGTCCACCAACGGCAACGAGGTTGAGGCCCCGATCTTTGTTCTGCTGATCGAAATACGGCGTATGCTGAAAGCCATTGGCGTCAAGATCGCCGTCATTTGTTGCCGGGTCGATCAGTGCGCCGTCAGAAAACTCCACAATCTCGATATCCAGACCATTTGCTTTGGCAACGGGTGCGAGTGCTTCGGCGATTTCCGCATGCGGTCCCGAGGTCACACCAAACCGAATTTTTTCCGCAAGAGCTGGTGAAGCGACTAACATTGAAAAGAGTGCTGCAGAAACCGCGCCGCGCAAAAATAAAACTGAATGCATCTTGTTTCCCTGTAGTGATTTCCGGACGCGCCTATGATGCGGCGCGCCAATTGTACTTGCTGGTCCAGCGAACCAGTCGTGAAACGGCCTCAAACAGCGTTTCTTCGCGCTTGGCGAAACAGAAACGGACGTGGCTGCGCACATCGCGCGCACCATAAAAAGATGAGATGGGAACCGGGGTTACACCTGCTTCAAGCGTCAACCGTCGACAAAAATCGAGATCATCGCCTTCTGGATCGAGCGTCTCTACATCGGCCACGACGAAATAGGTGGCAGGGACCGCTACGACATCAAAACCTGCAGATTTCAGTCCTTCAACCAGAATATCCCGTCGCGATGCCACCGTTGCCCTGAGTTCAACGAAGTAGCTATCAGGCAACGAAAGCCCAACGGCAATCGCCGACTGCAATGCCGGCGGCGTGGTGAAAGTGACATACTGATGGGCACGGGCAATCGGTGCTAAAAGCTTTGCGGAAGCCGTCACATAGCCGACCTTCCACCCTGTTAATGAAAAGCTCTTTCCAGCAGAGCCAATTCGCACGACACGGTCGCGGACTTTCTCAACACCGAACATAGAGTGAAACGGACGACCGTCGAAGACGAGATGTTCGTAAACCTCATCCGAAACGATCACGAGATCATGCTTGATCGCAAGTTCAGCGAGAAAGTCCAGCTCGTCCAGATCGAATATCTTGCCGATTGGATTCATCGGCGTATTGACGACAATGAGTTTGGTGCGGGGAGAGATAGCGTTTACCAGTTCCTCTCGTGGTAGTTCCCAATGAGGTGGCCTCAACCGCACCGGCACAACTTTCCCGCCAGCACGCCGGATAAGTGTTGCATAAGCATCGTAGACCGGCTCGAACAGGATAACCTCGTCGCCCGTATCCAGATATGCCAGAAACGTATCAGCCAGAGCTTCCGTGGCTCCGGAGGTGACCAGAACCTCCTTTTCCCAATCCACATCAAGACCGGGAAACCGCCTGGCGTTTTCTGCGACAGCCTGACGAAGAATAGGCAGGCCCATCATAGGTGGATATTGTTGCGAGGTTTCACGAAGGGCATGAGCAGCCGCATCAAGAAGTTCGGGAGGCTCAAAGCCTTCTGGAAACCCTTGTCCCAGATTGATGGCCCCACGTTCGGCGGCAAGCCGCGACATCGCCTCGAAGATCGACGTTCCCGCCTCGCCGAATACCTGATTGACCATTGAGGCTCCCCTGTTGCAATCGAACTCACAGGGAGAAGATAAAGCCTATAAAATTAGTGGACAAAGCATGGACTTGCCGCCCACGACGGTCACGGGAAAAGCTTTTTTCAAATTTTACGAAACGTGAAACAGTTTTAAGTTTCTCAGTTGCAGCTGCATCCGCATTATGCCGCTACCCGATTGTGGCGATTGCGCCAGAGTTCCTCGGCTCTCTCAAAGAACTGCGCATGGCTTTCGTTTTCTGCGGAGGCCGCCGTCATCATAGCCATGGCTGCCGTCGCGACGATTGTGTTTTCTGCACGTTTATCCACGGCCGCACCAGACCAGACACCATACCAATATTCGAATGAACTGAAATTAGAATGCTTGTCGCTGCTCTCTTTGGAAAGTGTGGGAAGCAACAAATCCGTTTCCCTACCGTCAAGCAGTCTGTAGATCATATGGGTTCTATGTGGAACCAGCTCGGCAACGTCGCGGCAGGTTGAAACGACGGAAATCGACGGCGTGCCAAGAAGCGCGCCCGCATCGCGATGCAACTCGCGATATGTGGACTGGGTAACACCGAGAAATGTCGCCCTGAGATTCAACGGATTGAGAAGATGAACGAGACTGTTCATCGATGAACGCGACTCGAACAACGGGTAAAGCGCCAGCAACGCATAGATCTGAGGAGCGAAACCGGCTATCGGCATGAAGCAGATGCTGTGCGCTCTCAATGCGCTTTCCGCGAGCGAGTGTGATGTTGCGATCGGCAGATTGATAGCTTCAGCCGCCAATTCAAGTTTGCCCGAGATTTCACCTGTGCCGCAGTTGCCATGCAGAGCGACGGGATAGCCGGCTCTTGCCACGAGCAAGGCCGAAAGCATGAACCATGGCGACTGCATGGAGTTCGGCGATAGATAGGCCGGCCAATCCAAAGCAGGCATGTTTAATCCTGCGTCCACGGAATAAATATGTCTCGCTGCACGCACCATGCCTGCAAGTTCTGGAGCAGTCTCTCCGCGATAATGAATAAGCCGGAGCAACGCACTGATCTGCATCGGATCGGCTTCACCGTTAAAGATCGTCGTGAATGCGTCCTCGGCTTCGGACATGTCGAGAGGACGGGTATGCCCGACCTTCCGTCCGACAACGGCGATGTATTTTGCAAGCCTTCTGACCGGATCGTTTTCACCCTGGATATTGGCGAATTGCGCAGCGAGCTGCTCTGGTGTTGGATGGTTTTCGAGTTCTACGACCTTACGAATACCGAGCGGAGGCGGCGCCGTAATGGTGCTTCGCTTCCATCCATGGTGTCCTGTGCAGCTCAATTTCGGCAATTCAGTCAGGTCTAGGCTCAGCAGCGTCTCAGCTTCATTCGCCAGCCGCCGCAAACGTCCACGCAAGGCTTCTGCTTTCGGCGTCGCTATCATGCTTCGACCAGAACGAACCAGAATTGGATCGTTGAACTTCTCGCGAATCTGACCGAGCAGTCGGCTCATAGCCGCAATACTCAAGCCCATCTGCCTGGCAGCACCGCCAACACTGCCTTCCACAAGAAGTGCATCAAGCGCTATCAGCAGGCGCAATTGCCCCAAACGAAGGCTTTCATTTTCGCCTTTCTCCGTTTGTTGCTGCGTTTTCACCGGCTTGCCCGACATCACCTTATTGCCCATTCATTTGCGGTTTTCGAAATTTAGAATTCTTATAAAACATGACGATTGACGTCACCTTATTGCCATACATAAGGAGAGTTGAAAACTCAACTTTAAACGGTGACGAAAATGACCAGCTTGTTTCGGGGATTGTGGGCCAACGGTACACAAAACAGGCGTTTGGCCAGCAAATCGCTCATTTATCGGGCGGTTCTTGCAGGGACCTGTCTTTCTACAACATTACTTCTGAGCGAAACGATTGCTATTGCGCAAACAGCAACCAGCACTGCAGAAGAAGCAACTTCAAATGAAGCCGCTGCCAAGAAAAGACAGCTATCTGTGACAGGAACGGGTATTGAAACAACAGCTGACGGCGCCGTCAAGCTCAACCAGATCGTTGTCACTGCAACCGGGTTCGAACAGAATATCACCGACGCTCCGGCAAGTATTACGGTGGTTCCTGGCGAAGAATTGGAAAAGGGCGCCTATCGCGATCTAACCGACGCTCTGAAGGACGTTCAGGGCGTTGCTGTCACTGGTTCGGCTGCCGAACGTGACATATTCATTCGCGGTCTCCCCGGTTCCTATACTCTACTGCTTGTTGACGGCAAGCGCCAAAGCACTCGCGATGCACGCACCAACGGAAATTCCGGTTTCGAGCAGAGCTTCCTACCGCCTGCAAATGCTATTGAGCGCATCGAGGTTATTCGCGGCCCTATGTCGTCTCTCTACGGATCCGACGCGATGGGTGGTGTTATCAACATCATCACCAAAAAGGTCTCCGACAAGTGGAGTGGTTCTTTCACGGTAGACGGTACGGCGCAGCAACATTCAAAGTTCGGCAATTCACTTCAAGGCTCTTACTATATCACGGGACCATTGGTTCCGAACCTCGTCGGCGTGCAGGTCTGGGGTCGTGGACTGAAGCGTCAGGAAGATAAAATCATCAACGGAACGCCAGAACAGAAAGATATTGACATCACCGGGCGCGTCACGATCACCCCTAATGAAGATCACGACATCATGCTCGAACTCGGCAAGACACGTCTTCGCCGTGATTCAACTGTCGGCAACAATATCGACCCAGTCCCCACGCGGGGAACCGCACCAGTCGATACTTACAATTACAACGATCGCGATCATTGGTCGATCAGCCACACCGGCCGTTGGGGTCCGACCACCTCTGATTTCTCCTTCATGCAGGAAACGGCCCGGCGCAGCAGTTTCTCCTGGGACAAGAAAAGCGATAACTTTGTCGAGGCAACCCGGTCTCCGCATATTCGCAACTCCATTCTCGATGGAAAGTTCACCACGCCATTCGAACTCTATGGCAATCACACCCTTGTAACGGGTGGTCAGTTTATGGACTCGGTTCTGACCGATCAGAATCCAGGTCGCCGCACCGGGTTTGATGAAGAGTTCAGCATCAAGCAGTGGGCACTCTTCGCTGAAGACGAGTGGTGGCTAACACCAGATTTTGGTTTGACCGGCGGTCTGCGTATGGACCACCATGAGATTTACGGATCGCATTGGAGCCCACGCGGATATGCCGTTTGGCACGCAACGGAACAACTGACCCTTAAGGGCGGTATTTCAACAGGCTTCCGTGCCCCTGAAATCCGGACAATTGCGCCCGGCTACGCTTACACGACCGGTGGCGGAAATTGTACCTACGGTCCGAGCGGCACTTGCGGTGTAATTATCGGTGATCCCAATCTGCAACCCGAAAAGAGTACAAGCTATGAAGCCAGCGCTCTTTGGGACAACCAGGAAGGTCTTCGCCTGGGTGCCACCTATTTCTATACGAAATTCACCGACAAGATCGCCAGCAACATCCAGTATGATCCGGTAACAGGCGAGCCGCGCCGCTGGGATCAGGATCCGAACTATGTCCTCTACTACAGCTACAACATTGACGAAGCTGTTTTACAGGGCGTGGAACTGACAGGTGAATGGGAAGCTACTTCCAACCTCAACATTCGCGCAAGCTATACCTATACGGATTCCGAGCAGAAGACCGGCGAGTATGCCGGGTTGCCGCTGGCTCGCACGCCCAAGCATATGGCAAGTATCCGCGCCGACTGGATGACCCCGGTCGATGGGCTCAAGGCCTGGGCTTCCGGGAACTACCATGGCGAGGAAATCAACGCAGGCCTGCGCATTGGCACCGTTGGTGAACCCTATGCCTACAATGACAAAGGCAACGTTATTGCTCGCAAGTACAAGGCTTATGCGACATTCGACATCGGCGGTTCGTATGATTTCAGCGAAAACGTAACCCTCAATGCAGCCGTCTATAATATCTTCGATAAAAAGACGACTGTCGACGAACTCAACAACGTCGTTGAGGGTCGCCGCCTCTGGGTCGGCATGACCTCCCGCTTCTAGGATCGTAACAACAAGACGTCTGCCAGCAATGGCGGGCGTCTTTCCATGAATGGATGCTCATATGAGCGTACTGACGAATATCTTAAAAAAGGTATGCCTGATGATGGCAGGGGTATTTACAGCGTCCGCTGTGCAGGCTGTTGAGCCAACCACCTCGTCCTTTGACATGGAAGCCAACGGCATCACCTATCGTATATTCACCGCTGCACCGCAGGAAGCTGCACCCGAAGGCGGTTATCCGGTCATATATATGGTCGATGGCAATCGTATGTTGCCGATCGCGGCAAAACTCATGGCAGAGAACTCCGCCCTAAAGGCTGTGTTTGTCGGTATCGGCTACCCGACTGACGATCAGGAAGAAATTGTTCGCCTCAGATATTTCGAGCTCACACCTCCCACCCCTAACGATCTGATCCCCGTCCATTTCAACGTACCGAAGACCGGGGGACGAGATGCGTTCTTCGATTTTATCGACAATAAGGTAAAGCCCGAAGTCGAGAAGCGTTTCAATGTTGATAAAAGCCGGCAAGCCCTGTTCGGCCATTCCCTGGGCGGATTGTTCACCCTTTACGCCCTGTTCAACCACACGGAATCCTTCCAAATCTATAGTGCGGCAGATCCATCAATCTGGTGGAATGATCGCTCAATTCTAACAGATAAAGATCAGTTCATCACGCGCTTCAAGATTGCCCCTCGCCCGATCCGTTTGCTTATAGAAACCTCCGGCAAGCGCGGGAGCCGCCCCGATCAGACGAAGCAGGACAATGAACGGCTTAAAAAACTCCGTGGTGGACCTTCCGGTTCAGATGTCTTCAAAGAGCTTTCAGAATTACCGCAGATGGATGCTGCCTTTCATCGTTTCGAAGATGAAAGCCACGGCTCGATGATCCCGCTCACCGTTGAAGACAGCCTCAATTTCATTCTGCGCGGAAAAAACCCCGAGGCAAAAAACAACTGAATTTTGTCTCTCCCGCTTTGACGGAGAAGATACTTGACTGTAAAGCACAGGATTAATGAAAGGATCGAACACCATGCTGAATATCGCTCAACAAGTTACACGCTTGTGTGGCGCCGCCATCATGGCGCTGGGCATTGCTGCAACTGCAAATGCTGCTGATCTAACCATCAAGCATGCTCAGGGTGAGATAGCGGTGCCAGCCTTACCGGCAAAGGTATTGGTTTTCGATCTCGGCACTCTCGACAATCTGGACCGCCTTGGTGTCAAGGTAAGCGGTGTTCCAAGCGGCATATCCTTCCCTGAATATCTTAAGAAATATCAGAGCGACGATTATGCGAAAATCGGCACATTGTTCGAACCGGACTATGAAGCCGTCAATGCAGCAGAGCCGGACCTGATCATCGTAGCGGGTCGCTCGGCCGCGAAATATGGTGAACTTTCAAAAATTGCTCCCACCATCGATCTGACGACCAACGCGAAGAACTTCATCGCCGATACGGAAGCCAATGTCGAGAAACTTGGCCAGATTTTCGGGAAGGAAGCAGAAGCGAAGGCAGAAGCCGAGAAGCTTGATGCCGCACTCGCTGCTTTGAAAGAAAAGGCCGCCAACAAGGGTACCGGCCTTCTGATCCTCACTTCCGGTGGCAAGATCAGCGCTTATGGTCCCGGATCGCGCTTCGGCGTCCTGCATGACAGCTTCGGGGTCAAGCCCGCAGCACCGGACCTTTCCATCGGCAATCATGGCCAGCCCGTCAGCTCGGAATTCATCCTCGAAACCAATCCCGACTGGCTGTTCGTCATAGACCGCGATGCCGCCATTGGTCGTGAAGGCAATTCAGCCAAACAAGTTCTCGACAACGAACTCGTGCGCCAGACCAATGCCTGGAAAAAAGATCAGCTTGTCTATCTGAACGCTCAAAACTGGTACCTGATCGGCGGTGGCCTCGGCGCGCTTCACAGCACGATCGATCAGCTGTCACAGGCTTTCGACAAAGCGAAGTAACAGTTTTCCAAACCCAATCCGGTCGGGCCACCTATCGGTGGCCCGAATTCGCGATCAGGCAACAGAACAGGAAATGAGCGTGAAGGGACTTGCAGCAGCCATAGCCGTTGTTGTCGTACTGGCTGTCATCAGCCTGTTTATCGGCGTCAGCGATGTGTCGCTGGGCACACTTTTCGGAGCCGGAAGGACCGACCGCGCAGCCGAAGTTTTGCTCATCAGCCGCATTCCACGCACCCTTGCAATCATTCTGGCGGGCATGTCGATGGCCGTTTCGGGCATGATCATGCAGATGCTGACACGCAACCGTTTCGTTGAACCATCGACGGCTGGCACAGTGGAATCTGCCAGTCTCGGCATTCTTCTGGTAATATTATTTGCACCCGAAACGCCTGTAATCGGCAAAATGCTGGTTGCTTCTGTCACAGCGCTTGCCGGAACCGCCCTCTTCCTTCGTATTCTTCGCGCGATTCCGTTGCGGTCCGTACTTGTGGTGCCCTTGGTCGGCCTCATGCTTGGTGGTGTCGTCAGTGCAATCACTACTTTCATTGCTTACCGCTTCGATCTCCTGCAATCGCTGAACTCCTGGACAACCGGCGATTTTTCAGGTGTCCTCCGTGGCCGCTATGAACTCTTATGGCTTGCATTCTTCCTGACCGTTATCGCCTACTTCGCCGCTGACCGCTTCACGGTCGCAGGACTGGGCGAAGATTTCACCACCAACCTTGGCCTAAATTATCGCCGTGTAGTCACACTTGGCCTTGTCATCGTTTCGATGGTCAGCGCATCAGTCGTTGTGACTGTTGGCATGATACCTTTCCTAGGTCTTATCGTTCCAAACGTTGTCAGCATGTTCATTGGAGACAATATGCGGCGCGCGGTGCCCTGGGTGGCAGTTCTTGGTGCTGGGCTCGTTCTTACCTGCGATATTGTTGGGCGGCTGGTCCGCTTCCCTTACGAAATTCCAATCGGCACAATGATGGGAGTCGTGGGAAGCATCATATTCCTCTACCTTCTGTTGCGGCGAGGTTCACGCCTTGCTTAAACGTCCTAGTTTGGTTCTCTTGCTGCTTTGCGTGCTCGCTCTCGTTGCGATGGCAGCATTCATGACAATCGGCGCAAAAGGGAGCTGGTCTTTTATCCTGTCCTTCCGTGGGACCAAGCTTGCGGCTATGGTACTGGTCGCATACTCGATTGCCGTTTCAACGGTTTTGTTCCAGACTGTCACAAATAACCGTATCCTGACCCCTTCGATCATGGGGTTCGATGCGCTCTATATCCTGATCCAGACATTGGTGATTTTCTTCTTCGGCGCCGTCCAGATCGATTGGATCGGACCGAATATTCGCTTTCTGGCAGAAACCGCTATCATGGTGGTTTTCGCTGGCGCACTCTATTACTGGCTCTTCTCTGGAGCAACGCGCAGCCTGCATCTCGTTATGCTTGTCGGCATTGTTTGCGGTGTTTTTTTCCGCAGCATTTCCAACCTGATGCAGCGGATGCTTGATCCAAATCTTTTCGCTGTCCTGCAAGACCGCTTTTTCGCCAGCTTCAACACCATCAATAGCGACATTCTGATTATGTCAGCCGTCATCGTTGCTGCAGTTTCGCTCTACGGTCTGCGCTTCGTCTATATCTTTGACGTCCTTTCACTCGGTAGGGATCCGGCAATCAATCTGGGCGTCGATCATCGGCGCATCGTGAACAAGATCCTGTTCATGGTCACGGTGCTGGTTTCGGTTTCCACCGCACTGGTAGGGCCGATTACCTTTTTCGGTCTTCTGGTCGCCAATCTGGCTTACATGCTTGCCGGTTCGGCAAAACACCGGTTTATCCTGCCTATAGCCATTTTGCTCGCAATCCTTTGCATCGTTGGCGGACAGACCATTCTTGAACGTGTTTTCTCATTCAACACCGCACTCAGTGTCATTATCGAGTTTCTGGGCGGCCTCGTCTTCATCATCCTTCTCGTCAGGGGGCACGCACGTTGATAGAAATCAGCCAAGTCAGCAAATCCTACAACGGCACGCTTGTCGTCGATGATGTGACTCTAAAACTACCAGCTTGCGGCATAACCTCGATCATCGGACCGAATGGTGCTGGAAAATCCACCTTACTCTCCATGGTCAGCCGTCTACTGCCTCTGGATAAAGGCCGTGTGACCGTAGACGGGCTCGATGTTTCAAGGACATCCGGTGATGTACTGGCAAAGCGCCTATCGATCCTGCGGCAAGAAAATGCAATCAATTCCCGCCTGACCGTGCGTGACCTGGTAACCTTTGGCCGTTACCCTTATTCCAAAGGCCGCCCAAACAGCGAAGATCGTAAACATGTCGAGCAGGCCATCGGATATCTTGGCCTTGACGATCTGAGCGGACGCTTTCTGGATGAGCTTTCAGGCGGACAACGCCAGCGCGCATTCGTGGCGATGGTGTTATGCCAGGATACAGATTATGTGCTGCTGGATGAACCGCTTAACAATCTTGATATGAAGCATTCCGCTTCAATGATGAAGCTGTTGCGGCGGGCTGCAGACGAACTTGGGAAAACCGTCGTTCTGGTTCTCCACGACATCAATTTCGCATCGTGCTATTCCGACCACATAGTCGCCATGCGCCACGGCAAGGTCGTCCATCAGGGAAGCCCGGATGAACTCATTCATCCAGAAATCCTTGCAGATATTTATGAGATGGAGATTGCCGTCGAAATCATCAGCGGCAAGCGCATTGGCGTCTATTATCTTTAAGCAACCGTGTCCGAAGGAAACAGTGCTTGCAAGGCATCATATGATGCCATCACGGTTTCCATTTGGGCCGTGTGTCCCTTGACGAAGGCATCGCCATAAACCGTCTCATCCGGATATTCGGTGATGAGCGTCAATGGCACCGTATGGCGGTCATCAACGCCGACAAGACACGGGAAACCATTGATGATGCGGAAGCCCGTTTCGCCTGCATGTTGCTCGAAAAGCCTGATCTGAGCATTGTTATAAGCTACCAATCCATCAATCGCAGCCAGATGCTTTGTCACGCGGTCGATCAGTTCTTCTGCTTCCTTTTCCCAGGAGGCATGGTGGCGGATGATCAGGAAAAAGCCCTTCGGTAGCGTCCACATCGCAAAGGATCGCGGCACATAGCCTGATAGCGGACGTGTCCATTCGTGCGATGGATAACCGTGCAGGTTGACGTGTAGTTTCGCGTCAGTTCGCTTTTCCGCCTCGACGCGAATGGCCTTTTCGTAAAGCCCTTCGCCGCTGCGATATTCCAGATCATCACCCAGCGCCGTATAGCGCGCCGCGTGGTGCATGTGGTGCGGCTGAAGTGCACAGAGCCGCTTATGTATCTCGTATCCGTCCGGGTTTTCCTGCGGTGAGATCGTGAAATGCGCACCTTCGTGCGCAGCAAGCCGGTCGGCCGCACGCAACGCTCCGACAACACCGGTCGTTTCGTTGGCGTGCTGACCAGCGCTGATCATCATCGCGGCATTGCTGCCCTTACGATAAGTCGCGCGCACCGTTCGGCCAGAGCGAGTTTTCGCTTCAAACGGCTCACCGCCCAGTCTGGCGATTTCACGGCGTATCTGATCGGCGGAAAGCGGCGCTTGCGCCGTTTCCAGAACCTGCTCTGCAGTCAACGCATCATAGGTGGAAAGTGGACGTGTTTCCACTTTGACTGACGGTTCGGCATCGCGAAAGCGGACTTCCGGCACAATCTGACCCGGCTGCAAACCACGGTCGCCAACCGGACGACCAGACTTTTTCTGAAAAACTTCCAGCAGCGAGAAATAGATATCCTCGTGCATGGATTCGGTGAGGCTCAGCGTTTCTTCATTGTAAGGCAGACGACGGTCGGTAATAGGCAGACTGACTGCAATGTTCAGCTCTTCGAAATAAGGTTCGCCACGCTTCCAGTCATGGGCGGCGATGGTCGAAACGGTGTCATGAAACAGCTTTTCATACGAAGTCTCATAGCGCGCGCTTTCGGTCTTGCCGTCCTGCGTGACGGTCAGCCAACCGGTTGGCGACACCAGCGTTTCACCGATGAAATCCACATGCACGCGGTTGGGCGCGAAAACGCGATGGTTCTCGCTATGGCCATCAGCAAAGACCAGATCGACGTCATAATGAAAATCGTCTTTGCCGGACGCTGCAAAAGTCAGTTCCACCTTCGGTAGCAACGCAGACAAGGGATAGGTTTCGAGCAGGAAACGGTTCTGCACGCAGGCCTCATGACGCGGATAACGGATCACAGCCGACTTCAGCGCCCCGCCATCCACTTCCTCCAGAAAGAAGTGCAGGAGCGGCTTATAAGCCGAATGCAGCCGCGCCTCGACGTCTGCTTCACGCAGCTTCGTTTCGGCGGCAAAGCGGCTCGGCTGATCATCGAACAGCCATGCTTCCACCTTCGCGCCGCGCATTTCCGGTTTCAGAAAGTGCTCGACAAGCGCATGAACGGTGCGCGGATAGGTTTTCTCAAAAAGCACGCTCATCGGGAAGTCCTGCCAGTTGGGTCGAGGCTGTCACGCAGCCAGTCGCCAAGGAGATTGAGGCCAAGCACGGTGAAGAGAATGGCGAGGCCCGGGAAAATGCTCACCCACCATGCCGTCTGGAGATAAGTGCGCCCGTCGGCCAGCATGCCGCCCCAGCTTGGAATGGTGGGGTCAACACCGAGACCGAGGAAGGTCAGGCTCGATTCCAGCAGAATATTGTTAGCGACATTGAGCGTCATCAGCACGATCACCGGACCAAGCAGATTCGGCAGCAGATGCTGGCAGATGATACGCCAGTCTTTCACACCAATGGCGCGGGCCGACAGGATGAACTCACGCTCGCGCAGCGACAGCACCGAGCCACGCACCAGTCGCGCATATTGCACGCATTGCGAGACGATCAGCAAAATGATGGTGTTGAACAGTCCGCCGCCCAGAATGGCCATGACCGTGATGGCAAGCAGGATGAACGGCATGGCAAGCTGCACATCGACAAAGCGCATCAGCGCCATGTCCCAGAAGCCGCGATAATAGCCGGCGACGAGACCCATGATGGTGCCGATAACCACAGAACCGATCACCGAAACAAACCCGACGAACAGCGAAATCTTACCGCCGGTGACGACACGCACCAGCACGTCACGGCCCAGCGGGTCGGTGCCGAAAATATGAGCTGGATTGACGAATGGCGGCGTCAAGCGCGCCAGAAGATCGATCTTGTTGGCGCCGCCCGGAAACAAATAGCCGGAGAAAATCACGGCCAGACAGATGCAGCCAGTCAGCACAACGCCGACGATGAATTCAAGGCTCGCGAAACGCGAAAACAGAACGGATGAGGTCTTGGTCGCCATGGGTCCTACTCCGTGCGGATACGCGGATCGACAAGGCCATAGGCGATGTCCACGAGAAGATTGACGCCGATGATCAGCATGGAAAGGATCGCGATAGTGGCCTGCAAGACAGGATAATCGCGCCCGGCGACGGCGTCGAAGGCAAGCGTGCCCATGCCCGGCCAGTTGAACACGCGTTCCACCACCACGATACCGCCGAGAAGGCCGCCAAACTGAAGGCCGAGATAGGTAATCAGCGGAATGGCGCAATTGCGTAGCGCATGCTTGTAGAGAACCTTGTTCTCGCTCAGCCCCTTGGCGCGCGCCACCATGATATATTGCGATTGTAGCGTCTCCAGCATTGCTGTGCGCACAAGGCGAACATTGGTCGCGGTCAGAATGATGCCCATGGTGAGCGCTGGCATGATAAAGCTTGCAATGCCGCTCATGCCGCTTGGTGGCAGCCATTGCAGCGAGATGCCGAACAGCAGCACCAGCATAGTCGCCAGCCAGAAATTCGGAAAGGATAGGCCCACAAGCGAGCAGATGCGGATCAGCTGATCTGCCCATTTCCCTCGCGACACGGCGGCCTTGATGCCGAGTGGAACTGAAATGACGATGGAAACAAACAGTGAGGCGAAGGCCAGCATCAATGTAGCAGGCAGAGCGCTACCGACCAGTGTTGAAACAGGCGTGCCACCGAGGAAGCTGCGCCCAAGATTCATCGTGAACAGCCCTTTGAGGAACTGCCAATATTGAACGAAGAACGGCTGGTTGAGACCAAGACCTTCGCGGATGCGCGCGAGATCGGCTTCGGTGATGCTGCCAGCACCTTGCGTCAGCATCAATGCCGGATCGCCTGTCAGGCGGACCGTGAAAGCGACGAGCAGTGTCATCGCGATAAGCACGAATAACGCCTGCAAAATTCGTTTGATCAGAAATCCGGCCACCAGTGCGCCTCCGAAATGCTGCAGCAAGCCGGTCAACTCCGGCTTGCTGTATTGTCATTCTTGCTTATTCGACAGTAACGTCCGTCAGACGGAGACGGCTGTCGGGAACCGGCACAAAGTTTTTCACGCGCTTGTTGACGCCGAAGATTGCCTTGAGGTTATAGAGCGGCATTTCCAGTGCGCGGTTGGCCGCGTAATGCGCGATTTCCTGGAGGAGCTTTTCACGCTCACCACGATCAAGAACCGAACGCTGCGCTTCCAGCATCTTGTCGAGCTTTTCGTCCTTGTCGTACGGGTTCCACTTCTCGCCCGAATGATACATGGAATAAGCGGTGTTATCGTAATCGAAGGTCCAACCGCCCCAGGACTGCTGGAACATTGCGCCGGTTTTGCCCTGCGGAATGATGTCGTTCAGCAGAACATTGGTGTCGTAAGGCTTGATCGTTGCATTGATACCGACCATCTGCAGGAAGCTCGCGACGGCCTGCGCCACTTCATTGAAGCTTGCATCCTGACCACGCACGTCAATCTGGACATTTGCACCGGGCTGAACACCCGCTTCTTCGAGCAGTTTCTTTGCGCCTTCCGGGTCGTAAGGCAGTGGCTTCATGTTCGGATCGAAGCCGAAGGACAGCGAACCCTGGAAGCTTGCAATCGGCTCTGCCTGACCTGCCAGAATGGACTGAATGATCGCGTCGCGATCCACAGACATAATCAGCGCCTTGCGCACGCGCTCATCCTTGGTGATTCCGTCAGCCGTATTGAAGCGCAATGCATAAACGGTTGGACCGGATGCCGTGAGAAGTTGCAGCTTCGGATCGCTCTGTATGGTCGGGATCATGCCAATCGGAATGGTCGGCGGAATGACCAGATCGACGCGACCGGCCTGAAGTTCGGCAACAGCGGTCGAAGGCTCGGTGATGAAGCGATATTCCAGTTCGGAAAGCTTCGGCGCGCCGCCCCAATGATCGGCGAAAGCCTCAAGCTTGATGTTTACCTTCGGCTCATAGGACACGAATTTGAAAGGTCCGGTGCCAACCGGATGGGTGTTGAAATAATCGTCGCCCTTTTCCTGAATGTACTTTGGCGGAACAATCATGCCACCGTAACCGGCCAGCTTGGTGATAAGAACTGGATCTGGTGCTTTCAGATGAAAATCAACGGTCTTGTCGTCGATGACCTCCACCTTTTCGATGGCGATATAATTCGAACGCTGCGGGCCTTTCGCGCCTTCGTGACCGAGCAAACGCTCAAAGGTGAACTTGACGGCGTCGGCATTGAACGGCTCGCCGTTCTGGAACTTAACGTTCTCACGCAGATGGAAGCGAATGCGCTTGCCTTCGTCCAACTCTTCCCACGAGGTCGCGAGCGCCGGAACAATCTTGAGGTCTGGTCCGCGATAGACGAGACCATCGAAAATATTGGTGGCGACAGAAGCCCAGTTGACGAGGAAAGTGTCGATCGGATCCCAGCTGCCCGGGTCCTGTGGCGACGAAACGGTCAGCTTTCCGGCAGCGAAAGCCGGAGCAGATGCAAACACTGCCGCCGAGAGAGCGGAAGCCATGAGAACGGCTTTAAGTGTTTTCCTTATCATTGTTTTTCCCCTTTGGGTTTCTGTTGAACTTTATGCCTCAGGCTGTTTCGGCCACGAAATGCCCGGTTGCGACTTCGCGATGGCGATAGATCGACGGTTTGTCGTCGATCCGGCGTGTCGTGCTTGGAATTTCACCTTCCAGCGCAGGCCGGTTGGTACGCGCCGACGGATCGGCAATCGGCACAGCCGAGAGAAGCCGTTTCGTGTAATCATGTGACGGTGTCTCAAACACCTGCTGCCGCGAGCCGAGTTCCATGATCTGGCCTAGATAAAGGACAGCGACGCGATGACTCATCTTCTCGACCACCGCCATGTCATGGCTGATGAAGAGATAAGCCAAGCCCTGCTCTTTCTGCAGGTCCATGAACAGGTTGATGACCTGAGCCTGAATGGAAACATCGAGCGCCGACAGGGCTTCATCGGCGATGATGAGCTTAGGCTTGGAGGCAAGTGCACGCGCTATGCAGACGCGCTGGCGCTGACCGCCGGAAAACTCGTGCGGATAGCGCTTGGCGTGTTCCGGACCAAGGCCAACCCGCTCCAGCAATTCCGCCACGCGCGCATTGATTGCCTTGTCATTGTCGAGAAGGCCATGCGTGCGGATGGGTTCTGCAATGGAAAAGCCGACCGTCTTGCGTGGATCGAGCGATGCGAACGGGTCCTGGAAAATATACTGCACTTCACGGCGCATGGCATAACGCTCGGCAGCGCTCATGGCCGAATAGGCCTTGCCGTTGAAACGGATATCGCCGGAAAGCGGCGTCTGCAATTGCTGGATGGTGCGCCCAATGGTCGATTTGCCCGAACCGGATTCACCGACCAGCGCCAGCGTTTCGCCCGGATAAATATCGAATGCGACCTTCGACACCGCGTTACAGACATGGGTGATCTTGCCAAACAGGTTCTTCTTGATCGGAAAGCGCACGTAAAGATCGTCCACGGAAAGCAACGGCTTGTCGCCATAACGCGCCGTGTCCTGAATGCGCTCCTCACCCGTCAGAACAGGCACACCGTCGCGCATGGTCATGACCGGCATTCGCTTGGGGAATGCTTCGCCCGTCATGCTGCCAAGCTTCGGCACTGCCGACAGCAGCGTCTTGGTATAGGCATGTTCCGGCTTCGAAAAAATCTGCCCGACCGGGCCTTCCTCGACCTTCCTGCCCTTCCACATGACGACGACATCGTCGGCCATTTCCGCCACCACGCCCATGTCGTGCGTGATGAAAATTACCGCCATTTCAAGCTCTTGCTGCAAATCTCTGATAATGTGCAGTATCTGGGCCTGAATGGTCACATCGAGTGCCGTCGTCGGCTCATCGGCGATCAACAGCTTCGGGCGGCAGGCAAGAGCCATGGCGATCATGACGCGCTGGCGCATACCACCGGAAAGCTGATGCGGATAGCGCTTCAGCAGCCCTTCCGCATCCGGCAGTCGAACCATTTCCAGAAGTCGCTTCCCCTCGGCAAGCGCCGCCTGCTGGGTCATGCCTTCATGCAACATCAGCACTTCGGATAGCTGATTACCGATGGTGAAAACCGGATTGAGTGACGTCATCGGCTCCTGGAAGATCATGGCGATCTCCTTGCCGCGAATGCCCCGCATCGTCTTCTGATCGGCCTTGAGCAGATCGCGCTCGCCAAACAGAATGCGGCCGGACGGGAATTTCGCGCCGCTCATATCGGCAAGCCGCATGATGGAAAGCGATGTGATGGACTTGCCCGAACCGGATTCACCCACCACAGCCAGCGTGCGACCGGGATGGACCGAGAAGCTCAGATCGTCAACGACACGGCTCGCGCCAAATTCGACACTGAGCCCATCGACGGTCAGCAGAGGTTTTGAAACTGGTTCGCTCAACTCGGTTCCGCTCAAACTTTCAACCCTCTTAAAGTGTGATGGCAGACCGCGTGGCCTGATTGAATGCACCGGACATGAAGCGCAGAAGGGCGGCCACTTCGGAAAGCGTTTCTTCCGATGGGCGCGCATTTAAGGTGGAATCAACCAGAAGACGCTCGCGAATCTGCGCATAGCGCGCGCAGGCATCGGCGCCCTTGGCGGTGATCTTCACCGTCTTTTCCTTTGCCGCCTTGCCGGTCGTCAGCAAGCCGGCATTTTCAAGCTTGCGAATGGCATAGGTGGCAATATGCGTGTCTTCAATGTCGAGAACGAGGCAGATATCGGCAAGCTTCTTCTCGCGATCACGATGGCGGATCGAATGGAGAATCAACACTTCAATGGGCGAAAGCCCCGGCAATCCCGCCGCGGCCATGCAGCGAACCATCCAGCGTGAAAAGGCGTGCGATGCGAGAATGAGGCCATATTCAACCTCGGACATGCCGGGCGAACCGCCTTCAGCCAGATGCGCGGACGAAACAATGGGGCCTATCGAGGCAACCGGGCGTAAATGCTTGGGCAGCGTGACTTCATCGAAGCCAGCCTCCTGTATTTCGTCTCCGGTTTTAGGCTCTTCCTCAAGAGCCTTATCTTTACCCATTTTGACGCTCCCGCTTTTATGTGAATTTTATGTCATCATCTTATCGACATTTTGTCAATAAAATGTGACTATTAATTTCAGAAGTGTTTTCAGAATACACAACTCAATGCATCTGGAATTTTGTGTGAGGGAGCCAGCGATGAGCGGAACGGGACGCGGAGTATGGGACTTCTGGATCGACCGCGGCGGTACGTTTACGGACGTCATCGGGCGGGATCCGCAGGGCCAGCTCCATGCACGCAAGGTTCTCTCCGAAAACCCGTCTGCCTATAAGGATGCCGCCGTTCACGGCATTCGTCTGCATCTTGGCCTCGAGACCGGCGAAGCTGTTCCCGCCGGAATCATTGGCGAAGTTCGCATGGGCACGACGGTCGCGACCAATGCGCTTCTCGAGCGCAAGGGCGAGCGGCTGGCTCTTGTCACCACCAAGGGCTTTCGCGATGCGCTGCGCATTGGCTATCAGGAGCGCAAGAACATCTTTGCGACTGAAATCATCAAGCCGGAAGCGCTTTATGAAAAGGTCGTGGAGCTGAACGAACGTGTTCAGGCAGACGGCACAGTTGAAACGGCGCTCGATCCCGCCGAGGCCGAAGCCGTACTGGTTACGCTAAAGGAACAGGGCTACAAATCCGTCGCCATCGCCCTCATGCATGCTTATAAGTTCCCCGCGCATGAGGCTGAAATTGCTCGCATTGCGCGTGGTCTCGACTTTGAACAGGTCTCCGTCAGCCACGAGGTTTCCCCACTGATCAAGCTGGTCGGGCGTGGCGATACCACGGTCGTCGATGCCTATCTGTCGCCAGTTCTCCGCCGTTATGTTGCGCAAGTATCCAACGAACTGGATGTCGAGCGCACCGGCGCGCGCGTCATGTTCATGATGTCGTCTGGTGGTCTTACGGCAGCCGATCTGTTTCAGGGCAAGGATGCGATCCTTTCCGGCCCGGCAGGCGGCGTTGTCGGCCTCGCCCGTACCGGCGAAACGGCAGGTTTCCCGAAAGTCATCGGCTTCGACATGGGCGGCACCTCCACGGACGTCGCGCATTTCGACGGTGAATATGAACGCGCTTTCGAAACGGAAGTGGCCGGAGTGCGCGTTCGCGCGCCCATGATGCTGATCCACACGGTCGCCGCAGGCGGCGGCTCGATCCTGCATTATGACGCCGGACGTTTCCGCGTCGGCCCGGATTCGGCAGGCGCCAATCCCGGTCCAGCCTGCTACCGCAATGGCGGTCCGCTCGCCGTCACCGACGCCAATGTCATGCTGGGCAAGCTGTTGCCGGAATTCTTCCCGGCGATCTTTGGTTCCGAACAGAACCAGCCGCTTGATGTGGAACGGGTGCGGGAACTCTTCACCGCGCTTGCAGCCGAAATCGGCGACGGCCGTACGCCGGAAGCAGTTGCCGATGGCTTCATCCGCATTGCGGTTGCCAATATGGTCGAGGCTATCAAGAAAATTTCCGTCCAGCGCGGCTATGATGTGACGCGCTATGCGCTCAACTGTTTCGGTGGCGCAGGCGGTCAGCACGCCTGCCTCGTAGCCGATGCGCTTGGCATGAAGAATATTCTTCTCCATCCGATGTCCGGTCTGCTTTCCGCCTATGGCATGGGTCTTGCTGATATTCGCGCTACCCGTCAAAAGGCGCTCGGCGTCGCGCTTGATCCAGCAGCGCCCGCAGCCCTGAAGAAACTCGGCGAAGAACTGGCGCAGGAATGCGTTGCCGAACTTCTGACCCAAGGTATCGAGGCCGTAGCCGTACAGCGTCACCTGCGAGCGCATATCCGCTATGCGGGCACCGACACGGTGCTGTCCGTTGAAGCCTCCTTCCCCGCAGAGGACAATGCTGATCGTCTTCGCGCCGAGTTCGAGGCAGCCCATAAGCGTCGCTTTGGCTTTATTGCGGAAAACAAGGCTCTTGTTATCGATGCCGTGGAAGTTGAAGCCGTAGGTGGTGGCGCAGGCGAGACCGAAAGCGCCCAATCGCTCGACAGCGATCTGGAAGCTGCAACGGCCAAGCGAACCAATTTCTTCTCGCAAGGCGAGTTGCACGACGCAGGCGTTGTCTTGCGGGAGCAGATGCAGCGCGGCCAGACCGTCACCGGCCCGGCGATCATCATCGAGAAGAACCAGACCATCGTCATCGAAGATGGCTGGCAGGCGCGCCTGACCGCCCATGACCACGTGGTACTGACGCGCATTAAGGCGCTGCCTACGCGCACGGCCATCGGCACCGAAGCCGATCCGGTCATGCTGGAGATTTTCAACAATCTCTTTATGTCTATTGCCGAGCAAATGGGCGTGACGCTTCAAAACACCGCTTATTCGGTGAACATAAAAGAACGCCTCGACTTCTCCTGTGCAGTTTTCGACGCCGCCGGCAATCTCGTCGCCAATGCACCGCATATGCCCGTGCATCTCGGTTCCATGGATGCATCGGTCGCGACCGCCATCCGCGAGAACAGCGACATCAAGCCGGGTGACGTGTTCCTCATCAACGCGCCATACAATGGCGGCACCCATCTTCCCGACCTCACCGTCTGCACGCCAGTTTTCGATGATAAGAATCGCGAAATCCGATTCTGGGTCGCTAGCCGTGGCCACCATGCGGATATTGGCGGCATAGCGCCGGGTTCCATGTCGCCGCTTGCGGTCAATATCGAGCAGGAAGGCGTCTATATCGACAATTTCAAGCTGGTGGATCGCGGCACCTTCCGTGAAGAGGCGCTCGCCGCTCTACTGACTGGCGCCACCTACCCTGTCCGCAACCTGACACAGAACGTCAACGATCTGAAGGCACAGATCGCCGCCAACGAAAAGGGCGTTGCCGAACTGAAAAAGATGATTGGTCTTTTCGGCGAGGATGTCGTGAAAGCCTATATGGGCCACGTTCAGGACAATGCCGCCGAAAGCGTGCGCCGCGTACTCGACAAGCTGCCGAACGGTCACTTCACCTATGAGATGGACCAGGGCTGCCAGATCGAGGTGCGCGTCACCATCGATAAGGAAAAGCGCGAAGCGACGGTCGATTTCACCGGCACGTCAGAACAGCGTTCCGACAACTTCAACGCGCCGGAACCCGTCACCCGCGCGGCTGTGCTCTATGTCTTCCGCGTGCTGGTCGAAGGCGACATTCCGATGAATGCGGGCTGCCTGCGGCCGATCAGGATCGTCGTGCCGGAAGGCTGCATGCTCTCGCCGCAATATCCGGCGGCAGTCGTAGCAGGCAATGTCGAGGTCAGTCAGGCTGTCACTAACTGTCTGTTCGGTGCGACCAAGGCGATGGCCGCAGCACAAGGCACCATGAACAACCTGACCTTCGGCAATGACGAGTATCAGTATTACGAGACCATTTGCTCCGGCGCTCCTGCCGGTCCCGGTTTCAACGGTGCCGATGCCGTACACACCCATATGACCAATTCACGCCTGACCGACCCGGAGATTCTGGAAACCCGTTTCCCCGTCTTGCTGGAGGACTTCCATATTCGCAAAGGTTCCGGCGGAAAGGGCAAATGGCATGCGGGCGATGGCACCAAGCGTACGATCCGCGCGTTGAAGACGCTCGAATTCGCCATTCTCTCCGGCCATCGCCGCGTAGCGCCATTCGGTCTGGAAGGCGGTGAAGCCGGTCAGACCGGTCGCAATGAAGTGCGCCGCAAAGACGGCTCAGTGGATGTGCTAGGCAATTGCGACCAGACCGTTCTGCAAGCAGGCGAAGCCTTCACCGTCATCACTCCGACTGGCGGTGGGTACGGCAAGCCGGAGTAATCCGGCATTTTTGAGAAGTGAACGCCGCCCCTTGGGCGGCTTTTTCGTTTTCAAACTCGTTATCGCAGACCGCCACTTTCAGTTATATGCGGAAGCATCTTCTACACCTGATCTGGACAAACGCTTCAGATAGAATACAATCCTATGCGACTATCAAAAATTGGAAATAATCTCTCAATTGAGGGGAATTGCGACCCGGTTTCGACGCATCATTGGAATTAAATTTCTGCGATCAATAGGACATCAACCAGATCACGGATACCAAAATGAAATTCGCTCAGATTCTCGCTACCGCAGGTATTATTCAGGCAGCCCTCTTCACTGGTGCAATGGCTGGAGAAAATCTCGACGCCATCAAGTCGGCTGGCGTTTTGAAGATTGGCACCGAAGGTACGTATGCGCCGTTTACCTATCATGACAAGGAAAACAAACTTGTCGGTTTCGATGTGGAAATTGGTGAAGCTGTTGCCGCCAAGCTCGGCGTAAAGCCGGAATTCGTGGAAGGCAAATGGGATGGCCTCATCGCAGGTCTTGATGCCAAGCGCTATGATGCCGTTATCAATCAGGTAGGCATTACCGAAGAACGCCAGAAGAAGTTCAACTTCTCCAATCCCTATATCGTTTCGAAAGTCGTTCTGATCGTCAACGACAAGGACGACACGATCAAGGATTTTGCCGACCTCAAGGGTAAGAAGTCCGCTCAATCGCTGACCAGCAACTATGGCAAGCTTGCGAAGGAGGCTGGGGCCGAGCTCGTCGCCACCGACGGTTTCGACCAGTCGATCCAGCTCGTTCTGACGGGCCGTGCCGACGCGACGCTCAATGACAGCCTCTCTTTCCTCGACTTCAAAAAGCATCAGCCGAAGGCGCCGGTCAAGATTGTGGCCGAGAAGGAGAATGCAGATGCTTCGGGCATCATTGTCCGTAAAGGCGATGACGATCTCGTAGCAGCCATCAACAAGGCTCTCGATGAAATCAAGGCCGACGGCACCTACGACAAGATTTCGCAGAAATATTTCGGTCAGGACGTCTCCAAGTAAGCGTCGGCCCCGGTTCATGCACGAAGCCGGAAGCTACTTCCGGCTTCGTTTTATTGTGATTGTGAAAAACTATTCCAAAGACATGAATGTCAGACTGTATAAGATAAGATGCCCAGCTTCATTTCAGTCTGACTTCCAAGTATTGATGAGGAGCCGAAAACCGTGCCCGATTGGCTTCAACTAATGGTGGAATCTCTACCTACCCTTTTGTGGGCGGGCTTGATCTTCACCATTCCCCTCACCCTTTTGTCCTTTGCTTTCGGCTTGACATTGGGATTGCTGACCGCACTTGTGCGATTGTTTGCGCCACTCTGGCTTTCGTCCATCGCCCGCTTTTATGTCTGGATATTCCGCGGCACACCTCTCCTCGTACAGTTGTTCGTGATCTTTTACGGTCTGCCAAGCGCAGGCATCTATCTTGATGCATTTCCAGCAGCCGTGATTGGTTTCTCTCTCAGCGTTGGTGCTTATAGTTCAGAAATTATCCGGGCTGTCATATCCGCCGTTCCGAAAGGTCAATGGGAAGCCGCATATTCCATTGGTATGAGCTGGCGTCAGGCGCTCGCACGTACAGTCCTGCCTCAGGCAACCCGGACTGCAGTGCCGCCACTCTCCAACTCCTTTATTTCTCTAGTAAAAGACACATCGCTTGCAGCCGCGATCACGGTGCCTGAGCTTTTCCAGTCGGCACAACGTATCGTCGCGACCACCTACGAACCTCTCATCCTCTATATCGAAGCAGCCCTGATCTATCTGGTGATGAGTTCCGTTCTTTCGGCCCTGCAAGTGCGGCTTGAACGGCGCTTCGGACGCTATGGCGGCACACTGGAGACAAACGCATGATCGAGCTTCGACACATCGTAAAGCGCTTCGATGATGCTGTTATTCTCAACGATATTAATGTTGCGATAGCAGAAGGCACAGTGACAGCATTGGTTGGTCCATCCGGTGGCGGCAAGAGCACGTTGTTGCGGTGCATAAACCTGCTTGAGATTCCGACATCGGGCACTCTTGTTCTGGGTGGCCAGAGCCTCAGCTTCGAACCTGACCGCAAGCCAAGCTGGCAAGCCATCCAGTCAATCCGCCGTCAGACGGGCATGGTGTTTCAGAACTTCCAACTCTTTCCTCATCAGACAGCGATACAGAATGTGATGGAAGGCCTTGTTACGGTTCTAAAATGGCCAAAGGACAAAGCAAAAGAACGCGCGATGGAGCTGCTTACCAAAGTGGGCATGGCGCATAAAGCAGATGCTTGGCCTTCAACGCTCTCTGGCGGACAGCAACAGCGTATCGCGATTGCACGTGCACTGGCTCCGTCACCGCGTGTACTCTTGTGCGACGAGCCTACCTCGGCGCTTGATCCCGAGCTTGCATCTGAAGTCGTTGATGTTTTGAGCAAGCTCGCCAAGGAAGGCACGACGATGGTGATTGCTACGCATGACCTACGGCTTGCATCCAAGATTGCAAAAAATGTCGTCTTTCTCGAGTCGGGCAATATCGTCGAAACCGGAACTGCGCACGAGATTTTCACAAAGCCCAAGCAAGAGCGCACCAAACAATTCGTTGCGACAATTAACGCTGCCCATACTTACGACATCTAGGCCCAGACATATCGACTCCGTAAGGGCTTTCGCCACCAGCGAAAGCCCTCGGGCGCGCCGGTGCCTCAAATTTCATACGTGCATTCAAAAAATTCCGGCGGCTCCCCACAGCCTGCCCCTTGGTAAAACAGAAAACCACTGTTACATTATGCACAACGTAGAAATTGAAGCGCCTTGCTTGCGTCCTGACAGGTTCGCGCGGCGCCATAAGGACAAGAACCTTGAAGAACCCCGACGAGCGCACCGCCGAAATGGTGCACCAAGGGGCGTCCGGCGGACAATCGGGCAACTCGCAAGCCCGGAATCCGTCCGATAACGGCAAGCGCAGACCGCGCAAAAAAGCCGTTACAGATATCGGTAATGCCCGTAGTGCATCCGATTCAGGACGCTCAAAATCACAGGACGAGACCGAAGGCACGAACTCGCAGAGCCAGCGCAAACGGGCGCGTCGGCGTCGGCGCGGCAAATCCGTACCTGGCGTCGAATCTTCTGCACAGAAGCCCACAGCAACTGAAGCAGAAAACAACCAACAGCGATCCCCTGGTAAAATCTCGAATCGCCGTCGCCGTGCTCGCAAGAAGAAGCAGGCACGACAGCAAGGTGGACAGACGCCTCCGGTAGTCGAGATAACAGCAAAGGCTCAGCACAACGGTGCACGTGGGGATAACCCGCATGCTTCGACTCAAAACAAACGTAAGGGCAGCAATGGCCAAACATTGAGGGCCGTTAACGGCGCGCACCCCGAAAAGGGCGATGCTCCGCTTTATGCTGCCTTGGATCTGGGCACAAATAATTGCCGCCTGCTGGTTGCGTCACCGACGAGACCGGGCCAATTCCGCGTTGTGGATGCGTTTTCACGTATCGTACGATTGGGAGAGGGCTTGAGTGCCACCGGCCGACTTAGCGACAATGCGATGGATCGTGCTGTCGAAGCGCTGAAGATTTGCCGTGACAAACTTGCAGGCAAGAAAATCCGGCGTTCGCGGCTGATAGCCACCGAAGCCTGCCGCTCAGCCTCGAATGGCGAAGCGTTTTTGGAAAGGGTTCTGGCAGAAACGGGACTTGAACTGGAGATCGTAGACCGGCAGACGGAAGCCCGGCTTGCTGTCTCGGGCTGCGGCACGCTGGTTACCCGCGAGACGGATGCAGTCGTGCTATTCGATATTGGCGGCGGCTCTTCTGAAATCGCGCTGATTGATGTTTCCCGTCGTCGTTCCCCACGCCTGGCAGAACATATAATGGCCTGGACATCTCTTCCGGTCGGTGTTGTGACATTGGCGGAACGGTTCGGCGGACGGAACGTCACGCAGGAAAGCTTCGAATCCATGGTTTCCCATGTAACCGATCTGCTTGCGCAATTTGCTGAGCGTCAATGTCTTGGAAATCTTACGGCAAGCCCGCGTTTCCACTTGCTGGGCACATCGGGAACAGTGACCACACTGGCAGGGATTCACCTTGGCCTTGATCGTTACGATCGTCGTCGGGTCGATGGTATGTGGATGGGTGCCGACGACGTGACACAGATGACCAACCGTCTTCTATCGTGGGATTTTGACGCCCGTGTAGCGAACCCATGCATTGGCGCAGACCGCGCCGATCTGGTATTGGCAGGCTGTGCTATTCTTGATGCGATACGCAAAGTGTGGCCCAGCGAGAAACTACTTGTTGCCGATCGTGGTCTGCGTGAAGGCATTTTGACCGAACTGATGTCGCGCGATGGCGCATGGCGACACAATCGCGCGACAGGCGCTAGAAACAGGCACTGATAATGAGCAAGGCAGGCGGAAACAAAGGCGGAGTAAAAACTGGCGGTCGCGGTGGTGCGGGTTCCAGCAATCTGCAGGTGCGCGTGAAGAAGAAGGCAGGCACGATCAAGGAATCGTCGCGCCGTTGGCTTCAGCGTCACTTGAACGACCCGTATGTTCATAAATCCAAGCAGGATGGGTATCGTTCGCGAGCAGCCTATAAGCTCATTGAAATCAATGATCGGTATGATCTGCTCAAGAAGGGTCAGAAAATCATCGATCTCGGCGCCGCGCCGGGCGGCTGGTCGCAGATCGCCGCCAAGATCGTAGGTTCAACTGACGAGAACCCGCATGTTGTGGGCATCGACTATCTCCATGTCGATCCCCTGCCTGGCGTTGTTCTGCTGGAAATGGACTTCCTTGATGATGAGGCTCCGCAAAAACTGATGGACGCGCTCGGCGACAAGCCGGATTTGGTCATTTCGGATATGGCTGCGCCAACCACCGGCCACCGCCGTACTGACCACCTGCGTACCGTGCATCTTTGCGAAGTCGCAGCTGATTTTGCGATTTCGGTTCTGAAGCCAGGCGGACATTTTCTTACCAAGACATTTCAAGGCGGCACGGAAAACGAACTCCTGGCATTGCTCAAGCAGAAATTTCGCTCAGTGCATCATGTAAAGCCGCCCGCATCCCGCGCAGAATCCGTCGAGCTTTATCTGCTCGCTCGCGATTATAAGGGCTAGGGGTTTATTTTCCGGCGGAGGTGCTCGCAGCTTCAACAGCTGCGCGCTCCTTGCTGTGATGTTTCACGACAGTCGGAGCGGCAAGTTCCTTGCCTGCATCCGGTGCAAGTCGTGCAAACCACAGAAAAGCCATTGCAGAAACAGCAGCAACCACAAAGAAGCCGATGTGGAAGTCCACCAGTTCAAGATGGGCTCCACGTAGCGACGTACTGATTTCCAGGATACCGCCTGCGAGAGCCACCCCGATAGCAATAGAAACCTGCTGCGCCACTGCCGTGATTGGCGTCGCCTGACTTGTCTTTTCATCTGGTATTTCGGCAAAAGCCAGCGCATTGACACCAGTGAAGAACAATGAGCGCGCAAAACCTCCCACCAGCAAAAAGCCGATGATGATCCAGTAAGGGGTCGTTGGCGTGAACAAGCCATTGACGGCAATGAAACAGGCCGAAATCAGAGAGCCCGCCATCAAAGCGCGCCGGAAACCAACACGGACAAAAATACGCTTTGCTCCGAATTTCATGCTGATAGCGCCAATAGCCGAAACGAAAGTCATCATACCAGACTGAAACGGCGTCAGACCGAAACCAAGCTGGAACATCAAAGGCAGCAGGAACGGGATCGCGCCAATCCCAAACCGAAAAATGCTGCCACCGATAACGGCAGAACGAAATACCTGATTATCGAAAAGCTTAAGATTCAGCAGAGGATCATCAACACTCTTCGCATGCCGAAGATAGAGAACAGTACAGACGATGCCGATTGCAAGAGTTGTAAAGCCAACCGCAGGCGGTAAGGCTGGCAGGCTGACGACTGACAGTCCGAACACAACGCCCGACATCGCGATCCCTGAAAGAAAGAACCCCGTCCAGTCAAGGCGCTTTACAATACGCTCTTCTGTGTCGGGCAGAAACCGTGTTGCGAACCAGATGCCGACGAAGCCAATCGGCACGTTAATCAGGAAAATCCAGTGCCAAGTCAAAAAGGTGGTGATGAAGCCGCCAACGGGTGGGCCGACCAGGGGGCCGACCATCGCGGGGATTGTCAGCCAAGCCATGGCTGAGACGAGTTCGCTGCGCGGAGTTGAACGAATGAGCACGAGACGACCAACCGGCGTCATCATCGCGCCCCCCATACCTTGCAAAAACCGTGCAATAACAAAAGCGGTCAATGAATTCGAAGCGGCGCAGGCAACCGAGCCGACCACGAATACCGCTATCGCCGCCCGAAAGACATTTTTGGCACCGAAGCGATCCGCCATCCAGCCGCTCACCGGAATAAAAACCGCGAGCGCGACAAGGTAGGCCGTCAGCGCCAGTTTAAGTGCAATGGGGCTTGTGCCGATGTCGGCAGCGATAGCGGGAAGCGACGTCGAGATGACATTCGAATCCATCTGCTCCATGAACAGGGCGATGGCCAATACGAGGGGAATGATGCGATTCACGGTAATATTCCGAAACACGGATATGAAAGAGCCGATAAATCCTATGTAGTGCCGGACAAATTATTGCTAGTCGGAACGGCGTCACATTGCAGTGAATATGCGATAAAATCAGCCATTTATGCCAGTTTTTGACTTAACGACTTCCCTGTCGGCACACAATACCGCATTTCTCACGCCAAATTTCAGTCGTTCACATTTGCGTAAAACGGGGTTGCGCTTCCAGTAACAGCTTGTTACATTTCGTTACAGTTTCACGAGGCTTCGAACCGGGTGGGGGGCCGCTCCGGTTCAAGGAGGTAGGAAATGAACGATATTACAAGAACCGCCATCATCTACGGGATGATGATCATTTCACTCAACACTGCGCTAGCAGTCGGCCTTCTGGGGCTGGATTTCCTGCGTTAAAGTGCGCCCCCAAACAAAGTTTTTTGCCCTCCAGGCAGACATGAAAAAGAGCGTTTCCAATAAAATGGAAGCGCTCTTTTCGTTTTAAGCAGCCTTACGATCAGAGGATTCGTCCCTGACTGCCGGGATCGAAGAAAACCGACTTGTCCAGGTTGAATGCAAGCCGGGCTGACTGTCCTGCCGTAATGCGGGCATCCGCACGCAAACGTGCCACGACATGCTTGCCACCCAGACGCGTGACGGCAAACGTATCCGATCCTGCTGGCTCGACAACATCGATCAGGCAATCCCCTTCCACGATTGCGTCGGCATTGCGATCTGCTCCATCCGGATCGGTGAGTGCCTCTGGACGAATACCGAAGACAATATCTTTGCCTTCATACGCGCTGAGTCCTTGGGGCGCCGCCTTCAATGGAAGCTTCAGCGGTTCGCCGTCACCGCGCCCAAGGTGAATTGCATAACCCGACCCGTTCTTTTCGACCCGGGCAGTCAGCAGATTCATTGCTGGCGATCCCATGAAATCAGCGACAAACATGTTGGCCGGATTGTTGTAAATCTCGGCTGGCGTTCCGAACTGTTGCAAAACACCGTCTTTTAGAACGGCAATCTTGGTTGCCAGCGTCATTGCCTCGATCTGGTCATGCGTCACATAAACGATCGTGGTTTTCATCCGGCTGTGCAGCCGTTTAATCTCGGTACGCATATCGACACGCAGTTTGGCATCGAGATTGGAGAGCGGTTCGTCAAACAGGAAAACCTGCGGATTGCGCACCAGTGCACGCCCCATGGCCACTCGTTGACGTTGACCGCCGGAAAGCTGGCTAGGCTTGCGGTCCAGCAAATGTCCGATCTGCAGAATATCGGCAACTTCCTGAATAGCCTTGTCACGTTCTGCCTTTGGGACCTTGCGAATTTCCATGCCGAAAGCAATATTCCCGGCGACGGTCATGTTCGGATAAAGCGCATAGGACTGAAAGACCATTGCAATATCGCGCTGGGATGGGTGCAGGCCGGAAACCGACTTTCCATTAATCGCAATGTCGCCAGACTTGATCGGCTCGAGTCCGGCGATGGTGTTCAGCAGTGTAGACTTGCCACACCCAGATGGGCCAACGAGGACGAGAAAGCCCCCCTCGTCGATCTCGATGTTGATATCCTTCAAAACAGAAACATTGCCGTAGGATTTGTAGAGATCGGTTATTTTAAGAAAAGACATTTGCAACTTATCCCTTAACGGCGCCGGACATCAGGCCACGAACGAAATAGCGACCGGACACGATGTAAACGATCAGCGTCGGCAGAGCCGCCAGAATGGCTCCTGCGAAATGGACATTATACTCTTTGACGCCGGTGGAAGAGGAAACCAGATTGTTGAGCGCAACCGTCATCGGTGTTGAATTCGCACCCGAGAAGGAAGCTCCGAACAGAAAGTCGTTCCAGATATTGGTGAACTGCCAAATCACGGACACGACGATGATCGGCCCTGAGGATGGCAGCAAAATACGCCAGAATATCTGGAAGAAGCTTGCTCCGTCGATCTGTGCTGCCCGAACCAGTTCTGTCGGGAAGGCTTCATAATAATTGCGGAAATAAAGCGTCGTGAATCCGATGCCGTAAACCACATGCACTAGGATCAACCCCCAGATCGTGCCAGCGATCCCCAGAAAACCAAGAACGCGCGCCATCGGAATGAGCACAATCTGGAACGGAATAAAGCACGATAGAAGCAGCAGGCCGAAAAAGATGTTCGACCCACGGAATTGCCATTTGGTCAGGACGTAGCCGTTCAGCGCGCCAACAATGGTCGAGATTGCAACGGCAGGAACGACCATGAGGATCGAGTTGATAAAGAACGGCTTCAGCCCCGTAGGCTGTACCCCGATCTGCGCCGTAGACCAGGCAGATAGCCATGGTTCGATGGTCCATTGCTGCGGCAGGTTCAACATGCCGCCCTGGCGGATTTCTTCAAGCGGTTTGAAGGAGTTGACCAGCATCACATAGAGCGGCAGCAGATAATAGAATGCGAAGAGCAGCAGCGCAGTGTAGATCAGCGCGCGCGTCAGCTTTCCACTGTTGATGGCATTGTCTTGCGACTGGGCGCTCATGATCGCGACCCTCCGCGAATTTCAGAGTAAAGATAAGGGATAATGATCGAGAAGATCATTGCCAGCATGATGATTGCAGATGATGCACCGATGCCCATCTGGTTGCGTGTAAACGTGTAGGAATACATGAACGTTGCAGGCAATTCCGTAGCCTGACCCGGCCCACCGCCGGTCAGCGCAATAACCAGATCATATGCCTTGATCGCCAGATGAGCGAGAACCACGAAAGCGGACAGGAACACCGGACGCATCAACGGAATAATGATGCGGCGATAGATGGTCCCCGTGGATGCTCCATCAATCTGGGCAGCCTTGATGATTTCATTATCCACGCCGCGCAATCCTGCAAGGAACATGGCCATCACAAATCCGGAAGATTGCCAAACGGCTGCAATCACCAGACAGTAAATTGCCATCGTATTGCTCTTGATCCAGTTGAAGGAGAAACTCTCCCAACCCCATAAATGCATTGTGTTTTCGAGACCAATGCCTGGATCGAGAAACCACTTCCACGCCGTTCCGGTAACAATGAAAGACAGCGCCATTGGATAGAGATAGATCGGGCGCAGAATGCCTTCACCACGAATCTTCTGGTCAAGAAGGATCGCGAGAAACAGCCCGATAACCGAACAGATAATGATGTAGAGCGATGCAAAGATTGCCAAATTGGTGATCGCACGCCACCAGTGTGGCAAAGCCCAAAGTTTGGTGTAGTTCGTGAGACCTACGAAACCATAGGATGGTAACATTCGACTATTGGTTAGCGAAAGAACACCTGTATAGATGATGAAACCATAGACGAACACGAGCACTATCAGAAAGCTCGGTCCCAGAACCAGCTTCGGCACCAGTTCCTGTAATCGGCTGTTACGCTGCATATTTGCGTCACCCTGTTCACGCCGCCGGAAATCACGCCAATTATCTGGCAAGGGTCCGGACATCGGTTTGATCGGCAATCCGGTGCTATTCTATTACACGCAACCGAATGCACTAAATAAGTTCGGCCTGCTGCAATTTCCGATGGAAACATGCAGACCTAAATCATGCAATTGTTGTTTTGATTTCTGGCCGTTGCTGCCAGCACTTTCAAATGCGCGCCCATATTCAGAGCGCCTGGAATGAAAAGCGTCCGGAAAGAATATCCCGGACGCCCATATGCTGTTACTTGGCAGCTTCGACAGCCGACACGAGTTCCTTGACAGCATCTTCCGAAGAAAGCTGTCCGTTAAACTGGCGTGTTACAACGTCGTAGATCGCGTTCTTGACTGCAGCCGGATTGGCATAACCATGAGCCATGGAGCCCAGCATTGTGCCCTTTTCACTCGCTTCCTTTTCGTCGGCGATAGCCTTCTTGCCGCAAGCATCGAAGTCAGTGTCCGGTACGTCGGTGCGAGCCGGAGCAGACCCCTTCACCACATTGAAGGCCGACTGGAATGTCGGGCTTTCAATCGCCGATGCCATTTCAAGCTGCGCCGGAACCTTATCTTCCGAGACCTTGAACATAGCGAACATATCGGAATTGAAAGTGATAGCGCCCTGCGTACCCGGATAGCGCATGCAGACAAAATCTTCGCCCGGCTTCTTGCCGGCCTTGATGAACTCGCCCTTTGCCCAATCGCCCATGAACTGAAGACCAGCCTTGCCTTCAATGACCATAGCGGAAGCGAGATTCCAGTCACGACCGGAGAAATTGTCATCAACATAGGACCTCAACTTCGTCATACGGTCGAAAGCCTGCTTCATCGTATCGCTGCCGAGAGTTTCGGGGTCGAGATCGATGAAAGCTTTCTTGTAAAAGTCGGTGCCATAAGACAGCACGACCGCATCAAAAATGGTCGCATCCTGCCACGGCTGTCCACCATGAGCGATCGGCGTGATGCCCTGCTCCTTGAATTTATCGAGCAACGCGATCAGTTCGTCCCAGTTGGCAGGCTCCTTGCCGCCAGCCTTGTCAAGTGCTGCCTTATTGATCCACATCCAGTTGGTGGAGTGAACGTTGACCGGAGCAGCGATCCAATGACCGTCATATTTGGCAAACTCCTGCAAGGGAGCCGGAATAACCTTTTCCCAACCTTCCTTAGTGGCTACCTCATCAAGGTTACCAAGTGCACCCTGCTCCGCCCAGTCGCGAATGTCGAAGCCAAGCATCTGCACCGCCGTAGGCGCATTGCCAGCCGTGACGCGCGCGCGCAGCACCGTCATTGCTTCCGTACCGCCGCCACCGGCAACCGGCATGTCGGTCCAGCTAATGCCCTTCTTTTCAAGATCCTTCTTGAGAACGTCGAGCGCAGCAGCTTCACCGCCAGCGGTCCACCAGTGCAGAACTTCAACATTCTGCTTGTCCTGCGCATTGGCAACAGGGGCCATTCCGGCGAGCAAGGCACAAGCAGCCGTACCCATCGCAGCGAGCTTTAAAAGTTTTTGCATGTCTACCTCCCGTAGAAACAAACGAAACCAGAACTATCGGATACCCGGACAAGCCATTGCTTCTGTACGGCAATCCGTCTCGTCATTCCCATCTGCACCTTCTCGGCACAGACCCAGAACCGGCTGCTCCACACAGCCGACCCCTCCTAGTCACTGCCGCAATACGATGCGAAAGCTTCCGCCTTCACTTGTGCCCGGCTATTCGTCACGACGTTTTTCCTGAAATCCTCCATCCCACTCTTACGCCGCTTCAACACAATTGACAACGTTGTCTTTTATGAATGCGAAATATCCGCAAGACACGATGTTATCATAGGATAGGCCCAAACCCCGTCAGGGTGTCAATATCCCTCGACAGATAAAATCAGAGAACCTTAATCGATTGAAACCAACGATTGAATTTCCGCGAGGAAAAAAACTTGCGAATTAAAGACTTACTGCCTCAAGGACAGTGTCTTGCATCTTAATCCCTATCAAGCTGCACTCTTAATATCCCTCCCCAACCCGAAAAATCGGCAACCGTTAATTTCCCTTATTTCACTGGACAAGCTTGCGACGACGGCATAATTTCGCGCCGCTCGCACAATGGTGTGCGGGCTTGTTCTCGGGGCGGGGTGAAACTCCCCACCGGCGGTATGAAGCGAAAGTTTCGAGCCCGCGAGCGCCTGAACAGATGCCGATTCGGTTTTGGTTCAGGGTCAGCAGATCCGGTGAAATGCCGGAGCCGACGGTTAAAGTCCGGATGGAAGAGAGCGATTGAGCGTCAAGATTGTGCCCTAGGCATCGTCTATGCGTTCTTTTGTGCGCCCTGATTCTAGTTTCGTGAGGAACCTATGAACCAGAGCTATCCGAACAAGACTTCTTTCAAGATTGCATTCATACAAGCCCGCTGGCACGCCGATATTGTCGACGAAGCCCGCAAGAGCTTTGTTGCGGAACTATCCGCAAAGACTGGCACCAACGTAGAAGTCGAAATCTTCGACGTCCCGGGTGCCTACGAAATCCCCCTTCATGCCAAAACACTCGCCAAGACTGGTCAGTATGCGGCTATCGTCGGCGCAGCTTTCGTGGTGGATGGCGGTATTTATCGACATGATTTCGTGGCGACTGCCGTTATCAACGGCATGATGCAGGTCGGCCTTGAGACAGAAGTTCCGGTGCTCAGCGTCGTCCTGACGCCGCATCATTTCCATGAAAGCAAGGAGCACCATGACTTCTTCCATGCTCACTTCAAGGTGAAAGGCATGGAAGCAGCCAATGCGGCATTGCAAGTCGTTAGCGAACGCAGCCGGATAGCGGCCCACGCATAAGGATGTTCAGACCGGCCTTACTATAGAGGCCGGTCATTCTCCGACGATGCGTTCTCCGTGAGCATAAACGTCGAATTCATCACCTCGCACCAACGCAACAAGTGTCAGATTCGATTCCAGAGCTGTCCGAATAGCAAGTGCCGTCGGAGCAGAGATCGCCGCCAGAACAGGCGCTCCAAACATGACTGCCTTCTGGACCATTTCGACCGATACACGGCTGGTGATCGCAACGATCCCGCTTTCCGGCGAGGAACCGATACGCGAGACAGCACCGACGAGTTTATCCAACGCATTGTGACGCCCAACGTCCTCACGCACAGCTATGAGGCCCTCGTCTGGAACATAGAAACCTGCAGCATGAACAGCGTGGGTTTGGGCATTCAGCTGTTGCCCTTCGGCAAGCGACGAGACGGCAATCGAAATATCGTGAGAGGCGAATTTTTGACCGTTCCCACTGAGCGCCCCAAGCGGCCGCAGAGCGTGTTCGATGGAATCGATGCCGCAGAGACCGCATCCGACTGGGCCGGCCATAAATCTGCGTCGAGCAGCAAGTCTCTGCTCGGGGCGTGCGGACAATCGGATTTGAACGTCAATACCTTTCTCGAAGGCTACCACCTCAACCGCTTCTATCTCCGAAACGTGATCGACGATATTCTCTGTGAGAGTGAAACCTATCGCGAAGTCCTCAAGATTGTCAGGAGTAGCCATCATCACGGCTTGCGTTGAGCCGTTATAGCTTACTGCGACCGGCACTTCTTCCGGTACAATCCGTGTACCCTCATCGAAGCTGGACACGCGATGGGCGAGACGCGCAGCACTCCGGCTCACCTTGTGAATCGTCATCTTAATCGCTCCCTGTCATCGCATCCGTTCTCCCGACAGTTTCATGTGGCATGAAAACAACTTTAATGTAAGTTGCCACCGGACAAGCCGTCGCAATTTTGACGGCAAGCGAGGAAAAGATGGATATTCGCCAAGTAGACGACAATTATTCCGTTTCGGGCCAGATCGAACCCGACGATGTGCGCGATATTGCTTCGGAGGGATTTCGCACGATCATCTGCAATCGGCCCGATGGCGAAGGTGGCCCTGAGCAGCCCGAGTTCAACGAGATTGCACGTGTGGCAGAGAAAGCCGGACTTGCAACCTATTACATTCCCGTCGTTGGCGGGCAGTTGACGCAGGAAGATGTGGATGCGATGGCAGCAGCGCTGGATGAAGCCGAAGGCCCCATTCTTGGCTACTGCCGATCAGGTGCACGCTCTACGAATATTTACGGGATCGTACAGCAGCAAAGGCGCGGATAAAAAACGAGCGCAAACTATGAGGGCGGTGAAGTCGCAAAGGCATTTCTACAGTCTTTGCAAACATGGCGATCACCGTCCCGACAATCGGGTGCGGCCCGAATGGACACCGCGTGATGTATGGGCGCAATATTGGCGATAATAGCTCATACCGGTACGCGTGACAGTCGCAACCACGCCGCCAAGGACGAGAAGCCAGCCAATAGCCTGCGGCCAGTTGAAGCTTTCGATCCCACCACTCAGTGCGACAATAAAGATACCCGCCCAGAGCAGAGCCGCGGTACGGCGCCAGAATACCGGGTTGAGCTCATCAAAGACGGCCTTCCACAGCGAGTGAACAAGGCAAGCAAAGAAAAGGGCAGCGGCCAGACCGATATTGAGCAACTCGACCGGAAGCCATTGTTGCGAAGTAAGCATCGTTTCCATCATCCACTTAACCAAGATGCGTATCGAGGGAATCCATTAGAGGATTTGTCTTTACGATCCCAAGTACTGTTACTGTTCGTCCTATTCAGCTTTCGCTTTGTGGCCGCAACGTGTTACATGCACGGAAAGCTCCATCAGATAAATTCACTTATTATTGCGATCACGCGAAATATCGTGTTGAAAACGCTAGGTTATTTGCGATGTTCCGCCGTACCCGATGCGGCGCAACCCCTTCCACTGATTGAGAAAATTACGGTTCCACCCTCAGGAAATATCGCTGCAATATTTCATTCACAATCGCATCAGATAACAGCTCTGTAACAATTCGGCACAGCAAAGAGGGGCCGGAAACACCGAGACCCTACAGTTATTCACAAGCTTGCAGTTGATTAGGTGGCTTTTACTTGCCCGCCACCCTTTTTGCTGGGAAGCCGAGACGACGGGTCTACCGACGCTGGCGCATTGGCCGGTCGTCCGAAAAGGAAACCCTGCACCTGTTCGCAGCCCTCTTCGATCACCATGCGATGCTGGTCAAAGGTTTCTATACCTTCGGCCACCACAGGCAGATCGAGGCTTCGGCCTAGCCCAACAATGGCTCGCACAATGGCTCTCGCACTGACATCGGTTTCCATACTGGTGATGAAGCTGCGGTCGATCTTGATCTTGTCGAACGGAAAGCTTTGAAGATTGCTGAGCGATGAATAGCCGGTACCGAAATCATCCATCACTATGCGAACGCCCAGTTTCTTCATACGGCGCAACAGTTCAAGTGTGGTGAGGCGATCCTTCATCAAGGCAGATTCTGTTACTTCCAGCTCCAATCTCGTAGGGTCAAGGTCGGTTTCTGCAAGAACCAAACTGACCGTATCCGGGAGATTAACCAAGCGGAACTGCACGGGTGAGAGGTTTACGGCAATAGTCAGATTTTTCTCCCACCCTGCAGCCGTGCGGCAAGCTTCACGCAGAACCCACTCGCCCAAAGCTACAATTGCTCCTGTCTCTTCGGCGATTGGAATGAAGACTTCCGGTGGTATCTGTCCACGTTCGGGATGGTTCCAGCGAACCAGCGCCTCATAACCGGTGCAACTTCCATCGGCGGTCGCAAACAAGGGTTGGTAGGCAATACTGATCTGACCGCGCACCATCGCATGGCGTAAATCCGCTTCCATCTGGCGACGTTCGCTTATTTCACGGTCCATTTCAGGTGAGTAGAATGCAACCGTACCCCGCCCTTCCGTCTTTGCCCGATAAAGCGCAATATCAGCAGCGTGTCGGATCGATTCTGAGTCCTTGCCGTCATTCGGGTACACGGCGACACCAATACTGACGCCAACGGCGGTCGGATCGAGCACAGTGTTCAGTTCCGACCTGAAGGTGTCCAGAATCTTCTCGGATAATTTCCGCGCACCCTTCGGCTGCGGCACACCCACTTGCAGAATAATAAACTCGTCACCGCCGATACGCGCAGCCGTATCTATACCGTTGATAGAACGTTTCAGAATGTTGGAGACCGTTTTCAATACGCGGTCGCCTTCAGCATGGCCGAAAATATCGTTCACGGCTTTGAAGCGGTCCAGATCAAGCGCCAGCACAGCAAACGGTTCACGATTGCGGCGCGCTACCGCATTCGCAAGACGCTCCTCGAAGAACATGCGATTGGGCAAATCGGTGAGTGCATCATGCCGCGCCATGTGTTCGATTTGACGCTGGGCTGTGCGTTTTTCGGTAAGGTCACGGACGGCCAACACCTCACAAGGACGCCCTTGATACTCAATTGTGTGAACTGCAAGTTCAAAGATGCGCTCATCATTTGGAAACCGGGGAGCCGCCTCAACCGCTTCCAAACGAGACGCACAGACCGGGAGCCCGTCAGCCGCCAACAACAGAGTATCCGGCGCGACACCAACAAGCGCCCTTTCGCTTCTCCGCATAAGTTCGGAAAACCGAGCATTCATTTCAACGATTCCGCCGTCACGGATAACAGCCAGTCCGTCCAATGTGGCGTTCGCAAATCCCTTTAGATCCGTCATATAACGGTCTACAAATACGGCAATGATCGTTGTCAAGGCTACGATACAAACCACAGCGGCAATGGCGCCGATCAGCCAGAGACGTCCGATACCAAGAGGATCGGCTGCGGGAAGGCTCGGGTTTGGAACCAGTTCAGTAGACGCGACTGCTGTGAAATGGAGCGTACAGACTGCCAGTATGCCTCCGACAGTAGGAAGCAGAATACGCATCCAGCCGGAAGCATTCGTCACCAGCCAGAAAGCCGCGAGCAGAAGTAGAATTGACACGATGCTACCCACGACGATTGGCGGGAGATCATAGTGGACATTGGCTGCCGCTTTGATTGCGCTCATACCCGTGAAATGCATCGCTGCAATTGACAACGTCGCCGAAACGGCGGCGATCAAGCTGAACTTGAACGTTGGCCCCTTGAGAAGGCGCAAACTCAACCAAAAGCCAAGAACCGCTATAGCTGCGGAAAGAACTGTGATTGTGAAATCAAACTCGATTGCAACGGTGCCGCTATAGGCAAGCATGGCGACAAAATGGGTTGCCCAAACGCCCAGCCCACCTGCAAAAGCACTTATCGCCAGCCAGTTATCGCGGCGGCTTTCCGTGCACTCCCGCGCGCGAGCAAGCAACAGGAAAAATGCAAACATGCTTGCAAATGAAATGGATGCAGCGAGAACCACAAAGGGCTGATCGTGCTGTATTGTCACGCATTCCAGGACTTTAAACATGTCGCCCCCTGCATCGTTCCGGAGAGCAGTTCCAACGCCAATGCAACCGCAAGTATCATCCAGATTGTGCTTTGTTCCCTATCCAAGAATACCAATAACTATTTAAGTATTTCTGAATTATGGAATACGGGATTCACGCCTGCCGATACCAGAAAAATCGGTCAAGTACGCCTGCCAAAACGCTTCCCGACACGGGCAAGTAATATCACGGGCAAAATTCCGACGACCACAATAGCAAGTGCTGCTATGGATGCCTCTTCATAAGTGCCGCGTGCGGCTTCACCATAAAGATGTGTTGCAAAGGTTTCGACGTTGAGCGGGCGCAGCAAAAGTGTTGCGGGTAGCTCTTTCACGCAGTCAACGAATACGAGCAGGCCCGCCGCCACGATGGCTGTTCTGGATAATGGCAAATGAACTGCATAGAATGTCCGTGTTACACCGCGTCCCAATGTGCGTGACGCATGATCGAGAGACAAAGGAATTCGCTCCAGCCCTGAATCAATACCACCGGCGGAAATGGCGAGGAATCGGACGACATAGGCATAAATGACCGCTGCGCCCGTTCCAATCAGCACCAATCCGGCAGAATACCCGAAGAAATGCGATGTGAACTGGTTGAAGAGGCTATCAAAGCCACCCGCGACCACCAGAATGCCGATGGCGATTACGGTGCCCGGCGCGGCGTATCCCATCGTCGATAGACGATAAGACCAGCGTGAAATGGGACCCGGGAAAAGCCGAACGGCATATGCTACAAACATTCCGCATATCAGCACCAGAGCCGTCGCGATTGAGGCCAAGGCGACTGTATTGAAAGCTTCACCAACCAATCGTGGAGATACACCGGCAAAGCGAATGCGTTTTACGGCTTCCACAACGAGATAAGTCGCAGGCAAGACAAATCCAATAATCACCGGTAGCGAGCACAGGCCGAACAGCCAGACAGCGTGGCCTCTTCTCACTTTTAATGGCTCGAACCCACGCGAATGGCGAATATTCGAAGCAAACCGCTGCTTACGACGCGCCCAGCGCTCAATTGAGACGAGGGCAACAACCAGAAACAGAAGCGCGAGTGCCAATTGGGCAGCCCCCGGCAAATCCGAGCGCGTTATCCAGGTTGTATAAATCGAAACGGTCAACGTGCGAACGCCCAGAAATTCAGCGGCACCCACGTCATTCAACGTTTCCATTAAGGCCAGACTGACACCGACCGCCACAGCAGGGCGGGCAAGTGGCAATGCAACCCGCCAGAAAATACCCTTGCGGCTGACTCCCAGAGTTCTTGCCGCCTCAATAAGACTTGCGGATTGGGTGAGAAACATGGCCCGTGTAGGAATATAGACATAGGGGTACAGAACGAAGCCCAGAAGAATGATGCACCCGGTCATCGAACGGATATCAGGCAATCGAAACTGACGCGGGCTTTCGTACCCCAACATGAAGCGTACCGCGCCTTGTACCGGACCGATAGGATGCAGGATATCGAGATAGGCATAGGCAACTATGTAGGTTGGGACAGCCAGCGGCAGCAAAAGCGCCCATTCGAGTATACCTCGCCCGCGAAAATCATAAGCCGTCACCAGCCATGCCGTCGATGTTCCAATAACAGCGGCGATAGTGCCGACACCTACGAGCAGAACAACCGTTTCGAGAAAAGCCGTTGGCAGATTGGTGGTTAGCAGATGCCCCCAAAGCCCTGCCGAGCCCTGAATAGCTTCAATGGCGAGGGCGAAAACCGGCAGCACAACCAGAATTGCGACCAATGCCGAGAGCCACAGCCAGTTGCGCCCTGCCCGTGCAGGTTGCAAAACTCGTTTCCGCATGGCGGCAAAGGCTTCCATTGGTCTCTCTATAATACAACGCCGGCACATGATTTGTACCGGCGTTAGACTGCTTAGTTCATTCGGCTTTTAGTTATCAAAACCAACTTTGTCGACCAATTCGCTAGCCTGCTTGCGATGGCTGACAATTTCTGACAACGGAACGCTGTCGATCTTCAGCTCACCGAACGACTCCACGATTGGATCGAGCGGCGCGCCCGGCCTGACCGGATATTCAAAATTGGCCTTGGCATAGATCTGCTGAGCCTCATCAGACACCAGATATTCAAGCAGCTTGACTGCTGCTTCCTTGTTCGGCGCATTCTTGGCAATGGCCGCCCCACTGATGTTCACCTGAGTTCCGCCATCCTTGAAGGTAGGCAGCAAGACCTTGATGCCTTCGCCCCATGCCTTCTGCTCGTCACCGCCCTTACCCGAACGCATCAGGCCGACATAATAGGAATTCGCGACCGCAATATCGCAAATACCGCCAACGATATCCTTAGCTCCGTCACGATCTCCGCCAGCGGCTTTTCGCGCAAGATTGTCCTTGAGACCCTTCAGCCATTCTTCGGTCTTTTCCGCACCATAATGCGCGATATAGTCCGCGAAGAGAGCAGTATTGTAAGGATGCTGACCTGCACGAATACAGACTTTACCCTTCCATTTCGGATCGGAGAGGTCTTCGTAAGTGATCTTGTCAATCTCAAGGTCCTTGGCCGCATAGACAACACGAGCGCGCATGGAAAGCGCGAACCAATTATCCTTTGCATCGCGAAGCTGTTCCGGGACGGCCTCTTTCAGCACCTTTGAATCGACAGGCTGGGTAAGGCCCTTGTCAACGAGGTCAACCAGATTACCGGCATCCACCGTCATAAGAATGTCGGCGGGTGAATTCGCACCCTCTGAGGCCACGCGCTCTGCCAAGCCATCCTTCAGAAATACTGTATTGACCGTGATTCCCGTGGACGATTTAAAAGCATCGAGCAAGGGCTGAATAAGGCCCGGCTCGCGTGTCGTGTAAATGTTCACTTCATCTGCGTGGGCGGCTCCTGCGAAAAACGTTGCTGCGGCGAGAGCGAGACCATAACGCGCAAACTTGGACATTCTACCTCCAGATGGACCGGTTTCATTTCGAATTATGAGCGAACTAATCAAGTTATACGGTGAGGCTCGCTGACGGTCAATTACCCATACAACTCTGATGCCGTATATTTTCGATCACTTGGGGAAGATAAGCGCCTTGTCCCAGTGTGGGCACAGAACAATATCGATAGCTGTTGCAGGAAGCCGCAGCTCCGTACGCACCCGCAGACGCAGAGCTGCGCCTGTCACCTGTACGACCAGTTCTTCGATTTCACCGAGAAAAGTGCGCGATTCAATATGACCACGCAATGAAGCTTCGCCGGCCTCACCTTGGGTCAGGATCGTAAAATCGCGTGGACGCAGATAGACAAACACTTCAGCATTTGGCTCAAGCCTTTTGGTCGTGGCAAGCGTCCCAAAGGGAGTGGCTAGTTTATCACCTTCAACTTTCCCCGGTATCATATTGAAGTCACAGAAAAAATCTGCCGCATAACGGTTCAAAGGCCGGTCATGGAGTTCGCATGCGGGGCCACTTTGAACGATTGTTCCAGAGCGCATCAGCACCACTCGATCCCCAGTCGACAATGCTTCTTCAGCCTCGTGGGTTACAATAATCGCCGTTGTACCGAGTTCCCTCAATAAGGCGACAGTTTCGCGACGAACTCTGGCACGCAGACCTCTATCAAGATTTGAAAAAGGCTCGTCCATCAGCAACAGATGTGGTTTCGGAGCAAGGGCACGGACAAGAGCGACACGTTGTTGCTCGCCGCCAGACAGCATGTGCGGATAGCGATCCGCCATATGCGACAGCGACACCAGTTCCAGAAGCTCCTTTGCCCGCGCGCGCACTTCGCCTCTGGGCATTTTCCGCAAACCGAACAGGATATTTTCCTTGACCGTCAGGTGCGGAAACAGGGCGTAATCCTGAAAGACCACACCGACATTCCGTTTTTCCGGCTCGATGAAGACCGATGGGCCGACAAATGTTTTGCCGCCCATCGCAAGTGTTCCACAATCTGGAGCATCAATGCCGGCAATGATGCGCAATAGAGAAGTCTTGCCACAGCCAGAATGGCCAACCAGACAGATGATCTCGCCCGCTTGGACATCAAGGGAAACGTCGTCAAGCGCAAGCGCTGCTCCAAATTGGCGGCGAATACCGGATAACGCCAATGCCGGACCGGAATGACCGGAAACCTGTCTTTCATCGTACGGGTTGCGTGCGTCCATAGGCAAGATCGCGTGTCCAGATTGCAGTTCAGGCGGATATAGAGGCACATTCTCCAGAAAGCTACTAAAACAGGATAGAATATCTCAGGAATATCGTAACTAAGTATTTTTAGAGCGGCTTATCTGGTTGATCGCGAACGAAAAGCGCGCCATGTTCGCACTGCTTCCACATGCCCAAATCACCCAATCGCATTGCAGGAGAACACCGAAATGGGGCCGGTCACGGATAAGGTGGCGACAGCTGAAAGCTTGCCGCAGGAAACCAAAATCGCCATCATCGGTGGCGGCGTCATCGGTGTTTCCACGGCTCTCTTTCTGGCCGAGCGAGGCATCCCCGTCACTCTCCTTGAAAAAGGCGAGATCGCAGGCGAGCAATCCAGCCGCAACTGGGGTTGGTGCCGACGCACGGGCCGTGACAGCCGCGAAATGCCGCTCATAGTCGAGAGCATGCGACTATGGGACAGCATGAACGAACGTACTGGGCGCGAAACAGGTTTCCGTGTTACCGGAATCGCCTACACGGCTGAAAAAGAAGAGCAAATAGCTCTTTATACCGACTGGATCAAGATTGCCCGCGAACATGGTATAGAAACCGAACTTCTCAACTCCAAACAAGCTGCTGCACTGGTACCAAACGTCAATCGGAATCTCGCAGGCGGTATGATTACCCCCCTCGACGGTCGCGCAGAACCGCAAAAGGCCGTTCCGGCTTTCGCTGCAAAAGCCCAAGAAAACGGTGCCGTCATTCTACAAAATTGCGCGGTGCGCGGTATCGAAACAACCAATGGCCGTGTCACTGCTGTTCTGACTGAAAAAGGCCGCCTGCGCTGTGAGGCGGTAGTGGTTGCGGGAGGAGCATGGTCCAGACTTATTGTTTCTGAATTCAATGCCCACTTGCCGCAGTTGAAAGTTCGTTCTTCCGTCTTCCGTACAGCGGCTCTCGATGCAGGTGTGGAACCTGCGATTGCATTTTCAGACTTTGCCCTACGCAAAAGGCTGGATGGCGGTTATACGGTCGCGAGCCTTGGCGGGTCCATCGCTGATATCGTACCCGACAGTTTCCGGTTTTTTCGCGATTTCATACCGTCGCTTTCGAGCGAATGGCGCTCGTTGCGGTTCCGATTTGGCGAGCGCTTTTTCGAAGAAGCATTCCAGTGGAAGCTTCGACCTGCAGATCAGGTCTCTATCTTCGAGAAAATCCGTACACTCGACCCTGCTCCACACAAGGCAGCCAATGCTCAGGTGCTTGCGAAACTGAAGCAGGCAATCCCTTCTTTCGCATCAGCCACAATAACGCAGGAATGGGCAGGTCTCATCGATACGATGCCGGATGTCATTCCGGTTATTTCACCCCTTCCGGGCGTTGAAGGATTGATTGTGGCAACGGGCTTTTCAGGACACGGCTTCGGGATCGGTCCAGGAGCGGGTAAGCTTGTAGCCGATATGGTCACGGGAGAAACGCCGATTGTCGATCCTTCGGCGTTTCATATATCGCGCTTCTCCGATGGTTCCAAAATCCGCATTGAGAATTGGGGATAGGTCTTCGCACCGGACTACTCGATCACACCGCAGGCAAACCGTGCTCCACCGCCGCCAAGGGGCTTAGGCTCATCGGAGTAATTGTCGCCCCCCATGTGAACCATCAAAGCTCTACCTTTGATTTCATCCAGCGACTTCAGACGCGGAGCCGTGACGCTTTGCGTCACATCGCCAGCGGCGTCTGTCTTGAGCAAAGGTAGATCACCAAGGTGCCCCTCGCCTTCCGGCCCCATATGATGCTTGGAATGTGAGGGGTCGTAATGCCCACCGGCAGCTTGCGCCGGAACAGTTTTTCCATCCTGCTCAGCCGGTGCGCAGCTTCCTTTCTCGTGAACATGAAAGCCATGCTCACCGGCAGGCAGGCCATGCAAATCGGGTTTGAATTGCAATCCGTCAGCAGTCTGCGAGATCTTGACGGTGCCGATTTCTTTCCCCTGCCCCGTCGGCAGAGCTTCGTAGAGTTTGACACTCACATCCGCAGCAACGGCTGGAACTGTCAGAAGCATCATTGCTGAAGCAATCAATAGCGGCTGCATCATTTCCTCCTGATCGCGATAATTCGTGATGAGGGGACAACGCATACCGTCAGAAATTGTTCGAAAATAAATGTTCGAAGGGCGGACCGCATGACAAACGACCGCCACGCGGCCCGCCACAGACTATACCGTCACGAATTGAGCCATCATGCCCACATCTTCATGTTCCAGCACATGGCAATGGAACATGAACGGATGGCTCTTCGCCCCCTCACGGTCGAAATGGACAAGTATTTCGGCCTTGCCATCGATCAAAGCAGTATCCTTCCATCCCGACTGGTGCGCTGGCGGAGCCTTGCCGTTAAGGGAAAGAATACGGAATGACGCTCCGTGGATATGGAATGGGTGTGGCATCTCCTTCGTTGTAAGATCCCAAATCTCCCAAGAACCAAGTTTGGCCTCAACATCAATGCGATCCATGTCGAACGGTTTACCCGCGATTGCCATTTCCACACCCGAGGTCAGAGCTTCAAGCGCAGGCCCCGCATCGGCAGAACTCCTGGCTCCGTGCATATCGTGATCCATCGCGCCGGACATCGAGCTCATATCCATATTGCCCATATTATGCCCGGTATGAGGGTCGGCTGATGGCTTAGCCATCATCAGTTTCATATTCTCTGCCATCCGCTCGTCGAAGGAGAACGAACGGCGTTTTACAGAAAGTTTTTCATCAGGCGCATCAGGACCATCGAGACGATCTGGAAGGGTCGTGATTTTCCCATGCAACGCAGCGTCTACGACAAACCGCATCAATTGCAGATCATCGCCGCCGCTGTCATCGCCATAAGTCAGCAGGTCAGCCGCCTCGCCGTTGGAGAAATCAACCAGAACCTCATAACGTTCACCGGGGCTGATGGTCAGCCTTTCGACCTGTTCTGGCTTTCCAATGAAGCCGCCATCTGATGCTATGACAAGCAAAGGCCGATCATCACCCAGACGGATATGGAAGTTTCGCGCATTGGCGCCGTTCAAAATACGCAGACGCACGATGGATGCGGGAACACGTGCTTCCGGTGAAACGACACCATTGACGATAAGCTTGTCGCCTCGGAAGCCATGCATCAAATCCATGATATCGGGTTGATAGACCTCATCACCCTCAATCACTCGGCGATCCTGAAGCACCAATGGAATATCATCCACGCCGTAATCTTCCGGTAGCCCGCGTTCAGCATCCTTGCCATCAGTCACCACCATCAAACCGGCGATACCCATATGCGCCTGGCGAGCGGTGTTTCCATGCAGATGCGGATGGAACCAGTTGAACGAAGCTGGCTGATTAACCGTGACTTTCGGCTTCCACTCTCCGCCCCCTGCTATCAGATTATGCGGCCCACCGTCGAGGACGGACGGAACAAACAGCCCATGCCAATGAAGCGTGGTTTCTTCATCCATGCCATTTTTGACGGAAAGGGTAACCGTTTCCCCGTTCTTCAAGCGGACGAGAGGACCAAGATAGGCGCCATTGATGCCGGCAGATGCCGCTTCGCTTCCTTCTTCGAAACTGTGTCGCCCCTTCTGTACTTTCAATTTAACAACACCTGATGCATCGGGTTCAAGCAGAGCCGGTAAGGGCAAAGGACGACCGGATTGGGCGGTCGATGAGGCCGCGGCTCCGTGCCCCATATGCTGATGTACATCTTGTGCCCGGCTGTCAAAGGGGCGAATGGCTGTGATAAAGGCGGCGCCTGCCCCAAGGGTCAGCAGGCGGCGGCGTGTAATTCCAGACATGGTAAGTCTCCAGACAATAATCATAATAGCCGCCAAACCTTTGACGGCGATTTCAAGATCAAGCCTGGAGCGTTATCGGAGGGCGCAGATCTCTGTTCGGAGAATTGCCATTCAGCGCCGCAACAAGCGGCGGCAAGCCGAAATCCTGTGTGGAATCAGAGGCGCGCAGGTCTGTCGCCAACTGAACAACACATCCACATGTCATCATGACACAAACATTTAGTGTTTTAGCACCGTGATCCATTGGTGCAGTCTTGCCCTCGTCCACCGACATAGACATCGACAAGCCGTCCATATGATGCGGCATACTCACATGACATTCGGAACCCGTCTGCACAGATGGCGTGTCATGCGCCATCGCATAACAAAGCTGCACGGAAACGAGAAACAGGAACGAAAGCAATGTCACAAGCATACGGGAAGGCAAACGCAAGACCGCATGGCCCCGTGCCGTATTCCTCATACCGATATCGTACTTTGCTCGATACATCTTTGTTTCCAAACAGACGACATGCGAAATCTAGTCGTACGACGCGGCAATTGAAAGACCAGGCCGAGTGATGACGGGAATTTTATCCACTTTCGCTTTTCTTTCCAAATCAGCCCATCCGAAATCATAAAGTTGCTCAAAAGCCGTTTTCTGCTTGCGATTCCATACTCTGCGGTTTTAAAGAAACCATATCTCGGGCCCCTCCCCCTAATTTAGACGGCCCGCAAATATTGGATCTGAAACAATGACTGTCGCTGTAGCGGTTTCCCCGCAGAAAAATTCCGCGCGCCGCGTTCTGGCCGCAAGCATGATCGGCACAACGATCGAATTCTTTGACTTCTATATTTATGCAACCGCTGCGGTGATTGTGTTCCCGCATTTGTTCTTCCCTGCGAGCGACGGTAACTCCGCGCTTCTCCAGTCTCTGGCAACCTTTGCGATTGCCTTCTTTGCCCGCCCCATCGGTGGTGCCCTGTTCGGTCACTTTGGGGACAAGGTCGGGCGCAAGGCGACGCTGGTGGCCGCACTCATGACCATGGGCATTTCCACGGTCGCCATCGGCTTCCTACCAACATACGACTCCATCGGCGTATGGGCAGCTCTCCTGCTGGCTCTCTGCCGTCTGGGTCAGGGACTTGGCCTTGGTGGTGAATGGGGCGGCGCAGTGCTGCTTGCAACTGAAAATGCACCGGAAGGCAAGCGCACATGGTACGGCATGTTCCCGCAACTCGGCGCACCAGTTGGCTTCATTCTGGCAACAGGCATCTTCCTCGTTCTGGCTGAAGCTCTCACCGAAGAACAGTTTTTTGCTTTCGGCTGGCGCATTCCATTCATCGCCAGCGCCCTTCTGGTCGGTGTGGGCCTCTTCATCCGACTGAAAATCGCTGAAACGCCAGAATTCCAGAAGGCAATCGACAAGGCTGAACGCGTCGAAGTACCAGTCGCCACGCTGTTCAAAAAACACAAGACGAGCCTGTTTCTCGGCACCATCGGTGCGGTTGCGACCTTCGTCCTGTTCTACTTGATGACGGTCTTCTCGCTGGGATGGGGCACACGCGCACTTGGTTACAGCCGCGAGGAATTTCTTATCCTGCAGATGGCTGGCGTAATCTTCTTCGGGCTCATGATTCCAGTTGCAGCGTTGCTGTCCGACCGCTTTGGCATGCGCCCAGTCATGATCATCGTCACAGTCCTGATCGGCCTCTACGGCTTCATCATGGCGCCGTTGTTCATGGCTGGTACAGCTGGTGTTCTCGCATTCCTCATCATTGGGTTCGGCTTGATGGGCTTGACCTACGGTCCAATTGGCGCCGCTCTGGCCGAGCCGTTCCCAACTTCCGTGCGCTACACTGGCGCTTCATTGACCTTCAATCTGGCGGGTATCCTCGGTGCTTCGGTTGCACCCTATATCGCGACCTGGCTCGCAACGCATTATAGCTTCAACTATGTCGGCTATTACATGTCTGTTGCCGCGGTTGTCTCGCTGATCGGTTTTGCCTTCATCTCGTTCAAGCGCGACGAGTAATAAACCCTACGAAACAAAAAGCCCGCGTGGACTAATCCACGCGGGTTTTCTTTTTTAAAAAGCGTGCTGCTCTTATTCAGTGTCAGCAGCTTCCAGCGCGATAGCCACCGACTGAATAATCGATGCAAAACGCACGGCAGTCTGGATCGTTTCCGACGTCACATTGGCCTTGCGCAGGACATCCTCATGCGCATCAATGCACATGCCACAACCGTTGATCGCAGATACAGCCAGTGACCAGAGTTCGAAATCAATCTTATCGACACCCGGATTACCGATCACATTCATGCGCAGCTTCGCTGGCATGGTGCGATAGTCCTTGTTGGTCGCAAGATGCACGAAGCGATAATAGACGTTGTTCATGCCCATGATCGACGCAGCAGACTTTGCCGCCTGAATGACGGAAGCATCGACCTTGGCAGCTGCTTCGGCAACAAGCGCCTTGCGCACATCGGCATTTCGAGAGGCAATGCCGCAGGCGACAAACAGACCGTATTTCTGTTGCGATGTCAGAGTTTCGTCGCTTGCCATCGACGAAAGATTGAGACGAACGTCCTTGGCGAAATCCGGGATCTTTGACTTCAGATCATCAATGGACATGGAACCCTCTTTATCTGTCATTTGGATATTAGATAAAAGAAAGGCGGGCCTTGACCCGCCTTTCTGCAAACCAATCGGGGCCTATCAGGCAGCCTTGAGCGTCTCGCCGCCGACTTCGCGGTTGCATGGGCAAAGCTCATCGGTCTGCAGCGCATCGAGAACGCGCAGCGTATCTTTTGGGGCGCGACCAACATTGAGGTTGGTTGCGTAAACGTGCTGGATCGTGTTGTCCGGATCGACAACAAAGGTGTAGCGGTATGCGACGCCGTCCGGCGAACGAACACCGAGGCCATCGACCAGCGAACCATTGGTGTCGGCAAACGACCAGATCGGCAGCTTGTCGAGGTCCTTGTGATCGCGACGCCATGCAAGCTTCACGAATTCATTGTCGGTCGAACCGCCCAGAACGACTGCGTCGCGGTCTTCGAAATCCGAAGCAAGGCGCGCAAATTCAGCGATTTCGGTCGGGCACACAAAGGTAAAATCCTTCGGGTAAAAGAAAATAACCTTCCACTTGCCCGCGAAGCTTGCTTCGGTGATTTCTTCAAATGCCGAAACGCCGTTTTCTTCGTGATGGTTGAAACCGGGCTTTACGCCGGTGACCTGGAAAGAGGGAAGCTTGTCGCCGATACCGAGCATTCTATACCTGCCTGTAAATTCAATTGTTATGCGGAAATTTCTGAAATTTCAGAATTCTCCGTCTGCGAGTCAGATATAGGCGTTCTTGTTAAATCGGTCAAAGCGATTATAACGATCAAATCCATCGATTATAACGATGGAGAAAAATCGAAAGATTCAATGCTCAACATTAGCGTCCGTCAGCTCCATTACTTTATGGCCCTTGTCAAAGCGGGATCCTTTTCGCGTGCAGCCGAGGTCGTGGGTGTTACCCAGTCGACGCTGAGTGCGGCGATCCAGGCACTCGAGACAGAGCTTGACGTAATACTGATCGATCGCTCGGGCAGGCGAATGCAGCTGCTGCCTGCCGGTGAAGATTTTCTGGCACGCGCTCGTACGATCATAGCCCTCATTGAAGAACTACCCGAACACGCGCGGCAGGCCGAGCGACCGCTGACGACCAGACTGCGAATGGGTGTCATCCCTTCAATAGCGCCATTTCTGCTGCCTAAAGTCCTGCCCGCGACCGCCAAAGCTTTTCCCGAATTGCAGTTGACTATTCGCGAAGGTCTCACTCGGTCGTTGCTCGACAGCTTGCGTTCAGGTTCGCTCGATGTAGCACTCGTCGCCCATCCATACGATCTCGATGAATTTGAGGTAGCAGGACTTGGTCGGGACATCTTCTATCTGGCAGTACGGCGCGATCATGAGCTGGCCAATCGCGATCAGGTCGAGGCTGACGACCTGCAGGACCAGCCGTTTCTGCTGCTGGAAACCGGGCATTGCCTTCGGGAACACGTCATGGCCGCCATAGGATCCACACCGGCCCAAGCAAGCGGTGACGTTCATGCCACATCCATCATGACGTTGGTGCAACTTGTCGATTTCGGGATGGGTGTTACGCTGTTGCCTGAAGTGGCAGTCAAAGCCGGAGTTACTCGCGGAACAGAGCTGAGTATCGTTCCATATGAGGGCAAGAGCAATTACCGCTCACTGGTTCTCGTCTGGCGCTCCAACGCCGCCCGCCGCAACGAATTTCAGCTCTTCGCTGACCATCTTCGCAGCAAGTGCATGAAACCAGCCTAGAGAATCCCCCACGCGCGAAACCGCCCCCTCCCGGTGATTTCCCGCAAATTGAGCTCCGAAATCAGCTTCAGCGCCCCTTGCTGTGTAACCTGAAGTTCCTTCTCCACCATCTGGCTGGAAATCACGGGCCTGCGCAGAACCATCTCCATCAATTGCGGCAATCGCGAATTGGACCTGCGCCCCTTGAGCTTACGCTGCATTTGCTCGCGCGCCAGAAGCAGCCGGTCATGCTCCTTCATGGTCGTATCGGCGGCATCTTCGATGCTTTCGAAAAATGCCCTGAGACGGACCAGACGATTGGGTGAACGCCGTTCATCCGGTCGTTTCGCGCGGAGACCTAGGCTGATCGCCGGCAAATGGCCCATTGCAAGACCACTTTGACGCAAGAAGGCGGCAGTCAGCAATCGGCCAATCCATGACGATCGCTGAACAACCTCCAGAGAAAACCATGCATCGTGGATCAAAGCGGCGCGCATGAGTGGCGGCAGATGCCGTGTCGCAGCAAGACAATCCCGCCATTCCTGCAAACGTGCATCCTCATCCCAGTCATCGTCGTAAAGTAGCGTATCCCGCGAAGTCGCTTCCGGTTTGGGTTTGCCTGGAACTGCGCCTTTCAAAAGTGCGTTAGTCCGCGCAAGCAAATTGTCAATGTCATCGAGCAACGGATCGACTTCGTCGTCCATTGCTTCTGACAGCTCAACTTCTGCAGGTGTCGTATCAACTGTTCGGCCGAGCAATTGTTGAATGCCGGTCGGGCCAAGAGCCCAGTCGGCCGACCTTCCAGCAATCTGTCGGCGCATGCGCAATACGGCATGTGCGATGGTCAGCGCGTGAGTTGGCATCCGACTGTCCATGAAGGCATCATGTAGGACCAAGTCTTCCATATGCACAAGTTCGCCTTCAAGCCACATCGAAGCGACGGCATCGTGCATATGCATCCGCTCGACCATACCTTCGCGAATGGGCGAGCGCGAAAGCCGCTCGTCCAGCCGCACCAAAGCTGCCGTAGCCTTGCTCACGGGTACGAAAAACTCTTCAAAAGGCAAATCATCGATCTTGTAGGCCATGCCCCGCATATCGCAGCCGAATGAACCGTTTTGCAAGTAGCAATGTTAACAAGGGCTTGTAGTCGTTGTGCGGCCAATAATCCACTGTGCGGCCAACTTTTCAGTTTAGTTATCCAACGACCAACTGTAGATGCGTCCTTTTTTCTTCGTCGTTCTGCGTATTCAATAGCATCTTTTCCATAGCGGATTTCGCAAGAACCTTTTGTCGGGCAGACTTGGCGTATCGGTCAACCTCCTTCGAAGTTGTGTGTCCCGTTATCGCCATAATTTCGCGTTCGGTACATCCGAACTCAGCCAAGCGTGACGCTGCTGCTTTTCGAAGTCCATGCGCCCTACCCGGTACTTTAGCCTTTTTACACGCATCCCCGAACCAATCCGAAAAGTTACCCGGCAGGAGCTAGAAATGTTCATGCAGCGGACTAATGAGGATATCGACAGGAACGAAGCCCGCATTGAGAAGATGGACGAAGGGCTTATTCCTCGCAGCGAATTTGAACTTGGTATGAAGGCGATAGAGCAGCGCCTAGAATTCCAGAAAAAGCTTATCGACCAGAATTCAGAAGAGATTGGTCGAAGTAGGACAGCGCGTCCTATCGATCCCGGCTGAACCGACAAATCAATACCCATCCCGTCGCGGAAACCGTAACCGCGAATGCAAAAGGCCCCTGCTGGTTGAAATACCAGCAGGGGCCTTTTTTGCGTTTTAATTCTTCGTTGTGCGGCCAACACCGTTGAAAAACCCCGAAAACTAGGGAAGTAATATTTGGCCGCACATTCTGCTAACTACTTGTTTTTTAGATATTTGCGCCCTTCGCAGCCGATTGCGGAAAAAGGCAAACAAAATTGCCGCCTTATCCGAGAACTTCCGCAACTTTGACAGTGCGGCCTTCCCTGACCGAACGAAGTGCCGCTTCAGCCAGAGCCAAAGCTTGTAATCCATCTTCCGCTGAAGGGTGCGATGCTTTGCCAGTATCCAAAGCATCGATAAACGAGGCGATTTCCGCTGCATAAGCAGCCGTATAGCGGGTCATGAAAAAATCATGCAATGGCGGGCGGTTATAGCCATCTCTGGACGCAATCTCTATCGAGACTGGACGTTGGTTTTCCGCCGAAACAGCACCAAGCGATCCGTGAACTTCAATGCGTTGATCGTAGCCGTAGGAAGCACGCCGTGAATTGGAAATGACACACTGACGTCCGGAAGGGGTCGTCAGGATGACGCTCGCACTATCGTAATCGCCGAGTTCTCCGATCTTTGGGTCGACGAGCACCGAAGCCGCGGCCGATACGCCATCGACTTCCTCACCGAGAAGAAATCGCGCCATGTCAAAATCGTGGATCGTCATGTCGCGGAAAATACCGCCGGATACCTTGATATAGTCTGCAGGCGGCGCCCCCGGATCGCGACTGGTGATCGTCACCATTTCAACATTGCCGATGCGTCCATCTTCGATGGCCTTGTGGACTGCCGCAAAATGCGGATCGAAACGACGATTGAAACCCAGCATCACCTTCGCGCCGGTATCACGAATGACAGCGAGACAAGATCGAACACGTGCAATATCGAGATCAATGGGCTTTTCGCAGAAAACGGCCTTGCCGGCGCGAGAAAACCGTTCAATAAGATCAGCGTGCGTATTGGTCGGTGTGCATATCAGCACTGCATCTATATCGTCTGATTTCTCGATTTCGTCGATGGTTCGAACGTCCGCACCCGCAGAACCGGCAATTGCTCTCGCCGCCGCCTCATTGGCGTCAGCGACGGCAACCAATCGGGCCCGCTTGTCCGCAGCGATTGCGCCTGCATGAACCTTGCCGATACGGCCCGCGCCGAGCAGCGCCAGACGTGTAACCATTGCCTCATCCTCCCAGGAAACGGCCATCTTCAGTCATCGAAGATACGCTATAGAATATTTATTCTATTTTGCTAGAATGTGACATAAAGATTGTCAAGGACCATATTGAAAGGCCAACGATGGATTCCCCTGCCCCGTCATTGATCAGCGTTCCGGCGAATATCAAGGAATTCGAAACGAAACTGCTGGAGGTTTCTGATCGTTTGCCGAAGAGGCTCAAGCAATGCGCCGATTTCGTCGCCGCCAACCAGGATCGCATCGCGGTGTCGACCGTTGCTGAGATGGCTGAAGGCGCAGGTGTGCAGAGTTCTGCCTTCATGCGCTTCTGCCAGATCATGGGGTTTTCCGGCTTTTCGGAAATGCAGAAGCTGTTCCGGGATTCCTATGCGGGGGGCTGGCCTGATTATTCGACCAGACTGCAGCATTTGCGCGAGACCGCAACAGGCAGTGCACCCGCCCTTCTTGCCGAATTTGCTGAAGCAGGGCGTACTTCCCTCGAAGGCTTGCTCAAGACCATCGATCCGGACGCACTCGAAAAGGTCGTTCAGCTACTGGCCAACGCACAAACAATCCACATTGTCGGCATCCGCCGTGCTTTTCCCGTTGCGAGCTACCTCGCTTATGCGCTGGAGAAGATGCAAGTGCCTGCGATGCTGCATAGTGCGGTCGGTAAACTTGAGAATCTGCATGCCATTCGCGAAGGCGACGTGCTTCTGGCGATTACGTTTTCGCCCTACTCACCGGAAACGGTCGCCATGGCCGAAACCATCGCCGCACGCGGTATTGATGTCGTCGGCATAACCGACACGTTTGTCAGCCCGATGAGCAAATCAGCAAAACAGACATTGCTCGTTTCCGAGGTAGATTTCGGCGCCTTCCGCTCACTCTCCGCAACGCTTTGTCTCGCCATAGCGCTCGCTGTCGCCGTAGGCACGGCGCGTCAAAGCGACTAATCCTTCCCGTGCATTATTCCATTTTTCAGTTGAAATAGAATAATAAATCTATTTTAATCAAAAATGGAATAACTGCTATGTGCGCATAAATCATGCACAGCCTTGCAGCAATAAGAAAGTAGTGAGGGAGGATGGTTGTGAAGCGGCTCGACTTGATCACGATTGGCCGATCTTCGGTTGACCTGTATGGCGCGCAGGTGGGCGGTCTTCTGGAAGACATGGCCTCCTTCAACAAATATGTAGGTGGTTCTCCCACCAATATTGCAACTGGGACTGCGCGGTTGGGCCTTAAATCGGCGTTGATCACGCGTGTCGGCGACGAGCATATGGGGCGCTTCCTGCTGCGCGAACTCGAACGCGAAGGCGTGGATACACGTGGCATCGTCACTGATCCGGAGCGCCTGACCGCCCTCGTCATTCTCGGCATTCGCGACCAACAGCATTTTCCGCTGATATTCTATCGCGAGAATTGTGCCGACATGGCATTGTGCGAGGATGACATTGATCCAGCCTTCATCGCCGAAGCTGGCTGTGTTCTGGCTACCGGCACACACTTATCCCATCCAAAGACGGAAGCAGCTGTCCTGAAAGCACTCCGTCTTGCGCGCGAGAATGGCAGCCGGACGGCGCTCGATATAGATTATCGTCCCAATCTCTGGGGACTTTCCGGACACGGCGATGGCGAAAACCGCTTTATCGAATCCGCAGATGTCACGACCAAACTGCAATCGACGCTCCACCTCTTTGATCTTGTCGTCGGGACAGAAGAAGAGTTTCATATTGCAGGCGGCTCAACAGATACACTTCAGGCGCTGAAAGCTGTGCGTGCAGTAACGGAAGCTGCACTGGTTTGCAAACGTGGCCCCATGGGGGCAGTGGTTTTCGAAGGCCCAATTCCTGAAAGCCTAGACGAAGGACAGACCGGCGAAGGCTTCCCGATTGACGTTTTCAACGTGCTCGGCGCAGGCGATGGTTTCATGTCCGGGCTTTTGCGAGGCTGGCTAAAGGAAGAAGACTGGCCAACCAGCCTCAAATTTGCCAATGCCTGCGGGGCCTTTGCAGTCTCGCGACATGGCTGCACGCCAGCCTATCCGAGTTGGGAAGAGCTTCAGTATTTTTTCCGCACCGGCATTCGCAGCAAGGCTTTGCGCAAGGACACCGCTCTGGAGCAGATCCATTGGTCCACCAATCGCAACGGCCACTGGCCACATATGCGCGTTTTCGCCTTTGACCACCGCGTCCAGCTGGAAGAAATGGTTGCGGAGGCGGGCGTTTCGACCGACAAGATCGGCGAATTCAAGCAGCTTTGCCTGAATGCAGCCTTGCAAGTGGCGAACGGCGCTGAAGGTTACGGCATATTGTGTGATGGTCGACTGGGCCGTGACGCTCTTTACCAGGCTGCCGGCACGGGCTTGTGGATTGGACGTCCGACGGAGTGGCCTGGTTCACGTCCGCTCAAGCTGGAACCGGAACTCGGACCAGACTGCGGTGGACTGGTCGAGTGGCCTGTAGAGAATGTCGTGAAGTTGCTATGCTTCTACCACCCGGATGACACAGCCGAGTTCAAGGCAGAACAGGAAGAAACTGTTTCACGTCTTTTTGCAGCTGCCCGACGTAACAGGCTGGAGTTCCTGTTCGAAATCATCCCGTCCAAAGCAGGTCCCGTCGATGACGACACAACTGCGCGTGTGATCGAGCGGTTTTATGAAATCGGCGTCTATCCCGACTGGTGGAAGCTCGAGCCCATGAAAACCAGGGCGGCATGGGCCAATGCTTGTGACGCGATCCTACGCAACGATGCACACACACGCGGCATCGTTGTTCTAGGACTGGACGCACCGGCCGAAGAACTGGAAACCAGTCTTGCAATTGCCGCCGAATTCGACCTTGTCAAAGGCTTTGCAGTGGGACGTACGATCTTTGGTGACGCGGCACGCAAATGGCTGAACGGCCTGATCAGCGACGAAGAAGCAATCGCCGACATGGTGACGCGCTATCGTGGCCTTTGCAATGTCTGGGATGGCGTGCGTACATTTTGAATTCGTTCTGCCGGGATGAAGCTGGAGGAGCTATGAAAACCGTTCGATTGACCGCTGCGCAGGCATTGGTGCGCTACCTCGCCAATCAGATGACGCCAGATGGTGAGACCTTTATCGCAGGTGTTTGGGCTATCTTCGGCCACGGGAATGTGGCCGGACTTGGCGAAGCCCTCCATGGCATTCGCGAAGAACTGCCTACATGGCGCGGCCATAATGAACAGACCATGGCCCATGCAGCCATTGCTTATACCAAACAACTTGGTCGCAGGCGCGCTTGCGCCGTCACCTCCTCCATCGGTCCCGGCGCAACAAATATGGTCACGGCAGCAGCCCTTGCCCATGTAAACCGTCTACCCGTCCTCCTCATTCCCGGCGATGTCTTTGCCAATCGTGGACCTGATCCCGTCTTGCAGCAGATCGAAGATTTCAATGACGGCACCATGACCGTAAATGACTGTTTTCGTCCGGTCAGCCGCTATTTTGACAGGATCACCCGGCCCGAACAGCTTCTCACTGCCCTGCCTCGTGCCTTCCGTACCATGACCGATCCTGCTGATTGTGGGCCCGTAACTCTTGCCTTTTGCCAGGACGTGCAAACTGAGGCCTATGACTGGCCGGAAGAGTTCTTTGAACAAAAAGTCTGGCGCTGGCGCCGTCCACCGCCGGATGAGAATGAACTGAATGCCGCAGCAGCAGCAATCAAGGCAGCGCTTAAGCCCGTTATCGTTGCAGGCGGCGGAGTGCACTACTCCGGCGCCCACGAAGCGTTGCACAGTTTTGCCGAAGCACATGGCATTCCAGTCATCGAGACACAGGCTGGGAAATCGGCGCTACCGTGGGATCACCCGCTCAATTTTGGTCCGGTTGGCGTAACTGGAGCAGACAGCGCCAATGCCATCGCAGCGGAAGCCGATCTGGTGATCGGTGTTGGCACGCGCTTTCAAGACTTCACGACCGGATCATGGGCGCTGTTCAAACACCCCGGACGCAAGCTTCTCTCGCTAAACGTCCAACCCTACGACGGCTCAAAGCACGGTTCGCTTCCATTGGTTGCCGATGCAAAGATTGGTCTTGAAGCGCTCACGAAAGCGGTTGGCAGCTATAAACGCCACCCCGTAGACGCAGCATTGAAAGAGAAATGGTTTGCGGCGGCAGACCGGTTTACCGCTGCCCCAAGCGATGGCAATACCTTGCCGACTGATATGCAGGTGATCGGCGCAGTGCAACGTCAGGCACGAGAGAACACCGTTGTCATGTGCGCGGCAGGCACGATGCCGGGAGAGTTGCACCAACTCTGGAAAGCCGGTCGTCCCATGTCCTATCACATGGAATATGGCTTTTCGTGCATGGGTTATGAAATCGCCGGTGGCCTTGGCATCAAGATGGCCGAGCCGGGTCGGGACGTCATCGTGATGGTCGGCGACGGTTCTTACATGATGGCCAATTCCGAACTCGCCACTGCCGTCATGATGGGGCAGAAGATTACAGTTGTTGTTACCGACAATCGCGGTTTCGGCTGTATCAACCGGCTGCAGATGGCAACCGGCAGCGCCGAGTTCAACAACCTGCTCGACCATTCGAGCCACGTGAACCCGTCGCACATCGATTTCGCTGCCCACGCCGGAGCCATGGGTGCAGATACGAAGAAAGTGGGTTCAATCCGCGAGCTGGAGGAAGCTCTGGCGGAAACCCGCAACAGCCCGCGCACCACTGTCGTCATTATCGATACCGATCCTTACCCTACCCCTGAAACTGGCGGTTGGTGGTGGGATGTCGCGGTGCCGGAAGTCTCGGAGCGCGAACAGGTGCGTGCCGCACGTAAAGATTATGAAGCTAAGCTCAAAGAAAGAAACTGACCGATGATCCTCTATGGCACCAATCCTATTGCCTGGTCGAACGACGATGATCGCAGCCTCGGCGCGCATATCACCCTGGATCAATGTCTCGATGAAACCGCTGAGATTGGTTTCGACGGGATCGAGAAAGGTCACAAGTTTCCGCAGGAGCCGGCTGCGCTAAAAGCTGTGCTTGAACCGCGCAAGCTTCTCTATGTATCGGGCTGGCATTCGCTCAACCTGCTGGTGAATCCGGTCGAAGAAGAAAAGAAAGCAATGCAGCCTGCGCTCGACCTCCTGAAGGCGATGGGTTCGAAGGTCATCATTGTTTGCGAAACGTCGAATGCCATTCACGGCAACAACGACAAGCCGCTATCCGAGCGTCCGGTGCTGGAAGAAGCGCGCTGGGAAGAATTCGGCGCGGGCGTAGAAGCACTCGCAGAATATGCTGCGGCCCAAGGTATTGCGCTTGTCTACCATCATCACATGGGAACGGTAGTGCAGAGCGAGGACGAGATAGATCTTCTTATGCAGCATACAGGACCACATGCGAAGCTTCTTCTTGATACAGGTCACTGCCTGTTTGGTGGCGGCGATCCAGAACGGGTTGCGAAAAAGCATATGGGCCGCGTCGGGCATATCCACGCCAAGAACGTTCGCCCAGCGATAGCCACTGAAGTACGCGACCAGAGCCTGTCGTTTCTGGAGGGAGTCCGTCGCGGCGTCTTCACCGTTCCGGGCGATGTAGATGGCGGCGTCGACTTCGTGCCCGTACTGAAAGTTGCCGCTGACAAAGCCTATCAAGGCTGGCTGGTGATCGAAGCCGAACAGGATCCGGATATTCGTAATCCCTATGAGTATCAGTCGCTTGGACTGAAATCGCTGAAATCATTCGCACGCGAAGCAGGACTCGACAAAGGAGACTGAGACATGGCCAATTTGTTGCGCAAGCCCAACGGCACGCATGGCAAGGTCCACGACATTACCCCGGAAAGCGCAGAATGGAGCTATGTCGGGTTCAGCCTTTACCGTCTCAAATCCGGCGAGAGTGTCTCCGAAAAGACCGGATCGACTGAAGTGATCCTCGTTCTTGTCGAAGGCAAGGCAAAGATTTCCGCCTCAGACGAGGATTTCGGCGAGATGGGCGAACGCATGAACGTGTTCGAGAAACTGCCGCCACATTGCCTCTATGTGCCTGCTGAAAGCGACTGGCATGCAACTGCCACAACGAATTGTGTTTTGGCCGTTTGCACCGCGCCGGGCAAACCGGGCCGCAAGGTGCAGAAGCTTGGGCCAGAAAGTCTGACACTTGAACAACGGGGAAAAGGCACCAACACCCGCTTCATCCATAATATCGCTATGGAAGGCCGCGATGTTGCCGATAGCCTGCTTGTTACCGAGGTATTCACACCGCAAGGAAACTGGTCATCCTATCCACCCCACAGACATGACGAAGACAATTTTCCGGACATGACCTATCTGGAAGAGACATATTATCACCGCCTCAATCCGGCGCAGGGCTTCGGCTTCCAGCGCGTTTTCACCGAAGATGGAAGCCTTGATGAAACCATGGCAGTCTCTGACGGAGATGTTGTGCTTGTGCCCAAAGGCCACCATCCATGTGGCGCACCCTATGGCTATGAGATGTATTATCTCAACGTGATGGCTGGTCCTTTGCGCAAGTGGCGGTTCAAAAACCATCCCGCTCACGACTGGATTTTCAAGCGCGACAATCCCTGACCTGTCTCTGATCTCACTTCGGAGCAAGATCGACTCGTGTAAACTACCGGCAAGTCTGTGGAAGACTTGCCTATTTGCTTTTTGGGAGAGTCAATTGAACGAGCGTGTACGCTTCCAGCTTTCGTCCGCAGTCTTTGTCATTCTGGCACGCGGGCCAGAAATCTGCATGTTGCAGCGGAAGACAACCGGATGGATGGACGGCTGGTTCAGCATTCCAGCCGGAGGGCTCGAGGCGGGCGAAACAATCCGGGCAGCAGCGGCGCGTGAAGCCTTCGAAGAGACTGGCATAATTATCGCACCTGAAGCATTGGAACCAGTTCACACCCTGCACAGTCTGACGGCTGGCAATCAATGGCTGGGTCATTTCTTCCGCGCCGATGAATGGACCGGCACGCCTACGCTATGTGAGCCAGACAAGCATGCCGATCTGCAATGGAGAAGGCTGGACAATCTACCGGATAATACGATTCCCTATGTCCGGCAGGCGCTCCTCCGCGCTGCTGGCAACGAACCCTATTCAGAATATGGCTGGAACCGAAATCCCGGGAAGATCATATCCAATTCTATAGGCGAGCAACCTTCTTGAGGTCCTCGATTGCACCGGGCCCAGCTACGAAAACTTTGTTGCCCTTGGTGAGCTTTTCTCCATCGACAGGGAAAGGATGAGCATAGCCGCCCGCCTCACGCACGAGGCAAAAGCCCGCCATACAATCCCAGGCATGCATATAAGGCTCATAATATCCGACTAGCCTGCCAGCCGCGACATAAGCGATCATCAACGCGCCGGAACCATTGCGAATAAACGTTCCGCCCGCCTCAAGCAGGTCTTCCACGATTTTCGCCACGACCTGCGGCGTAACGTAATTGTTGGCACCAATGCCCGTCACAGAATTACGGATCGTGCGGCTCGGATCGAGAACCAGCCTCTTGCCATCAAGTGTTGCGCCAAGCCCCTTGGCCGAAGCATAAAGTTCATCAAAACATGGCGCTTGGATGACACCGACCACGGGTTCACCGTCTTTCAGAACCGCGATGGAAACACACCAGTTCGGCATGCCATTGACGAAAGGACTGGTGCCATCGATCGGATCTACAACCCAGGTGTAACCCGAAGTGCCTTCATTCAGCCCGTACTCCTCTCCCAGAAATCCGTCTTGAGCGAAGGTTTCCGACACACGAGCACGGATAAGCTGTTCAACGTCCCTGTCCGCGATCGACACTACATCCTGCGGATCGCGCTTGGTTTCGATAACCAGTGTTTCACGCCGCTTGAAATAGTCGAGAGCCTTGGCGCCCGCCTCGCGCGCGATCTTTTCGGCGAGCGCCAGCCGCGCTTCTAGTTCCTGTCGGGGATGAGACGTCATGATGATTTTCCGATGAGAGATAAAGAAAGGCGCGACGTTTCTGCGCCTATTGACTGATAATGGCAAGCCCGCGCGTTTTGAACTCGATAGAGACGTCGGTTTGTGGCGGCAGAGCCTCTTCGACCGCCGGATCGACTATGAAAAGCTTGCCGTGTTCGGTCTCGATTTCATACTCGATATGATCGCCGAGATAGGCCGAATGCGCGACACGTCCGGGAAAGCCGCCGCCAGCCTTTGGCTGCAAGGTCACCGCATTGGGACGGATCGCAAGCTGCGCCGGACCCGGTCGGGCGTTGCGCGCGGTAACCCGGTGGGTCAGGCTGCCCACACGAATGACAGCTTCGCTCCCATCTGCCGTCATCACCTCACACGGCACAACATTCGCCTCTCCCATGAAATCCGCTATAAAGGCTGAGGCCGGTGTTTCATAGAGATCACGAGGGCTTCCCTTCTGTGCGATATTGCCCTCTTTCATGACGATGATTGTGTCGGAGACAGCGAGCGCCTCGTCCTGGTCGTGCGTGACATAGACGGCGGTAAACCCGAGCCGCTGCTGAAGCTCGCGAATTTCGGTGCGCACCCGGCGGCGCAAACGAGCATCAAGGTTCGAAAGCGGTTCATCCAGAAGCAAAACTTGAGGCTCCAGCACCAGAGCGCGGGCCACCGCGACGCGCTGTTGCTGGCCACCCGACAGTTCTGCCGGAAGGCGATGTCCCATTCCCGCAAGACCCACGAGCTTCAGCCCCTCTTCCGCACGTTCGCGCGCTTCCGCTTTTTTCAAGCCTGAAGATTCCAAGCCGTAGGCCACATTGTCGAGCGAACTCATATGCGGAAAGAGCGCATAGGACTGGAAGACCATCGACACGTCCCGCTCATTGGCTGGCAGATTGGTCACATCCTTGCCGCCGATCAGAATACGGCCAGAGGTAGGATGTTCGAGCCCAGCCAGCAGCCGCAATGTCGTCGTCTTGCCGCAACCGGATGGTCCGAGGAGCGTCACCAAAGTTCCCGGCTCGACGGTCAGGGACAGATCGGGCAAGGCGGTAAAATTACCGAATTTCTTGGTAACATTTTCAAATGTAACGGAGCCGGGACGGATCGCAGTCATGCGGTTTTCTCCTGACGAACGGTTTTGACGGGGGCGACAGCGGCAACGCGGTTCTCGCGCCTGAGCTTGCGTTCACCCACGAGAAGCTGGAAGCCTGTAATGACCACGATCATCACGACAATCAGCATTGATGAATATGCGATGGCCACGCCGAATTCACCGTTTTCGACCAGACCGACAATGTAGGATGTCGCCATGTTGTATTGCGCCGAAACGAGGAAAATGACCGCGCTGATGGATGTGATGGCGCGTACGAAGGAATAGACCAGTGCAGCTGTGATAGCTGGACGCAACAGTGGCAGAATAACCTTGCGGATTGTGCGGAAGCTGTTCGCCCGCAACGTCAGAGAGGCTTCATCAAGACTCTTGTCGAGCTGGCTCATGGCTGCGATACCGCCGCGGACGCCAACAGGCATGTTACGGAATACGAAACATGCGATCAGGATCAGCGCCGTGCCAGTCATTTCAAGCGGTGGCAGATTGAAAGCCATGATGTAGCTGACACCGATAACGGTGCCGGGAATTGCAAAGCTCAGCATCAAGGCGAATTCGAAGACGTTTCGTCCAACAAAACGCTGGCGAACGATCAGATAGGCCGTCAGCAACCCGACAGCAGCAGTCAGCGGAGCTGAGATCAGCGAGATTTCCATCGTCGTCCAGAACGAATTCCATGCCACACCGGTCCACGCAATGCCACTCTCTGTCCAATTGACGGAAAACGCCCGCGCGTAGTGCTCGACTGTCAACGTATTGTCGAGCCCCCACTGACGCACGAAGCCGCCAATAAGGATCATCGCGTAAACAACGACAGTGAAAATCATCCAAGGAATGACAAGGGCATAAACGCCGATCTTTAGGCCGCGTGGCAGCCCGGCATGCATACCGGAATCGCCTTTGCCGGTCACAGTTGCGAAGTTCTTGCCCGAGAGCCAGACGCGCTGGATAAGAAACGCAGTCAATGTAAAGCAGAGCAGCACGATTGCGAGAACTGCCGCGCGCGATGGATCGTTCTGCGCACCAACCACGGCAAAGAATATTTCGGTCGAAAGCACCCCATTGCTGCCTCCGAGCACCATAGGATTGCCGAAATCCGCCATACTTTCGATGAAAGCAATGAGAAACGCATTGGCAAGCCCCGGTGCCATCAGCGGCAGAGAAACCCTGCGAAACGTACGCCAGCGATCAGCGCGCAGAGTTTGAGATGCTTCTTCCATCGACGGTGACACACCCTCGACAACACCGATAAGTACGAGGAAGGAAATCGGGGTGAAAGACAGGACCTGCGCGATCCATATGCCGGTGAGGCCATAAAGCCACCGTCCTGGCTCCACCCCGAATATATTGGAGATCTGTTCCGTCACTACGCCTGCGCGGCCAAAAAGCAGCGTCAATGCAAGACCGACAACGAAGGGCGGCGTGATGATCGGTAATATGGTGAGAAGCCGTAAGCCTTTCTTGAAAGGAAAGCCTGTGCGGGTCGCAACCAATGCAAAGGCAAGCCCCAGCACTGTGGATCCGGTCGCAGTCATCAGCGCCAGCCATAACGTGCGCCATGCAACGCCACATCGCCCTTCGCCGATAACGCAGGCCAGACTCCAGATCGAGGAATCCTGAATATTGCCGATAAACCCCTCAGGTTTGAAAGAACCGTCGAAATCCTGCACCGACCCGGCAAACATGCTGATAACAGGATAGAAGACGAATACAGCCACCAATGCAACCAGCAGTGTAATGGAAGAGACGACAAAAGCGTCCCCCTTCATTACGCCGCGTTCTGCGAGACCAAACGAGAAAATCAGCAGAAAGCAGAGACCTGTCAGGATTGCTCCGGCGCCGAAGGCTGGCTGACCGTCAGAAAGAGCACCGAACAGGTTTTCACTGATCATCCAGTTCCAGCCGGAAAAGCCGATGGCCAAGCCTTGCAGCGCCAGGAAGAGTACACCAAGAAGGCTCGCCCATATCAGAACACCGCTCCGACGTTCGACAGGCAATAGGAAGCGGACACTAGCACAAAGCAGCATGAATACAGCAACAGCGCCAAGCCAGGGCCGCCCGAAGAAGGCTATCTGCCAAAAGCCGGGCGCCGTTGCACCATCGCCGAACATTCCAGCCAGCCAGCCGAAACTCAGAAAGCCGTCTTCTATGCGATACCACGGCAACAAGACAAATGCCGCGAACGCCAGTGCCAGAATGATATCCAGTCTGCGATTGTGCTGTTTCATGGATGTCCGCGTCCCTCCAGATCGGGGATTTCCAAGGAATGACGAGAGGCATCGGTTCCTGCATATTTCAGGAAGCCGCTACCTTGCTTCGTCATTCGGGACAGGTGCGTCGCCCAACAAGAGCGGCGCACCCGGATTTCAAGCCAATGAAAAATCAGTTGGCGTGAGCACCGATTTCCTTATCCCAGCGCTCAAGCAATTCCTTGCGCTTGGCCGGTTCGCCATAGGTCTTGAAATCGTAATCGATGAGCTTGATGTCCTCGAAGCGCGGGGATTCCTTTGGAACCTCGGCCGATTTGTTGGACGGCAACTGGAAAGACTTCGCATCCTTCATGTGCGACTGCACTTCGGCGGTCAGCGCCCAGTCGTACCACTTCTTCGCATTTTCGAGATTCTTGGCGCCCTTGATGATCGACATGGAACCGATTTCGTAGCCAGTGCCCTCACACGGCGCAACTGACTTGACTGGGAAACCTTCCGCCGTCATCGCCACGGCGTCGTGCATGAAAACGATGCCGATTCCAGTTTCGCCACGCGCAGCCGACTTGACGGGAGCCGAACCGGATTTGGTGTACTGCGATACATTTTCGTTGAGCTTCTTCAGATAATCATAGGCTTTGTCTTCACCCATGATCTGGACCAGCGTTGCCAGTGCCGTGTAGGCAGTACCGGAAGAATTCGGATTGGCCATCTGGATTTCGCCCTTATAGGACGCATCGAGCAAATCAGCCCAGCATTTCGGCTCTTTCAGGTTCTTCTTGGCAAGAATATCGGCATTGTATCCCCAACCAAGCGCACCGGCATAAACCCCAACCGTACGGAAGCCCGAGCTTTCAGCCTGCTTTTTGGCCCAATCATTCAGTTGGTCAAGCATTGGCGATTTGTATTCGAGCGTCAGCCCTTCAGATGCGGCCTGTAGATGCGGATCACCTGTACCGGCCCACCAGATATCCGTCTTCGGATTGCGCGCTTCGGCACGCACCTTGGCATAGGTTTCCCCGGAAGAAAGCCGCACCATGTTGACCTTGATGCCGGTGTCCTTCTCAAACATGTTCTTCATCTGCTCACAGATAACCACGTCCGCAGAACAGATGAGATTAAGATTGCCTGCGGCTTGCGCAGAAAAAGCGAATGAAGATACGCCCGCGGCCAGCGCCGCAACCAGAAATGCCGAACGCATTGTTTTCCTCCCTTTATACGGCGCCTCCACGCCGACGCTTTTGCAAGCGTGTGCATAGTGTTTGCCTTTTATGAAAGCCTGTCAATGCCTTTGTAAATTTTATTCTGAAATTACAAAAAATAATTCAATCATTCTGTTTTCGAATGTCATTTGCACAGCCATGCAAATCTGTACCGACAAAAGAAAAAGGCGGCTAAAGCCGCCCTTTTTGTCCTTTCCTGTCCCGAACGGGATCAGCCGATTGCCATCAAGCTCGCATTACCACCCGCTGCTGTGGTGTTAATCGACGTCGAAACCTCTTCCAGCAACCAGTTGAGGCAATAGACATCCGGGTTGATTGCAAGCTCTTCCGTGGAAGCAGCCTGAGTCAGAACCAACGGTCCGGGAAGCGTTGCAAGCTTCTTGTTAATCTCGACGATGCGTTCAGCATCCCCTTCAACCAGCGCTCCAGCGAACGGTGCATCGGTTTCCCAATTATTCGTCCAGATCGTGCGTGCCGCAACCGAAGCCGGAATATCTTTCAGCACATTCCGCAGACCCGAAGCCTCATCGACATACACAGTGTTGCCCGTAGCGAGTGCCGCTGTCATCTGTCGATAAAGGCCCGTTTCAGTTTGCGGAACCAGCAGAATATTTCCACGCGGATGCAACGCATAAAGATTGCGCTCGCCGACCGGGCCCGGCAATTCAAGATCAAGACCGAGCGCCGAAGCGCTACCAGTATCGCGCGCAGTCTGTGCCAGATCATTCATGCCGCGCTGGCCAAGCCATTTCGCAAAATCCTTGAGCGCCGGATCAGTGTGAACCGAACTGTGGCGCGGCGGGATCGGCGCTGTTTCGACGAGACGCCCGAGATAGAGCGGACCGCCTGCCTTGGGACCCGTGCCAGACAGGCCGCGTCCACCGAAAGGCTGCACGCCGACAATCGCGCCGATAACGTTGCGGTTGATATAGACATTGCCGACACGGATACGATCAGCAACATTGGCGATCGTCTCATCGAGGCGCGTATGCAGGCCGAAAGTAAGCCCGTAACCGGTCGCGTTGATATCATCAATCAGGCGCTCCATATCATCGCGTTTATAGCGGACGACATGCAGAACCGGGCCAAAAACTTCCCGCTTCAGATCGCGAAGCGAGTTGATCTCGACGATGGTCGGCGCAACGAAAGTTCCATTCTGTGTTTCAGGACCTAGCGGAAGCTGCTCAACCTTGCGACCGAGATCGCGCATACCTTGAACGTGCTTTTCGATGACGTTCTTGGCTTCATCGGTGATAACCGGTCCAATATCGACCTTCAGCTTGTCGGTTCGACCGATGGATAGTTCCTTCAGCGCGCCCTTGAGCATTGTCAGGATGCGGTCTGCGACATCTTCCTGCAGGCAGAGAACGCGTAGCGCCGAACAACGTTGACCCGCGCTGTCGAATGCTGATGCAATCACGTCAAACACGACCTGCTCCGCCAGAGCGGATGAATCCACGATCATTGCGTTCTGACCGCCGGTTTCGGCAATCAGCGGGATTGGCTTGCCGTTCGGCAACAGACGCGAGGCAAGCTGAGCCTGAATGAGGCGCGCCACTTCGGTCGAGCCGGTGAACATTACACCGCATGTCTCTTCGGCAGCCACCAATGCCGCTCCGATGCGGCCATCGCCCGGCAGAAGCTGCAGCGCATCGGCTGGAATGCCAGCTTCATGCAGGATACGAACACCCTGTGCCGCAATCAACGGCGTCTCTTCAGCAGGCTTCGCCAGCACGGGATTGCCCGCCACAAGCGCTGCCGCAATCTGCCCGGTAAAGATCGCCAGCGGGAAGTTCCACGGGCTGATGCAGACGATAGGTCCGAGCGCCTTGTGGCCGACACCCAGCGTACGACGGGTCTGCTCTGCGTAATAACGCAGGAAGTCAATAGCTTCGCGTACTTCAGCAATCGCGTTCGGCATGGACTTGCCAGCTTCGCGCATGATGAGGCCGAGCAGAACCGGCATATCGCGCTGCATGATATCCGCTGCGCGCTCAAGACAAGCCGCACGTTCGGCTGGCACAACCGCAGACCAGCTTGCTGTAGCCTTCTGTGCCGCCTTCATGGCTTTCGCTACGTCTGCTTCGGCGATCTCCGTCACTGTACCGACAACATCGTTCCGGTCTCCAGGGTTGAGAACCGAGCGGCTGGTTCCCTTGACCTTGGCTCCGGCAACCTGAGGTTCCGATGTCCACACGCGGCTCGCACTGTCCTTCAAAATCGTGCTGAGTTCAGCGAGTGTGACTTCATTCGACAGGTCGAAACCGTCAGAATTCTTGCGAGCGCCATAGAGATTTTCCGGCAGGGCAATCTGGTCGTGACGTGCACCAAGGACAGCCATCGAGCGAACGACATCAACCGGATCGGCGATCAACTCATCGACGGAGACACTTTCATCGCCAATGCGATTGACGAAAGATGAGTTCGCGCCGTTTTCGAGAAGTCGGCGAACAAGGTAGGCGAGAAGCGTTTCATGTGTGCCGACCGGCGCATAGATGCGGGCCGGACGTCCGAGCTTTTCGGCACCGACAACTTCGTCATAAAGCGGTTCACCCATACCATGCAGGCACTGGAACTCGAACTTTCCGGTTTTGAAATCCGGACCAGCCAAATGATAGATGGTGGCCAGCGTCTGCGCATTATGCGTTGCAAATTGCGGGAAAACAGCATCTGTCGCCGCAAGGAGCTTGCGTGCGCATGCAATGTAGGAAACGTCGGTATGTACCTTGCGTGTATAAACCGGGAAGTCTTCCAGACCGTCAACCTGTGCGCGCTTGATTTCGGCATCCCAATAGGCACCCTTCACCAGACGAACCATGACGCGCCGCTTGTTCTGACGGGCCAGATCAATGATGAAATCAAGCACGAACGGGCAGCGCTTGCCGTAAGCCTGCACCACGAAGCCGATGCCTTCCCAATCTGCCAGATCCGAATCCTCAATCAGGCTCTGCAACAGATCAAGCGACAGTTCCAGACGGTCTGCCTCCTCGGCATCGATGTTGAGACCGATATTATAGGACTTGGCGATAGCGGCGAGCGCCTTTACCTTCGGCAACAACTCTCCCATGACGCGTTCACTCTGCGAACGGACATAGCGCGGATGCAAAGCGGACAACTTGATGGAAATGCCGGGGCCATCGTAGATGCCGCGACCGGCGGAGGCGCGACCAATGGCGTGAATGGCGGTTTCGTAATCCGTGTAATAACGCTCGGCGTCGGCAGCGGTGGTCGCGGCCTCACCCAGCATATCGTAGGAATAGCGGAAGCCACGTTCTTCCAGCGGCTTGGCGCGCTTCAGCGCTTCGTCGATGGTTTCGCCGGTGACAAACTGTTCGCCCATCATACGCATGGCCATATCAACGCCGCGACGAATGACAGGTTCACCGCAACGGGCGATCAGGCGTGTCAGGGCAGCCGACAGGCCGCGATCATTGACCGTGTTTGTCAGCTTGCCCGTGACGACAAGCCCCCAGGTCGCAGCGTTGACGAAGAGCGAGCGCCCGCCGCCGATATGAGACTTCCAGTCACCATTCGAAATCTTGTCCCGGATAAGCGCGTCGCGCGTCGCCATGTCTGGAATGCGCAGCAGCGCCTCGGCAAGGCACATAAGCGCCACGCCCTCTTGGCTCGACAGCGAATATTCATGCACCAGGCCTTCGACGCCCGTACCCTTATGCTTGGCACGCAGCGCTTCAATGAGCTTGCGAGCAGTGGAGCGGACTTGCTTCGCCGTTTCTTCCGGCAAGGCGGCCTGTGCAGCCAGCGCGGAAACGCATTCAGCTTCCGGGCGGCGATAAGCGGCGGTAATCGCTTGCCTCAGTGCGCCTTGCTCGCGGATCGGCGGCGCAAAATTCTGGAAAACCGGATTGGTAGGAGCGGGTATGGTATCGGTCATGGTGCAATGCTCACAAATGAAAACAGCCCCGAGCGTCTCTGCTCAGTTTAGCTCTGCTTTAAGTGGGCGCACACTATCATTTGTGCAAATTGCATTCTGCCTTCATTTGCTCCATATAAAGGATTATCGATCTTATTATATATTCATTAAAAGGCTAAGCGGATGCGAAAGATAGATTCTGTAGACGATCTGGATCAATTCGACAGGCGCATTCTAGAAGTCTTGAGCGAAGACGGACGCATTCCCGTAACGGAACTCTCAAAAAAAGTCGGTCTTTCCAAGACACCATGTCAAGCGAGACTGAAACGACTGGTCGATGAAGGCTATATTGTCGGCTTTCGCGCCGCCATCGATCCTGAGAAACTCGGTCTCGATCATATCGCCTTCACGACGGTCAAGCTATCCGACACACGCGAAGCTGCGCTTGAGGCATTCAACACAGCCGTGCGCAAGATACGTGAAGTCGAAGAATGTCATATGATCGCAAGCTCTTTCGACTACCTTCTGAAAGTGCGAACGCCCAACATCCGGCGTTACCGCGAGGTGCTGGGCGAAAAGATTTCGAGCCTGCCCAATGTGGCGAGCACCTCCACTTTTGTTGTGATGGAGTCGGTCAAGGATAACCGTCCGGTAAGGGTCTATCCGGGTGCCTTGTAATTTTCAGTTATAGTGGCTCACCTGCCAGATAACGCTCGAGCGTTTTGACAGTCCCATCCTGCCAGATGCGCAGCAGCGCGAATGAAAAAGCCGCCACATAAGCTGGATTTGAAGCGAGCGAGCCGAAGATATCATCCATCGCAAGCCACGCCTCGGGATTGTTTTTTGCAAGAGCCGCCTGCTTTGTCAGACGGTCCCATGACGGGTCGTTCGGCTCAATAACCGTGCCGCTATCAGTCGTGCCATAGCAGTAACGGCACCAGAATGCAGAAACGAGCGCCAGCCCTGTGGCGGACTTACCCTTGGCCACCCGATCAGAAGCAGTGGGCAGAATGAATTTCGGCTGACGGTTGGAGCCATCAAGGCACAGGCGGCGGATGGTATCGCCGATACTTGGATTGGCGAAACGTTCATCGATGAGAATGCGATAGTCTTCAAGATCGGTATCCGGTACTGGCGGCACTTCTGGAATGATCTCATCCTTGGTGAGCTTTTCCAGATAGCGCCGGATCAGTGGATGCTCCATCGCCTCATGCACGAAGTGAATGTCGAGCAGTCCGCCGGGATAGGCAATGGCTGCATGACCGCCGTTCAGGATGCGGATTTTCATCAGTTCATAAGCAGCGACTTGATCAGTGAACGTGACACCGGCTTTTTCCAACGCAGGACGCCCAGTGGGGAAATTGTCCTCTACCACCCACTGCTTGAAAACTTCGCAAAAGACCGGCCAGCCGTCTTCAACCCCGAAATCTTTCGCAGCGATTTCACGCTCGCGTGCACCAGTGGCTGGCGTAATGCGATCCACCATGGAATTCGGAAAAGCGACATTGGCTGAAATCCAGTCGGCAAAGGCCGGATCACTAAGCTTCGCGAGGCCAGTGACGGCATCTTCCGTCACATGCCCGTTGCCCGGAATATTATCGCACGACATGACGGTGAAAGGTTGAACACCCGCCGTCTTGCGCAGTTTCAGTGCCTGCACGATCAGGCCGAACACAGTCTTGGGCTGATCCGGATGGGTGGCATCTGCCACAATATCAGGATGAGCAGGATCAAAGGTCTGGCTGGCCGGATCGATATAATAACCACCTTCAGTGATCGTCATGGAAACAATGCGAGTAGAGGGCGATGTGAGATAGACCATCAAAGCCTTTCGCCCTTCTTCGGTCGATATGGTTACATAATCGATCATGGAAGCGGTAATCCTTGCCCCCGCATAATCGGCTTCCTGTTCGACAACTGTGGTAAGCCAGTCTTGCGCCTTGAGCGTGTCCCGCATGGCATCATCACTGCCACGCACACCAGCGCCGACCAGCGCCCAGTCATGCCCCTCGCCCATTCCGAACAAATCGTCCAGATAGACAGCCTGATGGGCACGATGAAAATTGCCAACACCGAAATGCACGATGCCCGGTTTCAACCCGGTTGGGTCGTAGCCAGGTTTGTGAACCTTGTCGAGGCTCTGGAGCGTTGCACGCGACAGCTTGGTCATAACGATTTCCTTCAATTCAATCGGGTACGAACTGGACTTTCATCGTAGCTGGATCGCCACCGTGCTTGGTGAAGAACGGCAGCATTTCGCTGAGCGGTAACCGGTGCGAAACGAGGCGTGCCATTTCGCCCTTGTCCTGTTTGAGTATTTCCAGGGCCTGCGGAATGTTGCGGTTCAGCGAATGTGACCCTGCAATTCGAATCTGACGACGGAAAATTTCGAAAGGCGTGACTGAAATCCGTGCATCTGGTGCGCAAACGCCAAACACCAGAACCGTACCGCCGTCGGCCGTGAAGCTGACCATGCTTTCAACGACCTTGGCAATGCCGGTCGCATCGGCAACGAAATCGAAACTCCGCTTACGCTTATCCAGCATTTCGGAGCCCGATACGACAGGCTCGAGGCCGAGACTTTCGACAAAGGCCAGACGATGTTCGTTGATATCCGCCACAAAAACCTGCCGCACACCTCGCGTCTTTAAAGATAAAGCCAGCAACAAACCGATCGGCCCCGCACCGAAGACAAGCGCGTTCTCGGTGCCGCGCGGACCGGTCTTCAACTCCGCTGCACCAAGCCCGTTCAACACACAGGCGAGCGGTTCCGCGAGTGCTGCCACATAAAAAGGCAGATCACCGATGGGGTAGAGATGACTGGCATTGACAAGGCTCATGCCCGCAAAGCCACCATTATGGGTCACACCATAGGCTTTGAGATCGGAACAGAGATTGGTCAGTCCCTTGAGGCAGGCACGGCAATGACCGCAGGGAATATTCGGATCGACCGCAATGCGGTCGCCCACCTTCACATTGGTCACGTCTTCCGCCACCGCGACCACAATGCCCGCATATTCATGCCCAGGCACCAGCGGAAACGCGCTGGAACCGTAGCGGCCATGCAGGACATCTATGTCGGTATGACAGAGACCTGACGCCTTGACGTCGATCAGGGCGTGTCCCGGCTGCAATGCCGGATCCGGCAAGTCAGCCAAACCTGCTTCCCCATGGCCGGTAAAATAAATCGCTTTCATTGCAGATGTCCCGGCCTCATCTCAAGCCATCCAGTTGCCGCCGTCGACCCCGAAAGTCTGGGCGAGGATGTAGTCGCTATCAGATGAGGCAAGAAAAACGGCCATGCCGGTAATATCTTCCGGCGTCGCAAAGCGACCAATCGGCACGGACTTTGCCACCGCCGCTTTTTTCTCACCCGGCTTCAAGCCTTCCCATTTGGCGAAATTCGCATCCACCACGTCCCAATGTTCGCCATCGACCACACCCGGCGCAATCGCATTGACATTGATGCCGTGCTTGACGAGCGCGAGAGCTGCCGACTGCGTAGCAGAAATGATAGCAGCCTTAGACGCGCAATAGAGGGTCACCAGCGCCTCGCCGCGACGACCGGCCTGGCTCGCCATATTGATGATCTTGCCGCCGCGTCCGCGCTTGATCATCACGTTCGAAACCGCCTTCATCATGAAAAGCGGCCCCTTCAGGTTGATGCCAAGCACACGCTCATAGCTGTCCTCGGTCAATTCGTTGATAGGGGCCATATCGAAGATCGCGGCATTGTTGACCAGAATATCGATGCCGCCATATTCCGCATCGATCTCCGCCACGACCTTGTCGATCTGATAGAGGTCGGTCACGTCAAGCTTTACCGCCTTGACCGATGGGCCGATACCGCGTGCAGCCTGTTCTGCCCGCTCAATATTAATATCGGCGATAATAACCTTCGCGCCCTCGCGCGCATAGGCCTCAGCGAAACCAAATCCGATACCGCGCGCAGCACCAGTGATAAGGGCCACCTTGTCTTTCAGTCTCATGGGGATACTCCGGGATATTGCAGCCTGCACTTACAGGTGCGTTTTCTTTTCCGTCAGCAATAACGGGTGCCGTTCAAAGCGCTCCAAAGCCTTGCCGTCGGGTGTAAACAAATGCGCGTCAGTCGGATCAAAACCCAGCTTAGCCGTTTCGTGTGCACGCGCCGCGCTCCCGCCGCCTGCCTCCGCCACGATCAGTCCGGTTGCGCTTTCATTTTGCACATAGAGATAGGTCTCACCGCCAAGGCGTTCGACAACCATGATCTCGCCTTCAAGGATACCATCGGCTGCCGGATGAAGATGTTCCGGACGAATGCCGAGAACCAGCGGCGCCCCAGCACTTACGCCCTCGCTTTTGACAGGCGCTTTGACGGAACGGCCATTTGCAAGCTGAACCGTCACCCCAGAGGCATCAACGGCACTGGCTTTGACCTCGATGAAGTTCATGGTCGGCGAGCCGATAAAGCCAGCCACAAAACGGTTGACCGGATGGTGATAAAGCTCCAGCGGCGATCCCACCTGCTCCACCTTCCCGTCGCGGAGAACCACGATCTTGTGTGCAAGCGTCATCGCTTCCACCTGATCATGCGTGACATAAATCATTGTCGCGTTGAGCCGGTCGTGCAGACGCGCCAGCTCGATACGCATCTGCACGCGTAGAGCAGCATCGAGATTGGAAAGCGGCTCATCGAACAGGAAAATCTTCGGTTCGCGCACCATTGCGCGTCCAATGGCAACGCGCTGACGCTGACCGCCGGAAAGCTGTTTCGGCTTGCGGTCAAGCAACTGGTCAAGCTGCAGCGTTTTTGCAACCTCTTCCACCTTGCGATCGCGTTCGGCTTTGGCAATGCCCGCAAGCTTCAGCGCAAAGCCCATATTGTCGCGCACATTCATATGCGGATAGAGCGCATAGGTCTGGAAAACCATGGCAAGACCACGCTCGTCCGGTGGCGTATCGTTGATACGTTCGCCATCAATCGTGAGGTCACCGCCGGTAATTTCCTCAAGCCCGGCAATCATGCGCAGAAGCGTTGACTTGCCCGAACCGGATGGCCCGACGAAAACCACGAATTCGCGGTCTGCTATGTCGAGATCGACGCCCTTGATAACATCAATATTGCCGAAGGACTTGGTGGCGTTTTTCAGTGACAATGTAGCCATTTCGTTCCCTTTATTTCACAGCGCCAAAGGTAAGCCCGCGCACCAACTGGCGCTGCGTGACCCATCCAAAGACAAGAATTGGCGCGATTGCGAGCGTCGAGGCCGCCGAAAGTTTTGCCCAAAACAGCCCTTCCGGTGACGAGAAGGATGCTATGAATGCAGTGAGCGGACCGGCTTGCGAAGCCGTCAGGTTCAGGCTCCAGAACGCTTCGTTCCAGCACAGGATGATGGACAGCAGCGCCGTCGATGCAATACCCGGAAGACTCAGCGGTAACAGTAGATAGCGTATCTGCTGGCCAACTTTCGCACCGTCCATACGGCTTGCTTCGAGGATTTCACCGGGCACTTCCTTGAAGAATGAGTAGAGCATCCAGACCACAATCGGCAGGTTGGACAGGGTGAAGATGATGATGAGGCCGGTGCGTGTATCAAGAAGTCCGGTATCACGTGCCAGAAGATAGATCGGCACCAGCACGCCGACTGCAGGTAGCATCTTGGTGGACAGCATCCATAGAAGAAGGTCTTTGGTGCGTTTGCCGGGAAAGAACGCCGCTGCATAAGCCGCGGGCACCGCGATAATGAGCGAGAGAATAGTCGCGCCCAGACTTTCGATGATGCTGTTCATGGCATAGCGGAAATAATCAGCACGCTGATTGACCGCGACAAAATTTTCCAGCGTTGGCTCAAAGAATAGTTTTGGCGGTGCCACGGCGTCGATTTCGGTCTTGAATGCGGCGAGCAGCATCCAGAGGATCGGGAAGAACATCAGCAGTGCCACGATCCAGCCAATGATCCCGGCCGAGACGGCAGCCTTGTTGATCTTGCGTTTTGCAGCCATCGGTCAGCCCTCCTAATTATCCAGATTTCGTGCGACAGTCCGGATCAGGAACGCGGCAACGATGTTGGCGAGGATGATGGCGATAACGCCAGCTGCGGAAGCGCCGCCGATATCCCATTGCAGGAGCGCTTTCAGATAGATGAAATAGGTAAGCGTCGTCGTAGCGATACCCGGTCCACCCGAAGTGGTGACAAGAATTTCAGCAAACACCGATAGAAGGAAGATCGTCTCGATCATGATGACGACCGAGATCGGGCGCAGCAGATGCGGCAGCACGATATAATAGAACATTACCGGGCCTTTGGCCCCGTCCAGGCGCGCCGCCTCCATCTGTTCCCGATCAAGTGACTGCATCGCCGTCATCAGGATCAGTGTCGCAAATGGCACCCATTGCCAGGACACAATTATGATGACGGAAGCCATCGGGAACTGCGAGAACCAGTCGATGACCGGCAGGCCGAAACTGCGTGAAATGAAGGCAAACAGCCCGTTCACCGGATGCATCAGCAGGTTTTTCCAGATCAGTGCCGAAACGGTCGGCATGACGAAGAACGGCGCAATGACCAGAAGCCGCGCTATGTTCTTGCCCCAGAAATCCTGATCGAAGATGACCGCGAAAAGAACGCCAAAGACAACCGATATCACGAGAACCGACACGACAAGGATCAGTGTCTTGGCAATTGCGGACCATAAGGTCGGATCGGATAACAGGAAGGAATAGTTCGAGAAACCGGCAAAACCAGTAATGAACGGATTGATGAGATTGTAATACTGAAACGAGAACCACAAGGCCATCGCCAGCGGAACGATCATCCATAGCAGAAGCAGAATGACTGCTGGAGCGAGCAGAGGCCCAGTGCGAACACTGCGACGCGACTTTGCTGCAAAACGTGATTTCGTGCCTGCGGCCAACGCATGGTTTGCTGGCATTCGGACTTATCCTCCCCTTCCCGTTTCGGATTCACCGTGGCGAACCTCTACGAAAATCAGGCCTGCCGCCTTCCTCCTACCGAAGGCGGCAGACCTTTATCTCACGGCTACTTGATGTAACCGGCCTGCGTCATGATCTGCTCGACCTGACGCTGCGCGCCGTCGAGCGCCGCATCGACGCTTTGCTGACCGGCAACAGCCGACGAAATTGCCTGTCCGACCAGCGTGCCTATGGCCTGGAATTCAGGAATGGCCACAAACTGGATGCCGGTATAAGGGACCGGGTCCTTGGTCGGCTTTGTCGGATCGGCGGATTCAATGGCTTTCAGGACAGTATCCGCGAAGGGAGCTGCCTTCTTATATTCCTCATTGGCATAGGTGGACTGGCGTGTACCCGGAGGAACAGCAACCCACCCTTCCGACTTGCCGACAAGCTCGACATATTCCTTCGAGGTTGCCCATTTCAGGAACGACTTGGCGGCTTCCGCCTTCTTGCTCGATGCCGGAATTGCGAGATTCCATGACCACGCCCATGAGGAACCGTTTGGCGTCACCTCGACCGGAGCCTTGGTAAAGGCAACCTTGTCGGCAACCTGGCTCTGCTTTGGATCATAGATGCGTCCGGCGGCAGACGTAGCGTCGATCCACATGGCGCAATGACCGGTCGAGAACAAAGCTTGATTTTCGTTGAAGCCGTTCGAGGTAATTCCGGGAGGGCCTGCTTCCTTCATCAGATCGACGTAGAAGTTGATCGCCTTCTTCCATTCGTCCGAATTGATCTGAGGCTTCCAGTTTTCATCGAACCACCTGCCACCGAACGTATTGATCAGCGTACCGAGGTAAGCCATGTTTTCGCCCCAGCCCGGCTTTCCGCGCAGGCAGAGACCATATTGTTCTTTGGACTTGTCGGTCAGCTTGGTCGCGAAATCCTTAATTTCCGCATAGGTTGGCGCATCGGGCATTTTAAGGCCCGCCGCGTCAAACAAGTCTTTGCGATAAAGTGTAAACGAACTTTCGGCATAGAATGGCACGGCGTAGAGCTTGCCATCGACCGTCAGACCGGCGCGAACCGGCTTGATGAGATCGTCATAGCCGTAATCATCACCGAGATCATCAACCGACAGAAGCCAGCCAGCCTTGCCCCAGATTGGTGTCTCGTAACCGCCAATGGTCAGGATATCGAACTGGCCGCTCTTGGTGGCGATATCGGTCGTAACGCGCTGACGCAGCACGTTTTCTTCAAGTACAACCCAGTTGATTTTATTGCCGGTGGCTTTTTCCCATTCCGGCGACAGTTTCTGCATGATGATCATGTCACCATTGTTGACCGTCGCGATAGTGAGCTCTTCCGCCCACGCAGCCCCGGCCATAACTGCAACACCTGCAGCAGACGCAATAAGCCCTGCAACATAAGACTTGGTCCGCATTTCGTCTCCTCCTTTACGAATGCATAGCAAAATTCTTACATATGTAAAATTTATGGCGCGAGCGTCCGTAGCTTGTCAAGGACGGTTTTCAATTTTGCGTTGCTAGGAGAAACGACCGCTATTGTGAACAGTTCTGAAGGCTGAAATCGCGGACATTTCTACCTGCCAAATTCACGAGCCGATGTTTTAGCACATATGGATATTCACCGCATCATTCTCTGCGAACACATTTGTCTGCTTGACGTTTTGCCCCGCCTTTGACAGTTTGGCTGAACTTCGCCTGGAGGAAAATAAAGGCGAGCGGAGCTGGAGGAACATCCTGAAATCGTTGAAGAAGCGGCAGCCGGGGCCAGATTTTGTCCTGAGAAATCAGCACATTCCAGTGTATGCGGCGGCTTCGCAAAAAACAGCATCGTCGTGTGCATCCTGCCCGCGACAACTGACGAACAGGACGTAAAGACGTGCGCAAGACAATACGCACCATGGAGGATTTTTCGGAGTTTGTTGGGCTTTCACGTCCAACGGTTTCGAAATATTTCAGTGATCCATCATCCGTCCGTCCCAAGACCCGCGAACTGATCGAAGCAGCGATCAAGCAATCCGGCTTTAGACCCAATCTTTTCGCGGTGAACCTCAATCGACGTCGCACGACAATTCTGGGTATAATTATTCCCAACCAGCTCGATCATTTCTACATGGCGATGACGAAGCGCTTGCAGTCGCTCGCAGAGCAACGCGGCTATCTTGCGATTGTTCTGTCATCCGATGGCAAGCCTGAGCTGGAGAAGCAGGCAATTGAAACTCTGCGTTCGCTCAATGTAGCAGGCGCCATCATCGCACCGCTTGGGGAAGCGTCGCAACATTCGACACTGGCGCGCCTCGCCGATGACGTTCCGATTGTCTATGTCGACTCTCCGCTCGACAACACCTCGCCCTTTGTCGGCACCGACAATCTCAAGTCTTTTCATCTGATCGTCGACTACCTGTGCCGCTCCGGCAGCGAGCCCTGTTATTTTTCCATGCCAATGGTCAATAACAACGCTATCAAACGACAAGATGCCTATCGACAGGCCATGGAAAAGCTCGGTTATGAGCCGCGCATCATTGACCTCGAACAAAGCCGAAGCTGGGATTTCGAGCGTTATGCCTTCGAGCAAACCGCGCGAATTCTGCGGGAAAAGGGACGTCTTCCGACAAGCACCGTTCTATGCTCCAATGATCGCATCGCCTTTGGCGTAACCAGCGCACTCTGGCAGGCTGGTCTGAAAATCGGCAGGCTCAAGGATTGCGACGTTCGTGTCGCCGGTCACGACAATAATCCGCTGTCGGAATATACGTGCCCGCCACTCACCACAGTGGCGCAGGATTATAATGAAATCGGGCGACTGGCGATTGAGCTCTTGTTTCGAACATTGGGCGAAACAACGGATGACCGACTGGAACTCCCGGAAACACAGCGCATTTTGCTTAATGCCGAAATCAAACTGCGCATGAGCGCATAAAAATGGCGGGTTATCCCGCCATTTTAGTTTCCGTTCTTTTAGTTCAGGCCGAGCGTGCCGCGCAGAGTAGAAAGATCTTCGGCAAGCGTGGTCACAGGACCAGCAAGTGCCTTGCGATCATCATCCGATAGCTTGTCGTAGGATTCGTAGCCGTCACCCTTCTTATATTTTGCAAGAATGTCGTCGACCGTCTTGAAGTTGGCTTCCACCTTTTTCACGAGGTCTGGATTTTCCTTTTCCAGCAAAGGCTTGAAGAGCTCCACGATCTTCTGGGCACCATCGACATTGGCCTTGAAATCCCAAAGATCGGTGTGGCTGTAACGATCTTCCTCACCGGAAATCTTGGTTGCAGCCACTTCTTCCAGCAACGCAGCGGCGCCGCCGACGACCTTTTCCGGCGGAACAGTCAGATCTTTTACGCGCTTCTGGAGTTCCAGCACATCTGCATAGAGTTTGTCGGCAATCGGAGCGAGTCCTTCAGTCGAATTCTGCGCAAACAGGCCATATTCGATGCGGTGAAACCCGGTAAAATCTTCCGACTTCTCACCATTTTCATGGTCATCGGCTCGACTGTCGATCGAAGCATCAAGATCAGCGAAAAGCTCGGCAATCGGCTCAATCTTTTCATACGAAACGCGCGATGAAGGATAAAGCTCCTTGGCCTTTTCCAGATCGCCTGCCTTGACCGCATCAGTGAAAGCCTTGGTGTCCTTTACCAGAATGTCGAGGTTTTCCTGCACATAGACTTTGTAGTCGGCGATCGGCTGAACGAGGTCCAGTGGTGAAACTTCGGCCTTGGCTGCGCCGAAGCTGAGCGTGAGAGCAACGGCACATGCCGATGCGAGCAATGGCAGACGATACTTCATATTTAGCCTCTCCAGATAAAGCGCATTGCGGGAAATGCGCGTTAAATCAAAAACTTGAGATGCGATCCTCACCCGCGTGCATTTTGCGGACCGCTTGCCTCCAAAAGTGCGCGCGCGTAGTAGTCCTTGTGATCCTGAACACCTGGCAGCGCGAAGAAATACCCGCCTCCAATCGGTTTCAGGTATTCTTCCAATGGCTCGCCGTTGAGCCGGTTCTGAACCGTGATGAAGCCCTTTTCCAAATCAGCCTGATAGGCGATGAAGAGGAGACCCATATCAAGCTGGCCTGACTTGCTGACACCGTTTGAATAGTTGAATGGCCGACGCAGAATGAGGTGCTGTTCGGCATTGGCATCGCGCGGATTTGCCAAACGAATGTGCGAGTCGAGCGGCGTCACCTTGCCGTCTGCATCCTTCGCATAATCGGGAACATCGGCTTCGGTCTTGCCGTCAAACGGCGCGCCGCTATCCTTGCGACGTCCGAAAATGGCTTCCTGCTCCTGAAGCGGCGTACGATCCCAGCGTTCGACGAAATTACGAATAATGCGTACAGCCATATAGCTGCCATTGATCGCCCAGTCCGGCTCTTCATTTTGCTTTTGCACCCAGACTACGCGGTTCATCAATTCCTTGTCGGAGGAATCTGGATTGGCGGACCCATCGCGGAAGCCGAGGAAGTTTCGCGCGCTTTCCTTCGCCCGGGGCGAATGCGGCGGCTGCACTGGAACCGTGCCTTCCTGTTTCCACCGAACCATCAGAAGATCAGGCATATTCTTCATGATGTCGCGCAGCGCATGGATGTTGGTGTCCGGCGTATTCGAACAAAACTGAATGACGATATCCCCGTGGCAGATGTCCTTCTGCAAGGCGTCGTTGGGGAAGCCGGTCATGCGTTGCAGAAGTTTCGGCTTCAACGGCTTCAGACCGAAGCGATCATCGAACAAGGATGAACCAAGCGCGATCGTAACCGTGAGATTGTCCGGCGTGACGACAGGTCCAAGGATGCCGGAATCCGATGGCGGAAACTTCGCGTCGAGTTCTGGCGGCTCCCCGCCCTTCATCAAGAATTCGGTCCGCTCGGTCAGCAGCTTGAACATACGTTCGAGTTCAGCGCGGTCACGCGCCAGCACATCGAAGGAGGCGACAAGACCGGCAGCGGGTCGCGGCGTAACAATGCCCGGCTGGTGCTTTCCGTAAAAAGGCTGGCTTTCGTGAAGCTTTTCACTTTCCGGCGCATTGGTCACGCTTTCCGAAGAAAGAGCATGGGCCGCCTGCGGAGCAAGCACGCCTGCGACGGCTCCGGCAACCCCGGTTGCACCGGCCCCGAGGAGCAGTGCGCGGCGGCCAGCTGAAACAGGTTCTTCAGTGGTAATCTTATCAGTTTTGAAAAATTTTCTGGTCATCAATCTACCCCAAGCTGATCGCGGAGTTTCGTAAACTGTGCAGCGAGTTGAGCCGCACCTTCCTTCATTTTCGCCTTTTCATCAGACGACAGAGCATCGTACGCTTTGTAGCCGTTGCCTTCGGCCCCTGTACCAAGCAGCGCCTTGATCGAAGCCACATCCTTGTCAATGCCTTCAAAGGCTTTCGGATCAGCCTTTACAACGATGGGGCGCAGGACATCGGCAGTCTTCCCGGAACCTTCGAGGAGGCCAGACAAAGCCTGCAGATCGGTGTGCGCATAGCGGTCTTCACCGGCATCAGACGCAGTCGAAGCAAAACGGTTCAATGCGGAAGCAGTGCCCGCCATCATGCGATCCGGTGAAATGCGAAGCCCGCGAATACGCTCTTTCAATGCAGTAGCATCCTGCTCAAGCTTGCCAGCAACAGGCGCCAGTCCATCGACAGATTTCTGTTCGAACAAACCGTATTCAATACGGTGCAAACCACCGAACGCAGGGTCCTGCTCACGCTTTTCAAAATAATCCGCGCGAGCATTGATAGCTGTATCAAGATCGGAGAACGCCTCCGAGACAGGAGCAATGCGCGCATAGGCTTCGCGCGCAGGACCGTAAGCCGCTTGTGCGGCCTCTAGGTTGCCGCTCGCTATTGCCGTGGAAAGTGCCGCAATAGCTTTCTGGAATTCAGCGACCTCTGTGGTCAGATAAATCTGATACTCGGCCAGTGCACCAATGAAAGCGGTAAGCGGAAGCTTGCTCTTTTCCGCTTCGCTGGCAGCAGTCGCAGTTACAGTCAGCTTGCCGCGCGGATTGGAAAGGAGCCCGCAGGTAATCTGGTATTCGCCGGGTGTCAGCTTGGCGGTTATGGTCTGCTTGAAGCCAGGCGCAATATTTTCGCGTTCTTCAAGAACCATCACACCGTCAAGGATTTCCCACTCGACCGTCCGGTCCGACTTATTGACGATTTCAAATACCGAGCGCCCGGCCGGAACCGTCAGTTCGTTCGGCTCGCAGCTTTTTGCGTTGATAGCGACCTGTATTTTGTCACCGGCTTCTGCATGGCGGGCTTTGTCCGACACTCGGGATGCGTAGTAAAACGCAGCACCAGCGGCGAGCAGCAACAGCACGGCGAGAGCAAGACCTATGCGGACCAGATTGCGCGATATGGGTTCAGCGGGTTTCGGATTCGTCATTGAAATCTCTTTTACTGTGCGCTTGTTTTGGCCTGGCCTGCGGTTGCCGGTGCACTGGCTGGCATCAGGAACAGGATGAGCGCCGGAACGAGGAAGGCGACATAGGCGACCACTTCACTGACGGTCGGCGTTGCGATGTAACCGAAAACACCCGCCAGAACCGAGCCAAGCGTGCTGTCGAGTGGCAGAACATCACTCATATCGAAAACAACCGTCTGGAAATGGTTCCAGATACCAGCTTCGTGCAGCGCCATGACAGAATTGGCGAGAATGCCCGCCGCGATGATCAAAATGAAAACACCGGTCCAGCGGAAGAAGCGACGAAGGTTCAGCTTCAAGCCACCTTTAAAGATGCCGTAGCCAACGGCGGCGGCCAGCAACACACCGAGAAGCGCGCCAAGCGGTGCGGCGGCCCCTTCGCTCTGCTGAAAAGCAGCCAGCAGAAAGAAGACCGATTCCAGTCCCTCACGTGCGACGGCGAAGAACACCATCAGAATGAGACCGAAGCCTTTGTGCGTTGATGTCTGAAAGGCTGCATCGATGGAGTGATGCAGTTCCGATTTGATGGAGCGTGCAGCCTTGCGCATCCAGAACACCATTGAGGTCAGTACAACAACGGCAATCAGACCAATAATGGCTTCGAAAAGCTCCTGCGCTTTCTGCGGGAATTCCGCACTCAGAAGCTGTAGGATAGCCCCAACGGTAAGCGACATAGCCAAAGCAAGCAAAATGCCGATCCAGACTACGGGCATCCATGCGCTACGCCCGGTCTGGTGAAGATAACTGGCTATAATACCGACGATCAGCGCTGCTTCAACGCCTTCGCGGAACATGATGAGAAAAGGTACGAGCATTCCGACTATCCAAAAGACAGAGAAATCGGCCTGTCCTTTGGTCGCTTCTCTTCAAACCCGGCATGAAGCCTTCGTCATTTGGTCATCTTTTATATCTGCTGAGCCGGCGCTGCAAGTTAAATGAAGTTGACCAGTACGGGATTGTTTTAGAATTATTCTAACTATTTCAGGAACTTATGAGTCCGTTTGTTAGCGAGGAATGATAGTCTGCCAAGTTCAGAGGCGATTGTATAAGTCATTGAAAATGCACTGAAGCCGTGATCCGAGCCCGATTAAACATCGGTTGACTACGAGCTGAAATCAAACCGGTCTAGGTTTCAAATCTCTCGGGCAAACCTGCTTTCCCGGCTTGCGACGGATTAAGCCTGACATAATCTGCCTTCAAATCTTCCGATGTCTTACGACTGCCATCATGGCTCCAGCCGGGAGGCGCGATCATATACATCAGGCGCTGCCGCAAGGTGAGGCCTGGCGAGAATACGTCCTTGAACATACCGACCCATTCGTGAAACGCGACACGCACCGGATTGAATGTGCCGACATTTTTCACGATACCATAGCGAGGCATATCTTCCGGCAACTCCTCCACGAAGGTGCCGAACATACGATCCCAGACAATCAGCGTGCCTGCGTAATTCGCGTCAAGATAACGCGGATTGGTCGCATGGTGTACGCGGTGATGCGACGGGGTGTTGAAGATGAACTCGATAGGCTTCGGCAGTTTGCCGATGGCTTCCGTGTGAATCCAGAATTGATAGATAAGATTGAACCCATAGACGAAAGCGATCACCGCAGGGTGAAATCCCAGCAGCACCATCGGCACCTGCAACACGAACATGCCCGTCATCTGTCCGGTCCACGACTGACGCAGCGCCGTCGTCAGATTATAGTGCTGACTGGAGTGGTGGTTGACGTGTTCCGCCCAGACCCAGCGCACACGATGCGCAATCCGGTGATAGCAGTAATAGCGCAAATCATCGAAGATGAAGGCGATCACGAATACCCGCCAATGCAGACCGAGATCAAAAAAACGGAACTGCCAGACCCACAGCAAAGCTGTCACGGAAACGAAGCCGAGCAACAAGCCTGCTGCAACATTGCCCGCCCCCATGAGCAGGCTCGTGAAGGCGTCTTTCGTTTCAAATTCGCCCTTGCGCCGCCAATAGCGGATAGCCACGAGTTCAATCAGAATCCCCAGCACATAAAGCGGGATCGCAACACGCGTCACATCGAAAAATATCGGATTGCTATCCATGTGGGCTCACCTCCCCAGACGAACCTGAAAGCCAGACTATCACTCTTTCCCGATCCGCAGCATTCCTGAAAAGGAAGCGCGCTTTGGGCCAGGTAAAATCCTTCATATGCAATATCAATTCGGTATTGCCCTTATCCTCAAGAGCAAGGATATCAGCGGCGGTCATGCATCGCGTCAGAAAGCGGTCCCCGACACTATGGACGAGCCCTGTAGATGCGCCACACAACGGGAAAAATGCGGTGCGACGATCATCGGTATAACAAATCTCACTGATTTCGATCTCTGGATAGTCAAGATGAAAGCGCGTTTTGACACTTTCGTCGTCGGGAAGAATGCTGCGTTTCAGCCCTCCACCCAGAAAATGAATTAGCAGAACGCCGAAGCCTATCCCGGCGACAACCATAAGCAGAAGCAGCCGCAAATCCATGAAATCTCCCATTCGCAGCGATGCCAGTCATTCCCGAAGACATCCTAGCCATCAGCCAGTGCGAATACATCCCAAAACTTTGCAGGCTGATTTGCGTGTCGCACCGACTTGCCATTTGCAACGGGAGATTGTTTCGATTTGAAGCACGCCACAGGCACAACAGGATACAAATGCTGACCAATGAGCCGGAGAACACAGCCGGAATCCGAAAAGTTTCAGAATTTTCCGAAATGGTCAAAAATTTCGTGTTTCAGGGGTTGAAGATTGGAGCAAGGTGATACATATCACAGTCACTTACCGCTGTGCCTCCTCCCATTGCGCGCGGTAAGTGTTCCCCTCTGGAGGTTTGCCCTATGTGGCACCTTCATAACTTAGCCGGACTTCCCAGTCCGGCTCTTTTTTTGCCCATATTTCTGGCTCCCTCCTCTTTTCACCAAGAATACGTAACTTGTACAAAGCACTGTTTTAAAAACACTAATTCACAACAATCAGCTTTTTCAAAATCGTCTTTCTGTGTATTAACTTATTTTCAGTTAATCAGTGAAATATACTGGGATACGACGCAAAAAAGCGCCGCGTTTTCCGCGGCGCTTTCCATCGATTGACCTACATTTTATTTCAGCCGTAGGCTGCTACCGGCGGGCACGAACAGATGAGATTTCTATCGCCGCCAACGTTGTCGACACGGCTGACCGGCGGCCAGTATTTTGCTGTCGCATCGAAATCGCCATTGATCGCGCTTGCAGGGAACACGGCTTCCTCACGCGTGTAAGGATGCGTCCATTCCGTTGCCAGTGTATCGCCTGCTGTGTGCGGTGCATTGGCAAGCGGATTGTCATCTGCCGGCCAAACGCCGTCGGCAACCTTCTTCGCTTCGCCTGCAATCGCAATCATCGCATCGCAAAGACGGTCGATTTCCGACTTCGGTTCAGACTCAGTTGGCTCGATCATCAGCGTTCCGGCAACAGGCCACGACATGGTCGGCGCATGGAAACCATAGTCGATGAGGCGCTTGGCTACGTCTTCCACGGTGATGCCTGCGCTATCCTTGAGAACACGCGTATCCACGATGCACTCATGCGCCACACGATCATATGCGCCTGTGTAAAGGATCGGATAAGCGTCCTTCAAACGATGCGCGATATAGTTGGCATTGAGGATTGCAGACTCGGTTGCCTTCTTGAGACCCGCGCCGCCCATCATGCGGATATACATCCACGTAATGACCAGAATGGAGGCGCTGCCAAACGGTGCTGCCGAAACGGCATGTTTGGAACCGATGTCCACATGGCCCGGCAGGTAAGGCACCAGATGCTTGGCAACGCCAATCGGACCAACACCCGGACCACCGCCGCCATGCGGGATGCAGAAGGTCTTGTGCAGGTTCATGTGGCAAACGTCAGCACCGATGTCACAAGGACGAGCAAGGCCAACGAGCGCATTGAGGTTAGCGCCGTCGAAATAGACCTGGCCGCCATTGTCATGGACGATCTCGCAGAATGCCTTGATGCCTTCTTCGAAGACACCATAGGTCGACGGATAGGTAATCATGAACGCGGCGAGATTATCGCGATGCTTCTCGGCCTTGGCCTTGAGATCGTCGATATCAATATCGCCATCCGGGCGGCAATTGACAACGACAACGCTCATGCCTGCCATTGATGCGCTGGCCGGATTGGTGCCGTGTGCGGAAGATGGGATAAGGCAGATGTTGCGATGACCATCGCCACGCGACTGGTGATAGTGGCGGATTGCCAGAAGACCAGCATATTCGCCCTGGCTGCCTGCATTTGGCTGCAACGATACACCTGCAAAGCCGGTGACTTCGCAAAGCCATGCTTCGACGTCAGCTGTCATCTTCGCATAGCCTTCGGTCTGTGCCGCAGGCGCGAACGGATGCAGATTGGCAACCGTATTCCAGCTCACCGGCATCATTTCTGCCGCTGCGTTGAGCTTCATGGTGCAGGAACCGAGCGGGATCATTGCACGATCCAGCGCCAGATCCTTGTCGGCCAGACGACGCAGGAAGCGCATCATCTCGGTTTCCGAACGGTGCGAATGGAACACGTCCTGCGTGAGGAAACCTTCGCCGCGCCCCTTGCCGGGAACGAGAGCCTTGTCGCCATCGACCGGCTTGGCACCGAACAAAACGGCGAGTGCTGCAAGGTCTTCCTCGGTCGACGTTTCGTCGAAGGTCACGCCAACCGTGTCCGTATCGATGATGCGGAGCAGACGACCGCCCTTGTCGGCTTCGTCGACAATCTTCGCAGCCTTACCGGCAACTTTAATCGTTACCGTATCAAACAAGCTGTCGCCTGCGATCTCGACACCAGCAGCCTTGAGGCCAGCCGCAAAGCGTGCAGCAAGGCCGGCCACACGTGTAGCAATAGCCTGCAGCCCTACCGGACCGTGCCAGATCGCGAAAGATGCAGCCATATTGGCAAGCAGTGCCTGCGCGGTGCAGATGTTCGACGTGGCCTTGTCGCGACGGATATGCTGTTCACGGGTCTGGAGCGCCAGACGATAGGCTGCACGGCCATGTGCATCGACCGACTGACCGACGATGCGGCCCGGAATGATGCGGGTCAGAGGTTCCGACACCGCCAGATACGCGGCATGTGGACCACCGAAGCCCATCGGCACGCCGTAACGCTGCATGGAGCCTACAGCCATGTCGGCGCCCCAACTGGCTGGCGCTTCCATGATGGTCAGTGCCAACGGATCAGCAACTGCGATAACCAGTGTGCCTTTAGCCTTCGCATCGGTGATGACCTTGCCGAAATCGCCATAGACACCACGCGTATCCGGCCACGGCACGATGATAGCAGCGGTATTGTCATCGACAGTGCTGCCGGTCTCGATCTGCCAGCCGAGCGGTTCGGCGCGGGTGTTGACGACATCAACCGTCTGCGGATGCAGTTCGCCTGCAAGCAGGATACGGCTGCGCTTGTCGCGGTGATGACGGCAGGCAACGCCTATAGCTTCGGCAACTGCGGTCGCTTCATCGAGAAGCGAGGCGCAGGCAACCGGCAGGCCCGTCAGTTCAGCAACCAGCGTCTGAAAGTGGAAAAGAAGCTCAAGGCGGCCCTGGCTGATTTCCGACTGGTAAGGCGTATAGGCCGTGTACCAGGCCGGATTTTCAAACAGGTTGCGCTGAATGACAGGCGGTGTTTCCACACCATGATAGCCAGCACCGATGAAGCTCTTCTTCACCACATTGCGGCCCATTATTTCATTGAGCTCCGCGAGTGCTGCATGTTCGCTCAAAGCGGCGGGCAAATCGAGCGCGCGATTCAAACGAATAGATGCGGGAACCGCCTGGGTGATAAGGGTTTCCATGGAAGGAAGACCGAGCGCTGCAAGCATTGCGCGCTCCTCTTCCAATCTTGGCCCGATATGACGGGCAACAAAGGGAAGAACCTGCTGCGTCATTTGTTTACCCTACCAGTTTGTCGTAACCGGCCTTGTCGAGCAGACCGGAGAGCTGGCCTTCATCGGACAGCTTCAGCTTGAAAAGCCAGCCTTCGCCTTCTGCGGCCTGATTGATAAGAGCCGGATCGCTTGCAACGGCTTCGTTGACTTCGACCACTTCGCCATCAACCGGCGCGTAAACGTCGGAAGCGGCCTTGACCGATTCCACAACCACGATGCCTTCGCCTTTCGTGGCCGTGCGGCCGACGTCCGGCAGCTCGACGAAAACGAGGTCACCCAGTTGTTCCTGTGCGTGGATCGTAATGCCAACAGTGGCAACGCCGTTTTCGACGCTGATCCACTCGTGATCTTCGGTGAACAGGATATTGGCCATGGAAATCATCCTTTGCGATAGCGATGCGGAGTGAAGGGAAGCGCCGAAACGTCAACGGGAACCTTGTTGCCGCGAACGTCAGCGAAAACACGTGTGCCGGGGGTAGCGAGACTTGCCTCGACATAGCCCATGGCAACCGGGAATCCTGCCGATGGACCGAACCCACCGGAAGTAACAGTGCCGATCTGGCGACCTGATTCATCAAAAAGGTCGGCTCCGCCACGGACCGGCTGGCGGCCTTCCGGCTTGAGGCCGACACGTTTGGCAGATGCGCCCTTGGTGATCGCGTCCAGCACGGCCTTTGCGCCGTTGAATGTAGCCTTTTCGCGCACAGGCTTGGCTATTGCCCAAGTGAGGCCAGCCGAAACAGGATCGGTTTCCGGCGTGATGTCCTGACCATGCAGGCAGAGACCGGCTTCAAGGCGCAGACTGTCGCGAGCGGCAAGACCAATCCATTCGACGCGCTCGTCGGCAAGCAGTTTCGTTGCAAGCACGCGCGCTTCATCGGCTGGCAGACCGATCTCGAAACCGTCTTCGCCGGTATAGCCCGAGCGGGTCATGAACCAGCCAGTTTTGGGTTCAAATCCGCTCATGAAAGCAAGCTCGGCACCGGCCAGACCGGCATCATTGATGATGGCTTCCGCTTCCGGCCCCTGAAGAGCGAGGAACACGCGGTCAAGCGGATTGACTTTGACGTCTTTACCCGATGCGGCTTCATTCAGATGCTCGATATCGGCATCGGCATTGCCAGCATTGGCGACGACCATGAAACGGTCTTCGCCGAGACGCGTGACGATCAGATCGTCCAGCACACCGCCTTTATCATTGAGGAAGAAAGTGTATTTCGACTGACCTTCCTTCAACACAGTCGGGTCAAGCGGACAGGTTTCGGCAAGAAGCGCTGCTGCCTCCACGCCCGAAACTTCGATCAGCTTCATATGAGAAATATCGAAAAGGCCCGCATGTTCACGCGTATGAAGATGCTCCTTCATCACGCCCAGCGGATAGGTGATCGGCATGTTCCAGCCCGCAAAGCCGCCGAAGCGCGCGCCAGCCTGTTCATGCAAATCCTGCAAAGGCAGGGTATTCAGATGTGCGGTATCGCCCATAACAACTCCAGAGTCGCACGTGTGCCTCCGCAAAATGCGGTTGCTTCGTGCCCCTCTGTCTCAGGCCTGAGAGACTCGCATAGCAAGAATGCTATACTTACACCTTCGGCGCAGGGTTGCCCCTGACTTTCCAGAGTTGTCTTACCCGTCTGCGGTTCCTTGTACCTGAGAGATTTCGGGCGATTTCCCCTTCGGCGGCCAATTGGCGCTCTCCCGCAGACAGACAGTGCAAGAACATCACATTATATGGCGTCCCGACACCCGACGAAACTCCCTTAACCCAATCCGGCGCGCAAGTCATGTAGAATTGTTGTCTCTAACCGACGATTTCCCGGACTTTTGCGACAAAATTTAAAGCAGATGGGAGGTTCAGATTTATACACTATAATACATGCATATTGCGGCACAGACGAGACGACGCATTTACCGGCAACTAAAGCCGTTGGCGGTACGGCTCTCCGACACAATTTGTGGGGCGGCTTTCAGACCGGTGAATTTTTAAAGAAGTTTTAACCAGTTAGCTGCCGAAGCAGCCTGAATCCAGCCAATTTGCCTAACAGGGCATCAGATTGTGATCGCATAATGACCAAGCTGCGCAAAAGCCGTGCAACTGACAAGCTTTAACGCATTGCAGCTATGCAAATCTGTCTCTCCAATTCGAAATGCTTCGAGCCTATATGCTGTTTGCAACAAAGAGATAAGATTTTACTAGGTGAGAGAAATGAACCTGATCCGCTCGTACAACAACTGGCGCCGTTACCGTAACACCGTAAACGAACTGAGCCGCCTGAGCCCACGTGAACTGAACGACCTTGGCATCCTGCCTTCGGAAATCCCGTTCGTCGCACGCAAGGCCGCTGCTCGCTAATAGCACCTCCGGAAGGCATCGGCCTTCTTCAAGGATCGCGAATCTTTATAACAGCGCGGTTCTACAGTTTCCAGAATATCACCGGGGTGTTTTCTCCTCCTCCCATTCCCTCGGTGATTCAAGACCGGATATCCTCCTCCCAAGTCCGGTCTTCCCCATAAAACACCCGTCGCCTCCTCCCGCGACGGGTGTTTTCGTTTATGGGCCGTACTTAAACCTCTTGCGAGGCAAGTCTTGCCGCGCCGCGTCTGTCGAGCGCGACCGAAACTGCAAAGACCACCAGACCAGACAAGGCGAGCAATGCTCCGACTGTCCCTGTCGATGTCCAGCCATAGCCCCATGCGACCGCCAGACCGCCGAGCCAAGCACCGAGCGCATTGGCGAGATTGAGCGCGGAATGGTTGAGGGCTGCCGCAAGCGTCTGCGCATCCGCCGCCACATCCATCAAACGCGTTTGCAATGCGGGGACGAGCGCAAAGCCACCACCGACCAGAAGCACGTTCAAGAATGCGGTCGCCGGATGCTGCATGAGAACGGGGAAAGCAAGCATGACGGCCATATCATAGAGCAGCACCAGACCAACCGTTCCCATGACCGAACGATCTGTGAGACGCGAACCAACTATATTGCCAAGCACCATACCTAGACCGAACATCGCGAAGACGAAAGGCATCCATTTTACATCGACATGCGAAACCTCGGTGACTGTCGCCGCAACATAGGTAAAGACCGAAAACAGGCCACCAGTGCCGATTGCACCAATCCCGAGCGTCAGCCAGACCTGCTTGCGACGGAACGCTCCCAGTTCGCGCAAAGGTGATGCTCCTTCGTCTGCGGGCTGTTTAGGCACATAGATCGCGACCAGCACCATGGTCAGAATTGCAATCAAGCCGACGGACGCAAACATTGCACGCCATCCGGCAATCTGACCGAGAGAGGTCGCAAGCGGCGTCCCGCACAATGTGGCAATGGTCAGCCCCATCATGACCCGCCCTACAGCCTGAGCGCGCTTGCCCGGTTCCGCCAAGGATGCGGCGACAAGTGAAGCGACGCCGAAATAGGCTCCGTGAGGAAAACCCGCAACGAAGCGCATCATGTAAAGACCGCCATAGTCCTGCATGAATGCGCTTGCGAGATTACCGAAAGCGAACAGCCCCATAAGCAGGAAGAGGAGTTTGCGGCGGTCGAGCCTTGCGCCAATCACGGCCAGCACCGGCGCGCCGATCAGAACACCAAGCGCATAAGAACTGATGAGATGGCCGCCTTGCGGAATGGTCACATTAAGATCACGAGCGATATCGGGCAACAGCGCCATAATCGCGAATTCACCGGTGCCTATACCGAAGCCGCCGATGGCAAGCGCCAGTTCCGCCAATCGTGCAGACGAACGCGGCGAAGTTTCCGGCGATGAAGCCGAAGGTTGAATTTTGGACATGAATGGGCCTGAAGGGAATGGAGGATGTCGGACAACCCTACCACCCCTTTCAGGCAAAGGCGATACGCCTTGCTGCGGCGCTTTGACGGCTCAGCAACAGGCAACTATCTGGCCGCAACCACCTCGATTTCGACCTTGAATTCCTCACGCGTGAAACCGGAAACGATCATCAGCGTCGAGGCTGGCGCTGGCTGGGGAAACAGTCTGTCGCGAACATCCATATAAGGACGCATATATGCCCGATCCGTGACGTAAGCGTTGATACGCACGACATCGGAAAGCTCCATGCCGCCATCTCGCAGAATGCGGCGAATATTCTCGAAACAGAGTTCGGCCTGGGTGCCTGCATCTTCCGGCACGCTTGCATCGGGCGCGATACCCAGCTGGCCGGAGCAAAAAATCATTTCGGCATTGGCTTTAACCTTCACGCCATGGCTGTAGGCGGCAAAGGGCGCCGCCATGTCGGCGGGCAGTAGATGTTTCAAACTGTTCATAGTGAATCCTCAAAATTTCGGCGCTGCAGCCAGCATTTCTTTCAGCCGTGCGGCTCCGGCTGCAATATCAGCCTCGGTCGGATTAATACCTGCGGCCAGCAGACGGCGCGCAATCATATGGTCCGCGGGGCGGTTGATGGAATCGACAGCCACAAGCCTGTCACCGGCAAAATGGAAGATGGAGAACGCATTTTCTTCCGGGTTCCCCGAAAGGATATGCCGATCAGCATCGAAGGAAAGTCCCGCGGTCTGCAACTTCATATCGCCCTGATCGGACCAGAACCAGGCGACTTCCCGAAACGGCGTTCCGCGCCCGACAATGGTGCGCGCCACATGCTTTGCCTGATCGGTCGCGTTTTGCACCGATTCCAGCCGCACCCGGCGACCGGCATGAAAATGATCGTAACTCACGCAGTCGCCAATGGCATAAACATGGCTGGCAGACGTACGCAGATTCTCATCGACAACAATACCGTTGTCGATTGCAAGTCCCGCCGTTACCGCAAGCTCGACATTTGGCACCGCACCAGTGCCGATCACGACCATATCCGCCGGGAATATCGTACCGTCCGCCGCTTTCACGCCGGTAACACGGTTATTTTCACCCTCGATTGCCGTCACACCGAGACCGGTCAAAAGTGTGATGTTGGCGGCGCGGCTGCGTTCTTCCACATGGGCGGAGATATGCGTTGCAACCGAACGGCCCAGCACACGAGGCGCGGCTTCGATCAGAACTGTCTTTTTGCCGAGTGCGATTGCGCTATGGGCCATTTCAAGGCCAATGAAACCGCCGCCGATAATGACGACGTTCTCGACATTCGGCATTGCTGCTGCGATGCGACGTGCATCTTCCATCCGGCGCAGCGTGAAGACACCTTCAAGCCCGACGCCCGATACATTGGGAATGCGCGCGCGTGCACCGGTTGCGAAGATCAGTTCAGACCAGTTCAACACGCGTCCATCATCAAGCGCGACTGTCTTGTCTGCTATCGATACACTTTCGACGTGATGGCCGAACAGCATCTCGATATTATTATCGCGATAAGTTGCCTCTGGACGCAGCACCAGACCGCCGCCTTCAGGAGCTTTCAGATAGGATTTGGAGAGCGGCGGCTTATGGTAGGGAATATCGGTTTCGTCGTTGATGAGAACGATTTCGCCTGCATAGCCTTCTTGCCGCAGACTGATAGCAGCCTGCGAACCGGCATGGCCAGCACCAATGATAATGCATCTGTCGTCCATAGGACCTCCGGAAATTTCCGCACATCATAAACGTGTCGCGGCCCGTCACGTGACCAAATAGCCACGGATTCACACCTTAATTGCACGCAATTCGAATATTTAAAACATTTAGTTTGACCGATCGGTCAGATTGTTTAGTAGCATATGTTTAACGCCCTTGGCCCGAGCGTGTAGGAGTTGCAATCTTGAAACGATATTGGTCCGATTATACGAGCGAGGCATTCTCCCGCCTCGATCGCGAGAAGCTTGTGGCGGTTCTGCCCGTCGGCGCAATCGAACAGCACGGACCTCACCTGCCGCTAGCGGTCGATGCTGCTATTGTCGACGGCATGGTGAAGGAAACAATCGCCCGCCTGCCGGAAACAAGCCACGCGCTTTTCCTGCCGACGCAGGCCATCGGCAAGAGCAACGAGCACAGCCTTTACCCCGGCACATTGACGTTCTCGGCTGAGACGATCATACGAATGTGGTGCGAAATCGGTGGCTGCGTGGCAGCAAGCGGCGTCCGCAAAATGGCGCTTCTCAACAGCCATGGCGGCCAGATCAGTGTCATGGATATCGTGGCACGAGAGCTTCGCATTCGCCACAATATGATGGTGGTAAGCATAAACTGGTTCGGCCTTGGAATGCCGGAAGGTGTCTACAACGACCACGACGCTAAGCATGGCATTCATGCCGGGGACATGGAAACCTCGGTGATGCTGGAAATGCATCCCGATCTTGTCGACATGTCGAAAGCACAGGATTTCCGTACACTTACGGAAACTTTTGCAAGTGATTTCAAGCATCTTTCACTGAGCGGCGGTGCAAAGCCTGCCTGGCAGATTCAGGATATCAATCCTTATGGCGCCGCTGGCGACGCAACGCTCGCGACGGCCGAAAAAGGTCGAGCGACCATCGATTATGCCGCTGAGCGTTTGGTCGAGGTGCTGGCGGAGATCGAACGAGCGCCGCTTTCCTGGCTCGACAATCAACCAGCCTGGTAAGGATAATGAGCGTGTCCCCCAACTCGCAAGCTCCGTCCTCTCTGATCGAGATTGACGGCGTCTACAAGCAATATGGCACCGGCGTGATGGCTGTGAGCGACATGTCGCTCAAGATCGAGCAAGGCCAGTTCGTCAGCTTTCTTGGCCCCTCGGGCTGCGGCAAGAGCACCGCGTTGCGCATGATCGCCGGTCTGGAATCAATTTCCGCCGGTGATATCCGCGTTAACGGCCACGCTCCCGGCAAGGGACCTATCGGCGCTCAGGATATAGGCTTCGTTTTTCAGGAGCCGACGCTGATGCCATGGGCCAGCGTCTTCGACAATGTCTATCTGCCGCTGCGTCTTACTGATATTTCCCGCAAGCAAGCGACCCCGCGTGTTGAAGAAGCTCTGGCACAGGTTGGCTTGTCACGCTTTGCCAAGGCTTTTCCACGAGAGCTCTCAGGCGGCATGAAAATGCGCGTTTCCATCGCCCGCGCGCTGGTTACACGTCCGCGTCTCCTCTTGATGGACGAACCTTTTGCAGCGCTCGATGAAATGACGCGCTTCAAGCTCAATAATGACGTGCTGCGTCTTTGGCAGGAACACGGCCTGACGGTAATCTTCGTCACCCACAGCGTTTACGAGTCGGTCTACCTGTCCAACCGCGTTATCGTCATGGCGGCAAGACCGGGCCGAGTGGTTGCTGATATACCAATCATTGGCTCCTACCCTCGCGCCGAAAATTACCGCACGACAGACGCATATGCGAAATATTGCGCCAAGGTTTCCGACGCGCTGACCGCGACGCTTTCCTCTGACGACATCGATCACTGAGGACATGCAAATGAACCAGATGCAAAACGAACTGCCCGTTCTCAATTCCGAACAGGATCGCCTCGCCCGACGCGAACGCACCTTGCGCATTGTCATGCCGACACTGGCAATCATCATCGCGCTTGGCATATGGGAAGGTCTCGTCCGTTACTATCAGGTACCGCATTACCTGATTCCTGCCCCTTCACTGATCGCGGAAACACTCATCAAGGACGGTCCATCCCTGATGGACTCCATGTGGTTTACCATCAAGCTGACACTGATCTCGCTGGCCTGCGCCATTATTGGCGGCGTTCTGCTCGGAATGATATTCGCCCTGTCGCGCCCGATAGAAATGGCGTTTTTTCCCTTTGCCGTTATCCTTCAGGTCACGCCGGTCATCGCTATCGCGCCGCTCATCCTCATCTATGTGCGCGACACATTTTCAGCCTTGCTGATCTGCGCATGGATCGTGGCCTTCTTCCCGATCCTTTCCAACACGGTGATTGGATTGCGCAGCGCCGACCATAATCTGCGCGATCTGTTCAAACTCTATCGCGCTTCTCCTTGGCAGCGGCTGCGCTATCTGCTGGCACCGAGCGCATTGCCCTATTTCATGGCGGCACTGAAAATCGCTGGTGGCCTGTCACTGATCGGTGCAGTTGTGGCTGAGTTCGTTGCCGGTACGGCAGGCCAGAGCACCGGTCTCGCCTCGCGTATTCTGGAATCGAGCTTCCGCAACGAAATTCCGCGCATGTTTGCGGCACTTTTCCTCGTGTCGCTGCTCGGCATCGTGATTTTCCTTGTCACAAGCTGGCTGTCGCGCCTCGTCCTGGGGCGCTGGCACGAAAGCGAAATCCGTCGTGAGCGCTGAAATGCTGACTGGCGTCGCCATAGCCGGGCTTTCCGGACACTACGACATCAAGATCGAAGGTGATCGCATCGCCTCGCTTGTGCCGTCGCAGGTAGTTGGCGGCGGACTTGTCACCCCGCTTTTCGCGGATGTCCACGTCCATCTCGACAAGACGTTCACGATCCAGCGCATTGCAGAAAATGGTGACGCCAGAGTGGATTGCCTGTTCGACGCCATAGACCTGATGGGCACGGACCGGAGGAACTGGAGCGCGGAAGATATCCGCGCCCGCGCTAGCAAAGGCCTTGAAGCTGCATTCGAACAAGGCGTAGGCGCAATGCGTAGCCATGTCGATTGGACGGCCCCGGAAGTCCCGACTGCATGGCCCGTTTTGAACGAACTGCGCGAGGAATGGAAAGGCCGGATCGACCTTCAGTTGGCGGCACTTGTCCACGGTGATCTGGTGCTTGATGCGGGGTCGCAAATCGCTGCCCGCGTAGCGAAAGATGGTGGCGTCTTCGGCGCGTTCTTCTATCGCAATGCCGATCTTGAAGCCAAGATTGAAGAGATGTTCCGCCTCGCCGTGCAGCATGATCTCAACCTCGACTTCCATGTCGATGAAGGCCTGGATGTCGAAGCAAACGGGTTTTCGCTGATCGTATCGGCAACCAAACGCCATGGCATGGCTGGTCGGGTGCTGTGCGGTCATGCCTGCTCGCTATCACTACGCCAGCCGGACGAACTACAGCGCATTATTCATGCTGCCGCAGATGCAGGCACGGCACTCGTTTCGCTGCCCACGACAAACCTCTATCTGCAAGATCGGATCGGCGGGAAGTCTCCGCGCCTGCGCGGTGTTGCCCCGCTTAAGGAAGCGCGCGCAGCAGGCATGGATGTCATGCTCGGCTCCGACAATGTCCGCGATGCATTCTATCCCTACGGCGATTACGACCCGCTCGCCATTCTTCGTCTCGCAGCGCCGGTTTGCCATGTCGAGCCGCAGGACTGGCTCGACAGCATCACCACCCTGCCCGCCCGCCTTATTGGCAGCGAATGCGTGCAGCAACCGCAGGCGGGTGGCGTGGCCAGTTTTGTCTGGCACGACGCAGTAGACCTGAACGATCTCATCAGCCGCCCGCAGGCCCGCCGCGTCGTCTGGCGCAATGGCGTTGCCACAACTCAAATCAACGGGAGAGCCATATGAATTCTGCCGCTCCACAGCGCATCTACGACTGGGCCGCATTCCGCGCCGAAATCGATGGAATCCGCATTTATGACGACCCAAAGCAGATTGAACTGCGCTCGCGCGATTATTTTTGGTATAGCCCGATCCTGACCGAAGATATTGGCCATTATGTCGGTGATCTCGTCGTCATCCCGAAAGATCAGGATGAGGTGCGTCGCGTGGCGGCAGCCGCCGCAAAACTGCGTATTCCGATCACCGTTCGTGGCGGCGGTACAGGCAATTACGGTCAATGCGTGCCGCTCGAAGGTGGCATCATCCTGGACATGACCAAGATCGACCGCATCGTTTCTATCGAACCCGGCAAGGTGCGGGTGGAAGGCGGGGCGCGCATTTCACGTCTCGATGATGCCGTGCGCGAAACCGGTCAGGAACTGTTGATGTATCCGTCGACCCGCCGCATCGCCACGATTGGTGGCTTTTTCTCAGGCGGTTCAGGCGGCATCGGCTCGCTGCGTCATGGCATGTTGCGCGACGATGGCAATGTCTATTCGGTCAAGGTTCTGACTGTCGAACCGGAGCCGAAGATTATCGAATTGAGCGGACGCGACATTCATAAAGTCCAGCATGCCTATGGCACCAACGGCATCATTCTGGAGTTGGAAATCGGTCTTACCAAGGCGACCGACTGGATACATACTGCTGCCTTGTTCGATAGTTACGAGGCAACGCTCAACTTCTGTCTCAAGGCACTGGAAGACAATCTTGACTGCTATCTTCTGACCACGGTTGATCGCCGTTTCGCGCGCTTTTACACCAAGTTCGGCGATCTGTTCCCATCCGACAAGGATGCGGTTTTTGCCATGATCGCCCCCGAAGAAATGACCCGTTTCGAAGCGCTCGCCACCGAATTTGGCGGCAAGGTTTCCTTCGCCATGACGCTGGATGAGTTACACAAGAACGGGCTGCAACCCGCCTATGAATGTGGCTGGAACCATACAACCTTGCAGGCGCTGAAAGCCGAGGAAGGCTGGACCTATCTTCAGGTCGCCTATCCGCGTCCTTTCGACGTTGATGTGGTGACACGCCAGATCGAGCGCTACGGCGAAACACAATATATGCATCACGAAATGGCCCGTCTTGAAGGCGAAGTGCAGATTTTCGCGCTTCCGCTTGTCCGCTTTGAAGGCCGTGACGAGATGTACCGCCTGATCAAGGAACTGGAGCAGGTTGACGGTTGCGACATCTACGATCCGCATGCCTACACCATCGAGGATGGCGGCATGAAAGAGATCGACAGCGTCCAGATCGAATTCAAGAAACTGGCCGACCCGTACGGCCTGCTCAACCCGGGCAAAACGCGCGGCTGGACCGCCGACATGGCTTTGACTGATTAAAACAAGGGGAACCAATATGAAAAAGACACTGGTTGCGGCGCTGGCCGCACTTTCCATGGGCCTTTCCGCACAGATGGCCTATGCACTCGACAAGGTGACACTCGGCACCAACTGGCTCGCTCAAGCAGGTCACGGTGGATTCTATCAAGCCCTTGCCGACGGCACCTATGAGAAATACGGCCTCGACGTGCAAATCGAAATGGGCGGACCGCAGGTCAACAATCGCCCGATGCTTGCCGCAGGCCGCCTCGACTTCCTACTGACCGGAAACCTGCTTCTGTCGTTCAACAATGTCGCCAACGGTGTGCCGACGACGGTTGTTGCCGCGTTCTACCAGAAAGACCCGCAGGCATTGATGGCGCATGAAGGTGCGTACAAGGATTTCAAGGATCTGACCAATGCCGAAACGATCCTGATTTCGAAGGACGGCCAGTTCTCCTTCTGGCCATGGCTGGTCAAGGACTTTGGCTTCAAGGACGAACAGCTACGCCCTTATGGCTATAGCCTCGCCCAGTTCCTCAACGACAAGAAAGTCGTGCAGCAAGCCTATGCGACCGCCGAGCCGATTTATGCTGAAAAGGAAGGCGCTAAGGTTACGACCTATCTTCTCGCCGACTACGGCTACAGCACTTACGGCAACACGATCGAAACTCGTCAGGATCTGATCGAAAAGAACCCCGACCTTGTACAGCGCTTCGTCAGCGCTTCCATCGAGGGCTGGACCAATTTCCTGTATGGCGACCGCAGCAAAGCCTATGAACTGATTCTGAAAGATAATCCGGACATGAGCAAGGAAACGCTCGATGCGGAACTGGAGCGTATCAAGAACCTTCAGCTCATCGACAGCGGCGACACGATTGAAAAGGGAATTGGCGCAATCTCGATGGATCGCGTCAAGGCGTTCTACGAACTCGCCCGCAAGGCAGGAATTGTCAGCGGCGACGAACTGGACATGGGCAAGGTCGCGACCGATGCCTTCGTAAACAAGGGCGTGGGGCTCGACATCAAGAAGAAGCTGGGCCAATAACCCCACCTCAATCGCGGCAGGCATGGATGACCAACGGCGACGAGAATGACGACACCGAACTGACCGGACGAGACAAGGTTCTCGGACGCAGGCGGCGCATTCTCGGTGCAATACGGGCTGCCGCGATCGATGAGTTTGCCGAAAAAGGCCTTGCTGGCGCATCCACGCAAGGCATTGCGCATCGCGCTGGTCTCACCAAGCCGCAATTGCACTACTATATTTCGAGCAAGGAAGAGCTTTACGAGGATATCATCGTCTACATCCTCGAAGAATGGGAAGACATATTCCTCGGGGCCAACACCGAGGACGACCCCGCCAAGGTAATCCGCCAATATATCCGTGCGAAGCTCGAATATAGCCAGAAGAACCCCAAGGCTTCACGCCTTTTCACCACCGAAATTGCCAATGGCGCTCCATATCTGAGCCGCCATTGGAAAAAACATGTCTCTGCGACCCATAATGCGGTGAAACTTATCCAGTCATGGGTAGATGACGGCCGCATCAAGCCTGTCGATCCCCTACTGTTTCAAATGCATATATGGGCTGTTACCCAGCATTATGCCGACTTTGAAGCACAGGTCCGCAGCATGATGGAACTGGACAAAGACGAGCCGCTCGACATTGAACGGATCGAGAGGGAAGTTTCGGCGCTGTTTCTGCGGGCCTGCGGGCTGGAATAAACTGCGTACTGAAACCTCGTGTCAACGTAGCCCTTCAAGTTCGGCAATGCGCGCCGCGCTGTCCTTTTCCAGCATTCTGGTCATTTCGCGAATGACCGTTTCCGCCAGCACAAAGAGCGCTGCCGACGAATCCCAGGCTGACGGCACGGCTGTACGTCCTGCCAGAACATGCCTGGCCACACGTGCAATCGGCGAAAGCCACTGGTCGGTCACAAGGATGACTTCCACCCCTCGCGCCCGCGCCTTCTCAGAGAGTTTCAGAAGGCTGTCCTGATAACGACGAATATCGAAAACCACCAGAACGTCGCGCTTTCCCATATCGAGAAGACGGTCACGCCACACACTTTCCTGTCCGCCCAAATGAAAGACGTGCGGACGAATGACAGTCATATGCGCCGCCATATACTGCGCAATGGGATCGGTGAAGCGTCCACCAATGAGATAGACATTTCCTTTCGCGTCGCTCAAAGCTGACACGGCCTGGCGCAGTTGCTTTTCACCGAGGTGCCGAAAGCTTTCACGGATATTCTCCAGCGTGTGCTCCACAGCCGGATAGGCTGTGTCTGGCCCTGTTCCCGGCTGTTCGTTCCGATGGTGCGGCGATTGCAACTGGGCTGCGAGCTCATCCTGTAATCGCGCTTGAAAATCAGGATAGCTTTGAAACCCGAGCCTGTTGACAAAGCGCAAGATCGTAGGGGAGCTGACACCGGCCAAAGCAGAAAACTCCGCGACGGTTTTTAGTCCCAGCATCGGATAGTTGGCGATCAGCGTCTGTGCGGCGCTGCGCTCACCCGCCGGCATTGTATCGATCCGCTCATTGATCAGCTCCGCAACACTTGCATGCACCGGCACAGCACTTTCCGTTCCCGAACGCCCTTTTTGAATTTGGGCGAAATTGTGTTTGACAAATAATCATAGGACGTATCAAATAATCCGCAATAGCGCATAATTGGAAAAAACGTAACATAAGTTACAGCGCGGGGAACAAACAGAATGGCGGACGAGCGAGAACATCGCACGGCTTCGTGCGAGCCTGTTTCTGTCTTCAACAAGGATGGGGAAAGTCCCTATTTCTTTGTCTGCGAACACGCATCCAATTTCATTCCCGAGACTTTCGACGGGCTCGGACTGAATGCCGATGCATTGCGGGCTCATATCGCCTGGGACCCTGGCGCGGTGGAAGTCGCAAGACATCTCGCTACGTCTCTTAACGCGCCTCTCGTCGAAAGCCAGCTTTCGCGGCTGTTGATCGATTGCAATCGTCCTCTCGACGCTCACGACCTCATTCCGGAAATCAGCGAGACAACTGTAGTGCCCGGAAACCACGCTCTCAATTCCATGGAACGTCTGGCGCGCATCGATCTTTCACATCGTCCATTCCACACTGCCGTCGAACACGTAATTGCAAAGCGCGCGCAAAGTGGGTTGCAATCGTGGATCGTGACGATCCATTCATTTACGCCCATTTATCGCGACGTCCCTCGCCCCTGGCAGATCGGTATCATTCACGATGAAGATGACCGGATTGGTAAACCACTTGTTGCCGCGCTTCGGAAAGACCTGAACCTCAATGTCGGCGTGAACGAACCCTACTCACCAGCCGACCGCGTCTACTACACACTGGAGCGGCACGCCCGCCCGCGCAATGCGCCCTGCGTGATGATCGAACTTCGCAACAATGAGATTGCCGATGGTCCGGCGCAGGCCGACTGGGCCGAAAAACTCGCAACGATATTGAAGGACATTGCGAAAGCAATTGGCCCCCACAACACGGAACAGAAAGCCTGAAGGAGCGGGAAATGCCGAAGCCGATCAGACTGTTCGTCAAATATGTTGATGCAGTGAATTACTATGTCGGGCGCTTTGCGATGTATCTCTTCTTCGTGCTGGGTGCCTGCCTTCTATATTCGACTTTTTCACGCGTGGTTCTCGGCGTGCCGGTCAACTGGGTCTTGGAAATGTCCCAGTTTTTGCTCTCTGCCTATTATCTGCTCGGCGGCGCCTACGCCATGCAGCAAGGCGCGCATGTACGTATGGACCTGTTCTTCGACCGTCTTTCACCGCGCAGGAAAATGATCACCGACATGATCACCATCCTGTTCATCATCTTCTATCTCGGTGTGATGGTCGCCGGCGGCATTTCATCGACCAACTACGCCATCGTTTACAACCAGAAAAACTATACCGCCTGGGCTCCGCTTCTATGGCCGATCAAGCTCATCATGACCGTCGGTATTTTGCTGCTGCTGCTGCAATGCGTCTCCAATTTCTTCAAGGACTGGGCCTCCCTACGTGGAAAGCCGATCAGCACCATTGCGGGTCCTGCCATTGAGGAAGGGCATCACATATGAGTTCGGAATTCATAACGCTCTTCATGTTTGCAACCATGATGGTGCTGCTCATGACTGGGCAGCGCGTATTCGGCGTGATCGGTTTTGTCGGCTCGCTCGCCGCGCTCCTGCTTTGGGGCAAAGGCTCGTTCGAGATGCCGTATAATGCCACCTTTGCGGTGTTGAACTGGTATCCGCTTATCACAGTGCCGTTCTTTGTCTTCATGGGTTACATGCTCTCGGAATCGGGGATTGCCAGCAATCTCTACCGCATGTTCCACGTGTGGTTCGGCGGCATTCGCGGCGGCCTGGCACTGGGCACGATCGGCCTGATGGTCATCATTTCCTGCATGAACGGCCTGAGTGTTGCGGGCATGGCCATTGGCGCGACCGTAGCTTTGCCGGAGCTTCTCAAGCGTGGCTACAACAAAGTTATGGTAACGGGCGTCATTCAGGCTGGCAGCTCGCTCGGCATTCTCATTCCGCCAAGCGTGGTGCTGGTTCTCTACGCAATGATTGCCCGGCAGCCGGTTTTGCAGCTCTGGCTCGCAGGGATTGGCCCCGGCCTTCTCATGGCCGCGCTCTTTGCGATCTATATCTACATACGCTGCCGCATCCAGCCCGAACTCGGACCGACTTTGCCGCAGGAAGAACTAGACAGGATCACATGGCACGACCGTTTTGTTGCGCTACGCGCGGGCATTCTTCCGCTGGTGGTTTTCGGCGCAATGATGGGATTGTTCCTCACAGGCGTTACCAGCCTTGTGGAAAGCTCCGCCGTCGGCGCGTTGCTCGCGACACTTGCCGCGCTTTTCACCGGACGCCTCAACAAGATTGTCTGGGAAACCACGACACGGAACAGCCTCACCGTCACCTGCATGTTCCTCTGGATCATTCTGGCCGCGCTTTGCTTCTCATCCGTCTATGATGGTCTCGGAGCGGTGAAAGCCATCGAAAGCGTATTGCTGAACACCTTCGATCTGTCGCCGTGGACAATCCTGATATTGATGCTGTTTTCGTTCATCATACTGGGCATGTTCCTTGATGACACGGCAATGCTGGTCATCGTGGCACCGCTTTACATACCGCTGGTAAAGAGCCTCGGTTTCAACGCCATCTGGTTCGGCGTGCTCTACACCATTACCTGCCAGATTGCATATATTACGCCGCCTTTCGGGTACAATCTCTTCATGATGCGGGCTTTGGCACCGAAGGAAATCACGCTGATAGACATCTATCGTTCAATCGTACCGTTCTTCTTCCTCATGGTGCTGACCATCATCCTTTTGATGATCTTTCCGCAGATCGCGATGTGGTTGCCCAACTGGTACACAGGACGATGACGATAATTACGGGAGAATGCGCATAAACCGGTGACAAGAGCCCGAAGGGCCAGACCGGGACAAATAAAGGGTGAACTCAAACAAGAGTGGGAGAATGGGCATGAGTGAGAATAGCAAGCTTAACAAACGCGATTTTCTCAAGAAAGCCGGGCTGACGACCGTTGGCGCGCTGGGTGCAAGTACACTTGCAACGCCGTATGTCAGGGCACAAAGCCCGATCAAATGGCGGCTCCAGACCTATGCGGGTCCGGCACTTGCAGAGCACGTCATCAAGCCGTCTATCGACGCCTTCAACAAGGCTGCCAATGGCGACATGGTGATCGAACTTTATACTGCCGACCAACTCGTGCCGCAGGGTGAGCTGTTCCGTGCCGTTCAGTCCGGCACAATCGACGCCGCGCAAAGCGACGACGACTCGATGGCGTCTCCAGTCGATGTCGCAGTGTTCGGGGCTTACTTCCCCTTCGCATCACGCTACAGCCTCGATGTGCCCGCCCTGTTCAACTGGTATGGGCTCAATGAAATCTGGGAAGAAGCCTATAAGGAAATTCCGGGGGTTACCTGGCTTAGCGCCGGTTCCTGGGACCCCTGCAACTTCGTGACCACCAAACCGATCCGCAGCGTCGCGGACCTGCAAGGGCTTCGTGTCTTCACATTCCCGACCGGCGGTCGCTTCCTGACCAAATTCGGCGTCGTACCCGTCACGCTGCCGTGGGAAGATATTGAAGTTGCCATACAGACGGGCGAACTCGACGGCGTTGCATGGTGTGGTGCGACCGAGGCCTATACGGTCGGCTGGGCCGACATCAACAAGTACTATCTGACCAACAACATCAACGGTGCATGGGCTGGTTCCTATTTCGCGAATACCGAGAAATGGGAAGCCGTGCCGGATCACCTGAAGACCCTGTTCAAGCTGGCGATGGATTCATCGCACTATTACCGCCAGCACTGGTACTGGTGGGGCGAGGCTCATTATCGCACCACTGGTGGAAAGCTGGAACTGACGACTATTCCGGAATCGGAATGGAAGCAGATCGAAGATGCTGCACAGGAATTCTGGGACGACATCGCGCAGAAGAGCGAACGCAACGCCAAAGTCGTCGCGATCCTGAAAAAATATCAAGAAACCATGCGAGGTGCGGGTGCACCTTACCGCTACGCATGAGAATTTTGGACGCGGCACACTGTGCCGCGTCCATCACTTTTTTCCGTTCTGGAGCGAGCATAAATGGCCGAACAGTTGACTTTCGATGCATTGAAAAGAGCCGTTGCAAACGATGAAATCGATACGGTGCTCGCATGTTTTGTGGACATGCAGGGACGCCTGATCGGCAAACGCTTCTACGGACAGTTCTTCGTGGAATCTGGTTACGACGAGACCCATGGCTGCAACTATCTTCTTGCCGACGATATCGATATGGAGCCGGTGCCCGGCTATGAGGCCGCCGGATGGGACAAGGGCTATGGTGATTTTGTCATCAAGCCAGACCTTTCAACCCTGCGCGTTGCCACATGGCTGGAAAAGACCGCCATCGTGCTTTGTGACGTGCTTGATCACCACGATCATCAGGATCTGGCGCATTCCCCGCGCGCTATCCTCAAGAAGCAGCTCGCACGCCTGCACGAGCGCGGCTATCGCGCTTATTTCGCGTCCGAGCTTGAATTCTACCTCTTCGACGAGACTTACAAGACTGCCCGCGCCAAGCACTGGCAGGATATGGAAACGGCTTCGCCTTATGTGCAGGATTATGTCATCCACCTGACCACCAAGGAGGAGCCGGTCCTGCGCGCAATGCGCAACCAGCTTGCAGCAGCTGGCATCCCGGTCGAAAACTCCAAGGGCGAATGGGGGCCGGGACAGGAAGAGCTGAATGTACGTTACGCCGAAGCGCTCGAAATGGCGGACCGCCATGTCATCATGAAGAATGCAATGAAGGAAATCGCTGAAGCGCACGGCAAATGCATCACCTTCATGGCCAAGTATGATTACAGCAAGGCTGGAAGCTCAAGCCATGTGCACAATTCCATCTGGAGCGCCGACGGCAAAGAGCCGCTCTTCTTCGATCCGAAAGCGCCCTATACGATGACGCCGCTGATGCGTTCCTGGGTGGCCGGACAGCTCAAATACGCCACCGACTATACCTATTTCCTGGCGCCCTACATCAATTCCTACAAGCGCTTTCAGGCCGGCACCTTTGCGCCGACAAAAATCATGTGGAGCCAGGATAACCGCACCGCAGGTTTCCGCCTGTGTGGTGAAGGCACGAAAGGCATTCGCATCGAATGCCGCATCGGCGGCGCTGACCTCAATCCATATCTGGCTTTTGCAGCGCTCATCGCATCGGGCCTGCAGGGCATCGATGAACAACTGGAACTCGACGAGCCCTTCGTCGGCGATGCTTATAGTGCAGTAAAACTGAAGGAAATTCCCTATACGCTGCGCGAAGCCGCACAGGCGCTCAAAAACTCCGCATTCCTCAAGGAGGCTCTCGGAGAAGCAGTCGTCAACCACTACGTCCACACCGCCCATTGGGAACAGATCGAATATGATCGGCGCGTAACCGACTGGGAACTGCATCGCGGGTTCGAGCGCTATTGACCCGCGCGACCGATCCCGAAATGAATAACGCAATGCCAGACTTCAAAGGAAATTGCAGATGAGCGGCACGGCCAAGATCATCTCTCCGATAGACGGCTCGGTTTATGCCGAGCGCCCTTTTTTAAGCGAGGCTGCAATCGCCTCGACGGTGGCGACTGCACGCGCTGCGCAAACAGGCTGGGCTCAACTGAGTATCAATGAGCGCGCAAGCTATTGCCGGGCCGCGCTGGATGCGCTTGCAGAAATGCAGGACGAAATTATCCCCGAAATCGCATGGCAGATGGGACGGCCAACGCGCTATGGCGGCGAGAACGGCGGCGTGCAGGAACGCGGCCAATATATGATCGATATCGCCGAAGAAGCGCTGAAACCCTATGTGCCTATGCAAAAGGATGGCTTCCGCCGGTATGTGAAGCACGTGCCGCTCGGCGTTGTTCTGGTGATTGCGCCGTGGAACTATCCCTATCTAACGGCTGTCAACACGATCATTCCAGCACTTATGGCCGGGAACACCGTGATCCTCAAGCACGCAACCCAGACGCTTCTGGCCGGTGAGCGCTTTGCAAAAGCGTTCGAAAAGGCCGGGCTGCCCAAGGGGGTCTTCCAGAACATCGTTCTCGATCACGCATCGACGGAAAAGCTGCTCACATCCGGCACGATCGACCATGTGAATTTCACCGGCTCGGTCGGCGGGGGTCGCGCCATCGAAAAGGCTGCCGCAGGCACCTTCATGACGCTCGGACTGGAGCTTGGCGGCAAGGACCCGGCCTATGTGCTTCCTGATGTCAATTTGGACCATGCCGTCGCCAATCTGGTCGATGGCGCCTTCTTCAATTCCGGCCAGTGCTGCTGCGGGATCGAGCGCATCTATGTTCATGAAGCAGTCTATGACCGCTTCGTCGATGGTTTCATCGACCTGACGAAGCAATATGTCGTCGGCAATCCGCTGGATAGTTCAACGACGCTCGGACCAATGGCGCAGGCGCGCTTTGCCGATCTCATCCGCGAGCAGAGGGCGGAAGCCTTGCGCAAGGGTGCAAAAGCTCACGTCAACATGAGTGTCGAGAATGATCGCGCAGGTTCTCCCTATGTCGCGCCGGAAGTGCTCACCAATGTCGACCACCAGATGAGTGTCATGCGTGAAGAAAGCTTCGGCCCCATCGTCGGCATCATGAAAGTGCGCAACGACGAAGAAGCCCTCGCGCTGATGAACGACAGTATCTATGGCCTGACAGCTTCGCTCTGGACGGCAGACACGGACCATGCTGCCACTCTCGGCGACCGTATCGAAACAGGCACGGTTTTCATGAACCGTTGTGATTATCTCGATCCCGCACTTGTCTGGACCGGGGTAAAAGACACTGGCAAGGGGGCTGCCCTGTCACCCATCGGCTACGGCAATCTCACGCGCCCGAAATCCTTCCACCTGCGTGAGAAAATCTGATCTGAATTGAATTTCTGGAAAGCAATCGACATGACCACTTTGACTGCCAAATGGAATTTCCCCACCACCGTGCTTTTTGGCCCAGGCCGCATCAAGGAATTGCCTGCTATCCTCAAGGCCGCTGGCATTCAGAACCCGCTCTTTGTGACTGACCCCGGCCTGGCAAAACTTCCTGTGGTGGCGTCCACGCTTGCTATTCTGAACGAAGCCGGTGTGAAGCATGGGGTTTTCTCCGACGTGAAGCCGAACCCGGTCGAAAGCAATCTCTATGCAGGCGTTGAGGTCTTCAAAAGCGGCAAGCATGATGGCGTCATCGCCTTTGGCGGCGGCTCGGCGCTGGATCTTGGCAAGCTGATCGCCTTTCAGGCAGGACAGACGCGACCGGTCTGGGACTTCGAAGACATTGGTGACTGGTGGACCCGCGCCGACAGCAAAGCAATTGCGCCGATCATTGCCGTGCCCACCACTGCTGGCACCGGATCGGAAGTTGGCCGCGCAGGCGTTTTGACCAACGAAGCGACCCATACCAAGAAGGTCATTTTCCACCCGAAGATGCTGCCGGTCACAGTCATTGCTGATCCTGAGCTTTCCACCGGCATGCCGCCCTTCATCACCGCAGGTACAGGCATGGATGCGCTGGCGCACTGCCTTGAAGCCTATTGTGCTCCGGGATTTCATCCAATGGCTGATGGCATCGCGGTGGAAGGTATCCGTCTGGTTTTTGAAAACCTTCCTACCGCCTATACCGATGGCAAGAATATTGAAGCGCGCGCGAACATGATGGCGGCGGCCGCGATGGGTGCAACAGCCTTTCAAAAAGGCCTCGGCGCAATTCATTCGCTGTCGCATCCCATCGGCGCCCTCTATGATACCCATCATGGCATGACGAATGCGGTTTTCATGCCCTATGTCCTGCTTCAGAACCGATCCGCCATCGAAAAGCGTATAGAACGGCTTGCCGATTATCTCGGCATCAAGGGCGGTTTTGACGGATTTCTGGCGGCTATCATGAAGTTGCGTACCGAATTGGGCGTCCCCAACACGCTCCCTGAATTCATCAAGGGTCTCGAAATGGACGACGCCCGGAAGGACCTGATTGCCGAGATGGCTATCGTCGATCCAACCGCTGGCGGCAACCCGATTGAATTGACAAAAGAACGCGCGTTGAAGTTGCTAAATGCTGCACTCGAAGGTAAGGTCTGACACGCTGAATTCAGACATGGCAAAAGCCACGAGAGGTAAGCATCGCACCACCTATGGCGGGGGGCGATGCATTGGGGGGCAGGTTCTTGGGGAGGAGCCTGCTCCCTTTCATTTTGGGGATTGTCTAACCCCGCCCGGAACTGTGAAAGCCCGGCTCTTGGGTTCTTAAATAAGCGGGAACAAATCGATATTTCAAGCGTTTACCCTGGTCATTTAAGACGGAGGGCTGCACGTGAATATCTTCAAACAAAGCTGTGTCGGGGCGTTCGCCGTGATCTTTGGAGCAACGTCCATCGCACCGACGATGGCTGCCCCTATGAATCTGGATCGCCCGGCCATCAACCAGAATGTCGAACAGGTGCGCGACCATCGCCGCCCGCCGCGTCACTATCATGGCCAGAGGCCCAACCGGCCGGGACATTGGAACGGACATCGCGGCTATCGGCATTATCGCCACGGCTATCGTCGCCATAGCGATGGATGGTGGTATCCACTGGCAGCGTTCGGTGCAGGTGCGATCATAGGAGGCGCAATAAGCCAGCCTCGTCCTGTTTATCGCGCACCGCGGATGTCAAATGCGCATGTACAATGGTGCTATAACCGCTACCGGTCCTATCGCTCGTCCGACAATACATTCCAGCCCTATAATGGGCCGCGCAGACAGTGCTATTCACCCTATTCTCGCTGATAATTGGAAAGCGCCCCTCGAGGGCGCTTTTTCATAGAATTTGCGATCTATTGAACAGAAACGTGATGAAATTTCCGGTTTCTGCCATAATCCAATGCTGGACGCCTTCCTCAAAGAGGAATAAGCAAGCCCGCGTCATATCAATGTCGCGGGCAAAATTTTCTCTATTCCCATTCTTTTGCGACATGAGGGACAATATCAGAACGCGGATAGTGGAAGAAATGTGCTCGACATTCTCCATGACCAGTTCAGTCCAAAGCCGACAGTCGCTCCTTAGCTGCGTGCATTGCGCGGGCAGCGGAACATTTTCGGCGTAACTTTGAGTTTGAAAATGTCGCATACCACCGCCACAAGCCACGCCCCCACCAATGCACAACGTCTGGCGATGACCGCCCTGATCGTTGGCGGCATTGCTATTGGCAGTTCGCCGATCTTTGTCCGGCTTTCCGAGGTGGGGCCGCTGGCAACCGGTTTCTGGCGTCTTGCGCTTGCAGTTTTACCACTCCTGCTCATGGATGGTCGCGAACGGCGCGACGAAAAGGATGCGGCACCGCTCACACTATCCGACTGCCTGCGCCTCGCCCTGCCCGGTCTGTTCATCGCCTTCGATCTCGGCGCGTGGCACTTGTCGCTGCACATGACCTCCGTTGCAAATGCCACGCTGCTTGCCAACATGGCGCCGATTTTCGTGACATTGGGCGCTTGGTTGCTTTTCAAATCGCGCGTGAGCACGTCCTTCATGATCGGCCTTGCCGTCGCTGTCATTGGCGTCGTCGTGCTAAAGGGTGGACCGGGCGAGCTTCTCCAGTCCCAATCGTCCGGCGATGCGATGGCGCTTCTGGCCGCAGTCTTCTATGCCGGTTACATCCTTTCGGTTGGGCGCTTGCGCAGCCGCTTTTCCACCATGCGCATCATGCTGTGGAGCAGCGCAATTGCCGCCGTCTTTTCGCTGCCGGTTGCATATTTCATGGAAGGTCAGATACTGCCTGCCACGCTCTATGGCTGGCTTATTCTCGCAGGCCTCGCATGGGTAACCCATGCCGCAGGCCAGAGCATGATCGCTTATGCCCTCGCCTATCTTCCGGCATCGTTTTCGTCACTCACCTTGCTTCTACAACCGGTCGTCGCAGCGCTTCTTGCCTGGACTATCCTGTCGGAGCCTATCGGCATGTTGCAGGCTCTGGGTGGTATCATCGTGATATCGGGGATTCTGATTGCTCGAAGAGGGTAGGATATGAAAAAGCCCCGGAAAACCGGGGCTTTCTTACTGAACTGATTACTCAGCCAGCCATTCCTTGATGCGGTCCGGGTGGTCCGCGATATATTTATCGACGGCCTTCTCATAGGACGTTTCCTGTGCATCGAACATTGCAGCTTCGAGCTCGCTGATCGGAATGCTCATTTTGGTCAGCAACGAAGCAACCTTCGGATTGTCTTCCTTGAAGCCCTTGCGCGCGATGGCGTCGATATGTTCGGCACCGCCGAGTGCGCCTTCAGGATCGGCAATGTAACGCAGCTTGTACTTGCCGAACATCCAATGCGGGCTCCACGACGTTGCCACGAACCAGCCATCAGAACGCGTGGCACGATCAACCGTCGTCAACATGGCCGCTTCACTCGAAATATTGAGCTTGTAGTCCAGCCCGTATTTCTTAATCGCTTCCTGTGATAGACGAGTGAGGCCTGCGCCCGGATCAATGCCCTGAATTTCACCCTTCAGCTTCTCGCGAACTTCCGGCTTCTTCAAATCTTCGATGGAACTGATCTCGCTTTCCGGAATGTAAGCGGGAACGATCCAGCCAAGCTTCGCGCCTTCATAGAGCGGGCCGAGGTCTTCGACCTTGTCCTTCACGCGCGCATAGTAATCAGCATGCGTTTCCGGCAACCAGGCCATCATCATGGCGTCGATATCGCCACGGCTCACGCCCTGATAAAGTGGGGCCACGTCCGTCTGAACCAGCTCAACCTTCTGGCCGAGATTGTCTTCGATCAGCTTCTTGGCGAGTTTGGTGACGAATTCGGCATCTGACCAAGGTGCCCAGCCGATTTTCACCGGCTTGCCGTCCTGCGCAAATGCTGCGCCCATGGTCATCGTTCCCGCCACAACTGCCGCCAGACCGAATTTGGTTAGTTTGCCTAACATAGCTTCTCCTTTTCGATTGGTATCAGTTCCCGTTGTTATTCTTGGTTATTATTTTTGCTTGTTTCATGCTTCCTGCTTGCGAAAGGACGAGGCGGACTGAGCGTCCGCCGCCTTTCTCAAAGATGCTAGCCGCTTGAAAAGTCCAGTTCCGCCCTTGCCGAAGCTCTGGGTAATGCGGTCGAGAATGACCGCCAAAATGACTACTGCGAGACCACCTTCAAAGCCGAGGCCCACATTGAGGCGCTGGATGCCGGTCAACACAGTATTGCCGAGGCCACCCGCACCGATCATCGACGCGATCACCACCATCGAAAGCGACAGCATGATCGTCTGGTTGATGCCGGCCATGATCGATGGCATGGCGTTTGGGAGCTGCACCTTGAACAGAAGCTGCCGGGATGTGCAGCCGAAGGCGAGCCCCGCTTCAACGAACTCCGCATGTACCTGCCGGATACCAAGATTGGTCAGACGCACAACCGGGGGCATCGCAAAAATCACCGTCGCAATTGTTCCGGGCACGGCACCGAGGCCGAAAAACATTGCCGCTGGAATGAGATAGACAAATGCAGGCATCGTCTGCATGAGGTCGAGCACCGGGCGCACGATCGAAGCGACTGTATCGCTACGAGCCATGGCGATGCCGAGCGGAATGCCAATAACGACAGCGATTACTGTCGATGCCAGCACCAGAGAGAGGCTTTCCATCGTGCCCGTCCACAATTCCATGTGGATGATGAGCCCCAATGCGAGAGCCGTGAATATCGCGAACTTCCACCCCACACGCCACAGCGCGAGCAGCGTGAGAATTGCAACCCCACCTAACGGCGGGACAGCGAGAAGAGCGTTTTGAATACCGTCAGTCACAAAACCGATGGCGGCTGCGATCATATCGAGCGCGGGCGTAAAGTGGTCGAGAATGTAGTTGACCACAACATCCGCCCATCCGCCGACACTGAAATTCAAATCCATGTTTTACCGTCCATTTCCGTATTTCTTCTGGATTGGACCAATTCTGCCTTCATCAGGCAAAAGGCCGTTGGCGCGCAGGTCTCAACCCGCGCGACCAAGCGTTTCAAGCAAGGCCGATTTGCTGATAGCACCGACATAACGGTTCTGGTGATCAGTGACCGGAACCGGCCAGGGGCTTTCCGCCACCTGCGTCAGCAATCCGGAAAGCGGCGCTTCGGCTTCGATGGCAGAGACACTATCCAGTCTCTCGCCGCCTTGCGTTGGGATACCCTTTGCCAGAGCGTCACGACTGACCATGCCGCGATATGTGCGGTCTGCATCGATCAACACACCGAATGTCTTCCCGCTCGCATCAAAACGTTCGAGCGCTGTTGCCAGCTGTTCGGGTTCGAAGACGATCAGCTCGTCCTCGCGCGCCACATCGGCGGCCTTGAAAACGCGGGACACATCGACATTGCGGAAGAAGGAACGGACATAATCATTGGCCGGTGCGGACACGATTTCGTTCGGCGTTCCCACCTGCACGACCTTGCCGTGCTGCATGATGCAGATACGGTCACCGATGCGCATGGCTTCGTCCAGATCATGGCTGACGAAAATGATCGTCCGGCTATGCTCTGCCTGAAGCCGCTTGAGTTCGTCCTGCATTTCGGTGCGGATCAGCGGATCGAGGGCGGAAAAGGCTTCGTCCATCAGAAGAATGGTCGGCTCGCTTGCCAGAGCACGCGCCAGTCCGACACGCTGTTTCATGCCGCCAGAAAGCTGGTCCGGCATGCTATGGGCATAAGGCTCCAGCCCGACGGCAGCGAGTGCCTTCAGCGCCTTCTGATGACGTTCCGCCTCACCCATTCCAGCTACTTCAAGACCGAAGGAGGCATTGTTCAGAACCGAACGGTTGGGCAGAAGAGCAAAAGATTGGAACACCATGCTCATGTCGCGGCGTCGAAGATCGATCAGCTCACGTTTCGTCATTTTGACGATATCGCGACCGTCCACTTCGATGGAACCGGCAGTCGGTTCGATCAGGCGATTGAGCAGACGCAGAAGCGTTGATTTGCCCGAGCCGGAGAGGCCCATAATAACGAATACTTCGCCTTCATAGATGTCGAAGGTCGCGTCATCGACGCCGATTGTTGCGCCGAGTTCACTGTGAATCTGGGTTTTTGACTTACCTGCGCGCAATTCTTGCATTGCACGCTCCGGGTCATCGCCGAAGACTTTAAAAACGCTCTTCAAGCTTATTTTCGTCTCAGCCGGCGACTTCATACTTTCTTCCTTGTATAAAATACCATGCATTAAGTTTAACCCCGCTGTGCTGGCGGACTTAATCTCCTTTTTAACATTGACAGAACTTCATTCCAGCGCAAAGTGCCCACACGCTATCTGCGTTCCGCAAACGGTTCGCATGGAATGATTATCGATAGATTTCCTGATTCTATATAGGTCATTTCCCGACATGTCCACCCACAGCCGTGAATTCATCTAAATGTTCCGTCCAACAACCGTCCCCTTGAATGGTTTTTCTGAAGGGTTGCGCGACAAACTCAGAGGGCTGTTCGACACTGCTAAAAGCAGGTGTCAATCGACCAGCCTGAAGACAATAGTAGTCCCGTTCCAATCAATTACTGGAACGACCTGCGACAAATATGCAGTCAGCTGCGACATCATTCGAATTAGTATATTTCGACACTGAAACGAATATAATTACAGAAAAATAGTATGATTATACTGCAAACCAGAACTAACCCGAGCCAGACTTAAAAAGACGCCAGAGACCGCAAGGAAGCACGCCATTTTGCATGAGAGGATCAGTTCCCCAAAATGCCCTCCCGGAATTCACCGGGAGAGACAAGGTGCATTATCGGATCACTTTATAATGATCGCTTAGGCTCAGGCAAAAGTGACATCATTTTCCGACAATTCGGCAAGCGTAACATTTTCGATAATGATTCCGTTTGCACTACCATCAATGCTCACGAAAACGCCTTCGGACGTATCGACAGATGCGGCAACAAAGCTGTCGAAGTTTGTGATGGCATCTACGCCTCGGAACAGGAGGACGTCTCCGCCATCTACGTTGAAATCAGTTACGCGATCGAGACCTCCGGACTGAACAGATTCATCGTCCCAGATAAATGTGTCGGCACCGCTGCCACCGGTCAGGATGTCGGAACCTGCTCCGCCCAACAACCGGTCCGAACCCTCGCCACCATTCAGTTCGTCGTCACCATCCCCACCAAGGAGATTGTCGGAACCGCTGGCGCCATAGATATAATCATTGCCCCCGCGGCCATCATAGGTGTCATTCCCGCTAAACCCTTCCCGAAAGGTCTCCGAACTGGTGATACGATCATCGCCGTCGCCACCGAAAATTTGAGCCCCCATGGTCGCCGAGCGAACATCGAGGTTGAATTTCTCTATCGTGGTGTAAGATGCGGCATCGAAAGTAAAGCCACGGGCAACGTCGTCAAAGTTCACCGAGAGCGTGTCGGTTCCTTCACCACCATCAATACTGCCGAGGTTGCCGTCACTATAAATCGAGAACGTGTCGTCACCGGCGCCGCCAGACATCTGAAACCAGTATCCGGCATAGTAGCTATCCTGCACACCAGCTGAAAAACTGTCATTGCCATCGCCACCAATCATGATGTCGCTATCTGCGTTGTAGCTGATGAACGTGTCATTACCCGCGCCACCGATCAAAGTGTCCGTGCCTGGTCCTCCGTAGAGAATGTCATTACCGTCGCCACCGTTGAGAGTGTCGTCACCTTCACCACCATTTAGGATATCGTTACCCCGGCCTCCCAGCAGCGTATCATTGCCTTCATCGCCGGAGATATTGTCGTCGCCATTGCCGCCGTCGATAATGTCATTGCCGCTGCCGCCGCGGATTTCATCGGCACCGCCTCCACCCCAGATATGATCATGTCCGGCACCGCCGGAAATCTGATCATTCCCAGCTCCAGCCACAATCTTATCGTTGCCGGCACCCGCGTGAATGTTTGCAAAGGCAAAACCTGACGCATCGATGACATCGTTGCCTGCACCCGTCTGAAGATTCAGACGTTCGACATCTGTGAAATAGAGGTGATTGTCACTGACCGCTGGATTTGCCCAGTAAGCGTGCCCTTGCGCCGCACTGAACACAACGGCGTCTTGCTGGTTCGACAGATCGGCTACAAGCGTATCAATTCCTTCCCCGCCTCGTGCAGCCCCGCCAACGAAATTGAAGACGAGGCGGTCATCACCGGCTCCTCCCGTAAGTTCATCAAATCCTGAGGCATCTCCCCCGGTAGTGGTCAGAACGTCATCGCCCGCGCCCCCATCGAGAATGTCGCTGCCGCGACCTCCATCGATAAAATCATTTCCAGTTAGACCCCATATACGGTCATTCTCGTCAGAACCGACGATATTGTCTGAATTGGTTGTGCCGACTATTTTTGCCATAGTACATCTCCTCGCATAGAGAAGAACCATAGCTTCAAAATTTTGGAAGATTAAGTAAGAATATATTACATGTTTATTATATTTCAAATTTTGAATTATATTATTTGTTTATTATTTCCAATAATATAGCGATGAGATAAATATCTCAACTTTATTATTCAAAATAACGCCAATTAAAATCATATCTATATTATATTTTACTATGTCTGCATTATTACAGGGTGCTTACCCCTGCAGAATAAGGCGCAGACTGATTAATCCGCGCCGTGATTAATGCCTCAAAAGCCAGATATCTCAGCGATACGCCATGTATCCGACAAAGCCGGTGATCTTCCAGCGTGCGCCGTCGCGACGACAAAAATAAAGCGTTTGCCAGTTGAGACGATCAACTGTTCCGTCCTTCCTGGCTATCGTTCCATCGAATTTTTTCCGCGCGACGGCAACATCGCCCGTAATATCGATCACACTCAGGTTGGTCGCACGAAAGATACCGTCTGCCAGAGGTTCGGCGTATTCGACCGCAGCACTTTCCGCCGCCTGTCGCAGCCATTCGTCGCGATAGCTTGCGAGCGTCGGAAATCCGGCATCCCATTTGTCGGGATCGCGATCATTATGCGCATGAATGCCAAGAAAGCGTGTTTCATCGAAATCATCGGCCACCAAGGACCAGTCCTGCGATACGAAAGCTTCAATATCGCGCTGTACAAGCATCTCCCAAATCTGCTCACGATCCTTGTCGCCAGCAAACGGATTGGCCGCAGCCTTCATTCTATCCTCCTGATTATCTTAATTTTCCACGTGCGGCGACCGGCAGGATATCGACAACATCCTCGCCCGAAACAAGATGGACCTCATCAAAGAGATTGGATACGACGCAGACGTGATCCGGAATAATCCGGACCCGTTCGCCAACCTTCAAGCTGGCGACGTCGCCGGTCAGCTTGCCGTGCTCCTCACTCAGACCGATAACACGTGCATCGGGACGGCCCATCACTTCGCCAAAATCGCTCAGCCCAAGCGTATCGCTGGACAGTGCCTTGGACCCGGCATCGATGATCGCACGTCCGGAGGTCGGATGGCTGACGACTGTTGAAAGCACCGTAAAAGCGCAGTCATCCACTGTCGCAGCCCCCTTCTCGACCTGATAACGGTCGAAATAGATATAGGTGCCGGGACGATATTCGGTGACAACACTGTCACTGGGTTTGCGCCACATATCGGGCGTGCCACCGCTCGAAATTGTCTCACAAGGAAGACCGTTTGCTTCCAGCAGCTCGCGGGCCGAATAAAGCCATTGTTCAGCCTCGTCCGGCTTGCCCGCTGCGGGATAGGTCATCAGACCGCCGAAACGAAGACCTGCACTTTGATCGATGATCCGCGCCAGTTCCAATGCTTCGGCTGGCGTCTGCACGCCACAGCGCCCCATACCGGTGTCGCACTCGACCAGCACTTTCAACGGGTGTTTTTCATCGGTAAAACGTGCCGCCAACCCCGCAAGTGAGGTTCCATTATCAACCGTCACTGCCAGGGTGATGCGTTGATGCAGCGCATGCAGACGGTCAAGCTTTTCCTGTCCCAGAATATTGTAGGGCAGGAAAATGTCCGTCATTCCAGCATCGGCCATGACTTCTGCCTCGCCGAGCTTCTGGCAGGTAATCCCTGTCGCGCCCGCCTCCACTTGCATTTTGGCAAAGAGCGGCAGTTTATGCGTCTTGATGTGCGGGCGCAGTTTAACACCCACTGAATCCGCATGAGCTTGCGCCTTGGCGATATTCGCTTTCACACGATCAATGTCGATGAGGATAGCGGGTGTATCCACCTCGTGAACGGTTTTTGGTCTGGTCATGAATCAGTCTCCCAACGGCAAGCGCGGATCATCTATGGTGAGCGTATTGAGGCTATGCTTGATGCGGCGCAGGCTTTCCAGCACCTTTGGGCCACGCGCTTCTGCTGTCGCCGTAGCGATCATATCGAGAATGGCGAGCAGCGCGAAGCGTGATGATGTCGGCTTGTAGATATTGCCGTCTTCATTGGCCTGATAAGGGATGAGCACATCTGCCGCCTTGGCAAGATCGGAACCGACAGGCGTGATCGCGACTGTCTGCGCTCCATATTGCCGTGCGACCAGCACGGCCTCTACCACCGAACGCGCGAAGCCCGAGACGGAGAAAGCGATCACCGTCGCTTCATGTGTAGTGACGGCGGCATACATGCGCTGCAACTGCCCATCGACCTGTGCGCTGACCGGAATACCGAGCCGGAACAAGCGGTTCTGCATTTCTGTTGCCAGCATGGACGAGATGCCGCCAGACCCCAGACATAGCACAGGGCCACCGGCGGCAAGTCGTTCCGCCACTTTCATCAACACGCTCATATCAAGCCCGTCGCTGGCACGTTGGATAGCGGCAACCGCCGCATCGGTCACAGCCGTGGCTATACGGCTTTCACGCACATCGCGGGCGGGAATTTCCGCCGTCAGATACTGGCCACCAATGGCCAGCGCCTGTGCCAGAAAGAACTTGAAATCGCGAACCCCATCACAGCCGAGCGCACGGCAGAAGCGGGTCACTGTGGGTTCGCTGACACCTGCTCTGGTCGCAATTTCCGAGATTGCCGCCTTGGAGGCGTAATCGGGATCGGCCAGCACGAGCGCAGCCAGCCGCCGGTCGGATTTCGATCCGTCCTGCGCCACGACATGCAGCCGCGTGATGATGTCGGCAACCTTGCTCATCGGAAGTTCAAAGCGGGAGACCGCTATCCTTGTCGAAAAGATGTATATGTTCGCTCTTTGCAGTTACAGGCACTTGCTCGCCCGGCGCAAGATGCATGCGCTCGCGAAACACAGCTCGTATGGGCTGCCCGGCAATCTGGCCATAAATATGGGTTTCAGGCCCCGTCGGCTCAACCACCTCCACAGTGAGCGTCAGCCCCTTGCCATCCGGCGCGACCGCAAAGTTTTCAGGCCTAATACCAGCTTCCGCCTGTCGGGTATCGGACGTTCCCGCACCAACGGCGATTTCTTCACCCTCGCCAGTACGGAATATTCCGCCCGACACCGTGCCCGGAATGAAGCTCATGGACGGTGAACCGATAAAGCTCGCAACGAACTTGTTGGCGGGACGGTCGTAAAGATCCAGCGGCGCACCGATCTGTTGAATCTTACCCTGATTCATAACCACGATTCGATCAGCCATGGTCATGGCCTCGATCTGATCGTGGGTGACATAGATCACCGTCGATTTCAGCCGCTGATGCAGGGCCTTGATCTCCGTACGCATCTGCACGCGCAACTGCGCATCGAGATTGGAAAGCGGCTCATCAAACAGAAATACCGACGGTTCGCGAACAATGGCGCGCCCCATGGCGACGCGCTGGCGCTGTCCGCCTGAAAGCTGGCGTGGGTAGCGATCAAGATAGGAATGGAGATTGAGGATGGACGCCGCCCTGTCCACCTTCGCGGCCGTTTCTTCCGATTTCTCGCCGCGAATGCGCGGACCAAAACCGATATTTTCACGCGCCGTCATATGCGGAAACAGCGCATAGGATTGAAACACCATCGCAATATTGCGCTTTTGCGGGGGCAACTCGTTAGCCCGTTCCCCACCAATCAGAAGGTCACCGCCGGAAATAGGCTCAAGCCCGGCTACCATCCGTAAAAGCGTGGATTTTCCGCAACCGGAAGGACCGACCAGCACAAGGAATTCCCCGCTTTGAATATCGAGATCGACACGGTCGAGAACGGTCAATTGTCCGAAGGTTTTGGTGATACCGCGCAGCGAAACCTCTTTCATCGCTCAGTTCCCTCCGAGAATATCTTCGATGAAAGGACGGCAGCCCGCAGTCAGACCGGCATCGACCGGAAGGATCGCGCCGGTAATGCCCGAAGCACGATCCGACGCCAAAAATGCGACCGTTTCCGCCACTTCACTTGTGTCAACGATACGCCCCAACGGATAAAAGCGCTGCAGGCGGTCCAGCACGCTTACATCCTGCGCGATACGATGATCCCATGCAGGCGTTCTTATCGACCCCGGACAGACGACATTGGCGCGCACGCCCTTCCTTCCGAACTCAACCGCAATACCGCGCGCAAAAGCATTGATTCCGGCTTTGGCAGCCGCATAAGCCGGGTTTCCGAAATGCAGGAGACCGTTGACCGAGGAAATGAAGACAAAAACGCCGTGTCCGCGCGCCGCCATGGCCTGTGCCATGACATTGGAAAATCCGGCAACCGCAGTCAGGTTGAGGTCGATCTCAGCGTCGATATTGCCCTGCCCCAGCCCATCGAAGGTCTCGGCACGGGTCCAGCCCGCATTGTTGATGACAATATCGGGCAGGCCCGGTTCCGCTATGATCCGCTCTGCGGCCAGCTCCAGTCCCTCACGGTCAAGCAGATCAAAGGCATGACGCGCATGAAAATCATCGCCGGTCATTGCCTCCAGTGTGGTATCGCAACCGATCACGCGGGCGCCGCGTTCAGAGAACAGCTTGACCAGCGCGCTTCCAACACCGCCACCGGCCCCGGTAACCAGCACCGACTTTCCCGCAAATTCGCCTGCTTGCTCCACGCTATTCCCCTTTTATGCGGCAGCTTTCTGCACCTGTTTATTCCCACCAGCGTAAAAGTCAAAATGTAAGTTTGCAACAAAACTTTTTGCTTGAAAGTACCAGTTAAGCCGATAATGTAAGAAAATAACAAAAATAGATCGTCATCGCACCAATGCGGGGCAAAACAAGGGAACGGGAAGATGTCTATCAACAAATGGAAGGCTGGCCTTCTGGCCGGATTGAGCATTCTGGCGCTATCGTCGGTCGCAAATGCTGGCGAAGTGCGCATGACCGTGGCGGAGTACAGCTCCAAGACCGGTCCCTATTTCGAAGAGGTCAAGAAGGCGTTTGAAGCTGCCAACCCCGGCATTACGCTCAATTTCGAAATTGTTCCGTGGGATGTGCTTCTACAGAAACTGACCACCGACATTTCAGCAGGCACCAATGCAGACCTTTCGATCATCGGCACGCGCTGGCTGATCGATTTCGTGCAACAGGGTATCGCCGAACCGCTCGACGGTTACATGAACGACGAGTTCAAGGGCCGCTTCATTGAGACTTTCCTGTCTCCGTCCGTCCTTGAGGGCAAGACTTACGGCCTGCCGATCGCGGCGTCTGCCCGCGCCATGTATTACAACAAGGATCTCCTGGCCAAGGCAGGTGTCGAAAACCCGCCCGCAACCTGGGACGAACTGAAAGCCGCTGCCACCAAGATCAAGGCGCTTGGCGGAGAGAATTACGGTTTCGGCTTACAGGGCAAGGAAATCGAGACCGACGTTTATTACTATTACGGCATGTGGTCCTATGGGACAGAAATTCTCAACAAGGACGGCACGTCGGGTCTCAGCACACCGGGCGCACTTGAAGCCGCGAAGCTTTACAAGTCGCTGATCGACGATGGCCTGACCCAGCCTGGCGTCACTTCCTATGCACGCGAGGACGTGCAGAACCTCTTCAAGCAGGGCAAGGTCGGCATGATGATTACCGCGCCTTTCCTTTCCAACCAGATCAAGGAAGAAGCCCCGAACCTCAAATATGGCGTTGCAGCCATTCCTGCCGGGCCAACAGGCGCACGTGGCACCTATGGCGTGACCGATTCCGTCATCATGTTCCAGAATTCCAAGAACAAGGAGGAAGCCTGGAAGGTGCTCGACTTCCTGTTCCAGACCGAATGGCGCGCCAAGTTCACGCAGGGCGAAGGCTTCCTTCCGGTCAACAAGGAAGAAGCGAAGATGGATTATTACGTCAATAATGCCGATCTCGCCGCCTTCACCGCACTGCTGCCGGATGCCCGCTTTGCACCGATCATTCCCGGTTGGGAAGAAATTGCCGACATCACGTCCAATGCCATGCAGAGCATTTATCTCGGCAAGGGCGAACCTGATGCCGTGCTGAAGGACGCCGCTGCCAAGGCGGACGCGATCCTGAAGAAGTAACACTCCCCGCCTGCCCGGCAGTGCCCTCGCTCTGCCGGGCTTTTTTCTTTTCAGGATTTTGATTGCCGATGCAAAGCCGCACCCTGCCCTATCTCCTGATTCTGCCGAGCTTGCTTCTGGCTGCGGTGGTGATCTTCTGGCCCGTGGTGCATCTCGTCGAAATTGCCAGCCATGACGTGAACCGCTTCGGGCAGCTACGCGATTTCAACGACGGCGCAAATTTCACTGCGCTTTTCGCAACGCCCGATTTCCTCAATGCACTCTGGCGCACCGCACTTTGGACCGTCGCCGTGGTTGGCGGCGCGCTGATCGTTTCCATTCCAGTCGCCATCATCCTCAACATGGATTTCTATGGCCGCTCGGTAGCGCGCGTCATCGTCATGCTACCCTGGGCGGTTTCACTCACCATGACTGCCATTGTCTGGCGTTGGGCGCTCAACGGCGAAAGCGGAATGCTCAATTCCGCACTGCGTAATCTCGGCATCATCGACAGCAACATTCAATGGCTGGCGAGCGCTGTTACCGCCTTTCCCATGCAGATACTGGTCGGTATTCTGGTCACCGTGCCCTTCACCACCACGATCTTTCTCGGCGGACTGTCATCCATCCCGGAGGATCTCTACGAAGCATCGTCTCTGGAAGGTGCCAGTCTGTGGCAGCAGTTTCGCGAAATCACCTTTCCGCTGCTCAAGCCCTTCGTCAACATCGCCATCGTTCTCAATACGATCTATGTCTTCAATTCTTTCCCGATCATCTGGGTCATGACGCAGGGCGGACCGGCAAACTCCACCGATATTCTGGTGACGCATCTCTACAAGCTCGCTTTCCGCCTCGGAAAGCTGGGAGAAGCCTCCGCCGTATCGCTTATCATGCTGGCAATACTCCTCGTCTTCACGGCGATCTATATCCGCCTCGCAATGCGGGGAGAACGCGCATGACCGGCTCGAAGCTGAAACGCACAATCATTGCCTGGGCCGTTCTGTCGCCGCTTATCGTGCTGACACTCTTTCCCTTCGCGGTGATGTTTTTCACCGCCGTCAAACCGCCACAGGAAGTCCTGTCTCCAACATGGTGGCCAACCAGCTTCCGCTGGCAGAATTTTTCGGAAATGTGGGTTCAGACCAAATTCGGGCAAGCGCTTCTGAACTCGCTTTACGTCTCGGTCATTGCTTCCGTCGGCGCCATCATCGTCTCCATTCCTGCCGCCTACGCCATGTCGCGCTTCCGCTTTGCAGGCCATGGTGCATTCCGGCAATTTCTGCTTATTTCGCAGATGATCTCGCCTATCGTTCTGGTGCTGGGCCTTTTCCGGCTGCTCGCCGCCTATGGATTGATTGAAAGTGTCTCTGCGGTCGGTGCAGTCTACATGGCCTTCAACATAGCCTTTACCGTGTGGATGCTGCAGAGCTATTTCGACACCATACCGCGCGATCTGGAAGAAGCCTCGTGGATGGAAGGCGCCGGACGCGGCAAGACACTGATAAAAGTGTTCCTGCCGCTTTGCCTGCCCGCCATTGCCGTCACGGCAATCTTCACCTTCATCAATGCCTGGAACGAATTTGTCGTGGCGCTGACCATGCTGCGCAGGCAGGAAAGCTACACCCTGCCCATTCAGGTCTTCTCGCTCGTCGCGGGGCGCTACACGGTCGAATGGCACTACGTCATGGCAGCCACCTTTCTTGCAACACTGCCGGTCGCCATCCTTTTCATCTGGCTCCAGCGCTATCTCATCAAGGGACTGGCCCTTGGAGCAGTCAAATAACCGGAGAAACTCATGTCCAGAAAACAGGTCTTCGGCGCATCGCATGTGCCTCTTTCCCCCGCCGTTCGCGCAGGCGACACAGTCTATATTTCGGGTCAGGTGCCAGTCGGACCAAACGGCCAGATCGTTGAGGGCGGCATTGAAGCGCAGACGAAACAGGTGCTCGAAAACGTCAAGGCCGCACTGGCACTTGCAGGCGCCACAATGGAAGACGTGGTCAAAACCACCATATGGCTGGAAGATGCTCGGGATTTCGGGCGGATGAATGCCGTTTACGGCACCTATTTTCCAAAAGAGCCTCCAGCACGTACCACTGTCGAATCCCGCCTGATGATCGACATCAAGATCGAAGTCGAGGCCATCGCCTACGCACCGCAGAAATAAGCACGTCACCTCCCCGCACAGAGTATCTCCATGCGCATTTTCACTGCATCGCTTGCGACAGAAACCAATACGTTTTCGCCGGTTCCAACCGATAGAGCCTCGTTCGAAATGGCCTTCTATGCCGCACCGGGCAAGCATCCGGAAACGCCGACGCTTTGCTCTTCACCCATTGTCGCATTGCGCAAGCGGGCGGCGGCGGAAGGATTGACTGTCATTGAAGGCACTGCCACCTGGGCGGAACCTGGCGGTTTGTTGCAGCGGCAGGCTTTCGAGGAATTGCGCGATGAAATTCTCGATCAGCTCAAGGCGGCAATGCCCGTTGATGCAGTCGTTCTCGGCCTGCATGGCGCCATGGTCGCCCAAGGTTACGACGATTGCGAGGGTGATCTTCTGGAGCGCGTGCGCGCCATTGTCGGGCCGGATATTCTGGTTGCCAGCGAATTCGATCCGCATAGTCATCTGACGCCGAAGCGTGTCGAAAACCTCAATATTTTCGCGTCGTTCCTCGAATTTCCTCACACGGATTTTTATGAGCGTGGCGAGCATGTGGTCGATCTTGCGCTCGATGCCCTGAAAGGTCACATCAAGCCGGTCATATCCACATTCGACTGCCATATGATCAGTGTATTTCCCACAAGCAAAGAGCCAATGCGCTCCTTCGTCGACCGCATCAAGGCAATGCACGGCAAGGATGGCATCCTGTCCATTTCCGTCATTCATGGCTTCATGGCTGCCGATGTGCCGGAAATGGGAACCCGCATTCTTGTCGTCACCGACAACGATCCGGCCAAGGGCGCAGCACTTGCAGAAAAACTCGGGCGTGAACTGATCGCCATGCGCGAGCAGACGCTGATGACCATGTTCGACACTGATCAGGGCATCGATAGGGCGCTGGCTGCCCATGCAGCCAATCCTGCCAAACCTGCGGTGATCGCCGATGTATGGGACAATCCCGGCGGCGGCGTTGCGGGTGACGGAACTTATGTACTTCGCCGCCTGATCGAACGTGGCATCGATAATATCGGCGTGGCCACGATCTGGGACCCCATCGCAGTGACATTCTGCCATGCGGCAGGCGAAGGTGCCGTGATCGACCTGCGTTTCGGCGGCAAGTCTGGCCCGCTTGGCGGCGAGCCCATTGATGCGCGTGTGACGGTCATGAAAACCCTTGCCGAAGGCTGGCAGAGTTTTGGCCCAAGCCGCGTGACGCTTGGAGCCTCGGCGGTGGTGCGAATTGAAGGCACCGAGATCGACATCATTCTCAACACCAACCGGACACAGACATTCGAGCCGGATATCTTCTCGAATATCGGCATCGACCCGATGAAGAAGGACATATTGGTGGTCAAATCCACCAATCATTTTCACGCGGGCTTTGTGCCGATTGCTGCCGAGATCATCTATGTTGCAGCGCCCAGCTCTTATCCGAGCAATCCGCGCACGACCAATTACCGCAAGCTCAGCCGTGCCATCTGGCCGCGCGTCGAAAACCCTTGGTGACCAAATGAAAAAAGCGCGGGAAATCCCGCGCTTTTCCTTGATTAGAGCGCATCCCGAAAAGTGTGAAACGGTTTTCGGAAAAGATGCGCGTTAAAGTAAAAGATTAGAGCGCCGATCTGATCCAATCAGATCGAAACGCACTCTAATGAGCCAGATAGGTTGAGATAATCGGCACGTAAGTAACCAGCGCCAGCAGGATGAACAGCGCCATATACATGCTGAACGCCTGACGGGTGAAATCTCCCACCCTCACCTTCGCAATATTGCAGACCATCAGCATGACCGTTCCGACAGGCGGTGTCAGCGTGCCAATCGACAGGTTGATAATCACGATGATGCCGAAATGTACCGGATCAATGCCCAGAGCCTTTACCGTCGGCATCAAGAGCGGTACCAGAACGATCATCAGGGCCGTACCCTCGATCAGCGCACCGAGAATCAGCAGGATCACGTTGACTGCCAGCAGGAACGCATAAGGATTGCTGGTGAAAGACGAGATAAGCTGCATCAGCGACTGGCCGGCCTGTTCAAGCGAAAACACCCAGGCAAGTGCCGACGACGCCATAATGACCAGCATGACAGACGCAGTCGATTTGGCCGTTTCGATCAGCGAATCCACCACATGCGAGATGCGCATTTCGCGATAGATCACGAAGCCGATAATCAGAACCAGCGTGACAGCAACTGCACCGGCTTCTGTCGGGGTGAAGATGTTCAAGCGGATGCCGCCGATGATCGCGAACAGCAGCAGCACCGCAGGCCATGCCGAAGCGAGTGTCGAGACAACTTCGGCTCCGCTCATCCGCTTTTCACGGCTTGGCTTGTAGCCGCGCTTTACCGATGTGACATACGCCGCAATCATCAGGATAACGGCGCCCAGAATGCCCGGAACGACACCGGCCATGAACATCTTGCCGATGGAAACATCCGCAATCAGACCATAGATGATGAGCGCAATGCCTGGGGGAATGATGGGCGTAATCAGCGAGCCTGCAGCCGTCACCGCGCAGGAAAATGCCTTGTCATAGCCACGCTTGACCATTTCCGGCACCATCATGCGGGTGAGCATGGCGCTGTCGGCCAGATTGGAAGCGCTGACGCCACCCATCAGAGTGGAAACCATGATGTTGGTGAGCGCCATGCCACCACGCATACGACCGACCAGAATTTCCGCAACCTTGATCAGACGTTCTGCAATACCGGTATGTGACATCACCGTGCCAAGCATGATGAAGAACGGAATGGCGAGCAACGACGTGTTCTGTGCCGGGCTGATGAAGCGCTGCACAGCAATCGCTATCGGCATCTGGTTGAAAAAGGTGAAATAGGTGAAGACCGCGATCAGAATGGCCACATAAAGGCGCATATTGAGCGCAATCAGCGCCAGCATGATGAGAACGATGGTGGTCAGATTCATGCCTTGCCTCCCGCAAAAGCGGCACGCAAGTATTTGAATGCGCTTGCAAACATATAAAGAGCGATAATAACGAAGCCGACCGGCACAGCGATATCGATCCAGTAATAGGAAACCCGCAGCACGTCAGTCACTTTGAACTGAGCCGCAACCGAAAGCTTGTAACCGGCATAGGACACGTAAAGCAGGAACAGTCCCGACAGGGTGGAGACGATGGCGTTGACGACATCGCGCACCTTTTCCGACAGCATATCCACGAGCATTGGAATGGCAAGATGCTGGTTGCTGCGTTCTGCGGCGACACTGCCGAGCATCACGATCCAGATCATTAACAGACCGGCCATTTCCTCGGTCCATTGCAATGGCTGATGCATCCAGTAGCGCATGACAACAGCGGCATTGAACATTGCCAACAGCACGAAAAGCGGCGCGGCGGCCAGCCAGTCGATCAGTTTTTCAAAGTATTTCATCGAATTGAATTCCATGACCATGCCATGCCGCGGGCAAGCTGCGACATGACAATATCCGGATTGAAGGGATCAGTTCAGTTCAGCCTGAATCTGTTCGTAAAGACCTGGCGACCATTCCGGGAACTGGGTGTAGACCTTTTCAGCAAGCGCCTTGAAAGGAGCACGGTCGACTTCGATGATCTCGACACCGGCTTCCTTCATCTTTTCGATCATTTCATTGTCTTTTTCGATCGTCAGCTTCTGGCTGTAGAGGCCCGCATCATAGGCAGACTCATGGATCATCTTGAGCTGATCTTCCGGCAGCGTGGAGAAGAAGGCTTCGCCGCCGACGATGAGCGCCACGTTGGTCAGATAGCCGACCTTGCTCAGATATTTGGCTTCTTCCTGGAACTTCTGGCCGTAAAGAACCGAAATCGGATTCTCAACGCCATCGATCACGCCTTGCGCCAGCGCCGGGAAGGTTTCGCCCAGCGGCATCGGGGTCGGCGTTGCGCCCATGGCCTCGAAGGTCTTGATCTGCATGACGTTGTTCGGCACGCGGATCTTCATGCCCTTCAGGTCTTCCGGCGTGCGGATCGGCTTCTTGGAAATGATCTGACGAATGCCATAGAGATAGTTCGGCATTACGATGTGAATGCCCTTCTTCTTCAGCTCTTCGCTCTTTTTCTTGAACCAGGGACCGTCATAAACCTTGAACAACTGCGCCGGATCGTCAGTCAGGAACGGGCCATAAAGCACGCCGAGGTCCGGGTCATATTCGGCCAGAAAGCCAACGTCGGAAATAGTCACGACATTGAGGCCCATCATGGCCTGCTCGGTCACGTCCTTCTTGGAGCCAAGCTGCGAGCTTGGGTAGAGTTCAAGCGTGATTTCGCCGTTGCTGCGCTTGGCGAGATCATCTTTCCAGTAATGCATTACCTCATCGAAAGGCTCGCCGGGATTGTTTTCATAGGCAACCTTGATCGACACATTGGCGGCGTATGCAGCCATGCTTCCTGCCAGCAACATGCTGGCGGCGATCATGCCGGTAACGAGTTTCTTCATCTTTGTCCTCCCGTATGGGGTCATTAAACAATTGGCCTTTTGGCCGGTTTCCTCCACTAGCGTCCGGTGCCTTCCTTACTGGCACCGAACATTTGCTTCGATTTCAGTCGTGTTCGATGATGATCTTCAAAACATTGCGATCACCGTCCCAATAGGGAAGTGCCGCTTCAGCCTCATCGAACGGAAATACCTTCGAGATCAGCTTGTCGGCATCCGCCCCAAGCTTTTCCAGATGCGCAATCACGGCTTCGAAATCCGTGAGCGTCGCATTGCGCGATCCCATGATGTCGAGTTCCTTCAGGTTGAAGAACTGTGTCTGATAGGTGACCGGCGCCTTGGAATAGCCGACATAAACCACGCGCCCCGCAAAGCCTGCCAGATCGACAGCCTGCGTGAAGGTGATCGGCAGGCCAACCGCTTCAAAGGCAACATCCACACCGTCGTCGTTGGTCAGTTCCTGAACCTTCGCTACTACATCCTCACCACCTGGCAGAGCGTGCGTTGCACCAAATTGCAGCGCCAGTTCGCGCTTTTCAGCACTTGGATCGACGGCGATAACCTTCGCACCGCGCGCAAGCGCGCCAATAAGAACACCCATGCCAATCATGCCGCAACCGAGAACAGCAACCGTATCGCCTGCCTGAACGCGTCCGCGCTCGACGGCATGGAAGCCAACCGAAAGCGGCTCAACCAGCGCCAGATGACGAGGTGCCAGCGTATCATTCAGGATCAGCTTTTCGGCAGGCAGCACGATCTGGTCAGCCAAGCCGCCATTTTGCTGGACGCCAAGCGTTTTGTTATAACGACACGCATTAAGCCGACCTTTGCGACAGGACGAACATTCACCGCAATTCGTATAGGGTAGCACGATGACCCGCTTGCCTTTGGCGTGGGCAGCACTGACGCCCTCTCCGGCTTCCATGATCTCGCCGCCGATTTCATGCCCCGGAATACGCGGCAGTTGCACCAGCGGATTAAGCCCCTTGAAGGTGTTCAGATCGCTACCGCACAGACCCACATGCCGAACCCGCACGCGGACTTGACCGGCCAGCAACGGCGCTTCGTCGATTTCTGCAAAACGTGTGACGTTTTCGCTCTCGATACGCAGAGCTTTGACCATCGAATTATTCCTGTCAGTCGTCATTAGAGAAAGAGGATCAGGTTACGGCACCGACCTGCCAAGGCACGAATTCGTTGTCGCCATAGTCGTAGACTTCGCTCAACGTCTTCTCGCCGGATGCGACCGCGATGATATGTTCGAAGATACGGGTGCCGGACTGCTCGATGGTCTCGTCGCCGGTGACGATACCCCCGCAATTGATGTCCATGTCTTCCTTCATGTGCTCGTACATTTCGGAATTCGTGGCGATCTTGATGCAAGGCGAAGGTTTGAAGCCGGAAACCGAGCCGCGTCCAGTCGTGAAACAAATCACGTTGCAGCCGCCAGCCACCTGTCCGGTTACCGCGACAGGATCGTAACCCGGCGTGTCCATGAACACGAAGCCGGGTTCAGTCACGGTTTCAGCGAATTCATAGACGGCCTTGAGCGGCATGGAGCCACCCTTGGCAACGGCGCCGAGCGACTTTTCCAGAATGGTGGTCAGCCCGCCAAGCTTGTTGCCGTGCGACGGATTGTTGTTGAGCTCGTCGCCATTGCGCGCCGTGTAATCACGCCACCAGTCGATGCGCTGCAATAGCTTTTCGGCGACCGCAGGCGTTACCGCGCGACGGGTCAAAAGATGTTCAGCGCCGTAGATTTCCGGTGTTTCCGAAAGAACGGTCGTGCCGCCATTGCGCACGATAAGGTCAGAGGCATAGCCCAATGCCGGATTGGCCGAAATGCCGGAATAGCCATCCGACCCGCCGCATTCCAGCGCCACTTTCAGCTTCGACAGAGGCTGTTTGGTGCGCACCGCCGAATTGACCAGCGGTAGCATTTCCTTGATCTCCGCAATCGCGTGATCGATAGTCTTGCGCGTGCCACCATGCTGCTGGATCGTCATGGTGCGCAGGCGTGAGCCTTCCTCCATGCGATAATGTTCGAGGATCGGCGCAATCTGGTTGGTTTCGCAGCCAAGCCCGATCAGCAATATGCCGCCGAAATTCGGATGCTTGGCATAGCCCTGAATAGTGCGTGTCAAAAGACGATAGCCTTCCGACTTGGTATTGAGCGCGCAACCGCTGCCATGCGTCAGCGCCACGACACCATCGACATTGTCGAAACCGTCGAGACCGCCCATGCGGTTGAAATAATCCGCGATGTAACGCGACACCGTAGCCGAGCAATTGACCGACGAAATCACGCCGATGAAATTGCGTGTGCCGACACCGCCAGCGCCCCGGTCATAGCCCATGAAATGACGACGCTCCGCCTCGGGCAGCATACCGCGTTCATCGATATCGATGGAGAACTGATGCTCGTGTTCGGAGGGCAGCATGGCGAGGTTCTGCAAATGCACATGCTCGCCCTGAGCAATATCCTTCGTCGCAACACCGATCACCTGACCGTATTTCAGGACTTCCTTGCCTTCCGGAATATCGCGAATGGCAACCTTGTGTCCGCGTCCGATCAGCTCGCTGGCCTTGATCCCGTCAAGGCCGATCGGATCACCGGCACGAACCGAAATGCGCGCAACCGCAACATCATCCGACGGATGCAGCAGAATAACCGGCGCAACCGCTGTTTCAACGGATTCATTCATTTGTCTGACCTCACTCCCAAATCGTCCCGGCTAATCACTCGCTGGGTTCGTTATCCATCCAACGCTGCTTGGATCGGTCCAGATGCGTTCGCATGGCTGCCTGCGCCTGAAGCGGATCCCTCGCTTCCAGCGCCGCATAGATGGCTTCGTGCTCGGCCAGAGCCAGAGCCCATGTATCGTTATCCTCGAAGCGCGTCCTGATATGCGACGTCAGCGGACTATGCCGATCGTCAAAAAGGTCGCGCACGATGCGCACCAGCACGGAATTTCCCGATTGCTCGGCAATGAGCAGATGAAACTGCCTGTCGAGCTCAATCGCCTTGCGCCCAGCATCGACATTCACCTTCATTGCATCAATCGTTGCGCGCAATTCGGCCAGCGTCTCAGGCGTCATGCGTGCGCAGGCCGTAACGACCACGCTGCCTTCGACCATTTCGCGTGCCTGCATGATTTCAAGTGGGCTCTCGCCGATGGAAGCGCCATGCGAAAGCGAACGCTTTTCCGACTCTGCCGTGACGTAAATGCCGGAACCCATGCGGATTTCGACATTACCGGCGATTTCGAGAGCAATCAGCGCCTCACGTAGCGAAGGCCGCGACACGCCAAGTTGCTGCGCCAGCTCGCGTTCAGCCGGCAGCCTGCTGCCAGCAGGAAACTGGCCATCCTGGATAAGGCTCCTCACCCGATCTGCAATCTGCTGATAAAGCCTGCGGGGTTCCGCGGTTGCCGTAAAGTCGCTCATTGTGCTCCCAAATTCGCCTCTCCTCGAATTGGCCTTACCATATTTCCAACCGGATAGAAGCGCAATATGCTTAAAATCCCGAAGAATTGCGGCAAAAAGCACATTTCCACATCTGGAACCGAACCAATCTCTCGATAAAGATTCCTACTGGCTTGACCAATTTACCATGCATCGCTTAGTTAAAACCAACGATTTATGGGAGAAGGTCATGCACGAGAAGCCAGCGATCCTGCAGTTCGGCACCAGCCGTTTTCTGTTGGCTCATGCCGATTTCTTTGTTTCGGAGGCACTTTCAAAGGGGAAAGCCATCGGGACAATTGCCGTCGTGCAGACGACTTCAAATCCGCAGAGCAGCCAGCGCATTGCCGCTTTGAACGAAAGCCACAGCTATCCCGTAATGATCCGTGGGCTTGTTGACGGCAAACCGTCCGAGACCGAACATCAGGCCAAAGGCGTTACCGTTGCCTATTCCGCACATCACGACTGGGCAGCAATTCTCGACCTTGGCGCCAGCGTCGATGTGATCCTCTCCAATACCGGCGACAAGGGCTACGAGCTCGACAGAAGCGATGACAGCTCACTTATTGCCAATCCGGATGCATTGCCGAAGAGTTTTCCGGCCAAACTTCTGGTGCTTTTGCATCATCGCTGGCAGCATAATCCCGATGCGCCATTGTCGCTCTTTCCCTGCGAACTGATCTCGCGTAATGGCGACAAGCTGCGCTCGATCCTCATTGATCTCGCCTATGACTGGAAACTGCCGGACGGTTTCGTACAATGGCTACAAACCCGGTGCGTCTTCGCCAACAGCCTTGTCGACCGCATCGTTTCCGAACCCATTGAGCCAATCGGCGCCGTTGCTGAGCCCTACGCGCTCTGGGCAATCGAGAAGGCCGGTGGCCTGACGCTCCCCTGCGAACACGACGATATCGTCGTCACCGACGATCTTGCGCGCTATGAGCATCTGAAGCTCTACTTGCTGAACCTTGGCCATACGTTCATCGCGGAACAATGGCTCAAGGGCAGCCGCCCGAAAGACGAGATCGTGCTGGAAGCCATGCAGGACGAGACGATCCGGAATGAACTGGAAGCGGTCTGGCATGAGGAAGTCCTGCCGGTATTTGCTGCGGACGGCCTTGGCGAACAGGCCGAAGCTTATGTGGCATCTGTGCGGGAACGGTTTCTCAATCCCTTCCTCAAGCATCGCATCGCAGACATTGCTTCCAACCACGAGGAAAAGAAGCGCCGCCGCTTCGCGCCGGTCATTGCCCGCGCGTCGGAACTCGGCCTCAATCTCGCACAGAACCGTTTGAAGGCAGCTGTCGGCTGATCCACTCATTGAGCTCAATTTCAGCGCGTTCCAGCGCACTGTAGTTCAGTAGTTTGCGCAAAAGCGCAACTGTCACGGCACGAGCCCGGAGGTTGAAACGCCCTTCCTCCGGCTCACCTTTTTCCTGATAAACGCCAAGTTTTTCATAGAGTTGCTGCAATCTGTTCTGGACACTTCTCAGCGACAAATTGCGGCGGCGCGCAATAACGCGATCCGTAAGCCCCAGTGCGATATCGACCAGAATTTCATATTCACTTTCGCTGAAACCGCTGGCATGACCGAGGCTCTTTTGCTGCAGGCCGCGCACCTCGCGATCGATAACGCATTGCGCTTCGACAAAGATGCTGCGCAATGCCAGCCGCAGCTTGTCGTCGGAAGCCGATTTCAGCACATAGCCATAAGCAGCACCTTCCGGCACGATGCGCGACACACCGCGCACATAGGCCTCGTCAGCATAGTTCGACCAGAACAGGATGCGCGTTTCAGGATTTTCCTTCCAGATGGTGCGCGCGGCCTCGATGCCATTGCGCCCGCTCATCTGCAGGTCCATGACGATATGGGCTGCACGATGCTGGCGTGCCAGCTTCTCGCCCGCAGAGCCGTTGTCGGCCTCCAGAACATCGCTGCATTCAGGCAGCGCCGCACGCACCGCTTCACCAAGATAGGCGCGATGCAACGGATCATCCTCCACGATCAGAACATGCATTTTACCCTCCGGCCTCCCGGCACATTTCTGCAGGCAGATGGATTGTCACGCTGGTGCTGCCACCTTCAGCGTTCTTCCTGATCGCGAAACTTGCAGAAATCAACCGTGCGCGTGTACGCATATTGTCGATTCCATGCCCAACACCCTGTCCGGCACTGGGACGCTGCGTCTGACGATCCATGCCAATACCATCGTCGGCGACTTCAACATGCAGGCGACCGCCCTTGTCGCGAAACGTAACCCGCAACCGGCTGGCATGAGCATGGCGGATCGTATTGTTGATCGCTTCCTGCACAATGCGGAACAGCGAAGTCGCAACAGTTTCCTCCAGCCGGTCAGCCATGCCGTCGCTGCGGTCGTCCAGCGTCCATTCGATGGATGAGCCGCTATCACGCACCGAGCGATCAAGATGGTTTTCCGTCGCCTGCACAAAACCGAAAAGCTGAAGAATTGAAGGCTTTGCTTCTTCAATGATTTGCCTGAGATCGTGCATGCAATGCTGGAGCCCGCGAAACAGTGGTTCAAGCTGCTCACCCGAAAGGTCTGGCGCATGGGTAAGCCGCTCCACGTGGCGCGCAAGGCGTGTCAGGTCGGCCAGCGTCTGATCGTGCAGGTCCATGCCGATGCGATGGCGCTCGGTCTCCAGGGCTTCAGTCAGTTTCAGCGCACCGAAGCGCAAGCCCTCCTCGCGGGCGCGCGCTTCCGTTTCCACGATGGCGGAGCGCTTGGCCTGCTCCGCAGCGCGGATCGCAAAGAAGTATGGTGCAAGCAGATCAGCGATTGATTGAGCATTTTCCACATCCCTCAGCTTGTAGCAGGCGGGCATGAGACTGGAACAACTGAGCGCGCCGATAATATCGCCCTGCGCTTTCAGGGGCACATGCAGGCGACCTTTCAGATCATGTTCAATGATCGGACTGGAGAAGGAACCTTCAAAGTGAAAGCGCTGATCGGTGCGCGCATCGTCGGTCAGAAGATGATCGACCTCACCGGAAAGCACCGTTCGGATGGGGCTGCCCGATAGCAGCGCGGGAGGATTGCGGCTCCAGGCCGTCGAAATGCCGCTCTCATAGGCGATGTGGAACTTGCCATCCAGCATCTTGATGCAGACGTCCAGATGGTCATAGGGCACGATATGCGTGATCTCGGCCGCCACCGCCTGAATGATGGAATCGAAGTCTAGCTGTCCCGCCAACAATCTGGAAATATTCAGATAGTGGTCGAGCAACCTTTGGGGCGCGAGTTCGGCCAAGCGTTTCTCCTCCAGAACGCAAATTGCTCATGAAGCTCTATAATACGCCGTGACATGCTTGGCGCGTCTTGCGGGTTCCCGCAATTTTGCTGCGGGAACCCGCAAGACAGTTGCTTCATTCGGCCTTCACAGAAGGCTTCTCTTCTTTCATCCTCGCTTCACCAGAAAATTGCCCGCAAGACAAGAGCGTAAAATCGCGTCAGGCGCAGACTGGTGCCGTTGAGGAGCGGCGGTGCGGGAGGCTCGCATCACAATCAATTCAGACGATCCGAAGTGCCGGGGCGCTGCGGGTCGTATACTGGCAACCGGGAGGAAAGAATGAAACTCGCAAAAATCCTATTCGCATCCGCAGCACTGGCAGGCGTTCTCGCCGCTGGCAGCGCATTGGCCGACACATCGTCGAAGAAGATTGCATTCTCCAACAATTATGCTGGCAACTCATGGCGCCAAGCCATGCTGGAGAGCTGGGACAAGATCACCAAGGAAGCCGTGAAAGCCGGTGTGGTCGCTGCGGCTGATCCGTTCACGACGGCTGAAAATCAGGCCACAGAACAGGCCGCACAGATTCAGAACATGATCCTGCAGGGCTATGACGCCATCGTCATCAATGCCGCTTCGCCAACCGCTTTGAACGGTGCAATCAAGGAAGCCTGCGATGCAGGCATCACGGTCGTTTCCTTTGACGGCACAGTCACGGAGCCTTGCGCATGGCGCATCGCGGTCGATTTCAAGGCAATGGGCGAAGGCCAGATCGACTATCTGGCAAAGCGCTTCCCCGATGGCGGCAATCTGCTTGAAATCCGCGGCCTTGCCGGTGTTTCGGTTGATGACAATATCCATGCCGGTATCGAAGAAGGCGTGAAGAAGCATCCGAAGTTCAAGGTCGTCGGCTCCGTCAATGGCGACTGGGCCGCAGACGTGGCACAGCGTGCCGTCGCTGGCATCCTCCCGAGCCTGCCGAAAATCGACGCAGTCGTGACGCAGGGCGGCGACGGCTATGGTGCTGCGCAGGCCTTCGCCGCTGCCAAGCGCGAAACGCCGATCATCATCATGGGCAACCGTGAAGACGAACTACAGTGGTGGAAGAGCCAAAAGGACGCCAACGGCTATGAAACCATGTCGGTTTCGATTGCACCCGGCGTTTCCACGCTCGCTTTCTGGGTTGCCCAGCAGATTCTCGACGGCAAGGACGTGAAGAAGGACCTCGTGGTTCCGTTCCTCAGCGTCAGTCAGGAATCGCTCGACAAGGACCTCGCCAACACCCAGAAGGGTGGCGTCGCCAATGTCGAATATTCGCTGGAAGACGCGCAGAAGGTCATCGACGCCGCCAAATAAGCCGGGCGTCCACATAATCGAGCGATTGGGGCGGGTTTCGTTCCCGCCCTTTTGCATCGCCTATTCTTCAGCATTTCCAGCAATCAGTTGAGCATATGACAGAAACAGCAGAGAAACGGGAGGTCGTCGCGGCGCGCAACATCCGCGTGCAGTTCGGTGCGGTAAAAGCACTGGATGGCGCCGAACTCGTGATCCGCGAAGGTGAATGCGTCGGGCTTGTCGGCCACAATGGCGCAGGTAAATCCACTATCGTCAATGTCATCAATGGCGGGTTGTCACCGCATGAAGGCAGCGTTTCCTATCACGAGGAAACAGGATACGGCGTGGCGATGGCACGCAAGCACGGCGTGCGTTGCGTCTTTCAGGAATTGTCGCTGTTTCCGAACCTGACCATTGCCGAAAATGTTCGCATCATGCAGCGCGATCTGACTGGCGCTGGCTGGCGCGGCAAGGCCGTTGAACTGATTTCCAAAAAACTCGACGAGATTTTTCCGGGCCACAAGATCGACAGCAGCGCTACCATCGATGAGCTTTCCATCGCCGAGCGCCAGATGGTGGAAATCGCCATCAACTTTACCGCGCCCGGCACTGCGCCAAAACTGGTTATTCTCGATGAACCGACGTCATCGCTTGATGCAGGTATTGCCGCTCAACTGATGGCCTATGTGCGCCGTTTCGTCCGCACCGGCGGCGCCGTTATCCTGATTTCGCATATGTTGGGTGAAATTCTCTCAACCTCCGACCGCATCGTGGTGATGAAGGACGGAAAGGTGGTCGCCAATCGCGCAGCAAAAGATTTCACCAACCGCAGCCTCGTCGAAGCCATGGGCAGCGTCGAGCGCGAAAAGGCCACGCGCCGCACCGCAAATACCGATGCGAGCGGCACGCCCGTTCTGTCCTTAGCCAAGCGCGCCACCGACATAAAGCCGTTTGAGGCTTTCAAGGGCGAAGTCATCGGCCTCGCCGGTCTGGCCGGGCATGGACAGACCAGGATGCTGCTCGATCTCTACTATGCACGGCGGCCGAACTGGGTTCCGGCTCGCAATTGCGAAATCGCCTTCGTTGCGGGCGATCGCAGCCTCAACGGCACTTTCCCGCTGTGGAGTATCCTGCACAACCTCACCATCGGCTCGCTGGACCGGCTGTCTTCGCTCAAACTCGTCGACCAGAAGCGGGAAGATGCCCTTGGCAGTGACTGGAAAGATCGCATCCAGATACGCACGCCGGATATGGGCAACCGTATCCTGTCGCTCTCGGGCGGTAACCAGCAGAAAGTGCTTTTCGCCCGCGCACTGGCAACCAGCGCCAACACTATTTTGATGGACGATCCGATGCGTGGCGTCGATGTCGGCACCAAGCAGGAAGTCTATGAAATCCTGCGCCATGAGGCCGAAAACGGACGCACATTCGTCTGGTACTCCACCGAAATGGACGAAATAGAACTTTGCGACCGTGTCTATGTTTTCCGCGACGGCGCTATCGTTGCAGAACTGACCGGCGAAGACATTACGGAAAAGAACGTGCTTGCTGCGTCATTTGCCATGTCATCTGGGAGAGGTCACGAATAATGCGCCTTTCCTCTTCCTCCATCCGCCTGCTGACGCCGGTCTTCTCGCTGGCTTTGCTGCTTGCCGCCGTCTTCTACATGCAGCCGCGCGCCATGAGCTATACCGGACTGAACCTGCTGTTCAATCTGGCCGTCCCCATTGCGCTAGCCACCATCGCCCAGATGCTCATCATGGCGGTCAACGATCTCGATCTTTCGATGGGCACCTTCGTGAGTTTCGTGGTCTGTGTTGCCGCAACCTATCTCAACACCACGCCCGTCATCGGGGTATTGATCCTTGTGGCAGCCATTGCAGCTTATGCCGCGCTTGGCGCGCTGATCCACCTGCGTAATCTGCCCTCCATCGTCGTCACGCTTGGCATGAGCTTCGTCTGGGGCGGGTTTGCCGTTCTGCTACTGCCCTCGCCAGGCGGACAGGCACCGGACTGGGCACGCTGGGTCATGACCGCCAAGCCGCCTTTCATGCCGATGGCCATTGTGGCCAGCATCCTGATCGCGGTTGTCACGCATTTCATTGTCATGCGCTCCACCTTCGGCGTGCTGATGCGTGGCGCGGGCGGTAACAGCCGCTCCATCGAGCGCGCAGGCTGGTCTGTCACCATGATCCGCGCCGGAACCTATGCACTGGCTGCCTTCTTCGCAGTGCTGGCAGGAATTGCACTGGTCGGTCTCACCACATCGGCAGATGCCAATATCGCGCTGCGCTATACGCTTCTATCTATCGCAGGCGTTATTCTCGGCGGTGGTGAGTTTGTCGGCGGGCGCGTATCGCCCATCGGAGCCGTTATCGGCGCGCTGACTCTGACGCTTGCCGGGTCCTTCCTTTCCTTCATGCGCATTTCGCCGGACTGGCAGATCGGTGCGCAAGGCGGCATTCTCATCGTGGTGCTGGCATTGCGCCTCTTCCTTAATCGCCTCGAAAAGAGGGAGAAAAAGCAATGAGCGGTCTCGCTGTCCTTACCAACCGCCCGTGGATATGGTCGTTCATCGCCACTGCCATCGTCTGGATCATCACCATCCTCTTTACCGGGGGCGCGGGCGCACATGGGCTCTCGCACGCGGCTTTCACTTTCGCCTCCTTCTCGGTTATCGTCGGCCTCGGGCAGATGTTCGTCATTACGCTCGGCCCCGGCAACATCGATCTGTCTGTCCCAGCCAATATGACGCTTGCCGCAACACTGGCGCTCAAGCTCATGGATACGCAGGACGGCATGGTGCTGGCGGGGCTAGGCGTTGCCATTCTGGTTGGTGTTGCCATTGGCATCTGCAACTATGCGCTGATCAAGCTTCTACGCATTCCGCCCATCATCGCCACCTTGTCGATGAGCTTCCTGATCCAGTCCACCGCCATCTGGAGCAATCGCGGCCTCCGCGTAAAACCGCCGGAAAGCCTCGCGCAGTTCACCACATCCTCCACGCTCGGCATTCCCAACGTCGCCATCGTAGCGCTGATCCTGTCGGTCATTGGCTGGGTGCTTCTGAAAAAGAGCATCTATGGACGCTGGATTTCGGCAATCGGCCAGAACCCGTTTGCTGCGCGTATGGCGGGTGTTCCGGTCGATGGCACGCGCTTCGTCACCTATCTGCTCTGCGCAGTGCTCGCTTCGCTCTGCGGCTTCCTGCTTGCCTGCTTCTCGGGCGGTGCTGCGCTGAACATGGGTGCGGAATATCTTTTGATGTCGATTGCCGTTGTCATCATCGGCGGCACAGCAGTTGCCGGCGGCGATTCCAACATCCCCGGCATTTGGGGCGCCGCCCTCTTCATGTTCCTCATCGTTTCGATGCTCAACACCTACGGCTTCGGCGCCGGTGTCCGTCTTGTCCTGACCGGGCTCACCATCATTGCGGTGATTATCCTCGCCAGTGGCCGACGCGCCGAGCGTTAAATTCCTTCGGAGTAACTTTCCTTGTCAAAAACTGTTTCGATTTACGAAATCCACGACGAACGCTTCAAGCAGATGATCGTGCCGAGTGCCGATCTGGACGAACTTTACAGCGACTGCCGCTGGGCAGAAGGCCCGGTGTGGTTCGGTGACCAGAACTGCCTTCTGTGGAGCGACATTCCGAACCAGCGCATCCTGCGCTGGGTCCCGGAAGCCCCGGTTGGCGACAGCGTTTCGGTGTTCCGCAGCCCGTCCAATTTTTCCAATGGCAACACGCGCGACCGTGAGGGACGCCTCGTCACCTGCGAGCATGGCGGTCGCCGCGTCACCCGTACGGAACCGGATGGCAGCATCACCGTGCTGGCGGACAGCTATCAGGGCAAGAAGCTCAATGCGCCCAACGACGTGATCGTGCGCTCGGATGGAACAATCTGGTTCACCGATCCGACCTACGGCATCATGGCCGATTATGAAGGCTACAAGGCCGAGCCGGAACAGCCGTCGCGCAATGTCTATCGCCTCGACCCGAAGACTGGCGAGATCAATGCCGTCGTAACCGACTTCCATCAGCCGAATGGCCTCGCCTTCTCGCCGGACGAAACCCGGCTCTATGTCGCCGACAGCGCCTATAGCCACGACGAGAATGCGCCGCGCCACATCCGTGTCTTCGATGTTGTGGACGGCAAGCAGGTTACCGGCGGCGCCATATTCTGCACCATCGACAACGGCCTGCCGGATGGCTTCCGTTTCGATACAGACGGCAATCTGTGGACCAGCGCTGGCGACGGCGTGCACTGCTTCTCGCCGGAAGGCACGCTTCTCGGCAAGATCAAGACGCCGCAGACGGTCGCCAATGTGACTTTCGGCGGTCCGCGCCGCAACCGGCTGTTCATTGCAGCAACCAAGTCGCTCTATGCGGTCTATCTCACCGTCACCGGCGCTCAACATCCTTGATAAAACAACGGCGGCTTTCCAAAACGAAAAGCCGCCGCTCTTTATAAGTATAGTAATTCATTGAAAAAACTGCATTCGCCGCACACCGCATTCACGCGAACATGCCAATAATGTTTCTTTATTTAAAACGGATCTTCCCGAAAACCGGAACGACCCGCATATCAGGACCGTGAATGACGGAACAAATCAAGGAATGATCTCTTCTGTCCTTCAGCGGTGCGCTCAACAAGAAAGGCCCCAGCCTTGCCGATGAGTACACTGCCCTGATGCGCTGAGTTTTTATAACCCAATCGTCAACGCGACGGAAACAGTTTGTCAACAAAACTGCTCAAATTACTGTGAGAAAAATTTGAAAGAACTACATATTCTCATAACGTTACCCGACGTTTCATAGTATCAGTATTAGCTATATCTATTTTATAATCCTATTTATTTCCCATTCATTAGAAGAAATGCATAAAACCCAACGAAGATTTGCAGATAATCGGTCACGCCGAATGTCTGAGCTCCAGAGAGCGATGGCTCGGCGTCCGGTAACGGATGTGACAGCCGCTGATACCCTGATATTCGACATCGACCTCGACGCCAAAAACCTCGGCAATACGCTCTGCCCGCAAAACATCGCGCGGCGTGCCAAGCGCAACGAGATCGCCCTTGTCTATCACCGCAATACGATCACAGAACATTGCGGCGTGGTTCAGGTCGTGTAAGGCGGCCACCACCGTCAGTTTCTGGCGGCTGACCAGATCGAGCAGCCCGATCTGGTGCCCGATATCGAGATGATTGGTCGGCTCGTCCAGAAGCAAAATCTGCGGTTCCTGCGCCAGAGCGCGGGCAATATGCAGGCGCTGTCGTTCACCGCCGGAAAGCGTATGCCAGCAGCGGTCGGCCAGATGCGCCATATCGACATTGACCAGTGCCTGGTCAACGATAGCATCATCCTCTGCCGACCATGGCGACAGCGCGCCAAGATAGGGCGTCCGCCCGAGTTCGACCGCCTGGCGCGCCGTAATGCGTTCTGCCGTTCCTGCCTGCTGCTCGACCAGCGCCATTTTCCGGGCGATCTCGCGGCGGCTGAAACTGGCGATGGGCGCGCCGCACAGATTGATTTCACCGACACGGCACCTGCGAACGCCGGACAGCAGGGAGAGAAGGCTGGTCTTTCCCGATCCGTTCGGCCCGATGATGCCAAGAAACTCACCTTCCGCCACTTCCAGCGAAACATTGCGCAAAATTTCGACATTGCCTGCCGACCAGCCGACATTGCGTGCTGAGAGGATCATGACGACGCCCTCCTTTGTCCAAGCAACAGAGCGAATGCCGGTGCCCCGAACAAGGCCGTGATGACGCCGATCGGCAAAACCTGCCCCGGAATGATGATGCGTGACAGGATATCGGCGACGATCATGAAGATTGCCCCGATGAGTGCTGCCGCGGGCAACAGCCTGCCGTGTCTGACCCCAACCACCATGCGCGCCGCATGGGGAATGACGAGACCGATAAAGCCGACAGAGCCAACGATGGAAACCATGACCGCCGTCATCATGGCGCTGACACCAATCAGCACCGCATAGACGCGACGCACCGGTATGCCGAGCGAAGCGGCGGATTCGGTTCCGAAGGTAAAGGCATCGAGCGCACGCGCATGCCACAGGCAGATGGCAAGCCCGATCAGGCAGGCAGGCAGGGCAAGAGTGACATCAGGCCAGCGCACGCCCGAAAGATTGCCCAAAAGCCAGAACATGATGCCGCGCGCCTGCTCCGCATTTGCGGCTTTTGTGACGATGAATGATGTCAGCGCATTGAAAAGCTGCGAACCGGCAATGCCTGCGAGGATGATCGCGCTGCTGCCGCGTCCGGCTCGCAACGCCAGCAGTGACACAAGGCAGAAAGCAACAATAGCGCCAATGAACGCACCCAGCGAAAGCGTCAGCACGCCAGCGCCTATGCCGAGAATGGCAACGCCGACCGCGCCCGTCGAAGCACCAGCGGAGATGCCCAGAATATAAGGATCGGCGAGCGAATTTCGGAGCAGCGACTGCAGAATGACACCAGATATTGCGAGCGACGCGCCACAACATGCCGCGATAACCGCACGGCTGAGACGATAGCTCCAGACGATCCCTTCATCGATGGGCTCGAGCGGATATCCGGCATTCCACACCCGATTGGCCACGGTCTTCGCAACCACATCGAGCGGTATTGCCGTTTCGCCTATCGCCGCTCCGAACCAAAGAGCAAGAAGAAGCAGGACAAGCGAAAAGGCCAGGAAGAACACGCCGGAGCGTGCCCTTCCCTTCTGTTTGAAGCCTGTTGTCGCCGCCCGAACCGTCACTTGTTCAGGCCCGAGGCGGCAATGTCGGCAGCAAGCGTTTCAATGCCTTCAATCACGCGAAGCGACGTGCTCATCGACTGCGCATCCATATCGAAGACATGCTTGTCCTTGACCGCAGGCATCAGTTTCGTGACCGCATCGTTCTCGAGGAACTGGTGCTTGACGGCAATGTCGTCAGCCGGATAGCGACGGCGATCCAGCTTTGCAGCCACGATCATCGAAGGGTTCGATTTTGCAATCGTTTCCCATCCGACCGTCGGCCATTCTTCCTCGCTGTCGATCACATTCTTGATGCCGAGCGCCGAAAGAATATAGGCGGGCGCGCCGAACTTGCCTGCAACATAGGGATCGGCATCGACCTGCGTGCTGGAGAACCAGACGACAGCCGAAAGCTTTCCGTCCGCAGCCCCAATTTTTTCACGCGCAGCCGCTTCACGCGCCTTCAGGTCGGCGACGAGTTTCTCGCCACGGTCCTGCACATTGAAGATTTGCGCCAGTTCGGTAATTTCCTGATAGACGATATCCATCTTGAACGCCGCCGTACGAACGCCGTCGCCACCACCGGAATTGTCTTTGCCAACGCAATCGGATGGCGAGGTATAGGCCGGAATGCCCAGTTCCTCGAACTGTTCAGGCTTTGCCACGATGCCTGTCGGGCCGACATGCCACTGGAAATCTGCCGTCACGATATCCGGCTTCTGCGCCAGAACGCTTTCAAAGCTCGGATCATTATCGGCAAGCCGCTTGACCTTGGCATTCACCTCTTCAAAGCCTTTGAGAACAGGGCCGAACCACACTGCCGTGCCGACGACCTTGTCGCCGAGACCCAGGCTGTAAAGAATTTCTGTGCTGCTCTGGCCAACTGCAACCGCGCGGGCGGGTGCCTGCTTGAAGGTAACGACACGACCGCAATTTTTCAGAGTCAGCGGATATTGCGTTTCCGCTGCCTGAGCGGTCACACCGCCTGCGAGAAAAAATGCAGCCGCGCAAACGGCGGCGCGAAACGGCATCTTGCCGAGAATATTCATGAAAGTCCCCGAAATGATGAGAGAAAGACGCCCTGTCAGGCGGCGGATAAAATCCGGCGCGGAAGACGAACAGGCATATCCGGGAACATGTCGAAATCATGCGATAACGATGGGAGGAAGCGTCCTGCGACGCGGAAATCTGTCATAACCGGCTCCTGCTCCGGGCATCCCCGCCCGTGACAATGGACAACACTAAACGGCAGGTCTCCTGGCTCACGAATATCTGCTGTTCATCTGCCTTCCCGCGCTTCTCCGGCACAGTGGCATGACGCTTTGAACGTCACGAGGATGAACGGCAATCCGCTTACAGTTGCGGGGGCAGCCACGGTCTTGGCCCCTTTTCGGGTCGTCCTCACCGTGTTCCCTATTAATCCCCTTCGCTCTCGGTCGGGGAACCGTCGTTACACAATTACGTCAGCGCATCGCCGCCGTCAAGCGCGTCTCGCGCTCTGTTTCGGCCTGCAATTTCAAGTGATTCGAAAGTCTGCCGCTTAAATTGCGGCCAAACTATAGTCGCACATACTGGCCTATTGAATTTGTTTTTGGCAATATCCATGTAGACAACTCCCGCTAGAGGAGCGGGACTTTGGGGAGGTCCGCCGGAAGGCGGCATACATTCTATCTGGGAGGACATATGCGTAGATTTATTCTGGCCCTGACGTCGGTGGCGGCGTTGGCCATGGCAGGCTCTGCTTCCGCAGAAGACTATAAGGTGCTTGCGCCTGCGGCTCCAGGCGGCGGCTGGGACCAGACGGCACGCACGATGCAGAGCGCGCTTCAGGATGAAAAGATTTCCGGCAGCGTTCAGGTCATCAACGTTCCGGGCGCTGGCGGCACCATCGGCCTCGCTCAGTTTGTAAACCAGAACAAGGGCGACCCGAGCCAGCTCATCGTCGGCGGCTATGTCATGGTCGGCGCTATCCTGACCAACAAGTCGCCGGTGACACTTGATGCCATCACGCCGATTGCACGCCTCACAGGTGAATATGAAGCCATCGTCGTACCGGCATCTTCCGACATCCAGAATCTTGGCGATCTTGCCGCGAAGCTGAAGGCTGATCCGGGCTCCGTTTCGTGGGGCGGCGGTTCCGCAGGCGGCACCGATCACATCACCGCAGGCCTCTTTGCCAAGGCAGCAGGGGTCGACCCGACCAAGGTCAACTACATCGCCTTCTCCGGCGGTGGTGAAGCACTGGCTGCCATTCTCGGCAATCAGGTGACCGTAGGCATTTCCGGCTACGGCGAATTCGAACCCCAGATCAAGGCTGGGACGCTGCGCATCATCGGTATTTCAAGCGACAAGCGCCTGGAAGGCATCGACGCACCAACCTTCAAGGAAGGTGGCGTGGATGTTTCGATCCAAAACTGGCGCATGGTGGGTGCGGCTCCCGGCATCACTGCCGAACAGGAAGCTGCCATCAATGCCGATATCGAGAAAATGGTAAAGTCCGAATCCTGGCAGAAAGCCCTGAAAGACAAGGGCTGGGCGGATACATATCTCGCTGGCCCGGCATTCAAGGAGCAGCTTGCCAAGGACGTCGCCGCGACTGAGACCATCCTCAAGGAAATCGGCCTCGTCAAATGACAGGATCAGAACCGCAGGAAAAGCGCCGCCCGGAAGGGGCGGCGCCAGATTTCGCCGCTCTTGTCATCGCCCTTGTTCTTGCAGCTGTCGCCATCGCCATTGCGTGGTCGACAACCTATGGCAACGACGTGACGAGCTACTCGCCGGTCGGCCCGAAAACCGTCCCCTATGTCGTTGCAGCCGGATTGTTCGGCCTTGCCATATGGACCGTATTCGAAGCGCTTCGCGGTGATTTCCCCGAGCGTGAGCATCAGGAAATCGCCCCTATGGCATGGATCATCGGCGGCCTGGCTATCCAGATGCTGACGATGAAGACAGTCGGCTTTTCCCTGTCCACCGGCCTGCTTTTCGCAGCAACAGCACGCGGCTTCGGCTATCGCAAATTCTGGATCAGCGTTCCCGTCGGCATCGTCTTTGCCTTCGTGATCTGGTTCATCTTTGCGCGCGGCCTGCAGCTATCGCTGCCGTCCGGCTGGCTCGAACAATTCGTTTAGAGCATTCCCAGTTTTGACTGAAACATTGGAAATGCTCTAAGTCCTTGTTTTGTCGCATTATCCTACGCAAAGCCGCTTCGCGTTTTTGCTGGAAATGCTTTAAAGGCTAAGTGCCATCATGGATACTGTCGCACTTCTCGCCAACGGGCTTCTGGTGGCGCTTGAACCATCGAATCTTCTTTATGCGCTGATCGGCGTCACGCTCGGCACAGCCGTCGGCGTCTTGCCCGGCATTGGCCCGGCGCTCACCGTCGCGCTCCTTCTGCCCGTTACCTACAAGCTGGACCCGTCCGGCTCCCTCATCATGTTCGCGGGCATTTATTACGGCGGCATGTATGGCGGCTCAACCACATCGATCCTGCTGAATACGCCGGGAGAAAGCGCCTCCATCGTCACCGCGTTGGAGGGCAACAAGATGGCTCGGGCCGGACGTGGCGGACCAGCACTTGCAACGGCGGCCATCGGCTCGTTCATTGCGGGCCTGATCGCCACTCTGGCGCTCGCCTTCGTAGCACCTTGGGTCGTGAAATTCGCCTTGTCCTTCGGGCCTTCCGAATACTTCGCACTCATGCTTCTGGCTTTCATGACAGTCTCGGCCGCATTCGGCGATTCCACGCTGCGCGGATTGACATCCCTGTTCATCGGATTGGCGCTCGGCCTGATCGGCATCGACCAGTTGACCGGTCAGGCACGCCTTGTCATGGGAACGCCGAACCTGCTCGATGGCATCAATGTCACCACATTGGCGGTGGCGCTGTTCGCCATCGGCGAAACGCTTGCGGTCGTGTCGAAGAAGCTTCGGCCAGAAGATGAAGTCATTGCGGTCAAGGGTTCCGTCTGGATGACCAAAAACGACTGGAAACGCTCTTGGATGCCGTGGCTGCGCGGCACCGCCATCGGCTTTCCAATCGGAGCCATGCCTGCGGGCGGCGCCGATGTATCGAGCTTCCTTTCCTATTCAGCGGAACGGCAATTCTCGAAACATCCGGAAGAATTCGGCAAAGGCGCCATTGAAGGCGTTGCGGGACCGGAGGCAGCCAACAATGCTTCCGCCGCCGGAACTCTCGTTCCGCTTCTGACGCTTGGCCTGCCCACCACAGCGACGGCTGCAATCATGCTTGCCGGTTTCCAGCAGTTCGGCTTGCAACCCGGCCCCCTCCTCTTCGTGACCAATGCCACGCTGGTCTGGGGTCTGGTGGCGAGCCTTCTCGTTGCCAATCTGATGCTGCTGGTTCTCAACCTACCGCTGATCGGCCTTTGGGTGAAGATGCTCACCATCCCGCGCCACTGGCTCTATGCAGGCATTCTGGTTTTCGCAACGCTTGGAACAATCGGCGCGAATGCTTCCACCTCCATGCTGTTCGGCCTGCCGGTCTCATTCGAACTTGGCCTGCTTCTGGCATTCGGTGTGCTGGGCTATGTACTACGGCGCTTCTCATACCCCATCGCGCCGGTTGTCGTGGGCCTGATCCTCGGGCCAATGGCAGAAAAGAGCCTGCGTCAGGCTTTGCAGATCAGTCAGGGAAACCCGATGACTCTGGTGCATTCCTGGGTGTCGATAGTGCTCATCACACTGGCGATTGCCGCAGTCGTCGTCCCCATGGTCATGAGACAGCGGGGCAAGGGTGCCCTGTTGAGCCAAATGGCGACAGATGAGGATTAAACACAAGAAAGCCCGGCATTGCCGGGCTTTTTACTCAGATACGCATACGCTTACTTAACTGCTCAACCCTGAATACGACGGAACTGGTCAACGTCGATGCCAAGCGTCTCAAGGTCCTGGGCAGTTGGCTTCTGGCCAGCGCGCACAGCAGCAGAAGCACGAACGGCGCTACCGAATTGCGCGAATGCACGACCGAAACGATTATTGAAGCGGGTAAACATTTTTCTCTCCATCACGGACACTTTGTCGGTCCGTGCCCATGAGATGGGGATCGCGCCGATTACTTAGAAGATCGGCATTTGCATGCCAGCCATGCAGTTTCGGCATGCTCCTTTCAGCCCGTCTTGATTGCGATCAATGCCACCCGCTCGCTGGCTTGCGAAGCTCTTTTCAACCAAAGGAAGGAGCTACAGAATGTCGAATACCCCCCACACACTTGGAGAAGAGTTTCCCGGCCAACTCGACGCCATTCATGCCCTGAAAGCAAAGGATGCGCATTTTGCCCGCATTCTGGAAGAGTATGATTCCGTCAATGACCGCATTCACCGCGCCGAAACGAAGATTGCGCCGGTGAGCCAGGAAGAAGAAACGAACCTGCGCAAACAGCGTCTCACCTTGAAGGACAGCATCGCCGAGGCGCTTGCCGCAGCCTGATGTGCCATTCGGGATAACATAACGTAAATCACTAGCGAAAGCAGCCCAGACAGGGAGCCTTGGAGCGCATCTGGAAAAGTGCGAAACAGTTTTCTGACAAGGATGCGCTCTAACGTTGATCTGTCTTGGCTGAGGAAAGCAATGATGAAAGGATTTCTAATTGTTCCTGCTGCTTTTCGATAAGTGCTTTGAGTTCGTTCGAACGCAATTGATCAAACTTCTCGTGTAGCGCCATTATTTCGATTTCAGCCTTGAGGTTCACTTCGTAATCATGTGCAGCATCCAACCGGTCCCTTGCGGCTTGCCGGTTCTGGCTCATCATAATGATAGGCGCCTGCACTGCGGCAAGCATTGAAAGCACGAGATTGAGGAAGATGAACGGGTAAGGGTCGAAAGCAAGCGCAACTGTATTGGCAACGACCCACGCGACCAAAACGAGCGCAAACAGCATTATGAAGGTCCACGAACCACCAAATTCGGCGACCTTATCTGCCAGCCGTTGGCCGTAGGTGAGCTTCTCGTCAAACGACCTGTTTACATCTCGTGCTATCGTTTGGCGCTCTGACAGTCGCGCGAGGACAGACTGTTCTCTGGCTGTCAGCGAATCTGCTGATCGCCCTAAATACCTTAGAGTTCGTTCTGCAACCTCGTGACGAAAGCCAGTGTCATTCTCATCGGCATGGGCCATTGCGATCTCCAATCATCCAGAGGTCCGCATGTTCCACAATTGCGCGAACGATCACAATCTCAAACCCTCAATAATCGCTGAGGATCGAGTTGTATTTTCCCGACGTGCATTTGTGTTGGCGCCTATTCGTCCGCAGACAACGCGCGCCACATGCGATGCCCGGCCATAAAGGCAATACGGAGGAGACGCTGCCAGCAGGCAGGCATTCTGCCAATTCGATGATCTTGCTATATAATTTGGGCTTGGTGGCTTGAAATAATGGTACGGTCGGTTGGAGTTGAACCAACGACCTCAGGAGCCACAATCCTGCGCTCTAACCAACTGAGCTACGACCGCGTACCTTTGTGTCGGCTGCGTGACGCTCTGGCGTCGCCGACAGGGGGTCACATACGGAGAATCGATCCATATTGCAAGTGATTATAGCTCTCTTTTTTCAGAAATTCCCAATTGCGGGATTCTATATCAAATCCTGCTGTGAAAGGTCACGGGCTGGTAACCATTATAGGAGACCGGCTGTGCACAACCCGGATATTGGCCCGAGCCTGTAAAATTGCCTTTCCCACATTAACTAATGAAACAGAAAATGCAGCCCATACCCAATGGCAATGTGGACCCGCGCCCATAAGAGGCTTATTAACAGGGTGTTAACGAGCACTGCGGGCGGTCGAAAGAACAGGTAAGGACAGGTATGTCAGGATCATACCCCTTCATCGATATTGCCGCGCTGGATTCTATCCGCGAAGGCTTTGCAAAGGGTGATGCGCAGCTCGTGCTGACGCACGACCTTTCGGCAGTGCTTTGGGTCAACGGCCCCGGCGCGAAGCTTTTCGGCTTCGATCGCGTGGAAGACATGATCGGCGGCGGCCTTGATCTGCCCATAGCCACACGCCGGCAGATCGCCTCGTCGAACAGCAATGCGGAGGGTGAAACCCGAACCGTTTCCGTTCGTCTGGGTGGCGGATTGCGTTCCGATCTCATCCGTTTCAGTGTTTCGCAGATCACCCTTCCCGACGGCGTGTCCGGGCTGCTGCTGACTGCCGATGGCAAGGACGCAGAAGCTGAAGCCATCATTTCCGGCCTGAGCGATGACAGCACGCATATTGCACTGATTGACGCAAGCAGCCGGGTGATTGCCGCAAGCCCACGTTTTGCAGCGCTCGACATTTCCTCCACCACGCTGGAAGACCTTGTCATCGAAGCCGCAGACGCGAGCGACCGCATCGTCAAACGTCGCATCCGCTCTGGAAAGCACTCCGTACCCGGAGGGATTGCGCGACTGACCGACACGCCGCCCATGCACCTTCTCTTCATTGTCGGTGACGCTCCCCTCGCGACATTGGAAGCACCTGTCGCCATGCAGGGTGAAGCCGAAGAGATACTGGAAGAGATGCTTCCAGAGCCCGCAGCAAGCGCAAATACTGAAGATGCCTCTGCCGATCAGCCCAAGCCCCGCAGCTTTGTGTTCGAACAAGATGCTCCGCCAGCGCGCTTCATCTGGAAGGTAGGCCCCGACGGCACTTTCAGCGAAGTATCCCCGGACCTTGCCGCAACGATTGGGCCGAATGCGGCTGACGTCGTTGGACGTCGCTTTGCCGATGTCGCCAATGTCTTCGGCTTCGATCCGGATGGCAGCATTGCGGCCCTGCTGGACAAGCGTGACACATGGTCGGGAAAACGGTTGATGTGGCCGGTAGAGGGCACGGATTTGCGCGTGCCGGTCGAGCTTGCCGCCCTGCCCGTCTATTCCCGCGACCGGGAGTTTACCGGTTTTCGCGGCTTTGGTCTGGTGCGTCCGGCAGAGGCCGAAAAGGACCCCGAGGAAATCGGGCTGGTGCTTGCAGGTGGCATTCCGCAGACGCGCAAGCCTGTCAACGAGCCGGTTGAAACGGCAACATCTGTCGAAGACGACGACGTTCTGGCGCTGAGCGAAGAAGTCGCCAATGACGATAGTCCTGTTGCAACGTTGCCCAAGCCACCGCTGGATATCGCGCCGACACCGGGGCGCCGCGAATCCGACAAGGTCATCAGCCTGCTGAATGCCTGCGCGCAGGAAAAAGTGGCTGCTGATCAGGCACGCATGCTGAAGGAACAGGAGCGCGAAGAGCGCCCCGAAGGCGGGCTGACCAAGACTGAACGCAATGCATTTCGCGAAATCGCTGACCGTCTGCGCAAGCAGGGTCTTGCCAATTCGCGCGCCGAAACCGAAACGGCTCCCATATCGGAAGAAACCGTTGCCGACAGCTCTCAGCCGGTCGAACAGACTGATGCGAAAGCACCGTTCATCGATGACGTTGCAACGGAAGAAGTCCCACTTGCGGCCTCCGCAGCGACCTACGGCGATGAAACCGCTCTTCTGGCCAATCTTCCTGTGCCGGTGATTATTCATTCGGGCGACAAGATTCATTACGTCAATCAGGCTTTGCTCGATCTCACCGGCTATGAATCGCTCGACGATATTCGCGATGCGGGTGGCGTGGACGTGCTGTTCAACAGCGAAAGCGATGATGGTGAAACGCGACAGGGCATGGTGCTGCGCCGTGCCAATGGCAGCGAAGAATCTGTCGATGCGCATCTCAATGCCATTTCCTGGCGCGATGGCCGCGCACTTATGTTGAGCCTGATGCCGGTAGCTGCTGCCCCGGCAGCCGTTGAAACTGTTGCCGCCCCGGCTGAAACGCCGGTCGCTAGCAATGTCGCTATCAATACGGATGACGAGAAGCAGGCGCTTGCAGATCATGTCGAAGAACTGAAGACCATTCTCGACACGGCAACGGACGGTGTTGTTCTCATCGACCCGGAGGGCCGCATCCGTTCCATGAACCATTCGGCCTCGGCTTTGTTCGGCTATGAACGCGACGAGACGGAAGGCAAGTTCTTCTCGATGCTGTTTGCCATCGAAAGCCAGCGCGCCGCGATGGACTATCTGCATGGCCTCTCCGGCAACGGCGTTCTGAGTGTCCTCAATGACGGGCGCGAAGTGATTGGTCGCGAAGCCAAGGGCGGGTTCATTCCGCTGTTCATGACCATCGGCAAACTGCCCCATGCGGGTGGGTACTGTGCTGTCCTGCGCGACATTACGCAGTGGAAGCGCACCGAGGAAGAACTGACCAACGCGCGCAAGGAAGCTGAACGCGCTTCGAGCCAGAAGACCGAGTTTCTGGCACGCATCAGCCACGAAATCCGTACGCCGCTCAATGCGATTATCGGCTTTTCGGAGTTGATGGCCGACGAAAAGTTCGGCCCTATCGGCAATGATCGCTACCGGGATTACCTGCGCGACATCAATCGTTCCGGCAATCACGTGCTGGCATTGGTCAATGATCTGCTCGACATTTCAAAGATCGAAGCTGGCGCTCTCGACATGCAGTTTGAAGCGGTTTCGCTCAACGATGCCATTGCCGAGGCCATCGCGCTGATGCAGCCGCAGGCCAATCGCGAACGCGTCATCATCCGTTCGAGCTTCCAGTCCAACCTGCCCGACATCGTGGCTGACACGCGTTCGATCAAGCAGGTGGCCCTGAACCTTCTGTCCAACGCCGTGCGCTTCACCGCGCCGGGCGGTCAGGTGATCGTATCGACGAGCTATGAAATGAACGGCGACGTCGTGATGCGGGTGCGCGACACCGGCATCGGCATGACCAAATCCGAGGTCGAGCAGGCGCTGAAGCCATTCCGGCAGGTCAATGCACTGGAACGCCGCAAGGCCGAGACCGCGAAAGACTGGCGCAGCGAAGGAACCGGACTGGGCCTGCCCCTGACAAAAGCCATGGTGGAAGCCAATCGTGCGCAATTTGCTATCGATTCCACTCCGGGGCATGGAACTGTGGTTGAAATTGCCTTTCCGCCGACGCGCGTTCTGGCCGACTGATCGGTATCTTCAAAGGCTAAAGAACCTCCCCTTGCGGGAGGTTTTTTCATGTCCTTGTTCAAGCTCAAAAAAAGCGCCGGACGAACCGGCGCTATCAGAATCTCAGAGACAAAGGACACAAAAGCAATTCGCAACGGAGCACCGGAAACGGCAGCTCGATCATCACTCAGTGTTGCATTCCTTATCGCGTGAAGCCGGTTAACAATGCCTTAAATTCTTCATTCGCAATTTACCTATTGGTAGCGACTGTAAAATCAGGGTTAAATTCCGTGCTGCAATTGATTAACCATAGGATAGAAGCAGTGCTGGTGATTTGATTCCATCCTCTGCCACGGCAGGCGGATGGTCATAAAACTAGCATCTTTGCTTTAACCGATTGCTGGTTTACAGCTTAGTCAAGCTCACTGATTGGATGGTTGATGCGCTGGCCCCGATTTATGCGCCTCATAATTGCGCTCGTCATTCTCTGCGCCGCGGCTGCAGCAACCTTGCTGGCCGTGGTGCCTTTCATCGTCTCAACCGATGCCATCCGTATTCGCGTTGCACAGGAAATCAGCGCCTGGACCGGCTATAGCGTCGAACTCAGGCAAGCCCCTCGTCTGAAAGTGTTTCCTGTTCTGCGCGCGTCCCTGAATGGTGTGACGCTCAGCAAACTTACGGATCAGGGACAGAAACCGCTCATGAGCGCAGACCGTATCGACGTGGAGCTCTCGCCGCTCGATGCCATCATGGGACATATCTCCTTTTCCGAAACGCAGATCGTCCGCCCGCATGTCAATCTCGACGGCCCGGTTTCGAATTTCTCGCAACTCCTCGATGCCATCGCCAATTCCAACGGACGGCTCGGCACTGCGATCCGCGCGCAACGCGCCCTGCAAAAAAGCGGCTCCGGCGACAATGCGCAGGCGGCACAGCAGGCTTCGCAACCCTTCGGTCGCGTCGTGGTCCGCGATGGGACGATTGCTTTCAACCGTCCGGGCAGCGAGCCGGAAATCACCAATGACGAACAGATAACCAATGTCAGTGCAACGCTGGAATGGCCGCGCACATCGAGCGCCGCAACGCTGAAGGGCAGCGCCAAATGGCGTGACGAAACCTCCCAGTTCAGCCTGACTGCAGCACAAGCCCTGCCGCTTCTGGCTGGCGGCACATCGGATGTGACCGCGAGCCTGACTGCCAATCCGCTAAGCCTTACCTTTCAGGGTAAGGCGAATATTTCCAAGGATCGCTTTTTCGAAGGCGATCTGACCGCCAAGACCCCGTCGCTCAGTGGCGCAGTGCGCTGGCTCAGCCTTCCGCCGATTGCAGGCAGCGCCGAAATTGGCGCTTTCTCACTGGATTCGACTATTACCGCGACGCCGAAGCGGCTGAAATTCGCAGATGTGGAAATGACCGCCAGCGACAGCCCGGCCAAAGGTGTGATCGAGATCGGTCTGGAGCAGGAGCAACCGGCTGTGACCGGCACGCTGGCTTTCGACAAGCTCGACCTTCGCCGCCTGTTTTCAGCTTTCATTCCGCTGCCTGACAGCGGAGCGCGTTCGCCGAACGAGCGCAACAATCCCGACCGCGATGTCGTGGATACGAGCTTTATCGATCGTGCGGAAGTTGATCTTCGCCTTTCCGCGCAAAACGCAACGGCAGGCCCCGTGACCATGACGGGCGTAGCGGCTGCGGTACAGATACGCGGTGGCCGCGCCATCTTCGACATCGGCGATGCCAAAGCCTTCAACGGCATCATGCAAGCCAATGTTCAGATTGTGCGCGACTTGAAGAGCGCCAGCGGCGAATTGCGTTTCAACGCCTCGGATATCGACAGTTCGCAGTTCTTCACCGCACTTGGCTTCGACAAGCCGTTCGTGAGCGGCAAAGGTAATGTCTCGCTTTTCATGAAAGGTCCGGCCAATCGCTGGTCCGGCCTTCTGACCAACGCGCAGGGCAATGTTTCCATTCAGCTCAACAATGGCCAGATGCAGGGCTTTGCCGTGCAGGATTTTCTCACCAAAGCGCAGAGCCGGCGCTTCTTCGCTCTTGAGCGGAAGGAAAATGTTGCGCTCGCCTTCAATCGTCTGGATGTGAAAGCCAATCTGTCCGACGGAGTGGCGACGCTGGAAAATGCGCGCCTCGACACATCCGACAGCACGCTGACACTGGCAGGAATCGTGCCTTTCGTGGATCGCAGTCTGGCGCTGAGCGGCGAAGTCGTGTTCCCGAACAGCCAGCCGCAGCAGCCACAGGAAGGCAGCACGGACGGTCAGGACAACCAGCAGCCTGCCGAAAATCCACCCGCCAAGCCTCCGCTCAATTTCTTCGTCGGTGGCTCGTGGGATCGGCCATTTATTTCGCCGTCTTCAATGGGAACGGGGCAGTAAGCCCCGTTTTTCTGTTTTTCACTATCCCATACGGAATGCCGCCTGCTCGTCGCGGCGGCGCTGCACTTCACGGCGCTTGTTGACGACCGAAGCAATAATGACGCCGATGGTCACCAGTGCAATGAGGATCGTACAGACCGCGTTGATTTCCGGCGTCACGCCAAGGCGCACCTGACTGTAGATCTTCATCGGCAACGTCGTTGCCCCCGGACCGGAGGTAAAGCTTGCGATCACAAGATCGTCGAGCGATAGGGTGAATGCGAGCATCCAGCCTGAAACCACCGCAGGCAGGATCACCGGCAGCGTTACCTTCATGAAGGTTGTGACCGGCGGCGCACCCAGATCCATCGCCGCTTCTTCCAGCGAGCGATCAAAGCTCACCAGACGCGATTGCACGACGACTGCGACGAAACACATCGAAAAGGTGATGTGCGCGAGCGTTACCGTCCAGAAGCCGCGGTCGAAATTCATCGCCACGAAGAGCAGCAACAGCGACAGGCCGGTAATGACATCCGGCATGACCAGCGGCGCATAGACCATGCCTGAAAACAGGATACGTCCGCGAAAGCGCGTATAACGTGTCAACGCAAGTGCTGCGAGCGTGCCCAGAACCGTCGCAATCGTTGCAGACAGAAGCCCGACGCGGATTGTCACCCAAGCCGCATCCATCAGAGCCTGATTGCGAAACAGCTCGACATACCACTTGGTCGAGAACCCCGCCCAGACGGTAACGAGCCGGGATTCATTGAACGAATAGATGACCAGCAGAACGATGGGCAGATAGAGGAAGGCAAAGCCCAGAGCCACCGATGCGATATTAAAGCGGGACCAGTTGTTTTGCATCCTATTTCCCCTTTTCCTGTGCCCGCGCCTGCACCTGCTGGAAGATCACAATCGGAACAATCAGCAGGATCAGGAGCACCACGGCCACCGCCGACGAGACCGGCCAGTCGCGATTGGAGAAGAATTCGCTCCAAATCGTCTTGCCAATCATCAATGTCTGCGATCCCCCGAGAAGGTCGGGAATAACGAACTCACCCACGGCCGGAATGAACACGAGGAAGCAGCCCGCAAGCACACCCGCCAGCGACAATGGGAAGGTGATCTTCCAGAAAGCGGCGAACGGTGTGCAGCCGAGATCCTGTGCCGCTTCGATGAGTGAATAATCCATCTTTTCCAGCGAGGAATAGATCGGCAGCACCATGAATGGCAGATAGGAATAAACGATACCGATAAAGATAGCCGTATCCGTGTTGAGGATATTGAGCGGCGTATCGATGATGTTAAGCCACATCAGAAACTGATTGAGCAGGCCTTCCGGCTTCAGGATGCCGATCCACGCATAGACGCGGATCAGAAACGACGTCCAGAACGGCAATATCACCAGCATCAGCAGCGTCGGCCTGATCGTCGTTGGCGCACGCGCCATGCCATAGGCCATCGGATAGGCCACCAGCAAGGTCAGGAAGGTGGAGATAGCCGCAATGCGGACGCTCGACAGATAGGCCTTGTAATAAAGGGGATCGTCCAGCAGCCACAGATAATTGTCGAATGAGAGCTGCTTTATTCTCTCCCAGGTCGCAGCAAACCCCTGCGCCAGATCGAAGGTCGGTGTATAGGCCGGGATCGCCATCGCAACTTCCGACAGGGAAATCTTGAAGACGATGAAAAACGGGACAAGAAAGAATACCAGCAGCCAGATATAAGGCACTGCGATGACGAGACGGCTGGCAATGGAAGCGATAAGCTTCTGCATGGTGGCCTCCTCAGGCAGTCAGCACCAGACCGGCATCGGTATCGAAGGAAACCCAGACACGTTCGTCATAGGTCAGCGGATTTTCGGTTCTGCGCACGGCATTGAGGCTTGCAGCCTTGATCGTGCGCCCATTGTCGAGCCGAACGTGGAACACCGTCATATCGCCGAAATAGGCAATATCCCAAAGCTCGCCTTCCACCGCATTGACCGATGCATCGTCCGGCTTTTCGCGTGTGATCCGCGTCTTTTCAGGACGGACCGCATACCAGACCTTCTGGCCCGGATTGAGTTCTTCGCGGGTCTCGGTCTGAATGTGGAAACCGAATTTTTCGGTAGCGATCTCGGCCTCGCCATTGGCGGCTTTCACCACTTCGCCTTCGATGATGTTCACATTGCCGATGAAGTCAGCCACGAATTTGGAGCGCGGCGCCTCATAGACTTCCGCCGGCGTCGCCACCTGCTTGATGCGACCCTTGTCCATCACCGCAATGCGGTCGGACATGGTCATGGCTTCTTCCTGATCGTGGGTGACGACCATGAAGGTCATGCCAAGCTTGACCTGCAAATCCATCAGTTCGAACTGGGTCTCCTCGCGCAGCTTCTTGTCGAGCGCGCCCAGCGGCTCATCCAGCAGCAGCACCTTGGGGCGTTTGGCAACGGAGCGGGCAAGCGCCACGCGCTGGCGCTGACCGCCGGACAACTGATGTGGCTTGCGCTTGCCATATTGCTCCAGCTTCACGAGCTTGAGCATTTCGGCCACGCGCGCATCGATTTCCGATTTCGCCATGCCGTCCTGCTTGAGGCCGAAAGCGATATTATTCTCGACCGTCATATGCGGAAACAGCGCATAGGACTGGAACATCATGTTGACGGGGCGCTTATAGGGCGGGATGCCGCGCATATCCTGACCGTCGAGCGTGATGCGACCCGATGTCGGCTCCTCGAAACCTGCCAGCATGCGCATCAGCGTGGTCTTGCCACAGCCGGAAGCACCCAGCAGCGCGAAAAACTCGCGGTTGAAAACATTGAGCGAAAGGTCATCGACGGCAGTAAAATCGCCGAATATTTTCGTCACACTCTCAAAAGAAATGAAGGGCTTGGCCGCCGGATCGTTCCAGGGCGCAAATTTGCGGCGAAAGCTGCCAAAAGATTCCATTCCGTTCCCCTATAAACCAGAGCCGTTCCAGTTAAACGGAACCATGGAACCGCTCTATTTCTTTGCCTTACGCATTATCCGACGCATCGAAGCGGGATTAGAAATCAGTCCAGCGAATTGATTTCCCCGCGTAGACGCTCCGCACTTTTGCTGGAAATGCTTTAACCGGAACCTGATCCCGCGGGCAAAACCCACTTGTTACAAGACGCAGAGCGGCCCTCCGTCTGCACAGTGGGCCGCTCTTCACGATGTCGGGCGGGACATACCGGTCCCATAGTTTTTTGGCTCTTACTGGCCGGTGACGATCTTGGTCCAGGCGCGGGTGACCACGCGCTGGGTCTTGGTGTCATAAGGCGTCGGCACGAACAGTTTCTTCATGACGTCTTCGGTCGGATAGATTTCCGGATCGTCAAGAATTTCCTTGTCGATGAACTCCTGCGAGGCCTTGTTGCCATTGGCATAGAACACGTAGTTCGAAGCCTTGGCAGCCACCTCCGGACGCATCATGTAGTTCATAAATTCAAGCGCTTCCGGCACATGCTTTGCGTCTGCCGGGATCGCCATCTGGTCGAACCAGATCAGCGCGCCTTCCTTGGGGATCGAATAGCCGATCTCGACACCCTGCTTTGCCTTTTCGGCGCGATCACGTGCCTGGAAGATGTCACCTGAATAGCCGATCGCCATGCAGATATCGCCATTGGCCAGTGCATTGATGTATTCCGACGAGTGGAACTTGCGGATATTCGGGCGGATCTTGAGATAAAGGTCCTGCGCCTTCTGCAAATCGTCCGGCGATGGGGAATTCGGGTCCAGACCCAGATAATTAAGGGCCGGACGCAGCATTTCACTGGCTGAATCGAGCAGATAGATGCCGCAATCCTTCAGCTTGGCCGACTGTTCCGGGTCGAACAGCACAGCCCACGAGTCGATCGTGTCGGTGCCGAGCGCTTCCTTGATCTTGGCCTTGTTGTAGCCGATGCCGGTCGTGCCCCACATATAGTTGACGGAATATTCGTTGCCCGGATCGTAGGTTGCCGCGCGCTTCGAAATTTCGTCCCACATGTTCTTGAGGTTCGGCAGCTTATCCTTGTCGAGTTTCAGGAACACGCCTGCCGGAATCTGACGGCCAAGGAACTCACCCGATGGCACGACCAGATCATAGCCGCTGCCGCCGGCCAGAAGCTTGGTTTCCAGAATTTCGTTGGAGTCGTAAACGTCGTAGACGACCTTGATCCCGGTTTCCTTGGTGAAATCCTTGAGAATGGAGTCGTCGATATAATCCGACCAGTTATAGATATTGACCACCCGCTCCTGCGCATTCGCGGAAAATGTGGCAGCCGCTACAAAGCCCGTCACGACGGTCGTTGCCAGAAGGAAGGATTTGATCCCCATCATTTGCTCCAATCTGCACGATAAATTCCGGTGCAGGTTCAAGGTGGATATACTGTTTCTTTATTGCACTTTTTTAGATTGCACAGCATTCGTCAACAGGGTCGTGACAGGACGAACATAAAAATTGCATCGCAGGACCCACCCGCCCCCATCCGTGGGGCAACGAGATTTGGGCTGTACTGAGTCGAAAATGGTGGGGCTTGAGAACCGGAGCGGAGCGTACTTTTGGGTACGCGAGCACCGGAAGCGAAAAGCCACGCCATTTGCAGACCAGCAAAGCCGAAATATCGCGCCCCTACTGGAAGTCGAAAGCCGACAACCCCGCCACCATCTCGTCCAGCCCGAGCGGGCGCGTCAGCGGTGGCTCGGCGCGGGTGATACAGCCTTGCCTTTCGCACAGACGACAGGCCGGACCGATCTCTGTATTGCCAGCCTTTGAAAGTGACGCGCCATAGACCGTGTCGCTCCCCGCTTCCAGCGCACAACCAAGCAACAGCGCTGTCCTGCGCGGGCGCTCGCTGAATGCGCCCTGCGGCCCTTCCAGCGTGCGGGCAATTGTCAGGAAAGCCGAACCGTCTGGCAGTTCCACAGGTTCCACCAGCACCTGGCCCGCCTGGGCGAAAGCCGCATAGACCGGCAGCTTGGGGCATTGACCGCCGAAGCGGGTTGGAAAACCTTCGGCGCCAGCGACGCGCAGGCGGTTGCCCGCATGGTCGATTTCCATGACGAAGAAGGGCAGCGCACTTGCCCCCTGCCGCTGCAAGGTGGTCAGCCGGTTTGCTGCCTGCTGGAACGAGACCCCGAAGCGTGTGCGCAGCACATCGACATCGTAACGGGCTCGCACGGCTGCATCGCGAAACTGGCGATAAGGCATCATCAAAGCCTGCGCCGCATAGCGCGCCAGTTCGAACCGCGCGATGCGCTTCGCCTCGCCTGATGACAGTTTCAGACCCTCCGTCTCTGCGCCGATCACCACCTGCATTCGGATCAGCGCCGCCTCCATGGCAATTTCCTGCAGCTGATCGAAGGGCGACAGACGCTCCGAGATGAAAAGCCGTTGCGAATGCCGGTCATAACGCCTGCGCCAGTTCGGCATGGTGGCAACCGGCAGCGCGCGAACCGTGATTCCATGCTCGCGCCGCAGCCAATCCTTCAACGCGCTCGACAAATCGCCATCCGGTTTCAGCAGGGTGTAGAAACTCTCGGCCTCTTCCTCGATGCGCGGATAATGGTTGGCCCGCCGCGCCATCACGTCGCGCACTTCATCCAGCGGCAGGCGTGTCGCCGAAAGCTCCGCCCCGCTTCCCTCATGCGACAGCAATTGCGACAGATCGGAGAGGCGCTGCTGCTGCTCGCGATAGGCACGGTAAAGTTTCATGATGCCGACGGCAGCATTGGGCGCAGCCTCGCCGATCTCGACCAGTTCCTGATCGCCGGGCAATTCGCCGGTCAGAAGTGGATCGGAGAAGACTTCCTTGAGGCCCGTGATCGTGGAGCCGCTTTCGGCCTGAAGACTGTCGAGGTCGAGTTTGTAAACGCTGGCAAGCTTCAGCAAAAGCTGTACCGTCAGCGGGCGCTGATTGCGCTCGATCAGGTTCAGATAAGAGGGCGAAATGCCGAGCGCCTCGGCCATCGCCGTCTGGGTCAAGCCCCGCTCGTTGCGGATACGCCTGATGCGTGGCCCGGCAAATATCTTGCGTTCGCTCACCTAGTTCTCCCGACCCGAAACGGCAATTTTACAATTCATGACAAAATAGACGCAAAATTCGATTTTGACAAGATTTACAAATTTACATCGCCACCCAGTCAAAACTCCGACAGCATTACCTCAATTATGTGCCCATTTCTCCGGTTTCTCTGGCACTTCAATAATCGCGATTGTAAATCTGGTCACAGAAAGAGCGACCATCAAATGCTCTACAAATACCGACTACAACACGAGGAGACACCGAAATGACAGATTTTTACAGCCTTATTCCTTCGGCACCAAAGGGTCGCTTCGACGGCATCCAGCGTGCGCATACGGCCGAAGATGTAAAAAGGCTGCGCGGCTCGGTGGAGATCAAGTATTCGCTCGCTGAAATGGGCGCGAACCGCCTCTGGAAGCTGATCCATGAGGAAGATTTCGTCAATGCGCTCGGCGCGCTTTCCGGCAATCAGGCCATGCAGATGGTTCGCGCCGGCCTGAAGGCGATCTACCTCTCCGGCTGGCAGGTTGCAGCGGATGCGAATACGGCTTCGGCCATGTATCCGGACCAGTCACTCTATCCGGCGAATGCCGCCCCGGAGCTGGCAAAGCGCATCAACAAGACGTTGCAGCGTGCCGACCAGATCGAAACCGCCGAAGGCAAGGGACTTTCGGTCGACACCTGGTTTGCCCCAATCGTTGCCGATGCGGAAGCAGGCTTCGGCGGTCCGCTAAACGCTTTCGAGATCATGAAGGCCTTCATCGAGGCAGGTGCGGCTGGCGTGCATTATGAAGATCAGCTCGCTTCGGAAAAGAAGTGCGGCCATCTTGGCGGCAAGGTTCTGATCCCGACGGCAGCGCATATCCGCAACCTCAATGCGGCGCGCCTCGCAGCAGACGTGATGGGAACGGCAACACTGGTCATCGCCCGCACGGATGCGGAAGCCGCCAAGCTTCTGACCTCGGATATCGATGAACGCGACAAGCCTTTCGTCGACTACGATGCGGGCCGCACGGCTGAAGGCTTCTATCAGGTGAAGAACGGCATCGAGCCGTGTATCGCCCGTGCGATTGCCTATGCGCCCTATTGCGATCTGATCTGGATGGAAACATCCAAGCCCGATCTCGAACAGGCTCGCCGCTTTGCGGAAGCCGTGCACAAGGCGCATCCGGGCAAGAAGCTCGCCTATAACTGCTCGCCGTCGTTCAACTGGAAGAAGAACCTCGACGACGCCACGATTGCCAAGTTCCAGCGTGAGCTGGGCGCGATGGGCTACAAGTTCCAGTTCATCACGCTGGCCGGTTTCCACCAGCTCAACTTCGGCATGTTCGAACTGGCACGCGGTTACAAGGACCGGCAGATGGCAGCCTATTCCGAATTGCAACAGGCGGAATTTGCAGCCGAAGCCAACGGCTACACCGCGACCAAGCATCAGCGTGAAGTCGGCACCGGTTATTTCGATGCCGTGTCACTCGCAATCACCGGCGGCCAGTCTTCGACCACCGCCATGAAGGAATCGACTGAAACAGCACAGTTCAGACCGGCTGCTGAATAAAGCATTACCAGTAAAAGTGGGAACCGGTTTTGCGTTCGGAAATGCGTAAATAAACGGAATCCCGGCGACAAACAGGAGGAACAGTTCCATGAATTCGCCAGCACGCGTCAAGGAAAGAGCAGAAGAACAATCTTCAAGCATGACCACGGATCAGCAGACCGTTATCCGTATGCTCGCCAACGATCTGCATCGCCTCAACTACACCGTCATGAAGGCGGTCGAGGCAGGCGTTTCCGTGGAACTGGTCCGCTCGGCCCGGCATCATGGCGGCGACGGCAACTGGGGCGATCTATTGATCCCAGTCATCGTCACCCACGACAAATGATGATGCTCCCGACCATCGCCGTCGCCGCCATGTTCCTTCATTTCGCGTGCCTTCGGCAGCACGGGAACGGCGACGGCAACTGGGGTGATCTACTGATCCCAGTCATCGTCACCCACGACAAATGATGACAGTCCTCACTCTTGCGCTCGCCGCCATGCTCGCACACTGCGCTTTTGGCAGCGACACAATGTCCAAACTGGCAGTTGCCCGTAAAATTCGATGAAACGGGGTTGATCTGCCAATCGCTTTATGGTCGGATTTCCTCAACTGACCTCCCCGGCTGGCCCTGCCAGTCGGGGCTTTTTTTACATCAGAAGATAATCGACGGGCTGAGGAAGGGCGGGCAGATTTCCCTCACCCAGCGCTTCCCGCAGATTGATTTCGATTGTGTCGGCGATGGCACCGATGGGCAGATCGTTCGGCAGTGTTCCGAACGGCTCCTCCAGCTCATCGCCCAGCGCATCCAGCCCAAAGAAAGTATAGGCCACCAGTGTCGTCGCAAATGGCGTTCCCCAACCGAGCATATCGGCAAAGCCGAACGGTATGAAGAAACAGAACAGATAGGCCGTGCGATGCAGAAGCAGCGTATAGCCGAAGGGAACAGGCGTGAACCGCAACCGCTCGCAGGCCGCCTGAACCTCTGCCAATGCGGACACTGAACTGTCCAGCGTCTGGAAATCGACCGGATGCAGAGCGTCTTTCACACGCATATCCGCCAGAGCAGCACCAAGCCTGCGCAAGATGAAATCGGGCTTGCTGCGGCTTTCCGCCAACGCTTTCCGCTCTTCCGAAGACAACCATTTGTCGTATTTGTGTGAGCCACCGGTTTCCTCTGGCCGAAGATGGCTGACCATGGCCTGCGAAAACGCGATCGCATAACGAAGCAGCTTTTCCCGTCCGCCTTCCAGTCCCGGCACATTCTCCAGCAACAGCGTCTGACGCCCCAGACCGCGCGTCGTATAGACGAGCTTGCCCCAGATTTTGCGAGCCTCCCACCAGCGGTCATAACAGGCGTTGTTGCGGAAACCGAGAAAGATCGAAAGCGCAATACCGAGTAGTGCCAGGGCCGTCCCGTTGTTGACGGCCGGCACCCAGCCGGGAAAAGCGCGATGCGCCCACACAACCAGCACCGACAGAAGGAAAACCGCAAAAATCTGCGGCAGGATACGCAGGATGATGGAGCCCTTGAGAATGAAGAAGAGCTGCCACAAAGGAGGACGCGGGCGAACGATCATTTCAATTGGGTCCGACGAAGATGGGCAAATGCAGCCTATACGCCTTCTTGCAACACACGGCCAGAAGCACCCTGTATTTTCTTACCGTATAAGAGAATACAAAATTCCACTATTCTAAATAGCAGTATTATTTCTCATAAAATTATTCAGACAAATATTATTTTATCAATTTTCATGGGTGAGAAATGTCAATCCAATCCCTGATAGACAATATTGCCTCAAACGCCAATATAAATCCTGGAACCGCCGAGCAGACGGTTGGAATATTGCTCTCCATCATCCAGCATGAAGCTCCGATTGTCGCGCCACAAATATTCAACCTGATTCCCGGTGCGCCTGCACTGGCACGCGCCAATGACGTGCTCAATCCCGAAAATCACCATGCGGATGGCATCCTCGGAACAGTTTCCAATGTCGCAGGAAACTTCGCGGGCGAAAGAATAGGCGCACTAGTCTGTGGTCTGGCGGCGTTGAAATCGACAGGCATGAGCATGGATCAGACCAATCAGGCATTCCTGACGGTCATCCGCCATATAAGGCAAAGGGATCGAGAACTTGCGCGAAAGCTCTTTGCTTTCGTCCCGGCGCTGAAAAGCCACTTCAATATTCCGCAAACTGAATCTTGACTGAAAATTCACCGAACCCCAACAAAGCCGCATCTTATGCATTGACGTCGGCGCACCATTGATGGTCCCTGCATCCCGATCCGGCGCACCAGCCTTCGGGTCGCTTGTAGATGGTTGGTCGTGGAAGCCATAGCGGCTTACCCGTCAACTGCGGTTTGAACCGCCCCTTGTGGGGGCAAGGAATACGGAATTTTCATGTCTGTTCAGTCTCTCATCGACAGTATCGCAACCAAGATCAACATCAATCCGCAGCTTGCAGAAAAGCTGGCCGGTTCGGTGTTTTCCGTGCTGCAGCACAGCGCGCCTGAAATCGGCAACAAGATTTTCGCGCTCCTGCCGGACGCGCAGCAGCTCGCCGCTGCTCACGACGTGCTTGCGTCGAGCACTGGCGGCATCATGGGTGCGCTGTCGGGCCTGATGGACAATGTGGCGGGCGAAAAGATGAGCGCGCTTCTAAAAGCCGCCGCCACGCTTCGTTCCAGCGGCCTCTCCAGCGACCAGATCACCGAAGCAGGCGGACAGGTAATCAACTATGTGCGCGATCACGACCCTAAACTGGTTGACCAGCTGGTAGCGAACGTGCCTGCACTCAAGGGCCATTTCGGCCTCTGATGCATCAAATTTCTTTTGTGTGCGCTTTCTGCGATGGCGCACACAAAAGCTTGCCGGACCCATTTGTCATTGAGGCCGGTCGCAGCTATCATGCCACTATCGAAATCATTTTCTGGTGATTGATGTCTGCTGATACGACGGAAAAGAAGGTTACGCGCGCCCCGCGTCGCCGTACGCCTGCCTATGTCAAATCTCTTCGCGGTGTGAAGAACTGGAAGCAGGCGACCGAATGGCTTGCCTGGCGTGATATCGAAGACATCGAATGCATCACCCCCGATCAGGCCGGGGTTGCCCGCGGCAAGATGATGCCGTCGAAGAAATTCACCTCCAATACCTCGCTGGCATTGCCTTCTGCCGTCTTCATGACGACGATTTCGGGCGATTATCCGGAAGACGGTTACGGCTTCCATTATCCCGAAGACGACGGCGACCTGAGACTGCTGCCTGATCTTTCCACGCTGTCGGCTGTTCCTTGGGAAACCGACCCGACGGCGCAGGTTATCTGCGATCTCGTCTATCAGGACGGGCGTGCCGTCGAGTTCACACCGCGCAATGTTCTGCGCAACGTCGTCGCCGCCTACAGCAAGCGCGGCCTGAAACCGGTCGTTGCCCCTGAAATCGAATTCTATCTGGTTCGCAAAAACCCTGATCCCGACTATCCGCTGACACCGCCTGTCGGTCGGTCGGGCCGCGCCATTGGCGGCGGCCAGGGCTATTCGATTGCTGGCGTCAACGAATTCGACGAACTGATCGACGATATCTATCATTTCTCCGAAGGCCAGGGGCTGGAGATCGACACGCTGATCCACGAAGAAGGCGCTGGCCAGCTTGAGATCAATCTGCGCCATGGCGACCCGGTGGAACTGGCCGATCAGGTATTCATGTTCAAGCGCACGATCCGCGAGGCGGCACTCAAGCACGACATGTATGCCACCTTCATGGCCAAGCCCATTCAGGGCCAGCCCGGTTCGGCAATGCATATCCACCAGTCCATCGTGGACAAGAAGACCGGACGCAACATCTTCACCAATGAGGATGGCAGTGAAAGCGAGGCTTTCCGCCATTTTATCGGCGGCATGCAGCGTCATGTGCCGAATGCGCTCGTCATGTTCGCGCCCTATGTGAACTCCTATCGCCGCCTGACGCCGGATGCTTCCGCACCCGTCAACGTCAAATGGGGTTACGACAACCGCACCACTGCCTTCCGCGTCCCGCGCTCGGACCCCAACGGGCGCCGCGTGGAAAACCGCATCCCCTCCTCCGACGCCAACCCCTATCTCGCGCTGGCGGCTTCGCTTGCCTGCGGCCTGATCGGCCTTGTGAACAAGATTGAAGCTGAACAGCCTGCGACCACCAGCGTCAACACCAAGGAAATCGAGCTGCCTCGCGGCCTGATCGACGCGGTGGAGCTGTTTGAGGAGGACACGGAGCTGCGCAATCTGTTCGGCAGTTCCTTCGTCACGACCTATGCCGCCATCAAGCGCGCCGAGTTCGAAACCTTCATGGAAGTCATCAGCCCGTGGGAACGCGAGTTTTTGTTGCTCAATGTTTAGTCAGGGCAGTAGGGCAGTAGGGCAGTAGGGCAGTAGGGCAGTAGGGCAGTAGGGAAAAGCTAACCGGGGGATCATGGCAGTCAATTCGTATCGCGATCTCCTTGTCTGGCAGCAAGCAATGGAGATGGTCACCTCAATTTACAAGGTGACCGATTGCTGGCCCAAGGAAGAAATCTACGGTTTAACAAGCCAGGTTCGCCGCGCAGCCGTTTCCGTTCCTGCTAATATCGCTGAAGGGTTTGGGCGAGAAAATCGCGGCTCCTACCAGCAATTCCTGCGCATTGCCCAAGGCTCCCTCAAGGAAATGGAAACGCATCTCCTCATCGCCGAAAGGCTTGGCTTCATGCAGAATGAAACAATTAATTCAATGTTGGTGAAAAGCGAAAGCATTGGCAAACTTCTCAGGCTTCTGATCCGGAAACTCTCCGATCAATAACATAATGCCTTATTGCCCTACTGCCTTACTGCCCTAACCACCCGGAGCCGCCAATGCCCTACCAGTCCCCAATCTCACCCGGCTATTCCTGGTACGAGGCGACCATTCCCGACCGACCGCAATATCCCGAGATGGATGGCTCGCGACAGGCCGATGTCGTTGTCATTGGTGGCGGATATACCGGGCTTTCGGCTGCCTATCATCTGGCGAGACAAGGCGTGGATGTCACGCTCATCGACGGAGCGCGGTTCGGCGACGGGGCGTCGGGGCGCAATGGCGGCCAGTTCGGCACCGGCCAGCGCACATGGGCCGAAGACCTTGAAGCGGAATATGGCTTTGAGCGCGCCAAGGCCCTGTTCGACGTTGCAGAAGAAGCCAAGGCCTATCTCCTTGCCTTTGCCGATGAACACGGGATCGACATGGAATATGTGCCCGGCCAGATTTCGGTCGTGCACAAGCCGCGCTATCTGAAGTCATATGAACGCCATGTCGAACTGATGGCGAGCCGCTTCAACTATCAGCATCTGCGTCTGCTCGACCGCACCGAGACGGCGAGCCTGCTCGGTTCAGAGCGCTATTTTGGCGGCGTCTATGACGCAGGCACCGGCCATATCCATCCGCTGAAACTGCTTGTCGGAACTGCAAAAGCCGCGCAAGCGGCAGGCGCAAAGCTGTTTGAAGACACCAGAGCCACCAAAATCAGCACCGCAAGCGGACGGGTCGAGGTCGAAACCAATCGCGGAACCATTGTTGCGAAAAACGCCTTCATCGCCGTCAATGCCTATGGCGGATTGCTTGAGCCGGTCAGCGCATCGCATGTCATGCCGATCCGCTCCTTCATCGGCGCAACGGTGCCGCTCGGCGACGACAGCCCCGTTATTCCGGGTGGTGAATCCATCGACGATTCCCGCTTCGTTGTGCGTTATTTCCGTCGTTCAAAGGACGGCAGGCTGCTGTTCGGCGGGCGCGAAGCCTATACTGCCGATAATCCGCGTGAGATCAGCACGCATATCCGTCGCCAGATCGCGGAAATCTATCCCGCGCTTGCCAATGTCGAGATTACTCATGCCTGGGGCGGTTCGGTCGGCATCACCATGCCGCGCCAGCCTTTTGTCCGCGAAGTGATGCCCGGTGTGATTTCGGCAGGCGGTTATTCCGGCCATGGCGTCATGCTGGCCAACTATATGGGCAAGCTTTACGCGGAAACCGTTGCGGGCAATCGCGACAGGCTGAAACTGTTCGAGGAACTGCGCATTCCCGCCTTTCCCGGCGGTCGCACCTTCCGCTCGCCGCTGCTGTTCCTTGCCTTGTCGTGGTATGCACTGATGGACAGGATTTAGAGCACATCCCGAAAAGTGTGAAACGATTTTCGGAACAAGATGCGCGTATCGATCTGGTTGAATAAGATCGATACGCGCTCTAAGCCGTTACTTCGGCTTGTTCGCTGCGCGTTCCAGCTTGGTCAGCACCTCGATCAGATTGGGGGCAAGCTCGCGTATCTCGGCAAGGTGCGCGGCGCTGAGCCGCTCAAGAACATGCTCAGCTTTGTCGGTCAAAGCCAGTATGTGGCGGCGGCGGTCCGAAGGATCGACCATCCGCATCACCAGATCGGCATCCGCCAGCCTGCCGACCAACTCCGTTGCCGTGTGCGGAGCAATGACAAGCCACTCAGCAAGGTTGCCGACCGTCATCGGCGCGTCAGCCGCATGGGCCTTGATCGCAAGCAGCGCCTGATGCTGTTGCGCTGGAAGCCCTTCGGCTTCCGCAGCCGTTGCACTGAAACTCATGAACCGGCGCAAACGATAACGAAGTTCCGCAAGCGCCTGATAATCGGCTTGTGTCAAAGAATCCGGATTTTGTTTCACAACACGCTTCTTCCCTGACCTCGATATAAACACGCCCGTTCGGCTTTTCCCGAAGGCGCTTTTCAGCAATCCCTTCCCCAATAGCAAGCCGCTCGCCCAAACACAAAGATGGCAATTGATTTATATCGCATTACGATATATTTAACCCGCCGTTTGAGGATGTTGTTTCCCAACCAGTATCCTTGCTGAAGAAGAACAGGAATTTGCTATGGCCCGGCAAAACGAGTTTCGAAGACCGCACGATTTCACCGGCGGCGTGGCGCGCCGCGTCGCAGGTGATTTTACCGCCGACAGGCGAATGCTGCTCCTGATCGCGATGGCGATCGTCATCGGTGCCGCCAGCACCGCTGCCGCCTGGGTTCTTGTGAGCCTGATCGCCCTCGTCACCAATCTGGTCTGGTTTGGCCGCATCAGCATTGACCCGGCAACACTGGCGCATCTTTCGCCATCCTTCTGGATCGTGCTCATCCCCATATTGGGCGGTCTGGCAATCGGGCTGATGGCGCGTTACGGCTCCGAGAAAATTCGCGGGCACGGCATACCGGAAGCGATTGAAGCCATCCTGATCGGTGGCAGTCGCATGTCGCTCAAAGTGGCGATACTGAAGCCACTTTCATCGGCGATCTCGATCGGTACAGGCGGCCCCTTTGGCGCCGAAGGTCCGATCATCATGACGGGCGGGGCCATCGGATCGCTTTTTGCGCAATTGTTCCAGATGAGTTCAGCCGAGCGGAAGACCCTGCTCGTCGCCGGTGCTGCTGCGGGCATGACTGCCATTTTCGGCACGCCCATTGCCGCTGTGATGCTGGGTGTTGAATTGCTGCTCTTCGAGTGGAAGCCCCGCAGCTTTATTCCTGTTGCGGCTGCAGCAGCAGTCGCCCACACAAACCGGCCCTTGTTCTTCGAGACAGGTCCGCTGTTCCAGACCCATTTTCATCTGGTGCTACCCTGGTGGGGGATTTTCGCATGTGCCCTGATCGGCATCGTCGCCGGCCTGCAATCCGGCTTGCTCACGACACTCCTCTACAAGCTGGAGGATGCGTTCGAGCGGTTGCCCGTTCACTGGATGTGGTGGCCGGCAATCGGCGGCATCGCCATCGGCATTGGTGGCCTGATCGAACCACGTGCACTGGGCGTCGGCTATGATCTCATCGACGGTTTCCTCAACGATAAATTCCTGGCAACCACAGTGCTGGTGGTCCTGCTTGTCAAAAGCGCGATCTGGCTCTGCGCTCTGGCATCGGGCACTTCCGGCGGCGTTCTGGCCCCGCTTCTGATCTTCGGCGGCGCGATGGGCTGGCTGCTCGGCCTGATCGTGCCCGGTGGAGAACCGGGCTTCTGGGCACTGCTTGGAATGGCCGCCATGATGGGCGGCACGATGCGCGCGCCGCTGACCGGCACGTTCTTTGCCGTCGAAGTCACCAGCGATTTCGGCCAGATCGTCCCGGTTTTCGTGGCAACGGTGACCGCCTATGCAGTGACTGTTCTTCTGCTCAAGCGTTCCATCCTGACGGAGAAAATTGCGCGGCGCGGACAGCACATCACCCGCGAATATGGCGTAAGCCCGTTCGAATCTGCTCGTGTGCATGAAGTCATGGTGACGAATGTGGACACGCTGCCCGCAAGCATGACCGTGCAGGAAGCCTCAGCCTTTTTTGCTTCGGAAGCAGCACGGCATCGCCTTTACCCGGTCATCGACAACGACCGGATACTGATCGGCGTCGTGACGCGCGCCGATGCGCTGGAATGGCAGCGGAAGACAGAACTGTCCAGCCAGACGCTTGCAGATGCCGTTTCCGACACCTCCACACCTGTCGGCCATCAGGACGACAGCGTGGCGTTCATCACCGACATGATGATCGCAACTGATTGCGGACGTATCCCGATCGTGACGCGCGACGGAAAGCTCTGCGGACTGGTCAGCCGAAAAGATCTCCTGCAACTGAGAGGCCAGATCAATGGCAGCGAAACGGAACGAAAGTCCTTCCTGCGCGCTGCGGAAGCTGGCTGAATCCGCTTGATAAAAGAAAAGCGGGGCACCTTCCGGCACCCCGCCTTTCTTACCACCGCCCGGTATTGCTCATTACTTTACGCTACACTTTCGCCCGTTTTCGCTGCCAGACGTTGATAGGTTTCCTCAACCACGTCGCGCAGCGGAAAAATGCCGCTCATGCACAACAATGCATGCATATGCTGGCGAGCACCTTCATAACCCATCAGCGGCGCATAGGGCCGCATGATGATATTGGCTTCATCTGGATATAATTCCTGATACTCGGCAAAGTTGGTGAAGCTCTTATAGCTGTCGCCGTGCATCAGATAGGTTTCGACGGCAGCCCCTTCAGCCAATACTGCTTCATGACTGTCGAGAACAATATTGTAATAGTCGATAGCCGTATCCATCGACACGCGCGCTATGCTCTGGCCATTAACCAGATCCTTCACGCGGATCAGGACGCCATCGATAAGCAGCGCGTGATTGGGCGAGAGATAGAGGTCGCGCTGCGGGGTTTTGCTGTCGATGGCATAGCGCTTGATACGGATCGGCATCACGCTTTCATTCCAAACCACGCCGCCTTTTCTGTGGCTCTGCCAGCCGATCCACTTGACCGGACGCGTTTCGCCACGGGCCGTAGTTACGAGGTCGCCGACGGACAATGTCTCCACCGCCACCGGACCCATCGGCGTTTCGATCAGCGTGCCTTTCAACAGGCAATTGGAGCCGCCACCATGACCACCGCCGTGGCCGCCATGCCACCACTTGTTGCCAAGGGCCTGCGACGGACGTGACGACACCGTTGAAGCAAACACACCCAGTGCCGCGACCTTGGCGGCAGTGGCCGCTGTAAGACCCAGAAAATGCCGTCGCGCACGACTGCGCGGCGAATGCGCATTCTTTCCTGAAGACATGTATCCCTCCGCTCTTCTCGTTACGGCACCGGCCTGAAAATCAGCGTGGATTTCTAGCAAAGCACGATGCGCAGCTTCAAAATCTGAAGCGTCGTTCCGTGTTGCCCGGACCAGCGGCGCTTCGATACTTTGCCCCAAGTTAACGTAACTGATCTTAGCCGATCCCGACCCCGAAAAGATTCCGGCAATCAGGCCATAAGGCTTCTCGAATAGGCGTAAGCCCTACCTCGAAAGACGGAGGGTTTTTGCCAATCCCGGCCGCGTGAAGCCTGATCGAGGTTAAGCGGCCAGATACATTTCTCCTATTGCGTGCAAGCAGAAAAATACTAACCTTCCAGCCATGGCATAGCGAGTCTATGTCGGGGCTTGGAAGGAATTACGAATGAAAAAGAAACTGATTGTTGTGGCCGCCGTGATGGCCGCAATGGCAACGCCTGCGCTGTCGGCAGATCTCGGCGTGTCGTTCCAGTGGGGACCGACGAAGAAATGCTTCGATTCAAAATCGCCGCCGTTCAACATCACCGGCGTTCCAAAGGAAACGAAAACGCTGACGTTTCACATGGTGGATCGCAATGCCATGGATTTTCAGCATGGCGGCGGCAAGGTGGCTTATAATGGCAAGGCCGCTATTCCCTATGGCGCATTCCGCTATAAGGGGCCCTGCCCTCCGGGCGGTTCCCATAACTATTCGTGGACGGTGAAGGCACTCGACGCCAGTGGCAAAACGCTTGCCGAGGGTAAAGCCGCGAAGATGTTCCCGTAAGGGCTTCATCGTGTGCCAAGGGAAGCTGTTGACATGCGCCCGAAGCAGGAATAGCTAGACGGCATGAACAAAGCACTCATCAGCACCCGGTCTTATTACGCCCCGCTCATATAGCGGCGGGTTTGCTTTGTCATAGTTCAACCGCTGCATTGCCAGCGGTTGAGTTTCAAGGACAGCACCTCTGGCCATGCGGCCCTAAAGAGGTCAGTCCATGTCTCGCGACAACAATCAGCATATGAAAATTGGCATTATCGGCTTTGGCGCATTCGGGCAGCTTATCGCCCGTCACCTGAACCCGTATTTCCAGTTATATGCTTACGACCCTGCCGCAGACATCGAACGGGCGGCGCTGATGCATGGCGTCCCCCTGACCTCTCTGGAAAAGGTCGCCCTCTGCGAGATCGTCATCCTTGCAACGCCGGTCGCAACGCTTGAGCGCGTGGTGGCAATGATCGCCCCGCATCTGCGCCCCGGCACGCTTGTTCTCGATGTCGGCTCGGTCAAGGTCGGGCCAGCCGATACCATGCGGCGCGGCCTGCCTGCGCATGTCGATATTGTCGCCACACATCCGCTCTTCGGTCCGCAGAGTGCGCGCGACGGCATTGTCGGACTGAAAATCGCCGTCTGCCCTGTGCGCGGCACGCGATTCCATCGTGTTGCCGCTTTCCTGAAAAGGAAACTTGCGCTCGATGTCATCATAACGACGCCGGAAGATCATGACCGCGAGGCGGCAATGGTTCAGGGGCTGACGCATCTGATCGCCAAGGTTCTGGTGCAGATGGAGCCGCTACCAACCCGCATGACAACAAAGAGCTTCGACCTTCTGATGCAGGCGGTCGGCATGGTTCGCCATGATGCGCCGGAAGTGTTTCAGGCCATAGAACATGCCAATCCCTATGCTCCGCAGGTGCGCAGGCGTTTCTTTGAACTGGCAGATCGTGTCAATGCGGAACTGGCGCGGCCCGATCCGTTCATTGCCGCAGAGGAGGAGGCTACAGGGGCATTTCGGAAGTCTGCTTGACCGTCTGGCTTGGCACGTCGGTCTTCAGGTTCTGAACGCCCTTGATCCGGCTCAGATATTCCGACTGGAAGCGGCGGTAATCCTCGATATCCGCCGCAACCACCCGGATCATCGCATCATAATCGCCGAGCATGAAATAGCATTCGAGCACCTGCGGCAGCTTCAATATCTCCTTGGCGAAGGTCTGAAGCGTTTCCTCGTCCTGCTTGTCCAGCCGGATGCGTGTGAAGAAAGTCAGCCCCTTGCCGACCTTGGCTGGGTTCAGCACGGCGACATAACGGTCGATCACGCCCGCCTCTTCCAGAAGCTTCACCCGCCGCAGGCATGGAGACGGCGAAAGACCGACCTCGCGTGCGAGATCATTATTGGCGATGCGGCCATCGCGTTGCAGCACGCGCAGAATCCGCTTGTCGATCTCATCCAGCTTCATTGGCGCTCGATTCCATTTATGCCACTCTTATTGGCATTCCCTGCCAAATATTGATGCATGAGGGCATAATTCGCAACCAAATTGCTCGCGATATTGGTTATAGTCGCGAAACTTCTCAAGCAAACACGCAAGAGACTGAGCAAAGGGCAACCAGTTACCGGTTGGTCAACGGGAATTTTATGGATATTTCACAGGCCTATGTGCCTCAAAAAAGCAGATCCGGGCGCGGCTCGGAATTCCGTCGCGGGGCCGCAGCCGGCCTGCCGGTTCTGCTTGGCATCATTCCCTATGCTCTGGTTCTGGGCGCGCAGGCCGCACAAAAGGGCCTTAGCGTCATTGAAGTCCCCATGATGACCGGACTGAACTTTGCAGGTGGATCGGAATTTGCAGCCATCCAGCTCTGGACCTCGCCGCCGCATGTCCTCCTGATTGTTGCGATCACCTTTCTGGTCAACAGCCGCCATTTGCTGATGGGCGCGGCTCTGGCACCCTTCATCCGCCACCTGCCCAAGCGCAAGGCTTTTGCGAGCCTGTTTCTAATGTGCGATGAAAGCTGGGCGCTCGGCCTTGCGGATGCCAAACGTCGCCAGTCGAAAGGCGTCAATCCGGCGCTGAGCCTCACCTTCTATGCCGGTGTGGCCATTCCTTTCTATCTCGCCTGGGTCGTCTTCACGACGCTTGGCGCAGCCTTCGGGCCGATGATGGGAGACCTGCGCCCCTATGGTTTCGACATGGCATTCCCGGCAGTGTTTCTGGTTCTGCTGGCAGGCATGTGGAAAGGTTTTGCGGCAGCACGCCCATGGCTGGTCAGCCTTGTGGTGGCCGCGCTGACCTATCTCACCATTCCTGGCGCCTGGTATGTCGCCGCCGGTGCCTTGTCCGGTCTTGTTGCAGCCTATCTGCTGGCAGGTGAAGAATGATCGATCCATTGGCTGTTCTGACCATCGTTTTGATGGCAAGTGTCACCTATCTCACGCGGATCGGCGGCTATGTACTGCTGCGCAACCGCACGCTCAGCAAGCGTGCGACGGCGGTGATGGAAGCCGCCCCCGGCTGTGTTCTGATTTCGGTCATCGCGCCCGATTTCGTGTCCGACAAGCCTGCCGACCTGATCGCGCTTGCAATCACTATCTTCGCTGCGACGCGCTTTTCCATGCTGCCAACCGTGCTGATCGGCATTGGCGCGGCAGGCGCCTGCCGCTACCTGATCGGGTAAAGCATGTCTCCAAAAAGCGGGACCAGGTATCGCTCAGTGCAGATGCTTTAGCTTGTCCGGGTTGCGGACCACATAGATGCCGACAATCTTGCCGTCCTCAATATCGAGAGCTGTCGTCTGGATTTCGCCATCGGCTTCACGCGTGATGATGCCGGGCAAACCATTGATGAACACCGTACGCAAAAGCGTAGACTGGTTGCCACGGAAATAGCCCGCCAGTTTCTCGTGGGTTTTCATCACCTCTTCGAAGCCGAAAACAGGCTTCGGGAAAGCCGGGCGCTTGCCGCCACCATCGGCCTGAAGGTTGACATCGGCTGCCAGCATCGCACCAAGTGCATTCATATCGCCGCTGCGCGACGCCGTGAAAAAGGCCTGCGCCAGTTCGAGCCCACGCTGTTTGTCGACCTGAAAACGGGGGCGCTCCTCGCGCACATGCTTGCGTGCCCGCGCAGCAAGCTGGCGGCAGGCCGCAGCATCGCGCTGGATTGTTTTGGCTATCTCGTCGAAATCCAGCCCGAAGACATCGTGCAGCAGGAAGGCGGCGCGTTCCAGCGGCGAGAGCCGCTCCAGCGCCAGCATGAGCGGAAGGGTAACATCGTCATCCGCGTCCTCTTCGACAACCGGATCGGGAATCCACGGCCCGAAATAGGTTTCGCGCTGGTTGCGCCCGGATTTCAGAAAATCAAGGCACAGGCGGGTTACGGTGCGGCGCAGAAAGGCTTCCGGCTCACGCACCTCGCTGCGGTCGGCGTTCATCCAACGGATGAACGCCTCTTGCACCATATCCTCGGCATCGGCGACCGATCCCAACATGCGATAGGCAACACGGATCAGTTTCGGGCGCAGCGGATCGAAGCTTTCGGCTGCATCGCCTTGCGAGGATATGTCGACCATCAGACGGCTGCCTTTACTGCCGGCTTCTTGGCTTCCGGTTCGAACCAGAGACCAAAGCCAACCGCCATGCGGTTCCATCCATTGATGATGTTGATCATCAGCGTAAGGTTCACTTGCTCCTCCTCAGTGAACTGTGCCTGCATGGCAGTGCGGGCGTCTTCCAGATCATGGCCTTGCGACAGGCGGGTCAGCGCGTCGACCCATCCCAGAGCCGCACGTTCGCGCTCAGAGTAGCACGGTGCTTCCCGCCATGCCGATAACAAATAGATGCGTTGTTCGGTCTCGCCAAGAGAGCGTGCTTCAAGCGTATGCATATTGATGCAATTGGCGCAGGCGTTAATCTGCGAGGAGCGGATTTTGACAAGCTCGATCAGGCTCGCTTCCAGACTGGATGCGATCGTCATCGAAGCGTTCATCCAGGACTTCATCGTGGCAGGGGCAACATTGAACGGGTTGAGCAGAGGGGTCATGGTATCGTTCCTTTCGGTTCAAGGGGTTCGATAGACATGACGAGACAGCAATGCCGTATGTGACATTCGGCAGAAAAAAATTTTGAATGCATAGAGATTTCGGCTTTCGTGCGCCATCCGCTGGTTCTGTCTGTTCCATAGTTATCGCTTGCCGAACCCGACCAAAGCGCGTGACACGCACCTCCCATGAAAGCCAGCGGGGCGATTATTTGCGGTCGGCTCGTAAGTACCAAATAAAGCGCATGCGGTCACGGACGTTGCCACCGGTAGCTTCGTAAGCCGCAAAAGGGTCGGCAAATGCTTTGCGCCCTTCTTCGATAAAATCGTAGCGACGGCTGATATCAACCATCTGGTGGCGTGCAGCTGTTGCGGAGAGTGCAACGCGCTCGGCCCAGGTTAAGCCGTATGGCTCGCCTATTAACGCATTTACCTCTACCCAATAACATTCGCAGGTACCTTCCGGCATGAGGAATTGCAGTTGCCCACCAACGTTGAGAAGGCCCAATTTCTCGGCTGCATCGATCACCAGAGGTATCGTTTCAGGTTGCCAGCCCCATTCACCGCCGCTGCGGCAAGCAGCAGATCGCAGCGTGTCCGGGAGGAACATCTCAGGGGCACCTTTCATGCGGCAAGGCTATACATCTTCCATAAGTGGTCAACATCTGATTCAGTGTCGGCATGAAACTAAGTCAGACCAATCTGTGGATCCCTCTCCTGCCCCCTCCTTCGCTCCACTCGCTTCTTCCTCCGTTTCCCGATCCGTCTCTCCTTTCTCAGCGTCCCCGCTCCTTTCTTGTTCTCCTCAGCCTGATCTCCACAACCTGCCTCCCTACCCCTTCCCCCCTTTCCTCTCCTTCACCTTCCTGACTTTCCACTTACGTTGACAACATACCAACTGGTCGGTATTATTTGGTAGAAGGTTTTAACCCGGCTATTTCGGATCAGCTTGCTGGAAAGAGGCAGCAGAAGACTGCAACCGGAACCGGGAGGCATCGGTTTACATCCGGGGGAATGAACGCGACATTGAGGAGGAGCCATTATGAAAAATGCGTCCACCAGCAGCAACAGTCCGGCACGTCCCGTCATCACCGCATTTGAAAATTCGCCTGATCGCGGCCGGGGAATGGCGCGGGACATGCCTGTTCGATGGGCGCTTGAAGAGACCGGGCAGGACTATGACGTGCGCCTCGTCTCGTTTAAGGCGATGAAAGCCAGCCCCCATCTCGATCTTCAACCCTTCGGGCAGATCCCCACCTATGAAGAGGGCGACCTGGCGCTGTTCGAATCCGGCGCGATCGTGCTTCATATTGCGGAACAGAACCCCGGCCTTCTGCCAGATGACGCCAATGGCCGGGCACGCGCCATCACATGGATGTTCGCCGCGCACAACACCATCGAACCGGTAATCATCGAGCGGGAAACGGCCGGCTTCGTGGAACGGCAGGAAAGCTGGCACGAGCAGCGTATGCCCATCATGGAAGCGCGTATCCGCAAAAGACTGGATGCACTTTCCGCCCGTCTCGGCAGCAATGACTGGCTGGATGGAGCTTTCAGTGCCGGTGATCTTTTGATGGTCACCGTGCTGCGAAGGCTAAAGAGTTCAGGCATATTGAACGACTACCCGAACCTTGCAGCCTATGTCGCGCGCGGCGAAGGCCGCCCTGCCTTCAAGCGTGCCTATGACGCCCAGCACGCGGTTTTCCTCGCCATATCGAAAGATTGAGCCTGTCCCGGCTGCCGTCTATCCGCAGTCGAGCTCGCTCAATATCCATTCCCTGAATGCGCGCACCTTGGGCGTATTGCGACGGGATTTGGGGTACACGAGCCAATAAGCGCGTCCATCATCGCCAAGAATGTCGAAAGGCTGGATAAGCTGGCCGGTGGCGATTTCGATCTGGTGGAAAGCAGGCGTGAGAATGCCCACGCCCTGCCCTGCGACCGTCGCCCGCCCTTCAATATGCTGCGCTCCGAGCCGGCTCTGCGTGTTGCCCTGCAATTGCGGATTTTCGATCCCCACCGCCTTGAACCAGATTTTCCACCACGGGTCGCTCGCGTCGATGATCTTGAGCCGCAGCAGATCGGCAGGTTCCTTCACTCCGCCGATGGTTGCGGCCAGAGCCGGACTGAGCATGGGCGTGAAACTCGCCTTGATGAGCTGATGCGCTTCCAGGCCCGGCCATTTACCGAAACCGCTTCTGATCGCGATATCCACATTGGACGTTGCGAAATCAATGACGCTGTCGGACGTATCGAGCCTGACCGCGAGCGACGGATGCCGCATCTGGAACGAGCCAAGCCGATGCGCCAGCCAATTGGCGGCAAAAGTGGCGAGCACGCTGATCGAAAGCGTGCCCTCCGCATCTTCCCGCAGGCTGGCAAAGGCATTGCGCATCGTCTCGAAGGCTTCCGTGATGGAAGGCGCCAGACATTTGCCAAGTTCCGTCAGTTCCACCTGTCGCGGCATACGCAGAAACAGGGGCGCGCCGACGCGCTCCTCCAAAATCTTGATCTGATAACTGACCGCAGCCTGCGTCATGCCCAATTCCTCCGCAGCGCGGGTAAAACTTGCATGGCGGGCGGCGGATTCAAAAACGCGAATGGCCGATAAAGGGGGAAGCGCTGTCGTCATGATGCATAAATCCTCCTTATGCATACTAATCGAGGTTCGATTGGAAAACAAAGGTTTTCAGGCGCATACCTATAGGCACAGTTTAACAAGTAGCTGCCTCCCACGGCCGCTTCCTTCGATAGGTGAGATCATGAAAAACCTCGATTCTACCTGCACTACCGCCACAGCGCCCACGGTCAGCCACGGATCGGAAAGCGGCTGGAGCGCGCTTTTCTCCCGCCTGTTTTCGCGTAAACGCACCCATATCGTCATTACCGAACACTCGCCGGAATACATCCTGCGGGATATCGGCATCGGTGATGGGCGCACGCAATATTATTCACGCGACGGCCATAAACTGCCCGAATGGCGGTAACCGTGTTACGCGCTGATGACGGCAAAGCCCCGCGCCTTGAGGCCGCGGCGGTCCTCGTGCAGATTGCTGACGAGGCGGCTGCGGCTGCCGTCCAGATGCGCGCTCATCAACGCCGTCGCCTTATCGGCATTCCCTTCGCGCACCGCGTCGAGAATAGCGCGGTGTTCGGCCCATGCGCGAGCGAGCGCCGCCTCGTCGCGCACCTCCAGCCAGCGCGCCCGTGAGAGGCGCTGCATGGCATCGCGCACGCCACGGCTGAGAAACTCGTTGCCTGACAGCCGCGCCAGCTCGATATGAAAATCCATGCCGATCCGGTGCCATTCCTCGCGCGACGTGTTGGCATCGCAGCTATCCAGCATCGCCAGAATCAGCTCAACGCCGCTGCGATCTTCAAGCGCACAGGTGAGCTTCAGCGCAGCAATTTCCAGCGCTTCACGATAGACACCGATCTGTTCGATTTCGCTGAGATTGATCGGCGAGACCGTCCAGCCGCGCCCCTCGCGGCAGACGAGCCCTTCCGCCTCCAGCCGCAAAAGTGCTGCCCGGATCGGCGTGCGTGAGGCTTCAAACTGCGCCTCGATCCAGCGCTCGGTCAAACGTTCGCCCGGCCCCAGTTCCAGACCGAGGATCATGTCGCGAAGCTGCGTTTCAACCTGCCTCATCTGTGACATTGGCGACCATTCTCCATTTTCGATTAGCGCTGCAATTGACAAGTCTCATCAACAGGCGCATTCATGCATACCGTTTGGTATCCCAAAATGGAATACATTGCAATCGCGAGACATGACATGAGCACCGCCCAAGCCGCTGCAAGCGACGAAACCGTCGCCACAGCCCGCCAGGAAAATGTGGCCACCGAGGAAAACCACGAACGCTACTGGAAGCAGAACCTGCTGATCTGCCTCATCGGTTCGTTCACGACGCTCATTGCCATGTCGCTGCTCCTCCCCTTCCTGCCGCTCTATGTGGAACAATTGGGCGTCACCGATCATGCGGCAATCGTGCAGTGGTCGGGCGTCGCCTACGGCGCTACTTTTCTGGCCGCAGCCTTCGTCGCACCGCTGTGGGGCAGGCTTGGCGACCGATACGGGCGCAAGCTGATGCTCATCCGCGCCAGCCTTGGCATGGCCATCGCCATGTCGCTGATCGGCATGGTGACGAGCGTCTGGCAACTGGTGGCGCTGCGCCTGTTCGTGGGCATTGCGGGTGGCTACTCGTCCGGCTCGATGATCCTCGTCGCGACCCAGACGCCAAAAGAAAAGACCGGCTGGGCGCTGGGCGCGCTTTCGGCGGGCATCATGGCGGGCAATCTGGCTGGCCCCTTGCTCGGCGGCGCGCTGCCGCCGCTGATCGGCATCCGCGCAACCTTCTGGCTGGCCGGCGGCGTGATCTTCCTCAGCTTCCTCGCAACCACCTTCCTGATCCGCGAGGAGCGCAGGCCGCCGAAGCCGACCGGGGAGCAGAAGGCGCAATCCATCTGGGCTGCCATTCCCGACAGAAAGCCGGTCATCGCCATGCTGGTGACGGGCATGCTGCTGCTTTTCGCCAATATGTCGATCGAGCCGATCATCACCGTCTATGTGATGCAACTGATGGACGACCGGACGAAAGTGACGCTGATTTCCGGCGTAGTGATGGCAGCCGCCGCGCTTGGCAGCATCCTGTCATCCTCGCGGCTGGGTCGCCTTGCCGACCGCATCGGCCACACCCGCGTCATCATCGGGGCGCTGTCGGCTTCCGCGCTGCTTTTGATCCCGCAGGCTTTCGTCACGCAAGCCTGGCAACTGATCGGCCTGCGTTTTTTGATGGGGCTGGCGCTGGGCGGTCTCCTGCCCTGCATCACCAGCGTCATCCGGCACAATGTGCCCGACCGGGTAGCGGGCGGCATTCTTGGGCTTTCCGTCTCGGCCCAATATGTCGGGCAGGTTGCAGGCCCCGTCGCCGGCGGCTTCGTCGGCGGTCACTTCGGCATGCGTTCCGTATTTTTAGGCACATGCCTGATCATGGCTCTCGGCGCGATTTATAACTGGACCGTCCTGCGCAAGTGCCGATAGTTTGCGTCATCTCCCGAATCCCCGAAACCCAGGGCAGGACCAGGATGACAGCTCATATCTTCGCGCCTTTCGCAACGCTTGCCGAAAGGCTTCTGCCCCATGCGCTCGAACATGGCGAGGACGGGTCGCACGACCTGTCCCACATTGCCCGCGTCTGGAAAAACGCGGCTGCGATCCAGCGCCGGGAAGGCGGCGATGGCGAAGCGCTTTGCGCCGCAGCCCTGCTGCATGATTGCGTGAGCGTGGAGAAGAATTCGCCTGACAGAAACCGCGCTTCGCGACTGGCAGCGGAAAAAGCATCAGCACTCCTGCACAGCCTCGGCTGGAATGATGCGCGCATCGGCCTCGTCGCCCATGCCATCGAAGCGCACAGTTTTTCGGCCAATATCGAGCCCGTCACGACAGAAGCGAAGATTCTGCAGGATGCCGACCGGCTTGATGCCATCGGCGTCATTGGTGCCGCCCGGTGTTTCTACATTGCGGGCCGCATGGGCAGTGCGCTTTACGACTGGCGCGACCCGCACGCCGAAAACCGCCCGCTGGATGACAAGCGCTTTGCGCTCGACCATTTTCGCACGAAACTGTTTGGCCTCGCCTCCGGTTTCAAGACGGAAACCGGAAAGCTCATGGCCGCCGAACGGCACAGACGGCTGGAAGCCATTTTCGATGACTTCCTCGCCGAAGCCGATGGCTAGATAGAGTAACCGCCGTCGATATTAAGCGCGGTTCCGGTGACCATGGAGGCGGCGTCCGAGGCCAGCCATAGAGCGGCCTCTGCCACATCGTCGGGCGTCGAAAACCGGTCGAGAGGAATGGTGCGTTTCAGCGCTGCACGCGCCTCCGGGGTGTCTTCCTCCAGAAACAGCTTCAATGCCTCACCGTCGCTTTCAGCCGGGCAGATGCAGTTCACGCGGATATTCCTGTCTGCCAGTTCCAGCGCCATCGCCTTGGTCGCGCTGATGATCCAGCCCTTGGACGCGCTGTACCAGACGAGGCCCTTGCGCGGACGCAACGCGGTTGCCGAAGCAGTGTTGATGATGACGCCTCCGCCCTGATGTTCCATGATCGGCACAACGATCTGCGTCGAATAATAGAGCGCCTTCATATTCACGGATGAGATCAGGTCGAAACTGTCCTCCGTCACTTCCGTCAGTGGCATATTGCGATGCGTGAAACCGGCATTGTTGACCATGATGTCAATGCGGCCAAACGCTTCGAAGGCCGTGCGCGCCACGCGCTCCATATCATCCTTGCGAGAAACATCCGCCTGCACGGAAAGGGCGTTCTTGCCAATATCGGCAAGTTCATCCTCGACACGTTTTACGTTCACATCAGCGAGGATGACCTTTGCACCTTCGGCTGCAAATCGGCGCGCCATGCCTGAACCGAAGCCTGAACCGGCACCGGTGATGATTGCGACCTTATCCTGCAGCCTCTTCATGTCATTCTCCTTTTGAGCATTTCCAGTAAAGTGCAATCACTTGAATCCAGATTATTTGTTTCAATATGGCGTAAAGAGCCTGAACCAAAATGAACATGTCATGTATGCACAAGCCGTTAATCCGTCAATTATGGCAAGGCGCCTTCAATTTCGTGCGATTGCGGCATTGCGACTGTTGAATTTAAATCGATTAGATAATAGACAAGGGCAGCTTGAAAATCGCATGCTGCCCACAGGCAGACTGATTTGCGCAAGAAGAGAAGAGAGCGATAGATGACCAGCCAGACAATTCCGGTAGAGCCTTTCGACTGCATCGTGTTCGGCGGCTCCGGCGATCTTGCCGAACGCAAGCTCATTCCGGCACTGTATCAGCGTCAGCGTGCAGGCCAGCTCACCGACCCGACGCGCATCATCGGCGCATCGCGCAGCGCCATGACCGATGACGAATATCGGCAGTTCGCACGGGATGCCATTCATGAACATGTGAAGGCTACGGAAGTTGACGAGAAGGAAGTCGACAAGTTTCTCGCCCGCCTCAGCTATGTGGCTGTCGATGCCAAGTCCGAAGAGGGCTGGGATGCGCTCAAGACCCTGATTGGCAAGAAGCCGGAAAAGATTCGCGCTTTTTATCTCGCCGTCAGCCCGACGCTCTTCGGCGATATCGCCACCCGTCTGAAGACGCATGGCCTGATTACCCGTGATACGCGCATCATTGTGGAAAAGCCGATCGGCCGCGATCTGGAATCCGCCATGGCGCTCAACGATACGCTGGGCAGCGTTTTCCGCGAAGACCAGATCTTCCGCATCGACCATTATCTCGGCAAGGAAACCGTGCAGAACCTGATGGCTCTGCGCTTTGCCAATGCGCTCTATGAGCCGCTGTGGAACTCCGCCCATATCGACCATGTGCAGATCACCGTTGCAGAAGCCGTCGGCCTGGAAGGCCGCGCGGGCTATTACGACAAGGCAGGCGCGCTGCGCGACATGGTGCAGAACCACATTCTCCAGCTTCTCTGCCTCGTTGCGATGGAGCCCCCTTCATCGATTGAAGCCGATGCCGTCCATGATGAAAAAGTCAAGGTTCTGCGCTCGTTGAAGCCGATTACCAACCTCAATGTCGAAGACATGACGGTACGCGGTCAGTATCGCGCCGGTGCCTCGGCAGGTGGTCCGGTGCGCGGCTATCTCGAAGATCTGGAAAGCGAGACCAGCAATACTGAAACCTTTGTGGCGCTGAAGGCTGAAATTGCCAATTGGCGCTGGGCTGGCGTGCCTTTCTATCTGCGCACCGGCAAGCGGCTTGCCACGCGCGTTTCGGAAATCGTCGTTACCTTCAAGCCGATCCCGCATTCCATCTTCGGTGAAAGCGCTGGCAAGGTGATGGCAAACCAGCTCGTCATTCGTCTCCAGCCGGATGAAGGCGTGAAGCAGTGGCTGATGATCAAGGATCCGGGCCCTGGCGGCATGCGCCTGCGCCACGTGCCGCTGGATATGAGCTTCGCCCAGTCTTTCAGCGAACGCAATCCGGATGCCTATGAACGTCTCATCATGGATGTCGTTCGCGGCAACCAGACCCTCTTCATGCGCCGCGACGAAGTCGAGGCGGCATGGCGCTGGGTCGATCCGATCCTTCAGGGATGGGAATTGAACAGCCAGCCTGTGCAGGGCTACACGGCAGGAACATGGGGGCCGTCATCGTCCATCGCGCTTATCGAGCGTGACGGGCGCACATGGCACGAAAGCCTGTGACACTGGAGCCTAGCGCTTCAGTTACTGCTTTGGAAAGGTATGGAATGAGCATTGAACGGCACGATTTTACCAGCGGAACGGAACTGGCGCAGGCACTGTCGGAAGCCATTGCGAACAAGCTGAATGCCGCCATCGCTGAACGGGGACAGGCCACTTTGGCCGTCTCTGGCGGCACCACGCCGCTCAAGCTGTTCGAGGTGCTATCACGCAAGATGATCGACTGGAACCTCGTCACGATCACCCTCGTTGACGAGCGTTTCGTCCCCGTCGATAGCGACCGTTCCAACGAAAAGCTGGTGCGTGAGCATCTTTTGCGCGATCATGCGGGCGTGGCCAGGTTCGTCGGCCTGTACAATCCGGCGGCGACGGCCGAAACGGCGGCGCTTGCTGCCGCCAGCCGCATCGATGCGTTGCGTCGTCCTTTCGACGTGGTGGTGCTTGGCATGGGCAATGACGGTCATACTGCCTCCTTCTTTCCTGGTGCCGACCGGCTCGATCAGGCGATCAACCCGGAAACAAGGGCGCTTGTGCTGCCGATCCATGCCGAGGGCGCTGGCGAAAAGCGCCTGACCCTGACCCTTCCCATCATTGCCGAAGCCGACATGCTGGTTCTGCATATCGAAGGCGCTGCCAAGCAGGCAACGCTGGAAAAGGCGCTTTCCGGCGATGACGAGAATGAAATGCCCGTGCGCGCTGTCTTCCACCATGCGCGCACACCGATCCAGCTCTACTGGACGAGTTAAAGCGCATCTCGAAAAGTGTGAAACGGTTTTCGGGAAAGATGCGCGTGAAAACAAAGAATTAGAGCATTTCCAATGGTCTAATTTAAACTGGAAATGCTCTGAACTCGATCAAGCCAGATTGGCACAGGTGATACCCATGCCCACCGAGACGGCACATAAACGCATTCAGGAAATCACCGCGCGCATTCGCGAACGGTCCAAGCCGACACGCGAAGCCTATCTTGGCCGTGTGCGCGAGGCTTCATCCAACAAGCCAAAGCGCGCCGTGCTGGGCTGTGCCAATCTCGCGCATGGTTTCGCCGCCTGCGGCCCGCACGACAAGGCGGCGCTGATCGGCGACGAGATTCCGAACCTCGGCATCATCACCGCCTATAACGACATGCTGTCGGCGCATCAGCCATTCGAAACATTCCCGCAGCTTATCAAGCAGGCTGCGCGCGAAGCAGGTGGCGTGGCGCAGGTTGCTGGCGGCGTGCCGGCCATGTGCGATGGGGTTACGCAGGGTTTTGCGGGCATGGAACTGTCGCTGTTCTCCCGCGAAGTGATTGCGATGGCAACCGCCGTCGGTCTGTCGCACGATATGTTCGATGCAGCAGTCTATCTCGGCGTCTGCGACAAGATCGTGCCCGGTCTTATCATTGGTGCGCTGACCTTCGGTCACCTGCCCGCCGTGTTCGTGCCTGCCGGGCCGATGACCAGCGGCCTGCCGAACGACGAAAAAGCCAAGACCCGCCAGCTCTATGCCGAAGGCAAGGTCGGGCGCGCCGAGCTGCTGGAATCGGAATCGAAGTCCTATCACGGCCCCGGCACCTGCACTTTCTACGGCACCGCCAATTCCAACCAGATGCTGATGGAAATCATGGGCCTGCATCTGCCGGGCGCATCCTTCATCAATCCGGGCACACCGCTGCGCGACGCCTTGACCCGCGAAGCCGCCAAACGCGCGCTCGCCATCACAGCCTGCGGCAATGAATATACGCCGGTCGGCGAGATGCTGGATGAGCGTTCCTTCGTCAATGGCGTCATTGGTCTCAATGCGACCGGCGGCTCGACCAACCATACCATCCACCTGATCGCCATGGCAGCCGCCGCCGGTATCAAGCTGACATGGCACGATATTTCGGAAATTTCGGATGTGGTGCCGCTTCTCGCCCGCGTCTATCCGAACGGCCTTGCCGATGTGAACCATTTCCATGCTGCTGGCGGCATGGGCTTTCTGATCCGTGAACTGCTCGATGGCGGCATCCTGCATGAGGATGTGCGCACCGTGTTCGGCGAAGGTCTGCGTCCTTACGCGATCGAACCGAAGCTTGGCGCCGATGGCACCGTCGTGCGTGAGCCGGTGCCGGAAAAAAGCGGCGACGAAAAGGTTCTGGCCAAGATCCATGCACCATTCCAGCCGACCGGCGGCCTCAAGGTTCTGACCGGCAATATCGGCAATGCGATCATCAAGGTTTCTGCTGTAAAGCCGGAGCGCCAGGTCATCGAAGCACCCGCCAAGGTTTTCAACGATCAGGCGGAGATGCAGGCCGCGTTCAAGGCTGGCGAATTGACCGGTGATTTCATTGCGGTGGTCCGCTATCAGGGGCCGAAAGCCAATGGCATGCCGGAACTCCACAAGCTGATGACGGTTCTGGGCATTCTGCAGGATCGCGGCCAGCGCGTGGCCCTCGTCACCGACGGTCGCCTGTCCGGTGCATCTGGCAAGGTTCCGTCCGCCATCCATGTCACGCCGGAAGCACTTGATGGAGGCGTCATCGGAAAAATCCGCGACGGCGATGTCATTCGTCTGGATGCAGTAAACGGCACTCTGGAAGTTCTCGTCAATGTGATGCTGCTGAATGATCGCGGTGAAGATCGCCCTGATCTTTCCGGCAACGAACATGGCATGGGACGTGAATTGTTCCGTGCTTTCCGCCAGATCGCCGGACGGGCTGACGAAGGCGCTTCGGTGTTCTGAAAACAGCCGGAATGAAATTAAGGCAAAACAGCGATTTAAGCTGTTTTGCCTCTCAAACCATCAAAACCGGAATAAACTTACGCAAAAAGCGCAGTTCAATTGTGTCAAAAAACTGGCTTTTTCACGCCAGCAGTGCGGCACGCCGAGGTAAGCGTGTTTGCCATCAGCATGGCGATGGTCATCGGACCGACACCGCCCGGAACCGGCGTGATCGCTCCGGCGACCTTTTCGGCTTCCGCAAAATCGACATCGCCGACCAGTCGTGTCTTGCCTTCACCCCGTTCGGGAGCCGGAATGCGATTGATACCAACATCGATTACCGTCGCGCCCGGCTTGACCCAATCGCCCTTGACCATTTGCGGGCGTCCGACCGCCGCCACCAGGATATCCGCCGTGCGGGCAATCGCGGACAGGTCTTTCGTGCGGCTGTGCGCAACCGTAACGGTTGCATTTGCTGCAAGCAGAAGATTGAACATCGGCTTGCCAACAATGTTGGAACGCCCGATCACCACAGCGTTGAGACCCGAAAGATCACGGCCATGAACGCGCTCAATCATAATCATCGCGCCCGCTGGCGTGCAGGGAACGAAAGCCGTTTCGACCTCGCCGGTGCCAAGCTTGCCGACATTGATGAAGTGGAAGCCATCAACATCCTTGTCGGGCGAAATCGTCTGGATCACCCGGCCTGAATCGATATGCTTCGGCAGCGGCAATTGCACCAGAATACCATGAATGGCGGGATCGTTGTTCAGGCTCTCGATCAGGTCGAGAAGCTCCTGCTCCGACGCCGTTTCCGGCAGATCGTGCTGCACCGAGTGGAAACCGCATTCCTTGGCCTTCTTGCTCTTGGAAGCGACATAAACCTGACTTGCCGGGTCTTCGCCGACAATAACCACCGCGATGCCGGGCACAATGCCGGTAGCGGCCACGAGCTTTTCTGTCTCGCGCTTCACCGTGGAAACCACATCCTCGGCGAGCTTCTTGCCATCAATCAATTGAGCCATAGCGAGCGCTCCGTTCTTTTGTGATATCGGGCTTAAGTGTCTGGGAGATACACGACATCTTTTTCGTACACATGCCCATAAGCGTCATGACGCTCGATGACAATTGGCGAATGCGCGACAATGCAGGATTTTATGAAGTTTCAGAACGCAGAGTCCTGTAAGAACCAGTTAGGGTCTCGTGATACGGGATGAACGCACGTCGTCGATGGCAAGACCGAGGGCGGCGTTTTCCGTGGTGCGGTTGGCGCCTTCATTCTCGGCTTCCCAGCGCGCATTGGCTTCGCGGATAACGGCAGCAAGCCGGGTTTCGCCGTAGGGTTCCAGAACCTCGTCCGGCTCGACTTCGCTTCTGGCGGACGATCGGGGCTTGCGACCGGCCAGCATCATCGAAAGAAGACCAAGCAAAAACCCGCCCAGCAATCCAAGGGCGACAACCCCTTGCGGGGAGAGATTGCGAGGGTTCGGTTCCGCCATGGCTGGCGTAACAATCCGCACTGTCGCAGCAGACCCCGCCGAGGCAGGCTCGCCCCGTGCCGCACGCATCTGCAAATCTTCAAAGAGTGCCTGCTTTGCCGCCGCATCTCGTTCCAGCATCTGCAGCCGAGCTTTGTCTTCATCTGTTGCGGGCGCTGAACCGAAACCGGCAATGGCAGCCGCTGCCTTTTGCTCACGTTCGACCGCATTCTTAAGATCTGCCTGTAACAGGCTACGCTGGCTGGAAATCTCCTTGTCGATTTCCGCTTCGATCTGGCTCACTTCAGCCCCCTGCCCTGCGGCGCGATACCGCTCCACCAGTGCGCCCAGTGCTCCGGAACGCATGGATTCGGGCACGCCCTTGCTAGCGAGGCTCTCGGCGGTGGCGCCGTTCAGGCTGTTGGCCTCCGCTGCGATGCGCGCTGTCTCGGCCTTGCTGTCGGCGAACTCGCGTTGAAGTGCGGCTTTGTTGTCGTCATCGCCAAAATCCCGGCTGACGCGAAAAGCCCCTGCCGCCTGCTGCGCCGCTTCTGCATCGGCCTCCAGACTTTGCAGACGCGCCGGAAGATCACCCTCAACCCCGTTCAACTCTCCGCCGCCCTGCAGATGATCGCGAAACGCCTGCGCAACAGCATTGGCCAAAAGTGCTGCCGTTTCCGGCCTGTCAGCCGTGGCCTCCACATTCACCGTGCCACTGTCAAGCGCCTGTGTGAAATCAAGACGCTGGCGCAGCAATTGCGCGCCCGACATCTTTCTAGGTCCAGCCACGGCTGGAGACTGCTGATCTTCGGGCAGCAATCGGGTCAGGCGAGAGCGCAATTCTTCCAGAAAGGAAGGCGCGCCGAGATCGGCTGCACGTTCAATGTGCGCCATCTGTGCGGCGCGCTCAAGCACGACATTCGAGGCAATTTCGCTGCGCCGCTCGGGCGGAAAAACCTGCAAGGATGCCGTCGCGGCATATTGGGGCGGTTCCAGAACAGCATATGTGGTTCCGATAATTCCGCCCAGTATCGTGAAACCGGCCAGAAGCCCCCAGCGCCGCCTGCGGCGCGGCAATTGCATCGGCTTTTCAAGCTTCGGAACGGCGGCTGATACAGATGCTTCCGATACGGATGGTTCGTTGATCGGCGCACCGTCAAGATTGGCTTGCAGAGCCTCCCGCACGGCATTCATCCGGCCCTGCATATCCGCCTTCGGATCGACCCGCTCACTCTCTTCGGCGTCTAACAAATCCTGTTTGCGGCGGAGCAATTCCTCGCGGCGCTTTTGATGCTCGCGGTCTTCGTCATTGTTTCCGGTAGCACGGACGGATGGCACAGGCCCGAGGAATTCCGGCGCATAGGCCAGAAGTGGGCGTACAGCCGCACGTCTCCTCTCTCCGTCCCGTTCTACCATCGCTCCGTCCCGCTTTTCACCCGTGGCTATTGATCCAGATTAATATTCATCATGGCAAACAAACCGTTAAAATTGCAATTATATGTATTGATTCATACAGATAAATCAGGAGACCGCCATGAAGGCCGAAACGGAATACCCGATCGATCCAGCCCGGCTTGGCGGCATAATCCAGTTTATCCAACATGCAGAACGGCTGAAAAGCACTTTGCGTTCCGGCCATACCTCTCAGGGCCGACCGGAAAGCACAGCCGAACATAGCTGGCGGCTATGCCTGCTGGTGACGCTGTTCGACCGGGAGCTGGGCGATTGCGACCGGCTGAAACTCATCAAGATGTGCATCATCCACGATCTGGGCGAAGCGATTTCCGGCGATGTACCCGCTATCCATCAATCCGCCGATGATGGACGAACTGAGCGCGAAAAAGGCGACCTGATGACGCTGTGCGCACCGCTGCCGGATGATCTCAGCGCAGAAATCATGGAACTGTGGGCGGATTACAGCGAAGGCAAATCGACGGAAGCTATTTTTGCCAAGGGTTTCGACAAGCTCGAAACCATGATGCAGCATAATATCGGGCTCAATCCGCCGGATTTCGATTATGCGTTCAATCTCGATTACGGCGTCAGGCAGACAGCACGCCACCCGCTGCTGCGCCAGTTCCGCGAAATCGTGGATGCGGAAACCCGGCGCAATGCGGAAAAGCAGTCGTAGAGCGGCCCATTTTTGGGAGACATGTTCTAACTCAACGTTGCAAAATGGCGCAGTGTGAAGGTGATCTGGTAAACCAGCGCAACGGCGGCAAAAACCGCATGATAACGCCGGTTGCCCCAGAACACCGCGATCAGACTGAACAGGATGAAACAAGCGACCTGAATCGGATATTCGATCCCATAGACCCGGTAGTGGTCGGCTCCTTTCAGCAGCGTATCGATGAAATCGGCCACATAGACCAGGGCCAGAATGCCGAAGAACCATTTGCGCCGGGAAATGAAGTAGTCACGATAACCCGTATATTCTTCCATACTGTCGGGGAAAAGTAGCGTGCTGAGCAGGAAATAAAGCCCGGCATAGAAGATAACGAACAGATACTTCTCGAAGGTCCAGAGTGGAATGGTTCGCAAACCGAATTCGAACCACCAGAAATGGATGACCGAAAGCAGAATGAAACCTACCCATGCCAGATGAACCGGATAGATTTTCTGCTTGCCCGGATGCTGGATAAAGCGTGCCAGCCCGGTGAGAAGTCTGGAAACGCAAAGGCCCAGGATCATCCCAATGATGATGCGGACGTGGCCGAAAGCTTCGGCTGGCGGCACACCCGTTGTCAAAGCCGGATCCATTCTTCCCCTCCGAAGCTTCACTCAACTTTGGTTCATATTGGTCGATATAGTTTGGGCAATCAATGATTTAACCTCAGAAATTCGTGGATACGCCGCATATACTTGCGCAGCGTAATAAGGCGGGGCTATACCATCGCGGACCATGTCCCAATGAAATCCAAAGGTGGAACAATCACTATGCATGACACGGTAATTCTGGTCGGTTGCGGCAATATGGGCTTCGCCATGCTGAAAGGCTGGCTCGATAGCGGTATCCTCAAGGCGAAAGACGTTTATGTCGTGGAGCCGACCGAAGCGCTTCGTGATCGCGCTGCCGGTGCCGGCGTCCATGCCTTTGCCGATGCTGAAGCCCTGCCCGGCGATCTGAAGCCCCGCATGGTTCTCGTCGCAGTCAAGCCGCAGGTCATGGCACAAGTTCTGCCAACCTATAAGCGCTTCGCACCCGCTGCCACTTTCGTCAGCGTTGCAGCGGGTATTCCGGTCGCCCTTTTTGAAAGCAAGCTTGGCCACGATGCAGCCATTCTTCGCTGCATGCCTAACACGCCTGCCGCCATCGGCAAGGGGATGCTCGTCACATATAAGAACGCCAATGTAAGCGATGAAAATGAAGCCTTCGTCGCGCGCCTGCTTGAGACATCCGGCAAGGTTGCAAGTGTGGATGATGAAGCGCTTATGGACGTCGTAACCGCCGTTTCGGGTTCCGGGCCTGCCTATGTGTTCCACTTCATCGAGGCACTGACCGATGCCGGTGTGACCGCCGGTCTGCCGCATGAAACGGCCGCACTTCTGGCCATGCAAACCGTAATGGGCGCCGGCGCTCTGGCCGATGCCAGCACGGACACTCCGTCAAAGCTGCGCGAACAGGTGACAAGCCCGAACGGCACCACCGCTGCCGCGCTCGAAGTTCTGATGGGCGGTGACCGGCTCAAGACGCTGGTGGCCGAAGCCGTGGAAGCTGCCCGCAAGCGTTCGGTGGAACTGGGCAAGGCTTAGACAAATAGTCTCGGCACCGCCTCGATGAGCGCTTTGGTGACAGGCGTTTGCGGTGCCGCCAGCAGTTCCCGCGTCGGGCGGCATTCGACAATCCGCCCACGCTCCATCACCGCGATACGATCCGCCATTTGCGCTGCCACGGCGAGATCATGCGTGATGAAAAGATAGGCCGTCTGTGCGGCTTTCTGTATATCCCGCAGCAGGTTGAGAATGGCGCCGCGCACGGTAACATCGAGCGCCGAAACCGCCTCGTCCAGCACGATCAGCGACGGAGCGGTTGCAAGCGCCCGCGCAATCGCGACGCGCTGGCGCTGCCCACCGGAAATCTCATGGACGCCGCGCCGTGCCAGCGCCGGATCAAGCCCGACCGTTTGCAGAAGGCTGGCAATATCGCGCTTGAGCCCATGAATGCGTAGCGGTTCGCGCAGGAGATCGTAGACGCTCGCACGTGGGTTAAAAGCCGAGAGCGGGTCCTGAAACACCATCTGCAAGCGCGCCCGCTGCTTGCGGAGATCGGCCCCTTTGAGTGCCAGCCAGTCCTCGCCTTCAAAACGGATTGTACCGCCTGCAAGCGGGTGAAGCCGCAGCAGTGCCCGCGCCAGCGTGGACTTGCCGCTGCCAGACGGACCGACCAGCGCCAGTGTCTCGCCCGGCTGGATCGTGAGGCTGACACCATTGAGCGCAAGGGCGTCGCCATAGCGTAAAATGAGATCGTCGGCCTTCAGAATCGGATCAACCATGGGCTGCCTCCAGCACCGGCACGGCAGCGATCAGAGCCTTCGTATAATCTGTTTGTGGGTCAGAAATGATCGTTCGAGCGGAGCCAAGTTCCACCAGCACGCCCCGCCGGAAAACCGCGATACGATCCGCCAGTCCCGATGCCAAAGCGATGTCATGGGTAATGAAGATCAGCGTCATCCCATCTGTACGCACCAGTTCGCGCAGGAGAGAAACAATCTCCTTCTGCACGATGGTGTCGAGCGCGCTTGTCGGCTCATCCGCGATCAGCAGGCGCGGACCGGCGGCAATGGCGAGCGCAATTGCGATGCGCTGTTTCTGCCCGCCTGAAAACTGGTGCGGATAGCGCGAAAAACTTAGCTCAGCTTGCGGAATATGAACCCGCTGCAAGAGGCTGACTGCTTTGGCTTTCGCTGCTGCTTTGTCGATTTTCGCATGGGCACGAATGGTCTCGACAAGTTGCGCGCCCACCGTCATCAGCGGATCGAAGCTCGATGCCGGGTCCTGAAACACGAAGCCAATGTCGCGTCCCGGCAGCAGCTTACCGTCTGCCCATTCCATATTGCCCGAAATGCGTGCATTGGCTGGCAGGAGCGAAGCCAGCGCCAGCGCCAGCGTGCTTTTGCCCGAGCCGCTTTCGCCGATGATTGCGAGAGTTTCACCGCGCCGAACATCAAGATCGATATTCTCTAGGGCCGTTTCACGGCCATAGCGCACGCAAAGCTGCTCCAGCCGGACGATCACCGTCATGACTGCACCTCGCGCCGGGACAAGGCGTTCGTCAGTCCCTCGCCCGCCAGATAGACGCCCACAACAGTCAATGCCAGCGCCAGTCCCGGCAGGATCGAAAGCCAGGGTGCGGAACGCAGGACCGTGCGCCCTTCGGCGATCATGCCGCCCCAGGTGACGCGGTTCGGATCGCCCAGCCCCAGAAAGGACAGAGCCGCTTCGATCAATATGGCGGAAGCGACGATCACCGGCACCAGCGCCAGAACCGGCGGCAGAGCGTTGGGCAGCATCTGACGGAAAGCGATTTCCATCGGATGCATGCCGATGACGCGGGCGGAAGCCACGTAATCGCTTTCGCGGATTGTGAGCACCTGCCCGCGCGTGAGGCGCGCAGCCTGCGTCCAGCTTGAAAGCGCAATTGCTGCAATCAGCACCGGCAGTGTCGGCCCGGCAATGCTGACCAGCGCTAACGCCAGCAGAAAGCCCGGCACGGTCTGGAAGGCTTCCGTGATCCGCATCAGGACTTCATCGACGATGCCGCCCGCAAAACCGGCCAGCGTCCCGATGATACTGCCGAGGATAATTGAGGCCAAGGCAGCGGCCAGCCCAACGCCAAGCGATGTGCGCGCACCATAGAAAAGCTCGGCCAGAACATTGCGTCCAAGCCGGTCGGTTCCGAAAATAAAATCTGTATTGTCAAACGGTTGCAGCAGCGGCGTTGAGACAATGCTTAAAGGATCGGCGGGAAAGATGAGAGGTGCGGCAAGTGCTGCCAGCACGAGCAACGCCAGCAGGATTGCGCCTGCTAAACCCTCACTCGTTCTGAAATAACGTTTCACCCCGGTCATATCCCACCGCCTCCGGCCGCGATACGCGGATCGAGCCAGAGATAGATCAGGTCGATCAGGAAATTGACCACGATTACCATGATGGCGCTGACCAGAATGACGCCGAGCAGAAGCGGCGTGTCACGGCTTGCGACGGCCTCCTGCGCAAGCCGTCCCAGCCCTGGCACGGCGAAAACGCTTTCGATCACCACACTGCCGCCGAGCATGGATGCGGCCTGCAGGCCCAGCACGGTGACGAGCGGCAGCAACGCGTTGCGCGCCACGTGGCGCAGGACAATGCGCGAATGCGAAATGCCCCTTGCCCGCAAGGCGTGCACGAAATCCATGCGCCATATGTCGGCCATGGCGGCGCGCATGACCCGCAGGTAAAGCGCCAGATAAATCACCGCCAGCGAAACGACCGGCAGCACCAGATGAACTGCAATATCGCCTGCCCGCGCCAGCCCATGCTTGCCGGAAGCGATTGTTTCAATGCCGCTCGACGGCAACCAGCGCAGCCTGATTGAAAAAAGGATGACCAGCACGAGCGCCAGCCAGAAACCGGGGATCGCATAGAGGATCAGCGAGGCCACGGAGAGAAACCGGTCGCGAAAGCTTCCAGGCTTTGCCCCTGCCACGATGCCAAGGAGCGACCCTGCGGCAAAAGACAAGGCAGTCGCCGCCCCCATCAAAAGAAGTGTGTTGGGCAAGCGTTCCAGTATAACGTCGAGAATGGGCCGGTTGAAACTGACGGACCAGCCAAGATTACCCTGCGCAAGGGCTGCCAGATAGGCCCCGAGCCGATGCCAGACCGACTGATCCAGCCCCCAGCGCGCGCGCATTTCGGCAATCGTTGCCGCATCGCCGCCGAATGTCACGGCATAGGCGTCAACGGCATCGCCCGGCGCGCTTTCTGCCAGGAAAAAGCAGCCGACAATGACAATCAGCAGCACGATGAAGCTGCCGAGCAGTCGTTTGCGGAAAAGGGCCAGAATCTGTTTCACAATGACAGGATACAATCAATCGGAAAGGTTCGTCACTGCTCCAGCCACGTATCCGCCCAGTTGGAAACAGCCCAGCGAGGATTGTTGGAAACATTCTGCACGCGGTCACGGGCAACGGTGATGAAACCCCATTCCGCCACGTTAATCAGTGGCAAATCCGCCTCCACCATCTGCTGGAACTGATGATAGAGCGTCGTGCGCTTTTTCTCATCGATTTCGCGTGCGGCTTTGGCGATCAGCGCGTCCAGTTCAGCATTGGCATAGCCGCCCTGATTGGAAAACGGCACGCCTGCCGGGATACCGCTTTCGACCAGAATTGTCGTGGATATGGCCGGATCGCCGCGATAAACCGTCGGTGCAATTGCCAGATCGAAGTTATGGTCGGTGTAAACCGCCTTCTGGTGCGCGGCGGAATCATTATTGACAATACGCGCATCGATACCAACTGCTGCGAGCGCCTGACGCAGATAATCGCCGAACTGTTTCGTTTCATTGAAATAGGGCGCAGGAAGAAGCTTGAGCGTGAAGCGCGTGCCGTCCTTGCCCAGCTTGTAACCAGCCTCGTCCAGAAGCGCATTCGCCTTCGCGACGTCGAACGGATAGGATGGCACGTCATCGGTATAAAACTGGCTGTCATAACGCGGCACAGGACCAGTCGAGGTCTTGGCGTAACTGAGGAAAATCGTCTTCACCACAAAATCGCGGTCGATCGCATGAGCGATTGCCTGCCGAACCTTCAGGTCCGCCAGTTCCTTGCGGCGATGGTTGATTTCCACCACGAGCTGATAGGTCAGCGCTTCATAGCCTTTGGAGATGACCGTGAGGCCCGGAACCTTCGAGATACGGTCCAGATCGGCGAGCGGCACGGCGGAAAAGGCGGCGAGGTCGATTTCTTCAGCCTCCAGCGCGCCTGCCGCTGCGGCACGGTCCGGCAATACGCGATAAACGATCTCATCCAGATAAGGCTCACCCTCGCCCCAGTAATCGTCGTTGCGCGTCAGTCGGTAATATTCGCCGGTCTTGTGTTCGGCATATTTGAACGGACCGGTTCCGACGAGCTTCTCATTGGCCGGATTGGCCATGATGTCAGTTCCTGCGAAGACATGCTTCGGCAGCACTGCGGTCAGCGCGGGCAAGGCATTGCGGATAAGCTGGAAAGGCGTCGGCTCGGAGAAATGGAAAATGGCGGTAAGGTCATCCGGCGTTTCAACCTTCTCCAGCGCCTTGAACACGACACGTCCCAGGTTTTGCAGCGGTTTCCAGACTTCCATGGCCGAAAATGCCACATCCGCCGATGTGAAAGGCGTGCCGTCATGCCATTTGACGCCTTCGCGCAAGTGGAACGTCGCCGTCAGCCCGTCGGTCGAACCTTCCCAGCTCGTGGCAAGCCGCGGCGCGAGACCATTTTCACCTTCGAAAGACGCTTCCGCCAGAGGCTCAACCACCTTGCTTGCGACGAAGAAAACGCCATTGGACGCAACGATGGCCGGGTTCAGATTGCGCGGCTCTGAATCTGCGGCCACGACCAGCCGCCCGCCTTTCTGCACCTCACCAGCCGCTTTCGACCGTTGCGGCCAGACGGCGACAGCGGCTAAAGCGGTCGACCCCGCCAGAAAAGCCCTACGCGACAGAACCAGTTGAGCCATATCCATTGCCCCGCAATCACATTTTCATTTGCTAAGAGCCTGATCCAAAAGTCGCCCTGTGCGTGCGAAAATTACCATTTTCGCACACACATGCCGCTTTTTGATTCAGGCTCTGATTTTTTTATACCAGTCGCCTGCAAATGACAGGAGCAAAACCTGTCACCCGAACAATAAATATCGAAAAACACTTCGTTTTCCGGCATATTTAACCGTCAAGTAAAAATAATATTTCAACAGTTTGCTAGCTTATTATTGCAGTATTTCAACCTATGCGTTTGAATTATTTTTCCGATAAAAGCTTATTTAAAGAAAATCGCCTCTTGCCAAACAGGCATTCTTCCGTAGATCATGGTTAATTATGTGTTGTCGCATTTCGTGAGCTTCCATTTTGACACGGCACACATAGACCACTGAAGAGCAATTCATGGCTCTTGTTTAAATGCATTTGTTCGCCCCAATTCATTCACCTGGCAACAAATGCCCCCTGAAAGCTGAACCAATAGGAAGAGAGGAAACAGAAATGTCTAGTTTGCTGCCCCCGCTTCATGACGGTCACGCACCGATCTATCTGCATCATGCATTCCAGGATGCAGTCGACGCCTATGAAGATTGGGCTCTGGAAACGACCGAGCCGTCCGTTCAGGTAAACGGCAAGGTCACACGGATCAGCGTTATCTTCCGTCGCCTGTGGAACTGCACCGATATGGTGCCGCGCCACACGCTGGAAGCGCTGAAGGATATCGTTCCGACCGGCTTCATTCATGCCGAACACTGGAAGGAAACGCCCACATTTGCAGAAGCAGCCCGCATCATGCGCGCTGCTCTGGAAGGGCGCAAGGCACGACGGCTCCCGGTCGTGTGCTGATTTTCCCGAACCCCACAAAGGAAACGGGCGGATTTTCCGCCCGTTTTGCATTCGACTGCTGATCCTTCGACAAGCTCAGGATGAGGTTCGACAGTTCTGGATGAAGGAAGCCGAGCCTATCCGGCCACCAGCGCTTAAGAGCCTGAAACAAAAAGCTGCATGAGCGCTGGAACGCAGGCAAATTGCCATTTGCAGCCAAACAGGATGACTTTTGGAACAGGCTCTAAACAACGGGATCGAGCTTGCGGAACCGCACGCGGGCGCTGCGTTCGATGGCGGCAACGGTCAGTTCATCGAGCGTCCAGCGGTCACGCAACATCTGGAGGAACTCCAGCTCCTCCTGCTCCACATGCAGATCGGCGGCAGCCACTTCGACAGCCAGCGCATAGGCCGTATCGTAGAGGCGTTCCGGCAGGGCTTCATGAGCGAGGTCGAGAATCTTCTCCAGACCGTCTTCATAGGCCAGCAGCGCATAGCAATCATTGGCAAGCTGCGGCAGACGCCCGGTATCGAAACCACGGAAAACCGGCAGGCGCGTCACCACATTGCCGATGGATTCCAGCTCGGCATCGGTCATGGTGGTGTCGGCTGCAGACGTCGTAATCATGATATAGACGAGTGCATCCTGCGGGGTGATCTTTTTCATCGCGTACTCCTGCACAACAATGGCCGGAATCAAATCCAACGGCCCAAATTGGTTTGAAAGTTAGGAAGCCGCATCCCGTTGCGCAAGGAAATTCGGTCGCAACCGTTGACGGACAGTGGTTGCCGCGCCATAGAGCAGTATGCGCCTTACTTGCGCGTAAGTTTTAACGAGTAGCCCCCTTCACAGGATTGAACCATGACCTCGCACCGCCTTCCCGAAATCACGCTGACCCCGGAACTGACCGTGGCGGCTGCGGAAGCGAAAGCATGGCCTTTTGAAGAAGCGAATAAAATCCTCAAGCGCTATGCAAAGACCGGACTGCCGGAGACGGTGATCTTCGAGACCGGCTATGGTCCTTCCGGCCTGCCGCATATCGGCACGTTCGGCGAAGTGGCGCGCACCTCGATGGTGCGCCATGCCTTCCGCATCCTGACCGAAGACAAGGTCAAGACGCGCCTGATCTGCTTTTCGGACGATCTCGACGGCATGCGCAAGATTCCGGACAATGTGCCGGACAAGGCAGCCCTTGAGCCCTATCTGCAAATGCCGCTTTCGACCGTTCCGAACCCGTTCGGCGGCGACTACAAGAGCTTTGCCGACCACAACAACGCCATGCTGTGCCGCTTCCTCGACACTTTCGGCTTCGATTACGAATTCGCCAGCGCGACCGAATATTACAAGTCCGGCAAGTTCGACGCCGTGCTTCTCAAGGCCGTCGAGCGCTATGACGACATCATGAAGGTGATGCTGCCGACGCTCGGCGAAGAACGCCAGGCGACCTATAGCCCGTTCCTGCCGATCTCGCCGAAGTCCGGCCGCGTGCTTTACGTGCCGATGAAGAGCGTGGATGCCAAGGCTGGCACCATCACCTTCGACGATGAGGACGGTGTTGAAACCACGCTGTCCGTCACAGGCGGCAAGGTGAAACTGCAATGGAAACCAGATTTCGGCATGCGCTGGGCAGCGCTCGGCGTCGATTTCGAAATGTTCGGCAAGGACCACCAGACCAATGCGGGCGTTTATGACCGCATTTGCGAAATCCTCGGCGGCCGCGCGCCGGAACATTTCGTCTATGAACTGTTCCTCGACCAGCTTGGCCAGAAGATTTCCAAATCCAAGGGCAACGGCATTTCCATCGATGAATGGCTGGCCTATGCGCCGACCGAAAGCCTTGCACTTTACAATTTCCAGAAGCCGAAGACCGCCAAGCGGCTTTACTTCGATGTCATCCCGAAGGCGGTGGACGAATATTTCGCCCATCTTTCGGCCTATCACCGCCAAGGAAACATGGAGTGGAAGGACAGGCTGAACAATCCGGTCTGGCATATTCATTACGGCAACCCGCCGAAGGTGAACCTGCCGGTTACATTCGCGCTGATGCTCAATCTGGTCAGTGCATCGAATGCCGAAAATCCGGCTGTGCTGTGGGGTTTCATCTCGCGCCACGTGCCGGGTGTTACGCCGGAAAACAATCCGGAGCTCGACGCGCTCGTCGGCTATGCGATCCGTTACTTCAACGATTTCGTGAAGCCGACCAAGCAGTTCCGCGCCCCTGACGATGTAGAACGCGCAGCGCTCGAAGCGCTGGATGCCAAGCTTTCAACGCTGCCTGCCGGCACCGATGGCAACGACATCCAGAATGCCATTCTTGATGTTGCTCGCGCCATTGAGCGTTATCAGGACCATACCAAGAAGAGCCCGGAAGGCGGTCCCGGCGTTTCGGTTTCCTTCTTCCAGATGCTCTATGAAGTACTGATCGGCCAGGAACGCGGGCCGCGCTTCGGTTCCTTCGTCGCGCTCTACGGCATCGACGAAACCCGCGCGCTGATCAAGAAAGCTCTGGCTGGCGAACTGGCGTAAGCTTCAAGATACAGAACGAAAAAGCCCCGCATCGTGCGGGGCTTTTTTCATTTCAGGACCGGAATTACCGCAAGAGGTGTCGTTTTTTTGTCATTGTGCAGGCGGCGCGGGCGGAAAATCCCCCTGTGGCTGTGGGGGCGGCGAAGACGGCTGCGGCTCCGTTTCAGGGGCCAGCGGCGAAGGATTATCCATCATATTGCCGCTATCCGGCTCCGGATTGGGCAGCGACGTATCAGGCTTCTCGCCGAAGATGCCGAGGCGAGCCTCCACAGCCTTGCGGCCCGCTTCGTCATAGGCACCGCCTGGAACAGCCTTCGCCCAGCCATTGGCGACGAGCCATGCGGCTGCATCTTCATTGCCCAGCGTGCATTCGGTTGCGACTGCCGCACCGCTGTCGTTTTCAGGCAGGCGGCACATGACGGCACGGGAGCGCAGCCATTGCCGGAAGGCAGTGCGCGCCTGCATGCCGCATGGCCAGCTTTCGCCGGAAGCTGTCTGGCATGTCTGTTCCACCGGCACGATTTCAATGCCCTGCAGTTCGATCATGCGGCCCTGGCTTTCCAGCCGTCCGGCCGCCACCGCGACAGGGCGCTGCAAAAGCTGCATCTGTTCGCCAGCATCGACAGGTGTGGCCGGTGCAGGCGGCTCTGGCGGCTTGGGCGTGGATGCAAGACCGAGATCGCTCAGCGGCGGACGCGGTGCCTCGCGTTGTATGTCACCTTCATTGGATTGATCGTTAGCCTTGCCGTTTTCGGGCGATGCAGGCGACTGCCCTTCAGCGGGTGCGGCCTCGCCCGGCTGCGGTGAGGTCCCCTCCGGTGCATTGCCCGTTTCAGGCTGTGTTCCCGGTTCATTATAGTCGAACTGTTCGACAACGATGCCGTTACCCGCACCAGAGCCGGTCTGTGTGTCACCGGAATTGATGACGACGACAGGTCGATCCAGCGCACCATAAAACGGCGCCGCGAAGGCTGCGACCAGAACTGCACCTGTTATGCCAGCCAGACCGCCGAAAACGGCACGTGCATGGCTTCTGTCCTGCGATTGCGCCATTACTGGCTCGCCCACAAAATGCGGGCGACCCATTCGATATCCTTCGACTCGAAGATGCGGTTCGGATGTTCGGGATTGAGCGAGTGAAGCTCAATGGTTCGCGGCGTCTGGCGATGCAGGATCTTGGCCATCACTTCTCCGTCTTTCGTTCGCACCACCACGCGATCGCCCCGGCGAATGGCGGTATTGGGTGCAACGATCAGCGTATCGCCATCACGGTAAAGGGGCAACATCGAGTCACCCGAAACCTCCAGCGCATACACACCTTCCCCCGATCCGGCGGGAAATTCCACAATGTCCCAGCCTTGCCCCGCCGGGAAACCGGCATCGTCGAAATAGCCGCCCGCACCGGCTTCAGCCATGCCGAGCAATGGAATGGACTGCATGTCCTGCGTATATTCGCCGAATTGCGGCGTGCGGTTTTCGCCCTGAATGAGCCGCGTGAACTCATCGAAGCTCGAGCCGGTTGCTTCCATCACCTTGGCGAGCGATTCCGTCGAAGGCCAGCGCGCGCGCCCGTCGGAAGCATAGCGCTTGGATTTGTTAAAGGTCGTTGGGTCCAGCCCCGCCCGGCGCGCCAGCCCGGACGCACTCAGGGAATGACGTTCAGCCAGAGCATCAATGGCCGCCCACACGCTCTCGTGAGAAAACATAGTCATGATCCGCCACGTAGGTTCCAACATATCTTCCTGAACAGTCCCCATCAGGAAAGATATGCTTCAAAGGATTTTAAACCTAATTTCCGTCCCATCTTCGGCTTCAACCTACCGAAAAAGCGATAATTACGCAAGCCGGCTGAATTAACAGGGAAAATTTTCTTATTTTCAGACTATGGCATTTCAGCAAAAGCGGAACGCGCAAACAAAAAGCGCGGCATGAAACATGCCGCGCCTGATAATTTTGCGAAGGAAGGAGCTTACGCTGCCTTCTTCGTCTCCGTCTTGTACGGGTTGAAGCGCTGATAGAAGCTTTCGCCGTTTTCGGCCATGTCGAGCAGAAGCTTCGGCGCCTTAAACTGCTGGCCGTATTTCTTCTGCAACTCCTTGGCAAGCTTGACGAATTTCTTCGCGCCCATGCCATCGATATAAGACAGCGTACCACCTGTATAAGGCGCAAAACCGAAAGCGAGAATGGAGCCGACATCGGCTTCACGCGGATCGGTGACAATGCCTTCTTCCATCACGCGGGCAGCTTCCAGAGCTATGGTGACGAGGAAGCGTTCCTTCAGCTCCTTCACATCGATCTTGTCAGGATTCTGCTGCGGATAGAGATCCTTGAGGCCCGGCCATAGATGCTTCTTGGCGGGCTTTGCCGGATAATCGTAGAAGCCCTTGCCGTTCTTGCGGCCCTTGCGGTCGAACTCGTTGACGAGACGGTCCACCAGTTCCACATGGCGCGGATCAACAGCCTTCTCACCAAGATCGGCAAGCGTTGCCTTGAGGATTTTCTGCGACAGGTCGATAGCGGTTTCGTCGTTGAGCGCCAGCGGACCAACCGGCATGCCGGCCATGCGGGCGGCATTTTCGATCATCGCAGCAGGCACACCTTCAACGAGCATGTTGTAGGCTTCCGACATATAGCGCAGCACGCAACGATTGACGTAGAAGCCGCGCGTGTCGTTGACGACAATCGGCGTCTTCTTGATCGCACGAACATAGTCGAGTGCTACGGCCAATGCCTTGTCGGAGGTCTTCTTGCCGAGGATCACTTCCACCAGCATCATCTTGTCGACAGGCGAGAAGAAGTGGATTCCGATGAAGTTCTTCGGACGCTTGGAGACTTTCGCAAGACCGGTAATCGGCAGGGTCGAGGTGTTCGACGCGAAGACAGCAGAAGTTTTCAACACTTCCTCGGCCTTTTCAGTCGCCACGCGCTTGACTTCGCGGTCCTCGAACACGGCCTCGATCACCAGATCGGCGCCTTCGAGAAATGCGTAATCCGGCGTTGCCGTGATAAGCGACAGGAGCTTTTCCTTGTCGGCTTCCGTGGCGCGGCCCTTCTGCATTTCCTTGGCGATAAGGTCAGCCGTGTGCGTCTTGCCCTTATCGGCTGATTCCTGATCGCGGTCGATCAGCACAACCGGGATGCCAGCCTTGGCCGTGACATAGGCAATGCCTGCACCCATGAAGCCAGCGCCGATAACGCCGATCTTCTTGAGCTTGGTCGGCTTCTCATCGACCGGACGGCGTGCGCCCTTGTTCAGTTCCTGCAGCGACACGAACAACGAGCGGATCATCATGCCCGCTTCGGTCGTCTGGAGGATTTCCGTGAAGTAGCGCTGCTCGATTTTGAGGCCAGTATCGAATGGGACCAGCAGGCCTTCATAAACCGACTTCAGGATAGCGAGCGCTGCCGGATAATTGCCGGATGTTTCGCGACGCAGAATTGCGGTTGCAGCAGGCCAAAGGTTCGCACCGGCAGCCGAATAGATCGCTCCACCCGGAAGCTTGAAGCCCTTTTCATCCCATGGCTGAACCGGCTTGAGACCGCCCTTGATGAGCTTCTTTGCAGTTTCGACCAGCTTCTTGGCCGGAGCAATCTCCGTGACGAGACCCATTGCCTTGGCGCGCTGCGCAGTCAGGCTGGAGCCGGTCGTCATCATCTGAAGCGCGTCCTGCTGGTTGGCAAGGCGCGGAACGCGCTGCGTGCCGCCAGCGCCCGGAAACAGACCGACTTTCACTTCCGGCAGGGCCATTTTCACGCCCGGCGCATCGGATGCCACGCGGGCATGGCAGGCGAGCGACATTTCAAACGCGCCGCCCATGCAGGTGCCGTTGATCGCCGAAACCCAAGGCTTGCCGCAGGTTTCAAGCTTGCGGAAAAGGCCGCTCATCTTGCCGACATTGTCGAACAGGGCCTGGACCGCACCTTGTGGGTCCTTGGCCTTTTGCTTCTGGAACTCCTTGAACATGCCTTCCAGCATGGTCAGATCGGCGCCACCGGAGAAGCTCTCCTTGCCGGATGTTATAACAACACCCTTGATCTTGTCGTCGGCAGTCACCGCATCGATGATGGAATTCAATTCCTGCATCGCCTCGACAGTGAAGACGTTCATCGACTTTTCAGGCATGTCCCAGGTAACGAGAGCGATGCCATCGGCGTCGGTTTCAACTTTGAAATTCGTGTAAGCCATTCGTAGAACCTCCCTCGTCTTAAACGCGCTCGATGATCGTCGCCGTGCCCATGCCGGCACCGATGCACAAGGTCACCAGCGCGGTGTTGAGATCGCGGCGTTCCAGCTCATCCAGCACCGTACCGAGGATCATTGCGCCGGTTGCACCGAGCGGATGGCCCATGGCAATGGCGCCACCATTGACGTTGATCTTGTCGTGCGGAATGTCGAAGGCCTGCATGTAGCGCAGAACAACAGCCGCGAAGGCTTCGTTCAGCTCGAACAGGTCGATGTCCGAGATTTTCATCTTCGCCTGCTTGAGAAGCTTCTCCGTCACATCGACCGGACCGGTCAGCATGAGCGCCGGTTCGGAACCGATATTGGCAAAAGCACGAATGCGCGCACGCGGCTTGATGTCGAAGGCCTTGCCAGCCTTCCTGGAGCCAACCAGAACGCCAGCCGCACCATCGACGATGCCCGACGAGTTACCGGCATGGTGGACGTGATTGACGGTTTCGATTTCCGGATGGGCCTGAATGCCGACCGCATTGAAGCCGCCCATCTCACCCGGCATCACAAAGGACGGATTGAGCTGGCCCAGAGCCTGCATATCGGTCGTCGGGCGCATATGCTCGTCATGATCGAGAATGGTCAGGCCATTCTGGTCCTTGATCGAAATGACCGAATTCTTGAAATAGCCCTTTTCCCACGACTTGGCAGCGCGCTTCTGGCTTTCGACGGCATAGGCATCAACGTCATCGCGGCTGAAACCATATTTCGTGGCGATCAAGTCGGCGGAAACGCCCTGCGGCATGAAATAGCCGGGGAAGCCGACCGATGGGTCCATGTACCAGGCGCCGCCCGACATGCCCATGCCCACGCGCGACATGCTTTCCACGCCGCCAGCAATCACCAGATCGTCGGAACCAAAGGCGACCTTGGCTGCCGCCAGATTGACCGCATCGAGGCCCGAAGCGCAGAAGCGCGAAATCTGGATGCCCGGCGCCTTGAAGTCGTAACCGGCTTCAAAGGCGGCAGAACGCGGAATGACTGCGCCAGCTTCGCCGACCGGATCGACGCAGCCGAAAATAATGTCATCGACCTTTGCAGTATCGATGCCGTTGCGGTCGCGCAGGGATTCCAGAACCTTCGCGCCCAGACGCACGGCAGGCACTTCGTGCAGGCTGCCATCCTTCTTGCCACGTCCGCGCGGTGTGCGCACGTGATCGTAAATATAAGCCTCAGCCATGTTGACTCCTTCCCGCTAAATTCGAAATTTAGCTCAATCCCTAACTCAGAATTTGTCCGCGTTGAGCGCCATCATCGAATCCGCACCCGACTGGATGCGTGCGAGATGTGCTGCGCTTTCCGGCATGATCCGCTCGAAATAATAGCGTGCGGTGACAAGCTTGGCTTCGAAGAAAGCCTTGTTGCCTTCACCACTGCCAAGCTTTTCTTCGGCGATCTTGGCCATGCGCGCCCACATGAAGCCGAGCGCCACCAGACCGAAGAGATGCATATAGTCATTGGAGGCTGCACCGGCATTGTCGGGCTTGGCCATCGCATTCTGCATCAGCCACATGGTAGCGGCCTGAAGATCGTTGAGGCCCTTCTTCAGATGCTTGGTGAAGAAGGAAAGCTTTTCGTTCTCGCGATTGGCTTCACAGAATTCGCCCACTTCCTTGAAGAAGGCAGTAACCGCGCGACCGCCATTCAGTGCCAGCTTGCGACCGACGAGATCGAGCGCCTGAATGCCGTTTGCGCCTTCATAGATCATGGCGATGCGCGCATCGCGCACATACTGGCTCATACCGTGTTCTTCGATATAACCGTGGCCGCCGAAGACCTGCTGCGCCATGACGGCGTGTTCAAAACCCTTGTCGGTCAGAACGCCTTTCAGAACCGGCGTCAGAAGCCCAACGAGGTCGTCTGCTGCCTGACGTTCCGCTTCATCGCCTGCACGATGGGCAATATCGGAATTGAGTGCCGTCCAGAGGATAAGCGCGCGACCGGCTTCGTTAAAAGCGCGGATGTTCATGAGGTTGCGGCGAATATCCGGATGCACGATGATCGGATCGGCCTTCTTGTCCGGTGCTGCGGCACCCGAAAGCGCACGACCCTGAATGCGCTCACGCGCATAGATAGCAGCATTCTGGTAAGCGGTTTCGGCGATCGAAAGGCCCTGCAGCGCCACACCAAGCCGCGCTTCGTTCATCATCGTGAACATGGCGCGCAGGCCCTTATGCGCCTCGCCGATCAGAAAGCCCTTTGCCTCGTCATAATTCATGACGCAGGTGGCATTGCCGTGAATGCCCATCTTTTCTTCGATGGAACCGCAGGAAACGCCATTGCGCTCGCCCGGATTGCCATCGGCATCAAGAATGAACTTCGGCACGATGAACAGCGAAATGCCCTTCACACCTTCCGGCGCGCCGTCGATACGGGCCAGCACCAGATGGATGATGTTTTCCGACATATCGTGTTCGCCAGCCGAGATGAAAATCTTCTGGCCAGAAATCTTGTAGCTGCCGTCTTGCTGTGGCGTGGCGCTGGTGCGCAGCAGGCCCAGATCCGTACCGCAATGCGGTTCGGTCAGGTTCATGGTGCCGGTCCAGGTGCCTTCCACCATCTTCGGCAGATAGGTGTCCTTCTGCTCATCGGTGCCGTGGGTCAGGATCGCGGCAATCGCGCCCTGTGTCAGGCCCGGATACATGGTGAGCGCCATATTGGCCGACGACATATATTCGCCGACAGCCGTGTGCAGGAGATAGGGAAGCCCCTGTCCGCCATATTGTTCGGGCACAGCGAGACCAAGCCAGCCGCCTTCACGATACAGATCATAAGCCTGCTTGTAGCCCTTCGGCGTCGTCACCGAACCGTCCGAATGACGCTTGCAGCCTTCTCGATCAGCGGTCTGGTTGACCGGGAACAGGGTGCCTTCGGCGAGCTTCGCGCCTTCAGACAGGATTGCCTCGACGACATCGGGCGACGCGTCGGCAAAGCCCGGCAGGTTGTTGTAGCGCTGATAATTCAGAACGTCGTTGAGAACGAAATTGGTATCCTCAACTGGCGCGCGATAGCTCGGCATAGAAATCCTCCAAATTCACCACCTGAGCCGTTCCGCGATGGCTGGAACGAGCCCGTAACCGCGTTTCATGCCTGCATGCCACATTATAGCAAAACGTTGTGACAGCGCGCATGTTGCAACAAAAAGGGATGATTTCCTGCGAAAATAGCCATTTTTGCCGCTTTTTCGACCGAGCGTCTCACGGAATCCGCACTCACCCGATCAATTCCGGATCGAAGCTAACCTACTTTGACGTTTCCGTAAACGTCAAAAATTACACAAGTTCGTGCGGGATGGGGAAATGCTGCTGTAATCGCCGCGTCGCGTTGATTTCCTACACTGCTTGCCGCCCAACAATGCCTGTTCTCCTCCGGCAATGAGAGCGTCTATCCGGCAGCAATACCCAACGACCTGAATCCGTTGCAACTGGCGGCTCGCCTAATTCAGATCAAATAATGATGTAAAGATATAAACATTTCTTTATGTAATATTGACACTCACACGCAATTGCGACAGACTGGATTTTGTCGTGGTTCTTCACCGGAATGGTCTGGTGAAGCTAAGAGGGAAGCCGGTGCGCCTTATGGCAAGGCCGGAGCTGCCCCCGCAACTGTAAGCGGCGAGCCGATATTCATGACGCCACTGGTGCAAATCCGGGAAGGCGAATAGAGGCGATGACCCGTAAGCCAGGAGACCTGCCCCGACATATATCGTCCATGGGCGGGGTGTCCTGATGTGTCGCATTTACAACCAGCTTCCTGAGGCCGGTTTGTGTCACGCACATTCAAATGACCTCGCCCCCAACTTGTATCGGGGTTATGCAGTCATGTCTAAAGCTACCATCACAACAGCCACCTTGGGCGTACCGCGCATCGGTCGGCGCCGCGAATTGAAATTCGCGCTTGAAGCCTATTGGGCCGGGAAATCATCTGAAACGGAGTTGCTGACTATCGCCAGTGCCTTGCGCGCCGCCAACTGGAAAGAGCAACGCGATCAGGGCATCGTGAAAATTCCGTCCAACGACTTTTCGCTTTACGACCACGTGTTGGATATGGTGGTCACGGTCGGCGCAATTCCGGCTCGTTACGGGTGGAACGGCGGCGAAGTCTCACTCGACACCTATTTCGCAATGGCGCGCGGAAGTCAGGGGGAAGTGGATTCCTGCGGGCATGCCCATCATGGCCATGGCATAACCGCGATGGAAATGACCAAGTGGTTTGACACAAATTATCACTACATGGTCCCGGAACTCTCCGACGATCAGGAATTCAGGCTTTCCAGCACCAGGATTATCGACCATTTTCTGGAAGCCAAGGCTTTGGGCATTCACACGCGCCCTGTCATTCTTGGCCCGGTGACGTTCCTGAAGCTTGCAAAATCGACTTCCGACGGCTTCAATCCCATAGCGCTTTTACCAAAGCTTCTGCCTGTCTACGAACAATTGCTGCGAGAACTTACTGTTGCAGGCGCCGATTGGGTGCAGATCGATGAACCGGCACTCGTACTCGATCTCATTCCCAACGAGCTGGCTGCATTCGAACTCGCCTATAAGCGTTTGACATCAGTATCCGGGCCAAAAATTTTGCTCACAACCTATTTTGGAGCGCTGGGTGCCAACCTCGATACCGCCATATCCCTGCCAGTGGCCGGCCTGCATGTCGATCTTGCCCGGGCACCGAAGCAACTTTCCGAAGTCGTATCGAAACTCGCTCCGGAAAAAATCCTTTCTCTCGGCGTGATCGACGGTCGCAATATCTGGCGCACGGACCTCGTTTCGATCATTGACGAGGTGCAGCCGGTCATCGAGCGACGTGGTCCGCAATCCGTTGAAATCGCGCCTTCCTGCTCGCTGCTTCATATACCGATCGACCTGACGCTTGAAGCCGATCTCGACGCCGATCTGAAGAACTGGTTGGCCTTTGCAGCCCAGAAGTTTGAAGAACTGGCCGTTCTGGGACAGGCATTGGCATCCGGGAAAAGTACTGTTCTGCCACAGCTCAAGGCCGCAAGCGAGGCCATCGCAGCGCGTGCAGCGTCGGCCAAGGTTCACAACAAGGCTGTTGAACAGCGCGTTGCATCTGTTGAAAGCAGTATGAAAAAGCGTACCAGCGCTTTTGGTAAACGCCAGAGGTTGCAGAGTGACAGGCTTGGCCTGCCGCGCTTTCCCACCACGACAATCGGTTCTTTTCCACAGACCGCTGAGGTCCGCAGAGCCCGCGCCTCTCACAACAAGGGAGAAATCAGCGACAGCGACTATGAAACCTTCATTCGCAGGGCCACCGAAGCGGCCATCCGCTGGCAGGAAGAAATCGATCTCGATGTTCTGGTTCATGGCGAGTTCGAACGAAACGACATGGTGCAGTACTTTGGCGAAAAGCTATCGGGCTTCGCTTTCACCAAACATGCATGGGTTCAAAGCTACGGATCGCGCTACGTTCGCCCGCCGATCATCTTCGGAGACGTTTCGCGCCCCGAACCGATGACCGTCGGATGGTGGAAATATGCCCAGTCCCTGACCTCACGCCCCGTCAAGGGCATGCTGACGGGGCCTGTGACGATCCTGAACTGGTCTTTCGTTCGTGACGATATTCCACGCGCTGAAACCTGCCGCCAGATCGCATTTGCCATCCGCGACGAGGTGATCGATCTTGAAAAGGCCGGAGCGGCTATGATCCAGATTGATGAGGCTGCCTTGCGCGAGGGGCTTCCATTGCGCCGCCCGGACTGGAAAAACTATCTTGACTGGGCGGTTGAATGCTTCCGCATCTGTTCGAGCGGCGTTTCTGACAAGACGCAGATTCACACGCATATGTGCTATTCGGAATTCAACGACATTATCGATGCGATTGCGGATATGGATGCAGACGTGATTTCGATCGAGACATCACGCTCGCGCATGGAATTGCTTGATGCTTTCAAGTCGTTCAAATATCCGAATGAGATCGGACCGGGCGTCTATGACATCCACTCGCCGCGTGTACCGGAAGTATCTGAAATGACGAACCTGCTTTCGCTCGCTCGCCAACGACTTTCGGACGGTCAACTCTGGGTTAATCCGGATTGCGGTTTGAAGACACGCAAATGGGAAGAAGTCCGCCCGGCTCTTGTCAATATGGTGGCCGCTGCAAAGGCTCTCCGCGCACAGGCATAAGCTCAAAACGATCCCTCGTGCCGATCCGCCGGTACGAGGGCCTCACTATATTCGTTCAACGTCCGCAAAAACCGCCTGAGCATTTTCGATCCGGCGGCCTGTCTGGACGGTTTTAAAATCCGAAATTTTCGGGAATTATGTTACGCAGCAGAAGAGGTCGCAGGTGCGGAAGCGACCGGGGTTCTCGACCGTGCGGGAGCAACCTTCTTCTTCGGCTTCGGCAGCAAACCTTCGCGCTGCGCCCGCTTTTTCGCATCCTTGCGCGCACGGCGAATAGCCTCACCCTTCTCACGCGCGCGCTTCTCCGAAGGCTTTTCATAAGCCCTGCGTTCTTTCAGTTCGCGGAGAATTCCCTCGCGCTGCATCTTCTTCTTGAGCACACGCAGCGCCTGATCAACATTATTATCTCTTACCAGTACTTGCAATTTAGCTCCTTTCCTGGCCGCACAGAAACCGATAAAATGCAATCATTTCATCGTACTGGCTACGACCTGCCTCTATTCATCCGTTTTGCACGATTGCACAATACAGCTATGGGACCGGCTATAGTGCGAGCCTATCGCGCTCAAGGCGCGCAGCTTTCAATCGTTCGGTCTTGGCATCCACCGCAGCTTTTTCATGCTTCAGGATAGCCTTTGCCGTCTTGTCGGTTATGGCGCTCTTGGCTTCCATACGCGAAAGCGGCTTCTTGAACAGCGTATCCTCGGTCAGTCCTGCCGATTTTTGTTCGAGCATTCTACTTACTCCCGATGAAGAGTCGCTTCACACTTTTCGAGCGGCTCTGGTTAAAGCGGAGTCGTTGGAACCACTCTATCCATTTGTTTTTACGCATGTCTTTGTCCCGAAACCGGTTCCCACTTTCGAGAGACATGCTTCAGGATGGACTCCAAAATAAAAAAGGCCGGGAGAAACCCGACCTTTCAATCGCCTCAACAATCAGTGCCAGTACATCCGTGGTCAAAGATCGGAGACAATAACTTAGCGCCCGAGTTAAAGCGCCTGAAGATTATCAGCGGCTTTCTTGCCGGAGCGACGATCCGCCACCAACTCGAAGCTCACCTTCTGACCCTCATTGAGCGTATGCATACCTGCACGCTCAACTGCAGAGATGTGAACAAACACGTCCGGTGAACCATCATCAGGCTGAATAAATCCGAAGCCTTTGCCGCTATTAAAGAATTTTACTGTTCCGTTTGCCATAGAGAATTCCTTTCAATTCGCATGGTTGAAGAATAACGAAATAATTTTCGTCGCGATTTTACGAAATTGAAAGAAAAGTCATGACGCTTTATGCGCCTTGTCGTTCGATGACAAAATCGATTTTTAATAGATATACCCTTATTCCACCCTCTACAAGGGTAGCAGGTTAATTTTATTTTTTCACCATCAATTCGATTTCGCCATAATTCTTTCAATAACACCGGAAATCGGGCGATATGCATGCCAGAAATACCAAAAAATATTGAACATTTTCGGCGAACAAAAATTTACAATTCAAATTCTATTGCGGGCGAAAGACAGGTGTTTCTGCCCTTGAACTCCAGTCGCGAAGCTGTGATCGCGCGTGAATTGTTTTGATCGGGTTCGCTATGGAACCAGGCAAATTCATCGCTACCTCAATAGATGCGGATCGGCCCGGCATAGTTGAATGAATATGCGAGTTGACGATCCCACGGAGGAGCGCAATCCGATTGGCGCTATTCGGGAGATGACTGAAATGCGGTACCACCTTATGGCTGCCATTGCGGCAGGTGTTTCGCTGTTTTCATTTGCTGCACATGCAGAAGATTTCACTAAAGGCACACTGAAATCCTACGATCGGGCGAGCCAGGTCGTCACTTTGACCAACGGTCAGAGCTTCGAACTCTATCCGCCTTATCATCCGAATGTACGGCCTGGTGAACGGGTTGTCGTTGACTGGCAGAGCAATCTGAACGGCGATGATCACGCCGATTTTGTCGGCCCGGCATCAATGCACCACATGTAACCGGAAAGAAAGGCGGCAGAATTGCCGCCTTTCTTCTATCCATTTGCCGCCCAAGGCTTACTTGACCCATACAACGCGGCGCGTCTGCGTATCGATCAGCGCCGGACGATCCTCCACATAGACGTAGGCATAGGCCGGCTGCTCAGGAACGGCGACCAGCGGCACATTATCAGGGATGACCGTGCCTTCGGCAATATCGCCTTCGATGACAACCGGATCGACCGGATTGGTTTCGATGTAGGTTACAACTTCGTTTGGAACCAGCGGCCCGGCATTCGGCCCTTCGGTATAATAAACGACCTGGCGGTTCTGCATGGAAACAATCACCGGTTCACCATTGACATAGACGTAACCGAAATCGGGATTGTCAGGGATCGGATGAACCGCGATAGCATCGGGTAGAACATAGCCGTCACTGATATCGCCCTCAACGACGACCGGGTCCGAAGGGTTTGCGATGACATAATCACGCGCTGCCTGAGGCACTTCGATAAGCACTCGATCCTGTGCCAGCGCAAAACCGGAGCTGGCGAGAAACGCCGCTGCGGTCAGAACAAGAGCTTTCTTCATTTTCAGCCTCACTTTCGCGTTAAGTCGCAAGGCTGAAATAACCGGGCTGATATGTCGAAGTTCCGGCAGAAGGGTACACTTCCTGCGACAGGCTGAAACATTCCCCTTGCAGGTGGCGCTCACGCGGCCGAGCTGGCTGAGGCAACACATTCGAGCGTGCGCAAATATACCCAAACTAAAAAGATAAGGTCGAATAATTGTGAACAGTAGTTTGATCGTTCAAATTGCTCCAGAACGAGCGCAGCGATTCACGAGTTAATACATATTCTCCAGAACTCCCAGGCCCCTGGCTTCGGGAGATCGCCTTGCAGATAAATCAGCGATCCGGAAATTACATTTTGTTTTTTAGTGATAATTAAATTAGGCGTCGCCGATTGAAAAATTTTACCCAGCAAATTGCTATTTTAAGATCGATCTAAATCCAGTTAAGATGGCCGTGTTTTCAATGAACAGGAGGTTTTTAAACTTTTTCATATTGCTAAGCGCAACCCGTTCTCACTTTGCAAGCAACATCTGTGTTGGTCAATTAGACTGAAACACGCCTGTAGAGAAAAACGGAGAATGCAAAACGGCTTGTATAATACTGATACAGGGTTAGGCCATTCCGTCATTCCCCCGTATGGCGTCAGGGTCTGGATTGCATTCTGGAAGCGTTGATTTTTGATTATATTTTTTATTACGAATGAATAGGCTGCCCTTGTCTGTCCCATCATCCAGACAAAGGCAGCCACATTTAATTGTGCCAGATGCGTGCAATCAGCGTATTGGTCGCTCCATCCGTGCCAGAATGGCCCGAAGCTCTTCAACGGACCGATCAATCTCATCCTTCTTCATCTCAAGTTCCAGGAGTTTTTCCTTGAAGCGCGTGCGCAGGCCTTCTGTATCCGCCGGATCGGTGGTGCCATTTTCCCACACGCTGATCAGTTGTCCCATCTCGCTCAACGTGAAGCCAATGCGCCGTCCAAACAGGATGAGACGCAAGCGCGTATGGTCGTTGTAATCGTAAAGTCGCGTCACACCTGCACGACGCGGATTAAGCAGTCCCTTGTCTTCGTAAAAGCGCAAGGCCCGCAACGTCAGGTCGAACTCTTCTGCGAGATCGCCGATCCGGTATAGCTGACCGCCTGACTGATTTTCCTTTCGTGCATTCCCGCTTGCACCGGTCAGCAAATCTGCAATCGCTATATCTGCCACCTGCCCTGGCGCGTTTGTTTGTTTACTCATGTTCTACCCTGTTTCCGCCCCCGGAAACGCCCGGTCACCGCGCGATTGCGCGATGGAACCACTGTTGATGACAGCCCACATTGACATTGCTGTCAGTGCCGCAGCTTCGATTTACATTTGCCGCCGCGATTCACGCATCTTCCATACCCGATAGGTCCGCTTTTCATGCCGGACTGCCTTCGACCTGCCGAATTCAACCCGCTCAACCGTGGGATGCCTTTCCGTACCCACTAAAGCACGCACTTAGCCGCATATATTAACGAGTTATTTACCACGTTTGGACAAATGTAAGCAGAGCAAATTCTTGCCAGTTGCGTCGCAGAATTTGCTTCCGGCGGTCTCTATCATTGGAAAAAGTGAATTTCTCATGGCAAACCCAGATCTGGCGTCAGGTTCACGATCCATCATTGACGAATTGAACGCCCGCCGTGAGCGCCGGGCGCCTTCGCCAGCCATGGAAGAACTCAACCGCACTTTGGCGAGCCTTGAAAAGCGCCTGATGGATCTCGAACAGGACGATGCCCCCGACATGCGCAATATTCTGCGCTCGGAACGTCAGCCGGTTCGCCATCCGGACGAAACAGTCACCGGCCTTGCCGAGATTGCCGAAAATCTGCGCCGCATGCGCGGAAGCCATGAAGAGCCGCAACAGAATTATGCATCAAGCGCCGAAGTCAGCTGGGCCAGCCGCGAGATGACCCGCATTCAGCGCGCCGCAAGCGAAGAAGGCTTTTCGCAGCGGATGAGCGACGACTTCGACCGTATCAGCGACAGCGTCCGCCTTCTCGCCCACCGCAGCAGCGAGGCCAATGCACAGGCGCTTCGCCGCCAGCTCGAAGAACTCAACCGCACGGTCCAGAGCCTTGCCCGCGAAGAAACCCTGCACCGTCTCAACAATCGCTGGGACCGCTTCGACGCGCGTTTCGAGGCATTCGAGCAGCGTCATAACGCCGTTGACCCGGCGCTCGATGCCATCGGTTCGCGGCTTGAGCAGGTGCGCGATGCTATCGGCACCCTGCCCCAGTCCAACCGCTTGAGCGCAATCGAAGATCGCATCGGCCAGCTCGCCAGTTCCATCGAGGAGTCGCTCAGCCCGCAACATGTGTCGTCGCTGGAGCAGAACCGCCTGCAGCAGATCGATGAGCGGCTGGACGAGATCAGCCGCGCCATCATTGCCACAAGCCGCGCCCAGCGCCCGGATCAGGATGGCGCACGCCGTCTGGAGCGCATCGAAAGCCGTCTGGCGGAGCTCGCAGAACAACTCGCCACTTCGGCAACGCAGCAGAATTCCGACACGCTTTATCGCAAGCTCGGCGAACTTTCCTCGCGCATCGACGGCCTTTCAGGCGGCTCAGCGCTGCCGGACGGCGTCATCGACCAGCTCGCACACCAGATCAACCTGCTTGCCAATCAGGTCGGCAAGGTTATGGAGAATCTCAGCCAGTCCGACTACCATGCCGTCGAGGCGCGCCTCGTAGCCATTGGCGAAAAGCTCGAAGCTGCCGAGCGCCGGGCCGAAGAGCCGCATCCTTCTGTTCTGGACACGATCGACCGTCGCTTTGCAGAACTGACCGAGCGTCTCGACACGCAATACGCCACGCAGCATGTCGACAACAGTGCGATCCACACGCTGGAAGGTCGTCTGGACGATCTCTCGCAGCAGATTTCGCTGGGTCTTCTTCAGGCGCCGACCTATGAAGGTCCGGGACTGGACATGAAGGCGATCCGCAGCCTTGAAGATCAGATCGCAAATATCGCCCATCATCTCGCGCAACCTGTAGCCGAGATCGCGGAACTGAAGCCGCGTCTCGATTCTATCGAACGTTCCATCGCATCCAATCGCGAAACAGTGCTGGATGCAGCGCGTGAAGCTGCCGAAAGTGCAGTCGCGCGTGTTCTGCAGCATGGATCGCATGGCGACAGCGTGATCGCCCGGCAACTCGCCGACGACATGAAATCGCTGGAAGCCCTGGCGCGTAATTCCGACGAGCGCAACGGCAAGACATTCGAGACCGTCCACGACACATTGGTCAAGATCGTTGACCGTCTGGCCAGGCTTGAGCAGGACGTGGCGGGTAAATCAGACACGCCGGACGCTGAAAATCCGGTCTTCACCAGCCCCAACGCCGGATCACCGCGCCCATCGACGCCGCGTTCACCGGCGGCCGCAGCCGCCGAAGCAGCTTTTGCAACCGTTCAGAGCGAAGCCGGTCCCGCCGATATGCAGTTAGCTGAATCGGCTGGCAAGTCATCGCTTTTCGGCGGCTTTGCCAAGGCGATACGTGGTCGCCGCGCCGACAAGTCTGTCGGAAAGAGCGACGAAACGCTCGAAGCCAGCGCTTTCGACACGACGCTTGATGCACCAGCCTTTGAAAGTGATCTTGCCGCCATTGAGCCGATCACCCGCGAAGAACCGGAGCTGGAGACGATCCCGTCCCCTCGCCCTCAAGGCGAAGGCATGCCGGATCTCAATTCGATTATGAAGCGGGTGCGCGAAGAGCGTCGCCAGCGCGAAGATGCTGCCGATGCAGCCCTTGCCGCCAATGGCAAGGTGGACTTCATCACAGCAGCCCGGCGTGCCGCCCAGCTTGCCGCCGCCGAATCCGAACAGCTTCAGAAAGGCGCGACCAAGCGCACCGGCAAGAAGAAGTCGTCAGTCGGCGATATGATCCAGCGTCAGCGCAAGCCGATCCTGATGGCAATCGGTGCCGTGATGATTGCCATGGCCGGTTTGCAGATCGGCTCCGCCTTCCTGAACCGTGATGAGCCGGTGGAAACGGCAATCGATACAGTACCGCCGCAGATCGACACCACTGCAACCGAAAACACGCCTGCACCAGCCGACGAAATCGCCGCGAAGATCGCATCGGACACGACACCCGCGCTCGAGCAGTCCGCCCCCGCAACAGTGCCTCCGGTTACGGAACCGCGCTCGGAGAAAGTTGTACAGGAAGAAACCCCGGCACCAGCAGATGAACAGCAGGCAGCGGTTGAAATCCCGACACAGGTTGAACAGCCTGCCGCAACGGCCGCCAATCCGGTGAAACCCGTTGAAACGGCGGCATCGGCCGAACCTGCCGCACAGCCTCAGACGGCCATTCCGCCTGTACCGGAAGAAGCCGGTCCGGCAGCGCTTCGCGAGGCTGCGGCCAAGGGCGATGCTCGTGCGCTCTTCGAGGTCGGCAATCGCTATATGGAAGGTCGCGGCGTTGCCGCCGACTTTGCCAAGGCGGCGAAATGGTACGAAATCTCTGCCGGTCAGGGCTTTGCACCCGCGCAATATCGTCTCGGCAACTTCAACGAGAAGGGCCTTGGCATGTCCCGCGATCTGGAAAAGGCCAAGACCTGGTACCAGCTCTCGGCTCAGCAGGGCAACGCCAGCGCGATGCACAATCTCGCCGTCCTTTTCGCAACCGGCGCCAATGGCAACCCGGACAATGCCTCCGCCGTGCGCTGGTTCACCGATGCTGCCGAACTCGGCGTGAAGGACAGCCAGTTCAATCTCGGCATCCTTGCGGCCAAGGGACTGGGCATGCCGGTCAATCTGGAAGAAAGCTACAAGTGGTTCTCGCTCGCCGCCAATGCCGGCGACAAGGATGCCGCCGACAAGCGTGACCAGATTGCGAAGGCAATGAAGCCGGAACAGCTTGAACGCGCCAAGGATTTGGTCAAGCTCTGGAAGGCCAAGCCGCTCGATGAGGCGACCAACTCCATTGACGTCCCGGATGCATGGGCGGAAAACAAGCCACTCACCACCGGCTCGGTGGATATGAAGAAGGCTGTTCGCAACATCCAGCTTATTCTCCAGAAGAACGGCTACGATGTCGGCACTGCCGATGGATTGATGGGCGGCAAGACCCGCGCCGCGATTGCTGCCTTCCAGAAGGCAAACGGACAGACGCCCACCGGCGACGTTGACCAGAAACTGGTTCAGCTTCTTCTTGAGAAGAATAAATAACGCATTGAAGCAACTTGGATTTCGAAGGGCAGCATGTGCTGCCCTTTCTCGTTTCAATCACAGGCGTCTGAAAAAAGTGACAGGTTGAATCGACTCGTCGAGGCTTATTATCTACCGCCTATCAACGAGGGGATAGACGATGCTCTTGCACGTAAACAACGACATGGAAAACGGGATCATTGCGAAGATTCCCCTCGCGCTCGACAAGGATATCAAAAATTTCCAGGGGGATGCGATCGACTTCGAGATTTCATCCGGCGACAAGCAGCTTATCCCGGCGGAGGATATTCATCCCTACAAATCCATTTTCAAAGTCCTATCCGGCAGTTTCGAGCTGAAGAACATCTTCATAGCCGTATCGTTCAATGCGAATTTTACAACACCAGATGGCAAAAAGACCTGTCTGACACGGTCCAATCCCATGGAAGAATGGAATGCAATGAATGGCAGTTACTATGCCGAAAGCATGAACTGCTTCGGTTTCAAGTCCAGCAGCCGCTTTGCTGGAAACTTCAGCGTGAACCTGACCAACCCCTATCTTTATGTCATCAAAAACGGCAGCCTGACCGACAGTAAAATGTCCGACAACATTTCAATCCGTGCGCAGTTTTACCCGTCGTCTGGCTATTCCGTCATCACACCGAAAGAAGATATCAATATTATCATCAGTAATCGCCAGAACGCTACCGACTGAGCCACAGTGCATCGCGGCCAGTATGCGCCCATATATTTCCTATATATTTTATGGGATTATGCCAGAAATAACGGTTTTCAGCACTCTTCAGAGCTCTTTTTGTTGTTCTTAAACAACACCCCGCATTTTTCCTCAAATAGAGTTCCGCGAGATAAGTTTATCGGCAATCGGCGTTTGACTTCGCGGCGGCGACAGAGCAAGACATTATGAGGAGTGGCAGGGCTGAAACTCACATGTGGAGTTAAGCCTAACTACTTGTTTTCATGCATTTCCGTACGCAAAACAGTTTCATAATTTTGCCGGAGATGTTTTAGTAGGGTGCAACATCTTGCGGAGAAGCGCGACCGCAAGCAGCTGTGTGTCATGCGTTGGTGAAAGCCGGGTTCGGAATTGGGTATTTACCTTCCCATTGCGGAATTGTCGGTCAACATGCTGGTTCTTCTCGGCATGGGCGCCGCCGTGGGTTTTCTCTCCGGATTGTTCGGCGTCGGCGGCGGTTTTCTGATAACGCCGCTTTTGATCTTTTATAATATTCCACCTGCAATCGCGGTCGCCACCGGCGCCAATCAGGTCATAGCCTCGTCGGTTTCCGGCGCGCTGGCGCATTTCAAGCGTCGAACGCTCGATATCAAGCTCGGCCTGTTTCTCGTGGCGGGTGGCATATTGGGTTCTCTCGTCGGTATCTTCGTGTTCTCGTGGCTGCGCGATCTAGGCCAGTTGGACCTTATCGTCTCGATACTCTACGTCTTCTTTCTCGGCACCGTTGGCGGCTTGATGCTGGTGGAAAGCCTGCGAGCGCTCCGCCGCGTGAAAAAGGGCCAGGCCGGCGCCGTGCGACGGTCCGGCCAGCACACGTGGATACACCGACTGCCATTCAAGATGCGGTTTCGCGCCTCGACCATCTATGTCAGCATCATTCCGGTTCTCGGCATCGGATTCTTCATCGGTCTTTTGTCATCGGTAATGGGTGTCGGCGGCGGCTTCATCATGGTTCCGGCGCTCATCTATCTGTTGCATGTTCCGACCAATGTGGTTGTCGGAACCTCATTGTTTCAGATCACCTTTGTCACTGCGGTCACGACCGTTCTGCAGGCAACGACCAACCAGTCCATCGACATCGTGCTCGCCTTCCTGCTGATGGTCGGCGGCGTTATCGGCGCTCAATATGGCGCACGCGCAGGACAAAAGCTGCGCGGCGAACAGTTGCGGCTTTTGCTGGCGCTTCTCGTGCTCGCCGTTGGCCTGCGTCTCGCCTTTGGCCTGTTCGTGCGGCCCGACAATCTGTTTTCCATTTCAATTGCGGATATCTGACATGCGGAGCCTTACGCTTTCCTCCGCATTGATGTTCCTTCTGATGACGGGAAGTACTCTGGCGCAGGTCGATTCCAGCGGCAACGGCAACACGGTTCCGCAATTGCAGAACCCCGCCGACGAAACCATCGAGATCGGGCTTTCAACGGAAACCATCGCCATCACATCGAATTTCGGCGGCACTGATCTCACCATATTCGGTGCGCTCGACAATGCCGATCCGATGGTCCAGCGACAGGGTCGTTACGATATCATCGTCGTGCTGCAAGGCCCCTCACGCGATCTCGTGGTGCGCAAGAAGGACCGTTATCTCGGAGTCTGGGTGAATGCGGATTCGCAAACCTTCATGGGCGTCCCGCTCTCCTATTCGCTCGCCTCTACCCGCAATCTACAGGACATTGCCGAGGAAAAAATCTACCGGCAACTTTCGGTGGGCGTGCGCAACTTCTATCTCGTCCCGGAAGATCCGGGTAGTCTGTCGGGCAACATCCCGACATTCGGCAACGAATTGCGTGAGATGAAAATTCGCCAGGGCCTCTATACGCAGCGCATTGGGGGCGTGGAGTTCATTTCCCGCACCTTGTTTCGCGCCACGTTGAACCTGCCCGCGAACGTGCCGGTCGGGCGCCATAAGGCCCGCGCTCTTCTGTTCCGCAACGGTGTTTTTCTGCGTGAAGCCAATGCCAGTCTTGAAATCGTCAAGGCCGGTTTTGAACAGAGCATCTACAACGCCGCCCACCAGAACAGCTTTCTCTACGGCCTGTTCGCCGTTTTCCTTGCTGTCTTCACCGGCTGGTTCGGGCGCATTCTGTTCCGCAGGGATTAACCACCGTAAAGCGCACCGCGCGCTATCGGGTAGACCTTGCCCTGCCCCAGCATATAGGCACGCAGGCTCTCGTCGGCGAACAGCCCCCGAAAAGCACGATCCAGAATATTCAGCGCACCCGTATAGGCACCAAAAGCAGGCATGATGAGCCTTTCGCCGTCGCTTACAAAACAGGGGCGGCGCACCGACCGTCCCCGTCGCACGATGCGGGCCGCCGGATGAAGATGGCCTGCAATCTCGCCCTGCCCGGCCTTGCGCGATGGTTCATGCCGGAAGGTAAGCGGTCCGATTGCCAGTTCCTCCACACAATCGCCCGGCAGGTCCACCGGGCGATCCGGATCGTGATTGCCGGTAATCCAGAACCAGTCGCGATGCTCCATCAGCGATTTCAGCCGGATGGCATAAAGCGAAGGCAGGCGCTCGCTGGCCGTCGCATCGTGAAAACTGTCACCGAGGCTGATGACAGTTCGCGGCTGATAGCGCGCAATTGCCAGCGCCAGCATGTCGAGCGTCGCTGCTGTGTCATAAGGCGGGATGAGCTGGCCGCGCCGGGCAAAGGATGAGCCTTTTTCCAGATGCAGGTCGGAAACGATGAGCATATGCAGATCGGGCAGGAACAGTGCGCCGGATGGATCGCACACAGCCGCAACGCCACGCACTTCCGCATGGGCCAGACTGTAGGCCTCTCCGTTGCCCCACACCGCAGTCTTCATTGCATGGCCTCTCTGATCAGGTCGTCTGCGGCCTCTTCAAGCAGCATTTCATCACCATCGCCTGCCACACGCTCACGCCCGATTTCGAGCATCACAGGCAGCGCCAGCGGAGAAATCCTGTCGAGCGGCTTGTGCAGCAGATGACCTTTCACCCGCGCCAGCATGTCGCCAAGGCGCTTGATATCAAGCAGCCCTGTCGCAGCATCCGCGCGCGTCGCCTGCAACAATATATGGTCAGGCTCATGGGTCCGCAGCACGTCATAGATCAGGTCGGTGGAAACCGTAACCTGACGGCCTGTTTTCTCCTGTCCCGGATGACGGCGCTCGATAAGCCCTGAAATCACGGCACAATTGCGGAAAGTGCGTTTCAACAGGTAACTTTCATCGAGCCAGGCTTCGAGATCGTCCCCCAGCATATCTTCATCGAATAGCCGGGTGAGATTGAGCTTTCCGGTGCCGATCAGCGCGCCCATATCCTTGAGGCCCCAAAGCCCCAGCGAATAATCGGTAGCGACAAAGCCAAGCGGATGCGCGCCCATGCGTTCCAGACGGCGCGTCAGCAACATGCCGAGCGTTTGATGCGCCAGCCTGCCCTCGAACGGATAGGCGACCATGTAGAAGCGATTGCCGCGCGGAAAGGTTTCGATCAGCAGCTCATCCGTTGCAGGCAGCACGGATTTCCATTGCTGCACTTCAAGCCACTCCCGCACCTGTTGCGGCAAAAACTGCCAGCGCGTGCGGTCGGCAAGCATGGCGCGCACCTGCGCGGCGAGATAGGTGGAAAGCGGAAACTTGCCGCCTGCATAGACAGGAATTTTGGCATCCTGCCCGGCAGCATTGGAGGCGATGCATTCGTTTTCACGGATGCCTTCAAACCGCAGCACCTTTCCGGCAAAAAGGAACGTGTCGCCAGCCGTCAGCGTTTCAAGGAAATATTCTTCGATCCGCCCCAGAACACGTCCGCCACGCGCATTTCCGCCCTTGCCGCTACGAGTAAGCCGCACATTCAGCTCTGGCGCTTCAACAATCGTGCCGATGTTGAGCCTATATTGCTGCGCGATGCGCGGATTGGACACCCGCCACGTGCCGTCCACAGTCTTGCGGATTTTCGCGAACCGCTCATAGGTCTTGAGCGCGTAGCCGCCGGTCGCCACGAAATCCAGAATACGGTCGAACGTGTCTCGCGGAAGGTTCGAATAGGGCGCCGCACTCTGCACCTCACGATAAAGCTGATCGGCGTTGAAAGGCTCGGCACAGGCCATGCCAAGCACGTGTTGCGCCAGCACATCCAGCGCCCCGTCGATCAGGGGTGGCGTATCCTGCGCGCCCAGATAATTGGCGTCGAGTGCGGCACGGCACTCCATCACCTCGAAGCGATTGGCGGGCACCAGAATGGCCCGGCTTGGCTCGTCCATGCGGTGATTGGCGCGGCCGATGCGCTGAGCAAGGCGGCTCGCCCCCTTCGGCGCGCCGACATGAATGACCAGATCGACATCGCCCCAGTCGATCCCGAGATCAAGTGTCGAGGTCGCGACCACAGCCCGCAATGTGTTGGCAGCCATGGCTTGCTCGACCTTGCGGCGCTGGCTGGCATCAAGCGAGCCATGATGCAGCGCAATCGGCAGCGTGTCCTCATTGACCCGCCAGAGTTCCTGAAAAAGCATCTCTGCCTGACTGCGCGTATTGACGAACAGGAGCGTCGTCTTGTGCTGGCGGATCGCCTCGTAAATGTCAGGGATAGCATAGCGGGACGAATGGCCAGACCACGGTACCCGCTCATCGGAATCGAGAATGCTTATTTCCGGCTTGGCGCCGCCATCCACCGTCACAAGACCGGCCATCGGCCCGGTGGCGTCCTGTTCCACCAGCCAGCGGCGCAGTTCATCGGGCTCAGCCACCGTGGCGGAAAGGCCGATGGTCTGCAATTGCGGTTGCAAGCGGCGCAACCGTGCCAGCCCCAGCGCCAGAAGGTGTCCGCGCTTGGAAATCACCAGCGAATGCAATTCGTCCAGCACCACATAGCGCAGCCCCTTGAAGAACTGTTCCGCACCTTTGGATGCGATCAACAGTGCAAGCTGCTCTGGCGTGGTCAGCAGAATATCCGGCGGTGCCAGCTTCTGCCGCTGGCGTTTGTGCGCAGGCGTATCGCCGGTCCGGGTCTCGATTGAGATGTCGAGACCCATTTCCTCGACCGGCACCGTCAGATTGCGATGAATATCGACGGCCAGAGCCTTCAGGGGCGAGATATAAAGCGTATGCACGCCGCGCTTCGCCAAGCCGGGCTTTAAGCGCCCACGTTTTTCCAAATCCACCAACGCCGGCAGAAACCCGGCCAGCGTTTTACCCGCCCCGGTGGGCGCGATCAGAAGCGTAGACTGTCCCTGTTCGGCACGGGCCAGAAGCTCAAGCTGATGCGCGCGCGGCGACCAGCCCTTGGCCGCAAACCATTCAAGAAAACGGTCCGGCAAGGGAAAAGCGGCAGAAGCAGCAGCGGGTTTCAGGTTCAGTGTCACGCCGTCAATCTAATCGCAGCAAGGCAAGCCGCCAAGATGTTTGTTCACTTTTGTTCTCATTTTGTCAGCAGATGCAAGCTCCCTCTCTTTTCGGCGCGAACTTCGTGACCTATCTTGAAACCATGCGTTTCAACCAGCTTCTCTGCTCCTCTCCCAAAGGCCTTTATTGCCCGCCCGGTGATTTCTACATCGACCCCGTGCGTCCGGTGGAACGCGCACTCATCACCCACGGGCATTCCGATCATGCCCGCTCTGGCCACACCCATGTGCTGGCAACGCCCGAAACGCTCGACATCATGGCGCTGCGCTATGGAGCAAATTTCGCCGAAACCACGCAACCCATAAACCTCGGTGAAACGCTGACTATCAACGGTGTACGGGTCAGTTTTCATGGCGCAGGCCATGTGCTCGGCTCAGCCCAGATTGCGGTTGAAAAAGATGGAATCCGCATTGTCGCTTCGGGCGATTACAAGCGCGCAACCGATCCAACATGCGCGCCCTTTGAGCCTGTCGCCTGTGACGTCTTCATCACCGAAGCAACCTTTGCGCTGCCGGTATTTCGTCACCCTAATGCGTCACACGAGATCGCAACGCTTCTCAAATCAACCCGGCAATTTCCCGAACGCGCACATCTCGTCGGTGCCTATTCACTGGGCAAGGCACAGCGAGTAATCAAACTCATACGCAATGCTGGCTACTCGGAACCGATCTATATTCACGGCGCACTGGAAAAGATCTGCGATTATTATCAATCGCAAGGCATCAATCTTGGTCCTCTGGAACCAGCCACTCTGGAACGTGACGAAGCGCAGCCGGATTTTGCAGGCAAGATCATCGTCGGTCCTCCATCGGCTTTCTCCGACCGCTGGGCACGGCGTTTTCCCGATCCCATTTCGGCTTTCGCCTCCGGCTGGATGCGCATCCGCCAGCGCGCCAGACAACAGGGGGTAGAGCTGCCGCTCGTCATTTCCGACCACTGCGACTGGGATGAGCTGACGGCAACAATTACGGAAATTGCACCTGCCGAAGTGTGGGTCACGCATGGACGGGAAGAAGCGCTCGTTCGCTGGTGCGAGCTGCAGAACGTACCGGCAAAGCCGCTGCATCTCGTCGGCTATGAAGATGAGGGCGATTGATGCGCGCTTTCGCTGAACTTCTTGACCGGCTGGTTCTAACGCCGCAGCGTAACGGCAAGCTTCGTCTGCTTATTGACTATTTCCGCGCCACGCCCGACCCGGATCGCGGTCTGGCATTGGCGGCAATCACGCGCGATCTCGAACTGCAAAGTGTGAAACCCGCCATGCTGAGGGCGCTGATAACCGAGCGCAGCGATCCCACGCTCTTTGCCTATTCCTATGATTATGTGGGAGACCTCGCCGAAACGATTTCGCTTATCTGGCCCGGTCCGAGCGAAACCGCGCCCGGCGCAAATCTGCCACTTGGGATCGTGGTGCACGAATTGCAGAATGCTTCGCGTCGCGAAGGCCCGATGCTCGTGGCAGGATGGCTCGATCTGCTCGGCATTTCTGAACGCTACGCGCTGTTAAAGCTCGTTACAGGCGGTTTGCGCGTCGGGGTTTCAGCCCGTCTGGCCAAACAGGCTCTTGCCGATTTCGGCAGCGTCAACGTCGTGGAAATCGAGGAACTCTGGCACGGCCAGTCACCGCCCTATGAGGCGCTTTTCGCCTGGCTGGAAGGCAGAGGCGAAAAACCTGCGGCCACCGCCGCCGCACCGTTTCGCCCAGTCATGCTGGCGACGGCGCTTGATGAATCCGAAATCCCCTTGCTCGATGCATCCGCTTACAGCGCCGAGTGGAAATGGGACGGTATTCGGGTGCAGGCCGTCTCGGAAAACGGCGTGCGCCGTCTCTATTCACGCACCGGTGACGATATTTCCGGCGCATTCCCCGATATTCTGGAAGCTATGGATTTCGAAGGTGCAATCGACGGCGAACTACTCGTTGGTCATCACGGCGAAACCGGCATAGAAACAGCCACTTTTTCCGATCTCCAGCAACGACTGAACCGCAAGACCGTGAGCGCGAAGCAATTACGAGATTATCCGGCTTTCGTGCGAGCCTATGATCTGTTGCAGGAAGGAAACCAGCAAACGGGCAGCGATTTGCGCACGTTGCCTTTTTCAGAGCGCCGCGCCCGCCTGCAAAATTTCGTCGCCAAGCTCGATCCGCGCCGCTTTGATCTCTCGCCCGTCCTGCCCTTTGGCGACTTTCAGGAACTGGCAGAGTTTCGCTCCAATCCGCCCCATCCCGTCATCGAAGGCGTGATGCTGAAGCGTCACGACAGCCCCTATCTGCCCGGACGCCCCAAGGGGCCATGGTTCAAGTGGAAGCGCGATCCCTTCACCGTCGACGCCGTGATCGTCTATGCCCAGCGTGGGCACGGCAAGCGCTCCAGCTATTATTCAGATTTCACCTTTGCCGTCTGGACGGGACCGGAAGACGAGCCGGTGCTGGTGCCGGTCGGCAAGGCCTATTTCGGCTTTACGGACGAAGAACTGAAATTGCTGGACAAGTTTGTGCGCGAGAATACCACCGAACGCTTCGGGCCGGTGCGGTCGGTACGTGCCGAGCCGGATCACGGCCTTGTGGTGGAGGTGGCTTTTGAGGGGCTCAACCGCTCTACACGTCATAAATCCGGCGTCGCCATGCGCTTTCCGCGGTTTTCACGACTACGCTGGGACAAGCCGCCCCGCGAAGCGGACCGGCTTGAAATGCTGGAAAAGCTGCTGACCTGATTAGAGCGCCTTTCAATCTGATGGAATCAGATTGAAAGGCGCTCTAATCTCTTGTTTTTACGCGCATCTTATCCGAAAACCGTTTCACACTTTTCGGGATGCGCTCTAATCAGCAGCCGTCGAAACGCGAATTTCGTAGATGTTGACCGGCTTGCCGGAACCGCTCAAATCCGAATTGACCGTGATGGTACCTGCGCGACCTGCCTTCTGGCCGGACGGAATATCCATATCGAACAGGAAGTCGCTTGCGGAATCGCGAACGTCGTAGCGCCTGCGCCCGCAATCGCCAAGTCCCCCGAAATCGCAATTGACCGACATCTGGGTCATTTTGCCGTCGTCAGCGCGTGCCACAATGTCGAAGGTCGCCTTCTTGCCTTCAAGCTGGTTCAAAATACCTTCGCCCACATCGAATGTGACCGTATCTTCAGCACCGGAAGACTGGATGCGGGCAAAACTGCGCGTGCCTTCCTGTTTGATTTCAGCCGTCGCACGTCCTTTGACCGACATGCGTGTCGCCTCGGACGGCTGGAAGATGGTGATCCACTTCAGCCCGCCTGGCTCCTCGCCTTCCTTCAAGGGCGCAATATTGCCATCGCTATGCAGCGGATTGTTCGTCGGCCCACGGCTCAGATCGATAAAGCTGTTATAGAGCGAGTAACCGATGAAAGCGGCGACAGCCAGCACAAGTGCCGGAATGCCATAGCTGTAGAAAGGCGAATGGCGTTTCTTCTTCCTACGGTCCTTGCGCGACACACCGCCCTCATAGCCAAGGTCGGCGCTGCTGCGCTTCTTCTGCCGCGAGGTCGCACGAATATCGCCGGTGTCGAGTGCTGGCGATGCTTCTTCCGTCCTGCCACCAAGGATAGGGTCTTCCCTGTGCGGAGCGTCGAGCGACGGCTCGCGACGGTCGTTCGCCTCGCCGCCCGTCTTGAATTCTTCTTCGATCCGGGAAATAGCGTCCTTCAGCTTCTGCCGGCGCTGTTCCTTCTGCGCATCGCTGAGTGCTGTATTTGCCGTAAGAGCGCGCTCATGCGCACCCCAGGCGGATTCGTAGATTCGCTGGCGGGTCGCCGGATTATGCGCATCCGCCTTGGCAAATGCATTCCTGATCGCGCGCTCAATACTTTCCAAAGGCTGCTCTTCCCTTGTTCGTTCTTCCCGCCATTTCGTCACGCCCTCAACAAGAGCAAGCGGTCCCCGATACAGACGATTTCATAAGCCTCAGCGAAATTAACGTCTGAATCAAGGCATTTACCTGTTCATCACCCGCTTTGACTAGCCGATAAGCATGTTGGAGACACCAAATATTAACTCTGACTACGGTTTTCCCCCGTCCGTATAGTTTTACAGGACCGAACTGCCCCCATTGCAGGTGGGCGAAACATCCTGAAGTATAGCGGCGATTCCCTTTGGGCACTGCATTTCGATCGCAACCGCATCCCTGTGTGTGGAAATACTGACATCCGTTGGTTTCGACGCCTCCCGTCGCAATTGTCGAAGGTAGCCAACGGCGACAGACATGCTCGCGCGCTTTTGATATTGCCGTTGGGCAAGGAGATGCTAGAACTGTTACGTTTACGGAAACGTCAATCACGGAGGACGATTGAACATGGCCTTGCCTGATATCCTGAAAAGCAGACTGCGCATCCCGGTGGTTGGTGCTCCCCTGTTCATCATTTCGCATCCGGCCCTGGTGATGGCGCAGTGCAAGGCAGGCGTCGTTGGTTCCTTTCCTGCGCTCAATGCCCGTCCTGAAGCACAGCTTGATGAGTGGCTGGCAGAGATCACGGAAGGGCTTGCCGCTTACGATAAGGCCAATCCGGATCGACCGTCCGCTCCTTTCGCGGTCAACCAGATCGTGCATCGTTCCAACAAGCGCCTTGAGCACGATCTCGGCCTTTGCGTGAAATACAAGGTGCCGATCGTCATTTCCTCGCTCGGGGCAGTACCGGAAGTGAACGCCGCGATCCATTCCTATGGCGGCATCGTCCTTCATGACGTCATCAACAATCGCCACGCCAATTCGGCAATCCGCAAGGGTGCGGATGGTCTTATCGCCGTGGCTGCGGGTGCCGGTGGTCATGCGGGTTCCCTGTCACCCTTCGCGCTCGTGCAGGAAATCCGTTCCTGGTTTGATGGCCCCCTGCTCCTTTCGGGTGCCATCGCCAATGGCGGTTCCATCCTTGCGGCACAGGCCATGGGCGCTGATCTCGCTTATATCGGCTCCCCCTTCATCGCCACGGCCGAAGCGCGCGCAACCGATGCTTATAAGCAGATGATCGTCGACTCGAATTCATCCGACATCGTCTATTCCAATTACTTCACCGGCATCGCAGGCAACTACCTGAAGCCATCCATCGCCAATTCGGGACTCGACCCGGATAACCTTCCGGAAGCCGACCCCTCCAAGATGGACTTCGAGACCACGCAACAGGAAGGCGCCAAGGCCTGGAAGGATATCTGGGGCTGCGGCCAGGGCATCGGTGCGATCCATGAAGTGGCACCCGCTGGACAATTGATCGACCGGCTGGAGCGCGAATATAAGGACGCTCGCCAGCGTCTTTGCGCGGGCGCCTGATTCTGCGACGGTCACGGGACTGCGCCAGCTCGACGGCTGGCTCGGTTCTCATACTTTCCGACCCTCACCGCTTGCACCGTGCAAAACAGGTTTGGTGCAGCCTTGTCGGGCGCTCACGATGTGCATCTTGTGAGCGCTTTTGAACAAACATCGAGATTGTTTGATTTGGCCCTTGCTTTCCTCCATGCTTTTGTTTATCAGCGCACCGTCCAGCCGGAAACGGATGGCTTCCTTCGGGAAATTGGAACGCAATGTTCCGGGCCGCTTTAGCTCAGTTGGTAGAGCACATCATTCGTAATGATGGGGTCGCGTGTTCGAGTCACGCAAGCGGCACCAGTAAAATCAAGCACTTAGCACTTGATAAACAATCCAGCAAAAAACCTACTCACCACATACTCACAAGTGAGTAAGATCGCTATTTGTGAAACCAGCCCCAGATTTTAAGCGTGTTCTCGTACAGTGATGCGATGCCGACAATGATTGCCAGAACGGTTATCGCGAGCCACTTCACGACATGGCCCATGGTGCGGACGGTCGCATAAAACTTGATGGCGTCTTCCAGATTGTCGATATCGTCTTCGTCCAGCTTGGAAAGAAAATCCTTCGTTCGCTCTGGAAGCTCGACCATGCGGTTAACGGTTGGTGCATCGTTGTCCATTGGCGTCATGCCTTCCACCCGCAAAGCTTCGCACCCTTCTCATTGTGAGAAAGCATCGCTGATACCTCCCGATCAGTCATAGCAGCCAGAGCGGCAGGCGAAGGGCGCATAGGGGCCGATACCAGACAGAATGAACCTTGCGGGCTGGCGCAAGCTGACAGGATGCAAAATGCCGCCAGTGCAATTACCTTGACCATTTCGACAGCCTTTCGCGGTTCTGCTGCGGATCGCGGCCCGCAATGGCCGCGTCAATCTCATCGGCAACAGATCGAGCAGCAGAGTTTTCATCTTTCTGCCGGGTCTTTTCAGCGCCTTTGCCGTCTGCCCGGCCCTTCAGGTACAGACCGAGCGCCCCGGCAATGGCGAGCCCAATGTAGGCCACCCATCCATTCGAAGCGGCGATAAGGCCAAGAATTGCTTCAAGCATGGTCTGTTTCTCCTACCTTGTATCGCAGAAGCCGGGCTTTCTTGTTGATCCGGTGGCGGTCGTAGAGCCACCAGACAAACACGATGCCATTCACGATGACGCCTATCAGGGCATCGGCTGCGCCGTCATCCAGCCAGCCGCGCGCAATCAACATGCCGCCAACAACCTGAAGGATTTGGCGGATGATTGGGATAAGAAGGGCGATATCCATTACTTACCCCCGCCGAACAACGCAGCGATGGCTGCAAACATGAAAGCCCAAAAGCCAGTTGAGGGAGGGGCGTTAACACTGGGACGGACTTTTGGCGCAGTTGAAGGCTCAAGCGAAACCGGCTGACTGATCGCCTCGCCATAACCTTCAGCCTTCAGTAGCGTGTTGTATTGTGATGCGTACCCGGCAATCTCACCCGCCTTATCCGTTCCGTTTACAATCCGGCGTGCCCCGACAAATTCAGACTTTTGCAAGGTGATAAAATCGGACAGTTTTTTGCCGGTGAACCAGCCGTATTTCATGCCGAGGACTATGATTTTTGCTGCAATATCTTGATCTAGCGCCAAAGACGGGTTTGCAACAAGATCAACGCCGATTGCCTGCCCTGCCCTCTGATAATTCTCTTGGTGGGTAAGCTGTACGTATCCGCGCCCGAAAAAGCCGCTTGACCAGTAATCAGCCTTCACCCATGGCAGCTTTCCGGCCTTCCAAGATTTTGTAAGGATTTCCTTCGCCTTGGCGTCTGTGTTGGCCTTCGTCTCGCGCACAGGCTTAATCGTGAATGCCGTCTCGTGGTAGGCGGTCGCCAGCACATAGGCGAGTTGATTGCGCAAAAGCCCATACTTCGCGGCGGTTGCGATGATTAGGCGCGTATCGCCAAGATTGAGGTTCATGGGTATTCCTTCGCCAAATGAAAAAGCCGCCCCGAAGGACGGCTTGAGATTTTCATTTTAGAGACGAAAGACTGAGGCACTTGCAGTTGATGCCAGTTCAAAACAGTTGTCTGCGCACCCGGTAAAAGTGTATGACAATGAAAATCAAGTTGGGGTCGCCGTGCGGAAAAATCTTGTTGTGCAGGCATTGAGGGGAATTGCTGCAATATCTGTCGTGATTTTTCACGCCAGCTTACTTCTGGATGACCTGTCTACCGACGCCAAACAGTCGATTTTTGGCCCGCTCGCGCCATTCGGCGTTGATATCTTCTTTCTGATAAGCGGATACATTATTGCCGCGTCCGTAAGCCGATACCCAAGCGGCGGCACTTCGGCAGGTTTATTCCTAATGAAGCGCCTAATTCGCATCTGGCCACCTTACGCCATTGCCACCGCCATTTTCTGCGCGGCATACGCATTAAAAAACGGCACGGCACCGGTCTTCCCAGAGCTATTACGGAGTCTTGCATTCATACAATTATCTGACGAACCGCCGTATTATGGGTTCGCATCGCTCGTTGTCGGTTGGACGCTGAATTATGAAATGTTCTTCTATGTTGTGATGGCGCTCGTGTTGCTGTTGCCGCGCTGGCGATGGCAGGCAGCGATTGCAATTTTCCTCACAGCATTGGTGCTGATCCCGCTGACGATACAGCCGGGTCTTTCTATCTATCAACTGATAGATGCTGGACGTGCCGACGCAAACGCTTATGTCATCACAAACCCATTGTGCTGGCTGTTCGCACTTGGGGCACTCGTCCACTTCATCGAACAGCGCGGATTTTCTCTGCGCTCCAAAGCTGCAACGGCGCTTTTTACATCGGCTTCGATCTTCTTTCTGATCTACTGCTACGGTTCACCCGGAATGAACGGCCATGGTCTGACCGGTATGGGGTTGGCGGTTTTCCCGCTATTCATTGTCGCAGTTCTGGCGCGAAAGCAGATCGAACGGTACGTTCCCAAGTGGCTGGTTTTTTCTGGCGATATATCGTTCTCAGTATATCTTACGCACATCATAGTGTTGAGCATCGCAAAAGCTGCGCTCACACCGTTCGGCGTTACAGGATTATGGTTGATGATGAGCGCTATAGCCGCTTCTCTCACTGCTGGTGCGCTCTACTATTCCTTTATAGAGCGCCCATTGACACGTTGGCTGTCGTCTCGTGCTGCCGGGGCAGCGGCGGGCCGAATGGCAGCAGTCAGGTGAGCGACGGCGGTAAAGCCGCACCAGCCGCCCACATCGCGTCAATATCCTCTGGCGTCTTGCCAACCTCTGGGTCGGCACCCACATCATCAAAGAGAGGGTCAAGGCGGCTAAAGTTAGTTACGCTCTTGAATTTGTTTTTTGATATAGTCCGTTTCGGTTCCGGCCACTTATCGATTGCAGCGTTGATTTTATCGCGCAGGCCTAGTTCAAGATCAATAATGGTATCAACGCGCCACTTCTCTAAATTCGGCATTCTGGCGCGCTGTTCTTCCGGTGTAGGTTTAATAAAAGGAGCAATTTTGCCATAGTCACCCCTTAATGCACGCTCCCATATGAGCCTCCCATGGTGGGTGTCAGCACTATCACATGTTGTGAATGGAATAGCACCCAAAGGCTCAAGTTCTTCAAATAGCACAGAACAATCTAACATGGTATTGTTTGCATCCACCCAATGCAGATTAGATACGGAAATTACCGTTCTGTTGTGCCAATCATTTAAAACATCTTCAGATATATGGGTACCCATTGTTATGCCCTCCTTAAGAAAAGCGTAGTTCTTGCAGTCTGCGGACCAGCATCGCAGTATCCCATACTGTAATACGACCCCGTTGGGGGGCTTCCTGTTGATGAATTACCCCATGCAGATGACCATACAAGTTGACTACCCGCTATGGCTGTTCCCGGCGTCACTATTCCAGAACCCGTATAGTAAAAGAAGCCATAAGAGCCGAGGCTTCCCGGCACCTGATTTACAAGGAAATCTTGCGTGCGCTGATAGCTTCTTGTTTCTATCGTTGCATTCAAAGCGGCGATCTGAGTATTCAGATATTCACTCAGATAACCGCCCCATTGCGCACCGTTAATGTCGCCGGTTCCGCTTAGAAACGCTGTCCCATTTCCTGCATAAACAAGGCCAAAAGCAGTAAAACTGCCGTCCGTCTTAAATGATCCTATTTCAACTGAGCCCCACTTAATCTGAAACCCTAAGTTATTAGTATTGGTTATATTTGCCTGTAATGACCACTCTACAGCGCCACTGGGGCTGATAAATAAAAATCTTGGTACGTCCTTTTGAATGTACATGTTAGCCAAGCTAACAAGTTGTCCAGTCAGTGTGCCGCCGACAAGGCGAAGAAAGCGCAAATCCAGTGCAGCTTTGATATTGCCCCAAGTTGTTTTAAACATGGTAGAGCCGCCAGCGCCAACGCCAGCGAAGAAATCACCATCTTCAGGTGTTTCTTTACCGTTAGCGCCAGCGACAGCCGCCCCCACGCTTGCGGTATTGACGAGCGCCTTCACCTTGGACCAAAGCGACTTCTTCGGTTTGTTGCCGTCTTCGCTGTCAACTATAACAACGCTATCAGCGTCAACCGGAGTTTCCTTGGCTTCAAGTTCGCCTATAGCGTCCTTCGCCGCCTGCACACTCTCGGTTTTGCTGTAAACATCGAGATTTTCTCGTGCTTGCGTAGCGCTCTGCCCACCTGTGCCACCTGTCGATATTGGCCGGGCATTGTTCAGGTCTGAGGCAATATCCTCAAGCGGCACATTATGCTGTTGAGCTTCAATCGTTTCGCCGGTCACCGCCTCATAGACTGGCGGCAGCGAGTAAACGCCTTGTCCGTTGCGGGGCATTGGCTTCCTTCCAGATTAAATATCTGGACTGATTGTTGAAAAATACACGCGAAAGACTGAGGCCTTTGGAAAAATGCTTTTAATTCTAATCTTTCTGCGGCATGGTACGGACCATGAACGAAATAGATCACGATCCCTATGAGCCAAGGATTGATCGCCGCCCGTTCCCCTGGTGGGCAGCGTGGCTTGTCGTCGGTCTGATCTGGGCAGGGTATCTCGCTTATCACAAGCTTGATTTATGGTCGCTAGCTGTCGGTGCGGGCAGTGCCACCATTCTTGTGTCATGGGCAATCGATAAGACTGCAAATCGCGTTCCAGATAGCTGGAAAACCAGACGCTAATTCAGCGCCCGGTTCCCTCCTGCTGCGACACCCAAATTCAAAATTGTATTGATGAGCGCACGCCTATTGGCGTCACTGACACCTTTGAGCGTGGCACGGTTCAAAGCTTCGGCGGCGCGCTGCGGGTTCGTTTCCATGATGATCTTGGCCACCCGCTCGACCACGGCAGGCGGCGTGCCTTTCGCCTCGGTCAGAACCTTTGTGGCAGCAGCTACCATAGCATCTTTCACGCTGCCACGCATAAGGCCTGCCATGATCGAAGGATCAAACTTGGCCATGTCCGCCATGTCTGCCAGATTGTCGGCAGTCTTTGAGCCGCCCATAGCCTCATTTGCGGTTGTGAACATTTTCTGTTCCCGCGCGATCCTGCGGCCCATCTGCTGCGCTCGATCAGGCATGGCGAAAGCGGGGAATTCCTGCCCTGTCTTTTCTGAAATCAGCATACGGGCCTTGTTCGTGGTAGGTGCTGAAGATGCACTTTCGATACGGGAAATCCAAGGGTCTGCATAGCCAGAGCGGAAAGCCGTTTGCTCGCCAGCGGAAAGATCATTGAAAACGCCGATATTATCAGCGGCACGCGCCCGGCTGGATGCTGCCTGTGTGCCGGTGTCGATTGCGTCAATAACCTTGCTCTGGCTTTTGAAGGTATCATTAGCCGCGCGATATGCTGGCGAAGCACTTTCCAGTGCGGCATCAAGCTGAGAATTCAATTGACCGAGAACGCGGGCACGGTTCCCCTGCCCGGCACGCTTCGCCGCCTCGACAGCATCACTAACGTCCTTTTTGAGCGTCAATACCCGGTTGAAATCTGACAATATCGATTTGTCATCGGTCATCCGGGCGCGAAACCCGGTCAGGGCGCGTTCAATGCTATCACCTGCGATATCGTCAGCGGGTGAAACAATCTGCTGGACGCCGGGACGAATAGTATCATCGATATGCTGGATGGCAGACGACAGGTCTACCGAGCCTGCATTGTTCCGGGCTGCTGCATAGTTCGTATCTGCCAAGGCGTCACGTGCAGCGGTAAGACTGGTTGCGCGCTGCGCGGCGGTATCGGTCGCCCCGAAGCCTTCAGCAACGGTATTAGCCAGCCTGTCACCTTGTCCAGTTTGTCGGCGCACGAGCGCTTCAATAACATCCTGCCGGGCATCGTTCGGGGTTCGCGCGACCGTGGATAGCAGGCGACGGCCATTTAAGCCCATGGCATCGGCCACGGTAAACATATCCTGCCCGTCAGCAGCCGCATTTTCCAGAGCGCGAGAAACCTTGTCAGGCGTCGTTCCAGCGCGCTGCATAGCGGTATCAATAGCGGCGTCGGCATACTTCTGCGGCTGAAGACGTGCAGCAATTGGTGCGATCAGCGGCTTGGTTGCGGCGGAAATGCCCGCGATAGCGTATGGCGCAATGCCACCCGTAGCCAATCCAAATGCCCCACCTTTTGACGCTTCAGCAAGTCGGCCTTCACCCTCACCGCTACCAAATCCATAAGCTCCGCCCATCAATGCGCCGTCAATCGCTGACATGGCGGCAAGCCTGTTCAATCCTGCACCTGAATTTGCTGCGTTCGCTGCCAATGATGCGCCATTTTTGGCAAGCGCAGCACCGCCAGCAAGCGCGCCAGTTACCCGGCCTGCGGTTGACGCATAGGGGTTGTAGTTGTCGCGCACTTTCTGTTCGATACGCTGGCGCTGAAGGTTGCGGTCATAATCTCCGAAGTCACCCCCCAGACCAGTAAGCGCGCCCATGCCAGCGGCAAATTCATCAGCCAATCCGAATGAAGCCACGTCTGCAACGCCACGTCCGAAGCTGTCAACACTATGGCCGATGGCTCCGAGCGTGGAGCGCTTGTTCTGCGATCCGTCACCCTGCGTGAGTTGCGAAAGCTGATCGAGTGCGGCCCGGTCTTCTGCGACAGGCTGCGCAGGCGGTGCAGGTTGCTGCGAGGAAAGGTGCTGTTGCAGGAAGCCGATAGCGCCTTGCTCGTCTGGCCCTTCGATAGAGTATACCTTGCCGTCAGGAGCCTGAATTTTGTAAACGGGCATCATTCAACTCCTATGATACGGAAGCCACCGTTATTGGCCGGTGCTGGCGCTTGTGGCTGCTGGACGGAGGCAGCTTGACCTGATGCACCGCCGCCAGCTTGTTGCCGGGCGCGCTGAACGCCGGTCATGACGATTTGCCGAAGCTCTCCAAGGGCTTGACGGTAATCAGCCGGTCTTTGTGCAGCATTCAGGCGCGCAATAGCTTGCGTTGCCTTCTGGCCTTCGATTTCGGTGATCTGACCGCCACCCTTGAGTGAGTTAAACGCCTGCAAGAACGCCTGACCGCCGATCTGATCCATTTTCGATTGAACACGTGCGGCTTCCGCCGAGACGTTCGGCAGTCTGCTACTGACCGGCCCCACCATGCTGTCAAGATAAGGGTCAGTATCCAGACTATCGATCATGCCAAGAATGGAGTTGGCGTTTGCCTCAACCACTGGCAGATTTGCTGACGCTTCGCCCTGCGCCTTTCCTGCGGCCCCTTCCGCCGCCGCGCCCGCAACGTCTTTCGGGATTGTCCCGATAGGTTGCTGATTTATGGGATTGATTAGAACAAAATGCGTGCCAGCATCAAGCTTGATAGGCTCTTTCGAGAGCGTCACCCCTTCCGGCATCTGAGATTGAACAACCTTGCCGTTTTTACCCAACTGCAACAGAACCGGGTTCCCGTCCTTGTCCAAACCGTATTGCGGATTAAGGCCAAGGTCACCGGAAGGAGCATTAGGGTTCGTTGGCAGGTCGCGAATTTCGCCAGTGCGCTGATTAAACAGCCGGTTATCGTCCAGCTTTGACCAATCAGAAGTCTGCCCACCGCGCGCAATATCCTGCTGGAGCTTCTGCATTTGAAGCTGGCGCATCGGGTCGCCTTGTTCCATCTGCTTTTGCAACAACGCATTGACCATGGCGCGCTGATTGTCGTTCAGCCATGGGTTTTGCGCTGCCTGCATAAGCTTCTGCACCATAGCGCCGCGAGCGTCACCACCCTGCTGACCAGCAAACGGCTGACCAGTTGGCGCTGGCGGGAAAGCGCCAGAAGCATCGGCAACCTGTTGTGGTGCCTGCCCCTGTGGCGCGAGAGCGCCGCCAAGCATCATATCATTCTGACGCAAAAGCGCATCGCGGATCGCGGCTTTCGGGTCGGCCTGCTGCTGCGGGTTTACCGATGCCATTTGCTGCGGCTGACCGCCCTGAAAAGGCATGCCAGCACCTGCCGAAAGCTGCGGGTTTCCCGTAAAATCATACGGAGCAACAGCGGGCGCAGCCTCCGGCTGTTTTGCCATGGGCTGCAATGCCTGCCGTGGGTCAATCGCCGCCCCGTTGGTAGTGTCAGGCATCGGCTGCGCCGGGATCGGTGTAAAATCACTCTGTACAGCCGGTGACATTCCGATAGACGGATCAAGGCTGGCAACCTGCGTGCCCTGCGGTTGCTGTGGCAGGTTGATGGAGCGAGCAATTGCGCCGACAGAGCGTGAATAGTTCGGGTCTGTTGCATAACCAGAAGCGCCAAGCGCCTGCAATTGTGCGTCCAATCCCTGCGCCTCCCGCATAGGACGATAACGCTTATTGCTCGCGATGAAATCAGCATACCCGGCAACGCTATCCTGTGGGCTGGCAAAGGTGCGGAAACTGTCATTGATCTTGACCCGCTGGCCGTTGATAACCTCGTGCGTGGTAAGGTTCTGACCGCCGCCCTGACCGTGGCTTTTGATGCCAAAGAAATTATTGCCCGGCGCAGATTTTCCCCATCCGGTTTCCTGTGCGGCCTGCGCGACGATGATACGTGGATCAACGCCGATACGCTGCCCATGCTCAATTGCTGCTGGCAAAAGCGTATCAATGAATTTCTGTTTGTCGCCAGAAAGATCAACCGTAGCGCCTGTGGTGGGCGTTGTGCCGGTCGCCGTGCCGCTCGTGGGCGATGCGCCGCCAGCAACAGCCGATGGATAGGCCGCGCCACCGCCGCCGAATAGCGAACTGAAGTCGATACCGCCAAAAGCCTGATCGGCGCTTTCGCGTCCGGCCTTCTCGCCAGCATTTGCGCGCCGGTTCATGACGTTGGCAACGATGCCGTCACCAAGAGCGTTGATGCCCTCGCCAATCGTGCGCGGTGCACGGTTCTGACCAAGCAGGGCCAATGCGATTTCCCGCTTGCGCTTGATGCTTTCAGGCGTTTCGCCAGTGTCGCCGCCGAAGATAAAGCTCACCATTATGCAGCCTCCACGGCTTTGCCGTAATCGACAATACGAACGTCACCGATACGGCTCACCGCTTCAGGGTTCACCTGCTCGACTTCCTGAGCAATCAGGCCGATATGTGTCATGCCGTCGCCCTTATAGTTGTAGGCATAGACCGGCAGGCCGTTATCAAGCACGCCGACACGGCGGATATTCTCTTTCGACCGAACGTCAGACAGGCCAATAAGCTTGCCGCCCAAGCCAAATAGACCGCCAAGAATGCCACCCGTCTGGGCCTGCTGTTGCTGCCACGCGCCAAGTCGGTTCTGATAATCTTGGTTGATGATACCGGCCACGTCAGTGGTTGCGATCTGGCTATTTGCCGAATTGACGAAATTCGGCCCGGTAACCTGCGCGCCGGAAAGAAGCGCCGAGATTTCATTAATCGGCTGGTTGCGCTGCTGATACTGCTCCTGAAGCCACTGGTTACGCTGTGCGTTCTGTGCATTGAACATAGTCTGCTGATCGGCAAACTGCTGCCCGGCAAGGCCATTATTGCCCTGCGTGGCCTGAAACTGGTTATTCCACATTTGTTGATTGGCATTGTTGCCGAATGTCGCCTGATCGCGAGACAAGCCCGCAAGGCGGCTCTGTTCCTGCCCACCGGCAAGAATGGCCTGCATGCGGGCATCGTTCGACGCCTGCGCATTTTGGTTCATGGCAGTTTCAAACGCCTTCGAACCCGGCATAATGCCCTGATTGGCCAAACGCTGTTCCAGTGCTGACCGATCCTGTTCAAGCTGCGGATTGATGCGCGACATAAGCGCATCCTCGACCTTCTGCCGATCAGCGCTGAAGTCGTCGGTATAGCTGGTCTGAAGCTGCGGCCCGCCTGTGTACTGCTGATACTGCGGGGCAGTCATATTGCCAGCATTCCCCGCTGCCGGTGCGCCGCTCAAGTCAAAGGGCTTTCCGAGCAGATCATTCAAGCGCGATGACTGAGAATTGGCGAGCTTGCCAAGGTTCAGGTTGGTAGCATCTTCCTGATCCTTGATAGCCTGCTGCTGCTGCGAAAGCTGCTGCGTAGCCGTGAATTGCGGAATATCATATGTTTTACCGGTGTACGGGTCATAATATTTCTGCATGCCCGTCTGGCTGTATGTCAGCGAGCCGTCAGGCGTGACCTGATTGATATTGTTCAGATAGGAGTTTGCAACCGCCGTTCCAATGTTGGTGCCGGTCTGGGCTGCGCTCGTTTCCTTCGGATCAGGGGATTTGGGAGCCTTGCTCTTACCCACGGCATATTCTCCGGCCAGTTCATCACATGACCGAAGAATGAAATTTTTAGTGCGAAAGACTGAGGGACTTGCGATTGAAGCGGCTTGCCTGCCAGTCGTCATCTGTCAGGGTAAAAATGAATTCGTTATGATCCCTACCACGCAGCCGGGGAATAAGGACTTCGGAAAATCCATATGCACGTGCAATGCGGATCATCGGCGCATTGCGTTCTGAAACGCGCATAACGACCATCTGACAACCGGCATCGTCAAAAACATAATCAAACAACCGCTGTAAAACTGGTCGCGTCAGCCACCGGCGAGACAATGAGGCAGCAGACATTTCAATGACACCGGCGCGCGGCTCGTAATTGTGGAAAACAACTGCCCCGGCCAAGCGCCCGTCATCCTCACTCACACCCATGGCAACAGCGCTATCACCGAAACCAAGGCCAGAGCCGCCAATCTGCTTATCAACGAAAGCACATAGGTGAGCGCGCAATAGCGGGTTACTGCTGTCTCCCCAGACAATATTCATAGAACGCTGCCCACTTCATAAAGCAGATGAATTGAAATCAATTCCAGATCGGGAGGCGAGACGCGGCCTGAAGTGACGACAACACCAGCCGAAAGAGCTTCGCCGTTCGCGGCGACAGACTGCCATTCGGTCAGATACCGCTTGCTTTCAGCTTGCCCCCATGTGCTTTCACCCCAGATCGCGCCGCCCCAGACATTCCCGCTTGCATCGCCATAGCTGATACCGGCGTTCGGAAGATCAACTTCATAATCCGAATTGGCAAACATGATGGGTTCAAACTTATTGTTCGAACGCATGACGCATCGAGCATGCAGAGCGCTTTTGCTGACCGGCGATCCCATGTTGTCAAAGCGAGGCAACACTGTTGCTGCATAAGGTTCGCCACATTCAGCGCCGCCAGTTTCACCCTGAATTACTCTACCGTCGCTTGTCCCGAAGTACAGCTTATCATCAAAAACGACAGCGCAGCGCGCATCCCAACCGGTATAGCGGCACCATGACCCGGTTTTTGTGTTAGCGACCAGACTGAATTTTGTGCCACCTGCAAAAGACGGTACAACGACAAGCAAAAGGCTTTCTGTCGGCCAAACAATGGCGCTGAAATCATACCCGGCAAAGGCGCGAGAGAACACAACATCGCGCCAAAGTGTTTCGATAGGAAAGGTGATAGCGACCGATGCAAGCCCGGCCCGATCCTTCTGCATGATCTGCGAAATACTGACAATGCCGTCATCAGTGATAATCGCGATGTCGCCACCAGTCTTGAAGAACGCATTCTTACCGAGAGGCTTGCCGATAACGTACGTTCCCACCTTCGACCATGTATCAATTGTATCCGGGTTTGTGCCTTGGAAAACTGCAACCTCGCCCATATCGGTCACGAAAACACACATATCATCCATGCCGCTGCCGCTGTCGGTAGACCAAGTGCCGCCGAACAAAAGCACGCCGCCCTTGGTGAAGGTGCTACCCATCGGCAGTTCTTTGGCTTCACCGCCATACGATAGCGTAGGGAGATACCAAGCTGACATAGTGTCTTGCTGGACGAAAAAGAGCCGGTTCTGATAAGCCCAGATGGCTGACAGCTTTCGGGTATCAACGCCAGTAATGCCCGGCGTTGTCGTATCGGAAATATCGGTCCAAGCCGTTCCGTTGAACCGCTTCATATAGTCAGCGCCATTGACGCCGATCAGTGAAATATCCCCTGCACTGTTGGCAAACATGACACTCGACCACTTGCCGCCGCCCAAACCAGAGAGCGCAGGAGCGATTTCAGTTTCGGGGTCAGCAGGCGCAGTCACGTCAAAAATAGCTGTAGGAGTGGCGGCGAACAGCTTTTTCACGCCGCCTGTCTCGTAAATCATAAAGGTGCGAATATCAGCCGATCCTACATTGGCTCGCTTCATGCTACCGCGCCGCATTCGTGCGCCCTGCGGCGTCGGAAACCAGTTGTCCATGACCTCGGCACCTTCACCCTGCGGCACGGCCAAGCTGTCATTCTGGATAATCCCACGGCGTGGCGCTGGAAAAGTCTTGGTTGCCGACACCTGAACATCGGCGGTAGGCGGCGAGCCTATACGACTGAAAAACATGACCTGCCCTCACGCTGGCGGGATGAAATCGGGGACCGGGATATCAAACGGGCTGCGCATGGATGGCGGCTCGCCAAAGCTGATCGAGCGAATGCCGCGTGCGTCATTGATCAGGCGCGATAGTCGGCCTTCGTACTCATTCAGCCGGTCGGTGTATGGCATGCCCTTGGCGCGTCGGAAGCGCCAGACGACACCAAGGCGCACCAGATCGGCAGGGAACAGGCATTCGGCTTCTTCAATGTTCCATTCGTTGTTGAAGGTCGTGCCCGACACATTCCAATTTCTGGTGACGTAAGAGGCGATTACCCGCTGATTTGGTTCAAGCGGGCGATAGAAGCCGATCTTGTAAGCGCCGTCGCTGCCCTGAATGCGGTAATAGCGATTGCCGCCAGCCGAACCCAATTGCTTCAGATGCGACCATGCGCCGTTACTCGTAATCGGAATGCAAGCGCGCCGGGTTGTGGTCGGCTCGTAGACCGCCAGTTCGTCGCGTGTCACACGCAGGAAGTCAGGTGGAAGATTGTAGTTTTCGGCACCGGTGCCGACGATTGGCAAGTCAATGGTAACCGGGTTCGGCCAGTCCAGACGTTGAAGAAGTTCCTCGCAGGTGTCTTTGAGGTAATCCTTCATGTCCTCGAACGTAAGAGCGGTTGCCGGAACCCACGCGGCAGGCGGCTTAACCCTGCACTCACGTGCGGCCCGGTTCATGAGTTCCGACAATTTGGCCATTACTTGCCCCCGATCATAGCAAACAGGCTGAAAAGACCGAGAGCGAACGAACCATATGCAAGCATGATGGAAATTCGCCAATGCTGGCGATCCTGCCCGACAAACTGCGATGCAGCAGCCAGAAAGGCGGCAATCAGCGCGAACGCGCGCGAGAAATCACCGCCATAGACGATGATCCCCACGAGAAACACGGCAGCAAAGATGCTGGCGCTGAGTGCGAAACCGATGAATTCAAGCCCTCTTTCCATTAGGCTTTCTCCGTTTCCTCAGTTTCTTCCTGCTCGTCCTCGGCTTTCGCCTTAGCCTTGCCCTTTGGCTTGTTCGCTTCTTCGAGAAGCTCCATTGCGGCAGCAAGCTGCTCCTTCAGGGCGTCAATTTCGTCCTGCTGCTTGGCCATCTGGTCGGCAACAACACTGCGGTCAGCGGCTTCAAGGAAGGCCTTTGCCTGCGTGACAAGATCGCGGACGTTCGGAAGATGGACCTTGCCAATAACGCTATCGGTCAGGGTGGCCACGTCTTCCACGGTTCGCAGCCCAACCCGGCGCAAGGCTTCCGCCTGTTCCGCTGTTACGCCGGGCCAAGCTGCGAGCGGCGTACCGTCCAGAGGCATTTCGCGGCCCTCTTTCCAAGCCTTGTAAGCTGGCTCGATCATTTCCCAACGCGCACGCATGAAGCCGAGCTTCTTGCCGTCATCGTCGTTATCGATGGCGTCAGGCGGCATCATATTGGCCACGCGGTCGGTGATGCGCGAAGTCATGATTGCATGCACAGGGGCATACTCGACAAGCTCAACCTCGCGGTCATTCTTCTTGGTCTTCGGGTTGAAAAGATATTCAGTCTTGAACCCGATAACCCGGATCGTCGGAGCGTCCATTTCTCTATTCCTCTATCGTTGGAAGGCAGAGAGCGGGGCCGAAACCCCGCCCGTTCGTCAGATCGCGGTTTTCATGAACCAAGCTTCATCACCGTTCGCGAGTGCGAATGCGGGAGAAGTCCAGTCACCAGCACCGCCAGCCATGGTCATGGCCGGTTCGGTCAGCACCGACACCGTGGAGGCGGCAATTGCTGCCGACGCCTTGGCGTAAATGTAGACGTGACCGTCATCACCGGTGAAAGTCGTTCCGAGCTTCACCTTGCTGGCCTGATCGTTTTTTTCGCCGGGCTTCATGCCGACAAAGGGAGTGATTGGATAAGGCATCAGATTTTCTCCTTACGCCTGATCGATAAGGACGCCCTGAAGCGACCGGTTCGTGCACACCATGTTGCCCATCCAGTAGATAGGCACCACAACGGCATCCTGATTGGTCGGACGCTTTTCGTCGTCCGGCGTCCACTGCGCTTCCTTGTGCTGCACGATGTAGAGATAGTCCGTATTCAGGAAGTATCCCTTCTCGGCATTGGTCGCGAAGTTGGTATTGTCATCAAAGATGACGTTCGCCGTTTTGTACTTCAGGCCCACAAATCCAGCCTGCGCCAGATCGGCATCCTGATAACGCTGAAGCTGCTGCTCGCCGCTCTCGTAGACCGAATAGAAATCGTGAGAGAGGACGATCAGATCAGGCTTGTCGGCACCGCGATTGAGCGGAAGCCAGAGCTTGTTGAACTCGCCCTTCAGCGTCTGCGGCGTATAGGCGTCAGTGCCGGTAATTTCCCGAAACTTGTTGCGCCAGAAAGTCCAGGTATCGGAAGGGATGCCGCCAACGGTTCCCTGACCATTAACCTGAATGATCTGGGCCAGCCCGCCGATCTGGTTGAGCAACGAACCGTCCGAATAGATATCGGTCGAAAACCCGTTTGCTGCCGTCTTCAGCGCATTATCCTTGCGCGCCTTGACGAGATTGATCATGCGTTCTTTCGAACCCATGTTCATACGGATTTCCCGGCCCGACGCGGTGACATGAAGTGCGACCTGCTGGAAGTCATACTTCACAGTCGTCAGCACGTCAGAAGCGTTGGTGTTCAGGCCGTCATAGCCGGAATAGCGCTGATAGGTGCTGTTTTCCGCATATTCGAGCGGGCGGGCAATTTCATAACCGCCGCTTTCGGTGAGAATTTTCCCCTTCTTCTTCAGAATGTTCAGAAGGGCATTGTGCTTGCTCACGTTGTCGGTGACCTTCGTGGACCAGTTGCGGTCCGTAGTCGTCACCATTTCCGTGAATACCTGTGAGGGAGTAGCCATCTACTTTTCCTGTTAGCTATTCATCGCGCGGTCATACGCATCTGCCATAGCTTCTTCTTCGCTCCTTGGCTTATCGCGACCGTTCGAATTTGATTTCACGTTGATGGATGCGGCTTTCCGCGCTGCCTCGGTCCGCTTCGGGTCCGACTTGGCTACCGTCGCTCTGGCTGCTGCCTCGGCTTCGGATGCTCGTATCTTTTCCCTGACTTCCGGTATTGCGTTGACTGCCATGTCATATGCGGCCTCAAGTACGTCCGGCAGGGACGAACCCGGCTTGGTCTTCAATGCAACGTCTATGAACGCTGGAAGGCTGGCCTCGACTTCAGCATAGTGCGGCTTGCTTTTGGCAAAATCGCCTATGATCCTCTCGGCGTCCTTCTGCGCCAGCGTGGCATTGATATGCTTGTCTATTGCTGCCGGATCGCCAAGGGATTGAAGCTGGCCCTTCAGGCTCGCTATCTCTCTTTGCAACCCATGCACCAATTGCTGATCCCCAGTCGGCTGCTGACCTGTAAGTGCCTGCGCCAGTCCACCAAGGACGCCATATGTCTGTGCGATCTGTAGAATTGTGCCCACCGGATCGCGATTGAGGTTGACCTGAACGGCTCCAAGCTCAAGCGCACCCTGCGCAAGCTGTTCCGGGGTCATACCGTCGAATAGTTCCGGCATCTGCTGGCGGGCAGTGGCCAGACGATCAATCACAGGCTTGTTTTCGCCCATGAACCGGCCATACTCGCCAAACTTTCGGTCAATTTCAGCCTGATGGGCTGCGATCGCCTTCTGTGCTTCTGGCGTCAGATTGGCCCACTGATCCTTGATGGCCTGCGGCATATGTGCAGGGGCCGAAGTAACTTGCTCGGCTGTCGAACCCGGCTCAACCTCGGCCCCTTCCTCGCCTTCCAGCGAATCTTGACCTTCTTCCCCACCTTCACCGGGCTTGGCTTTGAACTTGCCGTCCTCGCCGCGATCCTGAATGCCTTCAGCAGACAGGCGGTCGAAGATTGCGCCCATGGCGTCATCTTCGGAAAGCTCGCCGCCTTCGCCGCCAATATTGGCCTGCTCGACCGGTGGCGTCGCGCTCTCGATCTGGGGGGATGAAATTTGTGCGTTTTCGACAGTCATAGGAATTCCTCTGAAACCTTCAGTCCGCGTTTATCGGCAAAGGCCTTGTTTCTGATCTTTCCTTTTGTCGGAGACATAGACGGCTCATATTCCACGCAATTGTTGCGCTTCAGGTCTTCACGGCGCGCGGAACGCGAAGTGATAGGCTTGCCGTCGATTGGGGAGCGATATTCTGGAATGTCCGAAATGACGGTCGGCATACAAACCTGACCCGCAAAAGGCTTATGCATCGCCTCACCGGTCTGCTTGTCTACAAATGCACCATTTCGCCAGACGTACGCGCCCAAAACTGCCTCCTTTAAAGACAGTCACAGCCTCGGATTATTCGTGCGAAAGAAAGAGGGATTTGTTGATAGCTGGCGGTCGGTGTTGCGCACATCGCCGCTTATTGAGATGCTCGCTATCCAACCCTGACGGAGAAAAGAACCGTGAATAGTTTTGACAGACTGAATGCATCTATGAACAGGGCGCAAGAAATAAACGAAAGGAAAAATAACCCTGCTGAGTATATGGCTGATCGTCTTTTGACATTGATCAAACGACAGGAACAATCACTGGGTGAAGACAAGGAACTTGGAATTCTAGTTGTCGGCGCTGGAAACGCCTTCCATCTTCGTAGCATTCGAGCTTCTAACCCCGACATGCTGATTTTCACCGGCCTTGATGCTGAAGGTAATGGCGTGCAGCTAATCCAGCATCATACCCAAGCCGCTGTCATGCTGGTGGCGCTGCCTAAGTTTGAGGAAAAGCCGTTCCGCGTCGGCTTCACGGCAGAGTAAACAAGCGGGGGCGACTATGCCCCCACCAACACAGGCCTGCCCTGCTGCGCCTCAAGAGAGAGTTCAGCGGCCCGGAATTGCCCGTTCTGCTGCACTTCCTGTTCCTTGATGCCAAGCTCGCGCATCTTCAGTTGCAGTTCAGCTTGCTTAATTTGCAACTCGGTCTGGGCCTTCTGGAAATCAAGCTCCAGCTTTTTGGCCTCAAGCTCAAGCTTCTTTTGAGCGGCTTCCTGCGCCGGATCGGGTTTGTCTTGCTTTGCCGCGTCCTTCGCACCCTGTGACATGCGGTCAATCGCGTCCTCAGCCTGCTTGCCAAGATGGAAGGCGCGCGCGAACGATGCGTAGATTTCCGACATGGGCTCAGCCATTTCAGGGGCTTGACCGATGACAGGAGCCATGACGTTGAAGAATTGAGCGGTGCCTTGCAGGAATTCAGACATTTCGCCCTTGATACGGCTCATGTCGGCCTTGACGGTGCTATCGCTCTCAACATCAACGCGATATGACGACGAAACCGGCTGGCTCATAAGCTGCATGATATCCGGGGTAATCTCGATACCCGTCATTTCCTGCAACGTTTCCGGCGAAAACTTGGTGATGATGATATCAGCCATCATCCCGAAAACATCGCGCACAAGGCGTTCAATCATTCGCTGCATCTTCTGAATGCGAAGCGATCCCCATTGCGTTTTGATCTGCTGCGCGCCAAGGGTTTCATTGGCGTTCGATGCACCGCGCACGATATCGGAAATGCCGGTAATCTCGTAAATCGCAGCCTTGATTTCCCCACGCTGCTGATAAAGCTGCTGAAGAACGGCAATCGCCTGTTGGATCGGCCACCAAACAATGGCCTTTTCCAGACCGCCAGTCTGCGCCAACTGCTCGACGTTTTCGATTGCGATAAGCTCGTTATCGCCTGCCTCGGAAAGTCGCTTGATATCGGAAGCGTCACCGATGACGCCGCCGCGAACCTTCAGGCCCTTCATGATAGCATTGATGCGCTTGGTGCAAAGGTCCAGTTCGTCTGCCAGCTTCTTATAGACCGTAAAAGGGCAAACCGGCGTCATATTGCCGGTGAGCGTAATAGGCTGGACAATCTCAGGCGTCGGGAAGAAGCCGGGCAATCCAAGCGGGTCTTCACTGATCTTCTGCACTCGACCGCTATTAGCGTCGATAAACCAGACCTGCTTCGTGCGCTTGTCCCAGATTTCCCAAACCTGAATATCGTCTTCGTCATCGTCGGCGCTATCAGTCGGCTGCGCCTGCGACGAATACAAATCAGCATCGCGAAAATCTTCAAGGTCTTCGCGTGGCATGCAGTGGCGGAAAGCAATCCACGGAACATCCTTCCAGCGCTTGGCCTTACCCATGCGGAAATCACGCCATGACCATGCCTGAAAATCGATAGTTTCACCGGTGGCCTTGTCTTCTGTGACCGGCTCTCCGTCCTCATCAGTGGTAGGCTGGCCATCTTCGCCAGCGACAGACTGCGGAACGAATGTGGCTTCGAATGCAAGTCGGACGATACCGCGACCGCCCAAAAAGCTATCCTGCGAAACGCTTTCGACTTCCTTATCAAGCCGGTTGTCATCAATCAGAACGGTAATCGTCCGCTCGATCATAGTCCCGAAGTCTTTTGCTGCCTGATCAGAAGCAAGCTTTGCCTGCCACTTCTGCATTTCCGCCTTGAATAACTCCATCGCCTGCGGGTCTGGCTGCGCTGGCTGGCCGTCCGGCCCCGGCTGCTGCTGTGGCGGCTGCGGTGGCTCACCTATCGCAAGGGTGAAGCGTCGGCGCACGTCCGGCACCGGCGTGGAATTGTAAATCGCTGGGACAATCGTTTCGACATTCGAATGCAGAATGTTGAAATCGTACAGCTTGCCGTGTCGAGCCTTCGGGTCGCAAGCATAGGTCTTTTCCGCCGCCTCAGCATCCTTGCGCCAGTCATCTTCGCGGCCTTCCGCTGCCTTAATGCGCTCAAGCCACTTGTTGCCCTTTTCGAGCAACTGTTCACCGGTCAATTCAGGCTGTGCGGTCGGGTTCTGTTCCATGATCGCAGGCTATGAATTGCACCGCGAAAGAGAGAGGGATTTGCATGAGAATCAGATTAAAATGAGAAAAAGGCTTAGGGGGTTATCATGCCTACAATCAAGGATTTGCTGGACGCTTTTGCCGCGAGTTGGCGCGTTGCCTTAGTTGCTCTAGTAGCATCTACCGCACTTTTGGCAGCAGATTGGTATAAACTTGAATATGTCGCTGACACTTCGCGATGGGTGATAAATGGCGCATTCATTGTGGGTATTGTATCCGGCGCAATCCTAATTTCTTATATGGTCGCCCAGCTTGCCAAAGTTATAGCATATCCGTTCAAGGTCTACGCGGAACGAAAATCAAAAAAAGACGTAGAGAGTAAATTGAAGGCCCACGCTGAAGGCATTCACAGCCTGCCGAGGGATCAAAAATATATACTTGCCTATTTCTACACAACCAAGCAAAGGGCGTTCCCTGCTATGTTCAATCACCCTCGCTTGGTCGCATTAATTCAGCTTGGCTACGTGGCTAGGGCGGGCGGCACGCATAGTGCGATTGACTGGCCACACTATATACCACAGCACATTTGGGATGAGTTGGAAGAGAACAGCGAAGGCTACACCATAGGTGAACGAGAGTTGGAATACCCGCTTCGAACCGGGTATTAAAGTTATCCATCTCTCTGCCTTCTTCGCTTAACCATGGCCTCGACCGCCTCTTTCACACTCATATTGCCTCGAATAAGGCCGGTCGGACCAACCTGATAGACAAGCTCTTTCGGCTGCGGTGGTGGCTCATCCTTCGGCTTTGCCATCTTCCAAGCCAGCGACAAATAGCGGAAGCTGGACGCGATATGCTCACACCAGTCCTTGACCGGGTTATCGCGAAACACCTTCAGTTCATCGTCCCATTCACGGCGGAATTGCTTCAGGCCTTCAATACCAAGCTCGCAGCGTTCACTATCGAACACGGCTACCTTGATGGTCTGGCGTGATGCGTGAATGCCTTCAGCTACCGACACCTTGGCGACACGAACCGGCCTGCGTCCCAACAGCTTCAGCGTTTCGAACCGCGTCCGCTTCGATCCCCACTCGGCAACCAGAATATCATGCGGCACATAGTCATTGCCCTTGTATCCCTTGCCATCCAGCCACTTTACCCATTCTTCCAGATCGTCACTGTCAGGCCGGTAGAAATCAACTATACGCGGCCCGGCCTCGCCCGGTATGACCTGAAAGCACCATATCGGGTTATTTGCTGCCTTGCCCAAATCCCATGCCGTATGCACTGGATAGCGTGGGTCAATCTGGAAAGTCTTTATACGCCCTTCCCGCTCGGCTGAATTCATCTCGGAGCCGTAGTAAGCGCCAACCATGGCACCGGCAAAGGAGCAATAATATTCCTGCTCGAACATCGCCAGCCCCAGATCGGCCCCGTACAAATCCTTATATTCCTCAAGGCTCTCCGCAAGCTGTTCAGCGCTCAAGGCCTTGGTTTCGTGGATGCTGGACAGTTGGGCAAACCATTGGTCATTCCCCACCGCGCGCTGATACATCGTCTTGGCGTGGTTATTCCCGCGCGGCGTGGTGATGAATGCGGCTGTGCCGTCTGTTTCCTCAATCATGGGCTTGTGATACGCCCATGCGGCAGGGTTACAGAGCGCCCATTCTGAATATGCTATGCCGACAGGGCCGGAACCAACCGTGGCGTTGTACCGGTCGGAGCCAAGCAGCTGCCATGTGGAACCCCATACCGTTTCAATGAACATGTCATTGTCATTGACGCGCTTACGGATTTCAGGCGGAAAAGCCTCATCAATGCGGCGCTTGCCTGTGCGCCCGTTGATCCCGTTCCAGATCGCCTTCCGGGCCTGCGCATATTCAGGGAAGCAATGCCAATATGTGCCTATGCGCTTCTGCGATAGCTCGCGGAAGCCGTTCAGCACAATCTCATCCTTGCCCCATCGCCGGTGCGCAATCTCTATGAGGCGCTTTTTCTTCTGCTGTACCAGCGCTTCATGAAAGGCGCGCTGATACCACCGGACGCGAAATTCATGCATCATTCGTCGTCAGGCCCCGCCTCGTAGACCGTGTTGAAGGTAACGGTTGTCTGACTGTTCACATCGGACTTGTCGGCAAGGCCAAGGTCACGAGAAATGATATTGGCGTTCAGCAAGTCCGAAGCGGCCCCGGCGAACTTCTGCTGATAGATTACGTCCTCGGCGCGAGAAATGACGTCACCTAAATCGGGACGGCTTTCACGCCATTCCGTCCACTGTTTGCGGGATATGTCGATGAAGAAGCACAGGCCAGCGAGCGTCATAGCGCGCATTTTGGCAACGGGTTCGTGCGAGGCAAAGCCTTGGAAGGTGACAAGCTTATCCTCATAGAGAGGGTTAGCCTCAACCCAATCGAAATACTCACAGCAGGCTGACCATAGATCGTCAGGATTTTCAAACTTCGGATTTCGGCCATGCGATGAACGGGCTTCCCAGAAGCGGCTACCGGGCAGGAACTTTCCCTTTTCGTCGCGCCCCTTCTGTGGTGCCTTCTTCTTCGCCGGAGCTTTATTCGCCGTGGTTTTCTTAGGTGGCATAGGCCGTCGCCTCCTTCAGTCGCATTTGCACAAGCCGGGGGTGGATCGATAGCGCCTTGGCTATCTCCTTCACTTCCAGACCTCGTGTTTTCAATTCGATGATGTTTCTTCGCCGGGCTTCTGCCGCCATGATGCGCTTTGCTGGACGTGTGCGGGTTGCGCGCGGATCGCCTGCTTTACGTCCACTACGGATATAGCGGCGGACTGTCTCAATCGAGATATCCAGTTCCTCGGCAATCTCTGCGGCGGTTCGATATTCCCACCACATGGTCAATGCCCGATCCTTGCGACGAAAGACAACAGGATGCGGTTTACCGCCCTTCTTGTTGCGTGATGAATAGACGTGAAAGGGTGCCATGTTGTCAGCCCTTCACGATCTTGGTCAAATCGATCATGCAGGCAGATGCCGCACGGCCCTGCTGGCATTCTTTGACAAGGCGACGGGCAAGGTTCGCTATGCGCTCGTTATCCTTGCGTTGGCGCACTGCATGTTGGCGGATGCGGTCACGATCCTGTTTGCAATGGATGGTCATGACTGCCACCAATCGAGCAAAGCAAAGGTCACGCCTATTGCTATCGTCACCAGAGAAACACAGACCGACAGGATGATAAGTGGATAGGTAGGCGATACAGAAAGCAACCGGAGAAGCTCATCAACGGTAGCTGGCAGGCTGGCAGACTGAGACGCGCAAAAGCGTACGCTATTATTCTGCTCAGGTGGCATCATTGCCTGATTATAGATATTCCCCGGAAACCAGAAGTAAGCCGGGCTTAGAATTAGATCGTTGCCCATTATTCGCCCTCCCCGTTCTGAGAGAGGCGGCGAACATTTTCCAGAGCAGCATTATGCGTCTTACCGCTGGCAACAGCGCCAGACGACAAACAACGGGCCAGATAATGGCCGTCCTGTGTAGGTATCACGGTGATGGTCTTCATGTGGCTTCCTCGGTTTGGCGGACCTGAAGGAAAAACCACGGTAGGGCAGACACAACATATGCGATTTCAACGGTGCACGCAACTACATATAGCGAGTGTCAAGCGTCACTCATACTATATAGACTACCACTAAACCTACCTAATAAAATAGGATTTGTAATTTCAGTTGACGGTTGACGCTTGATATTAATTAATTGTTTTTATTATATTTTTTGTACTTACAAGCGTCAACTCAAGCGTCAACCGTCAACTTCTGATTTCGGCAAGCGTCAACAAATTTCGACCAAGTGGCACCAAGCGAAAATTGACGGTTGCCCCGATATCCACAAAGGATTATTTTCATAAAAAGTTCTGCTTTTGTTCCTATCGATAAAAGAGTAATAGGCTTTCCTCCCCAACACGTAGGAGTGAATGAAATGGCTACCTATTCCCCACAGCAATATAAGGACTGCGAATTCAACATCGAGCAATGGACGGATGATGATTTGCACGTGGATACGCTGATTGGCTGCTCTATGAATGCACTGGTGGCGCTTGGTGGATATCGGGAAGCCATTGTGTTGCGGCCAGAACGGATAATCAGGGTTCGTCACCGCGCAAGAATCATCGCGGAACACATTCCCGACAGACTAAAGCCGGACAACAAAAAACCCGCCTGAGCGGGTCATTTGCCAATCTGGAACCATATAACGGGATGCCCGCCTTGCGGCGGCTTTACCTCCTGCCGCTCCAACTGCCCGGCCTCGCAAAGCGCTTGCAGCAGTTCTCGCAGATCACGGGGGCGAATTGAGTTCTGAAGGGAGCGCATAAGGTCGCGCTGGCTGGCCCGTCCCTTGCGTCCCTTGATTGCCCGCATGATGCGCTGCGCGTTCGCTTGGTTCTCATTGTCGGCCATATAATCGGCAGCGCCGGAAGCCATGAACCGCGCGGACTGGTGCGCAACCTCGATACCGAATTCCATATCAACCCGGCGTACCTGCTCATCATCTAGCCGCCCGATTGCAACGATGGTGGCAATGCGCAGTGACATTTCGACGGTTCGGGCATAAAACGCGCTCGCCTCCACATCCTTATCCATCAGGCGTTCAATCTCGCGAGAAAAATCCCCGTACCGGGTTTGCGCCCCGTCTGGACACCACGGCAGCAAGCGAAGCTGGTTAGAGGTTGAAGGGTCTGCATTCGGATCATTGCGGATCGCGGATGCCAATTCGCCAGACCTGAAATAGATGCGGCGCAGGCGATCAATAATGTCGTTCGGAACAACGGCAGCGTCTTGCAATGGGTCGCGCTCGCTGGCACTGGCACGGCCTGACATGAGAAGGAACCGGTTGAGCGTTCCATCCTCAAGGCTTGCCCCCTCCATAGCGGAATAAAACTGCTCTGGCGTCGAAGCCCCGAAAATGGTGATGGATGGCGAATGGATAGTCTCGCTCGGCTTGCTGGCCCACTCTGGCGTCAGATATGGCGCGAAGGAAGATGACCACATGGTGCGCAACACCTTCGATATCGAGCTTTCGAACCCGCTTGCGCGCCGGGAATTGATGCGCTTCATGAAGCCGCCGAATTCATCCATCGGGCAGATAGAGAGAGGCTTGCGGGTCAGGAAGTTGACAACGGCAGGCATCGAAATGAATTCAGACGGGCCGATATGATGGCCAAGGCTGGCCGCACTCATGATGCGGGAAATCTGCTGCAAAGGATGGTCTTTGCCCTTCCCAGTTGGCGCAAGGCCGAGAACATATAGATGCGTACCGGATCGCGTCGGCCCGGCGAATTGACGGCCAGCCACCGTGCCGACAATCGCAAGCGCTGCGCCTATGGCAAGCTCTGGCTGCGGACGGCGGGATGTATCGACAATCCAGCGCGCAATATCGCCAACTAATCCTGGTGGATAATCAATGCCGCCCTCTGCCTGAACTTGCAGGCTCGGAGTTTCGATGATTTCACCGGTTTCAGCGTCAGCAATCGTTCCGTCCTGTTGCTCGACAATCTGCCGCGTGCCCTCTTTCTCGCGCTGCTGCTTCTCCCACGCTGCAAGGATCATGGAGTTAATGCGCGCCAGTTCTTCAGGAGCTTCAAGCTCTGGGCCTTCGCTCGGCGGCAGTTGACGCGGTTCTTTTGCCCCGGCGCGAATGCCTGACTGGATCGTCTTGCGGCTTTCGACAGGATTAAGACCGCATGCAGCAGCCGCGTTCATAAGCAGGCCCGCAATCTCTGCCTCTGATTTCCAACCTGCGCCGACAAGCTGGCCAAGTGCGAAGGCAGCTTCATTCAAGGTGTTGTTGCGACCGCCCTTCGCTGCGTTCTCTACCTTGGAAATCTCGGCGGATATAGCAGCTTCACAATACGCATTCACCCGGGCATCGCTATGGGCTTCTCGCGGAACCGGTACCGGCTGCGCCTTCGGCTGTTCCTCGCCGGTATCTATAATGTCAGCCACCCATTGCGGAAGAACGGGCGCGGCAGACAAATTGCCGAATAGCTCATAGGCCCGCCCATCCTCCATAACCGTGCCGGGCGCAATGACGTAACCGCCAGTGCCGCGAACGTCTACACCGGCAGGCAGTGTGCCGCGCGCGTTGCCGTAGCTCTTGCCGTCTGGTTGACGGAAATAGACGTGGCTTCCCTCTTTCGGCGTGGCGACCAATGGCGATGCGTCGATATCGTGCGAATGGGCAGCGGCCAATTGACCGAAAGCTTCCACACCGTCAGCGTCAGCATCGTGGCGGTCGCAGTCGATAACGACAAAGCCACACTTCGCCAGATCAAGACCAATTGCAGCGCCGGGCCATTTGGCCCACCACTGTCTGATTTGCATAACGTCTGTCGTGGAAACATCACGCCACTTGATGAACGGCATCGGCCTCTTTGCCTGCTCTCCACCTGCAAAGCATGGGAACACAGACAGACCGGATGCCGCCAGCTTAAGCGCGGTTTCGAGATTATGTTCCTTGGCAGCAATCATCAGAAAGGAGCCTCGTTTTTGAGTTCTTCCTTCAGCGAGACACGATAGCCGGCAATCATGCGGCGGCAGAATTCGTGCCACTCATCAACGGTTAGCGATTGCAGATCAGTTTTGCCGATTTCCTCAAGGAACGCACCAGCTTTTTGCCCGCCCTTGCCTGCTGCAAGGCTTTCGATACGGTCAAAGTTGTCCTGTCTCATCGAATAGGTTCCTTGTGCAATGGTGATGCATTCCGGGTCATCACAAAGCCACAAAATAGGATGGCTACGGCTTGGATTGTCAGTGAAGCCAATGCCGATTTCGCGCCGGGCGCAAACAGCACACAGGCCGGGTTCAGTTCGGTTAACAAAGCTCATTCTGCTGCCTCGATCTGCCTGCGCGGGAAGTTGCGATGCACAATGTCATGAAATTTCGTTCCGGAGCGCGGCTTGACGCTGATCGTATCGGGCCGCGTGAGTTCCGCAGATCGGCTTAAAGCTTCATCTGTCGTCTTGGGAAAAGGCGTCTGGCCACCGTGCAAAATCCACCACTGTTGCGCCCGCTGCGTGGCGCTGCCGCCATGTTCGAACGCCAGCCATTCAGGGTATGAATTCAAACCGGCAAGAAAGGTGACGCGCACACTGTCGCGCGATCCGAACTTTTCATAGCGTTCAATCTTCCAGTCCACGACCGGCAACATTGTAGGCGGCACGGCTTCGGTTGAAAGAATGCCTACGCCCTTATCTGCATGAGCATCATGCTTAGGTTTTTCGTCACGCGGCCATTGATGGCCACAGAACTTGCATTCAAACACATTGAGCGCAACAAGCTCGTTGCAGCCGGGGCATTCTTTCGCCCGAACGTCAGTGACGGAAACCTTGCCCTTGGCATTGTCTCCACCCTTCGGAAGCACAGACACGGCATCAACTGGACCGTGGCGACGGATATTGCCTGCGAAGTCCAGAATTAGACAATCTTCCTTTCCGTGAGCCTTTCGAGTGCCACGCCCGACGATCTGGACATAAAGGCTTGTCGATAGCGTGGGGCGCAACATCGCGACAAGATCAACATGCGGAACGTCGAAACCTGTTGTCAGAACGTTTGCATTCGTCAGAGCGCGAATTTCACCATTGCGGAACCGGCGAATTATGCTGTCGCGCTCGCCGGTTGGCGTTGCACCTGTCACAGTCTCACATGACAAGCCAGCCGCCCGGATCGCATCGCGAACATTGATCGCATGTTTGACGCCTGTGCAGAAAACAAGCCACGCGCGGCGGTTCTGGCCAAACTGGCAGATTTCGGCCACAGCCTCGGCGGTCACTGCATCTGAAGCGATTTCCAGAGACGCAGGAACGAACTCACCGCCCCGGCGCTCGACCTTGGACACGTCGATTTCAATGGCAGTCGCAGGCGAGCGAAGCGGCGACAGAAAGCCGTCATCAATGCCTTGCGCAATCCCGTAAGTGTAAACCACCTTGTCAAAAAGGCGCGTTGAACCTTCATCAAGCCGCCCACTATCGAGCCGGTACGGTGTTGCAGTGAAACCGATCACGCGCGCGTCAGGTTGGATTGCGTGCAGATCATCCAACAGGCGGCGATACATTCCGACGCCGGACATTGGAACAAGATGGGCCTCATCGATACAGACCAGATCGCGACGGCCAAGAGCAGATGCTTTCTTGAAAACCGACTGGATAGAGGCGAACGTAATGCGGTGATGAACATCACGCCGGTTCAGACCAGCACTGTAAATGCCTGCATGGCTGTCGGGCCAGACCCGCTTCAACGCGATGAAATTTTGCTGCACCAGTTCCTTTACATGGGTCAGCATCAGGACGCGCATGTCAGGATATTGTGTGAGCAAGTCCTGTATCATTTTGCCGATGACAACGCTTTTCCCGGTGCCGGTCGCCAGATCGATCAGGGGATTGCCGCCGCCCTCGCGCCAGTAGTCCATAGCCGCTTCGATAGCGTCATTCTGATAATTGCGAAGCTCGATCATGCGCGGCCATCCCTTCTTGCGCAATTCGTCTTCTGCGTCACCATTTCCAGATGATCCGGGTTCACACAGCAGCGGTTTTTGCAAAGATGGTCGATTTGCTTTCGGCCCGGCACATAGCCATGCACGTTGGTGAACATGACGCGGTGCACAGCAACGGTCTGCCCATCAAGGCTCATGCGAGGATATGAATGACCGCGACCAGAAGAACCGGACGTGGGACCGGTCCAGTTCCAGCAGCCGGAAGACGGGTCAATAATCACCCGCTCCCTGATTTTCTGTTCAATGATATCGCGCCGGTTCATTATGCCAGCCCTCCGGCCTTGGCTTCATGCAATGCGGCAATGGTAACGCGATCATCGACGCGGGCAGGCATTAGGACCACATATTCATCGCGGCCCGGTGCCATGAACTTCATTGGCGAACCGCTATCCTTCGCAAGCAGAGTGATTTTCTCACTGGAAGGGATGGCGCGAAGAAGCGCCGACAGATAGCCAAGGTTCAGGCCAAGCGACAATTCAGATGCCGTTTCTGCTGAAATGCATTCGCTGCCCGACACTTCCGAATGGTTGCGCTTCAGGACAATCTTATTATTGGCGAAGGCAAAACAGCCGTGTTGAACCTCCCTGCTGCGAAGCACAGAAGCGACACGCCCAACAGCCCGACGAACAGTTTCACGGTCAAACGTTACCGACTTGATGGCATCGGGTTCATAGGATGGCACTACACGCGGCCAATCTGGGAAAGTGCCATCAATAGCCTTAGAAATGATCGTGATACCGTCAAAATAGAAACGGATGGCGGGTTTATCGGAAATGGAAAAGGTTTTAGGCGCAGGAAGCCCGCACATGATCGACACAACCTTGCGCGGTATGATAACGCGCTTGGCTTTCTCGAAATCAGACTTCAGTGGGTAGCATCCAAGGCGGTGACCATCTGTGGCGACCGCATTTTTACCGTCCAGACAGATACCATTGAGATAATAGCGTGTTTCCTCGGTCGATATGAAAGACTGGATGAACTGCATACCCTTCTTCAGATCATCACCGTCAATGCTGATAGTATTCCATTTACCGATTGAAAGACGCGGCCAATCAGAAGCGGGCAACGCCGGAATTTCGTATTTGCCGTTCTCGAATGAGACTGTGGCTCTCTGGTCGTTGACCTCTATCTTGACAATTTCGTCCTGTGGCAGATGACTGACCAGATTGAAAAGCGAGATATAATCGAGCGCAGCCGTTCCGCGAGATTGCGTTACTGGCAATGCGATGCTGATTTCCATATCAAGATCAGTGGCGAACAGACGCCCGGCCTCGAATAGAACCATGGATAGCACCGGGATAGAATTGCGGCGCTCAACTACCTTGCCAGCCAGCTTAAGAGCCGAAGCCAGATGACGTGCGGTCGTTTCGATATATAGAGTTGACTTAGACATGATTATGCCTCCTTCGGCCCGTCGATCCATTCGGACCCGTCGCCAAGCCGGTAAATGACTGTTTCGGATTGCTCGTCTGCGTCGATCTGTTCGCCGGGCACGAGCGAGGGAAGGAAAAGGTGCGTCGGACAGCCTGCCTTCTGATCAGCGGTCGAAAGCTCTTTCTCGTGCCGCTGGCAGTACCATTGCCCATCATTGATAGGCGTTGAATGAAGGCAGGTCCGGCAGTTGCGCAGGGCAAAGCAACTTCCATGGCAAACACCATAGGATGCGCAGTTGAAGGCTTTGCACATGAAGTAGTTCGGATCATCACTGACGCGCACCGGGGCCGAATTGGCATCTTTGATGCGTTCCGCCTTGGCTATCAGTGCAGCGCCCTGCGCAGCATTGTAATGAATGCGTTCTGCGTAAAGCTCGTCCGTATCCTTATGCTTGGCCAGATAAAAAGCACGCGTCAGGCCGAGAAGGTGCATATAGCCCTGCATCTGCGCAACGTGTTCAGGCTTCGCAACCTCAACCCCGTACTTCTTCAACTGTTCGAAGCTTTTAGCGTTGTGTGTCTTGCACTCTAAAAGGTGCTGAACTACCGGCGCTTCCATAACGCCAGTCAGTTTGCCGTCTGTATGTCCCTTGAAATGGCCGTCAACCGCTACAACTTCCCACTGTTCGCCAGTTTCCGGGTCAACGTCCTCGACCTCGACACCGGCCATGCGAAGCCATGCAACCATGCGGGCTTCTTCCGCGTGTCCGGTATGAAACAGGCGCAGCTTGCGCCCGTCGAATTGTTCAGGCAGATGCGCCCACCGGAAGCGATACCAAAGGTGCCGCTCGCAGGGGTGACCGATAGACGAACCGCGAATAACGCGGTCAAAGTCCCGGCTCTCTGCCGCCTCGACTGCCGCTTCAATAGCGGCAATCGTTGGCGATACGGTTACAGGAAGGGCGACCATTACACGACCTCAACCGGCTGGCCGCTTTCAAGGCGATACCAAGTATCTGGCTTGAGGCCGTCCTTCCCTGCGATACCAGCGAACACCGCGACAATGTTCCAATCAAAATCACGCTCAACAAGGAAGATCGCGGAGCCTTCAGACGCCTTTGCTTTTCCGGCGAAGCCGGATGACATGGCTACTGAAGCTTTGCCGGTGGAAGACGCTGCGCCATAGTCGCCGGTGGAAGACGCTGCGCCACGAGTGCCGGTGGAAGACGCTGCGCCATAGTCGCCGGTGGAAGACGCTGCGCCACGAGTGCCGGTGGAAGACGCTGCGCCACGAGTGCCGGTGGAAGACGCTGCGCCACGAGTGCCGGTGGAAGACGCTGCGCCACGAGTGCCGGTGGAAGACGCTGCGCCCTGATAGCCGGTGGAAGACGCTGCGCCACGAGTGCCGGTGGAAGACGCTGCGCCATAGTCGCCGGTGGAAGACGCTGCGCCCTGATAGCCGGTGGCATGCTCCCCATCTTCTACTTTGGCGCGCGACCACACGTAATCCCACGCCTTGGCAACCAGATCAGGAATTTTCAGTTCTGCCTTGATGGTGATTTCCGCAGACGCAATTTTCGTATCGTGTTCGTCACGGTCGATATCGCCTGACATTTCAACCAGAGCAAAGCGGCTGGACGCCGGAGCATAATAATTGAACACATCAAGCGGATGCTCGCAGGCATGGAAGCCGCTATTGCAGGCTTTGACCTTGCCCTTATGGGTGTAGGTCTTACCGATTTCATACTGAAAATCGCGGCAAACCAGATCGGCAGAGAAGCCCTTGAATGCAACAACGGTTGCGACGGCTGTTTTCTTCGAAGCGGCCATGATTATGCCTCCCCCTGAATGCGCTTTTCGGTGCGGATGGAAAAGACAGTGACCTTCGGCTTGCGATATTTCTCAATGTCGATACCGTCTTTGGCCATGGCCTTGGTATCGACAGCGCCCGCACGTTCCGTGACTGTCTGACGGGCAATATTTTCATCGCCGCCGAGAACGTCAGCGCTGCCCATCAAGTCGGAAACTTCGGTTTTAAGCTCGGCCTCGCGTTCCTCAAGAACCTTGATGGTCGCGCGGATATCCGCCAACTGGTCAACGGGGTGCCTGTTTACAGGCGTAGCAATATTGTTCATTGTCTCGGTTCCTTTCGAGCAATGTTGAAAAATGTTGTTCGGGATGGATGCCGGGTAATCTGGTTTCCTAGGCCGTCTGATTACCCGGCTGCTGTCTTACTTCCACGGCGCGGAGCTACCGCCGCCGCTCGCCTGCTGGCGCTGCGCCTGCTGCTGATTGCCGTTGGACGCAGAATTCTGCGGCGCATTGTTCTGCGCCGAAGTGCCGCCCACGGCAGAAACGCGCTTGATTTCGTTTTTCGGTTCATACTGGCCCGATGGGTCAGTAACTACGGCAACCCGGATATTGCAGGGAATGTGTTCCAGTTCCTGCGTATTGGACGGGGTGATCTTGCCGGTAGCCTGCCGAATTTCAGCAAACTGCGAATTGGCAATATTAATCACCTTGTCCAGATTGTTCATGTTCTTGCCGTAGAGGTTAAGGCGCTGCCAGATCAGACGGCCATCGTGCGGGCCAGTTTCAATCTGCCACGTCAGAACAAGGCATTTGCCCTTGTCGTCACGGCTGGAAATTGGCTGAATGTCGCCTTCGATGATCTTTGCCCGGTATTCTCCTGCCGGGATCGGCTCGAAAGATGACGCTTCGGCGTTCTGGTCGTAGCTTCCTGCAATATCAACCATTTATGCGGCCTCCTGCTTGGTTTCTTCTGCAAAGGTGGGGAAGTAAGGAGCCAAGACAGCGAAGCCCTGCCCCTTGTCGTAACGGATTGTCGGCGGCATGTCGTAACGGTTCTTGGCCGTGTATGCGGGCTTCCCAACTGCGTGGATAAGGACGGTGCCGCCGCCAGTGGCCAAGGCACGTTCCTTGTTGAAGCCCACTTCTTCGGTTTTCACGGTGACCGGCTGTTTCAGAAGGAAAATCGCATCCATATCGCGTTCGAACATGCCGCGAATGTCGGCGTTCGGCTTATCGGAAGTGCGCAGCGCGATTTCGTAACGGTCATAGGACACCGTTTCTGGATCATCAAAGCGAAGCACGGTCGAATGTGCGATAAGAACAACAACCATACCGCGATCCCGGCGCAGTGCATTGATGCCTTCAATGAATTCACCGGCAACGCGAGTTGCGAACACGTAGCCTTTACCGTAACCGAAATCTTCGATGTTGGCTTTCGGGTTGCCACGTTCGTCGCCGCGTGCGCAGGTTTCTGCGAAAATGAGCTTTTCCAAAGCCGTCACACTGTCGATGACAACCGTTTTGAACTCATGTTCTTCGGTATAAAGGGCGGCGAGTGCTTCCATCACCTGACTGAATGTCTTCAGGTCGCTGAATGCGTCCAGTTCCTTGCCGGAAGGCGTGCCTTCCTCGACCTGAAGGAAAACAGGGTTCGGGAACTCGCTCGCAAGCGTGGTCTTGCCGATGCCGGGCGGGCCATAGACAAGAATGCGCGGCGGCTTGTCCGCTTTGACTTTCTTGAGGTTAGACAGGCTGATAGCCATCGTCATTATCTCCTGTGAGTGAAGGCGCATTGATGAACCACCCGCCGCTTGCGCCGTCCTGCGAGGGGTGAAACGTCAGGTCCAAGGTCTGGACCGGAAGAATTGAGACGTGAGACAGGCCGTTAGCTTTCGGAAGCCAGACCAGAGCGATGCCGGTAACGAACCGGTCATCCTCGATCACTTCGGCCTTGACGATTGCGTCAAGCGTGGCCTTCAACCTGTTGTCGATATCGGCGCGCGCTGACATGCGTTCCACGCCAATGATTGCCAGCACATGACCGGGAACGTGCTTCACACCCTGACGCCGGATCGCGGCAACACCCATGCGAATGAATTCATCGTAATGAGCCGATTTAACGCGACCCACACCTTTGACATTCTTGAACAGGTGATTTGCGCTTGGCGGCGTTGGCATTGTGAAGGTTGCCGGTTCCGGCAGGTCCGCCAGAACACCGGAACCGGCAATACGCTGCCCTACCGTGGCTGCGTTCGTATTCATGCGACCTCCTGCATCGAAGAAGGCACCGGACGGAAAAGCCAATCATCGCTCCAAGGGATTGCCCTTGCGGCGGCTTCATCGCGGATGCGCTTGATTTCATCGAGCGTCGGGGAGGACTCGCTCCGCTCCCACCGCGAAACCGTCGCCTGTGCGACATTCGCGATTTTTGCGAATTCGCCCTGCCCCACCTTGAAGACTGATTTTCGGATAAAGCGGATCGTGTTCATAATTCAGAAATATCCGCAAACGGATTAACTGTCAATTAACCATTATCCGTGAATGGCAGTTTTATTCTTATCCGCTTGTGGATAATATCCGTGACATGGATATCTCACGCAAAGTCAAAGCAATTCTCACTCTGAAGCACTGGACCCAAACCAAGTTTGGGGATGCAGTCGGTGTGTCTCAGTCAACTGTGAACCGTTGGCTAAAAGGAACTGAGCCTGAAGGCGCGCACCGGGATCGCATCAACGAGATATTCCTTTCAGAATTCCCCGATGAAGGGGAAACGCGCACTGTGCCATTGATTGGCCGAATTGGCGCTGGCCAAGCCGTGTACCCGCTGGAAGATGGCGGGTATGATGAAGTGGAAGCCCCGTTAGATGCCCATCCCGATACCGTTGCGGCTGAAGTTATCGGGGATTCAATGTTCCCGGTCTTTCAGGATCGCTGGTTAATCTTTTGGTCAAGGCAACTTCCACCTGCCGAACTCATAAACAAACTATGCGTTGTGCACCTTGAGGACGGACGCAGGCTTGTCAAAACACTACGGGTTGGATCAGAGCCGGGCCTGTGGACGCTCAGCAGCTTCAATGCGAGCGACATTGTTGACGTTCCAGTTACGTGGGCTGCGCCTATCGATTGGATTAAGCCTAGGGACTAAATTAATTCATGAGCGATTTTATGCGCTTGTGCATAATTATCCGTTTAGGGATTTTTTAATATTGCATTAAATATCCGTAAATGCATAATTGAGGCCATTCAAAGGCACGAAGAAGCGAAGCGCACCGATACGCTATCAGCCGATCTGCCCATTAAGGTAGGCTCCAATCATGCAAGAAAAATCAAGCAACACTGAGCAGCCCGTAGAGCGGGTTACACGTCTCGCCAATGAACTGTCAGAAGCGCTTGAAGCGTGGATGGATGGCGAGTTTATGGGGGTTGTTTTCCCGAAAAATAAGGGCGGCAATTCTCCAATCATGTTCTGCCCCGTCGAAAGTGCCGTGCTGGTTGGCAGCAGCAAACCCAAAGGGGCGCTTCAATGACCCGCCCTGAAAAACATCTCGATCCCGACCGTTTCGCGGTTCGGTTTTGGACGCTCGTTTTCGTCTGCAACACCGGCTTTGTGCTGGTTGCGGTCGCTGTTGCTGCCTTCAGGTATTGGAGGGGGTGATATGACCATGACAAGCAAAGCTGCAAATGCAGCATGGGAAGTGTTGTATGCTAGAACCGGTCCTGCATTGACGGTCGATGTTGAAGACGTAGATGCGGCACTTTCTGCCGCACTGCCTCATATTTCTACGGGTGTAAAGCCATTAGAATGGGTTGTCTGGTGCGACGGATGGCAAGCTCATACGCCGTTCGGCTCTTACACAGTTGAGCCATATGACGGGTGCTGGAAATGGCGATACTGCTTTGATGAATATTACGACGAAGAAGAATTTATCTGCGAAGGAGCGGAAGACGGCAAATCCAAAGCGCAAGCTCACTGGATAGAGCGCATATCACCGGCATTATACCCTGAGTCTGTCTCAAACGGGTGGAGAGATATTGACGATAGCACGCCTACAGACGGCTTCATTATGGTGTGGTCGCCGGACCATCCTGACTTGGCGATGATATGGAAGGCTGAGTACTTCCATAGCGCTCGAAGGACAGGCACCCCTAAGCATCTTTCCGCCAACCACTTCACAAAATGGCGTCGTATCCCATTGCCTGTCACACCAGCGCAGGAGGATCAGGAATGAGCGTTTATGTTGATGATATGGCCGCTCCGTTCGGTAATATGGTTATGTGCCACATGTGGGCCGATACGGACGAGGAATTACTCGCCATGGCCGACCGGATCGGTATTCAACGAAAATGGATTCAAGGTCATCCTTACCTGTCGTTTGGGAGGCATCGGAATGCATCGTGGGTTCATTTCGATATCGCCAAATCTAAACGCGCTCTAGCTGTCAAATTCGGTGCGATACAAACTGACAGATACGGCCCAATAGAGCATACAGCAAAGATTGCCATTCAATCAGGAGACCCGGCTAGAATTGAAATTGGAGAAAGAAAACTGGCCATGATTGAGCAGTGTCGCTCAAGGAACAATGGGGGTGGCGATGATGATTGATCGCCCCCGTCTACGCCGGAAGGATGTTCCGGAATATCTGCGCACGAAACACGGTATCGATATCGCCTATGCCACGTTGGAGAAGCTTGCCAGTGTCGGCGGCGGTCCAGCGATGCAATATCAAGGCCGGTTTCCTCTCTACCACAAAGACGATTTGGACAAGTGGGCCGATGAACGGATATCGCCTGCCGTCCGATCTACTTCTGAACGCTGATCATTTGGCCGGGGTCTTCCCGGCCATTTGCTTTTCGACCTCATGCGCGATCTGGTCAGCGGCAGCGATTAGAACACTATCGAGACGGTGCGTGTAACGGCTGGTAATACCGCTTCCCGTATGGCCGAGCATTGAACCTATGGTGCTATCTGAAAATCCCAGATCGGCCCCCACGCTGGCGAAAGAATGGCGCAAAACATGCGGCGTCACACCTTCAAGGCCAGCCGCTTTGAATAAGGCACGGTAAAATCTCTTGATGCCCGCATAGGGGCGATTTTCCATGGTATCGGAGGGGAAAACAAACTCGTAGTTTGATCCTGTCGCCAACCCTTTGAGCAAAGCCACCGCTGGCGCACCAAGCGGGCGCACTGATTTTCCTGTCTTACTGTCTTCCAGCTTCAACAGGCAGTTTTTGATGTGGACCTCAGCCCATCGCAGATTGATTGCCTCACCAAGACGGCAACCGGTCAGGGCCATAAATCGTAAGGCATTCACACCCTGCCACGCTTTCGTTTCATCTAAATCAGCTTCGTTCAGGGCCGCGCCAAATGCCGCATATTCGGGAGGCGTCAATCGGCGTTCACGCTTTCCTATGGCTGGCTTTTTCACGCCATGCGTCGGGTTGTGGTCTATGATCCCTTCAGCAACGGCATACGTCAAAACCGCGCCAAGAGCCGCCACCGTGCGAGTTGCCGAGCCTACCCCACCAGAAACGCGCACCCTGCCACGCAGTTTGCCGGATGGCGCTTTATCCTTCGCAGTCTTGCCAGACGACACGTCACGGATGAATTTGACGATATCCGCCCGTTTGAGGTCGATAACCAGCTTACTGCCGAGCAACGGCAAGACATGCGCCGAGACCATGCTTTGATCTGTGTCTATTGTGGTCTGCTTTTTCGGCTTCCCGCCCCGACCAATAATCAGGCCCTTTTCTGCTGCCTGAAAATACTGTTCGCACAACTCTGCAATGGTCAGCGAATTGCGGCGCGTTTTTCTTTCAAGCTGCGGGTCCTCGCCCTGTATCGTGCTGCCAAGCGTCTTGATTGCCAGCTTGCGCGCTTCTTCGGTCGTGAGAGGACCATGCCGACCGATTGTCATTCGCCGCCGTGCACCTTCAGCAGTGCGATAGTCAACGATGTATGATTTCGATCCTGCCGGGTTGATGGATACGCCAAATCCCTTAAGTTCCGAACACCAGACGGTATATTGCTTCTCTTTGGGCTGCAATCCTTCAACAACCGTCTTCGTCAGTTTTGGCACTTATGGCTCCATGGCATTTGGCATTACTCACCAAATACTCACCACAAAAACGGAAGCCGGGGAAGGGCGAGGAAAACATGATACGGAGTGATCTGGATCGATCGTATTGTTTTTGCTGGATAAATAAAATTTCTGGCAGTTGTGGAAAACAAGAGCGGGGATAAAGAAACCACATTCGTAATGATGGGGTCGCGTGTTCGAGTCACGCAAGCGGCACCAGTTAATATCTTGAAAATCCAACATTTTTCGACTTGAAGACACGACCCAACATGGTCGCCTAATGCCGTGTCTCTGCACAAGCTCTTTTTGTGCCTGGTGTGTGTGGCGCGGCACTGCCTTTGGCACAAAAAGATAAAACCGCTAACGTTAAGTCCGTCCTTCAACAAACTATGAGCTTGACCATCTGCTGACGTCTGAGCAAGCCGCTAGTGTTTTAGGTTTAAGTCCACGGCGCTCTATTAGCTTTTATTGAACTACAAAGAGGAAAAACACTCGTCAGAAGTGAAGCAGACTCTATTGTCCGAAAATGCCGTGACTGGTCATTTCCAATGACCGGAAAAGGGCCGTGAGTGGCCTGTCAGCTTTTAGCTTCCAAGTTGGAAGTAGTGGACGTTCTCAATGCTCGATCAAGAGCGACATGAAGTTTCTCGGCGACCTGGAGAAAGCACCCCGCATCGATCAATATCCTCAGAATCTAGGCTTTCTTAAACGGCCAGACGGACAATATGTCCTTCCTTTGTGTCTCTGCAATGCACACCATGTTAAAGTCCACAATAGGGAGAGGTTATTACGCAAGTGGGAACCTCTTATCCGCAATCGTACAGATCCGTCACTCATCGACCCGGTTAGCCTTGGAAGCTCGGAAAACCAATCTCACGCGGTTGCCTTTTTCGATATAGTTGCCGACGGGGCATTTCAATCATTCACAATCCACCGTACCAGTCATAGCCATAGTCTTCCCAGGATCCACCTTTTCCACCTTGAATATTTGCAAAGCTTGAAACAAGCTCAATCGACTTGATATATTTGCTCATCTTGTATCCGAGTTGTCTCTCTACGCGCAGACGAAGCGGAGCTCCGTTCTCCACCGGAAGGGCCTGATTGTTGAGACCGTAGGCCAATATAGTCTGCGGATGGCGGGCGTCGATGAGATCTATGCTGCCATAAAATGACGCTGCCCCTTTCGCGCCGTCTACCCTATCGAAGCAGTGGAAGACGACAAAGCGCGCGGATGACGTGGGGCGTGCCACATCGAGAATCTGGCTCAAGGGAACACCTGTCCATTTGGCGATTGTACTCCAGCCTTCCACACAGTCGTGGCGGGTGATCTGGGTGCGCCCTGGCATGTTGCGCAGTTGCTCCAGCGAAAAACTTAGCGGTTTTTCTACGAGACCAGCTACCTGCAAAACATAGTTTGAGAAATTGGCAGCGCGAAGGGCTTCATATTCTTCTGTTGCAGGATTGGTTTCACCATTCGGTTTTTGACCCTGACGCAGTTCGCTTTCCCCATACTCCCTTGCAAGTGCATTAGGTCCCTGCAGTTGCCGTTGAATGAGGTAGGTCAGATCGTTCGCCTTTTCGAGGACATGCCGCGTAGCGCTTTCGTTATCGCCGACAAAATCGAAGGCATCACAACCGCTCAACATAATGGACGAGGCTGCGGCTCCAGAAAAAGTAAGGAACTGTCGTCTGGAAATATTCAGCTTGCTCATGGGTGCCTGTCCTCGTCTTTTTTCGGAAGATCGGCGCGATACCAACCAGAAATCATCGATCGCATTTCGTTGAACGGACCTGCCGCAAGCACCATCACGATATGAACGAAGACGAATGCGCAAAGCAGGAAAACGGCCAAAAAATGAAGAGTGCGGGCTGTCTGGCGTCCGCCGAGCCATTCCGTCAGCGGCAGTACGACATCCATGCCGGGAGACATGGCCAGCCCCGTAACTATAATGATCGGGAAAAGCCCGAAAAACACCATGCAATAGGTCAGCTTCTGCATAGGATTGTATGTTTTTCCGTGCTGGAAGCGAAACTTGAGATGGTTGAGAAAATCACTGGGTAGGCTTTGTATATCGAATGCAGATGGCAACAGCTCGTTCTTCAAATGCCCGTTCAGAATGCTGCCGACAAGCCATAGCATGAGCGTGCCCACCAGAACCCAGGCGGAGAAAAAGTGAACCACGCGTCCGGTTGCCAGATCGCGATAGGACGGAATGGTCAATGCCGGTGGAAAGGCCTGATAGTCGGGAGCGCTTGTAGCTCCCGATACGCCGAGAAAACCGGTTGTCTGGAAGCTTTTGCCCAAGATATCGACACGACCTTCAGGGCCGCTTTCACCATCGACGGCATAAATTGCCAGAACGGCATTATCATAGTCGAAACCGGATTCATTGCCGAGATAGAGCGTGGGGTGTGCATTGAATATCTGCAGCCCCGACAGCAGCAGAAAAAAGAGGCTTGCGGCCCAAATCCAGTGTGTGAGGCGCGTCAGCAGGCGCTGGCGATAGACGAGCTGTTTCATGATGTTGTGCTCCGGTAATTTGCCCGCCAATCCTGAGGGAAGACTAGCGGGCCAGAACAATTACTGAGGCTTTTTCATGGGGTCGGACTGCATCGCGTCCTGTTTCATGGCATCGCTCTTCATCGCTTTGTCGTCATGTTTCTTCATTTTCTTTTTTGTATCGCTATGCATGGCGTCATGCTTGCCCATGGAATCCTTCTTCATAGTGTCAGACTTCATGGTGTCGGTTTTCATCGCGTCTTGCGCGAAAGAAACCGGCGTGAAAGATATAGCGGCAAGCAGGGTGAGCGCAGGGAGGACGATGATGTTCTGTTTGATGGTCATGACGATACTCCTGTTCATCTGGGCGCCAGCGGCGCGTAACAGGAGGAGTTTCGACAGGCAGAGGCAAATGGTTACACCGATCACGACGATGTGATCACCTCATCGGAAGACGTAACCTTTTCCGCTTCTTTCACGAATATGCCGGTGATTGGGAGTTGTAACCTGACCTATTCGAACGAAGAGAGGTTGAAAAAACTCATGATATTGGCGCTCGACGGAGACAAGGCAGCCTATCGGACCTTGCTTGAGGATTTGTCGCGCCGGCTGAAACCATATTTTCTACGGCGTCTTTTCGGCGATAAATCGCAAGCGGAAGACCTTATTCAGGAGACGTTGCTGGCGATCCATACCCGACGCATAACCTATGATCGAGGCATGGCGTTTCTGCCCTGGGTGAATGGAATTGCACATCACAAGCTTGTCGATCATCTACGCCGTCACGGGCGTGAGACTGCTACACCTCTGGAAGAAGATGTTCCTGTGTCCGATGAAGCCGAAGCCACCGACGCGCGCATGGACGTGGACAGAATGTTGAGCGGTGTTTCCGAACGCACGGCAGGTTTGATCCGCAAAGTAAAAATCGCGGGACAATCCATAGATGAAGCCGCACGCGAAACCGGTTTGAGCCAGAGCGCGGTCAAAATCGCCATCCACCGCGGTCTTGCAACAATAGCGCAAAGATTTGGAGGCAAAGGGCGTGACCGATGATCTGATCGACAAGCTGACAGCAGATATCAAACCGGTTGGCCCTCACGCAATGCGCCAGCTTTTCTTGCGCTATGCGACGGGAGGCATTACAGGCGGGCTTGCGATTATGCTGGTTTTCCTTGGCGTACGTCACGATTTGTTGTTGGCGATGACGACGGCAGCCTATTGGATGAAATTCGGCTACGCAGTCCTGCTTTTATTGATACTGATCCCCGCATTATTCACCTTGTCACGGCCCGTTCGCACGGGATTGCACTGGTTGCCGCTGGCCATACTGCCGGCTTGTCTTGCAGGTGCTGCATCAATCCAGCTGCTGAACGCTGAGCCCGGACAAGCAGAAGTGTTGATATGGGGGCGGACAGCGTTGGTCTGTCCGTGGTTGATTGTTCTCATAGCTCTTCCCATGCTCGGATTTCTGCTTGCTGCTATGCGACGGCTTGCTCCGGCAAATCCTGCTCTGACCGGTCTTGTCGCCGGTATCGTTGCTGGCGCCGTAGGAGTTCTCACCTATTCACTACACTGTCCAGAATCCGGAATGCCGTTTATTGCAATCTGGTACACGCTCGGCATCGCCATCACAGGCTTTCTCGGCATGATTGGCGGGCGCGTTTTACTCAAATGGTAGGAGGTCAAAACGCACAGCTTCCATCCTGGTTTGAACAATTAACAGACCTCTCACTGGCAAGCTAACTGCTTGCCCAGGCATAAGCGGGCCTTGATCCTAGTCGAAACCCAGCCTTTCCGCGCGCATGATTCCGTATGTTGCGCATCGGCGTAACGGTGGCAGAACCTCGTCGTATTCAAAACAAACATAGAGAATTAAACTCACTGGGCAATTGCGGCCAAAAACATTTTGGATTCTCCTCAGAATGCGTTAGCGTCTTCGCAGTTCTGTGGGAGGACCTTATGAAATGCAGTGGGGGAAGTAATCTGCAAAAACTTCCCGCTTAGTCGTGGTGCCTGCACCATGGCAAAATCTATTGGTGTGAGGAGGAAATATGCAAATCTTTATTCGGAAAACAACTGTTTCTTTGGCTACCGCATTGGGGCTTGTGTTTGGTGCAGCGCAAGCGAAAGCCGAGGAGTTTGTAAATATTCTGACCGGTGGCACCAGTGGCGTCTACTACCCGCTCGGCGTCGCCATGGAAAAGATCTATTCCGGCATTCCTGATGTGCGTCCTTCGGTTCAGGCGACGAAGGCATCCATTGAGAATATCAATCTCATCAACAGCGGTCGTGGCGAAGTGGCGTTCACGCTGGGCGATTCCCTGCGTGATGCCTATGAGGGGAATGAGGCGGCTGGTTTTAAAAAGAAGCTCACCAATCTGAGTACGCTTGCGGCAATCTATCCAAATTACGTTCAGATCGTCGCTTCCAAGGAATCCGGCATCAAGACATTGGCCGACCTCAAGGGAAAACGGCTATCAGTCGGCGCGCCAAAATCCGGAACGGAACTGAATGCGCGCACCATTCTGGAGGCTGCCGGACTTTCCTATGATGATCTCGGCAAGATCGAATATCTTCCTTTCGCAGAATCCGTCGAGCTGATGAAAAATCGCCAATTGGATGCAACCTTGCAATCTTCCGGACTTGGCGTCGCCTCGCTGCGCGACCTTGCCAACTCCGTGGACATCAACGTTGTTGAAGTTCCGGCAGACGTTATCGAGAAAATTGGTGCGCCTTATCAGGTCAACACAATCCCGGCGAATACCTATAGTGGCCAGGACAAGGACGTCGTGACGGCTTCCGTGATCAACTATCTGATCGTTCGTCCCGATATGGATGAAGAACTGGTTTACCAGATGACCAAGGGGTTCTTCGAGAATCTCGACCAGCTGGCTGCTGCTCATTCTTCCGCAAAGGCAATCAAGCTCGACAAAAGCACCATCGTATCTCCTGTTCCGATTCATCCCGGTGCTCTGCGTTACTACAAGGAAAAAGGCATCGAATAGGCCGGCAGTAATTCTGCGTGGCGGTTGGCACCCGGGTGACTTTCCCGGGTTCCTTCCTTGTCCTGACAGAAGATGTCCGATTTTTTTTAATCGGATCGCTCCCGTAACTGTTTATTTCAAATGCACAATCTGATGAAGGTCCGTTCATGACGCAGAGCGAGAACAGTGCCGTAGAATCGGCCGAGCATATTCCCGCCTGGGGCACAGGCACAGGCGCAAAAATCCTGTTTGCCATTGCCGTGGCTTTTTCGGTTTTCCAGCTTTGGACTTCCGCTTATTCACCACTGCCAAGTCAGGTCGTCCGCTCTGTCCATGTGGGCTTTCTGCTTCTGCTTCTTTTCGGCCTTTACGCCAATGCGAGCACTGTCGCTTCAAAGCGAACAGCGTTCTGGCTGGCGGCTATCATCGCCTTTGTACTCAGTCTTTATCATTGGGTATTCTATGAAGATCTGGTGATCAGGGCGGGTGAACCGAATACGCTCGATATTGTGATCGGCATTCTCGTGGTCGCTCTCGTCTTCTGGGCTGGGAAAAAGATGATGGGCTGGACCCTGCCTCTCATCTGCGCGATCTTTTTGGCTTACGGCTTGTTTGGACAATATCTCCCGCACCCGTTCAACCACCGGGGTTATGATTTCGAACAAGTGGTCGAGGTTCTTTTTCTGGGAACGGAAGGAATTTACGGCACGCCGATCTATGTCTCATCAAGCTATATTTTCCTTTTTATCTTGTTCGGAGCATTTCTCGAACGTGCTGGCATGATCCAACTCTTCAACGACATTGCCATGGGGACGGTCGGTGCGTCGCGCGGTGGCCCCGCAAAAGTTTCGGTGATCTCCTCTGCCTTGATGGGAACGATCAACGGTTCTGGCGTCGCCAATGTTGTGACCACGGGCGCGTTCACCATTCCGCTTATGAAGCGGTCCGGCTTCCGCCCGGCCTTTGCCGGTGGTGTCGAGGCTGTGGCGTCAATGGGTGGCCAGATCATGCCCCCGGTCATGGGCGCGGTTGCTTTCATCATGGCCGAAACGCTGGGTCTGCCTTATGTTGAGATCGTCAAAGCGGCAATTGTGCCTGCTATTCTGTATTTTATAACTGTCTTCGTGATGGTTGATCTCGAGGCGCGTCGCCTTAAGATGAAAGGCCTCAATAAAAGCGAAATGCCAAGTGCTCTCGAAGCAATCAGAAAACGCTGGTTTCTGGTTCTGCCACTTGTCGCGTTGGTATGGCTGCTTTTCTCCGGCTATACGCCACTTTTTGCAGGCACAGTCGGCCTTAGCCTGACCGCCCTCATCATTCTTGGTGTGCCGGTTTCCGGCTCCATGTCTATGCCTTTGCGTGTGCTGTTCTGGGTCGCGCTGGGTGTCATGTCCGCCGCTGCATTTGGTACGACCTTCAGTATCTTCGGTTATGCCCTACGCGGCATTACGCTGATCATTGCTCTTGTAGCACTTCTGGTCGCGATAAATTTTCTGGTGCGCGGTGGTCGAGAAACGCTCAATCTTTGTCTTCAAAGCCTCGCGGAAGGCGCCAAAAATGCGCTGCCGGTGGGCATCGCTTGTGCTCTGGTTGGCGTCATCATCGGTGTTCTGGCACTCACAGGAGCCGGTTCGACATTCGCCCGTGTGATTGTCAGCGTTGGAGAAAACTCGCTGTTCTTCTCGCTGATACTGACCATGCTTGCCTGTCTGGTACTCGGAATGGGCATTCCAACCATTCCAAACTATATCATCACATCCTCAATCGCCGGCCCGGCGCTTCTTCATCTCGAGGTGCCGCTTCTCGTATCACATATGTTTGTCTTCTATTTCGGTATCATGGCCGATCTCACGCCGCCCGTTGCGCTTGCAGCTTTCGCGGCGGCGCCGATCGCGCGAGAGTCGGGCATGAAGATCGGCATGCAGGCGATCCGAATCGCAGTCGCGGGGTTCGCCGTGCCTTTCATGGCAGTATACGAGCCAGCCATCATGCTTCAGGAGGGAGGACCTCTTTCGGAAAAGTTCGGCTTCTGGCCTGCATTCGCCTATATGTTCATCAAGGCGCTTCTTAGTATCCTGCTCTGGGGCGCAGCCGCGATCGGTCATCTTCGGACGCCGCTGAACATATGGGAGCGCATATGGGCGTTTGCTGCTATTGCGCTCATGCTCGCGACATATCCGTATAGCGATGAGCTCGGCTTTGCTGCCTGTACGGCCTTTCTTGCGTGGCATTTCTGGAGGTCGCGGCCTTCCGTTGTCGCGACATCCGGTTGATGGCGGTCTGCATTGCAACGGCTGGCGGCGTACTGAAAATCGCCGCCACAAGTTTTATTCTTTCGTGGACGCACAGCGTTGAGAAAGTGCCATGGCGGGAGTTCTGGAATGTCACGTCCCAGGGCCTTGCCTTGTCAGAAGCCCGCATCAAAGGTTCTGGCGCCGGAATGGACCCTCCTGCGGATTCTGTTCTTAAGGATGGTTGGTATATCTATCATCCAAACATTCCTCCCCGTCGTGAAATTGTTCTGGCCGCCTCCGGCAAGACGACTGGAGGCTGGACATTTTGCTCAGATCAAAAATGCATGGAACTGGGTAGAATAGAGGAACAACCAATCCATATATTCCCGTGCAACTAAAGCGGCCCCGCTCAGTCCCGCGAAAAATGCGCCACTCGGTTAAGAATGTGACTGGCGGCTGTAGATGAGAAAAACCTTCACAGGACCGTCGCGAATGTAACGATCCCCACCTCTGCCAAACTCCGGCTGTCGCCACGTTTCATTTCGAGCTGTGGTTCGACTGGAGGAAGAACACGTATTCACGTTGACTGGTATGGTAGTATGGTATATTCGGAATTTGAGGAGCCCAATTTATGCAAAGCCCATTATTGCAACCAAAGCACGTCAGTGTGGTCGATCAGCTCTACGCAACGCTGCGGGCTGCCATCATTGATAATGCATTGTCACCCGGCGCCCGGATTTCCGAGGCCGATGTGGCTCAGCAATACGGGGTTAGCCGTCAGCCTGTGCGTGAGGCATTCATCAAGCTAGCCAACGAAGGACTGCTGGAGGTTCGGCCTCAGCGAGGCACCTTCGTCGCGAAAATTTCACTTCAGGCCGTAATGGATGCGCGCTTCGTCCGTGAAGCGGTTGAAGCCGACATCGTGAAGCTTCTGGCTCAATCTCCCGATCAAACGCTGATTACCGAGTTGCGAGCCCAACTCGTTCGTCAGGAAAAGCTTGTCGGCGGATCTGCACGGGACTTCATGGAGGCGGACGAAATATTCCACCGCACTCTGGCCGAAGGCGCCGATAAAGGAAAAGCCTGGCGCGTCGTGGTCGAGATGAAAGCGCAGATGGACCGGGTACGGTTTCTTTCCAGCATGCATTTCCCGGTTGATCGCCTCATTGCGCAACATTGTGCAGTGGTCGATGGGATAGCGAAAGGTGATGCCGTTCAAGCAGAGCAATCAATACGGACGCATCTGCGAGGAATTCTGAGCGATCTACCTGTCATCGAACAGGAGCGGCCCGAGTATTTTCTGTAGGACGCCCAGCAACAGCAAAGACACTATCTAGAGGAGGAAACAATGAAATTTCAGAGTTTTACGCGACTGGCAGCGACCTGTGCCATTCTCGCCGTCATGGGAGGAGCATCACTGGCGCAGGAGGTAACGCTCAAGCTCGGCCATCTCGCCAATGAAGAGAATATCTGGCACAAGGCAGCGCTGAAATTTGCGGAAGAAGTCAAATCTCGTACCGAGGGACGCGTCGCCGTCGAAGTCTATCCGAATGAATCGCTCGGCAAGGAAATCGATGTCATCAACGGCATGCAGCTTGGCACCGCCGATATGACCATCACCGGTGAAAGCCTGCAGAACTGGGCACCAAAAGCAGCCCTGCTTGCTCTGCCATATGCATACAAATCGCTTGAACATATGGACAAGATTGCGTCTGGCGAGATCGGCAAGCAGATCGAGGCAGAAATCATCGAAAAGGCGGGGATTCGTCCTCTGACCTATTTCGCGCGCGGCCCGCGCAATCTTTCTGCCAATCGCGAGGTAACAAAGCCGGAAGATTTGAAGGGCTTCAAGGTTCGCGTGCCGAATGTGCCAATCTTTGTCGCCGCATGGCAGTCGCTCGGTGCAAACCCAACCCCGATGGCCTTCTCCGAGGTTTTCACGTCCCTCCAGAACGGTACCATCGAAGGTCAGGAAAATCCGCTCGCGCTTTTCAAGTCCGGCGGCTTCTACGAAGTTCAGAAAGTCGTCAACAAGACAGAACACGTTCGCTCGTGGATTTATCTGGCCATTTCAGAACGGAGCTGGGGCAAACTTTCGAAGGCCGATCAAACTGCATTGCAGGAAGCCGCCAAGGCCACGCAGGCTTACGAACGCGAATTGTTCATCGCCGACGAAAAGGCGCTCGTCACCGATCTCGAAGGCCGGGGCGTGAAGTTTGTTGACGTGGATCAAGCTGCCTTTGCTGACAAGGCACGCGACGCCGTCATCAACTCCGTACCACAGGAAATCCGTCCTCTGGTCGAACAGGTCTTCAACGACTGAGATAATAGGGCCGCCGGACCTATTCCGGCGGCTGCTACGTCGAGGATACCATGACAAAACTATTCAAAGGATTAGAAGGCATATGCCGCCTTCTGATACTGGCAGCATTTCTCATATTGATGGGCGCGGTGCTGCTGCAGGTTTATGCACGCACGTTTTTGAGCAGCGCTCCGGTCTGGACTGAGGAACTGACCAGATTCTGCCTGCTCTATATTGGTGCGCTCGGCGCGGGTCTCGCGCTGCGTAGTGGCGATATGGTCAATGTCGACCTTCTTTGCGAAAGCCTGCCCGGACGTATGCCGTGGCTGTTGCGACTGGTCAGCGCCGTATTGACGGTGGTCTTTGCTGTTATTCTTCTGCCCGCTGCGTGGGATTACACCATGATCGGGAGTCGTCAGACCGCCCCGTCGCTTGGCTGGCGCATGGATTTCGTCCACGCAACACAGCTCGTTCTTCTTGTCGCCCTGGGTCTCTGGGCTCTGATGCGCATCATTGAAATGCTTTCGGGCCGTCATGACGGGCGCCCTATCCCCAATTCGGAGGAAAATTGATGGGCCTGACCCTTCTTCTTGGCACGTTCGTGCTAGGCCTTACCATCGGCTTGCCAGTAGCTGTGACACTGGGCCTTTCCTCGATGGCCTATCTTCTGTTCGCGGATATCCCTTTGGTTGTTATTCCTCAGAAAATGTATGCCGGAATGGACAGCTTTGTTCTGCTCTGCATTCCGGGGTTCATTCTAGCCGGAAACTTGATGAATTCCGGCGGTATTACCGAACGAATTATTCGCTTTGCAAATGCCCTTGTGGGCTGGATGCGCGGCGGACTGGCACAGGCCAACATTGCAGCCTCCATGCTCTTCGGCGGTATTTCAGGAACCGCAGTCGCCGATGTGGCTTCCGTTGGCGGCATGATGATCCCCGGCATGAAAAAGGTCGGTTATCCAGCGGATTTCTCTGCAGCTGTCACGGCCGCCTCATCGACCGTCGGCCCGATGATCCCGCCAAGCGTGCCAATGATTATCGTCGGATCGCTCTCCGGCCTTTCAGTTGGCAAGCTGTTTCTGGCAGGTGCGGTACCCGGCCTTCTGATGGGTTTTGCCATGATGGTAACGACCTATTTCATCGCTAAGAAGAAAAACTTCCCCCGCGAGGACTGGAAGGGCACCCGAGAACTACTGTCGTCGTTTACCGGCGCGATCTGGGCTATTGCAATGACCGCACTGATCGTGGGTGGCCTGCTGGTCGGCATCACGACGCCGACCGAAACCGCAGTGGTCGCATGCCTTTACGCCGCAGTGGTGGGGCTGTTCGTTTACAGAGAACTGCCGGTAAGCCGGATTCCGAAAATCATCATCGATAGTGCGATCAGTTCGGCCGGCATTCTCGTATTGGTGGGCACTGCCAATGTGTTCGGCTGGATTCTCGTCGCAGAACGTATCCCACAGACACTGGCGAATGCGGTTCTCTCAATCACCGACAACAAGTTCCTCGTTATCCTGCTGATTAACATCCTGCTTCTGTTCGTCGGCATGTTCATGGAGACGATTGCAGCTCTGATCATTCTGTTCGTGCCTCTGCAGGCTCTGGCCTCGGCGGTCGGTATAGACCCCATTCATTTTGCCTGTTTTGCAGTCCTGAACCTGATGATCGGCCTGACGACGCCACCGGTCGGTGTTTGCCTGTTTGTCGCGTCTAATATTGCACGGCTCCCTCTCTCGCCGGTGATCAGGGCAATTATTCCCTATATCGTCACCAATCTGATTGTCCTTCTGATGGTCAGCTACATGCCGCCTCTGGCAACTTGGCTGCCCAACACACTGATGCCGTGAGGCGGAAATGACCGAATTGTCGAACACGCGCGTGATCTGCCTTCACGCACAGGACGATCTGAGGATCGAGACCCGGCCTGTCGGAACACCGGGGCCGGGCGAAGTGCTGGTCACGGTCGAAGTAGGCGGAATCTGTGGATCGGATCTGCATTATTGGCTGGAAGGCGGCATTGGCACGATCCGGGTCCGGGAACCGATCATCCTCGGCCACGAGGCTTCGGGGCGCATCACGGCCCTTGGCGAGGGAGTGACAGGGCTGATGCCGGGGCAGCTCGTTGCGATGAATCCGTCACAACCTTGCGGCACCTGCAGTTTCTGCCAGCAGGGCCTGCCGCGCCATTGCAGTGCGATGCGCTTCAAGGGTTCAGCAATGTATCTTCCGCACGAACAGGGCATGTTCCGCGACAGGATTGTAATTGCGGCTGACCAATGCTTGCCTGTCCCGGACGGAATCGATCCAGGAGCCGCTGCCTGTTCTGAACCGCTGGCAGTCTGCCTTCACGCGGCCAATCGTGGCGAAGCGATTGCAGGCAGCCTGGCCGGCAAGATCGTCATGGTAACAGGCGCGGGTCCGATCGGCGCACTTTGCGTGGCGGTTGCGCGACAACGTGGCGCTTCCGAAATCATCGTGACCGACATTCAGGATGCCACCCTGGCCATCGCCACGCGCATGGGGGCAGACCATACGGTCAATATTGCGACTAATCCAACAGGGCTCATGCGGTGGCAGGAAGGCAAGGGCAAGGTCGATCTGGTATTTGAATGCTCGGCTGCGGCACCGGCCATTAGCGATGCAATTTCCTGCCTGCGACCGCTCGGTACGCTTGTGCAGGTTGGAGTCTCCGGACCGACTGTTCTGCCCCTCAACGTCATGGTGGGCAAAGAAATCCAGTTCGTCGGTTCACAGCGGTTCGATACAGAGTTTGCCGAGGCCGTGCGCCTTATTGGATCGAAGACTATCGACCCCCAGCCGATCATCACGGCGACCCTTCCCTTGACCGAAACCTTGTTCGCCTTTCAGTCGGCCATGGATCGTTCCCGGTCCGTCAAGGTTCAGATTAGTTTCGCTGACGCGTCAGCTTAGCACTGGAAATAGAGAGACAATTAAATGAGACAGACCTGGCGCTGGTTTGGCCCCAAGGACCTCGTGTCCATCGATGATATGCTGCAAGCGGGGGTAGAAGGCGTTGTCACCGCCCTGCATCACGTGGCGACCGGCGCGGTCTGGTCGCCAGCCGAAATCGAAAAACGGCAGGCCGAAATCGCCCGGATGAAGAATGGTGCCCCTTCCGGACTGAAATGGGAAGTCGTGGAAAGCCTTCCCGTTTCAGAAGATATAAAACGCCAGACGGGCGACTGGAAAACTCATATCTCGAACTGGAAGACATCGATGCGCAACCTGCGTGACGCAGGCATCGAGATCATCTGTTATAATTTCATGCCCATCCTCGACTGGACACGTACCGACCTTGCCTACCGGCTGACAAACGGGGCGACGTGTATGCGCTACGACGCCCTCGATTTTGCCGTCTTCGATCTGTTTCTGCTCGAACGCAAAGGCGCATCGGACAGCTATCAGCCTGAACTGATCGAAGCTGCGCGCAAGCGTTTTGCGGAAATGTCGGAGGAGCGGCGGTTTGAACTTTCCGGCAATGTCGTTTTTGGGTTGCCCGGTGCTGCCGAACGCATGTCGATGGATGATGTGAAGATGCATCTCGCCCATTATGACAATATTTCGCCGGAGCGCCTGCGAAATCACTTAATCGATTTTCTGACAGAGGTAAGTCCGCTTGCGGAAGAACTTGGCGTGCGTCTCTGCTGCCATCCGGACGATCCGCCGTTCCCGCTTCTCGGACTGCCGCGCATCATGTCCACTGAAGCCGATTATAAAGCCATCATGGATGCAGTGAATATTCCGGCGAACGGTATCACCCTTTGCACCGGGTCGCTTGGCGCGCGCGCCGATAATGATTTGCCGGGCATGATGAAACGCCTGGGTGATCGTGTGCATTTCCTGCATTTGCGCAATGTCGCACTTGAAGAACGCCATCTCGGTGGATCGTTCCACGAGGCTGCTCATCTTGAAGGCCATACGGATATGGTGACAATGATTGCAGCCATTCTGTCAGAGGAAAACCGCCGCAAATCTGAAGGTCGTGCCGACTGGCGCATTCCTATGCGCCCTGATCACGGTCAGGATATTCTTGATGATCTGAACCGACGCGCTCAGCCGGGGTATCCATCCATCGGGCGCTTGAAAGGCCTGGCCGAATTGCGCGGAATCATGACCGCCCTGTCCCATCCAGATGTCAGGATCGGCAAGTGATACGGCTTTCAGCAGCGGTGAACTATGCAGCAGCGGCCAGTTGGCCCGCTTATACTCCGGAAGATCATGGAGTCGGGATCGTTCATCTTGGTCTCGGCAATTTTGCTCGCGCGCACCTCTTGTCCTATACCGACACCGTGTTGGCACAAAAAGGAGGCGATTGGCGGGTGACAGGGACATCACTGCGCGGAACCACCGTTGCCGACAGCCTGAATCCACAAGACTGCCGCTATACATTGATCACACGCGGCCCCGTCACAGAAGCGCATGTGATTGGAGCGCTGGACCGGGTACTATCCGGCCCAACGGTTGGCCATGATACACTGGATGCGATGACATCTCCCGGCTGCCGTATTGTCAGTCTGACCGTGACGGAAAAAGGATATGGTATCACCAGTGACGGTACGCTGGACCGTGAGCATCAAGCGATCGCCGCCGACCTCGCCAATCCTGAGAGGCCGACCAGCGTGATTGGCCTTATCGTGGGGGCGCTTTCCCACCGTATGGCCAGTGGATTGTCACCGTTCACCGTGCTCAGTTGCGATAATCTCTCCCATAATGGTCAGAAGTTACGGAACGCTGCATTGGTCTTTGCCCGGGAAACTCGTAGCGAGCAGCTGTCTCGCTGGATTGCGAACAACGTCAGTTTCCCTTCAACGATGGTGGATCGGATCACGCCAGCCTCAAATGTCCTGACCGCTAAACTAGCTGCTGAATTGACGGGACGAGAAGATCAGGCCGCTGTTGAAACCGAACCCTTCAGCCAATGGGTGATCGAGGATAAATTCTGCGCAGGACGGCCGGAATGGGAATGTGCTGGCGCCCTCTTCGTCAACGATGTCACCCCATATGAAAACATGAAACTGCGAATGCTGAACGGGGCACATTCAATGCTCGCCTATAGCGGGCAGCTCTCGGATAAAAGCTTTGTCCGAGACGTGATGGCCGACCCCGATCATGCTGCACTCGTCCGTCGTCACCTTGCTGCCGCTGCGGCAACTGTAGAAGGACTATCCATCGATCTCAACGCCTATGCCGTCGCCCTCGCTGAGCGGTTCGCCAACCCGGCTATCGCCCATTCCACCGCACAGATTGCAATGGATGGAACACTGAAGCTCCCCCAACGCATCACTACCCCAGCCCTGGAAGCACTGACATCGGGCAAACCGTACAGAGCCTTTGTCTTTGCTCTCGCTGCGTGGCTTGCCTATCTGGCTCGAAAGAGGAACGAAGGCCACCCAGTTTCATTGAATGATCCCAAAGCGACCGAGCTTCTGAACGGATTGAAAGATATCGAGACATCGGAGGGGATAATCCATGCGGTTGCCTCTGTGTGCCCGGACGTCCTTCCCGAAGCACTGACAGATGGCGCGTTCGGTTCAGCTCTGCGTGATACGCTTCATGCAATCCAGTCGGAAGGGATCTTGACGGTTATCAAACGGGAGGCTGCAGAGGCAGCGTGATGCTTCGACACTCATGAAAGACGTATCGGAGCATGTTGTAAGCGATATTGGCGATGCCAATATTCACCGTCGCTTTGTTGGTGCCAATCGTCCTGATGCAGAGCTTCATCTTGTTCTTCTGCGTGGCAAAGACATGCTCGACAGCGAACCTGATCTTTGCCCCCGTTTCGCCCACGACATCAAATCCGGCATGGGCTTGCCCTCCGGCTTTCGCTAATGGATGCTGACTACTTGTCAGTTTTGCGCATACCGCGTTTTTGCAAGAGAGTGTGTGAAGTAGAGTTTTCAGTCAGCGCTTGTGCTTGTATCAGGTTTACTTCCATTTCTTCAAAGCGAGGATTGGCTCTCAGACTACGGACTTCATCAGAAAGCAGCGACCGATTTCACCTATGCGCCTTGAAAGATAAGAACCTACGATCCTGAAACTACGCATGCTATCTGCCTGAATTGCTTAACAACGAATTTAGGCTAAACGTCTGTTATGGGGCCGGACACTGACCATTCGCTTATGCTCTATAAACGGAGTTAGCTGCCATTCGGCAGCAGATCAGTCCTGCTGCTACCCGATCAGATTGTGGCCCTACATGAGCTTTTCCGCTCGCTTTCGCATTGTTGACTCAAGTTCGAGTGAGTGCCGAGCAATCTTGTCAAAACAGACAGACGTTGTCTCATTGATGGCACGCAGTTCTCCATCGAGCGAACCCACCATCATCTGGCGAAAGGTGATTGATGAACGCCCAACCTTCAACACCTGTGAGCGGATCGTCAGCAGGTCTCCGGCCGGTACTTCCTGCTTGTATTCAGTTGTCGAGTGCACGTCCGCCCAACCGAAACTCTCATCCGGGATTTTCCCGGCAATGTGGCCCAAGAGCTGAAAGCTCGCATCATCGAACATACCGGCATAGTGCCGGACATTCATGTGTCCCATGACATCGCACATCCACGGATGCGCGACACCAACAAAAGTAACAAGACCACTCATCTCGCCACCGATTGATAGCCGCCGAGGAAAGCCGTGAGGTTATCGCCCAGCGCATCGCACAGATATCCACCTTCCTGCACGATGACAGTTGGCAGACGAAGCTTTGCAATTGCTTCGGCAATGCGTCCGAAACCGTCAGTGGTGACCGACAATCCGCCGAACGGGTCGCCTTCAAATGGATCAAGGCCCAGCGCGATCACCAGCGCATCCGGTGCGAAGGCTTCAATACGGCGGAAGGCCGTATCAAGTGACGCAAGGAATTCGGCATCACCGGATTTGCGCAGCAGCGGCAGGTTGAGATTGTAGCCCAGTCCCGCGCCCTCGCCGCGTTCATCAGCATGGCCCCAGAAGAATGGATAGAAGCGCACCGGATCGGCATGGATCGAGACGGTCAGCACGTCGGGGCGGGCATAGAATATGCCCTGCGTCCCGTTGCCGTGATGAAGATCCACGTCGAGGATCGCCACGCGCTCGGCTTTCGAGTGCAGGCGCTGGGCTGCGACCGCCGAATTGTTGACGAAGCAGAAGCCGCCCGCCACATCGGCAAACGCATGATGCCCCGGAGGACGACAGAGCGCATATGCCGCGACATCGCCTGCAAGCACCGCATCGGCGGCATCGACCGCGCTCCACGCGCTCCAGCACACGCTTTCCCACGTATGTTCAGCAATCGGGCAAGCCGTATCGGCCATGTGATAGCCGACCTGTCCCACGGCGGATGCCGGATAACGGCCGTCACGCGCCAGCGGATGAATGTTCGGGATCACCTCTTCCGAAGCCTCATCAATACGCCGCCAGCGGGCATGGATGTGCTGGAGGAATTCAAGATATTCCGGCGTATGCACGGCTGCAATCGGGCCAAGGCCATGATCTTGCGGACGGATAATCTCACAGCCTGCTGCCTTCGCGCCCGCGAGCAGGCGCTCGACACGCTCAGGCTGCTCGGGGTTAGGCTGCGGCGCACCGCTGGAAAGAAAGGCTTTCGGGTCGTGACGCTTTTGCTCGACAGCGTAAAAGGCTTTCATGATTACTCCCTGATTTGATTGATACGTGCCAAGCGGGCGAAATCATCGCCATAGGCACCATGATCGCGGTCAGCTTCGATCCAGCCGATACCCAACCGGTCATAAAATCTTTGCGCTGCGACATTGTCCCGATCCACGGCCAGCCGCAGATAGACGCCGCCCCGTGCCATTGACCAGGAAGCGACATGGCGCAAAAGCACCTCGCCAATCCCTTTGCCGCGAAAGGCTTCATCGACATAGAGGTCCTGCACGTAGACGCCGGGCTTGCCATACCATGTCGAGAAGATCGGGAAGAACAGGGCCAGCCCGGCAAATACCTCGTCCACCTCGGCAATCAGGCTGGTGAAAGCAGCATAGGGACCGAAACCGTAACGACGGAAATCCTCAACCGTGCTGGAGATTTTGTCTGTAGCGCCGAGTCCCGCACCCATCGTGCAGATTGCTGCGTGAATCTGTTCGGCATCGGCAAGCTCGCCAAGCCGGACCACGACGCCGGTTTTACTGTCCAACACGATCTTCGGCATCAAAACGCCACCCTGTCTCCACCTTTGAGGCCTAGATATTCACGCGCCTCGTCAGGCGTTGCAACATCCAGCGACAGGCCGTCAAGAATGCTGCGTATGCGTCGCACCTGATCAGCATTGCTCTTGGCAAGCTGGCCGCGCCCGTCATAAAGGCTATCTTCCAACCCGACGCGGACATTGCCGCCCATCGCCGCTGCCATGGTAATCATCGGGATCTGGTGCCGTCCTGCCGCCAGCACGGAGAAGGAATAGTCGTCACCGAACAGCTTGTCGGCGATGCGCTTCATATGCATGAGATTGTCCGGATCGGCTCCGATACCACCCAGAACACCGAAGACGAACTGGATGAACAGATGGCCGGACACCAGCCCCCGGTCGCGGAAATGCGCCAGCGAATAGAGATGGCCGACATCGTAGCATTCGAATTCGAAACGCGTGCCGCAGCCCTGTCCAAGGCTGGTCAGAATGCCTTCCATATCCGCGAAAGTGTTCTTGAATATCGAATGACGCGTGGCTTCCAGCAGTTCTGGCTCCCACGCATGTTTCCATTCACGCGGTTTGTCGAGCGCTGGGAACAGCGCGAAATTCATCGAGCCCATGTTGAGCGAACACATTTCCGGTTGCGCCTTAAGCGGCGCGGCCAGCCGGTCCTCCAGCGTCATCAATGACGAGCCGCCGGTAGAAATATTCACCACCGCCGCCGTCGATTGCTTGATGCGCGGGAGGAACTGCATGAACAGGTCCGGATTGGCGGAGGGCCTGCCGTCACGTGGATCGCGGGCATGAAGATGCAGGATGGATGCGCCCGCTTCCGCCGCCGCGATGGCTTCGCTCGCAATCTCGTCCGGCGTCACCGGCAGATGCGGCGACATGGAGGGCGTGTGGACGGAGCCTGTCACCGCGCAGGTGATGATCACCTTGCGACGCGTCTTCTTCTTGTCGGTCATGATTCAGGTTCCTTACGCATTCACGGGCAGTTTGAGTTCACGCGCCAGAACCTCCAGCGTGTCACCGAGAATGGCGGTGATCTCGCCGACCTGTTCGCGGCTCACGATCATTGGCGGGCAGACGAGGAAATGATCGCCCTCGACACCGCCGCGCGTGCGGCGCGAATAGATGATCAATCCGCGCTCATAGGCGAGATCGACTATGCGCTGATGGGCATTCAGTTCCTTCGGCAGCGGCTTCATGGTTTCGGGGTCGGAAACAAACTCGGCCGCCAGCAGCAGGCCCTTGCCGCGCACATCTCCGATGAAGGGAAAGCGTTTTGCAAGCCCTTCCAGCTCACCCTTCAGCGCATCGCCCATGCGGGCGGCATTGCCGACCAGATTGAGACGATCAATCTCTTGAAGCACCGCCTTGCCTGCCGCACAGGCCAGCGGATTGCCGGCATAGGTGAAACCGTGCAGGAAGCCACCTGCATCCAGAACCGGTTGGACGATACGGGCCGGTGCTGCCATCGCACCAAGCGGGCAATAGCCGGAGGCAAAGCCCTTGGAAAGCGCGATGAGATCGGGCTTGCAGTTCCAGTGATCGCCGCCGAGAAACTTGCCGGTACGCCCGGCACCGCTCATCACCTCGTCGTGGATCAGAAGGATGCCATAGCGATCGCATATTTCGCGGATGCGCGGATAATAGCTATCGGGCGCAACCAGCGCGCCGGTGGACGCCCCGCCGATCGGCTCCATGATGAAGGCGAGTACGCTTTCAGGGCCTTCTTCCTGAATCTTTTCCTCCAGCATGTCGGCATATTTCTGGCCGCGCTGTTCCATCGTGAGATTGTCACGGTCGAGATAGGCGGTCGGTGCCGGGACTTTGGGCATTTCGCGCATGATGGGCGCGAAGGGCTCGCTCAGGGCTGCGTAGCCGGTGACAGCCAGCGCGCCAAGCGTGCCGCCATGATAGGACGGAAAGCGCGAAATCACTTTCCAGCGTGTGCCCTGCCCGGTCGCAACTGCCCACTGGCGGGCAAGCTTGATGCAGGATTCAACCGCTTCCGAACCGCCGGAAACGAAGAAAATCTTGTCCAGACCCTCCGGCATACGCTCGGCGGCCATGCGTGCCAGATCTTCTGCCGGTTCGTTTTCAAAGTGCAGGCGATAGGCGAAGGTCACGCGGTCCATCTGCTCTTTCATGGCATTGAGCACGTTGCGATTGCCATGGCCGATATTGACCACCATCGCGCCGCTCGATCCGTCGATGACGCGGCGTCCGTCCTGATCCCAGATGTAGATGCCCTCGGCACGATCCACCAGCGGCCTGCGCAGGCGCGACTGGTAGAAAAGATGCGATGCCGGGCGTTCGTTCTGTGCTTTTGTGTTGAGCATGGCGTTACTCTGTCAGCGCTTGAGATATTGGTTGAGAACATTGGCTGTCACACGCTGGACCATGCGGTCGCCGCGTTTGAGAGCCGCTACCCACTCGCAGCTTCCGGCGTGGAAGACCTCGCCCTTGCCGCGCGGGAAATTGACGATCATGCCGCAGCCGCGCTTGATGCGTTCAACGGCTGCATCACCATTGTCGCCGATCAGCGTATCGGCCACGAATTTGGCATCGGCATCGGAGAGGAACTGGTCGTCGGCTGGAATATCCGCACTCTCTTCCTTGAGAGACGACATGCCAAGCGCCAAGATCTGTAATCCATCAGGAGCGCCGCTGCCCTCCTCCGGCTCCGGCAATCCTCCCCGGATCACATAGTCGAGCCCGTCGACCTCATAGCCGAAAGCATGGCCTTCCGAGCCCAGAAGATCACCGTAATAGATGCCAGTTCCTGCAAAGGCCCAATGCTCTGGGCGATAGACCGGGAAACCGCGCACGCCGCGCGGGGCGCAACCACCCCAGCCGACATAAAGCCCGCGCAAAGCGTTGAGGCCGAAAGTTTCGGCAGCAGGCCGTCCGGTTTCCGTCGCTTCCCAGCACCCGCTGGTACGGCGCGGATCGGCGGAACGATAGACCGGATCTTCGGCGCGGGCGCGATATTTGTAGCAGGTCTGGCGCTTGCCATTGTCCTCAAGTCGGGTCTGCCACATGAAATTACCCGCAAAACGGGCCGCACGACCGCCGCCATCGACATAATTATCGACGGCATCGCGCATTTCCCACGTCCAGTATTCGTCGTGACCGACAAAAGCCACGCAGTCATAACCGTCAAGAATTTCCGGCGAAAAATGCAGCTCGTGCTGGCTGGCGAGATCGACCGCATAGCCTTCTCGTTCCGCCCAGCGGAAGAACAGGCTGTCATAGCTTGCCCAGCCGGAAGAGGTATATTTCTTGGAATAGCCGTTGGCATAGGCCCATTCCATATGCGGATAGCGCGGGGGGGCGGCTGGCGGCGTCACGATTTCCAGCGGCACGCGCGGCGCATCGGACGGCAGGACAACAAAGCCACGGCAGAACGGGCGCTCGATGCTCACCGTCGTCGCATATTGATCGCCATTCGGCCCGGTAATACCCTGATAATGGTTGGAACCGCCCCATGTATTATAGGCCGTCCATGTGCCGGTGGCAGCGACCTGCAGGATACGGCCCTGCTTGCGACCCGCCGCTGGGCGCAGGATGAAAAGGTGATGGCAATGGATCGGCTGTCCGTCATTGCCATGCGCCTTCAGCGTGATGCGATAAGCGCCGGAAGGCCAGTTCTCATCCGTCTTGAAATCGAAAGTCGTCTCCCAGCCGCAACCGACAACCGAACATTGCGCTGGTGTGTCCTGCCATTTGCAGTCAATCCCGCGTTTGGAGAAGACCGGCGTTTCCACCGCTCCATCCCGCACGATTTCGATATCGAAACGCGACGCGGTCGCACTCACCTGAAGATGAACCGTCGCGCCCGGCAGATAGGAATAGGCGTCGGTATAGCACCAGATTTCACCGCGCGGCCCATCCATGCCGGGATATTCGTAATAATGACCAAGCACGGCTTCACGCCGCTGCGCCGGGGTCAGCCCGAAATCGGGAAATTCCCCGAAATTCGCAAACTCGTTGTTTCTCTCGCTCATGCCGACACCTCACGCAGCCAGATATTTCTTGAGGAAGGAGCGGGTACGCTCCTGCACCGGATTGCTGAGAATCTGATCTGGCGGTCCCTCTTCCACCACCACGCCGCCATCCATGAACAGGATGCGGTCAGCGACCTCGCCCGCAAAACGCATCTCGTGCGTGACGATCAGCATCGTCATGTGTTCGGCGGCAAGCTGCTTCATGACGGCATTCACTTCGTCCACCAGCTCGGGATCGAGCGCCGAAGTGGCCTCGTCGAACAGCATCACCTTCGGCTGCATGGCGAGCGCACGCGCAATGGCCACACGCTGCTTCTGACCGCCTGACAGGCGCGAAGGATAGACGTCGATCTTGTCGGCAAGGCCTACCTTTGAAAGAAGCTCGAGCGCCAGCGTGCGGGCTGCGTCCTTGCCCATGCCCTTGAGCTTGATCGGGCCGAGCGTAATGTTTTCCAGCACCGTCAGATGCGGAAACAGGTTGAAGTGCTGAAACACCATGCCCATCTGCTGGCGCACCGCATTGATGTGCTTTTCGAATGCCTGCCCTGCCAGAGGCTGGTTGACCTGCACGCCATCGAGCCAGACTTCACCGCCATTCAGCGTTTCCAGATGATTGATCGAACGCAGAAGCGTGCTTTTGCCGGAACCGCTGGGGCCGATGATCGCCACGATCTGACCGCGCGCCACTGAAAGGTCAATGCCTTTCAGCACTTCCAGCGCGCCGTAAGCCTTGCGGGCATCCTTCACTTCGACCATCGGTTTTGCAGATTTGGAGCTGCTCATCGCGTGACCTCCACTTTTCTTTCAATGCGCCGCAACCCGGCCTCAAGAACGAGATTGACCACGTAATAGATGGCCGCGACGGTGATATAGAATTCAAACGGGCTGAAGGTTTCGCTGATGGCAAGCTGGGCGCTGTGCACCAGTTCGGCAATGCCGATGATCGAAACCAGCGACGTGTCCTTCAGAAGAACGATCATGTTGTTGCCAATGGGCGGGATCGTGTTGCGGATCGCCTGCGGAATGACGACATAGCGCAAAGCCTGACCATGGCTGAACCCGATGGAACGGGCACCTTCCATCTGGCCGGGATCGACAGCCACAATGCCTGCGCGGATGATATCTGCATTATAGACGGCAAAGTGCAGGCTGAGGCCGATAATGCCAGCGCCAAGCGCGGGGATATTGATGCCGATCTGTACCAGCCCGAAATAAATCAGGAACAGTTGCAGCAGAAGCGGCGTTCCCATGAACAGCCACATGAAGAAGCGCACCGGATAGGCCAGAATGGCTGGTGCATAAAGCACAACTAGCGCAAATGCGATCCCGAGCACGAAGCTCAAGAATGCCGACGAAACGGTCAGAACCAGCGTCCACCAAAGGCCAGTCAGGAGCAGATCCGTATAGGGAGTGACGATGCTGAAATCGAGGGCTTGCATCCAGTCCTCCCTCACTGCGCCGCGAAGCGCTTGTCGAGAAGATCGACCCCGCGCGCGACGATATAGATGATGATCATGTAGAGAACGGCAGCAACGCCGAAAATCTCGAACGGCTTGTAGGTCGAACCGATGAAACGCTGCGCCGTATAGGTCAGCTCAACCACCGAAATGGTGGAGACCAGCGCTGAACCTTTCAAAAGGGCAATGGCATTGACGCCAAGCGGACGGATCATCAGTCGAGCCGCCTGCGGCAGCACGACGAACCGCATGGTTTGGCCGCGCCCGAAGCCGATGGAGCGCGCCGCTTCGCTCTGCCCGCGATCAACGCTCTGGATCGCGCCACGGATCGATTCCGACATGTATGCGCCGATATTCAGTCCCAGCCCGATGACACCAGCGGCAAATGGTTCCAAATTGATACCGATCTGCGGACCGCCGAAATAGAGAATGAAGAGCTGCACAAGGCAAGGCGTGCCGCGAAAGACGCTGACATAGGCCGCCGCCAGTCCTCGCAGGATGGGTGAGCGGGACAGGCGGCCTGCCACGAGTATTGCAGCCACCACAAGGCCCAGGATCAGGGCCAGCGCGGAAATTTGCACAGTTACCCATGCAGCCTCCAGAAAGAACGGGAGGACGCGCTGCATCAACGCAAAATCCATCGGAAAACTCCGGTCAATCGGTTCTCAACCGGCCCGGACATATGCCGGGCCGGGATGACGTATCAGCGAATATCGCTGCCAACCCATTGCATAGAGATCTTCTCGTAGGTGCCGTCGGCCATGATCTCGTCGAGAGCCTTCTGCATGGCTGCCTTCAGCTCCGGATTGTTCTTGCGGATGGCGATGCCAATGGCAACGCTGCCGCCTTCGATATCGGGCGTATCGAGCCTGCGGACCTTCTGTCCTGTTTCCTTGATCGCCACCATGACCGGGATATTATCGACAACAATAGCGTCGACACGGCCCGAATTCAGTTCGAGCATCAGTTCCGGCAGGCCCTTGTAGGTGCGAATGGTCCAGCCACCCTGTTCACGGGCCCACTTCTCATGGGTTTCACCAAGCGTCACGCCCAGCGTCTTGCCCTTGAGATCATCGAGCTTTTGAACGCCAGAGTCTTCCTTCACGAAAACCGCGCGACCTGCATGATAATACGGCCCAACAAAATCCACCGCCTTTTCGCGTTCCGGCGTGATCGTCATGGAGCCAACCACCGTGTCAAACTTGCCTGCCCGAAGACCGGCGACGATACCGTCCCATGCCGTGGTAATAAGCTGTGGCTTGAGCTGCATGCGCTCGGCAATCGCCGAACCGATGGAAGCGTCGAAACCCACGACTTCATTCTTCTCATTGACGAAATTGAACGGCGGGTACTGTCCACTCATGGCGATCTTCAACTCGCCTGATGCCTTGATCTTTTCAAGATCATCCGCCTGTGCAGGTGCAACCGCAAAGACTGCGGTGGCTGCAATCGCGGCAGCGGCAATGAAACCCGTGAATTTGTTAAACATGCTGTTCCCGACTTCCCTTTGTTTGTTTTTCTTGAGGCTTTTTGATGCCTTCCAATATTCATGATTGCTTTTATGGATGCATTTCGCAAATAGATAATGGGAATGTATTGCATAGATTTCATGAATGGATGATGCCATGTCGTTACATCGCCCTGAACGCCTTGTCTGGGATCTGGACTGGAATCTTCTGCGCAGTTTTGTGGTAATTGCGGAGGTCAAAAGCATCACCCGCGCAGCAGAGCGGCTCAACCTGAAGCAGCCGAGCGTGAGCAATGCGTTGCGCCGATTGGAAGACCGCATCGGCCAGCGGCTGGTGGAGCGCGACGCAACCCATTTTGAACTGACGGACGTCGGCAAACTCCTCTATGAACAAAGTATCGAGGTCTTCGGTGCCATTTCCCAACTGCCGCAGCTTGTGCGCGGCGTCGGTGACGATGTAACCGGCCATGTCACCATATCGGTGGCCAGCCACATTGTTTCGCCGATCTTCGACCAGGCGCTTGGGCTTTTTCACGAACAGCATCCGCGAGCGACGCTGACGATCAATGTATCCGCCAGCACCGAAGTCGCACGGCTGGTTCGGGAGAAGCGCGCTTCGTTCGGCCTCGGTCTGGTGAGCAATCGCGATCCCGCGCTCGACTACACCATGGTCTATCGTGAATTCTTCGGCTTTTTCTGCGGTCCCCGACACCGGATGTTTGGCCAATCCGAGCTGACGCTCGCCGATCTTAAGGGAGAACCGTCGGTTTCATTTCAGACCGACCACATTGCTGATGCGCTGCGACCGGTAGCCCTATTGCGCAGTGAGGCGCGACTTTCGCCAGATGTGGTCGGCACCTCTTCCAGCCTTGAGGAAGTGCGCCGGATGATTATCACCGGTCTCGGCATCGGCCCGCTTCCATTGCATGTCGCGCGACGCGAAATCGATGACGGCCTTCTCTGGCGTCTGCCGCCTTATGATAATCCGCCTGCCATCGATGTTTTCCTGATCCACAATCCTGAAGCCAATCTCAACAAGGCCGAAAAGGCCATGCTGTCCGGACTGAAATCCATCATTGCATCAACGCCCCTTGATGAGCGCATCTACCAGGATTGATGGGGACGCCCCCTATCTTCACGGCTGCGCCAGCAGCGTTTCATGATAAGCCCAGAACTCGTCTATGAAGCGTTGAGCCAGACTGTTATCGGGACCGTTACTGCGGCGAATGACCAGAAATCCAGCATCGACGAAGCTTGTGAAAGGTCGGATCGCCACGCCGCGTCCGCGAAAATCCGTTGCCGACGACGGATCGATGATTGTTATACCAACACCTTCCGCCACCAGCGTCAGCGCTGTGTGCGACAGACGGGTCTCTATGGTGGCCGACCGTGGAATGCGCGCAAGCGCAACCTCCACACGCATGGCAAAAAGCGACCCCGGCTCCAGCGTGATCATGCGTTCATCGGCGAGATCATCCGGTGAAACCACAGGATAGTCTGCAAGACGATGCCCCAGCGGGACAGCGACGACCGCCGGTATCGCACGGGTTTCAATATTGAAACCGGGTCTGTCAAGCGGACCATCGGCAAAGCCTAAATCGACCTGACCCGATGCGACGGCTTCCACCACCATCGCAGAGGGGATGCCGTTGAGAGAGGCATGGATATTGGGCCGTTCCTTGAGAAAACGAGCGAGAAAGCGCGGCATGATCCCGTTTGCAAGCGCAGGCATGGCCGCGATCCGCAACATGCCCGCATTCTGACGGCTAATCTCGTCGGCGAAACTCCGGATGCGATTGAGCCCGACATAGGCCCGCTCGACTTCCTGCAATAGCGTCATGGCCGCCTGCGTAGGGATCAGCTGGTTTCCGCGACGGTTGAAGAGCTTGAGTTTCGTGTCGATCTCAAAGTCGCGGATCAGGCGGCTCACGGCGGGCTGAGTGATCGACATCAGTTCCGCTGCAGCCGTCATTTTTCCAGTCAGCATGACGGTTCGGAACGCTTCGACCTGACGCAGGTTCATGTTTCACCATAATATTTGGTTATGCTCTAGGCTTCATTTCGAATTTGACTGTATTGAGCCCCCCTGTCAAACCACTCCATAAACGTATCGGCGCGACGAAAGCACCGGACATAAAAAAGGGAACTAGGCAGTTGGGTGCGGTCAGCGCATATCTGGATTTGATGGGTTTTGCTGAAGACGGCTGGGGTTACGATATGCTCCGGGCCACAGGCATGACACTCGCGGTAGCCTTTTGCGGTTTCGCGGCAGGCGCAATATTCGGCATGATTGCCGCTGCCGCTTCATTCTCATCGCAGCGCATTCTCAGAATTGCGGCTGACGGCTATTCGACAGTGCTTCGCGGCATCCCCGATCTTCTGGTCATCTACCTGTTCTATTTCGGCAGCAGTGCGGTGTTGGGCCAGATTGGCGCCTTGTTCGGCGCGCAAGGTTTCATCAGTGCGCCAATCTTCATCACCGGTGCACTGGCAATCGGTGTGGTATCGGGCGCTTATCAGGCCGAAGTTTATCGCGGCGCAGTGCTTGCTCTCCCCAAAGGCGAGATCGAAGCTGCCAAGGCCTATGGCATGCCGCCGCGTCTACTGTTTCGCCGTATCATGGTTCCGCAGGCGGCACGCTTCGCCATTCCGGGCATCGGCAATGTCTGGCAGCTTGTCTTGAAAGAGTCGGCGCTGATTTCAGTCGTCGGACTGGTTGAGCTGATGCGTCAGGCGCAAATCGGCGCTGGATCAACCCGTAAACCATTCACCTTCTTTCTGACCGCCGGGCTGCTTTATCTCGTCATCACATTCATATCTGGCTTGCTGTTCAAGAACGCCGAAAAGCGCGCCATGCGCGGCATCCGGAGGGCGGTATGAACTTTCTCGACCTGCCGTTCATGTTCGACAGTTTTGTTCAGCTATGCCGGGGTATTCCGCTGACGCTGCAACTGATGGCGCTATCAGTTATCAGCGGCGCCGTGCTGGCCACCATACTGGCTACGATGCGTCTGTCGGGCAATCTGATACTGGACCTCATTGCACGAGGTTATATCTTCGTGCTGCGCGGCACCCCGCTGCTCGTGCAACTCTACATTATCTATTACGGCCTCAGCCAGTTTCCAGAACTGCGCCGGAGCTTTCTCTGGCCGTTTCTGCGAGAGCCCTATTGGTGCGCGGTGCTGGCTCTTGCACTCAATACGGCTGCCTATAGCGCCGAAATCATTCGTGGCGGCGTTCTGTCGGTTGCGACCGGGCAGATCGAAGCGGCACGCGCTTATGGCATGAGCGGCTTCACCCTCGTCCGTCGCATTCTGACCCCGCAAGCGTTGCGACAGATGCTGCCCGCCTATTCGAACGAAGTCATCTTGATGGTGAAGTCCACGGCGCTGGCATCGACCATCACCATGATGGAGGTAACGGGGCTGGCGGCCAAGCTGATTTCCGCCACCTATCGCCCTGTCGAAATCTTCATCTGCGCAGGCGCGATTTATCTCATCTTGAACTTCGTGGTCACCAGAATCTTCAAACTGCTGGAATACCGCCTGTCGGCGGCCCAGCGTCAGCCTGTCATCGTGCATGCCGCCGGAGGAAACTCATAATGCAACGCTTCGAAACGCCTGCAGTCGAGATCAAGAACCTCGAGAAATGTTACGGCGCGCACAAGGTTCTGCATTCAGTTTCAATGCAGGCCCACCAAGGTGAAGTCATCTCCATTCTGGGCGCGTCAGGTTCCGGCAAATCCACACTGCTGCGCTGCATCAATATGCTGGAAGTGCCGGATGCGGGCAGCGTGGCTATTCACGGTGAGGCATACAAGCTCGAACAACAACCGGGACGTGCGCCTCGTCCCGCTGATGCGAAACAGGTTCAGCGGCTGCGCGGTCAGGCGACGATGGTGTTTCAGTCGTTCAACCTTTGGTCCCATCTGACTATCCTGGAAAATCTGATCGAAGCGCCTGTGTATGTGCAGAAGCGAAACCGGTCGGAGTGCATTGCCGAAGCCGAAGCACTGTTGGAGCGGGTCGGCATAGCCGATAAGCGCAATTTCTATCCGGCGCATCTTTCCGGCGGCCAGCAGCAACGCGCGGCGATTGCCCGCGCGCTAGCGATGCGTCCGAAGATCATGCTGTTCGACGAACCGACCTCCGCGCTCGACCCAGAACTGGTGGCCGAGGTGCTGAAGGTCATGCGCGATCTGGCGGCAGAGGGGCGCACCATGCTGGTCGTGACCCATGAGATGGGCTTCGCCCGCGATGTTTCCAGCCGCGTCGTGTTTCTGCGTCAGGGCGTGATTGAAGAAGAAGGCACGCCCGACGAGGTTTTTGGCAACCCCAAAAGCGAACGGTTCCGGCAATTCATTTCCAAACAAAACGCATGAACCGATCAATCGGTTTTCTAACAGAGGTGAACATATGAAACTGAAAATCGTCCTTTCTGTCCTCGGCGTTCTCGCCGTCGCACCGACCGCGCAGGCCGAAGATGTTGTGCGCATCGCGACCGAAGGTGCTTATGCGCCGTGGAATTTCTCCGGCCCGAACGGTGTGCTGGAAGGCTTCGAGATCGATCTCGCCAAAGACCTTTGCGAGCGCCTGAAAGCGAAATGCGAAATCACCGCTCAGAACTGGGACGGCATCATTCCATCGCTGACCGCTGGCAAGTATGATGCCATCATGGCGGGCATGAGCATCACGCCGAAGCGTGAGGAAGTGATCGCGTTTTCGTCGCCTTATGCGGCAGCCATTAACTCCTTCGCAGTCATGGATGACAGCGACCTCGCCGATTTGCCGGAAAGCGGCAAGCCGCTGAATGTCGATTCCGATGCGGCCAAGCCGGTGCTCGAGGAAATCGCCGCGAAAATCAACGGCAAGACCGTCGGCGTTCAGGGTTCCACAACCGCTTCCGCCTTCATGGAACAGTATTTCAAAGATGGCGCGGATGTACGCGAGTATAAAACCGCGGAGGAACACAATTTCGACCTGACCAGCGGTCGTGTGGATGCGGTCGTCGCCAATGCCACGGTTCTCGCTGCTGCGCTGGAAAAGGACGACATGAAGGGCGCGAAGCTGGCTGGCCCACTGTTTTCGGGCAAGGTCTTCGGCATGATCGGCATCGGTCTGCGCAAGGAAGATACCACCCTGAAGGGTCGCTTCGATACAGCCATTCAGGCGGCAATTGCCGACGGCACGGTGAAGAAGCTCTCCGAGAAGTGGTTCAAGGTGGACGTTAGCCCGCAAAACTGAGCCAACACAATCGGGCCAGACCCTCGTCTGGCCCACCCCTGACAACGCTGTGACAACAGATTGAACTTACGAATGCGCAGATTGCCGGATCAGAACATAGTCATTATCGGAGCGGGACTGGTTGGCTCTGCCATCGCCTGGGGTCTCGCCCGATCCGGTCTGCGTCCAATGCTTCTCGATGGAGAAGACCTGTCCCTGCGCGCATCCCGTGCCAACTTCGCGCTCATCTGGGTACAGGGCAAAGGCGTAGGCGCACCACACTATGCCCGTTGGACAATGCAATCTGCACGCCTGTGGCCCGCTTTTGCAGACGAATTGCGGGATGTCACCGGACTTGATGCGGCGTTGAAGCAGACGGGTGCCTTTACCTTCTGCCTCGACGAGCGCGAGCTTCAAATGTTTGCCGAAGACGTCTCGACAGTGGCGCGGGAACTTGGCGATGACGCCCCCGAACATGTCGTGCTCGACCATCAGGAAACGGCCAAAATGGTTCCCTCCATCGGTCGGGATGTGATCGGCTCGATCTATTCGCCGATGGACGGCGACGTGAATTCGCTACGCCTGTTTCGCGCATTGCATACGGGCATGATCAAACTCGGCGCTGCCTACGAACCGCATTGCGAAGTCTCGTCCATCACCCCGCAAAACGGCGGCTTTCTCCTGAGTGGCGCATGGGGTGAGGTCTTCACCGAGCGCGTCATTCTTGCTGCGGGCAACGGCAATGCAGAGCTTGCCAAGAGTGTCGGTCTTGATACGCCGGTTGTGCGCAGCAAAGGCCAAATTCTTGTAACGGAGAAATGCGCGCCATTCTTTCCCTATACGGCGGCGACGCTGCGGCAGGCGGATGAAGGCGGCGTCATGATAGGCGACAGTCAGGAAACCCACACGGACCGGATCGCCACCAATCAGGACATCAGCGCGGTTCTGGCCAACAGAGCAGTGCGGACATTCCCACATCTGGCCGAGGTCAATGTCATTCGCAGTTGGGCCGGGTTTCGGGTCAAGACACCGGACGGCCTGCCGATTTATGAACAATCCGAAAGCCACCCGGGCGCTTACGCCGTCATGTGCCATTCCGGCGTCACGCTTGCAGCCAACCATGCCCTGATCGTGGCGCAGGAAATAGCAGCCGATGCCAAACAACTTGCTGGTGAGGCGTTCTCAGGCCGGAGGTTTCATGTCTCCTAAAATGTTCCTTAAAACTGAGACACCAGAGGAAACCGTGACGATCACATTCGATGCGCGTACCTTGACGGTACCTGCCAATGTAACTGTCGCCGCAGCGCTGCTTGGAGAGGGTATCAACCGGCTCAGAAACAGCGTCGTTGGTGATCAACCGCGAGCGCCCTATTGCCTGATGGGCATCTGCTTTGAATGTCTGGTCACCATTGATGGTATTCAGAACCGCCAGGCTTGCATGACGCTTGTGGCCAATGGAATGATTATTTCTTCCCAGACCGGTGCGCGTCGGGTGGAACCATGACGACAATGCTCAAGAGACTTTCCGATATTCATGCGCTCGGCGCGTTTTACGACCTCGCCATTATCGGCGCGGGACCAGCAGGCATGTCGGCAGCCGCAGAGGCAAGCGCCACTGGCGCTAACGTGGTTCTGTTCGACGAAAACCCTGCCGCCGGCGGCCAGATTTACCGTGGCATCGAACACAATACGACTGCCCGCAGGCCGTTTCTCGGCACCGACTACTGGCGGGGCAAAGAAGTCCTGAAAGCGTTCATCGCCAGCAATGCCACCTATGTGCCGCAGGCCCTCGTCTGGAGTGTGGAACCACAGGATGGGGACAACAACGGCGTTGATCTGCGCGTATCGGTAAGCGGCAATAGCGGGATTGTTTCAGCGCACCGCGTGATCTTCGCGACCGGCGCGATGGAGCGCCCGATGCCTGTCAGGGGCTGGACATTGCCCGGTGTTATGACCGTTGGCGCAGCACAGATTGCGTTGAAGGCTTCCGGCCTCCTGCCCAACGGAAGTGTGGTTCTGGCGGGAACAGGCCCACTGCTCTACATGTTCGCCGCGCAACTGTTGCAGGCGGGCGGCAAGGTTGCAGCATTGCTCGATACGACGCCCGGCGCAAATTACATGAAAGCCGCGCCAAGCCTGTTTTCGTTCCTTTTCTCGCCCTATGCCTTGAAGGGGCTTTCGCTTCTCTTAAAGGTGCGCAAGTCGGTGCCGGTTTATTCCAGTGCCACCAATATAACCATTGAAGGGAAAGACAAAGCAGAAGCGATCTGCTTTTCGGCAAAAGGCAAGACACACAGGCTTGCTGTCGATAGCGTCTTCCTGCATCAGGGTGTGATCCCCAACAACAATCTCGCCAATGCTTCGGGCTGCGCTCTGATTTGGAACGACGGTCAGAAATGTTTTCAACCGCAACTCGACGGCAACGGGCGTTCGTCCATACCGGCCATCTATATTGCCGGTGATGGCAGCGGCATTGGCGGTGCATTGGTTGCCGAGCAGAGCGGGCGTATCGCTGCGCTCGCGGCCTGTCAGGATATCTTTCCAGCACTGGCAACATCGTTGGCGTCAAAAATCGTAAAGCTGCAGGCGCAAGCGCGATGCGTCGAACGCGGGCGATCCTTTATCGACGCGCTTTATCTGCCTGCACAAGCATTTCGCGCACCAACGGATCGGGAAACGATTGTCTGCCGTTGCGAAGAAGTAACCGCAGGCGCAATCCGCGACGCGGCGGCCTGCAATATTGCCGGCCCCAACCAGCTTAAAACCATGTTCCGCTGCGGCATGGGTCCCTGTCAGGGTCGCATGTGCAGTTCCACCGTCACGGAAATTCTGGCCGAGGTGCAAAACCGTGCGCCTCAATCAGTCGGTTTCTATCGCCTGCGCGCTCCGGTGAAACCGGTGCCGCTTTGCGAAATCGCAGCACTGCCTCACCCCCCCCATGCAATTTTCGCCGTTACCGGCGAGCAACCGGATAAATCCCCAACCATCTGAAAGGATTGAACTATGGCTGAGCGTTTCATTCAGACGCCGATCATGCATCGCGTCGTCGAACACAATGGCATTGTCTATGTCGGTGGAACCACCTGTGATGACGAAAGCCTGGATATGGCCGGTCAGACCCGCGAAATCCTTGCCAAGCTCGACAGCTATCTGGCGCAGGCAGGCACGGATAAGACCAAGCTTCTGGCAGCCACCATCTTCGTAACAGACCTCAACAAGAAGCCCGAAATGGATAAGGTCTGGAAGGAATGGATTGATCCTTTGCTGCTGCCAACCCGTGCAACCGTTGGTGTTGCTGATCTGGGTGGCGATACGCTGATTGAAATCGTGGTTTCCGCTTACAAATAATTGACTTTAAAAGCCACGTTGTCATTCGGCATGGAATAAGGACCCCTTGCTAGGGGTTATCGACATCCAAGCCTGATGCTCCTTCAATATTCCGATGATCTGTTCTTCGCTGAAGCGGGATCGTTTCATGTTCCGTCTCCTTCTCCGGAGAACAGACTAACCAAATTGCGAGGACATTTCAGAGGAGCAGATCACCTATAGTCTCGCCACCACCGAGCTTTGGGATGGAGCATCAAGTTGGCCCAGAGGATCAAAGATATGGAAATGCCGCTGGTCATCGTTACCGACAAGTTCAGCCATTGGGCATTTCCCTATACCGATTATGTTTTCGAGGCGCATTCCGCCGTCAAAACCTATTGGGATTCCACGGCGGCAATCAATGTGGTCCTCAATTTGATGATCGATGCCATTGCGGTGAAGCTCGGACCGAAAGCGCTGTAACATTACGAGAAAATACGAGAAATGGCCGCGGAATTGGGCGACTTCGTGAAGGGGCCGACGCTGAGGGACAAAATAGATGAAATTTAATGGCGTGATTTGACGGATGTAACGAGGTTTACTCATTTCCCGAGGCAGAGCCACCCCAACTATGTCGGCTTTGATAGAGGGTAGACTCGGCTTTTTTATGCAGTATCTTTTTGTTTTTACGCACTTTCTGAACGCCGTTTCGAGCTTTTCGACATACGATCTCAACCGACATAAAGAAAAGCAGGGCTTCCGCCCTGCTTTCAACTAGTTGGCTGCACGTTTAGGTGCACTGTTTTGTAAATCAACCAAATCGTTCACGATAGCCGCAGCCTCATTTTGTAGAACGTCTGTCGCGCTCTTGCGGTTTTTCTCAATGGCGAGATCGGCACTCAAGCTTCGCTCGTTCGACTGCAGGCCGTCATCAATCTGCGTATCGATGCCATCATTGACTTTTCCGCGCGCCTTGGCTCGCTTTTCCTGAGCGGCCATCTCGTTGCGACGTTCTGTTTCGTTGAGGGAGATGACTGTTTTCTCGCGCTGCGCCTTCAACGTTGCCACATCTTGCACAAAGTCCTGGAATTCCGGGCTTTTCTGCACGCGCTCATCATGCAGGCTTTGCAGCTTTGGCAACAACGTCTTTATGGCGTCCGAAAACTTATATTTTGCTGCCTTGACCTGTGACCAGGGCAAAGCATTGTCGAAGCTTGATTCACCGACTAGCTTGAGATCGAAAAGCCCCGGCAAAGTGATATCAGGCGTCACGCCACGCAATTGCGTTGTCCCCCCGTCAACCCGAAAGAACTGGGCGACGGTGAATTTAAGCTCGCCATATTCCGGTTTGGGATTTTTGGCCACTTCGTCGAGATTAACGACGGTCTGTACGGTTCCCTTGCCGAAACTCGTTTCGCCTATGACCACGCCACGTCCATAATCCTGTATCGCCGCAGCAAAAATTTCGGAAGCCGAAGCGGACCCGCGATTGATCAGCACGCCCAGCGGCCCCTTCCACGCGGGTGTAGGAAAATTGTCGCTTTCAACCTTGACTTCACCGCTTGCATTGCGCTGCTGGACCACAGGCCCTTTTCCAACAAACAGGCCAGTCAGATCAATCGCCTCACTGAGTGAGCCGCCACCGTTGTTGCGGAGATCGATCAAAATGCCATCGACCTTGTCCTGCTTCAGCTCTGCAATGAGCTTTGCAACATCGCGGCTTGCGCTCCTGTAATTCTTGTCGCCTTTGCGTCGCGCTTCGATATCTTCATAAAAGGCTGGCAGAGTAATCACTCCGATCTTGCGCGAAGCATCCCCGTCCTTCACTGAAAGAACCTTCTTCTGCGCGGCCTGCTTATCAAGACTGATCTTGTCACGAACCAGAGTGATGACATGATGCTTGCCATCCGGACCAGCATCAACCGGCAGAATATCGAGCCGCACAGTTGATCCCTTATCCCCGCGGATCATCTGCACCACCTCGTCGAGACGCATGCCGATCACTTCCTTGATCGGGCCTTCTGTGCCCTGCCCAACGCCAACGATACGATCACCCACGGCGAGCTTGCCCGATGACTGCGCCGGGCCACCCGCAACCAGTTCGCGAATGGTCGTATAGTCGTCCCTTTCCTGAAGAACGGCACCGATGCCGACCAAAGACAGCTTCATTGAGATATCAAATTCGGCTGAGGCCTTTGCGCCGAAATAATCGGTATGAGGATCGACCGATGTCGTGTAGGCAGCCATGAATGACTGGAAGGCATCGTCGCTGTTATATTTAAACGTGCGCTCAATGGAATTTTCGTAGCGTTTATCGAGCGTCTTGCGAATAGTCGCATCATCCTTACCGGCCAGCTTCAGGCGCAGCCAATCGTTCTTGACACGCTTGCGCCACAGGTCATTGCTTTCCTCAGCCGATCGCGGCCAGGGGGCCTTGTCGCGCACGATCGCGAAATCTTCCTGCTTGCTGAAATCGAAGCCCTGCTTGAGCAGGCTGCGCGCAAACGTCATGCGCTCAATGATGCGCATCTGGTAAGTATTGAAGATGGTAAACGGGATGGTCAAATCCTGACGTTCGATAGCGTCATCGATTTCCTCGTTGCCCGTTAAGAACTTGTCGACATCCGCCTGCAGAAAGATGAGCCGATCCGGATCCAGCGAGTCGATAAACCGGTTCATAATCCTGACCGACAACGCATCATCTAGCGCGACAGGTCGATAATGAAAACGCGTAAGAAACTCTGCTGTCAGATGAGCGGCTTCAACTTGCTCCGGCGATGGCTTCAAAACGGCAGGTGAACTGACTTCAAGAGCATGCGCCGATGAAATGCCCGCCAGGAAGAGACAAACCAAACCAATTTTGATGCGTTTCAAGCTATGTTCCAATTCCAACATTGAGCGCCTAGTTCCAACCCTTGTTGAGCAATTATGTTTTTTTGGCAACCCTCTGTATAAACTGATCAGAAGCATGTGATCGCTTCGCTTTTGCAAAAGACTATAAAGTTCGAGGCAAAATCACGTTGCTTTATGCCTGTCGCATTGATGGCCTGGAACACATCACGGAAAATGTGAAACGGCGTGCGGAACAAGATAGACGTCAAAACAAACCATTAGAGTGCCGTTCCGATTCAATCCAACCCTGGCTTCCTTTCGCGCAATTGCCCAACACTGTTGCTATTCGCACCCAAAGCGCGCTTCACCGCTGCGCGCGCCGATGCGAGATCCGGCATGACCCAGTTAGGCTCTCCGCCAAGAAATTTATCGAGAAATGCAATGGCATAACCAGGCATTTCAGCGATGTTTTCCTTATAGGACCACCATGTGCGTAATTCATCTGCACATTGATCTATATCTGGAACCGTGCCGAACTCCTGTTCCTGTACAGCAGCAATCGCGCAGATACAGTAGTTGGTATAGAGAAAACCCTCCGGCCAGAAGTCGACAATCTCATAAAGACGCGCAGCATCGCCTGTCGCATGTTTTGGTGGTGAAACAACCCTGGCAGGCGACAAGCGGATCAATTCGCGCAGCACAAGACCTGCAGCAAAGGTGATGAAGTCCTTACGGTCCACCTTGGCAAAGCGCTTGTTCTGATTGACCAGCTCCACCCAATTCAAAAACGCCTCGGTAAGCTTCTTTTCATCAATGTCGTATTCAACGCCATAGAGCTCATGCAGCAGGCTGGCATGTCTGCGGAACGTCGCCCTGAACCAACGCAACTGACGCAATCGATGCCGCAAATCAGGCATCGATGCCATTTGTTCTCTGAGTAGCAAGTCCATGTTGCGAGCGATCTCCCGTTTGCAAAAGACATTATTCGAAACCGATTCAAATGTCAGTCGCCATTCGGCTTCATTTAGCGTCAAAATTATACATATTGACATTACAGAAGACAAATGTTCTCTATTTGATGAAATGCAAACTCGGAAAATATCCTGTTTGTCTTTCGTGGGAGGAAAACAAAATGGCTATCTGGCAATGGGCTTTGCTGGCGCTCGCCCTGCTATGGGGCTTCCAGTCGCTGGGCGTCTGGTTCCAGATGCGCCACTATTCCGATGTGATGAAAGGCATCACTTCGAAATATTCCGACGGCTTTGTTGGTGCCGGACACATACGAGGCCGTTTCGGCAAAGGTGTTATCGTATTGATCGTCGTAGACCATAATCTGGTGGTGCGACGCTTCCTGCAGATGAGCGGACGGACGGTTTTCGCAAAATTCATCCGCCGTGAAGGCTTCGAGGGAGTGCGCCTCAGCGAGTTGCAAAACAATCCCGCAATCGAAGAAGGAACGCCTGAAGTGGTGGCTGCTGCCCAACAGGCGATGGAGCAGATCGGTCGCATAAGAGACCAATCCGATGGGATCGAGCTCGAAGGTCTGAAAGCAGTGGGAGCATAGGAGTTGCTTGCCTGAAACAAGCAATCGAGGAGGAGCAATGTCGATAGTGACGATGTTGGCACAACATGCCGACGTAACAATGCAATCAATACATATGGCCGGTAGCATGATTTCCGATGTGGCCCTGCATGGCAAACATGCGGCAGAGCACGCGGGAAATGACTTGCTGCAGCTTGCGCAAGCAACAACCACCGCGCCGGGCGATGCTGGCAGTGGCGGGATTACCGTCGATCAGTTCAAGGAACGCCTTCAGAATGTCCAGCAAGAAGAACAGCTCGGCTGGCTTGCTTCGATAGGCAAGCACTTCATCGGTGTTTTCCAGAAAGGCGGCGAAGTTTTTGCTGGGTTTGTAACGGGCATTATTCCGACACTCGTCGTACTGATGACCGCGTTCTATGCCGTAACCGAACTCGTCGGTGAAAAGCGTGTTCACGGTATCGCACGCAGCGCCGGACGTATTGCGCTCACCCGTTACACGGTCCTGCCGGTTCTTTCAGTATTCTTCCTGACCAACCCGATGGCCTATACATTCGGTTCGTTTCTGGACGAGAAATACAAGCCTGCCTTCTATGATGCGGCAGTTTCCTACGTTCATCCGCCGCTGGGTCTCTTCCCGCATATCAATCCGGGCGAATATTTCGTCTGGGGTGGCGTGCTCGTTGCACTTCTCGAGCTTGAGAAGAAGGGCGCGGTTCCAACCGGTTATCACATCAATGTCGCCATCTGGTACGCCATCGTGGGTCTCGTCGTGATCCTCCTTAAGGGCATGCTCACAGAACGCATCACCGCCATCATGGCGCGGCGTCAGGGCATTGAGCTTTAAGCGGGATTTGGGAGGACGACATGGTGAAGATCTATAAAGCAGTAAAGATTTCCCGCGGCTCAAACGGCTGGGGCGGCCCGCTTGTCATTCAGCCTAACGAACAGCGCAACAAGGTGGTTTCGGTCACTGGCGGTGGCATTCATCCGCTTGCGCGCCGGATTGCCGAACTGACCGGTGCGGAAGCCGTTGATGGATTCCGTTCGCCGCCAATCGAAAGCGAAATGGCCGTTGTGGTTGTCGACTGCGGTGGCACGGCTCGTTGCGGCGTTTACCCGCGCAAGCGCATTCCGACGGTGAATATCACGCCGGTTGGACAATCCGGGCCTCTGGCGCAATTCATCACCGAGGACATTTATGTTTCGGGTGTGAAACCGGAAAACATCGTTCCAGCTGATGGTTCGGCCGCAGCCGCTCCTGCTGCAGCAGCCGCAGAAGAAGAAACTCCTGCTCCGGTAGAACTGCCAAGCGAAGGCGGTATTGTAGGCCTTATCAGCAGCATCGGCCGCGTGATGGGCCGTGTGGTTGGTATCTTCTTCCAGGCTGGTCGCCGCACAATCGATCAGGTTATTCGTAACGTTTTGCCGTTCATGGCATTCGTAACGATGTTGATCGGCCTGATCCTCTATACCGGCATTGGCGATATTCTCGCCCAACCGCTCGGGCCGCTCGCCAATAACATTGTCGGCCTGCTCGTGCTTTCCGCAATTTGCGGTTTGCCGTTCCTGTCGCCAATCCTCGGACCAGGTGCGGTTATCGCACAGGTTGTCGGCGTGGCGATCATCGGGCCGCAAATCGCCAATGGCACAATCGCTCCGGCGATGGCCCTGCCTGCACTGTTTGCCTACAACACGCAGGTCGGTTGCGACTTCGTGCCGGTTGGTCTGGCACTTGGAGAAGCTAAACCCAAAACAATCGAAATTGGTGTTCCGGCAGTTCTGATCAGCCGTCAGATCATGGGGCCGCTATCGGTTCTGATTGCATGGGTTGTCAGCCTGGCTGTGCTTTAATCTCCTCAGCCTGCCGCAGCAAAACAGCGGCAGGCGATTTCCCAAACATGTACAATATCGATGTTCCGGATCAACTTTCGTGGGCATCGAACGACCATACCAAGAAAGGACCGCCTCTATGTCGATACATCTCAAAACGCGGATCACCGCGATCGGCCCGGAAGTTGCGGATCTCGCTGAAGGCGGCGTTCTCATTCTTTTTGCTGATGGCTCGCCACCCGAGCTCGCTGAAGTGTCCGTGATGCATGTCGTGGAAGAAGGACCTGAAGTGTCCGCACCTGCAGTCGGAGCTCGCATCACTATTGGCTCACTCAACGCAGAAATTACTGCCGTCGGCGATAGCGCCTGGCAAAAAGTACGAGAAATTGGCCACGTCGTTATTTCGTTTACGGGCGCACAGTCCACAGATCGACCGGGCGAAATTTGCGCTACTGAAATCGTCGGCGAAGAGCTTGTCGCTGCCCTCAAAGAAGGGCAGATTATCACCATCGGCGGCTGAATCTGGTCATCATTGGGTTTGGGATTACGTGTTAAAACAGATAATTGGAACAGATTTCAACACCCATGATGTTGGAATGTTTCAGATGTCGCTTTGAGGCTTATATAAATGGAACGCTCGACTATCGTCCGGGTGCGTGAAGGGCTGCATGCGCGCCCCGCAACCCGCTTCGTTAAACTGGCCAAGGGTTTTGAAAGCGACATCGAAATCGCCAAGGCCGGAAAAAGTGTAAGCGCCAAAAGTTCCGTCAAGCTGATGCTGCTTGGTGTGAAAGAGCTCGATGAAGTAACCGTTCGTGCCGATGGTGCCGATGCCATTGAAGCCATCGAAGCTTTGATTGGTTATCTGGAAAACCCGCAGGCTGGCCTCGAAGAAGCCCCGGCGGTCGCTCCCGCGCCGCAAACCGAAACCGCGCCAATACCCGTCGCTCAACCAGTCAATACAGTAGAATTGCCTGCCGGACAGATTAAAGGCGTCGGGGCAAGTGAAGGCATTGCTTTGGGAACAGCTTTTCCGTTCTTTCCTGAAGAACTCAAACCTTTGGGCCGAAAGCTTGCGGCATCCGAAATAGATGCCGAGATTACCCATTTCAAATCGGCCATCGCGACAGTGCAGCTACGCATGGATGCTTCACTCTCCAGCGGCAATCTCGCTGACGCTGACAGAGGCATCATTGCAGCCTTAAAGGATATTGCTGCGGATGATAGCCTGACCGACGAGGCACTTGGGCTTATTCGAGGTGGTCTAGATGCCATTTCTGCGATGCTTGCTGCGGCTTCCACGGTTGCCGGACAATTTGCGGCACTTGATGATCCCTACCTCAATGCTCGCGCAGACGACGTGCATGCGGTCAGCCGCCAGATTTGCCTTGCTCTGCTTGGCAAGGAAGACATCAATCTGGAAGGACTGCCGGAAGGCTCAGTACTCATTGCTGAAGACATAGGCGCGTGGGATTTGGCGCGCGCACCACTCAAGAAGATCAAAGGTGTGGTCTGCGGTCACGGCGGCGCAACATCACATGTGGCCATCATCGCGCGCACACACGGCATTCCGGCGGTTCTTGGCCTTGGAAGCGCCGTTCAACAGCTCAAAAATGCGAAAACCGTAGCGGTGGATGGAAGCTTCGGCATCGTTCACGCCGATCCAGTTCTGGCTACCCGCAACGAAATCGAAACGCGTATTTCCAAAGCGTTGCAGGAAAAACAGGCGCTGGATGCTTACCGCTCCATCACGCCGCGTCGCGCCGACGGAACAATCATTGAAGTCGCAGCCAATATGGGTGCGCTGGAAGAGATCGATGTAGCGCTGGAAGCCGGTGCGATGGGGGTCGGACTTTTCCGTACCGAACTTCTCTTCATGAAGCACATTCATCTGCCTTCCGAAGATATGCAGACCGAAACCTATTCCGCACTGCTGAAAGCTTTTGCGCCCAACTCGGTTATCGTTCGCACGCTGGATATTGGTGGTGACAAGCCGATTGCGGGGATTGAGTTTCCCGAGGAAGAAAACCCTTTCCTTGGCTGGCGCGGCATTCGCATGTGTCTGGACCGCCCCGATGTGTTCAAACCGCAGTTGCGGGCGCTGTTGCGCTCAGCGGTTAACGGCAATCTCAAAGTCATGTTACCGATGGTTTCGGATATTGAAGAAATCCGCGCGACCAAACGCCTTATCGCGGAATGCATTACTGAGCTTAAAACCGAAGGCAAAGCATTTTCCGAGTTTGACCTGGGCGTAATGATCGAGACTCCTGCGGCAGTTTTCGCAGCCCGGGAGCTTGCAAAAGAATCAGCTTTCTTCTCCATCGGCACCAATGATCTGACGCAGTATGTGATGGCTGCTGATCGGCTCAATCCAACCGTTGCGAAGCTTAATGATGTCAGTCATCCAGCTGTAATGGCTGCAATCGAGATGACCGCAAAAGCGGGAACTGAAGCAGGCATCATGGTGGGCATGTGCGGTGAAGCAGCTGGGAAGCCCGAGCTTATCGGCGAATTCATTCGTATGGGATTGACAGAACTCAGCATGAGCCCAGCTTCAATTCCACGCGCAAAAAAGCATATCGCGGATATGTTTGGCAGTTAGATCTTGCCTGCAAGCCCCCCATAAGAAGCCCGGATATCGCTATCCGGGCTTTTACCTTTATGGAAGATGAGCAATCAAAGTCTGGAACAATATTTCGAGCTGAGCCTCATCGCGGTCTTCTGCAGCCTGCATGAGACGATCGTGACGTACATCCAGCGCCAAAATGGCGCTTTCCAGAGGATCAACGCCTGCCAGATCGGTCGCTTTTGCGGTTGCCAAACCGCAGGCAACACCAACTGCCGCAAAGCATGTCATTTCAAAACTGCGCAGCGCCTGCGGGTCACAGTGACCATCCAACGAGATAAATCTTACCGGTCTTTCGTCAAGCAGTTCCAGAAACATGGCTGCAACAGCTTTGGCCGTTGCCACAATCTTCCTATCACCCGCCTCGGCAGAAAAGACGCTCTTCAGCAACGCGCCATGTTTTCGCATCATCCTGGCATGTACCGTGACAAATGCAGTTTCATGAATCAGCACATTCGGCAACTGATGGCGGCGAAGCACTTCTTTCGTGAGGTAATACATATCCTTACGAAAAGCACGCGCACCCTCGGCGCCAGCACCGAAATAGACAGACAGGCTTTTCACATGCGGCGCGCTGTTATGCACATTTGGGTTCGATGAAATCAGCGAAATCGAAATCGTTTCAGCCGTGGTCAGTGCCTTGTCTACCATGCTGGCGGCATGTCCCAGCAACAGTTCCGGCGATACGATTTCTCCGGGACGCGCCGCCGATTGCTCACCCTGCAAACTTTCATGGCGATTGCGACGAATCATGTATCGAACCTCGCGCAGGCGGTCCTTCAGATTGACTGCAATTTCTTCCGAAAGAATGCGTAACATGTTCATTTTCCTCAACTGCAGCGCCATCGTAACAGGATGCACCAAGCACATGAATTATTGTTTGCCTTCACGTCGAAAAGCAATAGTTTCGGTGTAAGAACGCCACTTCTATAATGTAATAATACGCCAATAATTTGAGGGACAGTTTTGAAAAAGGCCGGCAAGAAGACGCAGAAAAATCCGGAAGCAGCGGACCTCATCATTGGATCGGAAGGTGTGGCTGCGGAAAACCGCACAAGTCGGCTGCGAACGCGCGCTGCGTGGATGTATTACGTCGAACAAATGACCCAGAATGATATCGCGGAAGCACTGGGCGTCGGTCGTGTCACAATCGTTCGCCTTCTTGCTGATGCCCGCGCTCGTAATGAAGTAAAAATTACGATTGAGGGCAAGCTGGCAAGTCTGACATCATTGGAAGTTGAGCTTGAGAAAACCTTCGGGCTTGAGCGCGCCATTGTCGCGCCGCTCTCTTCGCCTGACATCGACCCTATACCGCCGATCAGTGCGGCCACAGGTGCATATCTGTCAGAAAAAGTGCAGCACGGGATGACGATTGGTGTGGGTTGGGGGCGTACCCTTTCCAGCACTCTGCAACATATCGGTGCACGTCCCCTCAATGATTTGAAAGTCATCTCCCTGCTCGGCGGCATCGTACAGCCGCGTCGTTCAAATCCGCCGGAATTTGCGTGGCAGTTTGCGCAGATTTTTCAGGGCGAAGGTTATCTGATCCCCGCCCCTGCTCTGGTCGATAGCAAAGAAACGCGGATCGCTCTTATCGAGCGTTGTGGATTAAATACCGTGCTGGACATGGCCGAAGAACTCGACATGGTTTTGCTCAGTGTCGGTGACATTCAGACCGCCAGCAGCACGTCTTATCGTGTTGGCTTGATTGATGAGGCGCAGAAGCTTTCGTTGATCGAGAACGGTGCCGTCGGCGACGTGCTGTTCCACTTCTATGACAAGAGCGGCAAGATCGTCGATGATCCAGTGCATGATCGCGTCATGTCGGCCAAAATTGAGAGCCTTCAGAAGACGCCGCAGCGTATTCTTACATCAGGCGGCAAAGAGAAAATCGCCGCTCTGCTTGGCGCGATAGAGCTTCTGAAACCGACCGTTCTTATCACCGATGAAGAAAGCGCGGCACAAATGCTCAAGGACAAGGCGTATTCCGAATAAAGGCAAAAAGCACATCGTCGCAAAACGATGTGCTTTTCTTCTAACAGCATCAATTGGCAGCGGCTGCGCACTCCTTAAGGATTTGCAAAACCGCAGTTCGCTCTTCGATTTGTGGCATATGTCCACAGCGTGCGAAAATGTGGACCCCCACTTTCCCCGGCAAACCATGCGCATGAGCAACGGGGATAACACGGTCTTCAGCACCGAAGATAAGCCGCACCGGCATCGCAAGCGAGGCAATGCTTGAGCGAATTTCAAAGGTCTGCGTGCCATCCGCAAAGAACCGGGCGCCAATCGCTTCCTGTGTATTGCGCAGTTCAGTGTCGGTAGCCTGAGCGACAGTTGCATTGATAAACGGTTTCGTCAGATGGCTCTCATCGGCGACGAGCAATTTCAGCCATGGAACGATGCTGGCTTCGCTTTTCGCACCAACGAGACCTTTAATGAATGCACCATTGACCTGCGGTCCGAGGCCACCTGACGAAATGAGCAGCAGCGAACACACATCGACAACACCGCGAGCCGCCGTGACAGTCGCGACAGCTCCACCAAGTGAATGTCCGACCAAAAGACAGGATGTTACACCCAATGATGCGAGTGTTGCCTCAACGCTTGCTGCAATCTCGTCGATGCTTTCAGGAACAACGCGTGGTGAATTGCCGTGTCCCGGAAGATCGAGCGCCAGAATTGGATGACCGAGCGATGCACCGGCAAACAAACCACGCCACGAATTGAGATCAGCAGCAAAACCGTGGATCAGAACAACCGGCAAACGGCCTGCTTCACCCTCACGCAGCCAGACTGCATTGAGCTGTCCAGATGAAATAGGTTCAGTAGTTCCACTTGCAGATGGCTTTGCTGCGATCGCCGTGTTTACAGGTTTTTTGGCACTGAAATTGCCCTCAACGTCCTTCTTCTGAACGCGCCCTTTCGGGCCTGAACCCTGAATGGACCTAAGATCAATGCCTGCTTCGCGGGCAAGCCGACGGGCGAGCGGTGTTGCCCGCACATTATTGGCTGAACCCGCTTCATCGTCTTGGGAGGACTTGGGTTCAACCTGTTTTGGGGATGCTGTTTCAATAGCCGCTTCTAGGGGCGCAACAACAGCCGGCTCCTCAACGACAGGAGCCGACTTGCCGTTACGTTCTTCGCCTTCAGCGTAAATCCAGGCGACAGCCTGACCAACAGGCACAACAGTCCCTTCAGCCGCACTGATATCTGCAATGATGCCCGATGCTGGTGCATCGACTTCCATTGCTGCTTTATCGGTCTCGATTTCAAAGAGAAGCTGACCTTTCGTAACGGTATCGCCATCCTTGGCGTACCATCGCGAAATCTGCCCCGTCTCCATATCCATATCGACCTTGGGGAGAATGACTTCCACAGCCATGGCTAGCGCACTCCCTTGGCCAAATCACGAGCGCTTTTCAATATATCAGGCACCTGTGGAATGGTCGCGCGTTCAAGATCAGGATTATAAGGAATTGGAGTTTCAGCTCCGCCAAGACGCACAATTGGCGCATCGAGATAGTCGAAGGCATCACTTTCCGCCACAATGGCAGAGACTTCTGCGCCAATACCGAGGGTCTTTACCGCTTCATAAACGCAAAGAAGCTTCGAGGTCTTCTTGACGCTTTTAATGATAGTTTCACGATCAATCGGACGCACGGTGCGCAGATCAATCACTTCAACATCAATGCCTTCCTTGGCAAGTTCAGCAGCCGCATCAAGTGCCTTATGCACCATGATCGCTGTCGCAACGATGGTCAGATCACGCCCCTCGCGGACCACTTCCGCCTTGCCGATTGGCACGGTGTAGAAGCCTTCAGGAACCGGGCCTTTGGTCTTGTAGAGCAGCTTATGTTCGAAAATCATAACTGGATCGGGATCTTCAACGGCTGCAAGCAACATGCCCTTGGCATCATAAGGTGTGGCTGGCTGCAAAACCTTGAGGCCCGGAACATGACCAAGCCATGCTTCAAGGCTCTGGCTGTGCTGCGCCGCAGCACCCGTTCCCGAACCTGCCGGAAACCGCATAACCAGCGGCACCGAAACTGCACCACCAAGCATGTAACGGATTTTTGCAGCCTGATTAACGATCTGTTCCATCGCAAGTGCTGCAAAGTCAGAAAACTGGAACTCAAAGATCGGGCGCATACCGGTCAGTGCTGCACCGACAGCAACACCTGCACCGCCCAGTTCTGAAATCGGCGTATCCATGACCCGGTCTTCACCGAAACGGTGCACCAGATCACCAGTCACCTGAAATGCGCCGCCGTAGACGCCAATATCTTCACCCATCAGGAATACGCGGTCGTCGCGTTCCATGGCAATTGCCATTGCTTCCTGGATGGCTTGCGAATAGCTCAACTCACGGATTGTCGTGTCCATATTTAAATATCGTCCGTGTAAACGTCGCGGGTCAGGTTGGTCAGATCAGGTGCCGGGCTGTTCTTGGCAAACTCGATCGCATCAGCGATTTCCTTCTCCACTTGAGCGCGGATTTCCTCGATCTCGGCGTCATTGATGAAGCCATAGGCTTTCAAGTCGGCCTCAAAATGCGCGATTGGATCGCGATCATTTTGCCAATGCTCGATTTCTTCCTTGGTGCGATAGCGGTTGCGATCGCTCTTGGAATGACCGCGAATACGGTATGTCTTGTTTTCAATAAGTGTCGGACCATCACCACGCCGTGCGCGCTCGGTGGCTTCATTCACGGCTTCCGCCACTTCCGACAGATTGTTACCATCGACGATCACGCCGGGCATATTGTAGGCCGAGGCGCGGTCTGCAACATTGGCAACAGCTGTCGAGCGCTTGGTGGAGGTAGACATGCCGTAGCCATTGTTTTCACAAACGAAAACAACAGGAAGCTTCCAGACGGAGGCCATATTGAGCGCTTCGTGGAAAGCGCCTTCATTGTTTGCGCCATCACCAAAGAACGATACGACTACCTTGCCATTCTTCTGCTTCTTGGCGGAAAGCGCAGCACCGACCGCGATCGGAATACCGCCACCCACAATACCGTTTGCACCGAGATTTCCCTTGGAAACATCGGCGATATGCATCGAGCCGCCACGGCCTTTGCAATAGCCTGTTTCCTTGCCAAAAAACTCAGCAAACATACGCTTCACGTCAGCGCCCTTGGCGATGCAATGACCGTGGCCGCGATGGGTCGACGTAATCATGTCATCATCGTTTAGCGGCAGGCAGGATCCCATCGCGCTCGCTTCCTGCCCGATGGAAAGATGCATTGTTCCGTGAATGAGACCGCGCGTGTAGCTTTCTTCCGCGCCTTCTTCAAAGCGGCGGATAAGATACATCTTATGCAGGGCTTCCTTCAGCTGCTCCGGCGAATAGGTGCGGAAGGCATAAGGCAAGTTATGACGGTCGCCCGTATCCTGCGGTTCGACTTTTTTGGCTTGAACCATGATATTTTGTCCTCACGCTCCGTAAACGAGCTTGTCTTGACGCGCGCGCAGTTCAGCAATTTTTGAGCCGGGAGCTACAGCCGCATTATCGTAAGTGATGAGCTCGCCCTTTTTGATCGGCTTGGTCACGCTGCCGCCTTGCAGAAGCCCGCAAGGGATCGCATGTGCGCTACGTGCCTCGCCCGATGTCATGATCCATGCGCGGTAGCAATATTCGCCGATTGCATCGAGCTTTTCGCCCGGCTGCATGTCCTTCTTGGCAACCGCGGCCACTTCCGCGACCGGCTTTGAAAGCGGAACCATATCCGGCTTGCCGTAAAGAACAACGCGGGCACAGGTGAGCGGCACTTCGAGAGACGTCAGGTGATACGGGCGATGGAATGTGAAATATGGACCCTTGCCCATCTTCAGGTCTTCCATGCGCTCGGAAATACGTGGATGCGACATGTCGGCGACGACAAAAACACCGGGCGCTACACCCTTACCGATCGAATAATCAACCACACCAACTTTGGACAACACACCGCCGTCCTTTTCAGGGATCAGTGTCTTGTTGAGTTGGTCGAGCGTTGCAGCGGGACCGTGCATACCGGCTTTATCCGGGACAAGACCTGTCGCATTGGCAATGGCGGCCATTTCGACCATGGTTTTTGAACCATCTACGAATTCCACCAGCATGCGCACGTTCATGTTACGGCGCGTGGCTTCTTCCATATATTGATCAGGGACGGCATCGATATTGAGCGGGTTGTTCTTGCCCTTGCCTGCCGCCACAATCGGATGACCCATGGCAGTCACAAACTCAATCAACTCCATGCAAGATGACGGCTCGTCCCCAGCGCCCAGCGAATAGGTAACACCAAGACGCTCGGCTTCCGCTTTCAGATAAGCGCCGATTGTCACGTCTGCTTCGACATTCATCATGACCAGATGCTTGCCGTGTTCCATGGCGCGCAGGCCAATCTCTGCACCGACAGCCGGAACGCCGGTTGCGTCGATCACAACATCGATAAGATCGTTTTCGAGGATCAGATTGGCGTTGTCTGTTACGGCAACCTTATGCGCTTCCATGGCAGCAGTCAGATCGGAAGCGGTTGAAACCTCACGGCCATGACCTTCTTCCTGAAAAGCAATATCGACGGCCTTGAGTGCATTGGGAATACGCAGTTCGGAGATAGCACCAACTTCGATACCCGGCATATGCGCAACACGCGTGACGATATCGGTACCCATTTCGCCTGAACCAATCAGTCCGATGCGGATTGGTCGCCCACTATCCGCACGCGCCTGCATGTCACGCGCCAAACCTGTCAACGCCACATTGGTTGCCATCGTTTCCTCCTGAATGTCCCTGCAAAATTCTCGCAGTCTCCTCTGCTGCATCATCGATTAATGAACATTTGTTTCTAAGTCAATACCAGTGTTCATATCAGACAAGGCGGGCAGTCATTCCAAATGCCATCTTGTTATTCAACTTTAGTTTGCTATAAAATACAAATGTTCTGCCGTTTCGCTCAATTCACATTTTGAAACGTCGATACGTGCGAGCTAATAATGGCGTTCTGTTAGCTCGGCGCACTTTGGGAAGTGCTCCGGGGGGAGGAGAAATAAATGGACGCATTTCTGAGCGGATTAAAAACGGCAGTCGACACTCTTGGGGCGACCGTGCTGCTGCCTATCGTCATTTTCATCATTGCAGTGGTACTCGGTGCGAAAGTTGGCAAAGCTTTCCGCGCAGCCGTTACCATCGGCGTCGCTTTCATCGGCATCAACCTTGTTCTGGGGCTTATGTTCACCTCTATTGGTGAAGTGGCCCAGGCTATCGTCACCAATACCGGCATCAAGCGCGATATCGTCGATGTCGGCTGGCCTTCCGCTGCTGCAATCGCCTTTGGCTCATCGGTGGGCTTGTGGGTTATTCCAGTTGGCATTCTGGTCAACATCGTCCTTTTGCTGCTTCGCTGGACGCGCACGCTGAATGTCGACGTATGGAATTTCTGGCACTTTGCTTTCGTCGGCTCGCTGGTTGTTGCTGCAACGGACAACCTCGCCTACGGCATCATCATTGCGGCACTTGTAGCCGCTTTGTCTCTGTTGTTCGCAGACTGGTCCGCGCGCGCGGTTCAGCAGTTCTACGGCGTACCGGGCGTTTCCGTACCGCATCTGGCTTCAGCGCAAATTCTGCCGATTGCCATCGTGCTCAACTGGATCATGGATCGTATTCCCGGCATCAATAAAATCAACATCAGCACCGAGACCATCGAACGCCGCTTCGGCGTGTTCGGCGAGCCGGTCGTGCTCGGTCTGATCATCGGCCTGGTGCTCGGTCTTATCGCATTTTACAATGCTGGAGATTTCGGCACGGTTCTCGCCAAGGTTCTCGGCACCGGCATGACACTGGCGGCGGTCATGCTGCTTCTGCCGCGCATGGTCAAAATCCTGATGGAAGGACTGCTGCCGGTTTCTGATGCGGCACAGGAATTTGTGCGCAAGCGTACAGGAGACCGCGAACTTCTCGTCGGTCTCGACTCGGCAATCCTGATCGGACATCCGGCTGCAATCTCGTCGTCACTCATTCTGGTGCCGATTGCGATCATTCTATCGGTCATCCTGCCAGGAAACCGCGTGATCCTGTTCGCCGATCTTGCCGTCATTCCGTTCATCGTCGCCATGACGGCGCCGCTCCTGAAAGGAAACGTGTTCCGCATGGTCGTCGTTGGAACCATCACGCTCGCCATCGGCTTCTATGTCGCTAATGCACTTGCGCCATTGTTCACCAGCGCCGCAGTTTCGTCTGGCTTCAAGCTGCCTGAAAACGCCTTGCAGATCACTTCGGTGGTCGATGGATTCCTGTGGGTGCCTTATGTCATCATCTCTGCCATCCAGTGGCTTGGTGCTTTTGGTATCGCTGTGATTGCCATTGTTATTGCAGCACTTTTCATGCTCTATCGTCGCAATACATTGGCATGGGAACGCGCCGCAGGTGCCGAGGACGAGCCTGCAGATGAAATTGCCGCTTAACAGCGGCAATGCACGATGCCTGAAATACAAGTCGCACGTCGAGATCGGCGTGCGACCTTCTTTGAATGGAGAATGGAATGGCTGCTGGTCTGATTAATTTTCTCGATCCACAAGCGATCGAACTTCAGAGCGAGGCAAAGACCAATGAAGAGATCATCCGGATTCTGGCAGGAAAACTGGAGAAGCTGGGCTATGTAAAGCCAAGCTATGCCGACGCAGTCGTCAGTCGTGAGCTGTCGATGCCGACGGGATTGCCGCTGGAACGCGAGGAGAACGTTGCCGTCCCGCATACCGATCCTGAGCATGTTATCAGGGCTGGTATTGCTTTCGCCACCCTGAAATCGCCTATCCATTTTGCCAATATGGAAGACCCGGAAGAAGCTGTCCCCGTTGGATATGTGTTTCTGCTTGCCATCGATGACAAGGACAAACAGATTGAGACCTTGCAGCAGATCATGGCAACCATTCAGGACGCTGACGCACTCGACAGGTTGAAGGCAGCGCGCACGCTTGAGGATGTTGAAACTGCTCTGCAATAAAGACATTCCACCCGAAAGGCTTGAGCCTTTACAACCGAATTCGAGATAACAAAAATACGACATTCGCGCGTTCCGCTGAGTGCACGAACATCGGAGGAAACCATGGCCAGAATAAAAACAATTCTCTTCGCTTGCGGCACCGGCGTAGCGACGTCTACGGCAGTGAACGCAACCGTTACCGAAGAAATGAAAAAACGCGGGCTTACCTTCAATGCTCAGCAGGCGAAAGCAACTGAAGTCGCGTCGCTGGCCGACAATGTGGATTTCATCGTTTCCACGACTCCCATTTCGGCTTCAGTGACCAAGCCCGTCATCAAGGGCCTGCCGTTCCTGACCGGTATCGGCAAGGATCAGGTTCTCGATCAGATCGAAGCAGAACTGCGCAAATAACCCTACCCGAAAGGGCCAGTTGTCTTACGTTACTTGCTACGACCTCTCGACCGGCTTCGATCATCAGGCCGGTTGAGGCATTCTCGGCAAACTGGTCAGCAGTTTCCTCGTATAGGCATGCTGCGGATCGGCCAGAATGTCCCGCGTATTGCCCTGTTCCACGATCCGGCCCTTTTCCAGAACGATCAGCCGTTCGCACAAGAGCGCAACCAGTGCGATGTCGTGCGACACCACCACGAAAGTCGTGCGTTCTGAAAGAGAGCGCATGAGATCAATGATACGGGCCCGTGTTGTCAGATCGAGCGCGCTGACCACTTCGTCTGCTATGATTAGATCAGGCTTCGAGACAATTGCCCTGGCTATGGCGATACGCTGGCGCTGGCCACCGGAAAACTCGTGCGGATAGCGGCGGGCAGCATCCGCAGGTAAATCAACGGAAGCAAGCGCCTGCGCAACAGCCTGCGCGATGTCGGTTTCGACTTTCAGAGACCGCAACGGCTCGGCAATAATATCGAAGACACGCTGACGTGGATCGAGCGATGAATAGGGATCCTGAAATACCGCCTGCACCGAACGGCGGAAGTCGCGCATAAAACTGCGATTGCGAATATCCAGACGCTCCCCGCGAAACGAAACATTCCCGGATGATGCGCGCTGCAGCCCGAGCAATAGTTTCAAGATGGTCGTCTTGCCGGACCCCGATTCACCGACGATGCCCAGATTGCTTCCGGTTTCAAGTTTCAGATCGACATCGTGCAGAACTGTCTTGCCGCCTGTATAGGCGAAGGAAACGCCCGAAAGGTCCATCAATGTCATCGCGCAACCTCCAGCGCAGCATCAAACGCCCGTGCAGCAGCCACAAGCCCCTGCGTATATGGCTGCTGCGGATCGGTGAAGAGTGCCGCAACCGGCCCTTCTTCTATAAGTTTTCCGTGCCGCAGGACCAGCGCGCGTTCAGTAACGGTCGCAACCACCGGCAAATCGTGACTTATGAACAGAAGTCCCATGCCCTCGTCCCGCACCAGTTGCTCCAGCAGTTTCAAAATCTCGGCCTGCGTGGTGACATCGAGCGCCGTCGTCGGCTCGTCCGCAATCAAAAGCTTGGGGCGACAGGCAAGAGCCATTGCGATGGCCGCACGCTGGCGCTGGCCGCCCGATATTTCGTGTGGCCAGGAACGGGCAATGCGTTCCGGGTCCGGCAGGGATACACGCTCCAGAAGCAAGTGGACCTCTGCATTCACTTCAGCTTGCCCAATTCTGCGACCATCCCGAAGAGCGCGACGACGAACGACCAGACCGACTTGTTTGCCAATCCGCATCAGTGGGTCTAGCGCCGTCATCGGCTCCTGAAAGACAGTTGCAATGCTCTGCCCACGCAACGGCACCAGGTCCCGGTCTCGCGCATCTATCACCTGATGGCCGTCGAGCGTGATCGATCCGCTTGCCCGCATGCCATCCGGCAACAGTCCCATGATGGCAAGAGCCGTCAACGATTTGCCTGAACCAGATTCACCGATCAGGCCAACCCTTTCACCCTGTCCAACCGACAGCGAAACACCGGAGATCAGAAACCTGCCTGCCGTTTCTATCTGAAGGTTTTCTACATTCAGCAATGAGCTCAACGTTGCCTCCTTCGCGTTGGATCGGCCACGTCACGCAGCCCGTCGGCAAACAGATTGAGCCCTATCACCAATGAGACAAGCGCCAGACCGGGTGCTATGGCACCGAACGGCGCCGTATAAACCGACGCTTGCGCCTCCTGCAGAAGCCGTCCCCAGGATGAATTGGGCGGTGGAGCGCCAAGACCAAGATAGGAAAGCGATGCTTCCGCGATCACCGCCAGCCCGAACTGAAGCGCAAAATTGACAATCAGCGTCGGCCAGATGTTCGGCAGCACATGGATGCGGACCAGCCCAAGCCACGATGTGCCGGAAATGCGTGACGCCGTAATGTAATCCATCGCCAGAACACGTTTGGCAAGAATGCGCGTCAGACGTGCCACAATGGCCGATCCGGCGATACCGATGGCCACGATGGCGGTCGTCAGGCTTGCACCGTCGCTCGAAGCCACGATCAGCATGGCCAGCAACAGTGTTGGGAAGGCAATGAGGATATCGAGCGTTGCCGCCAGCACATCATCGAGCGTCTGGGTCGCGAATGCAGCAAGAACACCCATCGTCACGCCAATCACTGCGCTGAGCGCGATGGCTCCACAGCCGACGACAAGCGCAATGCGCGAACCGATCATGATTTGCGTCATCAGATCACGTCCCAGACGATCCGTGCCGGCCCAATGCAGCCAGGACGGAGCCTCCAGTCGTCCGCCCACCATTTCGCCGACGCCGTAAGGTATCCAGACCAGCGAGAGAAGAGCGACAGCCAGATGCAATCCCAGCAGCAATCCACCCACAATAAGGGGCCATGGCAGTCGGTAAGCAGGCTTTTCATCCCGGACGGCGAGCGTCGTATCAGCAGGCCCCGTCATGCGCGACCTCCCGCGGACCGCTGGCGCAAGCGCGGATCGATCAGCCGTTGCAGGAGATCTGCGGCGAAGCCAACCAGCAATACCAGAAGCGTCGATACAAACAGAACACCCTGAACGTTGGGATAATCGCGCTGCTCTATGCCGAGCAGAAGCATCGAACCGAGGCCAGGCAGCGAGAACACACGCTCGACTACCACGGCACCGAGCAAAGTTGAGGCAAGCTCAATACCAAGTATCGAGATCACCGGAACGGCGCCGTTGCGAATACCGTGGCGAACAAGCGCCTGCGAGAATGTTGCGCCAAGCGCCCGCGCGGTGCGAAGATAATCGCTGCCAAGCACGTCCTGGGTGGCTGAACGGACATAACGGATCAATGAGGCCGACATGACGATGGCAATTGTCGCGACCGGTAATATCAGCGACTGAAAAGCAGCGGGCGCCGATTGCCATCCGCGTGACGGGAAACCACCCGAAGGAAACAGCCGGAGCTTAACTGCGAAAAACCAGACCAGCAGAATGCCAATCCAGAAAACTGGCACGGCAATGCCGAGCTGGGAAACGACAGATATCAGCGATCCATACCAGCGATTCTGGCGCACGACCGACAGAATGCCGAGTGGTACCGCGATCATGATTGCAACGACGAATGCCATTAACGTCAACGGTACGGTCACGATCAGCCGTTTGCCGATCTCCGCGAGAACCGGTGCTCCGCTCACAAAGGAATTACCAAGATCGAAGCGTAACAGGCTGCCGATGAAACGCAAAAATTGTTCATAAAGCGGCAGGTCCGAACCGACCTGCTTGCGCGCGGCCTCGATCTGCGCGGCGTCCGCGCCGACAGAAACAAGCGCATTGGCAGGATCGCCCGGCAACAGGCGCAACAGCAGAAACAGCACGATTGAAGCGATGAAAACCGACAGAACCAATATGGCCGATCGGCGAATGATATAGGCGAAAATAGCGTTTACCTCTCCGATGTGAGGGGCAGCGCTCAGACCCTCATGCAAATGCGACAACGCCGCCGGAAATTAATTCAGGCGGCGCGCTCTGTCGAGTTGATGTTCTCGATATCGACAGGCGGTTATTTTTCCGCCTTCACGATGTCATAAGCGAAGAACTGGGAATTCAGGCCATTGATCGGGTAACCGCTCACTGATTTCTTCGAAACAACGATCTGCGGATAGAGATAGAACCAGTTGCTGGCCGCATCTTCGGCAATGATCTTGTTGGCTTCCGTCAGCTTGGCCGTCTGTTCATCCGTGGTCGTGCTGGCTTCGGCTTCCTTGATAAGATCGACGACTTTTGGATTGTTGTAACCCCAATAGAAATCGGGATTGCCATAGAAGACGATGTCACGATGGTTCACATGTTCCTGCAAGGTGGCTTGGAAATCATGTGCCTTATAGACCTTCGTGTACCATTCATTGGCGGTGATGACGTTGATCTTGACCGTTACACCGATCTTGGCCAACTCGCTTTGGATGAACTGGGCGGCAATCGGGTGCGGATCATAGTTCGGCGTATCAATAGTGAACGTGAAACCATCCGGATAACCAGCTTCCTTGAGAAGTTCCTTGGCACTTTCAGGATCATAGGCGTCAACCTTGGTGAGATCGACATACCACGGATCTGTCGGCGGAACGAACGAGCCGATCAGCGTACCGTAATCGCCCCATACAGCCTTCAAAAGCTTCTGGTCGTCGATAGCACGGGCAAGCGCCTTGCGCACTTTGACATTATCGAACGGCGCAACGCGGTCGTTATAGGCCAGCAGCAGCTTGGTGGTGGATTGCCCTTCGCTGACGGTGAAATCAGGATTATCCTTGAACTGCGCCAGAGAATCCGGGCTTTGAACCGACGTGATGATATCCACCGAGCCAGTCAGCAAAGCATTGTTCAGTGCACTGGCATCGGTGAAATACTGGAAGACCACCTCGCCGTTTTTCGGCTTGGCGCCCCAATATTTATCGAAGCGCTTCATCGACAGAGACGACCCACGGCGCCAGTCTTCCAACTCGTAAGGTCCGGTTCCATCTTCCTTCGACTGCAGATCCTTCGCTTCGTCGTTCACCACCCATACATAGCTGAGATTGTAAGGCAGCGAGATGGAGCGCGAGGACAGCTTGACGACGACAGTTTCATCGTCCGGAGTTTCAACGGCCGAAATGGTCTTGAGGCTGCTTTTGCGCGAGCTTTTCGATTCCGGTGCGGCAACGCGCTCAATGGAGAATTTGACGTCCTTGGAAGTCAGCGGCGCTCCAGAGTGAAAAGTCACGCCCGGCTGCAGCTTGAACGTATAGGTCAGCCCGTCATCGCTGACGCTGTAATCCTTCGACAGAACCGGCTCAACCTTGCCGTCATCAGCAAGCCGAAACAGGGCCTCATAGACATTGCCGTTGAAGGCTTCGTTGATGCCCTGCCCCGCACCGGCAGTATTGTCGAGGTTTTGCGGCTCGTAGAGCGAACCGATATTGATTGTCGCGTCCGGGTCGCTTTCCTGCGCCAGCGCCTGGCTGAACGATCCGATACCGAGCGTCACGGCCAATGCCGCACTCAAGCTCCAGTAAGCCAGTCCAGATTTGCGATCACGAATGTTTAAGCCGCCCATATTATTCTCCTGCGTGGAAAGCGTCCTACAGGCTCTCCGTTAGCAACGCTTATACCGCGTCCGCGAGAGCATCGGTAAGCGGCGGCACCATGAGATGGTGGGAATTATTAGAAATTTATTCCATAAAGAGTCAATCTATTAGACGAACCATCCGGACGATCGCGCAAAGCGTTCGATATAAGGCGACTGACAAAGCACATAACCTCAAGAGATCAGCCATGACTTTTATGGATCGGCACCGCATACAGAAATTGCTCACTGCGGAGGGCTTGGATGCACTGGTGCTTTTTCAGCCGGAAAATTTTCGCTATGCTACCGGGCTTACGGCGGGCGTGGCCACAATGTGGGGACGCGCTGGCTCGGCCATAGCATTGGTCCCGGCAGATGCCTCGGCGCGTCTTGGTGCCGTTGTGAGCGATCAGGCTCTGCCAGCAGCAGGCACGACGCCTGACGATATCGACTTTCGCTCGCATCGAATCTGGATTGATGCCGTCACGGTTCGAGACGCCCATACGATAGAAGACATCAACACCGCCTATCGTAACAGCGGCAATATCGGCCCCCGTCCAGAAACCTTCGACCAGAAAGCAGCCTTTCAACTGCTTGGCGATATGATTGCTGAGCGTGGCCTCGCTCGAGCCAGCCTCGGCATCGACCTTGAATTCATGCCTGCAGCCGACTTTGCACGATTGAAAGAAATCCTGCCTTCTGCCCAATGGCGCGATGCTTCCAGCATCGTAAAGCGGCTGCGCCTGATAAAAAGCCCCCGCGAAATCGAATTGCTACGCAATGCAGCCCGTTATGCGGAAGACGGATTGCAGAATATGGCGAACGCAGTACGATCCGGTTCAACAGCCACAGAACTGTCTGATGCCTGGTTGACCGGGGCCATGGGTGCCACCAAAGCAAATGGCCAGAGCCTGTCCGGCCACTGGGCCTATATCACGGTGGGACCGAACCTTCAAAATCCTGCGGCGCAACTGGCAGAAGGCGGCCTCATCAAGGCCGATGTCGGCGCGCTGGTAAATGGATATTCGTCTGATGGCGCCCGCACCTTCGTTCTGGGCAAGCCCGCTCCCCTCGCCCAACAGCTCTACACAGCGCTTCTGGAAACCTTTCAGGCCGGAACATCGCTGCTGAAGCCCGGCAATACATTCGGACAGATTCACGAAGCAATGCTCTCTACCATGCGGAGTCATGGCTTTAGCGAATATTATCGCGGGCATTTCGGGCACTCCGTCGGCTCGGCGCTCGGGATCGAGGAATGGCCTTTCATCTCGCACGAAAACGATATGGTCTTCGAGCCGAATATGGTGCTGGCAGTAGAAGCCCCGTTTTATGCAAACGGACTGGGAGCCCTGATGATCGAAGAACAGTTCCTTATCACACCCGATGGAGCGGAAACGATGAACGCTCTTTCACGCGAGCTTGTCTCGATAGGCTGAACGGAGCGGGGCAATTGCTTTGCCCCGACAATCTTCCACAAGATGACGCCGTCGCGGCTAGTCAGATAAACTTGCCAAGCTTTTCCGCTGCCTGTCGCAGATTTTCAAGATGGGTAAGCCCCTGTTCCAGAGACAGACGCTGGGTCGGTGCATGGAACGACAGCGTGGCGCAAAAATTGCGCCGCGCATCCATGACAGGCACTGCAACAGCAATCATACCGTCAACGAGCTCTTCCTGGTCCGTCGCGAACCCACGTACCCTCACAAGCTCGATTTCCTCGCGAAGCATCGTCGTATCGACAATGGTTTTGTTGGTGAAGGACTGCTTGTCTCCGGTGAGGAGATAGCGTTCGAACGCTTCTTCCGAAAGCAGGCTGAGTGTGACTTTCCCTGCCGCAGTGGCATGGAGCGGCACACGCGAACCGATATGAAGCGCAATGCGCAACGGCCACTGCGTTTCCACGCGATCGACATAAATCATCGCATCATTGTCGGGAACCGCCAGATTGCAGGTTTCTCCGATCTGCTGATTGAGCCAGATCAGAACATTTCTGCTTGGAAGGCTGCTCAGTGAAGCATGCATGGCGCCGATTGCCATCTCGCGGAAGCGAGCACCGGGCAGATAACTCTTCCCATCAACGTTCTTGGCGAGAAAACCCTGCTCTTCCAGATAGGCCAGCAGACGGTGCACTGTCGGCTTGGGCAGTTTGAGTTCGTCAATGATTTCTGCAGGTGTCATTGCGCGTCGTTGACGACCCAGCAACTCAAGAATCTGCAGGTTCCTTATACTTGGACTGGCAATCAGATTATTGGATTCATTCTTCATGAAAACACTACGTCACGCTGAGATTTCCTAGTGGTTTAACCCAGCCCAGAGACGTAACCAAGCGAATTTATATCCGGTGAATTCAATAAGTTGATATTTTCGAGACAAATCGTCTCAAAAAATGATTGACTCTCATGCGTTTTAAACCAAGGCTAACGACATCGCGATCCACAGGAGGAGTGTGGGTCGGGCCATAACCGTCAAAACGCAGGAGGGCGTCATGTCGGATACAACAGTGGATGCTGTGAGGAGCAGCAGCCAGGCGAATGATGTCAGGAAAGTCGTCTTTGCCAGTCTGATCGGCTCCACCATCGAGTGGTATGACTTTTTTCTTTATGGTGTGGTGGCGGGCATCGTCTTCAACCACCTTTACTTTCCATCGGATAACGAAACCGTTTCCATCATGCTGGCCTACGCGACTTTTGCGGTAGGCTTTGTCGCTCGGCCCTTGGGCGGCCTCGTTTTCGGACATTTCGGCGACCGGATCGGGCGTAAGGCGATGTTGATCGTCAGCTTGCTGATGATGGGCGGGGCTACTGTCGCCATCGGGCTCTTGCCCGGCTATCAAACTATCGGCCTGATGGCCCCCGTGGCTCTTTTGTTCCTTCGTGTCCTTCAAGGCATTGGCATTGGGGGTGAATGGGGCGGGGCGGTGCTGATGGCTTACGAATATGCACCCAAGGACAAGCGTGGCTTCTACGCTTCGCTGCCGCAGATCGGTCTGTCTCTGGGCCTGTTCCTGTCGTCAGGTGTCATGGCGCTCCTGTCACTTCTGCCCGACGAGCAATTCATGGCATGGGGCTGGCGCGCTGCCTTTATTGGATCAATCGTACTTGTCTTTCTGGGGACATGGATCAGGTCTAATATTCAGGAAAGCCCCGAATTTCAAAAAGCCAAGGCTGCGTCTCGCGGTCGGGATCAGGGTCTGCCTTTCACCACCATGATCAAGCGCTATCCGGGTAACGTCATTCTCGGCATGGGTGCCCGTTACATTGACGGCGTATTCTTCAATATCTTTGCCGTTTTCTCGATCCTGTACCTGACCCGTTTTGCCGGGCTTGATCGGACGGCAGCATTGTGGACCGTCTGCGCCGCCGCCGTGGTCATGATCGTATTCATTCCCCTGTTCGGACGCCTGTCCGACCGGATCGGGCGACCTGTTACCTATGCATGGGGATCTCTTCTGCTGGGTTTGAGCGTTTTCCCGGCTTTCTGGCTCATGTCGACAGGCGTGCCAGCGCTGATCGTTCTGGGCATCGTACTGCCTTTCGGCATCATCTATCCCATGTGCTACGGGCCGGAAGCTGCCCTGTTCGCAGACCTGTTCGATCCTACAGTCAGATATACCGGCATATCCTTCGTCTATCAGTTCTCGGGCATCATCGCTTCTGGTCTGACGCCGATGATCGCCACCTATCTGATGTCCATCAATAACAACGACCCTTTCTGGGTATGCGTCTACGTAGTGTTTGCGGCTGTGGTGTCGTTGGCATCCGCTGTTGCAATCGAGCGCAGGCGAAAACGGTTCTAGTGGATTTGGCGAATTTGACGTTTGAAACGAGTTCCATGTCCCCGGGTATCAAGCGCCAAATTCAATCCACTAGCGGAACCAGCAGGCTGCAGTGTGCAGCAAGACAGGGCGCCGTTTCCATCGTGCGACACGGCCCCCGTCAGGAGGAAGTTCTTTATGAATGAAGTAGCAGACTACATCGTAGTGGGTGCCGGTTCGGCGGGTTGCATCGCGGCCAACAGGATCAGTGCTGACCCTTCGGTCACCGTTCACCTGCTGGAAGCCGGCCGTAAGGATAGCAATCCATGGATTCACGTTCCGGTCGGCTATTTTCGCACAATGCACGATCCCAACTATGACTGGTGCTATCAGACAGAACCGGATTCGGGATTGAACGGGCGCAGTCTGAACTGGCCGCGTGGCAAGGTGCTCGGCGGCTCGTCGTCGCTCAACGGTCTGCTTTATGTGCGCGGCCAGAAAGAGGACTATGATCGTTGGGCACAGTTCGGCAATTCCGGCTGGTCCTGGCAGGATGTCGGTCCAGTTTTCGAGAGTTTCGAAACGTTCCATCGCCCGGCAGCCACAAACCGTGGAACCATGGGTGAGTTGCAGGTGTCGGACCCACGCCTGAAGCGGGCGATCTGCGAAAAATGGATCGAGGCGGCCCGTGCGAATGGCTATGATTACAACCCCGACTATAACGGAGCGACGCAGGAGGGCGTGGGGCATTTTCAGTTTACCATGCACAAGGGACGCAGATGCTCTTCCGCAGCGGCATTCTTGCGCCCGATCCGTCATAGACAAAATCTGACCGTCGAGACCGATGCTCACATCATGCGTGTCGTCATCCAGGATGGTCGCGCGACAGGGGTGGAATATCAGCGCCCGGACGGCACACGCTACACGATCCATGCCAGACATGAGATTATCCTGTGCGCTGGAGCTATCGGCTCACCGCAGATACTTATGCTGTCCGGCATCGGCCCGGCTGAACAACTGGCCAATCACGGCATTTCTGTTCATCGCAACGTGCCGGAAGTGGGCCAGAACTTGCAGGACCATTTGCAGGCCCGGCTGGTTTTCAAATGCAACGAGCCTACACTCAATGATGAAGTTCGCAGTCTCATCAAAAAGGCTGCAATCGGTCTCGAATATGCACTGTTTCGGACCGGCCCCATGACGATGGCCGCCAGCCTGGTCTTCGGATTTGTCAAGACGCGACCCGAACTTGCCACGCCGGATATTCAGTTTCACATCCAGCCATGGTCGGCAGACAGCCCCGGCGAAGGTGTGCATCCTTTCTCTGCCTTCACCCAATCGGTGTGCCAGTTACGTCCGGAAAGTCGTGGAACGATCAGCTTGCGCTCCGGCAACCCGTTCGACCATCCAGTCATTCAGCCCAACTATCTGGCAACCAGAAACGACCAGCAGACATTGGTCGAGGGAATTCGCATCGCACGTCGCATCGCACGGACTGAACCGCTTAAATCTGCAATTGCGCAGGAGTTCAGACCGACAGCTGATCTCAATGGCGATGACGAATTGCTCGATTGGGCGCGAAGCAATTCCACCACGATCTACCATCCAACCGGCACCTGCCGGATGGGCGTCGACGAGCGCTCTGTTGTCGACGATCGGTTGCGTGTTCGCGGCATTGAAGGTCTGCGCGTCGCAGACTGCTCGATCATGCCGGAAATTGTCTCCGGCAATACAAATGCACCGGCGATGATGATCGGCGCGAAACTGGCCCAGATGGTCCTGGAAGACAGGAAACGCGCGTTATCGGCACAAAATGCCCCCGCGCCAACCTATGAAAAAGTAGCTTAGGAGAATTCACTGCCATGAAGATGACGACGGAAGAAGCGTTTGTTAAGGTTTTGCAGATGCATGGTATAGAGCATGCATTTGGGATCATCGGTTCTGCGATGATGCCGGTTTCGGATCTGTTTCCGAAGGCTGGCATTACGTTCTGGGATTGCGCGCATGAGACGAATGCGGCGCTGATCTGTGACGGTTATACGCGTGTGACGGGCAAGATGGGTATGGCGATTGCCCAGAACGGTCCGGGCGTGACCGGCTTCGTGACCGCCATCAAGACGGCTTACTGGAACCACACGCCGATGCTGCTCGTCTCTCCGCAGGCTGCCAACAAGACCATCGGTCAGGGCGGCTTTCAGGAAGTGGACCAGATGGCGCTGTTCGAGGAGATGGTCTGCTATCAGGAAGAAGTGCGCGATGCGACCCGCATTCCCGAAGTGCTGAACCGGGTGATCGAGAAGGCATGGCGCGGCTGCGCACCGGCACAGATCAACGTTCCGCGCGATTTCTGGACCCAGGTCATCGATGTCGACCTGCCGCAGATCGTGCGGCTGGAACGCCCGAGCGGCGGACGCGATGCCATTGCCGAGGCCGCAAAGCTTCTGACGGAAGCAAAATTCCCGGTCATTCTCAACGGTGCCGGTGTCGTCATTGGTGGTGCAATCCCGGAATCCATCGCGCTTGCCGAAAGGCTCGATGCGCCGGTCTGCTGCGGCTATCAGCATAATGATGCCTTTCCCGGCACCCATCCGCTGTCCGCAGGTCCACTCGGCTATAACGGCTCCAAGGCCGCGATGGAGCTGATCTCCAAGGCCGATGTGGTTCTGGCGCTCGGCACCCGTCTCAATCCGTTCTCGACGCTGCCAGGCTACGGCATCGATTACTGGCCGAAGGACGCCAAGATCATCCAGGTCGATATCAATCCCGATCGCATCGGCCTCACCAAGAAGATATCGGTCGGCATTTGCGGCGACGCCAGGCAGGTTGCGCAGCAGATCCTCGACCAGCTGGGAGCCAATGCAGGCAATGCCGGTCGTGACGAGCGCAAGCAACTCATCCATCAGCGCAAGTCCGCCTGGTTGCAGCAGCTTTCCTCGATGGATCATGAAGATGACGATCCGGGCACGCATTGGAATGCCGGTGCCCGCGAGCGCGAAAAGGACCGCATGTCGCCGCGACAGGCATGGCGCGCCATTCAGGCCGGCATGCCGAAGAATGCCATCATGTCCACCGACATCGGCAATAATTGCGCCATCGGCAATGCCTATCCAAGCTTCGAGCACGGACGCAAATATCTGGCGCCGGGCATGTTCGGCCCCTGCGGTTATGGCTTCCCGTCCATCGTCGGCGCCAAGATCGGCCAGCCCGACACGCCGGTGGTCGGCTTTGCCGGCGACGGCGCGTTCGGCATCTCCATGAACGAGATGACCTCCATCGGTCGCAAGGGCTGGCCTGCAATCACCATGGTCATCTTCCGCAACTATCAGTGGGGTGCCGAAAAGCGCAATACGACGCTGTGGTACGACAACAACTTCGTCGGCACCGAGCTCAATCCGAACCTGAGCTACGCCAAGGTGGCGGATGGCTGCGGCCTCAAGGGCGTGACCGTCGATAGCCAGCAGGCGCTCACCGAGGCCTTGCAGACGGCAATCGACGAGCAGGCCAAGGGGGTGACCACCTTCATCGAAGTCGTGCTCAATCAGGAACTGGGCGAACCATTCCGCCGCGATGCGATGAAGAAGCCCGTCGTCGTGGCCGGTATCGACAAGGCCGATATGCGCCAGCAAATGCCTGTCTGAACCAGTTCGTCAGAGCATTTCCTGTTTTGATTGTGTCATTGGAAATGCTCTATCCGTTTGTTTTTACGCATGTCTTTATCCCGAAACCGGTTCCCACTTTCGGGAGACATGCTGTAATGATCAGGCCGGGAGCGCAACTCCCGGCCTTTTGAAAAGATTGCGCCATGCTGCCATTGGAAAAGATTTTTGAGAAAGCCCGGTCGAGGCCGCGCCACATCGTACTGGCCGAGGGCGAAGATCCGCGCATCATCGATGCGGCGCTGCGTGCCGAGCGTGAAGCCATTGCCCGCATCACGCTTCTGGGGTCCGAAAGCATCATCGGCAGCCAGATCGACGGATTGAAGATCGCGATCATCGATCCCAGGACATCGAGCTTGAGCGCGGATTATGCGCAAAAACTCTATCGGCTGCGTCAGGCCAAGGGCATGACGGAAGAACAGGCTGAGGCGATGGTGAAGACACCGCTTGGCTTCGCCGCCATGATGGTACGCGAAGGCGATGCGGATGGGACGGTGGCTGGCGCAGTCGCAACGACCGCCGATGTGGTGCGCCATGCCCTGCAGATCATCGGCAAGGCTGAAGGCGCTTCACTCGTTTCAAGCTTCTTCCTGATGCTGCTGTGCCAGTCGCATCATCAAAAGAAGGGCGCTTTCGTCTTTGCCGATTGCGGCCTCGTGGTGGAACCGGATTCCGCGCAGCTTGCCGATATCGCCATCCAGTCGGCCGATTCATACCGCCAACTGATGGAAAAGGACGCAGCCGTTGCCATGTTGTCCTTCTCCACCGGCGGTAGCGCCGCCCATGAGCGTGTGTCGAAGGTGGTGCAGGCAACCCGGACGGTGCGGGAGCGCAAGCCCGATCTGTGCATTGATGGCGAATTGCAGTTCGACACGGCATTCGTGGAAGCGATCAGCCATGCCAAATCACCGGATTCCCCGCTGAAGGGCAATGCCAATGTCTTTGTCTTCCCCAATCTCGAAGCCGCCAATATCGGCTACAAGATTGCCCAGCGCATCGGCGGCGCACAAGCCATCGGCCCCGTGCTCCAGGGCCTCGCCAAACCCGCAAACGACCTCTCGCGCGGCTGCAGCGCTGACGATGTCCTCCACATGATCGCTATAACAGTCAATCAGGCCAGGTGAAGGACAGCGAGCCTTTATGACTTCAGGAAGCGCGCAGCGATGCCATAAAGAAACTGCGGCAGCACCGTAAAGGCATAGGGCGCATAGACCCGTTCCAGCCGCTGATGATATTCGCGTCCCCATGGACCGATATTTACTACAGGATAAGAAAGCGCCTTTGGATTGGCACGGTCGATAAACTGAGCAGCAGGCGTGTTGGCCGCGATGACTTCGCTATCCATCGCGTCAGGGATATGACCGAAGAAGCTCATATCCGAAATCCCGGCAAAGATTTCCCTATATCGGATCGTCGTATCAAACTGGCGCTCCGCATCCACGCGCGCGGTTTCCAGAGCTTCCGCAAAACGCAGTTCTTCTGCCGTTTCGGTCCCCATCCGAACATGTGGATAGACAAGGCTTCCGAAACCGATAATGACCGTCGGGCCTGTAATATGCGCCGCGGCAACCATCGCATTGACGAGTTCCCGCGTGATGAGAAGCGGGTTGTCGCTGCTTGAGAGCTCGGCTTCCAATGCGGCTATCCGTTCCAGTGCCGCGTCACCACCAATACGCCGGACTTCGTCGCGCAGCTCGGCAGTGGTCAGAATTCGACCCTTGTGATTGGCGTCTGCATCGCTGCCAACCAGCTTTGCGAAGCGTTCAGCCTCAACATTGAAGTGCTTGATCGCACGATCCAGTGCCTCGCCGACAACCGCCTTGAACCGCTGGAACAAAGCATCGGGCGAGACGGAATGGGTGAGCCAGTTGAAGGCAATCCATGTTCGTTCCGGCGTAGTCACTTCATAGCCACCGCGGAAATCCCGCGCTTCAAGACAGATCGGGGGCGGCGAAACTTCATCATCCGCTGTATCACAAAGAGCTGCATTGGCTTCCACTGCCCGCATGATTTCCGATGCAATGAGATGCGCGCTGACACCTTCGAACGGATAGCTCGCATGCGAAGGCTGCCCGACCACGAAGGCAAAGGGAAGCTGCTTTCCGATGGTGCCGCGATAAATGGCGCGGCCTTCCGCACCGTCACCTTGATCGCTTGTTGCATCCAGATTGATACCGGCGACGATGTCGAGGCCCCAGCGTTCGGCAAGTTCCGGCAAAGCATCGCGCAGGCTGCGCATTCCCCGCGAACCGCGCTCTTCGTCAGGGGTTGCAAACAGGATCAGATTGCCTTCGCGATCCGGCTGCTGCGAGAGATATTCGAGTGTGGCGATGCCAGCGGCAACACCGCTCTTCATGTCGAGCATGCCCCGACCGGGGATGTAATTTCCGCTCTGGAAGTCGGCGCGTGCCTTTTCCTCGTTCGGAGCAAGCGGGCGGCTGGTAAGATCGGCGAGAAGCGCTTCCAACAAGGCATCCGGCTCGAAGGCCAGATGCTTCAAATCGCGGTAGTTTGCAGTTTCCACCACGTCGAAATGGCCCGCCAGAGCCAGGGTTCTGCGCCCCGTGCCGCGGACGACCGCGATGACATTCTTGGTCATCGGTGAACCGTGGCTATCGATGACAGCGATGTCGTCCGGGTTTTTCTGGAAATAAGGAATCTCGCGCAAAAGTTCGGCAAGCTTCGGACCGAACGATGCCTCATCAGGTGTTCCGGTCTCGCTTGGCCATTTTACCATGCGATAGGAGAGTTCTCTCACCCGTTCTGTCGGGTTCCATTTATTTGGGGATGCCACGGTCTTTCCTCGCTCAATAGTTCCCCGTCTCCGCACCTCGAACAAGGCACAGGCAGGTTTTCACGATCTGACTAATTGTTTTCGCAGTTTCAGACGCAAAACCGTTTCACACTTTTGCCGGAACTGCTCCAAACATCAACTTACTGGTTGAGATGCTTTCTCAGGAACGCTCTCGTTCTTTCATTTTCCGGATTCCTGAAGATGACATCCGGCTTGCCTTCCTCAACCACAACGCCCTTGTCCATGAAGAGCACCTTGTCGGAGACTTCAGCGGCAAAACGCATTTCGTGGGTCACGATGAGCATGGTCATGTGCTCCTGTGCCAGCTGCTTCATGACCTGATTGACCTCCTCGACCAGTTCCGGGTCGAGCGCGGAGGTTGCTTCATCGAACAGCATGACTTTGGGCTGCATCGCAAGCGCACGGGCAATAGCCACGCGCTGCTTCTGACCGCCCGACAGTCGCGACGGGTACATACTGGCCTTGTCGGCGAGGCCGACCTTTTTCAAAAGAGAAACGGCAAGTTCCTGCGCTTCCTGCTTGCTCTTGCCCTTCAACTTGATGGGGCCGAGCGTGATGTTTTCCATGACATTGAGATGCGGAAACAGATTGAAGTGCTGAAAAACCATGCCCATCTGCTGGCGCACGGCATTGATATGCCGCTCGAATGCCCGCCCGTTCAACGACTGGTTCACCTGAATGCCGTCCAGCAGTATCTGACCTGAGTTGACCGTTTCCAGGTGGTTGATGGAGCGCAGCAACGTACTTTTACCGGAACCGGAAGGGCCGATAATGGCGATGATCTGTCCACGCTCGACCGACAGATTGATGCCCTTGAGAACTTCGAGTGCGCCGTAAGCCTTGTGGACGTCGCGCACTTCCACCATGGGTTTGCTGTTGCTCATCGGTAAGCCTCGACTTTCTTTTCCATCCAGTGCAATCCGGCTTCCAGGATGAGATTGAGTACGTAGAAGATCACTGCGGCAGTGATGTAGAATTCAAACGGGCTGTAGGTTTCGCTGATCGCCTGCTGTGACGCATGCACCAGCTCTGTAATGCCGATCACCGACACGAGTGCCGTGTCCTTCAAGAGAGCAATCAGATTGTTGCCCACCTGCGGTAGCGCGTTGCGGACAGCTTGCGGCACGATGATGTAGCGCAGTGTCTGGCCACTGCCGAAGCCCAACGAACGGGCGCCCTCATTCTGCCCCGGATCGACAGTCAGGATCGCGGTGCGGAAGATATCCGAATTATAGACCGCAAAATGCAGGCCAAGTCCGATGATACCAGTCCATACGGCAGGAATGTTGATGCCGATCTGCGAGAGGCCGTAATAGAGCAGGAAGAGTTGCAGAAGCAGCGGCGTGCCCATGAACAGCCAGATGAAGAAGCGGACCGGATAGCGCACCAGCCAGTTGCCGTAGAGAACAAGCAGGGCAAATGCGATGCCACCGAAAAAACTAACGATAGATGAGGATGCGGCGATGATGAGCGTCCACCAGACGCCGGTCATCAGGAGTTCGGTATAGGGCGGGACGATAGAAAAATCGAGTTGCATGATATCACCGCCTATTTGAGTGCGTAGCGGGCTTCGAGAAAATCGACGAAGCGTGCAACGATATAGATGAGGACCATGTAGATGGCCGCGGCGATGCCGAAAATTTCAAACGGACGATAGGTCGAGCCGATGAAACGCTGGGCTGTGTAAGTCAGTTCGACTACGGAGATCGCGGAAACAAGAGCAGAGCCCTTGATCAGCATGACAGTGTTGACACCGAGCGAGCGGATCATGAGCCGGGCGGCCTGCGGCAACACCACAAAGCGCATCGACTGTCCACTGCTGAAGCCAATGGAACGAGCAGCTTCGTTCTGCCCGGTATCGACCGTCAGAATGGCGCCTCGCATTGCTTCGGCGTAATATGCGCCGATATTAAGACCGAGACCGATGGCACCGGCTGCAAACGGCTCAAGATTGATGCCGATCTGTGGGCCGCCGAAATAGAGAACGAAAAGCTGCAGAAGGCATGGTGTGCCGCGAAAAACGCTGACATAGGCCGTACCGATAAAACGCAACGGCCAGAAACGCGATAGTTTTGCAGATGTGGCAAGCGCACCGACGCTCAACCCGATCAGAATGGCAAGCGCCGAGATTTCGACGGTAACCAGGGCGGCCTCCAAAAAATATGGAAAGACCTCCACCATCAAAGAGAAGTTCATTATCTCCCCTTTCCTGTCTGGAAAACCAAGCCGGAAAGAAATGTTGCCGGGACAATTGTGTTAATAGCTGTCCCGGCTCGAGGTTTCATGCGGTTAGCGGATGTCGCGACCGATCCACTTGGTCGAGATTTTCTCGTAGGTACCGTCCGCTTTCATGTCGTCGAGAGCCTTGTTGATCGCGTCCTTAAGCTCAGGGTTACCCTTGCGCAGAGCGATGCCGACATTGTCGGTGCCCTGAAGTTCAGGCGTATCGAGTTGACGAACCTTTTCGCCGCTTTCCTTGATGGCAATCAGGATTGGAATGTCATCCGAGGCAATGGCGTCCACGCGGCCCGAACGAAGCTCAAGCAGCAGTTCCGGAATGCCCTTATAGGTGCGGACGGTCCAGCCGCCCTGCTCGCGCGCCCACTTGTCGCTGGTTTCGCCAAGCGTAACGGCAATGGTCTTGCCCTGCTTCAGTTCGTCCATGGACTTGACCGACGATGCTTCCATCACGAAGATACCACGACCACCGCGATAGTAAGGACCTGCGAAATCGACAGCCTTTTCGCGTTCCGGCGTGATGCTCATGCTGCCGACGACGACATCAAACTTACCTGCACGCAGCCCTGCAATGATACCGTCGAAAGCAGTGGTCACGACAACCGGCTTTACATCAAGGCGCTTGGCGATTTCAGCGCCGATATCAACGTCGAAGCCGACAACCTGGTTCTGACCATCAACAAAGCTGAACGGCGGAAAGACACCGCTCATGCCGATGCGCAATTCGCCGCTCTGCTTGACCTTTTCGAGGTCGTTAGCGTGAGCGGGAGCGAGCATCATCAGCGCGCCGACGCCAGCTGCAACGAGTGAAGACAGAAGGGTTTTCATTTTATTTTCTCCTAGGTGATCGTAACGCGATCACGGGCAATGCCCGTTCCGAGCGCCCGGATGGACGCATCTTTCCAGATCGTCGACGCCCGACGGGCGGCGGCAAATTTCTCGGGAAAACCGATTCGGAACAGGCAAGATCTACGCGCCCTGGTTACCCAGGAGCGGGAGAAAGAAAAACTCCATCGATCCACCTCCGAAATTCCCCTGCCAGTTGCGTTGCTGCTTATCCGGCTTGTTTGTTTTCAAGCACGCTAACGGAGCAAAGGATCAACGAAAACGTCAATTCGGTATAGAAATGTCCAGTAATCTGCGATAAACGCAATGAAACTGACGAAATCGTCAAATGGTGGTGTGGAGATGGATGATCTGGATCAGCGCTTAATATCGGAACTGCGTATCAATGCGCGTGCATCCATCCCGACGCTTGCGAGCATTCTGGGGGTGGCGCGAGGCACGATCCAAAGCCGTATGGAACGTTTGATCGCATCAGGGGTCATTGCAGGCTTTACAGTCAGATTGAAGGATCATGGCGCCACCGACATGATCCGCGGTATCATGATGATCGAACTGACCGGGCGAAACATCAAAAGCGTGATAGCGACTTTACGCAAAAACCCAGGCTTCTCCGCTGTAAATACCACGAATGGTACATGGGACCTGATCGCCGAGATCGAAGTCCCAAACATGAACGAATTTCACCGGCTGGTAACAGGAATCCGCGCCATGGACGGGATTGCTAAGTCCGAGACGCACATCTTTCTCGGACCCGCCTGAATCTTCGACCGCCTATTCCGCAGCTTCTGCCACATAACCGAACTGCATGATGGCCTCCGGCGCAGCAACACCAGGCAAAATATGGCCGTCATCCACCGGTGCACCCATCTGGGTAGTCATAGGAATGACGCCCGCCCAGATTGGCAGGGCATAATCGGCGTCATCATCCTTCGGCGGACCGGAACGAACCTTTGCCGAGGCTTCTTTCAATTCCAGTTCCAGAAGCATGGTGGCTTTCAGCTCCTTTGCCATCATCGGACGCAGTCCCTCCCAACGACCGGGAAAAAGCCCGTTTACGAAACTGCGCAAGTGATGTTCCTTCGTCGCGACATCCGAGATTTTACGCGCTGTCCCGAAAGCCATGACCGAGCGATAATTACAGGAATGATGAAACGCTGATCGGGCAAGGACCAGCCCATCGAGCAGTGTAAAGCTCACGCACACTTCTGCTTCGTCGCAGCTTTCCAGCATGCGGCTGGCGGATGATCCGTGCCAGTAAATGAAATTGCCTTCACGCCAGACCAGAGTTGGTGTGACATAGGGCGTTCCATTGAACACATAAGCCACATGCGCCAGAGGCTGAGCATCGATGATTGCGTGAACCGTGGCTGCATCATAGGCACCGCGCTCATGCATGCGCTTCACGCGGCTGCGTTCGGAAGGGGCTGTCGTCATGGCCGATATTTCTCCTTTATGTTTGGCCAAACTGCCGCCATAGTGGTTTTGAGAAAATAACCACTTTTAACGAATACGATAATGCCAATTTCCAATACGCTTCCGGAATTCGGGATCGATCGCGCCAGCGATGTCTCGCTCACTGCGCAACTGGTCGGTCAGATAAGACAAGCGGTTTTGGCCGGACGCCTGAAACCCAATACAAAACTGCCTTCTACCCGTGCCTTGTCTCTGGAACTCGGCCTGTCACGAACAACCGTTCTTGCGGCCTTCGACCAATTGATCGCCGAAGGCTATCTGGAAGGACGTCAAGGTTCTGGAACCCATGTCACCGCCGAACTTCCCGAAACCAGCCTGACAGTCGACCAACCGCCCCTTCACGCGATAGCCCAGCCGCGGTTACACCGTCAGGAAGCCAAAGCCTTCCGGCTCGGTATGTTCGATAGCGATCATTTCCCGCACGATGAATGGGGCAAACTGCTAGGACGCATCTGGCGCAATCCCTCCCCTGATCTATTAAGCAGCGACGATGTGTTTGGCTTTCATCCTCTGCGGTCATCTTTGGCCCGTCATTTGCACGAATGGCGCGGTATGATCGTCTCACCGGAACAAATTATCATCACCAACGGCAGCGCAGACGCTCTGGGCCTCATCCGGGAAGCGCTGTTTGCGCCGGATGACAGACTGTGGATGGAAGAACCCGGATATCCGCCTGCGCGCAAGATCCTTGGTACCAATGGCCTCGACATAATAGCTGTTCCCGTCGATGTCGGCGGTCTCGATGTCTCGACCGGGCGAGATAAAGCCAACGACGCACGTGGGGCGTTCGTCACACCGGCGCGACATCACCCGACAGGCGTAACCATGACTTTGGGTCGCCGTCTGGAATTGATTGCATGGGCAAGGGAGCGTGATGCTGTCATCATCGAGGACGATTACGACAGCGAACACCGTTATATCGGCCAGCCCCTGCCGGCGTTGATGTCGCTGGACCCAGACCGTATTCTTTATATTGGAAGCTTTTCCAAGGTTTTTTCGCCACTCCTGCGGCTAGGCTTCCTGATCGTACCGGCACATATGACCGCGCAATTCAGAGCTTTGCGACAAACCCTGTTTCCTGCGCCGTCGCCACTGGCGCAGCCAGCATTGGCCAGCTTCATAGAAACGGGAGCCTTTGCGCAGCACATCAGGCGTATGCGTCGCATACATGCATCGCGGCGGCGTAAACTGATGGCAGCACTGGCCCCCGGAGAGCCAGAACTGTTCCGGATTGAGGCTCCTCCTGCCGGGCTTTCACTGCTTCTGGCTTTACCGGACGGGCAAAGCGATACACGTCTCGCAGGCATTCTGTCAGAGTCTGGCATTGAGGTTCATGCACTATCGACGCTCTACACGAAACTGAAACCGCGCCAGGGGCTTATCCTCGGCTTCTCAGGATTTGATGAAACCGTATTGGAGAATTCTGCAACAGCACTGATTAAAATTCTCGCGCAATCAAATTAGAGAGTGTGCATTAGCAATTTCGTAAACTTTGGATTCAGCATTTCCCAGTAAGCTTTGATTAGCAATTAGCTCGGAGGGAGCGTTGCAGCCCATTTGTTTTGCGTTACGGGTGCTCATGCGTTCTTCGGTTGTATCAGTCATTGCCCTTGCCTGCGCCGCTTTGACGGGCTGTACGTCAAGTTCCGGCATCGACAGCATCATGCTCCAGTCGAAGACTTCGGCTGAGACGACGAGTTCGGTGGCTCGCCCGGTTCCGCCCGCTCCTCTGAGCGAAATGGCGAGCGCTTCGCAGCCGATGCCAGCAGCCCAACAGGAAGAAGTTCTGGCTTGGGCAGGCCCCATACCTGATGCAGGCCCGTTCAAGGCAGAGCCGCCAGCCCGCATTACGCCGCAACCACAGCCGCAGGAACGCCCCCAGGCGCGCATCTCGATTCCGAAGCCTGAAGTCGCAGCCTACCCGCCGGTACGCCTTACGCCGCAAGAACGCTCGAAAATCTACAGCCACCGTTTCCGCGATGCAAAACCGATCAATTTCGGGCGCTCATCGCCACGCAAGCTGGCAGTTCACGGTGTGGACGTCTCGCGCTGGCAGGGTGATATCGATTGGGTGAAGCTGCGTACGCAAGGTGCAAACTTCGCCTATATCAAGGCAACTGATGGCGGCGACCATCTCGATCCCATGTTCCGGAAGAACTGGCGTGAGGCGAAAGCCGCAGGCATCAAACGCGGTGCATACCACTTCTTCTACTGGTGCCGTGTGGCAAGCCAGCAAGCTGACTGGTTCATCCGCAATGTTCCCAAGGAAGCCGATGCGCTTCCACCTGTCATCGATGTGGAATGGAACGGCGATTCCTCCTGCAAGCGGCGACCTTCTCCGGCGCAGGTGCGGGAAAAGATGCAGGTCTTCATGGACAGGCTGGAACAGCACTACGGCAAGCGGCCAATCATCTATACCGCGCCAGATTTCTATGACGACAATCTGAAAGGCGCCTTCACCAACTATCCATTCTGGCTACGTGCCGTCGCCCAACATCCGTCCAAGGTTTATCCGGGGCGTCCATGGACCTTCTGGCAGTATTCAGGATCGGGGCTTTCGCAGGGTGTAAGTGAAAAGATTGACCTGAATGTCTTCCACGGCTCAGAAGACGACTGGCACAGATGGCTGGCGCGCGCTGCCAGCTAAACAGCGAGAAACTGGCCAGAAACCAGTTTGAATGTTATGAAGTTATATCAGGGATAACCGAAGCTTTGCCTCGAAACCCGGCATGCAATATCGCCATGCCGGGCCATTTGCTGCCCGCATGGTGTTACCATGAAAGGGAAAGGCAAATATGGACATCCGGTTATTTGTGCTGGCGCTGGCAACCTTTGTTACCGGCACCGCCGAGAATATTATCGTCGGCATTCTTCCGGGCATCGTACCCAGTTTGAATGTCTCAGTCAGTGCCGCTGGGCAACTGACATCAATCTTCTCGATTACCTTTGCGCTTACCGCTCCAATGGCACTCGTTCTCACAACGCGCTTCGAACGGAAAGCCATCCTCGTCTTCGCCTTGGGCGTTTTCATCGCAAGCAATATCATCGCGAGCATTAGCCCCAATTATGCTGTCCTGTTTATCGCGCGCATCGGCATGGCTTCCGCAAGTGCAGTCGTCTGCCTGATTGCAACCATGCTGGCGACAGAACTGGTTAGTCCCGCAATGCGCGGACGCGCCATCGGGGTCATATTCATGGGCATAAGCGGATCGATGGTGGCCGGTGTCCCCACGGGAATGATCCTCAACGATTGGCTGGGCTGGCGCGCAGTCTTCCTGTGCATGGCACTGGCGGCAGCTTTGGTGCTGCTCCTGTCGTTGCGTTCCCTGCCCCGTGCAGGGCGAAGCCTGCGTGGCTTGCCACCTTATATGCCGCACCTGAAATCCTTCCGGCTGGTATCAGCACAATTGGTTTCCATCCTGATGATCGGCGGTCATTTCGTATTGTTCGCCTATCTGTCACCCTATCTTCTGGAGGCTGTCCACATCTCTTCACAGAAAGTCATCTGGGCGATGGTGGCGTTCGGCGTGGCCGGAATGACAGGCGGTTATCTCGGTGGTTTGCTCGTCGACAAGTTGTCGCCTCGGCTGGCTATCGTGCTGACGCCGCTCCTCTATTTGACGGCGTTAGCAACGATACCGTTTGCAACAGGGTCCAGCACTATTTTCGGCGCGGTACTGATGATCTGGGCTTGTATCAGTTGGATGATATCACCCGTCGTTCAGAGCTTTCTCATCACGACCGATCCCGCAACGGCAGATGCCGGTGTTGGGATCAATCTATCTGCCATGCACATAGGCGTAGCGCTTGGCACGGCCACGGGCGGACTTGCTTTACGGCACTGGCACTTGCAAGCCCTGCCGTGGATCGGATGTATTCTGGTCGCGCTTTCCTTGCTGTGTGCTCTTAACGCTTCCCTATATTTTGCAGGTCGTAAGGCGTCGATTGATACATCTCGTTGATCCAGTTTCCAAACAGAAGATGTGCGTGGCTGCGCCAGCGGTTTTCCGGCTGACGTGTAGCGTCGTCTCCAGGGAAATAATTCGCTGGAACCTTTGTTTCAGGTTGGGCCTGAATGTCACGGAAATATTCGTCCGCCAGTGACGTCGTGTCATACTCCACGTGATTGAACATATGCAGTGAGCGATGACGCGGATCGTCCAACAGACAAAGCCCCGTCTCTAGGCTATCGACCAACACCTTCAACTCGCTGTCGGACGGAATGTCGCTCTTGCGCACTTCGGTCCAGCGCGAAACCGGGATTTTGAAGTCATCCGAAAAGCCACGAAGGTAGGGAGACGATGGCGCAAGGTTGCGTTGGCTATAGACGCCCGACGCCTTGCCCGGCAGTTCGTATTTGCCCATGCCGTGGAAATGATGAACTGCAGCTTGCGCAGCCCAGCAAATATTCAGTGTCCGATGCACATGGGTCTGTGTCCAGTCGAACACGCGTTGCATTTCGTCCCAATAGGTGACTTCCTCGAACTCAAGGCGTTCGACCGGAGCCCCAGTGATGACAAAACCGTCAAAGCGTTGATCCTGCACATCTTCCCACGGCTGGTAGAAGGACAGCATGTGATCGGCAGGCGTGTGGCGCGCCACATGGTTGGTGATACGAACAAGGGTCAATTCCACCTGCAACGGCGTTGCTCCGAGAAGCCGCGCAATCTGCGTCTCGGTGGTGACCTTGTTGGGCATCAGATTAAGAAGGCCGATCTTCAGCGGGCGAATATCCTGACGAACGGCATCTGCTTCACGCATGACCATGACGCCCTCGGACTGGAGAACACTGGTTGCTGGCAGATCGTCAGGAATTTTAATCGGCATGTCGCGGTCCCTAGTTTATGTTGGTGAGGACGCGAGTGGCTTTATCCGTATATTTGCCGGTTTGGCCACATCCTCTCCTTGCAGAGAGTACCACCTTGCCCGGAGAGGCAGGTTGGCGTTGGGCGTCTCCCCAACTCTTGATGTGACACACTTCTACTCAAACTCTTTGGGAGTGGCAATAGGGTTTAAGTGTCACCTTAAAGTGTATGAGAAATTTCCGTTTCAGGCGTCGATCAATATGCGAATACTACACTCACAGACGCCGCGAATTTGGATTGAATGGCCTTTAAGCGCGCGCGATTGCAGCTTTCAAAGCTCTAACACGTTGAGCGCATGTCCGAAATGATTGTTCAGCAGCAAAACCGAAGGCGATAGCACGAGGATCCTTCTCCTCGACCGGGACCCGGCATGAAGCATGAACTTCTGCGGCGCCAGTTGCCTCCATGATCCGTCTCACATTCTCCGCATTCACGCCGCTGCCGGGCATAATGCTGATACCCTCGCGAGCCATCTCAGCTAGCCGCTGCAGTTTATCGAGCCCGTCCTCGGCGGTTTGTGACAGTCCGGATGTCAGAATACGTTCAAAGCCGAGCGCAATTGCTTGCTGTAGCGCAATCTCCATATCGGGAACAAGATCGAATGCGCGATGGAGCGTTACTCCAAGGCTCTTTGCCTCTGCAATCAGTCTTTCCAGCATAACTGCATCAAGAGAGCCGTCGCTCAGCGATGCACCGACAACGACACCGGCCAAACCGGCATTTCTAGCGTTGCGAATATCAGCCAGCATTATGGCTTCATCTTCTGCCGAAAAGCAGAAGTTCCCCCCGCGCGGTCTGATCATTGCGTAAACCGGGATTGGTGCTTTCGAGGCAAGCTCCATCAACCCCAGCGAAGGAGTTAAGCCACCTAGCTCGAGCGCAGAGCAGAGCTCAATCCGATCAGCACCACCTTCAATTGCCGACCGCAAGCCATCGGCACTATCCACGCAGACCTCAAGTAGTGCGCTCACGTCTGATGCCCCAATATTGCTGCCCCGACCAAACCGCCATCGCTGCCGAATATACCGGGAACAACTAACGGCTTGTCTGTCTTCCGCAGAATTCGAGCCATGACCGCCTCATCGACTGCTGAGATCAATTCGGAAGCGGTAGCAAGTCCACCGCCAATCGGTATGATTGATGCGCCGGTTATGTTGACGACGGCAGCAAGCGGATCGGCAACCAACTGGAGATAGGCCGAAATTGTCCGCCTCGCCTCCGGTCTGCCTTCCAGCCATTCCTGCAGGATCGTATGGCTATTCGCGTCGATACTATTCAGAAGCTGGTGCAGCTTTTCGATCCCGCGCGCACCGCCGATCGTGTCGACACAACCGCTTTGACCGCACCCGCAATCGAAGCGAGGAACCGACACTGTTTGCCCGTCTATTTCTACACACGTGTTGAGGATCGGGCCATGCCCCCATTCACCAGTCAAACCACCTTTACCGCGAACCAATCGACCGTCGATAACAAGCCCACCGCCGACGCCTGTTCCCAGCACTGCGCAGAAGACTATGTCATGCCCCTTACCCGCTCCTTCGATTGCCTCAGCAAGCGCCAGACAATCGGCATCATTGGCGGCAATTACCTGCCGTTGTAATCGCTCGCCGAGTTCAAAGCTTAGCCTGTGTCCGGTAATGCATGGGATATTTGCAGAGAAAGCGGTAGTTGTATCCGGATCAACTAATCCAGCGATGGAAAGTGCAACGGGTCCCCTGTCGTACGATGCGTGGGTTCGGAGCGCAGTTTCCAGTGCCTCGCCAAACTCATCCCAACTGTCGGCCGGGGTTGGCAGTTTTTCAAGCAGCTCGATATCGCCCGGATTGGCTGAGCGCGCCAGCCGAATGAAGGACCCGCCAACATCAGCGGCGAAAACTGTTCCAGCCCGTTGAGACTGACGCGTCCTTCTGTCGTGCATCATTGATCATCCGCCGATACGTTTCGATGTTCCATCCAATCATCGTAAATGTAGCGGCAGTCAATCGGGAGGCACAATCTATCCTACGGTTTCGAGGCAACAAGCGAGATGTTCACGCCTTGCGGGTCCTTGCATTGAACAACCCATTCGCCGTTGGGCACTTGCATCGGCTCTTGCAAAACGGCTCCACCGAGAGACTTGACCCTGCTGGCAGCGTCCTTCACGCCATCGACCATGAAGTAGAAACCCCAGCCGACGCGAGTACCAGGCGGCGCGGTCATGATACCGCCATGATCGGCGCCATCGATACTGAACACCTTGTAGTTCCCCATAGGCCCCATGTCGAAGTTGCGTGAGAGCTTCCAGCCAAAGACCTCCTCGTAGAAAGGAAATACGGTCTCGCCGTTCTGGGCGTAGAGCTCGTGCCAGCCTGGATGTCCCGGTTTGCGCGAACCGAAGTCGGCCGGTGGCGGCATTTCGTCTTTCGGCTCAAAAAGTGCAAAGACACCACCTTGTGGGTCCGACACAATCGCAAATCGCCCGATGTTCGGAATATCTTGCGCAACTCTGAGAACTTTGCCGCCCTCAGCCTCGACTTTCCGGGCGTAGTCATCAGCATTTGCCACACCGACATAGCCGATCCAACCGGGCTCGCCGCCGCAATCCTCTTTAGGCATGTCGGCCATCGACATCATGCCCGCTATCATGCATCCGGGCACTTCAAACAACGTATATTTCATGCCGGGCACACCGGCGTCTTTTGCCGCCCAGCCGACGACTTTTGTATAAAAATCCTGTGCCTTGTCAGCATCTGTTGTCATCAATTCGTACCAGACGAACGGAGAAGAGCCGTTTTTCATCGAAAGTACTCCCTTGGATTTATTTCGCGGGCGATTGATCAGCCGCAGCAGCTGTGCTTGGAATTCTGCGATTCATACTCATCGTGTCGTTTGACGAAATGCATTGTGCCATTTTCATTCCGCCCCTTGGGCGCGCGGTCGAGGATCATCAGAGTGCCGATCCACTCTTCGATGCCGCGGGCATAACTGGAATAAGTGTGATAGATCGCACCGCTTTCATCCTTGTAGAAAGCGCTCATGCCGGGCAGCTCATCGAAAGCATCTTCTGCTGCCAGCTTGTCGAAGTTGTAGAAAACGCGATTGTTCTCGAGCTCATCCTTCGTAAAGGAGACGTGATAATCGAAATTGAAATCGCTGCCTTCTGACGAAACCCACGGGAAGTGCCAACCCATCCGCTTCTTGTATGCTTCGAGCTTTGCCAACGGGCCACGCGAAACGGCAACAAGCGTGACATCGTGATTGTTGAGATGTGTGACCGCACCGTCAAAATTATCGGCGAGGAACGAACATCCTGTGCAGCCTTGATCCCAGTCTGGTCCGAACATGAAATGATAGATCAGCAACTGGCTACGCCCATCGAACAGTTCGGAAAGCGTTTTCCGTCCCGAAGGCGTATCAAACGTATAATCCTTATCAACCTTCACCCACGGCAGAGCCTGCCGCTCACGATTGACCTTGTCGCGCAGATGGGTGGCTTCTTTCTCGCTTGCCAGAAGCGCGCGTCGCGCTTCCAGCCAAACTTCTCGGGATACGACCTTGTTCATGGTGCAAGCCCTCCTCCGGCTTTTGCTCCCTGTCTATGCCCATATATGAATGTTCCCGCTTGACGATTTACATTGATATCAATATTAATAAGTCATGTCAAATAGCCTCGATGTACCTTTTGAAACAACACTTCTGGTTCGTGATACCTGCCTTTGCTTGCATGTTCAGCGCGCCGCACGCGCCCTCGCCCGCCGCTTCGACGATGCTCTACGTCCTGTCGGGCTGACCAACGGCCAATTCTCTTTATTGATGTCGCTCAACCGCCCGGCACCGCCACCGATGAAGCCTGTGGCAGAACTTCTGGCAATGGATCAGACTACTTTGACGGCAGCCTTGAAGCCGTTACAGCGGCAAGGTTGGGTCGAGATCATCGTCAACCCGAATGACAGGCGCGAACGATTATTGCAGCTCACGTCTGAGGGAAAGATAGCTCTCGCTGCAGCGGTACCTATATGGAAGGCCACGCATGCGGATATCGAGAAGCAGCTCATAAGCGGCAATGGCGATGAAGTGCGCAGGGACTTGCTGGTTCTATCGTCGGTCTGATGGCAGATTGAATTTCTTGCCATACACCTTTTCCGCAATACGTCGGAGCGAATGCCCGATGGCGGCATACTCATTGGGGTTCGCCAGCGAGATACGGCCTGCTGGGTGCCAAAGCCGGTGCCCGGCAACATAACAATGCCGGTTTTATTCACTATATGGAAAAGCAATGGCGGTCAGGCACACTTCGATCAAAAAGTTGAAAGTGCTTTCCGGAGTTTTCCTATTTCAGAACAGGGACAATATTCTTACACATCTCGATGAGAAAAGCCTGACAGACATAAATATTAAGAACATAAGGTCTGGAAAACGTGTGGCCCGGGCATAAAATAAGTTTAAAGCTCCCGTTTCGCAACGGAACAATTGCGATCAGTTTAAAGATGAAAGCAGGCTGAAATAATGAGTGATAAGCGTGTCCCCCATCTCGTTGTTGTCGGCGCTGGTTTCGGCGGATTGCAACTGATCCACGACCTCAGAAACGTCAACGTGCGGATAACGCTGATCGATCAGCGTAATCATCATCTCTTCCAGCCACTTCTCTATCAGGTCGCAACAACCATCCTCGCTACGTCCGAAATCGCATGGCCAATCCGCCATTTATTTCGTGATCGCAAGGAAGTAACCACCTTGCTGGGCACAGTTACTGATGTCGATACCGGACGCCGTCAGGTGCAGCTCGAAAACGGCGCTGAAATTTCGTACGACATGCTCGTACTTGCCACTGGAGCTCGCCACGCTTATTTCGGCAATGATCAATGGGAAGTGCTGGCGCCCGGGCTGAAAGCGCTTGAGGATGCAACCACCATTCGCCGTCGCCTGCTTTTGGCCTTTGAGCGTGCCGAACGTGAGACAGACGAAGCAAAGCGGCAGGCATTGTTGACATTTGCCATCGTAGGTGGCGGGCCGACCGGTGTGGAGCTTGCAGGCATTATCGCAGAACTGGCCAAGCAAACCATATGGCCGGAGTTTCGCAATATAGACACGCGGCTGACACGCGTAATGCTGCTGGAAGCAGGTCCACGCATTCTGGCGGCATTTCCAGAAGATCTATCCGATTATGCGCTGAAAGCGCTTGAAAAACTGGGCGTCGAAGTGCGGCTCGGAATTCCGGTCAAGGATATTACAGCCGAGGGCGTAACTGTTGGCGAAGAGTTCATTCCTTGCCATACGGCAATCTGGGCGGCGGGCGTTGCCGCCTCTCCTGCTGCTACATGGCTGAACGCTGAGAGCGACCGCGCGGGACGTGTGAAGGTGCTGTCCAACCTTAATGTGCCGGGGCATGATGATATCTTCGTCATCGGTGATACGGCCTGGGTCGAAGGACCAGATGGCAAACCGGTTCCGGGTATTGCGCCTGCCGCCAAGCAGCAAGGGGCTTATGTTGCCAAAGTTATCAAAAGCCGTGTTGAAGGAAAAACGCCACCGATGCCATTCCGTTACAAGCATCAGGGCAACCTTGCGACCATTGGTAGAGGTGCTGCCGTTGTCGATATGGGGCGCTTCAAGCTTAAAGGGATCATCGCCTGGTGGTTTTGGGGAATTGCGCACATTTTCTTCCTCATTGGAACGAGAAGCCGTGCGGCTGTCGCCTGGAGCTGGCTGTGGACTTATATCTCCGGCCAGCATAGCGCCCGGTTGATAACACAGGGAAAGCCTGTCGAACGTTGAATACAAAACGGCCCGCCAGAAGCAGGCCGTTGCATTTTCTGCCCGATAAACTCTATTCAGCTGGCTCAAGCTGCGGAACAAGGTCTGTAATAACGGGCGTTCCGTTCATCGCCGCAGCGAGCTTGTCCGCATCAAGTTCATTTTCCCAACGCGCCACGACGATTGTTGCGACCGCATTACCAACGAGATTGGTCAGCGCACGACATTCCGACATGAAGCGGTCGATACCGAGGATCAGGGCCATACCCGCGACTGGAACGGCCGGAACGACAGACAATGTCGCCGCAAGCGTGATGAAGCCGGCCCCGGTAATCCCTGCAGCGCCCTTGGAACTTAGCATCGCCACCAGCAGAAGCAGAATCTGGTCGCTCAGTGACAGAGGAATATCCGTCGCCTGCGCGATGAAGAGGGCTGCCAGCGTCATATAGATATTTGTGCCGTCGAGATTGAACGAATAACCGGTTGGGATAACGAGACCGACAACGGAGCGCTTGCAACCAGCCTTTTCCATCTTGTCCATCAGCGCAGGCAGTGCTGCTTCTGAGGATGACGTACCCAGAACCAGCAGCAGTTCTTCCTTAATGTAGCGGATAAGGGCTAGGATTGAGAAGCCATTGTAACGTGCAACCGCCCCTAGAACGACAAGCACGAACAGCAAGGACGTGAGATAGAATGTGCCGATCAGAAGTGCGAGATTGGCGATCGAACCGATGCCGTATTTACCGATGGTGAAGGCCATGGCACCGAAAGCGCCGATGGGAGCCGCCTTCATAAGGATCGCAACCAGCTTGAAAACAGGTGCGGTCAAGACATGAAGAAAGTCGGTAACAGGCTTCCCCTTGTCGCCGACGAGAGCCAGCGCAATACCGAACAGGACCGAGAAGAACAGCACCTGCAGAATATCGCCTTCTGCGAATGCGCCGACAATCGTTGTCGGGATGATATTGCTCAGAAAGCCGGTGATGGTTTGTTCATGTGCCTTGGCGGCGTAATTGGCGACAGCTTTCGGATCCAGCGAAGTTGGATCGATATGCATTCCGGCGCCCGGCTGCACGACGTTAGCCACGATGAGACCAATAATCAGGGCAAGTGTCGAGAAGGTCAGGAAGTAGAGCATCGCCTTACCGGCAACGCGACCGACCTTTTTCATATCGGTCATCCCGGCAATGCCTGTCGCAACGGTCAGGAAAATGACAGGTGCGATAATCATTTTCACGAGCTTGATGAACGCATCTCCGAGCGGCTTTAGCTGCGTGCCCAACTCGGGATAAAAATGGCCAAGCAGAATACCGGCAGCAATAGCTACCAATACCTGTACATAAAGATGCTTATAAAGTGGGATCGGACCGCGCGGCTCTGCCGCGGTGCCTGTTGGTACTGCAATCATGATGTCCTCCGTTCGACCCAGCCCGGAACCTGTCCGGCCTCCCGAGCCCTTCAGTCTGGAATTCCAGCGGTCTGAGCCACTGCTGAACCTTGTGATTGCAATGTCCGTGCCAGTTTGTTCATTTTATATAAGATATTGTTTTATATAGATTTATTATTCGCCCAAACGGTCAAACCTCAACAGAAGTGCGAATATCCGCACATTTTCATTTTCAATATGTGCGAAATAATGCACTATGGGAGCGATGAATTCGAACTCTTCGACAGAGGGCATCACGGCCCAATCCGCTAATTCCAACCGCCGCACATGGGCGCTGTTTGGGTTGTTTTGGGTTGTGGTTTTCGTATTTGTTTTGTGGATTGTCGGCGATTTTGCGCGGGACAAAGCCATTCTGGCATTGAGCGAGCAGACAAGGATCGATGCCAATCTCAACACTGCATTACTGCGTGCCGTTCTCGAGAAACAGCGCGCCCTACCTCTGGTGCTTTCAAAGGACAGGGCACTTGAAGCAGCACTTCAGGACAAAACTTCCGCGACAATCGATCCTTTGAACGAGAAGCTGGAGACATTAGCGCAAGGTACGCAGGCTGCCGTCATTTATCTTGTTGGCATGGATGGTATTGCAGTTGCTGCGAGCAACTGGCGCGGACCGACCAGCTTCGTCGGCAACGATTACAAGTTCCGGCCCTATTTTCAGGAGGCGCTGAAGAATGGGGATGCCGAATATTTCGCACTCGGTAATGTCAGCAATCGTCCCGGCCTTTATATATCCCGTCGTATCGAGGGGCCGAACGGACCGCTGGGCGTGATCGTCGTCAAACTGGAATTCGACCGTCTGGAGAGCGACTGGAACAATGCCGGACGACCGACATTCGTCACAGACGAGCGCAACATCGTTCTGATTACCAGTCTGTCGTCCTGGCGCTTCATGACCGTTGGTTCAATCGGTCAGGAACAACTCAAGTCCATCCGTGATAGCCTGCAGTTTGGTGACGCACCTCTCACCGCGCTGCCGCTGACGGTTAAGTCAATCGGCGGCGGCGATGTTCTGCTAATCGATGCATTGTTGCCGGGTAACGCCCGCAACACAGACTTTCTCGCCATTCGTTCGTCCGTGCCATCCACTCCATGGCAGATGTACAGTCTCGCTCCAATCCGCCCGCAAATTACCGCAGCCATGCGTGAAGCGCGTCTGTTTACCTTTATTGTTCTGGCAACAGTTGCAACGGTTGCCGGACTTCTTTTGCGACGCAGGCAGAAAATCGCAGCACGCATTGCCAATGCCCAACGTACACAAGCAGAACTGGAAGAGCGCGTGGAGGAGCGTACCCGCGATCTCAGCTTGGCGCGTGACCGTCTGCAGGCCGAAATCAGCGACCATCGTCGCACCGAAACAATGCTGCAAGGCGTCCAGCAGGATCTTGTTCATGCCAACCGGCTTGCCATCATGGGCCAAGTTGCGGCTGGAGTAGCACATGAAATCAACCAGCCGGTTGCAACCATTCGCGCCTATGCTGACAATGCAAAAACTTTTATCAAACGGAAGCGCCTCTCAGATGCAACCGAAAATCTCAATGAAATCGCGGCACTGACAGACCGTATCGGCACAATCACAGGTGACCTTAAAGCACTCGCCCGAAAGGGCCGTTCTCCTTCCGAGCCGACTTCGCTCAGTCAGGTCATTTCAGGCGCGCTGGTATTGTTGCGAAGTCGGTTCTCCGGACGCATGGATCAGCTTGACATCGCGCTGCCGCCGTCCGAACTGCGCGTGACAGGCCAGTCCCTCCGACTTGAACAGGTTTTCATAAACCTGTTCCAAAATGCGCTGGAAGCTGTTGATTTAAAAGAAAATGACGGACGAATAGAAGTTCGCACACAGGTGAATAACGATAAGGTCATCATCACGGTCTCCGACAATGGACCCGGCATACCACAGCATATTCGCGACAATCTGTTTTCGCCATTCAATACATCGAAAGAAAAAGGACTCGGCCTCGGTCTTGTGATCGTCAAGGAGATCATCACCGACTATGGCGGAACCATATCCGCCGAAAGCAGCATCGCAGGTACATCTTTCCGCATAGAATTGAGAAAAGCATGATGGACAAGTCCCCTTCCGTTATTCTCGTCGACGATGACAAGGCGCTGCGCCGCGCCACCCGTCAAACGCTCGAACTGGCTGGTTTCGAAGTTGCCGACTTTTCAAACGCTCTGGATGCTTTGAATAGCGTTACTTTTGAATATGATGGCGTTGTCGTTACCGATGTCCGTATGCCGCAGATCGACGGTCTCCAATTCTTTGCTCGGATCAAGGCCATCGACCCCGATTTGCCTGTAATCCTGATTACGGGCCACGGTGATATTCCCATGGCCGTGCAGACCATTCAGGACGGCGCCTATGATTTCATTGCCAAGCCCTTTGCAGCCGACAGGCTCGTACACAGCATCCGTCGCGCGTGGGAAAAACGCCAGTTGATCTTGGAAAACCGCGCCCTGCGCGAAGCCGCCGAGAATGTGGAGGGCGATCTACCGCTGATCGGCCAGACACCGGCGATGGAAAATCTGCGCCGAACCTTGCGCGATATAGCAGATACGGATGTCGATGTGCTGGTGGCTGGTGAAACCGGTAGTGGCAAGGAAGTGGTCGCACAATTGCTGCACAACTGGGGCCGCCGCCGCAAAGGCAATTTCGTGGCACTCAATTGTGGAGCCTTGCCCGAAACGGTGATTGAAAGTGAGCTCTTCGGTCATGAGGCCGGGGCCTTTACGGGTGCCCAGAAAAAGCGACTCGGACGGATTGAACATGCAAGTGGCGGCACACTGTTTCTCGATGAAATTGAGAGCATGCCTGCAGCAACGCAAGTGAAGCTACTGCGCGTGCTTGAGATGCGCGAAATTACGCCACTTGGCACGAATGACGTTCGCCCTGTCGACCTGCGGGTTGTGGCAGCGGCAAAGATAGATCTCGGCGACCCGACCCAAAGAGGCGACTTTCGTGAAGACCTCTATTACCGGTTGAATGTCGTCACGCTTTCCATCCCGCCTCTAAGAGAAAGGCGGGACGACATTCCGTTACTCTTCGCACATTTCCTGAAGCGGGCGTCGAAGCGCTTCAATCGCGATGTACCTGCGATCGACGCCACCACGCACCGCCATCTTATGAGCCACAACTGGCCGGGAAATGTCCGCGAACTCGCACATTTTGCCGACCGTGTGGCGCTTGGTATTGCAAAACCGGGACATTCGCCGCAATCCATGGCCAGCAGTCAGGAAGCGCTTCCAAAACGGCTCGAGCGCTACGAAGAAACGCTCATTCGCGAAACCCTTGCCGCGCATCATGGCAATGTTCAGGAAACGATTGAGGCGCTCGGTATTCCTCGAAAGACCTTTTACGATAAGATGCAGCGCCATGGCATCAATCGCGCGGACTACCGCGCCAATGGTGATTGAAGTTCATCCGCCATTTGTCTGGGAGGACCACGATGACCTTGAAACTCTACCTTCACCCTTTTTCGTCATACTGCCAGAAAGCAATAACAGCCTTCTATGAAAAGGACATAGCTTTCGAAGCAAGAATACTGGATGGCACAGAACCAGTGGCCAGCGAGTTCACCTCACTTTGGCCCTTCGGTAAATTTCCTGTGCTAACGGACAATGGAAAACTAGTGTTTGAGGCGACGGGCATCATTGAATATCTAGAAGCCACCTACCCGCATACCAGACGGCTGATCCCATCAAACCCGTTGGTCAGCGCGGACGTTAGAATGTGGGATCGCTTCTTTGATAATTACGTAAACTACCCACAACAACGCCTCGTTTACATTGCACTTGGTCGTGAACACGACGACGGCGGTGACCGCTGGCGGGCGGCATTCGATACAGCCTACGCATTTCTGGATCGGCACATGGCGGGGCGTGAATGGGTCTCCGGCGACAATTTCAGTCTTGCCGATTGTGCTGCGGCACCTTCTCTGCTCTATGCAGACTGGACTTATGCCATTCCCGAAAAGTTCGCCAATGTGTGGGCGTATCGCAAACGCCTGCTTGCGCGACCAAGCTATGCTCGCGCGCTGGATGAGGCGCGACCGTTTCGTCGTCTTTTTCCATTGGGTGCACCCGAAGAAGGCAGAGACTGAGAAGCCAGCTCCTTCGGATTGGCTCACAGGGATTGCATGAACTCATGCAGAACCACGGCTTGGTTGTGCTTTTCGTCCCGCGCACCATATAGAAGCGTCAACTGGCCACCCTTTGCCTTCGCAATCAAATCCTTGAGCGCAGGTTTGTTTCCTTCAAGCTCCTCGCGATATTTTTTCTGAAATTCATTCCATCTGGCAGGGTCGTGGCCAAACCATTTACGAAGATCAGTCGATGGAGCCACGTCCTTGGCCCAGAGGTCTATATCCGCCTTTTCCTTCGTCATGCCACGCGGCCAGACCCTGTCCACGAGGACACGATAGCCGTCATCCGCCGAAGGAGCATCATAAATCCGCTTCAAGTCAATCGTCGTCATAGGAATGGCTCCTCAGTATCCTGCTGACACATATGGCGAAGCAAAAGCCTTCGACAAGTCAACTTAAAAGAACGCGAAAGAAAAAGGCCGCTGCACATCAGACATTTCATGTCCGACAGGCAACGGCCTTTTGATTGCGAAGACCGGACTGCGAGGGAGCCGCCGGTTATCGCACGAAACGGAAAACTTAGTTCTTCTTGGCCGGAGCGGCCTTCTTGTGCGACTTCTTCGCAGTGTGATGCTTCTTGTGAGCCGTATGCTTCTTCGCATGATGCTTGGCGGTGGTCGTGTGAGCCGCAGCAGCCGGAGCAGCGTTAGCAGCGCTTGCCGTCAGGACAGGAGCAGACAGGCCCAGAACAACAGCCATTCCAAGAGCAGAAATAAGGGACTTCTTCATTTTCCGGTTCCTCAATTGGGTTTTCCGTTCGGGGGCTTCCCCGCCGGAGGTAAAACAATTTCCTGTCCGCCTGTATCGGCCATGTCAGGTTTGACCCCTAGAAGCTTGAGGGCCTCGGCATAGGCTCGCAGGCCCTGTGCCTCTCTTCTGCTTGCGCAGAATTTCATCCCCCTCTTCTGCAAGGTCTCCGCCTGACGAGCCTGCCGAGTTTCGACACGACCGGAAAGTGCGGTTTGCAGTTGATGCTGAAGCCTGTCACACCGTTCGCTGCGTGTTACGAGTTGCGCCGCCAGTGCTCCGCTGGGAAGCGGAAAGGACAGCAGACCCGCTAGACAAAGTGTTGAAAGAAACGCTTTCGCAGATGTTTTCGATATAAAAATCGAGTTGAACATACGAATTCGATCTTTCATTGGGCTTCAGTTTCTTCAGCGAGACCGTTATTGCACGCCTTGTTTGCCCTTGTTTTTCGCATCTGTTGCAATTCGTTTCTGAATTGTAGCGCCATACAAATGCCGGTTGAAAACCGAAGCTTCTGGCTTTTTATCGTCGCAATCCGGGCGCTAATATCAAGAGACTCTTAGCTATTATGGAAGCTGCAAATTGAAAGAAGACGCCCACGTTCTGATTGTCGATGACGACAAGGATATACGTGACCTTCTGCACGAATTTCTCAAGCGCCGTGGCATGCGCGTTTCCATCGCTCAGAACAGCGAGGAGATGCATGATGTAATGAGCCGCACGGCCATCGATCTGATCATTCTGGACGTTATGCTTCCCGGCAAAAGCGGCATCGAAATATGTCAGGATATCCGCCGCCATTCGCGTGTTCCGATCATCATGCTGACAGCAATTGCTGATGCCGCCGACAAGATATTGGGCCTAGAGATCGGCGCCGATGACTATCTGGCAAAGCCGTTCGATCCGCGCGAGCTTCTTGCTCGTATCCGCGCTGTGCTCAGACGCCTGGAAAACAACCGTGGTCCCAGCCGCCCCGTCACGCACAGCTACCGCTTCGCTGGCTGGACACTCGACTGCGCGCGCAGGCGTCTTACGTCTCCGTCCGACGTGCGCGTCGAACTGACTACGGCAGAGTTCAATCTGCTTGAAGCTTTCGTCAAAAGCTCGCAACACATCCTTAGCCGTGATCAGCTGATGGAAATGGCTGGAAATCAGGCTGTTTACGGCTATGATCGAAGCGTCGACATCCTGATTAGTCGACTGCGACGCAAATTGAATGACGATCCTCGCTCCCCGAAACTGATCCTCACCATTCGCGGCGGCGGTTACCAGTTCGGCCATGAGGTCGAAATGGAATGAGGTTTCCCTTTCCTCGTTCCCTGCCAAGCTGGCTTCTCACAATTCTGATCAGCGGCCTCCTGATTACACAGATTGCTACGCTCTGGATTGTTTCGCAGGATCGCAAGGATGCGAACAATGCGCTGGAGCTGTTCCGTCTCAGCGAAAGAGCAACGGCCCTCGTCAAACTGCTCAGCACAACGCCAGTCAGCGACTGGAACAGTCTTGCCACTCGCCTGACAAATTCCGGTCAGGGCATTACCATCACAACGCAACCCGATGTGCCGACCGTTCTGGCCAGCGAAGATGACCTCGCTGAACTCGAAGACGTGCTTGTCGCGCGTCTGGCACGTTATGGCGTTATTGATGCCCGTATACGCCGCGATAAAGTTGCAAATGGATTCCGTGCCGCTTCGACACAGACCACCGACAACAGTGATATCGGCGATGTCGAAAAGCAGATCAACGATCTTGCAGCAACAACGAACTTGAGCGCGAGCCTGACCACCTCACTGCAGTTCGGCGACGGGCGCTGGATGAACTTCACGACACGGATCACACCGGCTGATCCGATCATCACGATCGAAACCATTCCTCTGTTTGCGCTTGTGGCGCTGAGCGTGGTTCTCGTGGCGATATGGGCGACCCGCCGTCTGACAGCACCCTATCGGGTGCTCGAACGCGCCGTGCACCGGATTGGTGGCGACTTGAAAAGCGCGCCACTGCCTGAAGATGGAAGCCGTGAATATAAAGCTGCTGCGCAAGCCGTGAACACGATGCAATCAAAGCTGCTTGATTATGTTGCTGAACGTGAACAGCTTGCGGCCGCCCTTGCGCATGACCTGCGCACCCCGCTCACACGCATTCGGCTTCGCTTGGCACTGGTTGAAGATGAAGTTCTGGCAAAGTCACTCGCCAAAGATCTCAATGATATTGAGGCGATTTCGCGCTCGGTAATCGACTTTGCAACATCCGAACTTGCCAATGAAAAGAAGGAGAAAATCGATCTCTGGTCGCTTCTCCTGTCCATCGCCGACAATTACCAGCAAGCAACGCTGGATGAGAGAAATTCCGACCGACTGGACGCTATCGCCTACTGCCAGCCCGTCTCGATCCAGCGCTGCATCACCAATCTGATTGATAATGCCCTTGCTTATGGTAGCAAGGCTAAACTCTCGCTTCGGCAAGACAGTAATGAGCTCGTGTTGCTTGTGAAGGATAATGGGCCGGGTATTCCTGAGAACCAGATCGAGGAAATGTTCAAGCCCTTCAACCGGGCAGACAAATCCAGAAATCGGGACTCCGGCGGCTTCGGTCTCGGATTGACTATCGCCCGCAACGTGGCGCATGCCAACGCTGGTGAAATCCTTTTGAAGAACGATCCATCAGGCGGGCTGGTCGCCGAGTTACATCTGCCTGCCTGGCGGGAATAGTCCCCGGAAGACATGCCTCCGGGGACAATGGCTCAAGCAAAAACGGTGTCGATCGCCTTTTTCGTAGCTGCGACAACCTTATCGGCCTCTTCAGGCGTGAGGCAAAGTGGCGGCGCAAATCCCAGAATATCGCCTTCCGGCATGGCGCGTCCGATAACCTCATTAGCCAGAAGCGCGGTTGAAACCTGTGCGCCGATCTTCAGCGACGGATCGAAAAACTTGCGATCATCACGGTCTTCCACGAATTCGATTGCCGCCATCAGGCCCTCGCCACGAATTTCCCCGACATGCTTATGATCGCCAAGGGCGTCCTGCAATGCCTTACGGAAATAGGCGCCTGTGGAACCGGCATTTTCAACGAGCTTCAATTCGTCGATGAGCTTGAGATTGGCCACGCCTGCTGCAGCACAGATCGGATGGGCGGAATAGGTCCAGCCATGACCGATTGGTCCCATCTTGTCCGATCCTTGAACCAGCACCTGCCACATCCGGTCCGATACAATCGAACCGGAAAGCGGTGCATAGGCCGAAGTCAGTCCCTTGGCGATGGTAATCAGATCCGGCTTCATGCCGTAGTGGTCGGAACCGAACATACTGCCAAGACGGCCGAAGCCGGTAACGACCTCATCTGCAACAAGCAGAATATCGTAGCGGTCAAGAACGGCTTGAATTTTCTGCCAATAGCCAGCGGGTGGCGGGACGATACCTCCGGTGCCCAGAACAGGCTCACCGATGAAGGCCGCGATCGTATCCGGGCCTTCTGCGAGGATCATTTCCTCAAGCCTGTCGGCGCAATGTTGTGAGAACTGCTCTTCACTCATAGAGCGATCTGCGCGGCGGAAATAATACGGCGATTCCGTATGCAAAACCGGTGCACGCGGCAGATCAAAGGCATTATGGAACGTCGCAAGACCGGTCATGCTGCCGGTCATCACGCCTGAACCGTGATATCCGCGCCAACGGGAAATGATCTTCTTCTTTTCCGGGCGGCCCAGAATATTATTGTAATACCAGACGAGCTTGATGTTGGTTTCGTTCGCATCCGAGCCAGATAAACCGAAGTAAACGCGGCTCATATGCTCTGGTGCGCGGTCGATGATCATCTTGGCGAGCGTGATCGATACTTCTGTGCCATGACCGACGTAAGCGTGATAATAGGCAAGTTTGCGCGCCTGCTCCGCAATTGCATCGGCGATTTCTGTCCGGCCATAACCAACATTGACGCAATAGAGACCTGCGAAGGCATCTAGGCTCTTGCGACCGCTCACATCGGCAATATAAACGCCCTCACCGCCTTCCAGCACGCGCGTCGGTGTTTCGCCCCGCGCATGCATGCCCATATGAGTGGAGGGATGAAAGAAATGATCCCGGTCCCAGGCGGTGAGTTCATTGCTATTGTTCAACATAGTTATGTTCCTTTCCTGTCGCCACGCTCTCACGCGGCGGTATCGATGCAGAGATATTTGAGTTCGGTGAAGGCCTCGATGCCCTGATGGGAGCCTTCACGGCCAAGACCGGATTGTTTCCACCCCCCAAAAGAGATCGGCGCACCGGTGATCTTCGCGCGGTTGATGGCTACCATTCCGTATTCGAGTGCACGGCCCATACGGAGCTGTCGGGCGCCGTTTGCCGTTACGACATAGGCAACGAGACCGTATTGTGTGGCATTGGCACGATCGATGACTTCGTCCTCATCGTCAAATGCCGTGACGGCGGCAACAGGTCCGAATGTCTCTTCGTGCATGATCGCAGCATCATCTGGCACATCGACCAGCAAAGTCGGCTCGAAGAAAAGCCCAGCTTCCCCGCTCCGGTTACCGCCCACGACTATCCTGCTGCCCCGTTGCTGAGCATCCCGCACATGTTCTTCGACCTTATCGACCGCCCGACTATGCATCAGAGGGCCAATGTCAGATGCCGGATCGAGCCCGTTACCGAGCTTCAGCGCCGCAATGCGCGCTGCAAACGCTTCGGTGAAAGCTTTCAAAATTCCGCGCTGGACAAAGATGCGGTTCGCAGCCAGGCAATCCTGACCGGATGTCGCGAACTTGGCAGCCAAAGCCACTTCTACCGCGCGTTCGATATCGGCATCATCGAAGATGATTAACGGCGCATGGCCGCCGAGTTCCATGACAAGCCGTTTCATCGTGTTTGCGCTTTTGGTGGCAATCAGCTTGCCTATTTCCGTTGAACCGGTGAAGCTCAGTCCCCGCACGCACTCATCACGGCACAATACATCAACGATGGGCGCAGCCTTGCCCGTCACAACATTGAATATGCCGGCAGGCATTCCGGCACGTTCGGCCAGTTCGGCCAAGGCGAGCGCGGAAAGCGGTGTTTCTGAAGACGGATGCACGACCACCGGGCAACCGGCGGCAATCGCTGCAGCCGCCTTGCGTGTAATCATGGCATGCGGAAAATTCCAAGGGGTAACAAGCGCGACGACGCCCAGTGCCTCACGGCGCACGAGCATCTCGGCATTCGGGAGATGGCTCGCTATGGTTTCGCCATTGAGCCGCTTCGCTTCTTCAGCAAACCACTCGATGAAAGATGCGCCATAGTCGATCTCGCCGCGCGATTCCGCCAGCGGTTTGCCCTGTTCCAGCGTCATCAGCAATGCTAGATCTTCGCGATTTGCCGTGACCAGCTCGAACCACCGCCGCAAGATTGCGGAGCGTTCCTGGGGTAGCTTATCACGCCAAGCTGGAAACGCATTTACTGCGGCATTGATCGCAAGCGTCGCCTCAGCTTCGCCAAGACTTGCCACACGGGCAAGCCGCTGGCCTGTTGCAGGATCGAGAACAGCGAAGGTTTCGGCCTTTTCTCCCGCCACCCAGCGTCCTTCGACATAGCCCAATTCACGAAAAAGATGCTTATCGCGAAGCCTGCCAAGCCCGTCATGTTGTATCGGATGATCCAGAACGGCATTCATTATTCTTCTCCCAATTCAGGAAGAAGTTTGTCACAAGATAGCTCTGGGTTCGGACCAAAGACGTCTTGACGGACATCGAATTGGACTAAATTTAAAAGCGAGACAGTCTGTTTGGGCTAGGGTCAGGACCTATTAATTTGGTGAAAATGGTGTGAGGCCATCCATTCGGATACGAGGAGAAAAGGCGAAGGAAATGTGGTTCATTTTCAAGCTTTTTCGACAAAGTAGCCGGGTGGATGTACCACATCCTCTGGACACCAAAATGACTGGCGATCTGCTGCGTCGAACCGCTTGACCGGGGAAACCACCCCGTTTCTCGCATCTCTCCTAGCAGCCCTTGTCATTTCAGGTGCCATTTCCATCAAATTAATAGGTCCTGACCCTAGTCCGCGATTTCCTTGAACAGCGACAAAGGTGCGCTCGCCTTCTCGTCCTTGACCAGTTTGGTCACGATATAAGTGAAATAGCGTTCTATGCCGATATTCTGATCCAGAAGACGATCAATCAGACGCTGATAGCCGTCAATGTCGCGCGCCACGATCATCAGAAAATAGTCCACGCCACCGCCAACCGACCAGCAGGACACGATTTCGGGTGCAACTGTGATGGCTCTTTCGAACCGCTCAAAATCGCTTTGACGATGATTACCCAAGGTGATCTGCACAATGACATGCGCAATCGGTGCTATTTTTCGATAGGCGATGCGGGCGTGATAGCCAGTCACGATGCCCGCCTCTTCCAGCTTGCGCAGTCGCAGCCAGCAAGGTGTCGCAGAAAGTCCGACCTTCTCCGCCAAGGCAAGCTTGGTGATCCGCGCATTCTCCTGAACGGCTTCGAGAATACGCAAATCGACGGCGTCGAGCTTCAAGGCGGTTTTCATTCTGTTGATCCAGCATCTGCAAACATTCCTGTTCTCATTCGCACGCCCCTGCGCCGCTGACAAGGCGCCGACACCGAAAAGTCGTTACAGATCAAAATTGTAATGATCCAATATAATTATTGACATGATCCTATTGGTCTTTCACACATAGAGCCAAGAATAAAAAATCAAACATATGGGGAACGAGGATGCGACCTTACGGTTTCGCACGTGGTGCATTATTGCACCTTCAGTCCGCTCATCCACTGCAGCGTTCGACAAAACTCAATGCTGCCTTCCCCATTGCCATGACGCTATGAGAGGCAGCGCCGTGCCAAGAATGACTAATGAAATGATTGGTTTTGAGGAAATCGAAGCAGCGCGCGACAGGCTGAAGGGCCTCGTCCTGAGAACGCCGCTGACACGCTCCGAGAGTCTAAGTGAGCTTACCGGGACTCCGGTTTATCTGAAACTGGAAAATCGGCAGACGACCGGCAGCTTCAAACTGCGTGGTGCGACCAACGCTGTCCTTAGTCTGTCGTCCGATGATCGCAGGCGTGGACTGGTGACCGCGTCAACCGGCAATCATGGGCGTGCTGTTGCGCATGCCGCTTCCGAACAAGGGTTGATCGCTACTGTTTGTCTTTCATCGCTCGTGCCGCGCAACAAGGTCGATGCAATCCGCGATCTTGGTGCGGATGTGCGCATCGTTGGGAAATCGCAGGATGACGCCATGGACGAGGTGGCGCGACTGGCTAACGAGGATGGAATGAACGTCATTCCGCCCTTTGATGATCCGCGCATTATTGCCGGACAGGGCACAATCGGTCTGGAGATCACTGATGATCAACCCGACACCGAAACTGTTTTTATTCCTCTTTCAGGTGGGGGACTTGCTGCAGGCATCGCCGCAGCAGTCAAAGTCCTACGCCCTCATAGCCGTGTGATCGGCGTTTCCATGTCTCGCGGTGCCGCCATGAATGCCAGTCTCGAAGCCGGTAAGCCAGTGAATGTCGAGGAACTGGAGACACTCGCGGATTCATTGGGCGGAGGCATCGGGCTTAACAACCATTGGACTTTTGCGATGTGTCGCTCATTGCTGGACGAGGTGGTCCTGCTCGATGAAGAGGAGATTGCAGCAGGGATCAGATACGCTGCGACACACGAAGGGGAAATTGTCGAAGGCGCTGCTGCGGTCGGCATTGGCGCCCTGTTGAGCGGCAAGATCAGGCCAACGGGCCCCACCGCCATCATTATCTCAGGCGGCAATATCGATCCGGAACAACACCGCGCAATTATGGAAGACCGCTATCGGAGGGCTGGCTGATGGCTGAAATGAGAATTCTGACCGAAGCTGATCTGCGACAGATCATAGCCCTCGATCTTGAAAGCGTGGCGTGCGTGGAGAATGCCTTACAGGCACTTGCCCTTGGCGGTGTCAGCATGCCGCCAATTCTACGGCTGGACATCCCCGCCGAACGTGGCGAAGTCGATGTGAAAACGGCTTATATTCCCGGACTTGACAGTTTTGCCATCAAAGTAAGTCCCGGTTTCTTCAACAATCCTTCCATCGGCCTGCCCTCTACCAACGGACTGATGATCCAGTTCTCGGCAAGGACCGGGCTTATTGAAGCGCTATTGCTGGATAATGGCTATCTGACCGACGTGCGAACTGCGGCAGCAGGTGCTGTCGCCGCAAAATATCTGGCGCGGGAAGACGCCCATGTGGCTGCCATCTTCGGCGCAGGCATGCAGGCTGCAATGCAGCTTGAAGCGCTGACGCTGGTGCGCCCCATCACCGAAGCAAGGATTTGGGCACGCAAATTCGACAGCGCGCAAAAAGCCGCGCGAAACTTTACCGAGAAGTTTGGAATACTGGTGACGGCAATTGCAGATGCGCAAGAAGCTTGCGACGCCGCTGATATTATCGTCACGACGACGCCGTCGGAAACGCCGCTCTTAAAGGCTGAATGGCTTGCACCCGGCCAACACGTTACCGCGATGGGTTCAGATGCCGAACATAAGAACGAGATTGACTCTGCCGTCTTCCGGCGACCGATCACCTATGTTGCCGACAGTCTCGCCCAAACGCGCAGGCTTGGCGAATTGCATCATGCTATTTCGGCGGGAATTGTTGCAGCGGATACTATCTTCCCGGAACTGGGCCAGATCGCTCTCGGTGCAGCCGTATTCCAGCGGAAGGCGAGAGACATAACCTTCTGCGACCTCACCGGGACAGGCGTTCAGGATACGGCTATCGCCCGTCTCGCAACGGAGCGCGCCAGCCTGCGCGATGCAGGCACGAAAATCGATTCAACCAAAACTGCAGGAGCCAGTCGATGAGTGTGGAACTCAACTTCACCCGCGCGGAATACGACCAGCGGATAGCCAAAACCCGTCGCGCCATGGAGAAGGCAGGCTTCGATATCATCATTGTCACCGATCCATCCAATATGCATTGGCTAACCGGCTATGATGGCTGGTCCTTCTACGTCCATCAATGCGTTGTGCTTTCGATGGAAGGGGAACCGATCTGGTACGGTCGCGGTCAGGATGGCAACGGTGCGAAACGCACCGCATGGCTCCGCCACGACAATATTATGGGCTATCCCGATCATTACGTGCAATCGCTGGAGCGCCACCCCATGGATCTCCTGGCCTCGATGCTGGAAGAAAAGGGTTGGGGTAACAAAACCATAGCTGTCGAGTTCGACAATTATTGGTACACGGCTGCCGCGCATCATGCTTTGCAGAAACATCTGCCGAATGCCCGTTTCAAGGACGCGCAAGGGCTGGTCAACTGGCAGCGCGCCGTCAAAAGCCCAACTGAAATCGACTATATGCGCAAGGCCGGTCGTATCGTTGAAGCGATGCACCGGCGTATTGTCGAAAAAATCGAACCCGGCATGCGTAAATGCGATCTGGTTGCTGAAATCTACGACGCAGGCACGCGCGGCGTTGATGATTTCGGCGGCGACTATCCTGCCATCGTGCCACTGCTGCCTTCCGGACCGGACGCATCGGCGCCGCATCTGACGTGGAACGACATGCCGATGAAGACCGGCGAAGGTACCTTCTTCGAAATCGCTGGTTGTTATAAGCGCTATCATTGCCCGCTGTCGCGCACCGTATTTCTCGGCAAGCCGACACAGGCCTTTCTTGACGCCGAGAAAGCCACACTCGAAGGGATGGAGGCAGGACTTGCCGCAGCCCGCCCCGGCAACACATGCGAAGATATCGCCAATGGCTTCTTCGACGTGTTGAAGAAATACGGGATCATCAAGGACAACCGCACCGGCTATTCAATCGGCCTGTCCTATCCGCCGGATTGGGGTGAACGCACGATGAGCCTGCGCCCAGGCGATCGCACCGAACTGCAACCCGGCATGACCTTTCATTTCATGACGGGTCTCTGGCTGGAAACCATGGGGCTCGAGATTACCGAGAGTATCGTTATCACCGAAACGGGCGTGGAATGCCTTTCGAATGTGCCGCGCAAGCTCGTGGTCAAGGATTAGGACGCTGCGATGATGCACACCTCGCCTCCCTTACGTCCCTCCCCGATCACACCGACCGTCGATTTCAATCGCGACGGCGTTCAGCACGGACATTTGCGGCTGCCATGGTCCAGAGACGATTCCGCATGGGGTTCGCTGATGCTGCCCATCTGCGTAATCCGCAATGGCGATGGCCCTACCGCCCTCCTGACTGGCGCTAATCACGGCGACGAATATGAAGGTCCGGTCGCCCTCTACGATCTCGCCGCCAATCTGAAACCGGAAGAGATCAGCGGACGTGTTATCATTGTTCCGGCGATGAACTTCCCGGCATTTCTGGCCGGGACGCGAACATCCCCTATCGACAAGGGCAATCTCAATCGCAGTTTTCCCGGTCGTCCGGATGGCACCGTCACAGAAAAGATCGCGGACTATTTCACCCGCTACCTTTTACCGGCAGCCGATATTGTCATGGATTTTCATTCCGGCGGACGGACACTTGATTTTTTGCCTTACGCTGCCGCTCATGCCTTGCCCGATACGGCACAGGAAGCTCGCTGCTTTGCCGCTGTCAAAGCCTTCTCTGCTCCTTTTTCCATGCGGATGATCGAGATCGACGCCGTCGGCATGTACGATACGATAGCGGAAGAAGCGGGCAAGGTGTTCGTGACAACCGAGCTTTCGGGCGGCGGCACGATTTCTGCCCGCACCGCTTCCATAGCCAAGCGCGGCATTCGCAACCTTTTGCGCCATGCAGGCATTCTCGAAGGAGACGTGGAGCTTTCACCCACGACATGGCTCGATATGCCGTCGCAGGAATGTTTCGGCTTTGCCGATACCGAAGGTTTGCTTGAACCATTGGTCGATCTCGGTGCCGAGATACGCAAAGGTGACCTCATTGCCCGCGTTCATACCATAACCCGCACTGGTGCGGCTCCGCAGGAATACCGCGCCGCACTCGACGGAGTTCTCGCGGCCCGGCACTTTCCAGGCCTCATCAAGATCGGTGACTGCCTGTCGGTCATTGCCACGATCAGCAAGGAACCAGCCTCGAAATAAACCTATCAATACCAGCCAACCGACAAGCCGGACAGACAAACAACCGGCATTCAAAAAGAGGAGTGAACACGATGCGCATGAAACTTCATACGATTTCCGCCCTGTTTTCGGCCGCGGCAGTCCTAGCACTTACGCTTCCGTCGCACGCCGTCACGTTCGATGAACTCAAGAGTGCGGGCTTCGTTCGCGGAGCAACAGCGAACGAAGTGCCCTATGGTTATATGGACGAGAGCGGCGCCGCCAAAGGCATTGGCCCCGACGTCGCGGCTGCGATCTTCAAGAAACTCGGTATCGAGGAAATAGACTGGACGGTTACCCCATTCGGCTCGCTCATTCCCGGCCTGAAGGCAAAGCGGTTCGAATTCGTCGCAGCCGAGCAGAATGTCCTGCCTGATCGCTGCAAGCAGGTAACTTTCACCGTTGCAAATTCGAGTTATGGTGAAGGCCTTTTAGTACCCAAGGGCAACCCGAAGAACATCCATTCCTATGAAGACATCAAGAAAGATCCATCCCTGAAAGTCGCAATCGTTTCCGGTGCGGATCAGATCGACTTCCTGCATGGAATGGGTATCGATGAATCTCAGATCGTCATGATTCAGGGCAATGCCGACGCACCATCGACCGTCCAGACCGGGCGAGCTGATGCCTATGCCGCAACGGAACTGACAGTCGCCAAGCTGGTCGACAATTCACCAGAGTTGGAACAGGCGCATCCATTTACCGATCCGGTTGTCGATGGCAAATCTGCCAGAAGCTTCGGCGCTTTCAGCTTCCGTCCGGAAGACAAGGAATTCTACGAGGCCTTCAACAAAGAGCTCATCGAATTCAAAAAGACTGACGACTATAAGAAAATCCTTATGACTTATGGGCTTAGCGAAGAAAGCGTAGAAGCTGCACGAACCGTGGATACTGCCGGCCTCTGCAACGCAAAGTAAGTCGATTTGCTGCCCGCTGAACCGGTTGACGGCTCGGCGGGCATTGTCTCATCTCAACCGGGAGACGACCATATGCATTGGACGGAATATCTTCCCGCCCTTTTCAAGGGGGCGCAAATCACCGCCATTCTTGCCCTCAGTTCGATGGCCATCGGCACCATACTGGCATTTGCAGCCGGAATTGCTCGCTTTGCAGGCGGACCGATCCTATCCACGATTGCGGTGATCTATATCGAGATATTCCGCGGCACCTCTCTGCTCGTGCAACTGTTCTGGCTCTACTACGCCCTGCCGCTGATTGGCATTTCGTTCGATCCGATCACGACCGGCATCATGGGGCTTGGGCTCAATATCGGCGCCTATGGCGCAGAAGTGGTTCGTGGTGCCTTACAGGCAGTTCCTGAAGCACAACATGAAGCCGCACGCGCACTCAATTTCAGCAAGGGGCACACCTTATTTCACGTCATCCTGCCGCAAGCGGTGGTCGAAATGATGCCGGCATTCGGTAACCTTGCAATCCACAATCTCAAGGATACCGCACTTGCTTCACTGATCGCGATCAGTGACCTGACCTTCCAGGCCCAACGTTTACGCAATCTGACTCTCGACAGTGTGACGATCTATACGCTGACCTTGTTCGGTTATTTTGCGATGGCGCTCGTCCTGGCTGCTGCCATTCGTTGGCTGGAACGGCGTCTGAAACGTCAGACGATGGCTGGAGGTTTCGTATGATCTACGGCTATGCCTGGGACACCTCGTCCACGCTCTCATTCGCGATTTCCATTTTGCCAATTCTGGCAATTGGTTTGACTGTAACTTTAAAGGCTGCTGCTACCGGCTTCGCAATTGCGCTGGTTCTCGGTCTTGTCTTCGCGCTTCTGCGCCGCAGCCCGTACAAGATCATATCCTGGCCGACAGCAGTTGTGGTGGAATTCCTTCGCGATACACCGCTGCTGGTGCAGTTGTTTTTCCTGTACTATGTGCTGCCGGTCTACGGCATTGTTCTGCCTGCCTTTCTGACTGGAGCACTGGCACTTGGCCTTCAATATTCTGCCTACACGTCGGAAGTCTATCGCGGAGGTATCGAAGCCATTCCGCGCGGACAGTGGGAAGCTGCGCGAGCACTCAATCTCACGCCATGGCGGACCTATCGGGATATTGTCATTCCGCAAGCCATCCCCCGGATCATCCCGGCCATGGGCAATTACCTCGTCTCCATGCTGAAAGAGACACCAGTTCTGTCTGTCGTGAGCATTGTCGACATGCTGAACCTCGCCAATTTGATCGGCGACCGCACCTTCGAATATCTAGTGCCACTATCCATGGTCGGCCTGATCTTCCTTGTGCTGACCCTCATCTGCTCGGCGCTTATACGCCTGCTCGAACGCACACTTCCAAAGAACGGGATCGCTCTCAAATGACCCAGGAAATTATCCGCTTTCAGGACGTAACCAAGCGCTTCGGGGCCCTGACTGTACTGGATCGCTTCAATTTTTCGGTCAAAACGGGCGAGAAGGTCACGCTGATCGGCCCCTCCGGATCGGGAAAGTCAACAGTCCTCCGTATCCTCATGACATTGGAGCCATTCCAGGAGGGTACGCTTGAGCTTGCAGACATGTCCTATCACGAGCCGAACGGGAAAGGGCAATTTCAGGCGAGCGAAGGCCATTTGCGCAAGATCAGATCACATGTTGGCATGGTGTTCCAGAGCTTCAATCTGTTTCCGCATATGTCGGTGCTACGTAACATCATCGAGGCGCCGGTTCATGTTCTGGGCATGAAACGCGATGAAGCGGAGGCTCGTGCCCTTGACCTGCTCTCGCTTGTCGGGTTGACCGATAAGAAAGATCATTATCCTTCACAACTTTCAGGCGGCCAGCAACAGCGCGTTGCTATCGCTCGCTCGCTTGCCATGCGCCCGCGTGTCCTGTTGTTCGATGAACCGACCTCGGCGCTTGACCCGCAGTTGGTGGGCGAAGTGCTCTCCGTCATTCGCAGCCTGGCACAAGAACATGATCTCACCATGCTTCTTGTCACACATGAAATGCGATTTGCCCGGGAAGTATCCGACCGCGTTTGTTTTTTTGACAAGGGACGTATCTGCGAGCAAGGCACCCCGGAACAGATATTCCAGTCCCCGACAGAAGCTCGCACCAAGGAATTCCTGCAGTCTGTACTTTGAGATTGATCGTTTAGAGCACGTTTCGATCTGATTGGATCAGATCGACACTCTATCTCTTTGTTTTGACGCGTATCCTTTCCGAAAACCGTTTCACACTTTTCGGGATGCGCTAAGCGATCGAACCAACATCATAAACGGGCGGCAGTTGGGCAAAGGTTTCACGGATCGTTTCAAGTGCCGTCTGTAAAGCCGAACGCGAAAGCCGTCCGCCAAGACAGACCCGGATGCCCCCGTTTCCTCGATCCGCACCAGCAACAAAAGGATCGGACGGGGTGACTGCAACACCTTTGTTGGCAAGCGCGCGCACCAGCCCATCCTCAGACCAGTTGCGAGGAATTTTCAGCCAGGCACATAGAGAAAGCGGATTGCTGCCTGCCACTAGTGTGCCCAGAATGTCGGTCACTTGCGCCTGACGGGATCGCAACTCGCTACGCTGGATGTCGATAAGTTCCTCAGCCGTGCCATCCTCGATCCAGCGGCTGGCCATTTCTCCCATAAGATTGACGCCGCTCCAGCTCGTTACGCGTAGAATGGATGTAACCCGAATGGAATATTGCGTCGGAACAATGAGATAACCCGTACGCAAGCCGGTCATGACCGTCTTGGTAAAGCTGGTCACAAAGAAGCCAAGGTCTGGAAGCAGCTCCGGCATGGAAGGTAGTTTCTCTTCAAGGATGGGTTTGTAAACCTCGTCCTCGATAACGCAGACGTCATATCGCAGCGCGATTTCTGCGATTGCTATGCGGCGCTCGGCTCCCATCAGATGACTGGTCGGATTGCCAAGTGTCGGAATCATTACAAGTGCGCGAACGTCTCCGGCTTTGCAGGCGGTTTCGAACGCATCCGGCAAAATGCCCTGTTCGTCAATCGGGAGCCCGCGCAGGGTAAATCCAAGCACATTGGCAAGACCAATGATGCCATGGTCGGTCAGGCTTTCCGTCAGCACCACCTCGCCCGGTTGAACAACCGCTGCGACGGCAAGAAACAGCCCATGTGCGGCACCGTTTGTGATGATAATCCGGCCCGGATCGACATCTACGGAAAGACCACGCAGCCACTCCCGTGCGACCGCGCGATGTCGATCCAGTCCCGCAATCGGACGACAAGGGCGCATGAAGCTTGCATTATCCGACTGGCTCATTTCTTCGAGCAGGCGGCGCGAGGCATTCTCATGCGCTTCGGTATAAACCGCCCGAATGATCGACAGGTCCGCTGTCCCGCTGGGATCCCGATCAAGCATGAACCGGTCTGCTCGCTCCGTCACTCGATTGCAGACATATGTTCCTCGCCCGACCTCACCGCGCAGATAACCGCGCCGTTCAGCCTCCTTGTAACTGATGCTGACTGTCTGCACAGAAAGCCCGAGCTTGTGAGCCAAATCGCGATGGGTAGGCATGCGCGTGGCGGGCAGAAGAATACCCTTCTCGACATCGTCAACGATTTTGTCGGTCAAAAGCCGGTGCTTGGTGACACCCTTGCGCATTTCCAACATGGGTTCCCACATACGTCCACCGACTCCATCATGACATATCTATTATTGTCTTATTATACTTGAAACATATCATTACAATCCAGTCAAAACAGCAATTAGGAAGCAGTCATCCTAGCTAACGAGCACAATCGTCCGAACAACGGAGAATGCGCCTCAACGAACGCTGATGACCCGCGATGCATTGTGCCCGAAGTAACATCGGAAGATGACAATATCGCCTCATAAAAGATGACAAGTCCCTCAAAACAAGCTATTGATAGTTAAAGTGAATTCTATCGTTCACCTATATAAATCGCTCATCGTCGCCGGATGAAATGCGCATGAATGAAAAACGGAGCTCGCAGGCTTCCAAGCCGCAAAATCCAACCAAATCATTCCTTGAGAATGAACGTCCGACGCTGAAGACAATTGCATTCATGGCCGGCCTTGGCGTGACCACGGTTTCCCGTGCCTTGAAGGATGCACCGGAAATTGGTTTGGAAACGCGGAAACGCGTACAATTGATCGCCCGACAGATCGGTTATCGTCCCAATCGTGCGGGTGTGCGTCTTCGAACAGGTAAGACAAATGTCATTGCGCTGGTCCTGAATACACAGGACGAGATCATGGGTTTCACCAGTCAGGTTATTCATGGCGTCGCCGATGTTCTAGCTGAAACACAATACCATCTCATTCTCACGCCCTATTTTCATTCGAAGGCGTCGATCGAGCCGATCCGCTACATCGTGGAAACGGGTTCAGCCGACGGCATTATTTTCTCGCGTACAGAACCGGACGATCAGCGAGTCCATTTTCTGACGGAACATGATTTTCCTTTCGCCACCCATGGTCGTACTGATACGGGCATTGAGCACCCTTTTCACGACTTTGATAATTTCAATTTCTCGCTGGATATGGTCGGCAAACTGTCATCGCGCGGACGAAAGCGGCTCGCTTTGCTGACTCCACCGGCCCATCTCACCTATTACCGGCATATGGTGGGCGGGTTTTATGAAGGACTTCGTGCCTTTCACTGTAGCGGATCGCCCCTTGAAGGTGTTGATCTCGATACGCCGCTTGAGGAGTTGCGACAGCATATTGCTCAATTGATGAAAAGACCTGATCGACCGGATGGTATCATCTGTTCCGGTAGTGCGGCTGCGTTGGCAATCGTTACAGGCGTCGAAGATGCCGGATTGAACATTGGCAATGAAGTCGATGTCGCAGCCAAACAATCAACGCAGATTCTGCATTGGTTTCGACCGGGGCTGATCGTCGTTGAAGAGAGTTTCAAGCTCGCTGGGCAACAACTCGGTAAAGCCATTCTTGGCCGGATCAACGGCGTAGATGTCAGGTCTTTGCAGACCATCGGGTAAGAATGGGCGGAGGCCACTCCGACCCCGTAGAACCGGAATAGCCTCCTATCGCTCGGGAGGAGCGATGCAAAGTCAGTTTGCCACCCGCTTCTTTCCGTTTTCTGCTGGCCGCAGCAAAGCTTCTGCTGCCGCAATGTTGAGTGCTTCCGGGCGCGTGCAGCGCGTTTCGATGTCGATGAAACGCCTTTCTTCACCAGATCTTAGCACAGCCAGCATGACATCGACCCCATGCAGTGCGCGTTCCAGCGAACAACGCAAATCGCGGCCATCCAGAATAGCAGCCGCCATATCTGCCAAACCAGCTGTTCTATAGTTAGCCATCATACCTTGAGAATGCTGTTCATTGGCAATTCCAAAGGGGTGCTCCCAATTTTCCACTGGTTCAGCTGGCTTGCCCGGCTTCGTCAGTTGAACCTCTCCACCAAAGAAATTGGGATCCGGCAGATAGAGCGATCCTTCGGTGCCATACAACTCCATGTTCGCATGGCGATGCGCCCAGACATCCCAACTCGCTGAAAGCGTTATTGTGGCCCCCTGCTCGAACTCCAGCAATGCGTGAATGGTCGTCGGTGTCTCCACTGGAATGGTTTCGCCCTTGCGTGGTTCCGAGCTGATCATTCGCGTTGGTGTAGCCGCCGATGTCAAAGCTGCGACGCGCTTTACAGGGCCAATCAGATTTACGAGATTGGCGATGTAATAGGGTCCTAGATCAAGGATCGGTCCACCACCCTGTCGAAAGAAAAAGTCGGGGTTTGGATGCCAATGTTCCATGCCGTGGCTCATGACATGGCATGTACCTGACGTAATGCGCCCGACATTACCGCTATCGATTTCGCGCCGCGCCAACTGGTGCGCTCCGCCCAGAAACGTATCCGGCGCGCAACCCACTTTGAGATTGCGGCCATCGGCAAGCGCTTTCAGTTCCAGCCCCTGTTCCATCGAGAGAACCAGAGGTTTTTCCGAATAAGCATGTTTGCCTGCAGCCAGAATTTTCTTTGTGACAGCATAATGAGCATCGGGAACCGTAAGGTTGACGATGATATCGATGTCGTCGTTTTGAAGCAGTTCATCGATAGTCTGTGGTTTAACACCAAACTCTTCCGCACGCGCTTTTGCTGCGGCAGGATTGATATCGGCACATGCCCTTATTTCGATACCTCGAAACAACGGAGACAGCCGTAGATAGGTAGCAGATATATTACCGCAACCGATAATGCCGACACCAAGTGTCTTGGTCATTTCGTTCTCCAAATCAGAAATTCTTTACGGTTTCGATGGAACGGCTGGCAAATCGGGTATCGTCCGACGGATTATCGTGTTCCATGATGAAATAGCGGGCAGGCGTCTTGCGCAAAGCTGCGAACAACGCAGCCCAGTCGACAGTTCCGTGCCCGACATCTTCCCAGCCGTCTTCGTCAGCTTTTTCACCGGTTATCGCGATATCCTTGACATGGACCGCAAGGATGCGGCCGCCATAGCGCTTGATCCACTCAAGCGGGTCGGCACCACCTTTGATGATCCATGCGATGTCCGCCTCCCATGCAATATCCGGCGAAGCATCAAGGATATGCTCCTGTGGCACTGAACCGTCAGCCATAGGACGGAATTCAAAATCGTGATTGTGCCAGCCAAAGGCGTAGCCCTCCTTGCGATAAGGCTCTCCGGCCGCAGCAAGGCGCTTTCCGAACTCCTGCCAACCGGCAACGCTATCCGGGCGACGATCAACATCGAGATAAGGGCAAAAAATCGCCTTCATATCGGCAACCTTGGCGATTTCCAGAACACGGTCGATTTCGTTCTCGAGCATGTCCAGGCCGAAGTGCCCGGTAGGCATGGAGAGCCCCAAAGCGTCGAGCTCCTTCTTTAGTCGAGCCGGATCACCATAAATCCCGCCATAGCCTTCCACCCGACGATAGCCGAGGTCTCGCAGCATGGTGAGCGTGCGCTCCAATGGTTGAAAATTACGGGAGCTGTAAAGTTGATAGGAGTATCCGTTCATGTTTTCATCCTTCGAACTCGTTCCAGAATTTGCCGGGCTTTCTTGCGGACGAAGAAATCCAGCCCGATCCGAGGCAAGCCCTCGTGCCGTCGATTGAAAGCCAATAGCTTCGCCTCTCACAGGAAGCTTTTAAGGGGAGCGTTCTTCGCTATTCATTTAAAGTCTTTCCTCGGTTTGGGCGTCGAAAAGCGACAAGGCATCCGGCTTGAAGCCAATTTTCATCTTCTCGCCTGCCCGATAGCGCTTACCCGCTTCCACCCGTGCGGATAGCGGATGGCCATTCAAACGTAGCCAGACCAGACTATCAGCGCCCATTGGTTCATCCAGATCGACTGTCGCCTCAAAACCATCTTCGACCTCAAGCCGAATATGCTCAGGGCGAATACCAAGCGTCGCCTTCTGGCCCGAAGCCAGTCTCCCGTCATATCCATCGAGCCGCACGGCAGTCTCACCGATATGAAATACGGGCTTGCCACGTTGGGCCACAATTTCCCCAGTAAAGAAATTCATCGATGGTGAACCAAGAAATCCCGCTACGAACCGGTTCTTGGGACGATTGTAAATCGTCAGCGGATCAGCCAATTGCTGAACCACCCCGCCTTTCATTACTGCGATGCGGTCCGCTAGCGTCAGGGCCTCAATCTGGTCGTGTGTGACGTAGATCATCGTATTGCCAAGCTTCTGGTGAAGACGCTTGATCTCGACCCGCAGTTCGGAACGTAGCTTGGCATCAAGATTGGAAAGTGGCTCGTCAAAAAGAAACACATCGACATCGCGCACCAGTGCACGACCGATCGCAACACGCTGGCGCTGCCCGCCGGACAGGGCTGAGGGTTTACGTTGCAGCAAGGGTTCGATCTGGAGAATTTCAGCAGCACGTTTGATGCGCTTATCGATCTCTCCTTTGGGCAACCCGGCAACACGTAAACCAAAGGAAAGGTTCTTTTCGACGGTCATCTGCGGATAAAGCGCATAGGATTGAAATACCATGCCGATGCCGCGATCCTTCGGTTCTTCCCACGTAACGTTGCGCCCCTTGATGAATATGCTGCCTTCCGAAATATCGAGAAGGCCCGCCACGCAATTGAGCAGCGTAGACTTGCCGCAACCGGAAGGCCCAAGAAGCACAAGGAATTCCCCTTCTCCGATTTCCAGATTGAGATTTTGCAGCACATTGACCGAGCCGAAGTCGAGCGACAGGTCCTGGATGGAAACGCTGGAGTTCATGAGTTCATCCTTTCACTGCGCCAGCGGCAATGCCACGAACGAAATAACGGCCAGAAAGAAAGTAAACGAGCAATGGGACTGCACCCGTAAGAATGGTGGCAGCCATATTGACGTTATATTCCTTCACGCCCTGCATGGAGTTGACGATATTGTTGAGCTGGACGGTCATCGGAAAGTTCTGCGTTCCCGCAAACACCACACCGAACAGAAAGTCGTTCCAGATACCTGTTACTTGCAGAATGATCGCGACAACGAAGATCGGTAGCGACATCGGCAACATGATCTGAAAGAAAATGCGCCAGAAGCCCGCCCCGTCGACACGCGCTGCCTTGAAGAGTTCTGGCGGCAGACCGGCAAAGTAATTTCGGAACAACAGCGTCAGGATCGGCATGCCAAAAATGGTATGGATGAAGACAACGCCAGTCAGCGTACCGAATATGCCAAGCTCGCGCGTAATTATGACGAGCGGATACAGCATGACTTGATATGGAATGAATGCACCGAACAACAGGACCGAAAAGAAGATTTCCGATCCTTTGAATTTCCAGTTGGCCAATGCATAACCATTGACCGAAGCAATGGCGATGGAAACAATCACGCTCGGCACGGTGATCTTGATCGAGTTCCAGAAACCTGCGCTGATGCCTTCACAATAAAGGCCAGTGCAAGCCTGGCTCCACGCCTTGACCCATGGTTCAAATGTGATCTCGACTGGTGGTGAAAAGATATTACCCAGCCGGATTTCAGGCATGCCTTTCAGGGATGTGACGACCATCACGTAGAGCGGCAGCAGGTAATAAACGGCGGCAACGAACAAAATGCTGTAGAGCATGATGGTGGCAGGCGTAAAACGCCGTTTCGGCTTGCGACCCCAGGGCCGCGAAGCCTGCTTTTGTGCCAGACGAGCCTGGGCTGCTACAGCCTCAGTTTCGGAAGGAATCTTCCTGTTCAGGACAGCTTCCGTCATCGCGCTTTCCTTCGGCTATATTCAAGCATCGTCCACGGAACAAGGATAATCAGAACAGTGGTTAGCATGACTGTAGACGCAGCAAGTCCCTGCCCCAGATTGGCCCAGCCGAACATGAAGTCGTAGACGTATTTTGCCGGTACTTCTGATGCGATGCCGGGACCGCCATTGGTCATGGCAACCACCAGATCGTAAAGTTTGACAATGCCTGTCGCGATCAGGACGACAGTTGTTACCAGAACGGGGCGCATCATCGGCAGGATGATGAACAGATAGGCTTTCCACTTCGGAATGCCGTCAACTCGTGCAGCCTTCCAGATTTCATCATCGACATTGCGCAAACCGGCCAGCATCAGAACCATGACCAACCCCGTCGTCTGCCAGAGCCCGGCAATGACAATCGCATAGATGACGTAAGTTCGGCTCGACAGGATCGCCATCTGGAAATTGTCGAAGCCAATATCGCGAATGACTTTCTCCAAACCGAGTTGGGGATTGAATATCCACTGCCAGACAAGACCCGTCACAATGAACGACAGGGCATAGGGATAGAGGAAGATCGTACGAAACGTGTTCTCGAAGCGGATTTTCTGATCCATCAAGGCAGCAAGGACAAACCCCGTCACAAGAGAAAAGCCCATGCATAGGACGCCATAGATCGCCAGATTACGGACTGATACATGCCAGCGGGTTGCCGAAAACAGGCGAGTATATTGATCGAAGCCGACAAAGTTCAACATAGGCAGCGATTTGGAAGACGTGAAGGAATACACAACCGTCCAGAGCGTGCAGCCAATGAATACCACGAGAACCGTCGCGATCATCGGAAGTGCTGCAACCTTTGCATTCAGATTGCGAAATATTCCCGGCGGTTTTCTAGGCTTGCCCTCTTCCATGACGGCCATGATATTCCTCCCTGTCCCGGTTCTCGGGGGTGTCCTCCACCGTACTCCTCATCGATAGCGCAGGACTTGAACTGACTATTGTGCCTGTTCGATAATCTCGGCAAAACGTTCCTGAATGTCATCGACGGTCATGTCGGGATTGGAGAAAAACTCAGCCGCCAGGCTTTCGATCTGTCCTTGCGTATCGGGTGCCCGCAACTGCTCAACAGACGGAACAATGTTGTCCGGGTTTTTCAGAATATCGATGCCGGCACGCATACAGCTTGAGGCTGAATCGAGATCGACATCGCCACGGATCGGCAACGACCCCTTGGCAAGATTGAAGGCAACCTGCGTTTCCTTGGAAACAAGCATACTTGCCAGCTTGAGCTGTGCCTTGGTGACTTCCGGATCCTTGTTCTTCGGGAAGTAGATCGCATCACCGCCGGTATCCAGATATTGATGAACGCCGAGCCCCGGCAAGCAGTCATAATCCTTGCCTGCAACCTTGCCCGCCGTACCAAACTCGCCCTGCGCCCAGTCTCCCATGATCTGGGTACCTGCGCGGCCGGTCAACACCATATTGGTCGCCTCATTCCACGAACGGCCGACATAACCCGGGTCAGCCAGTGAGCGCGCCTGCGCAAGCGCTTCGAAAACCTTCTTCATTTCAGGGCTGCGCGCCGCATCGGCATCCTTGTCCTTGTTGACCTTCAGATAAAGGTCCTTACCGCCAATTGCTGTTGTCAGGACTGTCAGCATACCATTCACCTGCCAGCCGTCGCCGGTTGCCAGCGGCACGATGCTCTTTTCCTTCAGCTTGGGAGCTGCGGCGACGAGATCGTCCCAGTTCTTCGGAGGTTCAGCACCGGCATCGCGAAAGGCTTGCGGATTGATCCACATCCATTCCCATGAATGAATATTCAGTGGCACACAGTAGAGACGTCCTTCAAAAGTACAGGATTCCAAGAGGCTCTTCGGACGAATGAAGTCGGCCCACCCCTCCTTTTCGGCGAGCTCTGTAAGGTCTGTCATCAAGCCGCCCTGAACCAGCTCTTCGGCCTGCCGTCCGTGATTGAGCTGGGTTGCGCCCATCGGATTACCACCGAGAATACGGCTGATAATGATCGGTCGCGCGGTAGACCCGCTACCGGCAATCGCTCCATCGACCCACTTGTCACCGCCGAGTGCATCATATTTTTCAGCGAGAACTTTGACCGCCGCAGCCTCACCGCCAGATGTCCACCAATGCGTAACTTCAAGATTGGCCGACGAAGCTGTATCTGCCATTGTCAACGCTGTCATAACCAGACAAGCGGATGCGGCGAGAAGCTTGGCTCTTTCAATTAACATTTCATATCCTCCCAAATCTGAAACGTTACAGGTATGGTATTCGAAACAATCTCTCTTGCAAGTCTTTAATTTCCAACGGACAGAACTCAACGCGTGCTTGGAGATTAACCAATTGAATCATCGCTATTTTTCCTTGACAGATTTTTGATTGTGAGAGCGTCAGCCTGTGTTTTTCCTCATGACCGACTCAGCATAGAACACACATTTAGAAATAATCTGTAACGTTACAGATTGCATAAGTCGCAAACAAAAAGGACGCCCGCGAGGACGTCCTTTCGCTTTTCGAAATAGACTTAAATCAGGCGGCCTTGTTCAAAAGGCCATGCGGATCGAGCACGAATTTCTTCGCAGCACCCTGATCGAAGCTTTCATAGCCCTTCGCTGCATCCTCAAGTGAAATGACCTGAGCGTTTACGATTTCGGCGATGTTCAAGCGTCCATGTAGGATCGCCTGCATCAACTGGCGATTATACTTCAAAACGGGGGTCTGTCCGGTATGGAACGACTGCGCCTTGGCCCAACCGAGGCCGAACCGCAGCGAAAGACTACCTTGTTTCGCAGCTTTATCGACGGCGCCCGGATCTTCGGTGACATAAAGTCCCGGAATACCGATTGCCCCGGCGGGACGAGTTATCTCCATCATCTGGTTCAACACGATTGCCGGTTGCTCACCGCCACTATGTCCCCGCGCCTCGAAACCGACGGCATCGATCGCGCTGTCGACTTCATTGCTGCCTGTGACCTCAGCAATCATATCGCCAAGACGGTCGCTTGCCGAAAGATCGATAGGTTCGAAGCCAACTTTTCGAGCGTGATCGAGGCGCTCTTTGTTGAAATCGCCAATCATGACAACCGCAGCGCCCAGAATACGTGCTGAAGCAGCAGCCGCAAGACCGACCGGTCCCGCGCCTGCGACATACACAACGGAACCAACGCCGACACCGGCCTTGACCGCGCCGTGGAAGCCCGTCGGCAGGATGTCGGAAAGCATGGTCAAGTCGCGAATTTTTTCTATCGCCTGTTCACGATCAGGAAACTTGAGCAGATTGAAATCAGCGTAGGGCACCATGACGTAGCGTGCCTGCCCGCCAATCCACCCGCCCATGTCAACATATCCATAGGCGCCACCAGCACGCGATGGATTGACCGTCAGGCAGACACCAGTGTCCTGGGATTTACAGCAGCGGCAGCGTCCACAAGCAACGTTGAACGGCACCGAGACGATATCGCCCACGTCGAGCATCTCGACATCACTGCCCTTCTCTATGATTTCGCCCGTGATTTCATGACCCAACACAAGGCCGGGCATCGCAGTGGTGCGTCCTCGAACCATATGCTGGTCGGAACCACAAATATTGGTCGAGATTACTTTCAGTATGACGGCATGCCCCAGCTTCCTCCCATCTGGTGCCGCCAACGCTGGATCTTCAATATCGCGTACTTCGACTGTCCCGGGCCGCAAATAAACGACACCACGGTTCTTGCTCATGTCTACCTCCTCCAGGTCGAACAACACTGACAGATTTCAAACAATGCAATGATCGATAGTTTCCGGGCATGAATTGAAAACGCCCGTTTCACGGAGGTTACAGACTGACAGCGAGCTGTTCAGTCTCAATCGCGACACGTCTCATTCAAATTGACCGTGGGAGATTGAAGGCCGCACCGTCAATATACAGAAGGCTTCACGTTCTCCCCACCTTCATCAAAAATGAAAGCAGAGCCGACTATGCGCACGTTGCGGTCGGTTATGGGTGCGAAAGACGCAGTTGAAACACTGACAACATCGTTACGCGCGGGACGCGTATCCGGCATGGGAACAACCACATTCTTGAGTGCTCGACCGCCTTTTTTATTGGCGCGCAACTCGCTGATCTTGCCGATATAGCCAGCCCAATCACATTTCTGGAATTCGCTGCTACCCTGATAATTGTAGGCAGTGGGCAACTCGATATAGGGCTTGCCATTCGAGACTGACACCATGTCGGCTGTCTCACCGTTCGGATCGTTCAGAACATAGAGATCGACATTCTGCCCCTGACAGATGAAACGGCATTGTGCCATCGTTTCCGCCACATTGTCAGATTTCTGAAATTGAGAATGCGGGGTGGGAAACAGATAGCCATCCGACAAACGAACACAGTAAGTCAAAGCGCCTTTGATGCCGTTCGGCACCCATGGTTTGCTGTTCGTTGCAACCGCCGACATCTTTGGTCGATCAAGCTTCACCTTTGCGGTTTGACTGGCACCGGGCGGTTCACCACAAGAACGGGAAGAAAGCGAACTGGACGAAAGCTGCCGCTGTATTTCAGCTATTCGCTGCGAAAGATCGCGACAAGGATTGAAAAATCCACCGCGCTCGTCCCCGCCCTTGCAACCTCGACTGCGTTCCAGCGCGCGCAGTGCCGAAAGCTGGCGTTGTGTCATCATATCCGCAGCACCGGCTGCTCGCGTACAAGACGCGGCAGCCAATTGCGGAAAACAAAGCAGTCCAGTCAAAAGAAGCAAGGCGAAAGATTTTGCCACCACAACACCTTTGAAACCCATAACTTTTGATGATTACCTCACCGACAAGAGCTGTAGAGATGCTTCCAATTCTGAGCCTTCGCGTTTGGAGTTCAGCACTTCATCAGGATTCATTTCTGATACCAGAGCAGCTAATGCCAACCGCAGATAGAGAGGCGCGTCTGTGCGATCTATCGCCTTCAGCGCAACTCGCGAGATACCGAGAGAGTGCGCCAACTCTTGCTCGGAAGTGTTCAGGGATGCACATATTCTCGCGAGCTTTTCGTATGCACGTCTACCCATTGTCGTTGTTCCCTCCTCTGAAATCTGGCGATTGATTTCGATCGCCATTGTTTTTACCACTTTACGTTCAGCCCCAAATTGCCTTCCCATATCCGGCTACGCTCCCCGCCAAGATTGGTCGTATAATCAGCTGTCGCAAACAGACTGGCTTTCTCGGTGATATCCAAGGTCAGTCCGCCACCTAGTTCCAGCGACGTACCTTTGAGATCGGTCACAATCGGATCAGTGGCAAAACGCACGGTCTGATCCGACGAAAAATTCTGCCATAGATTGGCTTTCAGATACGGTCGCAATTTTCCGACCGATGTTTCCTGCCTGCCTTGCAGTCTGAATCCGATCCGGCCCGTCCACGCATCATTTGTATCAAACTCTATCGAAGAATATCGATCGGCCTGATCGTCGAGCGAAAGGCGCTGCCATATCAGTTGCGCCTGCGGTTCCAGTGTCCAGTTTTCGCTCAGGGCAACAGGATATCCCCCTTCGAGCGAAGCCGTAACCCCTTGCCCGTCGAGATCGACACTCTGGCCCGCATTCGAGGCTGCATCACCACCGAACCAGGTTCCCATAAGTATGGCGTCAAGATACCAGCCCTGTGGCCCGATATGAGTCCAGTACCCACCGAAACTTGTACCTGTAACTTCGAGATCACCAACAGCGAGATCATTCCAGCCGAGCGCTTGCCCGGTAATGTTACCTGTTGCACGGGAATAGCCGAAGAACAGGCCGAAACGGTCAGAATGTCCGCCACCCGTTTCGCGACCAAGAATATCCTGTCCCGCCTGAATACCAAAGAGCTTTCCGTCAAGGCTCGGTGCAATTGTTCCCCGCCATTTCATGTCGATGTCCTGCCCGAAGACTCTGCCCCAGCTCGCAGGCAGATATCCGGCGGTGTCCAGCAAATCCTGCTCACCGCGACGCTCATGAAACGTACCGAGCGTGGAAAGTGCCAGATGGTGCGCCACTGGCGGCAAAGCCGAATAGACTGGCACTTCCACACGATAAAGCGGCACTACATCGCCCTGAACCCGTGTAGCTCCCGGAGAAGGCGGAACTGCCCCATCGAATGGAAGGCCAACCTCGTGCTGCTGCCCTATCGCATTATTCGGGGGATGAGGCGCTTCTGCCGAATCTGGCGGTGGCGGAGCTTCAGGAGCGATGGCACCTTCAGTCACCGGAGTTTCTGTGTCCGGATCGGCTGGCAAGGTTGCCGGCGGCTGCTCAAGTGCAGGGGGTGGAGCAGTCGTTTCAGGTTCTTCCGGTGTAACGGAAGTTCCGCCTGTCGAGGCAGGCGGTTCGCTTCCACGAACCAACGTAGATCTCAGATACCAGTTCTCAGTCGTATTCGCCGATACACCGCCCTTGAACAGAAAGTATTCGTAAGCACCGGCAGCCGCACGACCATTCAAAGAAAACGCGTTCTGATTGGTTGAGGCACCGTTCAACGCCTGCACAACCATGATGCCGTCGGCATTCGTTGCAGCGCCTGCGCCACCAACATTCGTGACGGCGATGCTTGTATTACCTGATGCAACGCCCGCATCGATCACAAGCTTGTCCGAAGGCGCGCTGTCGGAAGCGAGCACTGTGTCTACGAACAGAAGCCCGTTCTGGCCGACATAATTGCCCTTGATCGTAAATGTGTCAGCGACGCTGGTTCCGCCATTGGTCAAATCAATGCGCCCGGCATTGAAAACATTGGCCAGTTGTCCTGCCGCGAACGGATTTACACCGCCCTTTGCCGCACCGCCATAGACCGTACTCGTCGCGTCTATGTTGAGCACCCCTGTCCCTGTTCCGACGTCGCCCAACGTGAGAGCGCTATCGAAAAGAAGACGCGTATCATCGGTAAGATTGATAGTTTCCCAGCTATCAAAACGGGCGACTTTTCCCGTCTTTACATTATTGAACGTGAGAACATCGGTCCCCGCACCACCGGTAAGTTGTTTGGTTGCGCCAATATTGGCATCCGTGAGGTTGGTAAGAATTGCAGTATCATTATCCGGGCCGAGATCAATCGCTCCATAGATTATACCACCGCCATTCCAAGAGAACTGATCGTTACCGAAACCAAGCAGGACGTCGCCCGCAACTGTCCCGCCCGTCATGGTGACACTGTCGGTTCCGCTACTGATACTTATATTGCCGCCAATCATGCCGCCCGAAACGATAATCGTATCGTTGCCAAGCCCTGCAATAAGATTGCGGTCAATGGTTCCGCCGGACATATTGAAATAGTTATTGTCGAGCTTGAGATTGACACGTCCGATACGCCCATCAGTCATCACGGCATAGTCACCGTCGTCAAAGGCATCGACGATACGCCCGCCCGATATGAAGAAACGGTCGTAACCATTGCCCTGATTGAGCGAACCAATCTCGCCGCCCGTTATCCGGAATTCGTCAATATCGTTTCCTTGACGAACGTTGCCCGTGACATTTCCACCCGTAATGAGAAAACTGTTGAGACCGTCACCCTGATTGACATTCCCCATGATCGAACCGGAATGGACTTCCACGAGATCAACGCCGGAGCCGAAGACAACATCCCCGCTTATGGTTCCTGCTCCTCCAGATGGCAGAAGCAATGTGTTGTTGCCGCCAGTATCAGTAAGGCCACCGGAAGATGTGCCGCTATCGCAGATGAATGTGTCATCGCCGAGCGTTGGAGAGAACGAACATGCAGCCAAGGAAGGGGTGCCGTGCAGCAAGGCGGCGCCCAAAGAAATCAGCGCCGTACTCGATAAAAAATGAAACGCGCTAAAGCCAACGCTGCGACGATGCATTGAAACCCCTCAGTTACTAGCAATGCATTACTCGTAACAATAGAAGGGCATTTTCTTTCATTAGGCAACGCAAAATATCAGATGGAAAATAAAACTACTTCTGTAAAACCAAGGATAATCAAACAAATAAAACAACCGCGTGGAACGCCTCAATATGGCGCATATTCATGCTGAGTAAATCGCTATCTCATATACTTATACCCGTAAGATATTAATTTTATTAGAAAATTTGTCAAAATCCCCCTGAACAGGGGAATATGCAGGGCCATAAAAACATCCACTAATGATTGATTTATCTGATAAGAAGCAATCTACAATTGCATGTAGTCGAAGACTTCATATTGAAATAGGCATTAACTTTATCGAAAAAAGTACATGCAACGCGACCCTCTATTATACACCTGACGCGACATAGGGAAGAAAATTGGGTGAATCTGAAAATCAGTAAAGAATCGCGGTGTGATAAGCGCAACGTCTTTGCAAACAAAAACATCTGACTTGATTTCAACCAGGCCAGACAAACCACACTGAAGTTATTTTTCAGCTTCTAGAAATCGTCCCTATGCCGGATCGATTGCAGATAGGCATAGGCAGTACCCAAAAGCACTGGCACGATTACCAAAGCGGTCCAGAATAGAATATTGCTCATCTCTGCCCTCCCTCCCATGGTGCGTAGCGATGTGCATCCTGTATCTCTGCAGCTTCTATTCTAACACGTAAAAGCGCCATTTGTTCCAAATTCTTAATGAGAGGTTAATAACCCCCGCTATTCTGTTGGGCAAATATTGTGACAAGCCAATCGATGAATACCCTCACGCGTGGAGAAAGCTGGCGATCGCGTGGATATACAACGGATACTGGTGACGGGCTTGGAGGATAAGCAGTGAGTATCGACACCAATTTTCCATCAGCGATATGTTTCATCGCGTGATAACGGGGTATCTGGATAATGCCGAGCCCCAGGCAGGCATTGGCTGTATAGCTTTCAGCGGCATTGACCGTTACAGGCGCTGGAATCGTGACCATCCGTAACCTGCCTTCAATCATGAATTCCAATGGCATAGGCGCAATACTACCGCTGGCCCTGAAACCGATCATCCGATGACCAACGGCCAGATCATCTGGATGTTTGGGATGTCCAAATCGCGCGATATAAGAAGGGGATGCGACGGTGATTTCCTCCAGCGTCGTAACGCGCCGGGCAATCATTTCACTATCCTGCAATGCGCCGACGCGCAGTACGCAATCAATACCTTCCCGAACCGGGTCAACGAACCGGTCTCCCTCGGTCATATAGAATTCAATCTCCGGATATTTCTCCAGGAAGGCTGGTAATTCCGGCAGGAGAAAATGACGCGCAAGCGTCCCCTGCACTTCTACGCGCAGCAAGCCTCTGGGTGTTGCCCCCGAAAATCCGCCTTCTGCATCTTCAACATTCGCGATAATTTCTATGCAGCGCTGATAATATGCCTGACCGTCAAGCGTCGGATTGACATGGCGTGTAGTTCGCAGAAACAGCTGTGCGCCCAAGCGCTTTTCAAGCTGCTTGATCGCGTCCGTAACCGTTGAACGAGGTATCCCGAGATCTTCCGCCGCCAGAGTGAAACTGCGCCGTTCCATTACGCGGGTGAACACCCGCATCGCCTCAAATCTGTCCATCTCACTGTTCGGTATTTTCGGATAGTGATGACAAATAATGCCCGATTAAACGAATGCAGAAAAGTGCAATCTTGCTGTGGGTTGCACAAAGTCAGATCACGCGAACGGAGAGGACAATGTCCAATACAAAAAGCAAGATTGTCATCGTCACTGGAGCATCGCGCGGTATCGGCGCGGCTATTGCCGAAAGGCTGGGCCGCGATGGCTTTATCGTTATCGTCAATTATGCAGGCAATGCCGCTCTTGCTGATGCCGTGGTTAGCAAGATCAAGGCTTCCGGCGGCATTGCGCGAGCAGCACAGGCAGATGTTTCCGACCCCGCCGCAGTAAAGAGAATGTTCGATGCCGCCGAAGACGCGTTCGGCGGCGTAGATGTTCTCGTCAACAATGCCGGGATTATGGCCCTCTCACCTATTGCCAAGACTGAAGACGCTGATTTCGATAATCTTGTCGCAGTCAACCTCAAAGGCACCTTCAATACCATGCGAGAGGCTGGTAAACGCCTTCGCGACAATGGGCGTATCATCAATTTTTCCACTACCGTCGTTGGCCTGAAACTGGAAAATTACGGTATCTACGCCGCAACCAAGGCCGCAGTCGAAACGCTGACAGCCATCACGGCCAAAGAAATGCGCGGACGAAACATAACCGTCAATGCCATTGCGCCCGGCCCCACGGCGACCGATCTTTTTCTGGATGGAAAGTCTGAAGAACTGATCGCGCGCATGGCCAAAATGAGCCCGCTCGAACGTCTCGGCACACCGGAAGATATCGCGGCGGTAGTCGCATTCCTGGCTGGACCGGATGGCGGCTGGGTAAACGGCCAGACATTGCGTGCCAATGGTGGTGTCATTTGAAGTACCAGCGACGTTCTGCGATGCACGTATTATCTCGCAGAACGCACTTTCCCCTAGAATTATCCTAATAGTTGTAGATATCCCCTATTCGCCTTGACAGTTTGTCGCGGTGAGGCTTCACATGAGCCGGATTCTTTTCGCCTTTTCTAATAGAATTGGAAATGGCACCGGTCGTCGTGAGGGGATGCAAATGCGTATTGGTTTCAACCGGCTTTTATCGGCCTTTGCGGTCGCAGCCTGTCTGTCGGCAGTTCCATACACGACACAGGCTGCCGAAACCCGGCGGATAGAGATCACCAAAGATAGCGATTATTTTGGCTTTGACTTGCGTACGGAGAAGAATGTCTCGCTCGACCAGTGCAAAAGCATTTGTCTGGGCGATAATGCATGCCTCGCCTTCACCTATAATCCGAAGGTGAAATGGTGCTTCTTGAAATCTGATTTCAACAAGCTCAATCAGTCCGTTGGCTCCATTGCGGGCAAGGTCGTAACGCAATCCGCAGCCGCGCGTGAAGTTGAAGATATCGGCGCCCCACCCAGCATCTCGTTCTTTGCCGCCAATCTGATTGACGAAGCCCGTCGTCTGAAACGCGAAATCGGCGGCCTTGAAAGCTCCGACAGCCTGCGCGATCTGCGCAATGAAGCAGGCGCTGCTGGGATGAATGGCGATCCGCGCACGGCAATGGAAAAATTCCGCCTGGCTGCCAGCATTTCGCCGGACGAAAGCGAAATCTGGGCCGGATATGCACTGTCAGCGCTTGCGACCGAGCCGTCCAATGGTCAGGAACGTTCCAAATTCCAGCGCGATGCGACGTCGGCCTCGTGGTTTGCCTACCAGACCTCACGCACCAAGGATGAGCGCGCGCAAGCGCTTGCCGTCATGGCGCAGGCACTCGAAAAGCGCGATGCATCGCGCCCGGCTCTGCAGGCTTATGAAGCGAGCCTTGATCTCGTCAATTCCGCATCCGTTCGTGACGCCTATGAAGATCTGAAGGCCCGCAAAGGCTTCCGCATCGTCAATAATACGGTCGATAATGATAATGCCGCGCCGCGCATCTGCGCGCAGTTCTCGGAAGAGCTGGTCAAAAGCGGTGTCGATTATTCGAGCTTCGTTACGCTCGATAATGGCGCGCCAAAAGCCGTTGACGCCAAGGATCGCCAGATTTGCGTAGAGGGTCTGGAACATGGCCGTAATTATACGGTGACTTTTCGTCAGGGTCTGCCATCGGCTGTTGGCGAAGTGCTGCCAGCTCCGGTCAATCTTTCGATCTATGTGCAGGACCGCGCGCCATCGGTGCGCTTTACCGGCGACAGCTTTGTGCTGCCTGCGAAAGCCCGCCGCGGCATTCCGCTGGTCAGCGTCAATTTGAGTACAGCCAAGGTCAAGCTCTACCGCGTCGGCGACCGTTCGCTGGCACAGCTTCTCTCCGGCTATCAGTTCCTGCGCCAGTTGGACAGCTACGACATCAGCACGGTTTCCGATCAGATGGGTGCGCCTGTCTGGGAAGGTGAGATCGAGGTTGCAGGCAATGAGCTGAACAAGGAAGCAACGACCAGTTTCCCGGTTGATGAAGCACTGCCGGAACGCAAGCCTGGCGTCTATGTGCTGACCGCCGAGCCGCTGGTTCAGAAGTCCGATGATGAATATGGCACCAAGGCAACGCAGTGGTTTGTCGTTTCCGACATCGGCCTTTCGACCTATACCGGACAGGACGGCATCAACGTGTTTGCCCGTTCGCTGGAAAGCGCAGAGCCGCTTAAAGGCGTGAAGCTGACGCTGCTTGCACGCAACAATGAAGTGCTGGGCGAAGCGACCACCGACAGCGATGGCCGTGCGACGTTTACGCCGGGACTGACACGCGGCACGGACGGCATGGTGCCAGCGGTGCTGATGGCAAGTAGCGATGATGAGGATTTCACATTCCTCGATATGGCGCGCGCCGGTTTCGATCTTTCCGATCGTGGTGTGACGGGCCGTGCTGTGCCGAAAGCGCTTGATCTTTATGCATGGACAGAGCGCGGTATCTACCGCGCGGGCGAAGTTGTGCATGTAGGCGCGCTTGCGCGTGACGACACCGCAACCGCAATTGATGATCTACCGCTCACCTTCATCTTTACGCGTCCCGATGGCGTGGAAGATCGCCGTCTCGTTTCCGATAGCAAACTGGCCGGTGGTCATGCCATCGACCTGACCTTGCCGTCGAACGCCATGCGCGGCACCTGGAACGTTTCGGTCTATACCGATCCCAAGCAGCCAGCGATTGCCGCGCAGATGTTCCTGGTTGAAGATTTCGTGCCGGACCGGATCGAGTTCGATCTGACGCCTGACAAGCCGGAAATCGCTGTTGGCGAAACCGCCAATATCACCGTGGACGGTCGTTTCCTCTATGGTGCGCCTGCCGCCGGTCTTGCGCTTGAAGGCGAAGTCACGCTTTCGACCAAGCGTCAGTGGGACCGCTTCAAGGGCTATTATTTCGGCCTCGCCGATGAAGAACAGGGCGAAGCCACGCGTCTGCCGCTCGATGGCCTGTCAAAAGTCGATGACAATGGCAAGGCGACTTTCCCGGTTACAGTCGATGAAATGCCGTCAACGACGCGTCTCGTAAATGCAGCCGTGACCGTTCGTATGCGCGAAACCGGTGGTCGTGCGGTTGAGCGTAAGATCGATGTGGCCATTCAGCCGGAAACCGATCTCATCGGCATTCGCCCGGATTTTGCTGGCGATGAAGTTCCGCAGGGTGGCACTGCAAAGTTCAGCCTGATCGCCTCTGACAGCAAGGGTGATCGCAAGGCGCTTGATGGCGCACAATGGTCGCTGGTCAAGATCGAGCGTAATTATCAGTGGTATCGCAGTGGCAACAGCTGGAACTACGAACCAGTGACTTTCACCAAGGCGATTGCCAACGGCAAGATTGACCTTACAACCGATAGCGAAGCTGAAATCAGTCTGCCGGTCGATTGGGGTCGTTACCGTCTGGAAATCGAAACAGCTGATGCTTCGGGTCCGGCCACAAGCTATGATTTCGATGCGGGCTGGTTTGTCAGCTCAACCTCGACCGAAACACCGGACGGGCTCGAAATCGCGCTCGACAAGGAACATTATGCGGCAGGTGACACGGCAGAACTGAAAGTGTCCCCACGTTTTGCCGGTGAGCTGCTCATCACCATTGGTGCGGAAAAGCTGCTTAAGACAATCACCGCAAGCGTGCCGGAAGGTGGCACGACCATCGATATTCCGGTGGGTGAGGATTGGGGTGCGGGCGCCTATGTAACAGCAACGCTGTTCCGTCCGGGTGAGGCTATTGAAAGCCGTATGCCTGCGCGTGCAATTGGTCTTAAATGGCTGAAGGTCGATCCTGCCGACAAGCAGCTTGCTGTCAAGCTGACCCCGCCTGAAAAGATCACGCCGCGTTCCACACTTTCCATCCCGGTTTCGGTTGAAAATGCGGGTGGCGAGCAGGCCTATGTCATGGTCGCGGCAGTCGATGTCGGCATTCTCAATCTGACACGCTATCAGCCGCCGAACCCTGAAAACTGGTTCTTCGGCCAGCGTCAGCTGGGCCTTGAAATGCGCGATATGTATGGTCGCCTGATCGATGGTTCGCTCGGCGTCACCGGCAAGCTGCGCACAGGTGGCGATGGTGGCAATATGGCAGCGGAAGGCAGCCCGCCCACCGAAAAGCTGGTTGCGCTGTTCTCCGGTCCGGTTGAACTCGACAGCGACGGTAAGGCAACAATCACTTTCGACATACCGCAGTTCAACGGTACCGCGCGCGTCATGGCGGTGGCATGGACCAAGAAGGCTGTTGGCCATGCGGTGACCGATGTTATCATCCGCGATCCTGTGGTCATCACCGCTGGTCTGCCACGCTTCATGGCCCCTGGCGATCAGGCCAATATCCGCTTCGATATTGCCAATACGGATGCACCAGACGGCGATTATCGTGTGAGCCTTGAGACCACTGATAATCTCGGTGTTGAGGTTGGCTCCTACCCTGAAAGCATCGCGCTTAAAGGTGGCAAACGGCAGTCTATCACCGTTCCACTCAATGCTGTGGCCACGGGTGCGGGTGGTGTGACGATCCGGCTTTCCAACGATGCAGGCCTCAATGTTGAGCAGGCTTTGGCATTGCCGGTGCGTCCGGTCGATCTGCCGGTCACGAGCCGCCATGTCGTCAATCTCACGGCCAATGGCGGAAATGTGCGAGTCGATGGCGGCCTTCTGTCTGAAAGCCTGCTTGATGGTGCTTTTGTCAGCGTTGGTGTGACGCGAAGTGCCGCATTTGATGTGCCAGCATTGTTGATGGCGCTCGACCGCTATCCTTATGGCTGCACAGAGCAGACCACCAGCCGCGCACTGCCGCTGCTTTATTTGAGCGAAATGGCTGCAGGTACGGAAGCGGCAGCGGGTCTGGAAAGTCAGGAAGAACTTAAGAAGCGCGTACAGGATTCCATCTTCCGCGTGCTCAACAACCAGTCTTCAAGCGGTTCGTTTGGCCTCTGGTCGCCGGGATCGGGTGATCTCTGGATGGACGCCTATGTGACCGACTTCCTGACGCGTGCCCGCGAAAAGGGCTATGACGTGCCGCAGCAGGCGATGCTGTCTGCACTTTCTAATCTGCAAAATGCGCTCGGCTATACCACCGACGTCAAGGAACGCGGCAACGACATTGCCTATGCGCTCTATGTTCTGGCACGCAACAAGAAGGCTTCAGTTGGCGATCTGCGTTACTTTGCCGATACCCAGCTTGAAAACTTTGCAAGCCCGATGGCCGTTGCCCAGCTCGGTGCAGCATTAGCGCTTTATGGTGATCAGCCGCGTTCGGAACGCGTGTTCAATGCGTCGCTCCAGCTCGCAACCAGCCAGTCCAGCTACGACTATAATCGCTCCGATTATGGTTCGCCGCTGCGTGATGGCGCGGCAATGCTGGCTCTTGCGTCGGAAACCAAGCCTGCGCCGAAAGTGCTGCCATCGTTGATTACGCTGGTTGAGTTCCAGCGCGAAAAGGCACGTTATCTCAGCACGCAGGATCAGGCATGGATGCTGCTTGCCGCACGCGGGCTTCAGGATGACAATGGCGCAATCAGCCTCGACATCAATGGCACAGCGCATGAGGGCGCGTTCTCCGAGCGTCTCAATGGCGCAGCCCTTGAAACGCAGCCGCTGGTCGTCACCAACAAGGGGCAGGGTTCGGTTGATGCGGTCGTCACGGCTGTTGCAGCACCTGCTCAGTCACTGCCTGCGGGTGGAGAAGGTTTCAACATCGAGCGCACTTATTATACGCTTGATGGCGAGCCGGCCAATGTCACCGGGGTCAATCAGAATGAGCGCTATGTTGTTGTTCTGAAAATCGACGATCTGCAGGAATGGCAGTCGCGTCTGCTTGTGACCGATCTGCTGCCAGCCGGTTTCGAGATCGACAATCCGGGCCTTGTTTCCAGTGCCGATCTTGGCAATTTCCCATGGCTGGAAAGCACACAGGCAGCGCATCTCGAATTCCGCAATGATCGTTTTGTGGCCGCTTTCGACCGCTCTGCAGGCGAGAAGAAGCCGATTACGCTCGCTTATGTGGTGCGTGCGGTGACGCCGGGTCTTTACACCCATCCGGCAGCAACGGTTGAGGATATGTATCGTCCGCAATTTGCAGCGCGCACGGCGACAAGCATGATGGAGGTGGCTGCACCGTAAGCCATGATCCCGAAAAGTGGGAACCGGTTTTCGGACAAGATCATGGCCAAACAAATGAAAAGGCGTTGGAAAATAGCGATTGGCGGTGCCGCGTTTCTCGGCATCGCTGCACTCGGAACCGTGGTCGGGCTTGACTGGCTCGACCGCGCCTATCCTCCGCCTTTGCCGGAACGGCTGACCATTTCCACTGAAGTTATGGATCGCGACGGCGCTTTGCTGCGTGCCTATGCAACGCCGGACGGCTACTGGCGTTTGAATACCCGCATCGAAGATGTCGATCCGAAATTCGTGAAAATGCTGATCGCCTATGAGGACAAGCGTTTTTACGATCATGGCGGCATTGATTTCACAGCACTTCTTCGGGCCGCGTATCAGCTTGCAGGGAGCGGCCGTATTGTTTCTGGCGGTTCCACACTTTCCATGCAGCTTGCACGCCTTATCGAGCCGCGCGAAAGCCGCAGCTTCGGCTCCAAGTTCCGCCAGCTGGCGCGTGCAGTTCAAATTGAGCGACGGCTGAGCAAGTCTGAAATTCTCGAACGTTATCTGACACTCGCGCCCTATGGTGGCAATCTGGAAGGCGTACGGTCGGCATCGTTAGCCTATTTTGGCAAGGAGCCGCTGCGCCTCACCATATCGGAAGCAGCGCTTCTTGTGGCTTTGCCGCAATTGCCGGAGCGCCGCCGCCCGGATCGCGAGATGGAAAACGCGGTTGCCGCGCGGGATCGCGTTCTAAAACGCATGGTTTCGTCTGATGTTTTCACGAGCGAAGAAGCCGAGCGTGCATCGCGTGAGCGCATATCCGCGACGCGTCATCCCTTGCCTTCATTGGCCGCTCACTTTGCCGATCTCGCTTTGAAACAGGCGCCGACCGAGGCCCGGCATCATCTGACGCTTAAAAAGTCGGTGCAGGCAGGGCTTGAAGTTGTGGCGCGCGAAGCTGCTGCGAAGCTTGGGCCAAAAGTATCGGTCGCCATGGTGCTGGCCGACAGTCGCAACGGCAATATTCTGGGTGAGGTTGGCTCCGCTGATTATTTCGATGGCAAGCGGCAGGGCTGGATCGATATGACCCGGGCCGTGCGCTCGCCCGGTTCCACGCTCAAGCCCTTCATCTATGGGCTGGCCTTCGAGCAGGGACTGATTGCGCAGGAAACCATCATTGAGGACCGCCCGCAGGATTTTGCAGGCTATCGTCCGCGCAATTTCGATATGAGCTATCAGGGCGATGTCAGCATTCGCCAGGCGCTGCAAATGTCGCTGAATGTGCCGACCATCAGCCTGCTCGATGCAATTGGCCCTGCGCGGCTCACCACGCGTATTCGACAGGCGGCGGTTAATCTGCAATTGCCGAAAGGTGAAGCGCCGGGACTGGCTATCGGCCTTGGTGGCGCGGGCATCAGCCTGCGCGATCTGGTGCAGCTTTATACTGGCCTTGCCAATGGCGGGCGAGGGGCAGCCCTTCGTGACGGCACCGAAGGTTCAGAACCTGTTCAGCCATCGGCTCCTATTCTGAGCGAGCAGGCATCGTGGCAGATTGGCGATATTCTGGCCGGTGTCGTGCCGCCGCAAGGCGCGAAACGCCTCGGCCTCGCTTACAAAACCGGCACGTCCTATGGCTATCGCGATGCTTGGTCGGTCGGTTATGACGGGCGTTATGTGCTGGGTGTCTGGGTCGGGCGTGCCGATGGCGGCTCGGTGCCGGGCCTTGCCGGTTATGTTTCGGCAGCGCCCATCCTGTTTGAAGCCTTTGTACGTTCAGGTGTTGCTTCCGTACCGTTGCCGCGTGCACCTGCTGGCGCATTTCGGACAGCACGCGCCGATCTTCCTGTAACGCAGATACGCTTTTCATCGAGCAGCGATCCGCTGCCGGTTCTCAAAGCCACGATTGAGCCTGCACCGCGCATCGTGTTTCCACCGGATGGCGCGCATGTCGAATTGAAAGCCCTGACCGATAATGCCTCGCCGCTGGTGCTGAAATTACAGGGCGGACGCGCACCGTTTCGCTGGCTTGCCAATGGCAAACCCATTGCCGAGCCCAACCGCCGCCGCACGGCCACATGGCTGCCGGATGGCACCGGCTATTCCACACTGACTGTGGTTGATGCTGCCGGGCGAGCCGCCAGCGTGAAGATTTTTGTTGAATAACAGCCTATTGAGCAGCTTCCGATGGAACGGCGTCTACCGCAGCTTTCTTCTCCAGCGACATGACTTTCAAATTGCCGGAAAACAGGATGCCGGTTATCGGAAGCACCGGTTCCGCAGGCAGCTCCTCGTGGTGAGCACTGTCTTTGGGAACATGCAGCTTGTGCTCGGCTCCGCCTTCAGCACCTGACATGATAAGCGCCACATTCCCACGTGCATCCAGCAATTTCGTGCCATAAAGAAACTCGAAACTCAGCATCGAAACGAGGAATTTGTAGGTTCCGTCGCGTACACCGCCCTTCATCATTGCCGCGCGATGCACCTCCCCGCCTATCGCCACATCCAGTGGCGGAATACGCGGATCGCAGACATAGCCAAGTGCCAGCAATTGTCCGTTATCAACCTCAAAGCGCATCCTGTCCGCACCAAGATCGAGCGCCGAGATCGAGAAGCGGCGATTGCTGTATTGGACCGGAACGCGACCCAGCCGCTTGCATAACTGCTCACCACTCAGGGCACGCGCATTGGCGAAGTGGTCTGGATCAATGGCAAATGGCAGTGCTTTAGGACGATGTGGAGCAGACAAGGCCGGTTCGAGAACATCGGCAATCAAGTTCGCAACAATGGTCGTCGAAACAGGGCGCGCATAATGGCCCTGATCAAGATAGAATGCCGGATTACTGACGACATCACGACCATATTGCTGCATCAGCATTCGCGAAACGTCGGCTGAGATCGTTCCATACCATTGCGAAATGTAATTGATACCCGCATCAATCGAGGGAACAGAATTCAGAAAGGACCCGTTGCGTGCGCCAAATACGAGGGTTGCAATCCGAAGGTTCGGATTGCGCTCAAGCGCGTAACGAATGATCCCTTCGTAAAACCTTGCCCAATGGCGGAACGGTCGCCTTTCATCGCCATAAACGAAGGCGTCATTGATCGCATATTCGATCAGCAGCAGCTCGCACTCTTCGAGCTGTTCAAACTGCTTGAGCTGATAAAGGCCAAGCGCGCTGGTCGTTCCCCCGACCGCAAGATCAGCAACGACATCTAGCTCCACCCCGCGTTTCGCCATCGTCGACAGAAGCGTCGGCAGATAGCCGGGCAGCATAACAGTGTTGGAACCACCAATAATTACAGTCTTGAGTTTCATTTCGTCACCGTTGCAGCCTTACCGGCTGGCGTCAGCGAACCGCAACGCCACACACCGTAAGTGCTTGCATCCCAATCAAAATAATAAGCAGCTGCGATCTGGCCGCTATCCATCATCTGGCGGAAGCGGTCGCGTGCCTTCTCGACCAGTTGTTCGCGATTATTGTCATTGGCCGGACAGGCCTTTGATGTATTGGCGAAGCCCCATTCCGTGATCCAGCAGGGCTTGCCATCAGCACCGCCGCAGAACGAAAGCGCGCCGTTGATATGCTTTGCACGTGCTGCCCGCGTGCCACTGCTCCCCGGATAGATGTGAATGCCATAGCCGTCAGCAGCGCCATCGAGACCATACTTCTTGAGAAGATCGGTAAAGTCGGCTGGTTCGACAGTGTCTATCCCGCGCCGGTCGGCATCAATGAAGGGTATATCAGACAACCCCGCAGATACGACCTTTGCCTTGGTGCTGTGCCTGGTTGTTGCCAGCTCCGCCCGGACAATGCGTAAAAGTTCAACGTATTTCTCCGCACCTTTTTCGACCAGAGGAAGCTCCTCCATCTCGCCTAAAGAGCGTGCGGTCTTCATCTTTTCCTTGGGCAGGATGGCAAGATCGCCATTATAGGCACCCCAGTTGATCTCGTTTCCGGGTTCCACGGCCACCAAAGGTACACCCAACGCATCAATCTTCTGCAAGGCACCTGCAACCGCTTGCTGAAAGCGCTCCGGAGATATGTCGGAAAGCCGATACATATCCCATATGCGCCCGCGCCCGGAACGAGGCTTTGTTCCTTCAGAATAGAAGTCTGCATTATTGAGCGATATTTCGAGTAGGATGGCCAGGCCCTTCTCATGTGCAAGACGCACCGCATCAATGCTTTGATCGAGCGGTCGTGTGAGTGACAGCCGAACCGCCACCACACCGTTCTCAACCATCCGATCGAAGATTTTCTCGCGCTCTGCCGGCTTGAGCCAGGCCATATTGACCCGGTTGACGCCAAAGCGCGTATCGGCAAGGGCACCAATAGGCGCGATAGCTAGCAACGCAGCACCAAACAAGGCTGCGATTGCCGGTTTCTTGCCCCTGACGCTCTTGCGGCTTTTCATCATCGGATACCGATATCCTTCAACGCGCCGTTGAAATTGGCCTCGCATTCCGAATAGCGGTTGATGGCTGCAGGTACGTCTATCTTGGAAAGGAAGTCGCGCAGATAAGCTTTCTTCTGCGGTTCACGGTTCCAGACGCTCGCCTCAATATGCGGAAAGCCGATAAAACCCAGCATCTCCCGCATGCGATCATCGACCGCAATCATCAAGCCCGGAACGCCGGACTGCATACCGATGATTGTGCCATGGAAGCGACGGCTCAGGCCGAAATCCTGACTGGAAATCCAGCTACGCCATTTGTGCGTGTCGAAGAACACCAGCAACTCGTTCTTGCGCTGCCATTTTTCCATGTGCTTGTAATCGACAGGTGCAGTGATGCGGCTTGCGGCCTGATCATAGGCTTCGGAATGATCTTCGCCAGCCATATTCATATTGTAGACGATGACTTCGTCCTGAATGACGTAGCTCGCAACGCTATCCTTTTCGAGCAGCGCATGAGCATCGACTATCGTATCTGCCACACTGCCGAGATAACCGCCGAAGGAGATCTTCTGCGCATCGGCCAGCGTTGGATCTGCAAGGCGCGTCAACGAGCGCTTCATCTGGTCCGGCGCATAGTAAAGCGATGGACAACCTGTCGGACGGACATATTTCATGCCCGCATCTTTGAGAAACTCCTCGGTAAAATGCCCGCGCGTGAGGAAGAAACTTTCCTTACGGCGCAGAATTTCGAGGAATCGGCGCGTGCCTTCCGGCAACTCCGCTTTCAAATTTTCCTTCTTCTGAATACCGATGCCCATGACCACAATCGGCATGTTCAGCTTTTCAAAGACGAAGGATTCCGTCGTTGCCGCATAGCCGGGACGCAAAAGGTTGGCTGAGGCAAACAGGCAGAGATCGAAGCTTTCGTTCAACTTCGCATAGGTATCCGGTGAGTTGAGGCTGTTAGCCAGATGCCAGAACGGCACATAGGTAACATCGTGGCCGCGCACGGCGTTCGCCGCGCCCTCTCCGATAAGGTAATTGCCCGTATTGGCAATCTTCTTGACCTGATCGATCACATCCTTCTTGGTCCGGATGGGCTCGAAATAGGGGCGATGCTTAACAGTCGCCCCGGACACACTTTCGACGGTCCGCATTAGATATGACGGAATGCCGGTGATCATTATGCGCATGGTGATCCATCTTCGCTGGAGTTGAGGCATGTCTCCCCAAAGTGGGAACCGGTTTTGGGAGACATGCGAGTAACAAGAATCTGAAGCCTGCTTCAGACCGGCTTGGATCGAGAGTTATCCAATGCCGATTTCTGAAAGCACGCTTCGGAAATTGCGTTCGCGCGCCGAGTAGTTTTCGATGACTTCGGGAATGTTCATCGCGGCGATGTGGTCGCTCACGAATGCCCGCCGGTCATTGGCTGCATTAAGATCACGGGCATCGATCTTCGGCAGACCGGAGAAGTTCAGCATTTCCCGCATACGGTCATCAACGGCGACCATCAGGCTCGGCACACCAGCCTGCATGGAGATAACATTGCCGTGGAACCGACGACCGAAGGAGAAATCCATGGTCGAGCACCAGGCCCGCCATTGATTTGTATCGAGGAAGGCGTGAACGGAGATCTTCTTCTTGAGATCACCCGAGCCCTTGTAGGTGAGTGGACCGACAAGTTCGCCAGTGGTGGAATCGTAGGCGCGGCCATTGGCATCGGATTCAAGTTGCATATCGAAATGCAGAAGTTCGTCCTGAACCACATAGGCTGAACGGCCATCATCAGAACTCAGCGCATTCATGTCGCCGATGGTTTCAAGTTCTGCCCCCATATATCCGGTGAAGACAGTGCGCCCCTCACCCACTTTCACATCCGGCAGACGGCTGATCGCCTTGCGCATATTGTCCGGACGGAAATAAAGCGACGGACAACCGACCGGACGGACATAGGAGAAGCCCTGATCACGGAGATATCCGGCTGCATTTTCACCGCGCGTGAGAAAATAATGTTCGCGGGATTTGAGAACTTCCAAAAGCTTCTTCGTGCCCGCTGGCAGGCCGTCTTCACCCTCAATGTCAGGACGGTTCTGGATGCCTATACCAAGCATCACCACCGGCATGTCGAGTTTGGACAGAACGAGCGCTTCGGCATCTGCCGACAAGCCCTTGCGCAGAAGGTTTGCGCAAGTGAAAACGCAGATATCGAATTCCTTGTTGATCTCTTCGAGACCAGTTCCATTGTTCACGCAATTGTAGAGATGCCAGAACGGAATGTGCTTGGCTGTCGGTAGCAGCGCCGTCATCGCGCCTTCGCCGATCAGATAATTGCCCGTATTGCTGATGTTCTTCAGCTCCTGGATGAAATTATCCCTGGATTCTGAATCACGCTGTTTTTCCGAGTAATGGACCTGCGCTTTATCCGCACGTTGGATAAGGCGCGTCAGATGGCTCGGAATGCCCGTGACAAGGATTCTTGGATTGGTTGGGCGGCTCATAGGTCGACCTTTCTAGTATAATCAGGCAACTGCACGGCCGGGAAGAGCGGCAATCGTGCTGGCAGCGTCTGCAACATCCGGCTGGGAAGACCGGGATTTCGGATAAGCGGGGCGTATTTCATTCGCCCAATCGGTAAATTCGGAGAAAGCCGAACTCCATGTGCGGTGAGCAGCAGAGGCGAGCGCACCTTCAGCGGTCCGCATCAGGGCTTCACGATCCTGCGCAAGAATGGTCAGAATGCGCGTCATGTCGGAGACAATCTGCGCATCGTTGCCATTGCGGATGAGAATGCCATCGCGACCATGATTGATAAGCTCATCGACGGCACCAACGGCTGTGGCAACCGGCACGCAGCCAAGCTGCTGCGCTTCAGCAATCATCAGCGGTGCACCTTCCCAGCGTGACGGCATCAAGAGAACATCGGCCCATGCGAGATGGTTCGCGATGTCCTTGCCATCGAAAACCGGCGGCGAGACTTTCACACCCGCATCCTTCAAGCGTGTCATCCAAGATGCGCTTGGATCATCAGAGAGGATTTCGCCGCCAATTGCCTGCGCTTCGAAGGGAATTCCCTGTTCTTTCAGCTTGACGATAGCGTCATGCAGCCGGTCGATACCCTTCTGACGGTCGAGGCGCCCCATGTAGAGCATTCGCATCGGTTCGCCCTTGCGGCCCTGCTTGCGCGCTGCGGTGACCTGCGTACGCAGTTTTGTATCGATTGAAAAACTGGCCCCGTTTGGCACGGAAAACACTTTTTCATAAGGAACGCCAAAGCTGTGCAGATAGATTTTCAGCTGATCAGAACAGGTCAGAAATGCATCATAGGCGTGTTCAAACGCAATCGCCGCATAGGGCTGCCCCGCCTGTCTGCGGAAGACCGTTTCATCCACCACATGCAGGTAACAAGCGGTGCGCGTGCCCTCGGAACGGAGCTTCCCCATGAGGGGATGCGCCGCCATGACGTGATTGTTTACGACAAGATCGAAGCCTGAAAGCTGTCCGCGCAGGATGCTCCAGTCAAGCGGGTGGTCGTCGGTGATGAAGTCCTGACCGAGAAACCGGTTTGTGTCTCCCCAGGCCGGAATGCCGTCCTTCCAGAAATGCAGATAATCGAATGACTGGTCGAACTCGTCGAGCACATCCATGCGCTCATTTCCGAGTACGAAAAGATGAGTTTCAAATCCCTGGTTCTTCAATTCGCGCCCGGCGGCATAGGCGACTTTTTCAGCACCGCCGAACGACGCATTTGGCACCAGAACGGCAGCCGTCTTCTTCCTTGCCGCATTATGCGCAAGCGGCAAAACGGGACCACCGCCAAGCTCGTTACGCAGCACCTGATACATTTCAGAAAGTGCAGGCAGGCGACGCGGACGCCATGTCCAGCGCATGGCCGCACTTTGCTTGAGCGGGCTCGTCGCAATCGATGTCACCAGATTGAGCATCGATTGCTCAGGCCGTGACAAGGCCCGGCGCTGACGCACGCGAGGAAACGGAAAGCGAACCTTCATCCGCGCCGATGTGGGCCACAATTGCTGCGTGCCCAACGATGCAAACCAATCCAGCGCATCGTTTTCGATGATGTCCTTGATCAGCTTCGTTGAGACGAAAATCAGGTCTGCGTGAGGTTGGCGCGTGCCGGACGGCATGATCTCGGTATCGATCCGCCGCTCGTCTTCGACATTGGTAAGTTCCACAAAGACAATATTGGCCTGTTCAGAAAGTTTTTCGAGCCGCGACAGGATATTCGGTAACAGTCGTGAACGCGCCAGAAGCTTCAGTGTCTCGGTATTGGACGAAGCCAGAAATGGCGGAAAGTGAAAATTATCCGGTTCGGAGACACTGCCCCAAAATGCACGGATAGCATCATCGAATTTAAGGTCTGAGGTGCCAAGGCTGAGGTCGGTGAAAAGGCTGACTGTTCCCTCACCTGCTCGAATGACGCCATAACGCGGACATTCCTCATGCTCGAATCCAACGAGTGTCGGGCGCCGAAACAACGCCTTGTGCCGCTTGCGCAAGAAACTGATCGACCCGGAACGGTCGCGATTGGCCTCCTTGAAACGGCTTTCCGCACGCAGGCGATATTCAAATCCAGTATCGTGGCAAGGTGTGCCGACAAAACCCGCTTCAATCGCGGAGAGCCAGAACTCCCAGTCTTCGAAGCCATTTTGACGGTCATCATCAAAACGGACACCGCTGCGGAAAACTTCCGCAGAAATCATCGATCCCGTGTCGCAGATATTATCAGTGATGCAGTGGATCAGGCGCGAATAGCTGTCCCCATAATGAGCGCGCCAGTTGACCGAAAAGGTGTCGATATTGGTATAGACCCAGCCCGCATTCGACGCCAGAAGCTTTCGATAAAGCGTATCGATGGTGTGCGGCTGCACACGGTTGTCAGCATCAACGAAATAGACTGCCTTCACATCGGGCATCTCTTCGAGAATATAGTCGACAGCGCGATTGCGCGCGCCACCGGGGCCTGCATTCTCCCCAAAGATGATGTGAATATTGGGGTGAGCTGCCGCATAAAGCGTCAGACTGTCGAACACTTCGCGGCGCGGATCGCCATCGACAGACACCACGATTTGTGTACGGAAAACCGTTTCTGACGCCAGCACTGTCTCCAGTGCTTCGAGCGCCAGCGCCGCATGCCCGTAAAGCGGCATGGCAACGACGATCAAATCCTTGGACCTATCGTACATTCGCGGCCTCTTCGACTAATTCCTGACTGGGGCGCGCCTCGACGTGCTTGACCAGACGGAAGTTGAAAACCTTGAGCCAGGAGAAGTCCACCGAGTCCGCCGCCGCCTTGCTCAAGACGATGAGATCCATCGTGCGATCGATCGGTTCTTCAAGCATAAAGTTGATGTCGATCGGACGGCTAGGCGCCACTTCCGACCAGCCACTGAACAATACCTGCTGACGGCGGCGGTCGAGATTGGAAATCGCATCGATTTCATCCTTCACGTCCGAAGCCAGATTGACCAGCAACAAGCCGACCGCGCAGGGCTGGCCTTCCGGATGGTCGATAACGGCGCGCGCAGAAACCCGCACAGTGCCTGGTGCGACCACACGGCGGATTGCAGCCGCAGTTATGCCCTCCTCAAGCGGGTGACAGCCGATGGCATCTTCATGTTCGAGAAAACGCACAGTGGGAAAGTCAGGCGTAATGGGTGTTACGGACACATTGGTCACATTCCGCAGCAATTCGACCGGCAGACGGTAATCGTCGACCTTGCGACCATTGATCAGCGCCGTCGGCACGATGGCATTTGGCAGCGATGCCGGACGAACGCCCGGCAGGCCAGTGAAAATCCGCAATGCCAGCGGGCGCATGTCGAGGTCGGCATGTGGGATGCGCGCCCGCGCCGCGTAGCGTTCATTGGCGATCACGTTGCCCAGCGACAATTCCGGAGGAACCCCGCCCGAGGCAGAAATCCGTAAACGCAATGTCCGATGGCTGCCGTCACATGCCTTGGGAAGCGAGAAAAAGTTCCACTCTGGATGCAGCATACCGTAAGGTACCAACCATTCAGCGATCCCTTCGCCGTTTTCAAGATAGTCCAGCGTAACGATCAACTGGCCGTTACGATTGGCAGGCAAATCACGGAAATGCAGGGCAAAGCCGGAAACTGCATAACTCGAAACCGGAAAAAGTTGTTCGATCTCCGATTCGCGCAGCAGGCGTGCAAAGCCTTCATCCTTCGGGTCAACCAGAGGAGAATGACTGAATATCTCTGTTGAGGAATCCCAGTTGCGTGCGTGAAATGCATCCTCGATTGCCCGGTAGTTTTCAAACATGGTTTCACGCTCGCGACGCAGCATCGCAAGCTCTGTGTGAACTTTGCTGACGTGACCGACGAGACGATCCAGACTGCTCTCGAGCAATTGCGTAACCAGCAAAGGAACTGTTTCAGGCGTCGCATCGTCGATACGGACAACAGGAAGTTCCGGAATGGTGCTTAGACGATAAACCTGCTGCAGAATCGTCTTCAGCTCGTTCTCGCCCTCTTGCGAAGCGGCAACCGCGATGAGCGGAAATGTGTTCGCCAGTCGAAGACGTTTTCCATCACCTTCGACAAAGGTGGTCAGCTCGCCCAGAGACGTCGCTTCCAGCGCTTCACGATCACGCATCGAAGCAATGGCATATCGGCGGGATTTCCGCGCCGAGATCGCAGGAAGTGGTGTGCTCAACATAATCATCCATTGTGTGATGGCCGACTTGGGAGTCTCGGCCTGCACTTACAATGAGAAAATACAGACTATGTATTGTCAACAGACTTATAGCATCAACTATATGATAATATTGCAAATATTTGGAACAATTTTAATTCAAATTTTGAAATAATGTTCATGTATATTGCACATACAGCGTAAACACGCAGAAATACGGGATTTTATATTTAATCATCAGCGTTGGAGCGCCCGATTATCGCCACATACTGGTCATCTTCCATTCAATACTGCATCGATCAAGGTTTTTTGCTGCTGTAAACAATCCGACAACCTGAACCGATTTTCGACGGTCCGGCGCGCCGCTGCCCGCATCTGAAGGCATACATCGGGATCGCGAAGGACATTCATGATCACTTCCGCCAGTACATCCGGCTCAAAAAACGGTACGAGCAGCCCGTTTTGACCGGAGCGGATCACTTCCCGCACAGGCGGCGTATCCGAACCGATGACAAGCGCGCCGCAGGCCATCGCTTCCACGACCGACCAGGACAGGACGAACGGGTAAGTCAAATAGATATGGGCCGTCGATATCTGATAAAGTTTGCGCAACTGGGCATGCGGAATTGTACCTGCGAACACGATACGATCCGGCGGCAGATCGAAATTCTTGACCAGATGCTCGCGCCACGATCCGCCACCGGGCGGTGGCGTCCCGTAGCTGACGCCATCGCCGCCAACAAATACGAAGATCGCATCGCCGTTCTGCCGAATGACCTTGGCTGCAGCTTCAAGCGCTTGGGGAAAACCGCGATAGGGTTCGAGATCGCGCGCAACGAATGTAATCACGCGCGATTCTCCTGCCTTAAGCGTTCGTCCATCGGGCAACTGAATCGTGGCGTGACGGTCTGGATAGAAAAGTTTCGTATCCACCCCTTCATGCACGACAGCGATGCGATTCTGCACGGAACGCGGGTAGAGACTTTTCTGCCAATGTGTCGGGCTAAGCCCACCGTCAATTGCCTCAAGGGTGACGAGCTGCGCCGTGTTGCGCAGACGCAGACGCTTCCGTGTTTCGATGTCCGGCCTGTCGCCCGGCGCAAAGCCTACATCCGCACCATTAGCGCGATAGAAGAACTCGCAGTAGCCGAGTGCAGGCACTGAGGGCAGTACGTCCTTGACGAACATCATGCTGCCCCAACCAATATGACCGACGACGATATCGGGTGCCTGCCCCTGACGAGCCATGGTTTCCAGGGTTTCGGCCACACGGTACCCGATCCTCGTGTGATGATCGGGTACTTCAAGATATCTGGCCATCGCACCGCCTGTGCGAGGACCAGATTCCACTCTGTGGCGGATGACGCGGACCGCTGGGAGGCGACGGTCCACTGTCTCGCAGATCAGGCTTACATCATGTCCGCTGGTAGCCAGATTTTCGGCTAGCGCAGCGAACTGGCCGAAACCACGCCTGTGCACAAATGCTATACGCATGTTACGAAACGTGCTCGGCTAGCGGCCGAAAAGCATCGCAACACATCAAATGCCAAATCGTGCGGCGTTACCCCACACGAGTTCCAGTCTGTGCAGAGTCTGATAGGCAATCTCGAGATTTCTGAGATCGTCATCATCCCGGGTAAGGATATGGTTGTAGGCCCTGCTTGCATTCCGCAAGCTTGCACACAGCCGCTCACCCTTGTCCGTCAGGCGGATACGGGCCGACCGTTTGTCCCTCTGCGAGGCGACGCGATCAACATACCCACCATCGGTAAGCTGTTTAAGATAATAGGAAATGTTGGAACCGACGTAATGTCCGCGATCCAATAGTTCACCCACAGTGAGCTCGACATCGCCGATAGCCATCAGAACCAAAGTCTGGGCCGGACCGATATCTTCCACACCTAACTTCGTCAACTCGGTTTTCAGCAAGCTCACAAAGCGGCGGTTCACTCGTTCTATCATCCGGGCCAGTTCGAAATGCGTGATAACGACTGTATGGACCGGATGTCTGCGTTCCTGTTTTTCGGCGGTAACTTCAGGAAAATCAACGGCAGTAAAGCCATCGACTGATGTTTCGACTTCCACTCCCTCGTGTAGAAGTTTTTGCATCTTTTGCTCTCCATTTTCAATTTTACTTCAAATTTTGAAGAAATTTGCAGTTATATTTTCTTTGCTCCTTTCGCATTTCCCCGCCGTAAGAACCTTTTTTCTGTCACATTCTCTGCAGTATTACTTTACTGATCTTGAGAACTAGCACACAGTTTTTAGGGATATCCGCCACCTGTGACCATTCCAAGGCAGATAGCGTATGAATGATACTCGCGAATTCAAATCGATTGGCAAGAGCCCTGCGCACAAAAAGGGGCAAGACGATTCGGTAACTACGCCCAAAGGCCTGATTTTCAAGGCCCGCCGCGTTTTCCTGTCGGGACTACTTTATGCGGTGCTGCTGAGCGCCTGTATCAATTTGCTACAACTCACTGTACCTCTCTATATGTTGCAGGTTCATGATAGGGTGCTGAACAGCCGAAGCATGGACACGCTCACCATGCTGACGGTGCTCGCCATCGGCGCCATGCTGGTGTTCGGCGTTCTGGAATATATCCGCTCGCTTTCCTTCCAGGCCATGGGCAGCGCGCTTGTCCGCCGCCTTAACCTCGCGGTTCTGACAGCAGCGGTACAGGCCTCCGTGAATCAGGGCATGCCGAAAGCGACACAGACGCTTCGCGACCTCAATGAGCTGCGCAGTTTCCTTACGTCGCCTGCCATCAATGCTCCGCTTGATGCGGCGTGGTCGCCTATCTTTCTTGGCGTTTTGTTCTTGCTTCACCCGATGCTGGGTGTGATCGGCCTGGTCGCCGTGATTATCCTGGTCGCGTGCGGCCTGCTGACCGACCTCCTGACCCGGAATCTGATTCAGGAGGCGAATCAAGCGAATATCGAAGCGGTTTCCAAAATCGGCAGCAGCTTGCGCCACGCCGAAGTCATTGAAGCCATGGGCATGCTTCCGGCACTCGCGCGTCGCTGGCGCACGATGCAGGTTCAGGCGCTGGAGGTGCTCGACCTTGGCGGGACACGCGCCCGCGCCCTCTCCTCAATTGCCCGCACAGCGCGTTTCATCATCCAGATCGGATCGCTCGGCATTGGCACATTACTTGCCATGCAACAGGAAATCACCCCCGGCGCGATGATTGCGACCAGCATCATCATCGGTCGCTTGCTGATGCCGTTCGATCGAATCGTCGAAAACTGGCGTCAGTGGGTCAGCGCTATTGCGAGCTGGAAGCGTGTCCAATCCCTGCTTTCGGAAAATCTGGCCGTTCGACAGACCATGCCGACACCACGCCCCAATGGCGATCTCGTAATCGACAAGCTGATCTATGCTGCTCCAGGCGTCGATGTTCCGATCATCAAGGGCATTTCGTTCTCGATTTCCCCAGGTGAAGTGCTCGGCGTCGTCGGTCCTTCGGCAGCAGGCAAGTCGACGCTTGCCCGTCTGCTGATCGGCATCGTCAAACCCACGTCAGGCGGCGTTTTCCTCGACGGCAATAACGTTTATCTCTGGGAACGCGGTTCGTTCGGCGAGATTGCCGGTTACCTGCCACAGTCTGTCTCGCTGCTTGACGGTACCATCAAGGACAACATCGCTCGCATGGGTGACAGCGACCCGCATCGCGTGCTGGAAGCCGCGCGTCTTGCGGATGTGCACGAGATGATCGGGCGCATGCCACTTGGCTACGATACGCCGGTCGGCGACGGTCGACTGACCTTGTCTGGTGGTCAGCGCCAGAGAATCGGGCTGGCTCGCTGCCTTTACAATCGCCCCCGCCTGATCGTTCTCGATGAGCCGAATTCGAATCTCGACGCTGTCGGTGAACGCGCCCTGATCCGTGCCGTCGAGCATGCCCGTGACGATGGAGCGATTGTCATCATGATCGCACATCGGCCGTCTATCATGCAGGTCGCTGACAAACTGCTCGTCCTCGAAAACGGGCGCATTTCACAGTTTGGCCCGCGCACCGATGTCGTCGCGTCACTGACACCCGCCAATAACGGCCCGCAAATGGGAGCAGCAAACGCATGATGGGTAAATCGGTCATTCCTCGTCGTGTTTCCAGCCTGCTCGCGCCGCGTGCAGAATCCTCGGATCACAAAACCCTGACCCGTTTCGGAAGCGTCAAACCTGAATGGGCGCTCGATCTGGAGCGAGAGGATACGAGATCACCATTGCGCGGCCTCATCATTGCTGGCCTTGCCACAATCGGCGTTGCTTTCGGCGGTTTTTTCGCCTGGGCTTATTCTGCCAATCTGGGAAGTGCGGCAGTCGCAATGGGCACGGTGATCGTCGATTCGAAGCGCAAGACGATCAGCCATCTTGAAGGCGGCATTCTTGATCGGTTGCTCGTACAGGAAGGCGATGTCGTTAAGGTCGGCCAGCCCCTGCTCCGGCTTGACGACACCAAGGCCCGCTCCGATCTCCAGTCTCTGGAAAGCAGGCGTATCGGCCTGATCGCAAAACTGGCCCGTCTGCGTGCTGAGCAATCCGGCGAAAAAGAAATCAGCTTCCCGGAAGGTTTCGCCGATGGCGGTGAAAACGCGCAAAACGCCATCCGCGCCGAGAACATTTTTTTCCAGAAGCGACTTGCACAGAAACTGAGCAAGATTGACATACAGCAGAAGACTATCGAGCAATATACGGAGCAAGCCAAGGCTTCCACATCGCAGATTGCGGCCACCGACCGGCAGATCGAACTCATCAGCGATCAACGCAAGGCGATTGCCAGTCTCGTTGAGAAAGGCTTTGCCCAGAAATCGAAGCTCACGGAAATCGATACGCGCCTCAGCCAGCTTGCGGGTGATCGTGGCGAATATGCCGGTGACAAAGCGAAGGCTGAACAAGCAAAAGCTGGCGCAGAATTCGCCCTGACGGGAATCGAAAGCGATCTACAGTCCGAAATCGCTGGCGAGATCACATCGAGCCAGGTCGAGCTTTCGGATGTGCAGGAACGTATCGTTGCCGCCAAGGATGTGATGCGGCGCGTGGAGGTTCGCTCGCCGCAGGACGGTATCGTCGCCAATATTCGATTGCGCACGCCGGGTGGCGTCATAGCTCCGGGCGAAGCGATCATGGATATCGTTCCAGAAAATGAGCCTCTCGTCGTTGAGATGAAAATCAGCCCACGCGATATCGACAGTATCTCGGTTGGCGCTGGGGCACAGATCCGGTTGACGGCATACAATCAACGCTCAATGGCACCGCTCGACGGCAAACTGACCTATATCGCCGCCGATCAGTCGCTCGACGAAAAGACAGATACCGCATTCTTCGTCGCAAGAGCTGAAATTACTCCGGCGTCACTTGCAGCAAATCCAACTGCGCGGCTTTATCCTGGCATGCCTGCTGAAATAATCATCGTCCACAAGGAACGTCGCGCTATCGATTACTTGGTTTCACCTATCACAGATAGTTTGAACCGCGCATTCCGCGAAGATTAATAGCCAGAGAATTTCAAAGTAAAACTCGATAATAGGTTGAAATTCCAAAAGACAGAAACGCCGCGCATGAAATTTCATGTGCGGCGTCATCTTATTGAAATGATTTTCAATTCACTCCTCATCAATCAAAAAAGTTCAAATTTCGAATTAGTTTCAATATAAATATCACGTAAATAGAAATTATAATGATGACAAATATATTTCATATTTGTGTTTACACAACTGCAATATAAATTAATGGTAATAATTTGTTACTTATAGTTGCCGCAATTATACCAATTACCAATGTTGCAATTCCAATTAATGCAGAGCAGACTACTAAGAGCATAATGGTCGGAGCATTCCGGCTTGTGGAAACCCCATACAGGAACACAAGGAGAAGCAGATGGCCACTTTAGAAGGCGGCGCCTACGACGACGTGTTGTTCGGCTCCCGCTTTGACGATTTCATCCGTGCCCATGGCGGTGATGATCTCGTATTCGGAGGTGATGGCAATGACACCATCTTCGGCGATAACGGGAACGACACCCTTTTCGGCGGAAATGGTGATGACCTACTTTTCGGCGGAAATGGCAATGACATTCTGTTCGGTGATGCAGGAAACGACGTCCTGAGCGGCGGCAATGGGAATGATGTGCTGTTTGGCGGTGCTGGAGACGATGTTCTCCAGGGCGGCAATGGCGCAGACCTTCTCTTTGGCGGCGACGGAAACGATATCCTGCAGGGTGGCAACGGCAACGACATCCTCGATGGCGGGGCCGGTGACGATATCCTTATCGGCGGAAATGGCAGCGATACATTCCTGTTCAATGGTGGCGGCGGAAACGACGTCATTCTCGACTTCAATCCCGGCGAAGACATTCTGCAAATCCAGAAGGGTATCAATGGTCTTGATATCGCTTCCGCAGACGATCTTGCCGACCGTGTCACGCAGGTTGGCGGCAATGTCGTTGTCGATCTCGGCAATGGCGATACCGTTACCCTCGTGAACACCAATGCAGACGACGTACAGGCTCATCCCGACCAGTACTTCACTGTTCACTAATTGAACAATTGAGAGCGTGCCCGGCAGTCCTCCCGCCGGGCACGTTTCGTCTTTACCGGGCACGCATTTTCTCTAGCTTTGCGTGCCTGGGCATTCCGGCGAGCTGAATCCATGCAAGCCGATATTCCTGCAAGAATGAAAGGGCCTCACATTGAACCTCGACCATTCGGCGGACACTGAAAGCAAAACCGAGAACCTCTCCATTTGCCGTCTCTGCGCCGATGTCGCTGTGGTCATCTGGGATATCCCGGGCCCGGCTCGCACAACAACCAAATGCAAATTTGAAATGCCGGTTCAGCCGGTCCCGCTGTTGAGTGTTGGCATTCCGCTCGAGAATGGCGGCCTGCGCATGTTCTGGGCACTGCGCACCGGCAGTGAACCCGTCGAGCTATCGCTGTCTGCTGGCTCCCTTGGGCCCACTGCTCAGGCGATCGTCTATCCGGCCAACGAACTTGCACCCTTCGACGTCGAATATGTCGTCAGCGAACTCACTTTGCCCGGACATATCAAGCTTCTTACCAATCTACTGACCACGTGGCGCAGCACTTTCCGGCTCTCGCGAAACCAGACTTTCGCATCCCTCGTGCGTGACCTGACTTTCGCGTTGACGCCGGAACCGCGCGAGGCCCAGCATTGCGGCGAACCGGTTCAGGGACATCATCTCCTTGAAACAGCGGTCGACCCGATGCTGGGTGAGATTTCGGCTATCTATGGCATCACTTCCGGCAGTGTCATGGTCATTCCACCAAGGTTTGTGGTGGGCAAGCAGGCGCGCAATGCCTGGCAGCCATGCCATTTTCTGCTGGAATCAGCACAAGACCTGCCGTCATCGCTGCTGCTGGTGCTCACTGGTCAGAAAGGCGTTGCCGTTCGCAAGCTTGCGGCAATGACAGGCGAGCAAACGGATTTCGCCAAATGGTGGACCAAATGGCAGGGCAATGGCGCATTGCGGGAGTTTCTCGTTCGCCAGCTCGGCAAACTAAGCTCTGCTGGCGCTGCGGTCGCCATCGACCTGCAAACGCGCACTCCACTACCCGTTCGCCAGATCGCGCAGTCTGCCACTCATCCGGCAGCGGAAATCGATCTTGCATTGGCGCTCGACGGCGGGCTGATTGTCGGCGGATGGATGCATGACCCGGCAGCCATGCTCGCAGACATCGAATATCTTCCGGAAAATGGCAGCGCTTTGTCGCTGAAGCCCAATTTTCACAAATTCCCCGGCAAGATTGCCAAGCGGGAAGATGCGCCGCAGCAGGATGTGACAGGTTTTGTCGCCTGGCTTCCTTCGGTGCAGAATCTTGGGCCTCTTTTGCAGCCGCGATTCCAGATGCGCCTTGCGTCCGGCACGACCGCTCCGCTCGTGCCAGCCCCGCAACCCTTCGAATCATCGGCGCAGCGCAATCGCATCTTGCGGTCTGTACCGCCACAACAGGCAAAGCCTCACGTCTTCTCGCACATTCTGGGACCCGCGCTTACCGAAGTTGAGAAGAAGCTCGCTGCAACGGTACGGATTTCCGAGGTCAAGGACTACGGAACGACACCTGCCTCTCCGCTCGCGTCCATCGTTATTCCGCTTTACCGCAACCTCGATTTCTTACGTTTCCAGTTTTCATCCATGGCCACGGACCTTTGGCTGGTGGAAAACGCAGAGTTCATATTCGTGCTGGATTCTCCTGAAATTCAGGACGACACCGAGCATATGCTTGGCGGATTGCACATTCTGCATGACATACCGTTCAAACTCGCCATCATGAACCGCAATGGCGGCTATGCACGTGCCTGTAATGCGGGTGCCAGCATTGCGACAGGAACGACCATCGTGATGTTGAATTCTGACGTCGTGCCTGCCGAACATGGCTGGTTGCAGCAACTCACCCAGCCATTGTTCGATCAGCCGAAGCTCGGAGCAATCGGCCCTCGCCTTCTGTTTGAAGATGGTTCGCTTCAACATGCGGGGCTTTATTTTGCCCGCGGCCGTCAAGGTATCTGGCTGAATCACCACTATTACAAAGGCATGCCGGGTAACTATCCGCCAGCGCTTCGTTCACGGGAAGTGCCGGGCGTCACCGGCGCCTGCCTGATAACGCGCAAGGATATCTTCGACCTCGTCGGCGGCTATACTGAAGACTACGTCATCGGCGACTATGAGGACAGCGATCTGTGCCTGAAGATCAGGCAGCTCGGCTTCCAGATATTCTATGAGCCTTCCGTAGCACTTTACCATTTTGAACGGCGCTCGATCCGCCGCAGCGCGGATTACATGCGCGGCCTCGCAAGCCAATATAATTCCTGGCTCCATACACAGCGCTGGGATGATGACATTACCGAGTTGATGGTCCTGCCACAGGAACAGGAAGGCACCGCCGACCTGTCCAATGTGATTATGACCAAATCTGAAAGGAACGCCGCTTGACGGACGTGGTAGCGCTGAAACAACCAGCATTTGAAGCAAAACCAGCAATACCGGATGCGCAGATCGACTGGCTGATGCAGTCTGTTTTGAAGAACCGTTTCTTGCCCTCACCCGATCCGAACAGTGTGTTCGTCGGTGATGGTGATTATCGAGCGGTCGGTGCCGAGTTTCTCGGCCATTTCATTCGCAAGGGCGGACTTCGCCCCGACGCACGCGTGCTCGACATCGGTTCAGGTATCGGTCGCATGGCCGTGCCGCTGACCCAATATCTCGATCTGGCAAAAGCCCGCTATTCGGGGATTGACCCCGTAGTGGGCGGCGTGAACTGGTGCCGCCAGAACATCACGTCGCGCTACCCCAATTTCGAGTTCCGCCACATCGACATCGCCCATGACCTCTACAACCCCAAAGGGGCGGTAAACGGGCTCACTCTTACTCTGCCATTCGCGGACAAGAGTTTCGATTTCATCATCATGACATCTGTGGTCACGCATCTACCATCAGATGAAGTCAAGACCTATCTCGATCAGGTATCCCGTGTCCTCTCTCCCGGCGGACAATTGTTCATGACGGCATTCGTCGTGGATGATGTTGCCGCGCGCGACCGCCATGGCAAACGTGACAAACGACTTGCATTTGAACGGCATGGCAGCGGACCGTGCTGGTTCGTGCCGGAACTGCCACCGCTTGCGGCAGTGGGCTTTGAAAACGGCTTTCTGGATCGTGCGCTTGCAGGAGCGAAACTGACGCTCGAAACAAAATCCTTTGGTCACTGGCGCGGCATTGATGCGGATCACTATCAGGATATTTTCATCGCCTCGCGAGGTGTTGCCTGATGGCTCAGCGCGTCCTCATAGCAGCCCATAACCATCCCTCTCTGCACCCCGGCGGAACTGAAATCTTCGCGCATGATCTGTTCCGCGCCTATCAGCGTGCTGGTTGCGAAGCCATGTTCATGGGCGCCACCAATAAGGTGCACCGCGAAGCTCGTCCCGGCACGAGCTTCCAGAGCATCGGCAGTGGTGGGGACGAAATCCTGCTCTGGTCGGGCCATTTCGACCGGTTCTACATGAGCCAGATCGACCTTTACGGGATCGTTCCTGATATTGTCGAACTATTGCTGGACTTTAGGCCTGATGTTGTCCACCTGCACCACCTGCTTTTGCTCGGCGCCGAATTCCCGCATATCGTGCGTCGTACTTTACCCGACTGCCGTATTGTTCTGACTTTGCATGATTATTATCCCATCTGCCATCACGACGGGCTGATGGTGCGCACCACAGGCAAGGAACTGTGCCATGGAGCTGGCCCAGACCGCTGCCATGCCTGTTTCAAGGACATCGCACTTGATAAATTCGTACTGCGCGAAAGGCATATCAAATCGCTCTTGAGCGCTGTTGATGCTTTCGTTTCACCGAGCGAGTTTCTCAAACAACGTTACGTTGAATGGGGCCTTGCGGAAGAGCTGATCAGCGTCATTCCCAATGGTCAACCGGAACGCCCCGCAGTTGAAACGCGGCAGGTCGAGCGCAGCAAGCCGGTTTTCGGCTATTTCGGAAACCTCAATCCGTGGAAGGGTGCAACCGTCCTGCTTGAAGCAGCACAGCAGCTTATCTCAGAAGGTTTCGATTTTGAATTGCGCGTGCATGGCGCAGCACCATTTCAAAGCGAAAGCTTTGTCAGTGAAATCGAGCGGCTCTTTGCAGAGACATACCCCTTCGTCCAGCGTCGGGGTGCTTATCGACGGGATGACATCGCCCAGTTGATCCAGTCTGTCGACTGCGCGATCATGCCGTCAATCTGGTGGGAAAATGCCCCGCTCGTCATTCAGGAAGCACAGGGACAGAACCGTCCCGTTATTTGCAGCAACATCGGTGGAATGGCCGAAATGATTGAAAACGAGGTCAATGGCCTCACCGTTCCACCGAATGATCCGCTCGCGCTCGCCCAGGCGATGCGCCGAATGGCGGAAAACCCGGATTTGCGCCAGTCACTCAGCGAGAACGCACGCCATCCGGACACCATCGACACGACCGCCGCACGCTATCTCGATCTGATCGGGACATTGCGTGTCGCACGTATCGAGGCAGCATAAGAGGTAAATCATGAACATCGCGACCAAAGTTCCATCCGAGGGGGAAACCAAGCAGGCAGCGACACCCAATGCCGCCGCCGGGCCTCAAAGGACCGAAGCCATGAAAGGACGCGTTGACGCCATTGAGGAAGGCCGCCTTTATGGCTGGGCCTTCGATCCTTCCGTTCCAACGGAACGGCTTTTGATCCGCGTCCTGCTAGACGACAAGCCTATTGCTGAAGCACCTGCCGACAAGGATCGCCCCGACCTGAAGCGCAATGGCATTGGCGATGGCAAACACGCTTTTGAGGTGATGCTGCCGCAATTTGCCGCCGTTCGAGCTGGCGAACTTGTGGTGGTTGCCGCCAATTCGGCTGGCACAGAGCAGAAACTGCGCGTGCCAAAGCCCGACGAACAGGCCGCCGAAGCGCTTATCGCCGCGCCTATGACCCGCATTCTGGACAAGCTTGACATGCTGATGGCGGCGCAGCGTCAGCTTCAGGTCAACCAACGTTCATTGCAGCGTGTTGCGCCAACGCTCGATGCATCCGGCAATGCCGCTCCGGCGGAATTGCTCGATATTGCAAGTTCCGTCGATGGGCTGCGTACCGATCTTCATCAGCGCATGACTGAACTCGACGTGCATATCATGCGTATGGACGGCGTTGTTGCAGGGCTGGAACAGCGCATCGATGACGTTCGCAAGCGCAGCGGCGGGGACCTCAAGTTCCTGTTCTTGCTGGCTGCGGTCTTGACGGGGTTCGTCGCTGGCGCGCTTCTCACACTTGCGGTCATGCCCTGAGGACAAGCCGCATGGTTCAAGATGAACGCCCCAACACGCCAAAAACTGCCTCAAGACAGGTACGCACGCCGGATCGCCCTCCCATGATGATGGAGGGCGAAATGGTCGTCGGCAGCGTGATCGAAGACACGCTGGTGCTGGTGCTCGGAATCGGCAGCGCTTCAAGCGATCAGGTAACGGCTTTTCTCAATGGCGATCCTGCCATGAGTGTGAAGACGAACCTGATCACATGGCCGCTCAAAGAGCCTTCACCCGCTGGAACTCATGGTTTCGTCGCCATTGTGCCAACGGCTGCTTTGCGCCGTGGTACTCTCAAGACGATCATGTTCCAGCACCGCGCAAAAGTCGCTCGCTATAATTTCGCATCGCGCTCTGCTTCCATTGCCGATTTTGTCGCCATGATCAGCGATCTAGCTGGACCGAGCTTGCCAGGCGTCATCGATGAGCTGGTCGAAGGCCTGATTTCTGGCCCTATCAGCCGGAAGAAACTTTCGGCCATCACCGTTCTGCTGCAGGCGGGAGCCCGCTCCGACGGCTGCATCGAGCTCATCGGCGGCAGTGACGAAGGCGAGATTTTCGTTCAGGGCTGGGCACAGGATCTGACGCCCGCCGTGACCCGGCTGCTGATCAGCGGCAAAAACCCTTCGCTTGCAGAATGCGCAGTCAGCGTTTTTGCCCGTCCCGACCTGAACGATGAAGCTTCCGGATTTGCAGGCCTTCTGCTTGCCAATGAGCCGGTGGAACCAACTGATATCGAACGGCTTCTGTTTCGCGGGCGAAGGGGCTGGCGTTTTACCGAAGTCTATGACCGCAGGCTGTTGTCTGGTTCGCGTGAAACGCCGGGCCATATTCGGGCGATCCTGCCACGCGTACGAAGCTCGACTGACATTCTGCTGCGCATGCGTTCCGCCGCAAACCGTTTCGATGGCGCTGACACGGTATCCGGCCTCCCCTTTCCTGTCCGGATGGGGATAGACAATGTCTTCCGGGTTGAAGGCAGCGGCATGCTGGTTTCTGGCTGGCTGCTCGATCCCGACAGCCACGTGGAAAGCGTGAAGCTGCGTCGTCACCGCGGTGAAATCCAGATCGATACCAGCTGGACCCGTATCGACCGGCCCGACGTCACAAGAGAATTCGACAATCAGCCGCCATTCAATGCAGGCCTTGACCCCAGCCGTCACGCCCATGGTTTCGTCGCCTTCGCGCCGGAACTTGCCGGTGACAGCACCTCGCCGTTCTATCTCGAACTTGCGATCAGCGATGGCAGGCGCGCGTTCTTTCCATTGACGCCAACCCGCGTCACGTCGCGTGACGCTATCGTACGGCAAATCCGCGCGACCGATCCGAATGCATGGGCGCTGCGCCATATTGTCGACCAGCAACTCGTGCCGCTGCTGCGCGGTGTCAACCGTCCTGCTCCGGAAGTCTTTGGCGTGGTCGATCTCGGGCCCTTCGAAGATGCGATAGGGCCAGCGATCATCATTGGCATCGACGAGCGCGTCGAGGAAATCGAACCTTTGCTGGCACTTCTTGCGCTCGATCCCGAAACCCGCATCGCGCCAATTGTGATCGCGGCTGCGACCGAGATCATCGACCGTATCGGCGTACAAATCAGACGTCTCGCGGATTTCTACCGGCTGCGCATCAGGCTCGTTTCGGCCACGGGATCGGAAGACCTCTACGATGCGCTGGAAGTCGGTGCCCGCACGGTTTCAACGGATCAGGTCATATTTCTGGCCGGATCGTTGCTGCCGCGCCGCTCTGGATGGCTGAATAAGCTCGTCAGCGCATATGAAGCGCACAAGGACTGCGTTCTGTCTCCCACCCTTGCCTATGAAGACGACTCAATTCGCTGGGCAGGAACCTGGGTCGCGGGACCACAATCCGGCATGTCGGCGGATCGCGCTCTGATCAGTCGCTATGCCGGTTATCCCATCGACGCCGTTTCAGGAATGTCCTTGACGGAAGTCGCAACGGCTACGTTCGAGTGCTGCATCCTTCCGCGCGAAGCCCTGTTTTCCGTCGGCGGCTTCACCCGCGGTTATCTCGGCACCCATGAAAAGGGACTGGATCTCGGATTGAAACTGAAACAATCGGGCTTGCGCTCTTATTGGTTACCATCAGCGCAGATGCTGGGAGCAGACGATACATCCGTAACTGACAGGGCATCGACGATCGCGCTCATCGAGCGCATTGATCGACAAGTCTTCGACGCACGCTGGTCCTCCATTCTCGCTGGCAGACGCAAGGTACAGGCGGAGGAACCCGCATGAGCGACAAACTCCGTGTTCTCGTCATCTCGCACGCTCACCCGTCGATTTCGCTGGGCGGGGGTGAAATCGCTTCCTACAATCTGCACAAGGGTTTGAACAGCATTACCGATGTGCAGTCAGTCTATCTGGCGCGAACTGCCCACCCGATCCCCCGGCATGGCACAACGGCGCTCATGAGCATGCGGCGCGCCAGCGACGAAATCCTGTTCCATGCCGACGAATACGACCACTTCTATCTGTCGAACAAGAACACCGATGAAATCCGCCGTGACCTGCTGCGCTTTGTCCGCGACTTCGACCCGGACATCGTGCATTTCCATCACGTTCTAGGCCTCGGGCTTGAAACGCTCTATGCCATCCGCGAGGCGCTGCCAGACCGCATCATTCTGGTGACGTTTCATGAATTCCTGTCCATCTGCAACAATGATGGCCAGATGGTCAAAGCTGGCACCTCCAAGCTCTGCAACGAGGCGTCCCCTATCGACTGCCATGCCTGCTTCCCGCAAATACCGCCAGCGCGTTTTCTCAAGCGCGAGCGCTTTGTGCGTGGCATGCTGGAACTGGCCGACGCATTCGTGTCACCGAGCGAGTTCCTTGCCAACCGCTATCTCGAATGGGGCCTCAATCCTGACAAGATGGCGGTCATCGAGAACGGCGTCGCCATCCGCGATGTTACCCCTCCGCGTGAGCTGACCGGCCCGAACCCGCGTCGCAGCCGGTTCGCCTTTTTCGGTCAGATCAACCCGTTCAAGGGCATAGACGTTCTGGTCGATGCCGTATCGCGTGTACCGGAACAGGTCTGGGGTGAGGACTCCCGCCTGATGATCTTCGGCGGCAATCTGGAAAAGCAGCCGCCCGCTTTTCAGGAGCGCATGCAAAAGCTGATTGAAGAGGCTGGCCCGCGCGTGCGTTTCTATGGTGCTTACCAGAATGCTGAAATGCCACGCCTCATGCAGTCGGTCGACTGGGTGGTCATGCCTTCGATCTGGTGGGAAAACTCACCCATTGTCATTCAGGAGGCACTGCATCATCGCCGCCCGGTCATCTGCTCGAATATTGGCGGCATGGCCGAGAAAATCCGCGATGGCGAAGACGGCCTGCATTTCCGTGTTCGCAGCGCCGAGGATCTGGCCGACCGCTTTACAGAAGTGCTGAGCGAGCCGAGCATATGGGACAGGTTGCATCATTCCATCCGCAATCCGGTCCACTATGTCGACTGCGCCAGGGAACATCTCGATCTCTATAAACGGCTGCGGGAGTCAAAACCGCGCAGACAGAAACCGGCAGTTACGCAAACTGCTCTTTCTCAGGCAAGCTGAGCCTGGCTTGACCTTAGTGAAACAGAAGGAAGACCGTATGGCACGCGCCCTCGTCATGATCCCTGCGGGAGAAGTGTACGATCACGACAATGTCCGCTGGTATCGTCACACCGACGTTCAGGGCAGCATCAATCACTATCACAATATCGGCGATGCCTTCGTTTTCGAGTCGTCGTTGAAGCTGATGAATTACGAAAAAGCTTCCGAACTTCCGATCACCAATTTCTCACCTGAGAAGATCGATCAACTGCGCGAAGAATACGATTATGTGATCCTGCGCGGCTCGAACTATATCAACAAGGATATGAACTGGCGTGACACGATCCCGGTCTTGCAGCGGCTGAAACTGCCGGTCATTGCATTCGGCGTTGGGGCCCAAGCACCGGTCAGAGGGGAAATACAGCTTTCCGAAGAGACCAAGGCGGTCCTGCGCATCATTGCAGATTCCACGACGTCCATCGGCGTGCGCGGCGCTTATACTGCTCAGGTGCTGAACGATATCGGCATCCGCAATGTCCGGATCGTCGGCTGCCCGACCGCATTTCGCCGCAACAACCAGCATTTGCGTATCAAGTTGCCGCCGCTCGAAAACGTTGCCCAGGTCGGTATTACGGTTCGCCGCGAGGTTTCACCTGCCTATGCGCAGGATATCGAGCAATATCTGACCCGTCACCGTGACCTCATCAAATCCATGGCCGCACGCTTCGATGTAACGTTGATGGCGCAGGGCGAAGTCGATGAAAAGAAGATGGTCTTCGGCACTGCGGAGCAGAAGGAGGAGGCCATTGCTGCCCTCAAGAACCATCGTTGGACAGCGGACTGGTATTTCGACGAGACGATAGAAAACCTTTATCGCCATCGTATGTTCTATTCAGATGTCGTTTCTGATTACGAGGAACTGGTGCGCAGGCAACAGCTCGTTCTCGGTTATCGCCTGCATGGCAATCTGATGGCGCTGGCCAATGGCATACCGTCCATCTATTTCACCTATGACAGCCGCACGGCCGAATTCGCCGAGACCTACAAGATACCAAGCTATGACGTCTTCAGCGACAAGCCTTTCCAACTCGAAGACTATTGGGATCAATCGCTGTTCGATAAATATAACCGGGCATGGTTCGAGACTTATGCCGAGATGAAGCAATTTCTCGATGAAAATGGTGTCGACAATAAAATGACCGACACCGGGCTGCCCATAGCGGAGTTGAAGGTCGCGTAAGATTTAATTCTTTGGCAGTTGGGCGGAACCCTTGCTCTTCTGCTCTTCTGCCAGAAGCGACCATGCGGCGATGAACATCGCGGCAATCAGCGGCCCGACCACAAATCCGTTGATCCCGATCAGTGAAATACCCCCGACAGTGGATATGAGGACGACATAATCCGGCATGCGGGTGCCTTTTCCGACGAGAGGCGGACGCAGAAGATTATCAACCAGTCCGATCACGAATACTCCGACGAAAACCAGAATTCCGCCGCTAACCCATTCTCCACTTGCAAAGAACCACGCCGCTGCCGGTACCCAGACCAGTGCAGCGCCGACTGCTGGCAGCATGGAGAGAAACGTCATCAATACGCCCCAGAGCAAAGCCGCTTCGACGCCCAAGGACCAGAAAGTCACGCCGCCGATCGTGCCCTGAATGATGGCAATGATGATATTGCCTTTCACCGTCGCGCGGATGACAGCAATGAACTTTTCCAGAAACTGCCGCGTATAATCATCGTTGAGCGGAATGGCCTGCCTGATCTTACGCCCAAGATCCACACCGTCGCGGAAAAGGAAGAACAGCAGATAGAGCATGATGCCGAAGCCGATGAAGAATTGCAGCGTGTTCTGGCCGAAACTGACCAGCTTTCCCGCAAAAAGCTGACTGCCCTGCATGATCGCAGACGATATGCGCGCCCGCCATTCCGCGAAATCGCCCAGCTCGAACCGGGTGAGCCACTCCTCCAGCGAATCTGGCAAGGCGCCCAGAATGCGTGAGATATAGCTGTTCAGATCGAACTCCCGACTGCTCAGCCGTTGATAGAGGGAATTCCCCTCCTGTACCAGCGAGCCAAAAATGGCGAGCATCGGAATGATGACCAAACAGATGCACATCAGCACCGAAAGCAAAGCGGCAATATTCTTTCTGCCACCAAGCAGACGTTCAAGACGCTGCTGCACCGGCGAGAAAACCACGGCGAGAATAACCGCCCAGAGAACTGCCGAATAATAAGGCAGCAGAAGCCATGCAAAGGCGATAGTGACTAGTGCCAGTAAAATATAAAAGCTCGCGCGCTGGACGGACATAATCACCTGCTGCAGATTTCCGGGTCAGGAAACCCTGCCCGGAAAACCATTCCAATTCAATAGAGAAGCACGAGCCGAGCGGTTCAGGCCGCTTTCAGAGGCGCCAGTTTTTCGTTGGGGAGTGAACGCGCAAGCGTGCTCAGAAGATCGCTTTGCGACACCAAACCGATAATGCGGCGCATTTCGTCGACGACCACGACAGCGTGCGCCAATCCATCGGTCAGGCTGGGCAAAAGGCTCATAGCCGGATCGGCTTGCACTGCGGTTGGAGTCTCCACGATATAGTTTCTGAAATCATCGCCCGGATGCATCAATTCGCGCAGGCCGACCACGCCTTTCAGTCGGCCATCGAGCCCACGCACTGGCAATGTCATGAGATTATGACGCAGGATAAGCTCGCGCGCCTGGCTCGCCGTTGCGTCTTCATCGATGCTGACGACATCGCGAGACATAATGTCGGCGCAGGTCAGATCACCGTGGGAACGAATGGACACTTCAAGCTCCACCTGCCGCAGCAGACGTCCAAGATCGTTGCGATCGATATCGAAGCTCTCATCAAGAGCAAGCAAGGCGCGATCAATATCTTCCTCGCGGATACCCATCCGGACCGAAGGCGGCAAATCTTCGGTGCTGTGCTTGTTCACAGGAACGGCAGCCGCCACGTGCGGATATTGCCGGCGCGACAGTTTGTGAAACAGGATACCAAGGCCAACGAGAAGGCACGAATTCAGCGCAACCGGCACAAGCGGAAACAGCAATCCCCACTTGGCAACCGCAGAACCACCCAGAACCGCAGTCAGCGCCGCTGCGCCGCCGGGCGGATGGAGGCTGCGGGTAACCGACATTGCCGCGATGGCTAGCGCCACGCCAAGGCCGATCGCCAAAGCCGGATCATCAACGAACTGGGTGACGGCCAGCCCCACAAAGGCTGAAATCGTGTTGCCGCCGATGATCGACCATGGTTGGGCTAGCGGGCTTGTTGGAACGGCAAAGAGCAGAACCGCTGAAGCGCCGATTGGTGCTACGATCAAAGGCAGATGCGGACCGCTCCCCAGCAACATGCTCGATATGAAACCGGTCAGCGCAATACCGATCAGGGCACCAAGGCAACCAATCGAACGTTCTCGCAGCGTTGCACCGGCAAGAACCGGCTTGAACAGCCGGAACGCGCGCGACTGGTGTTGTTCTGGATTTCTTTGGGTCATTCCGTCAATCAGGCCGATGATAGGGAAGCTTCAGCGAAAGCCCGTTGAAGCTAAAGACTGTTCTCTTGGGGGTGAGACAATATCCTGCCCTTGCCGGATTCGAACAAGAAAGCAAATCCGTATCCGCGTGGCGGAAGGGAAAAATCGTTCCCCGTTCATCAACTCATCGAGAACAATGGTCTCAACGCCATCTCAAGCCCGAGAATCATAAGGCCGATCAGAAACCATCGACGGAAAATTTCCGGTCGGATCTTGCGGCGGCAAGCCTGCCCTATGAACATGCCGACCAGTGAAGGAAGGACGGCCAGAACGGACACCAGCAGGAGATCGCCTGAATAGGCCTGCCTGCTAGAAAGCCCGACCGCAAGTGCGGCGGTCGAGACAGTGAAGGAAAGCCCGAGCGACTGTACGAGATCGTCTTTTCTGAAACCCAGCGATTGCAGATAAGGCACAGCCGGAATAACGAATATTCCCGTTGCTCCCGCAATCAAGCCAGTCAACAGCCCGATGGCAGGAGACAGCAGGCGCTCAAGCCTTTCTGGCACCTGCAACTGGTGGGCAAACAACGTATAGGCTGCGTAGATAACAAGCGAGAAACCCAGCATCGATGTGGTGACTGCAATGTTTCCGCCAACCAGAACCGCAGTTCCCGCAATGGTCCCGGCTGCAATGGCAAGCATCATGCTCCAGAGACGAAGCATAAGCTGGCCGAAGCTAGGCCCCGCCAGAAGTTGCCAAAGATTGGTGATGAAGGACGGAATAATCAGCAAGCTTGCCGCTGCAAGCGGTGATATCAGCGCGCCCAAAATGCCCATCGCGACCGTGGGCAGTCCCATTCCGGTAACGCCTTTGACAAAGCCAGCACCGAGGAATGTAACCGCAATCGTCAGGATCAAGGAAAAAGAATAAGTCATGCCCCTGCTATAGCGGCTTAGCCATCGGACGGAATGCGGAAGTTCCTTATCCAGCCTTCGGCTTTCCCATAGGCAGATTTTGCGCTAACATCGCTTATGCGTTTTGATCTTACCGACCTTCGCCTCTTCATCGCTGTCGCCGATACCGGCAGCATCACCCATGGTGCGGCTGAAGTCGGCCTGTCGCTTCCAGCGGCAAGCGAGCGCCTGCGCGACATGGAGGCGACGGGGCAAGTCTTGCTTCTGGAGCGTGGACGACGCGGCGTTGCCCTTACGGAAGCGGGGGAAGCCCTCGTCCATCATGCAAGGGCAGTGATGCGGCAGATGGCGGACATGCATAGTGAATTGAGCTTTCATGCCAAAGCCATGCGAACAGCCATTCGCGTCGCGGCGAATACCGCTGCCATCACCGAATATCTACCGGTAAGGCTCGCGAGCTGGATGGCCGATAATCCCCGCATTGATGTGGAACTGAAAGAACGGCAGAGCAGCGATATTGCCCGGTCCGTTTTGCGCGGTTTCGTTGAAATCGGCATTCTATCGGATGCCGTAGAAACGACCGGATTGGAACTCATTCCTTTTGCGACAGATCATCTGGCGCTGATCACGGCCAGACAACATCCCTTGGCCGAGCATAAGCGGGTAAGCTTCTCCGATCTTCTGCAGGAACAATTCGTCGGCCTTACCTCTGGCGCTTTGCAGGAACACCTAGAAGTTCAAGCAACACGGCTGGGCGGCAGGCTTAAAATCAGGACGAGGCTCCGCACTTTCGAAGGCGTCGGCAATATGGTTGCTGCCAATGTGGGCATTGCGATCATTCCACAGACGGCTGCACGACGTCTCAGAAAAACACTCCCCGTTGCAACGGCAGCAATTGCAGACGCATGGACAAAAAGAAACCTGGTAATCGCGGTGCGATCTCTGGAAGATTTAACCGCACCTGCAAGAAGCTTTGTCGATCACCTCGCTCTGCACGTCCGGCCACTCGCGGGCAAAGCTGTGCAGGGTTAGCCCTCAATCAGGCTGTGACCTGCCAGACAATATGCGTGACGATTTCGCCGGGCCGTTAAAGCATGATGAGTAAGATACTCAGACTTTGGTAGTATAAGCGCTTTCATTGAAGCTCAGGCATTGGCAAGCCGTCAGGATACAACTACATTCTTTTCAGAGTGCACCGGATAATCATGCCGATTCAAGAGCAAAATCGGTGTAAAATCTTTTTATTGCAGTGACTTGATAATATCAAATCAGATTGCCCGAAGCGCCCGAAGAGGTGTGGGGAACTAAATTCAGAATACGGGCCAGCCCGCCGCAACATAGTCTGGGAGGACGCTATGATGAAGCTTATCGCCACTTTGGCGACAACACTTGCTATTTCCACCGCAGCTTTCACCGCACACGCACAAAATTATCCGGAACGGACGATCACCATGGTCGTGCCTTTCGCTGCAGGTGGGCCGACTGACACCGTGACGCGGCTTGTTGCTGAATCCATGTCCAAGGATCTCGGGCAGCAGGTGATCGTCGAGAATGTCGGCGGCGCAGGCGGAACACTTGGCGCGGGGCGCGTCGCAACAGCAGACCCCGATGGCTATACGCTGCTGCTTCACCATATCGGCATGGCTACAAGCGCCACACTCTATCGCAAGCTCGCCTATGACACGCTGAATGCGTTCGAATATGTCGGCCTCGTCACGGAAGTCCCTATGACAATCGTTGCGCGCAAGGACCTTGAACCGACAGACCTCAAGGGGCTGATCGAGTATGCCAAGGCCAATAAGGATACCGCAACGGTCGCCAATGCCGGTATCGGCGCGGCCTCGCATCTGTGCGGCATGCTGTTCATGAGTGCGATTGAAACTCCGCTCGTCACGGTTCCTTACAAGGGAACAGGTCCGGCCATGACCGATCTGCTCGGCGGGCAGGTCGACATCATGTGCGACCAGACCACAAATACGACGAAGCAGATTCAGGCAGGCACGATCAAGGCTTACGCCGTCACCTCGCCCGAACGCCTGGACGTGCTGAAAGACCTTCCAACCACCAAGGAAGCAGGCCTGGACGGTATGGAAGTGGGTATCTGGCACGGCATATATGCGCCCAAAGGAACCCCGGCAGAAATTACCGAGCGTCTTTCGAAGTCGCTTCAGGTGGCTCTGAAAGACCAGAACGTGGTCGCCCGCTTCGCCGAACTCGGCACAAAGCCGTCACCGGAATCCGATGCAACACCGGCAGCGTTGAAAGCAAAGCTCGAATCCGAGGTCGCACGCTGGAAGCCGATCATCGAAGCCGCCGGGCAATACGCAGACTGACCGTATCGCAAGCAATCAAGGTGTGTCGTTCGACGCGCTTTGATTGTCGTTTTCCCTTTGTTGTGCATCAAAATCGCAGCCACGGGGATAAGTGACCGACTTCACATGCCGGGCATCCGGCATAGCCCTTTCAACGGCAAATCCGAAAGATGATTGGCCCATGAACGAGCCCTCAAGAAAATTTTCAATCGACCCGACCAACGGATTGTGCGGCGCCCTTCTCGCACTGACCGGCGCTTTTTTCGCCTACCAGTCGCTAGGTCTGGACATCGGCACATCGCTTCGCATGGGACCGGGATATTTCCCGCTTGTCCTGTCCGGTGTCCTGATCCTGCTTGGACTGGTCATTCTCGTCCAGGCTACACGTGTATCTGGCGAACCAATGGGGCCGATTGCTTGGCGCGGCCTGTTCTTCATTCTGCCTGCCCCGATATTCTTCGGCCTGACCGTGCGCGGCCTCGGTTTCGTGCCGTCGCTGTTTTTGACCTGCCTCATCGCCTCGTTCGCCTCGATGCGCATGAAACCGCTTGCTGCAATCATTCTTGCTGCTGCAATCACGGTCTTCTCCGTCATTGTGTTCAGTTACGCGCTCGCGCTGCCCTATCAGCGTTTCGGGCCCTGGTGGCCATTCTAAGGGGGCATGAGCATGGAACTTTTCAACAATCTCGCGCTTGGCTTTTCAACCGCATCGACGCTTGCCAATCTTGGGTTCTGCCTCATCGGTGTGCTGCTCGGCACATTGATCGGCGTCCTGCCTGGCATTGGTGCTACGGCCACAATCGCCATGCTTCTTCCGGTCACGTTCCAGATCGGTGATCCGGTTTCCGCACTCATTATGCTCGCTGGCATCTATTACGGTGCCCAGTATGGCGGTTCGACGACCGCAATTCTCATCAACATGCCGGGGGAATCCTCATCCGCCGTGACCGCCATCGACGGCTACCAGATGGCGCGCCAAGGGCGAGCCGGTGCAGCACTTGCAATTGCAGCAATCGGTTCATTTTTCGCCGGTACTGTTTCCACCTTTCTGGTAGCGGTATTCGCTCCGCCGCTGACTGAAATTGCCCTGAAATTCGGCTCCGCTGAATACTTCTCGCTGATGGTCGTCGGGCTGGTGTCGTCTGTGGCGCTTGCTCACGGTTCGATCATCAAGGCACTGGCGATGGTCGTTCTGGGGCTTCTGCTTGGTCTTGTCGGTACTGACATCTACACCGGAGCACCACGATTCACGCTTGGTATTACGGAATATGCCGACGGGCTCAACTTCGTCGCGGTTGCGGTCGGCGTGTTCGGTATCGCCGAAATATTGCGCAATCTTGAAAGCGAGCATACGCGCGAAGTGCTGATGGCGAAAGTCACAGGGCTGATGCCGACGCGCGACGACTTCAAGCGCATGACAGCGCCGATCCTGCGTGGAACCGCCATCGGCTCGGCACTTGGCATCCTGCCTGGCGGCGGTGCCATTCTCGCATCCTTTGCTTCATACACAGTGGAAAAGCGCATCTCCAAAACGCCGGAGGAATTCGGCAGAGGTGCGATTGCAGGCGTTGCAGGACCAGAATCCGCCAATAATGCCGGTGCGCAGACATCCTTCATTCCCATGCTTACGCTTGGAATTCCGGCCAATCCGGTCATGGCATTGATGATCGGCGCGATGATTATTCAAGGCATCGTGCCGGGTCCGAATGTTGCGGCAGAACAACCTGCATTGTTCTGGGGCGTGATCGCGTCGATGTGGATCGGCAATCTCATGCTTATCGTCCTGAACCTGCCGTTGATCGGTTTATGGGTGAAGCTTCTGACAGTGCCTTATTATGTGCTGTTCCCCATCATCATGACCTTCTGTTCTATCGGCGTTTATAGCGTCAATTCGAACGTCTATGATCTCTACGCAGTCGCCTTTTTTGGCTTCATCGGCTACCTGCTGGCCAAACTGCGCTGCGAACCGGCTCCCCTGCTGCTCGGCTTCGTTCTCGGGCCGTTGCTGGAGGAGCATCTGCGTCGCGCCATGATCCTGTCACGCGGCGACCCGGCAACATTCTTCACCCGACCGATCAGCGCCATTCTGCTTGCCATAGCTGCAGCCGTTCTCGTGGTCGTGCTGCTTCCATCGGTACGCAAGAAGCGTGACGAGGTATTCGTCGAGGAGAGCTAACATAGATTAAGCCAAAAGATGACGATGGAACATTGATATGCTATAGGAGCTAAGGGCTTAGCCAGGGGCTTGGATTGTCGTTTGAATCGCCAGCACAGAGGGAGGTGTCATGGCGGACGAACAGCGTCGAAGCATTCGGCAGCGACTGGCTGCCATCGTCATCGCAGGTATCGGCACGGCTGCCGCAAGCGTATTCTCCTACGCAACGGCGATCTATGAAGCAGCCAATCCCGAACCCATGCGCGAGGTGAGCCCCGGCGAGATGGTCGATACCGGGCGCTGGCATGTGGCCGTCACTGAGGCACGCTTCGGCCCTGTTCCGCCAACCGGCGTGAAACCTTACGAACCCAAGAACTATCTCATGGTCGATGTCAGTCTCGACAATCGTTCCGCATCTTCAGCCTATGCGTCGCGAAAGCTTCTGACCCTCGACCCGCCGAACCCGGCTCTGACCGATCCAACTTTCTATATCATCCGCGACAAGTGGATTGCTGGCCGGGTCAATCCCGGCATGCCCGAAAAGCTGACGGCGGCGTGGGAATGGCCGCAAGGTGAAGCTCCGCCCCAGGAAATTCGCCTCCTCATTGGCAGCGAAATCTACAAGAAGCGGGATAATCTCTATGGGGCCTCTACATGGCTTGATCGGGACCCCATCGCCGTCATTCAATTGCCAGTACGTATATCATCCGCCGAGGGCGAAGGATGACAGGCTGGCTCAAAAGCGCCGTCATGTTATGCGTGGCCATCGCAGCGCTTTACGGCATGCAGCATTCAACCCCTTATTACAGCAATATTTTTTCCTCGGTAACCGTTGAAGGAAAGCAGGGAAAGCCAGCCGAAACCAGCCGTTTCGTCGTCGGCATTGTCAATGCCTATCGAACCCGGCAAGTGACGACACCTGGCATCGGGAACACTCATATTTATGATACGGACGGCGAATGGCTGGTCATCGAAGCGGCTGCGAAAGCAAAGATCGAAAGCCTCGGCCTCGCATCTGTTGAATGGCTTGGGCCGAATGGTATCCGCTATGCCATGAGCAGCCGTCCAACCTATGCACCCGGCATAGTCGGCTCCGAGCGATTGGAGCCAGGAATTCCGCGTCCAATCTTGATGGTGTTTGAATTGCCGCGCGACCAGATCGCAGGCGGAAAGCTGCTGATTGCCGAATCTTCAATGACACCTCTTTCAGAACAGGTGCAGATCAGCATGAATTCCACGGCACAGGACAATGTCAGCCGGTCTATCGCGATCAAACGCATGGGGACCATCATGCCATGGCAATTGGAGGTCAGCCAATGAGTGAAGCGACCTCTTCAGGCGAGCGGAAGTCGTTCTGGATATGCCTTGCCCTTCTGATTATCGCCCTGCCCCTTGCCGTTTTCGTTCGTTCCGACGGCGGTTTGTTGCGATGGATAGAGCAGAAGCTGCAAGAGCCGGTTATCGTGCCTCGTGGCGATATACAGGCTTATGGAGGCGGCAACTGGAAACTGGTCGCGCTGGACAGGTTTCCTGGCACATTGCCGGAAACAAATATTGTGCTCGCTGAAATCGAAGTGACTATTCAGGATGCCGAACAATTGAAACAGATGATACCCTGTTTCATGACCGTGACGGACACTGAGGACCGCCGCTGGTCGACATTATATGTATCCAACCAAACAATCCAGAAACTGAAACCGGAAGCCGCCGACAAGCCGAAATGTTACGATCTGGCCAATGAAAACGGCAGCGCCCCAGTTCGTATCGTCGAGAGCTTTCTTGTACCTGCAGATGCTGGAGAGCTTTCGCTATTGCTCACTATGCTTGGGAAACAACCTGAGCATCTGGTTCTGAAATAGCCCTGTTCTTCTGGCTTACCAACGCATATTCGAGAACTGCGGCCAGAAGCGCAATACGTATTGCATCAAGCAGAATGCCGCCATCAAGCTCCGTCGGGCTGCCGATAAAAATAACCAGAACATTGGCAATACGTTGCCAGATTTCGATATCATATGGTCCAAGATAATGGGTCGTGCTGTACCAGATCCACGCACCGATCCAGCTTATCGCACGATAAAGAACGATAAACGACAGCAGGGTTCCAAGCCCCGCCCCGGCGACCAGTTTCAGGCAGGTCCAGACGGGCCGGTAGCGGCTGCGATAACCGCCCAGATAATGCGCGGCGAAGTCGCTCAGCCACTTCCGGAAGGTTGTTCCGCGAGATGGGGCTGGCGGCACAGGCGCTTTCTTGGCGGACAGATCATAGCCGTAGATGATAGCGGCCATAACCAGCCAGACCATCGGCAAGAGCGCGTAGAAGAACAGATTTTGCGCCTGTACCCAGAAGCTCGGTTGCTGGAACTCCACGGGCACGAAATTTTCGGCGGCGTATGCGCTCATCGAAAACCATGCCGCACTGACATCGAAACTGTCGAGCAGAGACCCGGCCCCGATCCAATGAATGAGATCGTCTTTCCACTTGTCGAGTGCAAACAGACCGATGAATATCCAGCTTGCATCCGCAGCGACAATGAGCAGCCGCAGCCATGGCGATTGAACTTTTTCATTGGCGCGTTTGGCAATCCAGCGGATCAGCCAGCAGACGAAAATTGCCGCTATCAGGCTGCCGGAGCGCACCAGGTCGAATATGTGCATCTTCTCGCCAAAGGCAGTGCGCTCAAAAGCAAGCCGGGAATATTCGCGAACCGTATCGCCGAGAAACCCCCATGCGGCGTAATAGGCGAAGAACGGCAAGATGACAGCCGCCGTCACCATCAACATGCGGTCTGCCCTGCGATTGTCGGGCGAAGATGCAGCATCTCCTACGGCCGCCGTCTGACGCAACGACGCGAGCGCAGGTAATCCAGGCCGCAGCGTGGCGAACATCGTCACCACCACGAGCAACTTGACCAGCACGACCAGCGAAAGAACGACCATTCCGGCGAGCGGAAAATATCCGCCCGCGCTTACCGCAGCATCGAGCAGCAGGTCGCGCGCAATATAGCCCAGCGTACCGATAAGCAACAGCTGGGGCCAGAACCGAGCCAGAAGACGGGCTGTCAGAGCGAGCAGACCGCCGATATCCTTGAGCATCGTCATGGCTGCAATTTAGCAAGCTGATTGGTAGGGCTCAATATATTTTATTTGCCTAATATATAGATCGACACTTATCCGCGCCGCGTGCCGGAGGATACGATGTCGAGATAGACGGCCAGAACAAGAATGCTGCCCTTGATGATCTGCTGCCAGAACGTATCGACGCCGAGCATGGACATGCCGTTATCGAGGCTCGACATGATGAGCGCGCCGACCAGTGCACCAAGCACCGAGCCGACCCCGCCGCGCATGGAGGTGCCGCCGATAAAGCATGACGCAATGGCGTCGAGCTCGCCGCCCATGCCCGCCGAAGGCGTGCCCGCTGCCAGGCGCGAGGTTGTCGTCAGACCAGCCACTGCCGCCATCAGTCCCATCAGAGCGAAGACCGCCATCTTGACGAAATTGACGTTCACGCCGGAAAAGCGCGTCGCTTCTGTGTTGGAGCCGACCGCATAGATGTGGCGACCGAACACGGTCTGTTTTGCAATCACCGTGAAGACACCGAGGATCACCAGCAGGATCAAGACCGGAACCGGCACACCCTGATAGCTGTTGAGGATCAGGATGAAGCCAAGGATCAGGACACCGATACCAAGAAGCCTTGCGACTTCCATCCCGGAAGAAAGCATCTGGAGATTGTGCTTGCGCTTGCTGGCCCGCGTGCGCAGCGTCATCAGGATCAGCACACCGAACAGCGCAATGGCGCAGAGATTGCCAAGCCAGCCCGGCAGATAACCCTGCCCGATATATTTGAACTCCGGCGAGATCGGCGCAATGGTGACGCCACCCATGATGCCAAGCACGATGCCGCGAAACACAAGCTGGCCGCCAAGCGTGACGATGAAGGACGGTATGCCGAGATAGGCAGTCAGCCAGCCGTTAAAGGCGCCAAGCGCCACACCGAGAACCAGAACCGTGCTGATCGTCGCCCATAATGGCCATCCGTAGATCACGTCGAGGACAGCGGCGACGCCGCCCAAAAGCCCTAACAGCGCGCCGACCGAAAGATCGATTTCGCCAGCAACGATAACGAAAACCATCGCGGATGCAAGCATTCCGGTAATGGCCATCTGGCGCAGGAGATTGGAGAAGTTGCGTGCAGTCAGGAACTGCGAACGCCCCATCTCGGGATCATAGGTGAGGATCGCAAACAATGCCCAGATGAGCGCAACCACTATCAGCAGCGCGACAATCTTATAATCCGCCAGAAACTTCCGAAGGCTTTTGCCCGTCAATGTCATATCATGCACCGGTCAAATTTGAGCATTTCCAGCAAAGATGTGAAACGGTTTTGCATAAGGAAAATGCGTGAAAACAAAGAGTTACTCGAGGATCAGGCCGCATTGGTGATCGGTTTGCCGATTGCGGCGGCAAGCACCTTCTCCTGGGTAAGATTTTCATTGGGAAAATCGCCACGCAGCCTGCCCTCGCCGATCACGAGAACACGGTCGCTGATGCCGAGAACTTCCGGCATTTCGGAAGAGACCATCAGCACTGCGACACCCTGTTTCGCGAGCGCGAAGATCAGTTTGTAGATTTCATATTTAGCACCGACATCGACGCCCCGCGTCGGCTCATCCAGAATGAGTACCTTGGGGTCCGGCAGCATCATCTTCGACAGCACCGCCTTCTGCTGGTTTCCACCGGACAGGGATGCGATTTCCAGCATTGGATCGGCAGTCTTCACCTTGAGGCGCAGAATTTCGCGCTGGATCGTGGCCAGTTCCGCTTCCTTGTCGAGCAATCCGCGCAGGGAAAACCGATCCAGCACCGAGACCGTCATATTGTAGCCCACCGGCATGATCGGCAAGATACCATCCTTCTTGCGGTCCTCCGGCACCATGCAGATGCCTTGTCGAACCGCATCGCGCGGTGTGCGGATTTTCAGTTCCCGGCCTTCCAGAAAGACCTGCCCCTTATGCGCTCCGGGCCAGACACCGAACAGGCTGGATACCAGTTCCGTCCGCCCCGCGCCCACAAGCCCGGCAATGCCGAGGATTTCCCCGCGCCGAAGCGCAAACGAGACATTGTCGACCACCTTGCGATCAGGATTGGTCACATCCCAGCAATTGATGTTGCGCGCCTCGAAAATGACCTCGCCAATATCGTGCGGCTCGCGCGGAAACAGGTTCTTCATCTCGCGCCCCACCATCATGGTGATGATGGCTGGCGTGGTGAGTTCCGCCATCGGCTTGGTCGCGATATGCGTTCCGTCGCGAATGACCGTCACCGTGTCGGAAATTTCGGCCACCTCATCCAGCTTGTGGGAGATATAGACGCAGGCCATGCCTTGCGCCTTGAAGTCCTTGATGAGATCGAGAAGGACGCGCGTTTCGGATGCCGTCAGCGCCGATGTCGGTTCATCCAGAATGAGCAGCTTCGCATTCTTGTTGATCGCCTTTGCGATCTCGATCAGCTGCTGCTTGCCGCCCGGATAATGATAGACCGGAAGCGCGACATTGATGTCATGGATATTGAGGCGCGCCAGAAGTTCCGTCGCACGCGCATTCATCTGGTCATAATCGATGAAGCCGCCGCTTGTCGGCTCCGATCCCAGAAAAATGTTTTCAGCAACCGAAAGATGCGGCACCATCATAAGTTCCTGATGGATGATGACGATACCCGCGGCTTCCGTATCACGGATGCCCGTCGCCTTCAGTTCCTGACCTTCCCAGAAAATTTCCCCGGTCCAGGTGCCATGGGGATAAACGCCGGAAAGCACTTTCATCAACGTGGATTTGCCCGCGCCATTCTCACCGCAAAGGCCGACACACTCGCCCGCGCACACTTTCAGGTAAATACCGTCAAGCGCTTTCACGCCGTTGAAGTCCTTACCGATATTGCGCATCTCTAGAAGATATTCGGACATCGCATATGACCTTGCAGTAACACAGCAGAATGAGCCGTCCGGTTTCAAACCACACCATTTTTCTGGCGGAAATGTTCCGGACAACGCTGTCAAAGACAGCATCGACAAGTCGGTGAGGCCAGAAGCTGGATCATGGTTTCCAGACTTCCGGCCCCACTGTTCACGCAGGCTTAAATCGCCGAAACCAACTCCGGCGATACCCGTTGGAAAGGCTTACTTCCCGTAGATCTGCTCCTTGGTGTAGAAGCCGTCCTGAACGTAGATGTCGATATTGTCCTTGGTCACGGCAGTCGGCGTCAGCAGAAGCGTGTCGACCTGCTTGCCACCGTTGTCGAGCTTGGAATTGAATTCAGGCTTTTCGCCCTTGACCATCTGGACGGTCAGCTTGGCAGCTTCCGAAGCAATGAGTTTCAGCGGCTTGTAGACCGTCACGGTCTGCGTACCGTCGATCAAACGCTTGACGGCGGCAAGGTCGCTGTCCTGCCCAGAGACGGCAGTCTTTCCAGCCAGCCCCTGTGCGGCAAGTGCCTGAATAGCGCCACCGGCGGTGCCATCGTTCGAAGCGACAACCGCATCGATCTTGTTCTGCGCAGCCGTCAGAGCGTTTTCCATGATGGAGAGCGCTTCAGTCGGGCTCCATTCCTTCACCCATTGCGAGCCAATGACCTTCACCTTACCGGAATCGACAGCTTCCTTGAGCGCCTTTTCCTGACCGGCGCGGAGAAGCTTGGCATTGTTATCCGTCGGCGAGCCGCCGAGGAGATAATAATTACCTTCCGGCTTGGCCTTCAGGACGGCTTCCGCCTGCATGAAACCAACGCGCTCATTGTCGAACGAGATATAGGCATCGATATCCGCATTGAGGATCAGACGATCATAGGACAGAACCTTGATGCCGGATGCCTTGGCATCAGCCACAACCGCGTCGAAAACCTTGGAGTTCATCGGCACGATGACGATGGCGTCAACGCCCTGCGCAATCAGGTTTTCAACCTGCTTGACCTGCTTTTCCTCGTTACCGTCAGCCGACTGCACATTGACCTTGGCGCCCAGCTTTTCTGCGGCCTCAATGAAATAATCGCGGTCACGCGCCCAGCGCTCGACGCGAAGATCGTCGATGGAAAAGCCGATGACCGGATTTTCCGGCGAAGCATAGACCGGCGTGGACGCCATGGCGCCAATGCCCAAAGCTGCGGCAACCAGCGCGCCAGTCAGAAAATTACGACGTTTCATGCAAATCTCCTCCAAACAACACCGGCTTGCTACCGGCTGATACTAATCCGCGCCCCCGAACGTATTCCGCCCCCGGAGTTCGGCACGACAAAACAGCCCACTTTTGAGCTGCTTATTCCTCGAATGGCTGATCCTCCCAAAGGCGTTTTGCGCCAAGATCACTCCATCGGGACAGCATGCAGAAAGGCACACCGCCCCATCCTCGGAGACCATTGATACGTGAAGAAAAATGAATAGCAAGCATTTTTTGATTTACGTACCTCATTTTTGATCTTATGGTCCGCGTCGAGGAGCGAGGATGAAACCTACAGTCCATGATATAGCCAGAACAGCGGGCGTCAGTCTTGCCACGGTTGACCGTGTACTGAACGAACGTCCGGGTGTGAGAGCGAAGACGCGCGACCGGGTTATGGCCGCGATGAACACGCTTGGCTATGTGCGCGATGTGGGTGCTGCCAACCTCGCGCGCGGCAAGCTTTATCAGTTCGATTTCATTTTGCCGGACAATGAAAATACCTTCATGCTGAGCCTGCGCGCGGAACTGCAATCCGCGACTGAACGGGCTTTGGCCGAGCGCGTGCTGGTCAATGTCGTGCTTGTTCCCGCCTTCGATGAGGCAGCACTTGTCGCAGCGCTGGACGATTGCGCCACACGCAAGCCTGACGGCGTTGCATTTGTGGCGGTCGACACCGATCCTGTACGCGAAGCCTGCGCCCGATTGGATGAACAAGGCATTCACGCCGTCACGCTCGTATCCGACCTCGGACAATCAACGCGAACGCATTATGTCGGTGTCGACAACGGTGCAGCCGGGCGCACCGCAGCGCGGCTTCTGGGGCTTTTCGCCAATGGAACGGAGGGCGCGCTTGCGGTCGTCGCCGGTTCGTTGAAGGTTCGCGATCATCGGGAACGTTTCGACGGTTTTACGGCGGCCATGAAAGCAGACTTTCCGGGCCGCGAGATATTGCCCGTTCTGGAAGGTTTCGATGAAGGTCCGCGTGTGGAAAACCTTGTCGACAAGCTGCTTGACGAGCGTAGTGACATCGCCGGAATTTACAGTCTTGGCGCAGGCAATAGCGGTCTGGTGAAGGCACTCGCCAAACACAGTTCCTATCGACCGCTCGTCATCGCCCATGAACGCGATAACGTGACTTCGAAAGCACTGACAGACGGCATCATCCATGCGGTGCTGGCGCAGGATGCAGGCCATGAAATCCGCAGCGCCATCCGGGTTCTCAAAGCATCTGCGGATCGTCTTGCCATTGTTCCGGGACAGGAACACATCCGCATCGAAATTTTCCTTAAAGACAACCTGCCGCATTTCGATTGATGCGCGGGCAACAATGCCTTTCCAACAGGAGCAAATATGTATCTCGGGCTCGATCTAGGAACATCCGGTGTCAAGGCGCTGTTGATCGACGACGCGCAGACAGTGATCGGTTCGGCCCATGGCGAACTGGATGTTTCCCGTCCCCATCCGGGCTGGAGTGAACAGGACCCGGCACATTGGATCAAGGCTTGTCGCACTGCAATTGATGGTCTGCGCACTGCCCACCCAAAGGAGTTTTCGGCGATTGCCGGTATTGGCCTCTCTGGCCAGATGCATGGCGCTACCTTGCTGGACGAACAGGATCAGGTTTTGCGTCCCTGCATCCTCTGGAACGACACGCGCAGCTATCGCGAAGCAGCAAAGCTCGATGCTGACCCGGCTTTTCGCGCCATCACCGGCAATATTGTCTTTCCCGGTTTTACAGCGCCGAAGCTGGTTTGGGTTGCCAATAATGAACCGGAGATTTTCGCGCGCATCCGCAAGGTGCTGTTGCCGAAGGACTACCTTCGCCTCTGGCTGACCGGTGAATATGTCTCCGACATGTCGGATTCAGCAGGTACAAGCTGGCTCGATACCGGTGCACGCCGCTGGTCTCAAGAACTGCTGGACAAGACCGGTCTCGATGAAAACCAGATGCCGCGTCTTGCCGAAGGCACGGACGCAACCGGATGCCTGCGAACTGAGCTTGCCGCAGAATGGGGCCTTGCCGGTCAGCCGGTCGTGGCGGGGGGCGCTGGCGACAACGCCGCTTCTGCCTGCGGCATGGGCACGGTCAAGCCCGGCCATGCCTTCGTTTCGCTCGGCACATCGGGCGTGCTCTTTGCAGCAAATGGTGCCTATCAGCCAAAGCCTGAAAGTGCAGTTCATGCCTTCTGCCACGCCCTGCCCAACACCTGGCACCAGATGGGTGTCATCCTGTCCGCGGCAAGCGCGCTCGACTGGTATGCGCGGCTTGTCGGCAAAACGGCACATGAGCTTGATAAGGAACTCGGCGACACGCTGAATGCGCCGGGCAGCGCGACATTCCTGCCTTATCTTTCCGGCGAACGCACCCCGTATAACGATGCGAAGATACGCGGCGTATTTTCAGGTCTGGAGCATGAATCCGATCAGCGCGCATTGACGCAAGCCGTTCTGGAAGGCGTTGCCTTTGCAATCCGCGACAATCTCGCCGCGCTGCAATCGGCTGGCACAGATATCAAGTCGTTGACCGCCGTCGGCGGCGGCTCGCGTTCCACTTATTGGCTGAAGGCAATCGCGACCGCGTTGAATGTACCGATTGCCTTGCCGGAAGAAGGCGACTTCGGTGGTGCTTTTGGCGCCGCGCGACTGGGTCTCATCGCGGCCACCAGCGCTGATCCATTTGCCGTCTGCACGCCGCCGCGCACGGAACGCACGATAGAGCCGGAAGCCGCCCTGCTCCCGGCCTATGAGGAAGCCTATCAGCGTTATCACGCCCTTTATCCGGCACTTCACGCCCTCGCCGGTTAGTGACGCTGCCGCAAACAATCAGACATGACGACATTCGAACGGGAGGACACAATGAGCACCGGATTTTTCGGCGACATTCAGAAGGTTAAATATGAGGGACCGGACAGCGACAACCCGCTGGCATTCCGTCACTATAATCCGGATGAAATCGTGCTAGGCAAGCGCATGGAAGACCATCTGCGCTTTGCGGTCGCCTACTGGCACAGTTTTGCCTGGGAGGGTGGCGACCCGTTCGGCGGACGCACCTTCGACCGTCCCTGGTATTCCAACGAACTGGATGCGGCAAAGCTCAAGGCTGACGTGGCCTTCGAGTTCTTCTCTCTGCTTGGCGCGCCCTATTATTGCTTCCACGATGCCGATGTGCGGCCCGAAGGACGCAACTTTGCGGAAAACACGCGATATCTCAACGAGATCGTCGATATTTTCGAGAAGAAGCAGGCCGAAACCGGCGTAAAGCTGCTTTGGGGCACAGCCAACCTGTTCTCCAATCGCCGCTATATGGGCGGTGCCGCAACCAATCCCGATCCGGATGTGTTCGCCTTTGCGGCGGCAACCGTGAAAAGCTGCATCGACGCGACGAAACGGCTCGGTGGCGAGAATTACGTGCTCTGGGGCGGTCGCGAAGGCTATGAAACGCTGCTCAACACCGACCTTGGACGCGAACTCGACCAGATGGGACGGTTCCTTAATCTGGTGGTCGAATACAAGCACAAGATCGGCTTCAAGGGCACGATCCTGATCGAACCGAAGCCGCAGGAACCGACCAAGCATCAGTATGATTATGACGTCGCGACCGTCTATGGTTTCCTGAAGCGATACGGCCTCGAAAACGAGGTGAAGGTTAATATCGAGCAGGGCCACGCCATTCTGGCCGGTCACTCCTTCGAGCATGAACTGGCGCTTGCCCGTGCGCTTGGCATTTTCGGTTCAATCGACATGAACCGTAATGACTATCAGTCGGGTTGGGACACGGACCAGTTCCCGAACAATGTGCCGGAAATGGCGCTTGCCTATTATCAGGTCCTGCTTGCGGGCGGTTTCACGACCGGTGGTACGAATTTCGACGCAAAGCTGCGCCGTCAGTCGCTCGACCCGCAAGACCTGCTGATCGGTCATATCGGTGGCATGGATTGCTGTGCGCGCGGGTTGAAAGCAGCCGCCGGAATGCTTGAAGACGGCGCATTGTCCAAGCCGCTCGATGAACGTTATGCAGGCTGGGATGGCGATTTCGGCAAGAGGCTTTTGACAGGTCTCTCGCTGGACCAGATCACGGCTGAAGTTGAAGCAAAGGACATCAATCCGCAGCCGAAATCCGGCCGTCAGGAATATCTCGAAAACGTCGTCAATCGTTACGTTTGAAGCCATTGTACCAGGGCGCTGAGATGCTAACGCATCACGCCCTGAAAATGCTCAGTCGCCGCACGGGCTTAACCAAAACTCGATGAGACAAACTCATCGAGTTTTGGTATTAAATCGACGGATAAAAAAGGGCGCCACCGGCGCCCTTTTTTCTATAACATATCGACTTCTAAAGCTTGACCCAACCGCCGTTTTTCTGTGACGAGCGCACGCAGGCGTCGATGAAAGCAACGCCCTTCAAGCCGTCATCAACGGTCGGATAAATCACGGCACTATCCGGCTTTTTGCCGTTGCGGTGGGCTTCGATAGCATTGGCCGCTTCCGAATAAATCGTGGCAAAAGCTTCCAGATAACCTTCAGGATGCCCAGCCGGTACGCGGGTCACGCGGGCGCTCGCAGAGCCGACACCGGCACCGCCCCGCGTGATGAGCCGCTTCTGCTCGCCAAAAGGCGTGAACCAGAGATAGTTCGGGTCCTCCTGCGCCCATTCAATGCCGCCCTTTGTGCCATAGACGCGCAGGCGCAGCGCGTTTTCATTGCCGGGCGCAACCTGGCTGCACCAGAGCATGCCCTTTGCACCGCCCGCAAAACGCAGCATCACATGCGCATTATCATCCAGGCGACGCCCCTCGACAAAACTGTCGAGATCGGCGGCAAGGCTGTCGAGCGTCAAGCCGGTTACGAAGGAGGCGAGATTGAACGCGTGCGTGCCGATATCGCCGGTCGCGCCGCCTAGCCCCGATTGTGCCGGATCGGTGCGCCAGACAGCGCCCTTAGCACCGGTCGCCTCAACCGCTTCGGTCAGCCAGTCCTGCGCGTATTCCACCTGTACGACACGAAGATCGCCAAGATCGCCATTGGCGATCATCTCGCGCGCCTGCCGCACCATCGGATAGCCGGTGTAATTGTGCGTCAGAACGAACAAGGCGTCGCTTTCATCGGCGACCTTTTTCAACTTCTTCGCATCGGCAAGCGTCGAGGTCAGCGGCTTGTCGCAGATGACGTGAATGCCGCGCCGCAGAAACTCCTTGGCAGCTTCATAATGAACGTGGTTCGGCGTTACGATGGAAACGGCTTCAATGCCGTTTTTCAGCCGCGCCTCACGAATGGCCATGTCCTTGTAGCTGGAATAGATGCGATCTTCGGCCAGCCCCAGTTCACGCCCCGAGGCCTGCGCCTTTTCCGCTGATGACGACAAAGCGCCTGCCACCAGTTCAAACCGGTTGTCGAGACGCGCCGCCATGCGGTGCACGCCGCCGATAAACGCGCCAGCCCCGCCGCCCACCATGCCGAGGCGAATACGGGGAGCAGCAGTTTCCGTAGTTTTAGCTTCGATGGTCATCGCGTCCTCATAATCCAAGCATACGGCGATTGGCAGCATCATCGGTGCCGCCGGCGGCGAAATCGTCAAATGCCTTGTCGGTGACGCGGATAATGTGCGCCTTGACGAACTCCGCGCCTTCACGCGCTCCATCTTCGGGATGCTTCAGCGCGCATTCCCATTCGACCACAGCCCAGCCGTCAAAGTCGTTCGCGGCCATCTTGGAGAACACCGCGCCGAAATCCACCTGCCCGTCACCGAGCGAGCGGAAGCGGCCTGCACGGTTGACCCAGCCCTGATAGCCGCCATAGACACCTTGCCGCCCAGTCGGATTGAACTCCGCATCCTTGACGTGGAACATCTTGATGCGATCCTTGTAGATGTCGATATTGTCGAGATAATCGAGGCACTGCAGGACATAATGCGACGGGTCGTAAAGCATGTTGGCCCGCGGGTGATTTTTGACCTGCTCCAGAAACATCTCGAAGGTCACGCCGTCGTGCAGGTCTTCGCCGGGATGGATTTCATAGCATATATCGACGCCATGCTCATCAGCGTGATCGAGGATCGGCTTCCAGCGTCGGGCGAGTTCCTCAAATGCGGTTTCGACCAGACCTGTAGGACGCTGCGGCCATGGATAGACAAACGGCCAGGCCAGTGCGCCGGAAAAGGTCGCATGCGCGCCAATGCCGAGATTGCGTGAGGCGCGGATTGCCATCTTTACCTGCTCGACCGCCCAGGCCTGACGCGCCTTGGGATTGCCGCGCACTTCCGGCACTGCGAAACCATCGAAAGCTTCGTCATAGGCGGGATGCACCGCAACGAGCTGGCCCTGCAAGTGGGTCGAGAGCTCCGTGACTTCGACACCGTTCTGGCGAGCCACCCCGGCGAATTCGTCGCAATAATCCTTCGATTCAGAAGCCCTTTTCAGATCGATCAACTGGCTGGCCCATGTGGGAACCTGCACCCCGGCATAGCCTTTTTCGGCAGCCCATTTGGTGATGCCATCCCATGTGTTGAACGGCGCTTCATCGCCTGCGAACTGCCCAAGAAAAATCCCGGGCCCCTTGATCGTCTTCATCAAATTTCTCCTGAATATGCTCGGACCCCGCCATCAACCGGCATCGAGCAACTTGAGAGCGCGCTTCGCGCTGCATATCGGGAATGAAAAGAAAAGCCGTGCGCCTGCTCAGACAGGCGCACGGTATTCAAGCACCTTAGAACGGCGAATCCGGGAAATAGAAATCCTTCGCATTGTCCTTGGTAACGAGCGTAGCATCAAGGATGTAGCTGCCGCTCACCGGAATCTGGTCATAGAAATGACCGGCGGCGAGTTCCATGGCAGTCGAAACCATTGCCGGCGGATAGAGAACATCAACAGGCACAAGCTTGTCGCCATCCATCACCTTCTTGATCATGTCCTTGGAGCCTGCACCGCCCACGACATACTGAATGTCGCTGCGGTTGGCCTGCTTGATGGCTTCGAGAACGCCGACAAGCATGTCGTCATCCTGTGCCCAGACCACATCGATCTTCGGGTATTTGGTCAGGAAGTCCTGCATGACGCGGAATGCATCGTCGCGGTTCCAGTTGCCATACTGGCGGTCCAGAACCTTCACGTTGGAGCCTTCAATGCCCTTGTCGAAACCGTCCTGACGCTGCTGATCGATCGGGATCGGCAGACCGCGAATGACGACGACTTGCGCATCGGGCGTGGTCTTCTTGATATATTCGCCGGCGACCTGTCCGAGTGCCGGGTTGTTACCCGCCACGTAAAGATCGCGGATGGAATTGTCGTTGCTGCTCGGCGCACGGTCGACCAGAGCGACAAAGGTTCCCTTGTCCTTGATTTCCTTGATGGCGTTGACAAGCGGATCTGGATCGGTTGGCAGAACAACGAGCCCGTCGAGGCCCTGTACGGCCAGATCCTGCAACGCATTGGCCTGCGATGCCGCATCAGGCGACGTCTTGACGATGACGTTGAGGCCCGGATGCTCAGCCATCAGAAGCTTCGCCACGCGTTCGGCGTGATAGACGACACCTGCCGTCCAGCCGTGATCGGCAGCCGGGATCGACACGCCGATCGTCACCTTCTTGTCCTGTGCACTTGCTGCGCTGCCAAAGGCAAGCGCACCCGCCGTCAAAGCGGCGAAAGCAAGCTTCATCAAATTCCCTCGCATAGTCTTCCTCCCAGTAAACACGGGGCTCTCATTCCTCTCAGGCTGGAATCGCCCCAACAATTCCGCCAATCCTTAAAGCGTGCCGCATTTCATCATACTCGTACGACACGCTTTAAGCTTTTGTTTTCATGCATGTCTCCCAAAACCGCTTCCCGCTTTTGGGAGACATGGCATTAGACCTATCTTCGCGACAGCGAACGCTGCACCAGCATGGCGATAATGATGATCGCGCCCTGAATTGCCCCGAGCAGATACTCGCTGACGAAGTTTGACAGGATCATGATGTTTCCGATGATCTCCAGAATGAACGCGCCGCAGATCGTGCCCCAGATACGGCCCACGCCGCCGCGCAAAGCTGTGCCACCAACAACGACGGCGGTGATCGCCTGCAGTTCCCACATCAGGCCGGTCGTGGCCGACGTAGAACCCAGACGCGGCACATAGAGAAGCACAGCCACAGCGACGCAAAGGCCCTGAATGACGAACGCGATAGTGCGCACTTTCTTGACTGAAATGCCGGAATAGCGTGCCACATCCTCATTCGATCCCACGGCAATGACATGGCGGCCATAGCGGGTCCGATAAAGGACGAATGCGGCAAGCGCTGCCGTCACGAAAATCACGATAACCGGCACCGGCACGCCAAGAATGGAACCAAAATAAGCCGGGCGATAAAGCGCCTGAATGTCCGGGTTGCGCATGGTGATCGCACCGCCTTGCGACAGCCATGTGGTGAGGCCACGATAGATGCCCATAGTGCCGAGCGTGGCGATAAAAGGCTCGATGCCGCCAACTGTCGTTATCAGCCCGTTCAACAGGCCGCAGGCTGCCCCAACAATCAGCGCCAGCATCACGGCTGCAATCAGCATCATCACCGGATCGGCAATCACCCCGCTATTCATGAACAGGATCATGATACTGGCGACGAAAGCCACCATTGCGCCCACGGAAAGGTCGAGCCCGCCCGATGAAATCACATAGGTGGCGCCGAGAGCGATAATGGCGATGAAAGCGCTGCGCGTTGCGACATTGAGAAGGTTGTCGATACTGATGAAATTTGGGTTGGCAATCGCACCAAGTACAAGCAGCAAAGCGAGCGCAATGAACGGGGCAATCGCCCTTAAATCCCAATCCTTGGATGTCCTCGCCACTGAGCTTTTATCGGTCGCAACCTGTGTCATCTATTTCCCACTTTATTGTTTTTATGCGGCATTTTCGGCTTCAACGCCGGTTGCAAGCACGACGATGTCATGTTCCGTCATACGGTCGCCTGTCACCTCACCGGCAACCCGCCCTTCCCGCATCACGACGATGCGGTCGCAGATACCGATCAGCTCCGGCATTTCCGACGAAACCACGATGATCGATTTCCCCTCATCTGCCAGATTGGCAATGAACTGGTAGATCTGCTCCTTCGTGCCGACGTCGATACCGCGTGTCGGTTCATCAATGATCACGATGGACGGATCGAGCATCATCATCTTGGCAAGCAAAAGCTTCTGCTGGTTCCCCCCCGAAAGCTGACCTGCCAGAATGTCCTTGCGGCCTGTGCGAATATCGAACTCGCGGATCGCATCATCGAGTGCAGTGCGTTCCCGGTTGCGGTCGATCTGCAAACCGCTCACGAATTTCGTCAGCGAGGCGAGTGTCAGATTTACACCCAGGTCCTTGGACAGAAGCAGCCCTTTGCCCTTCCGGTCCTCGCTGAGATAAACGATCCCCGCCTTCTGGCTTTCATGCGCGTTGCGGAAATGGACCGGCTTGCCATTGTGGCGCGCCTCCCCCTTGCCGGGTCGCAGCCCGACAATACCTTCCATCAGTTCCGTGCGTCCCGCACCGACCAGGCCCGCAAAGCCAAGTATCTCGCCCCGGTTCAGATGAAAGCTCGCATTCTTCACATAGCCCGGCACGCTGAAGTTCTCGATTTCAAGAATGGCAGCGTTGTCATGCTGGCTTGCGCGGTCAGGATAAAGCTTTGAAACGTCACGACCAACCATCAGGCGGGCCATGTCTGATGGCTGCAATTCAGAAGACAGATGCGCTGAAACAAGCTTGCCATCGCGAAGCACAGTCACGCGATCGGATATTTCCTTCACTTCCGGCAGGCGGTGCGAGATGTAGAGAACGGCGACACCCTTAGCGCGAATATCCCGGATCACTTTCAGCAGCGCCTCGGTCTCGAACGGCGTCAGCGAGGCGGTCGGTTCGTCGAAAATCACCACACGATGCGGCACCAGCAGCACGCGGGCGATCTGCACCAGCTGGCGCTGCGCAATCGACAGGGAGCCGACAACTGCATCCGGATCGATATCGGCGCCCAGATCACGAATGGCCTTACGCGCACCTTCGCGCATCGATTTATCATCGACAACCAGTCCACGGTTAAGCTCGCGACCAAGATAGATGTTCTGCGCGACGGTCAGATCGGGTGCGAGGAGAATTTCCTGATGCACCAGCACGATGCCCTGCGCTTCGGCCTCCACCGGCCCCGAGAAAGTAACCGGCTTGCCGTCGATGCGGATTTCTCCGCTCGTAGGACGCTCATTGCCTGCGAGCAGCTTCATCAGCGTCGATTTTCCGGCGCCGTTCTCGCCAATGATCGCATGAACTTCGCCGCCGAAAATGCACAGATCGATATTCTTCAGAACCTGGACAGGACCGAATGATTTGGAAAGCGACACAGCCTCCAGCAGTGCAGGCCTGCCATCTTTTTCCGGCGCACTCATAGGCAACCGCCCATGGCGGACTGCTGCATTTGGTGCGTCTTTAATATGCTCTTTGCCGATAGTTCTGGCTGCACGTGAACTCCTCCCAAAGCGTCACAATAAAAAGCTTAGCTTTCGTTTTGAGGTACGTAAAGCAAAATATGCATTCTATCCCATCATCAAACCGGAGAAGCCCTGTTCATGCAAGGCTCTTGCATATGAGCTCGCAGGCTCCGCTGTGAGGACACAATGGATATTCCGGGATCGTCCTTACTGATCCGGCAACAGGCTTATCAGATTATCGATAAGCGGCGACCGGTTGTTCTTCATCGAAACCAGCCCCAACCGCGCCAGAAGGGGCTCGCCTTCGATTGGACGATAAGTCACCCCGGCCAGCTTGATCTGCGCAATGGCAGTTGGAACAATCGAGACGCCCAGATCGGCGGCGACCAGATTGACGACGGATGGCATCTGCGGCGCTTCCTGCGCGACGATCATTTCAAAGCCCGCATTCCGGCAAGCCTCAACCACATCGTCGTAAAGGCTAAGCCCCACAATGCGCGGGAAAAGCACGAATGCCTCTTTTGCCAGAGCTGAAATCGGCAGCTTGGGATGAACGGCAAGCGGATGATGGCTCGGCAGAGCGATCAGCATCGGCTCATCAGCCAGCCGCTTCATGCGTACATCCTTGGGGTTTTCCAATCCGGGCCGGATGAAGGCAGCGTCCACTTCTCCCCTGACCAGTTGTTCCATCAGCAAATGACTGTTCATCTCCGTCAGGGTCAGCCGGACATCGGGCCATCTGGCCCGAAACTTGCGGATCGTACCGCTGACGGTTGGGTTGAAAGCGGACGATGCAGTGAAACCCAGCGCGAGCCTGCCGGTTTCTCCACGCGCCGCGCCCTGCGCTGCAAGCTTCGCCTTCTCGGCGGCGGCAAGGGAGGCCTTCGCTTCACCGAGAAAAGCCGTGCCTGCTGCCGTCAGTTCGGCTCCATGCGGCACGCGATGAAACAGCGCCACCCCGATCTCGTTCTCGAGGTCGCGTATCTGCTGGCTGAGCGGCGGCTGGCCGATACCGAGCTTCGCAGCCGCGCGGGTAAAATTGCCTTCTTCGGCCACGGCCAGAAAATAACGCAGATGACGTAGTTCCATCGCTATATCCAAAAGCTATTGCAATCGTCACTTCCATATATTGGACAAATGAAGCGTCTTTGACTAGATCAAAAAGCGGGAGGATTTGAAAAGGCAAAGTCATGTCACGCCTCGCAGAACGCAGCCTCGACAGCGTAAGAACACCGGAAAGCCAGCTCAAGCTCGTTTCAGCTCCCACGGCAACCGAACAAAAGCATTATCTCGTCAAGGGCACGCCGGCATTTCGCAATGCGAGCATTGCACTGTTCCTGTCCGGCTTCGCAACTTTCTCCCTGCTTTACTGTGTCCAGCCCCTGATGCCGCTTTTCGCGCATGATTTTGACATCACGCCCGCGGCCAGTTCCTTATCGCTTTCCGTTTCGACAGGCTTTCTCGCCTTTGCAATTTTCGGTGCTGCCGTTGTATCTGAGCGCTTCGGACGCAGGACACTGATGTTCGTCTCGCTCCTCGGCTCAGCACTTTGCACGATAGCCAGTGCATTGGTGCCGGACTGGCATATGCTGCTCATCATTCGCGCCCTGCAGGGCCTGCTGCTCGGCGGCGTGCCTGCAGTCGCCATGACCTACCTGGCGGAAGAAATCGACCCGCGCGGCCTTGGCGCTTCAATGGGGCTTTATATTGCTGGCAATGCATTCGGCGGCATGGCGGGCCGTGTCATTGCCGGAACGCTCGCAGAGTATTTCTCCTGGCGCGTCGGTCTGGCAGGCATGGGGCTGCTTGGACTTGCCGCATCCATTGGCTTCCTCTTTCTGCTGCCCGCCTCGCAGAACTTCATTCCGCGTCCGGGCTTCAATGCACGGTTTCACCTCGGCGCATGGATCGGCCACATCCGCAACCCGGCCCTCCCGCTGCTCTTTGCCATTGGCTTTCTCGTGATGGGTTCCTTCGTCACCATCTATAACTATATCGGTTTCCGTCTTGTCGCAGCGCCTTACAGCCTCAGCCAGACAGCGCTCGGCGCCATTTTCACGGTCTATCTGTTCGGTATCGCCGCTTCATGGCTTGCTGGCAGGATGGGCGACAGGCTCGGCTATTTCACCGTTCTTCCCATCGGCCTTGCGATACAGGCCGCAGGTTGTCTTCTGACCCTGTTTGCGCCGCTGCCTGTCATCATCGCAGGCATCATCCTCGTGACTGTTGGCTTCTTCATCAGCCATTCGGTCGCCAGCGCTCTGGTCGGACGACTGGCACTCCACACAAAGGGACATGCATCGTCACTCTATCTGCTCGCCTACTATCTCGGTTCCAGTGTCGCCGGTGCAGCAGGCGGCTATTTCTGGGTTGCGGATGGATGGTCTGCGGTTGCCGAATTCACCTTTGTCATGCTTGCCATTGCGTTCGCGGCGGCAGTGGGTGCAGCCCGCCTGTCAAACCGGAACTGACATTGGAAAAAAGATAAAATTTTATGGAACCATATCCATTCCAGCGCGTTCATGCGGCTCGGAAGGAGAATGATTGCATGCAAGTGGTCGATGCTCTGGTCAAAAGATGCGACAAGGAAAATTCCTATCAGGTAGAATTCATCGGTGAAGATGGCGAAACTGTTTGCGTATCCTTCCGCCACGATTCCGAGGAAGAATTGAGCCACCATGACGCCATTGCGAGCGCGCTTGCCAAGATGGCGCCGCTCACGGCTTATGGTGCAGCGTTCATCAGCATCCTGTCGGCCAACAAGTTGAATACGTCCGCCACAGCGGCCTGATAATTGCCATTCGGAAAGCCCTGCACTCCAGTTAGAGCGCAGGGCTTTTTGTATCTGTTGGTCGAACCTTTTTGAACCGCTTTGGGATTGATATCCTTCCAAAAATTGCCTAGCTGCTTGACAGGAGCGAGGCAATTGACGGAGGTTCGGACATGAGCGAATTGGCCGACTGGCTATCGGACACCCATCCGATCACACGAAAGAATGCGGCAGAAGTTGTGTTCGACGATATTCGCTCGGCCATCACGTCCGGTCGCCTTGCAGTTGGAACCCGCCTGCCCTCAGAAGCCCAGCTTGCTGGCCGGTTCGGTGTCAGCCGCCCAATCGTGCGCGAGGCGCTGCGGTCGCTACAGACGCTGGGGCTAACCCAGACCCGGACAGGTAGTGGCACTTATGTCCTGAATACTTCCCCCGTAAGCGAACTGAGTTATGGCGGTTATTCGGCGCGTGATCTGATCGAGGCGCGCCCGTTCATCGAAGTACCGGCGGCGGGCTGGGCAGCACTGCGCCGCAGCGCCGGGCAACTCGCCCACCTGCTTGAGCTTTGCGAAAAGATGGACCGCCAGACGGACCCGCAGAAATGGGAATTGCTCGATTCCGAATTTCATTGCGCTATTGCTGAGGCTTCCGGAAACACAGTCTTCTCCAAAATCGTCGCCGATGCCCGCGAAGCACTGATCCAGCAATCTGAACTCGTTAATCTGATGTCTGGTCGCCGTGAAGCGTCAAATGTCGAGCATCGCCGTATTGTCGAAGCCATTGAGGCAGGATCGGAAGCCGAAGCCCGCGCGGCGATGGAAGCCCATCTGAGCAAGGTCAAGACAGCCGTGACGACGATCATCGGCAAGGACGAGGTCTGACACCACAAGGCGGTGGCTTTGCACAGGATTCGCGCAGATTATTCGTGCCAATCCGCCTTGGCGCAGCATTTTCCTGCCGAATAAGCACAAGTCCGTAACACTTTCTTCCTGCTGATTTTTTCCCTACCAGTTTTTTCTGAAATTGAGCGCCGAGCTTCTCATTTGAAGCCGAATACTTGACGTGCGTTCTGCGATATGCGTTAAAACCGCCTCTAAAATCTGTCATGCAGCTTTACAGAATACCCATCAAATAGGGATGAATTCCATACCCTCATTGAATGACCGGCGGTGTGCCCTAATTGGCCTTTCACGCCGAACGGTCGCCTGTAGAAACCGCGCTCTCAGGGAGGAGCAATGCCGATCGAAACCATGAAAGCCACCCCGGCCGAACGCGAAGTGTTCGTTGAAGAGGACCGCGGTTATCACAAAGCCCTGAAACCGCGCCAGATTCAGATGATCGCGATTGGCGGTGCAATTGGAACCGGGCTCTTTCTCGGCGCAGGCGGACGTCTGGCACTGGCAGGTCCAGCTCTGGTCTTCGTCTATGCCTTGTGCGGCTTCTTTGCGTTTCTGGTACTGCGTGCACTGGGCGAGCTCATCATGCATCGTCCCAGCTCCGGTTCCTTCGTCTCCTATGCCCGCGAGTTCTACGGCGAAAAGCTGGCTTTCGTGGCAGGCTGGATGTACTGGCTCAACTGGGCGATGACATCCGTGGCAGACGTAACGGCTGTTGCGCTCTACATGAATTTCTTCAAGCATTATGTGCCGTGGCTGCAGGGTATCGACCAATGGGTATTTGCCCTGACGGCGCTTGTTATCGTGCTGGCGATGAACCTCATGTCGGTGAAAGTTTTCGGTGAGCTGGAATTCTGGTTCAGCCTCGTCAAGGTGATCGCGCTCGTAACCTTTCTGGTGGTCGGTATTTACTTCGTCGTCTCCGGCACGCCTATTGACGGTCATCCTGCTGGCTTCAGTATCATCACGGATAGCGGAGGCCTGTTCCCGAACGGCATATTGCCGGCCTTCATCATCATACAGGGCGTGGTTTTCGCCTATGCATCCATCGAATTGCTGGGCACCACAGCGGGAGAAACCGAAGACCCGCGCAAGGTCATGCCCCGTGCAATCCGCACCGTGGTCTTCCGCCTGCTCGTCTTTTATGTGGGTTCGGTTCTGCTGCTCTCGCTGCTTCTCCCCTACACCGCCTATTCGGCTGGCGAGAGCCCGTTTGTGACCTTCTTCGGCAAGATCGGCGTCGAGGGCGCGGATGTCATCATGAACCTCGTCGTCCTGACGGCAGTTCTGTCGTCATTGAATGCCGGGCTTTATTCCACCGGACGCATCCTGCATTCGATGGCTGTATCCGGTTCTGCACCTGCCTCGCTGGCCAAGATGAACAAGAACGGCGTTCCTTATATGGGTATCGCAGTTACCGCCGTCGTCACTGTCATCGGTGTCGTTCTCAATGCGGTCGTGCCTGCGGCAGCCTTTGAAATCGCGCTCAATCTCTCCGCGCTTGGCATCATCACGGCTTGGGGCGTCATTGTCCTCTGCCAGTTGAAACTGTGGCATCTCGCACGTCGCGGCGAAATCGTGCGTCCGGACTTCCGTATGTTCGGTGCGCCTTACACCGGCATCCTCACACTCGCATTCCTGCTCGGCGTACTGGTCCTGATGGCGCTCGACTATCCAGTCGGCACCTGGACGATTGCTTCGCTGGCGATCATCGGCCCTGCCCTCATCCTTGGCTGGTATATGATGCGTGAACGCATCCATCGACTTGCTGCCGAACGTGCTGTAGACGCCAGCATTCCCGGTAAGTGAGAGGATTCGGAAATATGACGCTTGCAAAGCCTTCCATAGCGGTGATCGCCACTGGCGGCACCATCGCCAGCAAGCGCGGGGAAGACGGAGCAAGCACACCGGTCCTGTCCGGTGAGGATTTGCTCGGCTTCGTGCCGGGCCTTGAAGCGGAGCTTCGTCCTGTCGACCTGATGGCGAAGGATTCCGCAAGCCTCACCCTTTCCGACATGCAGCGCATCAGCGACGCCGTCGCCTCCGGTCTCAAGGATGACGAAATCGATGGCATCGTCGTCCTGCACGGCACGGATGCCATGGAAGAAACGGCGCTGCTGGTGCATCTGCAGCGCCACATCGGCAAGCCGGTGATCTTCACCGGCGCGCAGTTTACCGCCGATCATCCGCAGGCCGATGGGCCAGAAAACCTAGCTACCGCCATTCGTCTTGCCTGCGATCCGGCCAATGCCGACAAAGGTGTCCTCATTGTCTTCGGCGGGCGGATTGTTCCGGCCTGGGGCGCATACAAGTTCAGCAGCGACAGTGCCGACGCCTTCCGCTCTGCACGTATGATCCAGAGCCAGAGCCCGGTGCTTCCAGCGCCCGTCGGTGACCGCCGGATCGACACGATTGCCATTTATCCCGGCTGCGATGCCCTCCACATAGAAGCGAGCATTGCAGCCGGTGCCAGCGGCATCGTTCTTGCAGCGCTCGGTTCGGGCAATACCACACCCTGCGTTGTCGAAGCTGTCCGCGAATGCTCGCGCCGCAATATTCCCGTTGCAGTTTCAAGCCGCGTGCCGGAAGGCCTGTTGGCACCCGGCTACGGCGGAGGTGGCGGCGGATATGATCTTGGCGAAGCCGGAGCCATTCACGCACAAACGCTTCGCCCCGGTCAGGCTCGCATCCTGCTTGCCGCATTGATCGCCAGCGGCAGTTCCAAGGATGCAATGATCCACGCTTTCAGCGACGACCGATAAGCGGGTCAGCCCGGAAACTGGCGGTAGCATTCTTCCGCCACCTGCCGCAGCCGCTCGCGCGATATCTCGCCGCTCACCGCATAACCAAGATCGTTGTCGATCCAGTAGAAGGTTTCGACACCGTCACTTGAGGCGAACCGGAAGCTCGTGTCGCGGTTATCCGGATTGCGGCCGACGATCACCGAAAGCCGTTTTCCAGCCTCGTCCTCATACATGAAGAAGGCGCCCGCCTTGCCGTCAACCGGCAACAAACGCCCACCGACAAGCTGGAAACCAAGCGAGCGGAGATCGGGAACGCGGAGATCGGGTATATCAAGCCGCTTGCCGAGCCATGTCGCCAGATGTGCCTCTTCATTGGAAAACACCTCGACCGGATGCCGCACTTCGCTGGCATAGATGAGATACGCTGCCTGGGCTTGCTGCGGCAAGGTTTGCGCACTCGCTATTTGCGGCTCGGCTTCGGCAAGCAGGCGCGAACCTGCAAAGCCGCCTGCACCACCGATCAGCAAAGCCGCCAGAACCGCTGCTGCAACGACCCCGCGATAGGTTCGCGACTGGCGTATCCCCGCTGAGCGGATCAATACGGGATCGTCATTCTTCGCCTTGGCATAACCGGAAAAGAGCTGCCTGATGCCTTCGTTCTGACTGCGCCACTCGGCAACCAGCGCCGCCTGCTCGGGGTTGTTCTCAAGAAGCCCGGCAATGCGCGCATGTTCCGCATCGGACAATTGCCCGTCGACAAAGCCAAGCAGTTCCGCTTCGGTTATGGGAGAATTGCGTTCTGTCATCGGTTTCTCCGAAGCGTTACGATATTCGAACCGCTCATATGTTCGGCAAGGCGATGTCTTGCCCGTGAAAGCCGCGACATGACGGTTCCGACAGGTATGCCCAGCATTTCAGCCGCTTCGCCATAGCTGTAGCCTTCAACAACGATAAGCATCAGCACCGCGCGGTTATCTTCCGGCAGGGAATTGATCGCCTCTTCAAGCTGCTGCAACTGGAACGGATCGGTTTCCGTCGCCGCGACACTGACATTTTCCGCAGCATCCAGCGTTTCATGTCGGGTCCGGGCGCGGCTTTTATAGCCATTGCGATAGAGATTGGTCATCATCGTGAGTATCCACCCACGCAGATTGAGGCCACGCCACTGGCCGCGCCGCGACAGCGCCTTCGCCACGCAGTCCTGCAAAAGGTCCTCGCCTTCGGCATCGGACTTCGCAAGGCTGCGAGAATAGCGCCGCATCACCGGCAGGAGGGCCAGAAGCTGGCCCTCGAAACTTTCGGGAGCGGGATGGCTCACATCGGCCTCATGGCTTTGCGGCGTGCCAGACCCCATTAACGCCGTCTCCGGTGACGTCGCCAGGCTTCTTGTCCTTCACCCAGTAATAGAGCGGCATTCCGTCTTTTGCCCATTGCTCGCTGCCATCCTTGCGCTTGACCAGCGTATATGCGCCGGAAGCCTTTGCTCCCTTCATCGCCATGAAGGGCGGCCAGTTCTTGGCGCAAGTATCATAGCAGCTGGATTCGCCTTTGCTATCCTTGTCGAAAGTATAGAGCGTCATATCCTTGGCGCCTGCCAGAACCTGCCCCTTCGAGCTTTCCATCGTCTTGATGGATGGTGCGGCCAGCGCGGCTGACGCCGCCACGGCTGCAACTGTCAGTACGGACATAAAACCAAACGTTTTCATGATCTGCCTCACGGGAGTTCCAATCGCGACATGCGATATGGAGGTAAGACAATCGGCGACCGCGATTTATTCCCGAAGCCGGAAATATTTTACCGTTTCTGCCTTTGAGGTGCTCAAATCCCATTGATTAGCAGAAAGAAAATAATATATGTATAGCTACACACATAATAGATAGCTATACAATGTCTCAGTCAAAACATGATCTCGAAGCGGCTTTCACAATGGAGCTTTCCACAGCCGCACGCAAAATGCGCAACCTGTTCGATTCCCGCGTCCGGGAACGCGGACTAACGCTGGCGCGTGCCCGTGTGCTCCTGCTTCTCGCCCAGCCGCGCGACTGGAACCAGCGCGAGCTGGCAGATGCTCTGGAAATCGAGCACCCTTCCGTGGTTCGCCTTCTGGATGGCCTTGAAAAGCAAGGCTTGATCTATCGTGCTGCGGTTGAAACCGACCGCCGCGCAAAACGTATCGAACTGACGGATGAAGCACAGGCACAGGTGCGTGAGTTGCAGGAAATCACCCGCGACATCCGTGCAGAGCTTTTGCAGAAATTTGATCAGAAGTCGCTCGAAACTGCCCTAACTGTTCTTCAGGAAATCAGCCAGACGGTAGAAACGACGCTCGCGGGGAAAGACCGCTAGAACCATGTCGGAAGAAGATAAAGATCGGCAGGGACAGGAGACTTCCCAGGCAGGCCAGCAGCAGGCGCCGGCGCAGGCGGCAACGCCAGCGGCGCAGCATATGCCGGTTTACATGTCGGCCATCTATATCGCCGCATCTGTCCTCATGTGGTCGACGCGTGGCCTCAGCATGTATTTCATCTCGGCCAATACGCAGCAGATACAGGGGTCACTTGGCGCAACGCTGACGGAAACTTCATGGCTGATCGCGGCCTATATGGCCCCCTATGCCAGCCTGACGATCCTTCTCGTCAAAATCCGCACGCAGTTCGGCCTGCGCCGTTTTGCGGAAATCGCAATCGCCGTGTTCCTGATTTCTTCTCTGCTGCATCTGCTTGTCTACGACATCTGGTCGGCGATCCCGATCCGCTTTATTGCTGGCGCTGCTGCCGCACCGGTCTCCACCATCGGCTTCCTTTACATGCTCGAAGCCTTTCCGCCTGCCAAGAAAATGACGTGGGGTCTCAGCCTTGCGCTGACCTGTTCGGCTGCCGCCGGGCCGCTCGCCCGCGTCATCTCGCCGTTGCTGTTCGATATCGGCCAATGGCAGCAGCTCTATATGGTCGAGATCGGCCTGTCGCTCGCCGCCTTCGCCGTGGTCTATATTTTGCCAATGACGCAGGCACCGCGCGCAAAAGTGCTGCACTGGCTGGATTTCGTCGCTTACGGCCTGATTGCCATCGGCTTTGGGCTTCTCGCGGTGGTTCTGGTTCAGGGAAAGAACTACTGGTGGTTCGAAGCCCCCTGGATCGGCGTATGCCTTGCGATCTCAATCGCGGTCCTCGCCTGCGCCGCCGCCATCGAACTCAATCGCGAACAGCCGCTGATGAACCTGCACTGGCTGTTCTCTCCGGAAATCCTGCGTTTCACGCTGATCCTTTTCATCTTCCGCATCGTGCTTGCCGAGCAGACGACCGGTGCGGTCGGCCTCTTTCAGGCATTCGGCCTGCAGGATGGCCAGAGCCGAGGCCTTTATCTCGTCATCCTTGCCGCTTCGCTGGCAGGCGGCATTGCCTGCGGCATGTGGATGAAGCTTGAACGTGTATCGTTCATCTTCGGGCTGGCACTGATCTTCATAGCCGTAGGGGCCTTTCTCGACAGTCATGCGACAAACCTGACCCGTCCGCACAACGCCTATCTCAGTCAGGGCCTGATTGCCTTTGGCGGCGCTCTGTTCCTGCCCCCTGCCATGCTTGCAGGCATCACCAAGGCGCTGAAACAAGGGCCGACCTACATGACGAGTTTCATCGTCATCTTCCTGTTCACACAGAACATTGGCGGTCTTATCGGCTCGGCCGTGTTCAGCACATTCATCGCGATCCGGGAAAAATACCATTCAGCCTATCTGGTGGAACAACTGGTCATGTCCAATCCTGTGGTCGCCCAGCGCGTTCAGGCGCTATCCGGCACCTACGCAAAGGTTCTGGCTGACCAGGGACTAACAAAGGCAGAAGGGCTGGCGCTTCTTGGACAACAGGTCACCAAGGAAGCGACAGTGCTGTCCTATAACGATGCTTTTCTCGCTATCTCCGTCATTGCGGTCCTCTCGCTTGCCTGCCTGATCGCCTATCGCCTCTATGAAAACATGCACGCCCGCCGCCATAGTGCGACGATGGCTGGTTAAATCGACGAGTATTTGAAAATGTCAGTTGGAAAACAGTATATTCGCGGTGGTCTCGCCCTCATCATCGGCCTTGCAGGCGTTCTGATGGTGTTATGGGCGTGGCAGTTGCCGCCTTTCAAACATAGCGTCGAGACCACAGACAACGCCTATGTTCGTGGACAGGTGACAGTTATCAGCCCGCAGGTCGCCGGCTATGTCACGAAGGTCAATGCCAACGACTTTCAAACAGTAAAGCAGGGCGACCTCCTGTTTGAGATCGACAGCCGCAGCTATCAACAAAAGCTGGATCAGGCGCTGGCCGCCCTCAACAGCAAGAAGGCAGCTCTGGCCAATTCAGAACAGAGCCAGCGTTCGGCTGAAGCGACGATCCAGTCACGGCAGGCGCAGATTTCCGGCGCCAAGGCAGCACTTGATGTTGCCGAAGCCAGTGCGAAGCGCGTCGAGGCATTGCTGCCGCGTGGCGTGACCACGCAAAGTTCTGCCGATACCGCACATGGCACGCTGCTTCAGGCACAGGCCTCCGTCGAGGAAGCGCAAGCCGCACTTGCCGTCGCACAACAGGACCTGCAATCCATCATCGTCAATCGCGACAGTCTCAATGCCGATATCGCCAATGCGGAAGCAACCGTTGAACTGGCGCGGATCGACTTGCAGAACACTCATATCATCGCCCCGCGTGACGGCACACTCGGCGAAGTGGGCGTGCGTCTCGGTCAATATGTAACAGCGGGAACGCAGCTCGTCTCCGTCGTGCCAAAGACCAAATGGGTAATGGCGAATTTCAAGGAAACACAGCTTTACGGCATGAAGGTCGGCCAGCCGGTCACCTTCACCGTCGATGCGCTGCGTCATGCCAAGCTGAAGGGGCACATCGAAGCCTTCGCGCCTGCTGCCGGTTCTGAATTCAGCGTCATCAAATCCGACAACGCGACCGGCAACTTCACCAAGATCACGCAACGCCTTTCCGTTCGCATCGCCATCGATGAAGATCAGCCGGATGCGGCACATCTGGCGCCCGGCATGTCAGTCGTCGTCCGTGTCGACACCAATGCAGAGCCCGTTGCAAACTAGAACAGTCGCAGCTTACGGGCGTGAAAAGCTTCGGCGTAGGTTTCAGGCGCGCGGCATTCCATGCCGCGTAGCCGGGCGAGCCCGCGAAAGGTTTCCGGATCAAACCAGTCCTTCGAGCGCTGCGTGCCGAAGTGCTTCATCAACAGTTCGATCTTGCGATCCATAATCGTAGCCGGTAGCGCCGAATAGGCGTTGGGCTGGCCCAGATCGCCATCCCATTTCGGAATTTCATATTCAAGGATCACCTGATCGCGAAACAGGTTCCATGTCAGTTCGTTGACGGTGCGGTGATCCTGATGGGCATCACCGTGGCGATGGGTGAAGACCATATCCGGCTGCCCGCGTCCGCGCTGTTCGATCAGCCATTGCTTGATCTCGCGGCTTTGCGCCGGGAAATAGCTATCCTCGAAAGAGGCAAGATGGATGTTGAAACTGTCTATCCCGCGCAGAAAATCGCGTGCGGAAGCCTCTGCCTCCGCGCGCCTTGTCTCGTTTCCTGACAGAACACACCATTCGACATGCAGCGGCGTGCCGCTCTCGATCAGGCTGAGAAGCGTGCCACCGCAACCGATTTCGATATCGTCGGAATGCGCGCCCAGACAAAGCAGTTGCAGCGGGCGGGTCTGATTTGCCAGCGAGCGCAGATCGATCATAGCGCTATCGCGACATTGGTAGCGCGTCGTTCGGCCTCTTCCGCCTTGTGCTTCTTCCAGGGCATGTCGCCCTTCTCCACCATATCCTCAAGCGTCTGCCAGTCGCGCAGCGTATCCATGGAGCGCCAGAAGCCCTCATATTTATAGGCCATGAGCTGGTTTTCGGCGATCAATCGCCCAAAGGGCTCAAGCACCAGTTCCTCGCCTTCGCGCATATAGTCGAAGATTTCCTTGCGGAAGAGGAAGTAGCCGCCATTGATCCAGATATCGGAGGTGTTCGAGGTCCGGAAAGCCCGCACGTCGCCGCCTTCGGCAATATCTGCGAGGTGATAGGTCAGCGGCGGGCGGACGGCGAGGAAACAGGCAATCTTGCCGCTGGCACGGAAACGTTCCGTCATGTCGTCGAGGTCGACATCGCTGAGACCATCACTGTAATTGGCAAGGAACATATCCTCATTCGCTACATGCGACCGCGCACTCCAGAGCCTCTCGCCGATATTGCGCCAGATCCCCGTATCGAGCAGCGTCACGCTCCAGTCACGATCCACTTCCTCAAGCAATTGCACATTGCGTCCGCCATCCGAAACCACACAGTCCGCGAAGGTCTGCGGGCGGATCGTCAGGAAGAAATCCTTCACGACATTGGCCTTGTAGCCCAGGCACAGAACGAACTCATTGTGCCCGTAGTCGCTGTAATATTCCATAACGTGATGCAGGATCGGCTGATGGCCGAGCGGAATCATCGGCTTCGGGATGTTCTCCGAATATTCGCGGATTCTGGTTCCAAGACCGCCGCAGAACAGAACGACTTTCATGACTTACCGCTCCTCTGTGAGTAGTGCCGGGTCAATCAACGTGACGTGTGGGATCGGAATGATGAACTTTGCACCCCATTCGACCACGTGCTGCATCTGCCGGATGATCTCGTCCTTGAAGTTCCACGGCAGAATGAGGATGTAGTCGGGCCGGTATTTGTCGATTGCCGACACATCGTAGATCGGAATGTGCATGCCCGGCGTGAAACGCCCGTGCTTGTAAGGATTGCGATCGACCGTGAAATCCAGAAAATCCGTGCCGATGCCGCAATAGTTCAAAAGCGTATTGCCCTTGCCCGGCGCGCCGTAACCGCAAATGCGTTTTCCCGCATTCTTGGCCGCAATCAGGAAGGACAGAAGATCGCGCTTGGTGCGCCGCGTCTTTTCGGCGAACTGCTCATAGGTTGAAATCTCGTTGAGGCCGAAACTCTCTTCGCGCTTCAGAAGCGCTGCCACACGCGGCCCCGCCTTCCGCTTGCTGCTGTTATGCGCAAGATACACCCGGAGCGACCCGCCATGGGTTGGCAGTTCCTCCACGTCGATGACCTTGAGGTGATGGCGATGCGCCATATACCGGATCGTCAGCAACGAGAAATACGAGAAATGCTCGTGATAGATCGTGTCGAACTGGTTCTGCTCGATCAGATTGGCGAGATGCGGAAACTCCAGCGTGATGACGCCCTCCGGCTTCAACAGCAATTGCAGGCCGCGCACAAAGTCATTGAGATCAGGAACTTGCGCCAGAACGTTGTTGCCGATCAGGAGGTCGGCCTTGCGTCCTGCGCCGACCAGTTCGGCGGCAAGCGTTGAGCCGAAGAAATCCACCCGCGTCGGCACGCCCTTGGCAATTGCAGTCTCGGCCACATTGGCTGCCGGTTCGATGCCGAGGATCGGGATGCCCTTCGGCAGGAAATGCTGCAACAGGTAGCCGTCATTGCTGGCGATCTCGACCACGAAACTGTTTTCATTCAACCCCAGCCGCTCGGCTATCTCGTCGCAATAGGTCTTCGCATGGCTGACCCAGCTCGTAGCGAAGGACGAGAAATAGGCATATTCGGTGAAAATCTCAGCCGGTGAGAAGTACTCCTTCAACTGCACCAGATAACAATGGTCGCAAACGAGCGCATAGAGCGGATAATAGGGCTCCATCCGGTCGAGGCGATCCGCCGTGATAAAGCTCTCGCAAGGCGGCGACATCCCAAGATCAACGAAAGTATGTTTGAGTAGTTTACCGCACAGGCGACAGCCGGTCTGCTCTTGCGCCATGCTCGTGCTCCGCGAAATATCCGCCGTCTGGATGGTCATACGTCATTCCTCGCCTCATCGAACCTTTTGGGCAGGTCCGTTATGGGTTGATAGAGTTGAACTCCGATCCGCGTCGGATAACCAAAACTACTAAGCGGCCTAAAAATTGCCGAGACTGTCATCGGGAGCGAGCCGTACATACGATCGGGCGCAACATTCACCGGATGACCTATGAGGAGTAGGTACCCAATCTTCACCCAATGGCGGCGAGGGTGTAGGTGCCTACCTCATTCGGACGGGTTGGCATCATCCGGAAGGCTATTCAGATGCTTCGAAGAAGGTTCTATCGCCCGATATTCCCGCTGTCAGAATGCGCATGTATGGCAAACGGGGCAAAACATGCGTTTCACTTCGCTCAATATCGACGGCGCCTGGTCTATCGAGCCTGAAAGGCTTGAAGACGAACGCGGCTGGTTCGCGCGGGTCTATTGCGAAGCAGCCTTCGCGGAGCGACAGATGGAAACGCATTTTCCGCAGCACAGCCTGTCTTTCTCACGCGAAGAAGGAACATTGCGCGGCCTTCACTACCAGAACGAGCCACATTCGGAGACCAAACTCGTCACCTGCCTGCAGGGCGTCATCTGGGATGTTCTGGTCGATCTGCGCCCGCATTCGCCGACCTATCGACGCTGGACTGGCGTGGAACTATCCGCCGAAAACGGCGTCCAGCTCTACATCCCCGAAGGCTGCGCACACGGCTTCCAGACCCTGACGCCTGACGTCCTCGTGCGCTACATGATCTCGAAGCCCTATGCGCCTGAATATGCAACGGGTTTACGCTATGATGATCCGTCGCTCGGCATACCCTGGCCAAACAGGCCGAGCGTCATTTCCGACAAGGATCTGGCCTGGCCGCTGCTCTAGCTTGCGACCAGTAACCCTGCCTCGCGAAGCCGGTCAGCGGCATCGGCAAGGGTTGCGAAGGGCAGTTTCGCCCGTTCAACCATATCGAGGATGGAATGCTCGCCATCTGCCAGATTAAGCACCCATAACAATGCCATTGCGTTTTGTGCCGAGCGGTTGGCGCCGCCCATATTTCCATAAAGACCGCGCCGCCCGAGCTGCGGTTCTCCCTTTGGCGACGTGTTCAGCGGACTCCAGTTTCGTTCCGCAATTTCAATAGCCTGCAAGACCATGTTGAACGATTGCTCCAGATAGTCCGGCTTGATGAAATCGAGATTATCGGCCGATGTATGATATTCTGGAAAGGTGCCATAGAGACTGCGCTGGAACATACCGACCGGCAGATTGAATCCCGGCGAACAGAACTGGCGCTCGTCATAGCCGTAGGGCCAGAAATCATGCGTCGTCGCATCGGTGCGCTCACCGAGTACAAGGCCCATGATCCGATCAATCTCCGCGCCACCGCGACGGCTGCGCTTGTAGTTCGGCCCGCCAGCATCGCCAACGCAGGACAGGACCAGCCCGTGCCGGACCAGCCCCAGATTCACCTCGTTCTGCTGTAACCAGGCGAGAGCGCCGAAAGTCGCCGGGCCGAAAAGCAGCCGATAGGTCAGGCGCGTGCGTCGTGATTGCAGCACTTCGCCAAGACGCGCCAGCAGCGCCAGTCCGGAACAATTGTCATTGGCCAGCGACGGATGGCAGAGATGGGCAGACAGGATGAACGTCTCGTCGGTTTCTCCCCGGTGAATGAACTCACCAAAGGTCAGAAAACCGTCGCGGCGCTCCGCATCGATCACGACGTCATAATCGCCGTCCTGCATCGACAGAAACTCGTTATGTGTCATGCAGAAGCCCCACGCTTCCGCATGGTAGCAGGTGCGATAGGGAATGAGGTCCGGCTGATCGGGCAGCGTATGAATATGCTCTTTCAGCGCGCTGAGCGGCATTCGCGCCCGAACAGGCACGCTGAAATTCACCACATGCAGATTGTGCCGGGTAAAATCGACGACACGATCGCCGTTCATGTCTGCGATATAGGCCTCACGAATGATCCACTCCTGCGGCGCTTTCCAGTCGTAGAGCGGCGTACCGGTCGGAACCTGATGGACCGCCAGCGGTAAATGTTCCCCGATGATGGCAAGCGTTTCGCGCACGCCATCACCGGCGAGACTGCGGCAAACTGGATAAAGCCGAGCAGCAAGATCGTAGATGGCCATCCCGTTCGACAATGACGGAATGACAATTTCAACGCCTCTGTGCCCGGCCCCCGTATCCATCACGCCATTGCCCGAAGCGGTTGCGGTTCCTCGTCAGCGCGCCGCAGATCGGCATCCAAGACCCCTTCCGCAATCAGCTTGCGGATATGGGCAATACGCTGAAAGCGCGGGCCTTCAAACTCCTCAAGTGTCAGCGTTGAGCGGCTATAGGCGGCAAGCAGTTCGCGCGTACCGGCAACGGCGTCCCATTCCGGCTTCGCTTCCGGCAACACCCGTGCCAGCTTTTCAAAACTGACGCGATAGGAACGCGTATCCGGCCCGGCATCGTCCGCATATTCGATACGGCAATCGGGAACATTCTCGGCAACGATGCCCGCGATATCGCGGATGCGGTAGTTGTGTTCCGTCGAACCAACATTGAAGGCTTCGTTCCAGACTTTTTCGCGCGGTGCTTCCATAGCCGCCATGAAGGCGCAGGAAATATCGCGAATATGCACGATGGGTCTCCATGGCGTGCCATCGGACTTGAGATAGATCAGCCCTTTCGTCACCGCCCATGCCACGAGATTATTGAGAACGATATCGAAACGCAGGAACGGCGAAACGCCGTAAGCCGTGGCAGGCCGCAGATAGACAGGGCAGAAGCTTGCATCCGCCAGTTCCCGAATTTCCTGTTCGGCCCGCACCTTGGACCGGCCATAGGCCGTTACCGGCTTCAATTCGCCGGTTTCATCGATCAGATCGGCATCGCTGATACCGTAATTGCTGCAGGACGAAGCAAACAGAAAACGCCCGACTCCGGCGAGCTTGGCGGCCCTCGCCATCGCAACGCTCGCCCGGTGATTAATGTCATAGGTCAACTCCTCATTCAGATTGCCCAACGGATCATTGGAGAGCGCGGCAAGATGAATGACTGCATCAAACCCTTCCAGGTCGCGCGGGGATACATCGCGCACGTCCTTTCGGATGGTCGGCACATTCATAACCGCGCCGCCCTCTTCAAAAAGACAATGTTCGTAGAGGCCAATGTCATAGCCGGACACTTCATGCCCCGCATTTGTGAGGACCGGCACCATGACCGACCCGATATAGCCCTGATTGCCCGTAACCAGTACTTTCATGTCCGACTCCTCAAGCTTTGATAAATGCATGTTAGCCAGAGAGGACAGGAGCGACGACTTGACCGAAGGCATGTCCGGTTAGGACAAGCGTTTATGAAAAGCGTGAAAGGGCGTATCGCCTACCTCTTTTGGATGGGGCGCAGACGCTCGTCGCTGCCGATCAGCAGAAGCCAGTCGGTTCCGTCACCAGCATTTTTAGCCTGCTTCGGCATGTAGGTCGCAATCGCACCCTCAATCTTCGGCCCGCCTGCACCGGCAAACGTGCCGGAAAAAGGATCATACCAGAGCACCTTTTGACCGTTCTTCACGGCATCCTTCTGAACCGCAAATCCGTTGGCATCACCATAAATCACCGACAAGGTGCCATCAGAAAGAAATGAGGCATAGCTTTCCGGGTTCACAGCAATGCGTCTTTCGCGATCTGGCTGCAATTGCGACCATGGCAGTTTGTCAAAGAGTGTCTTCAACGCCGTCATTGACTGTGCGCCGGGACTATTCAGAGCGTCGCGCCATGTGCCGTGATAGGCAGCCAGGCCGGAACTGCTGAAATGCCAGATAGGATTATTTCCAAAGAGCTGCCCGGCGGCTCCGGCAAGCAGTGCACCATAGGCGTTTCGCCGGATGGTTTGCGCCGTGGTCACCCGTTCACTCTCATAGAATGTTTCCAGCAAAACGACCGGCATTGCGGCTTCCGCCGTGCGCTTCAACATCCCCGCATGAACATCCTTGTAGCTGTAGAAAGCATCGAAAGTGAACCAGTCATTCTTGCTCCAACGTTCAGCCGTATCGGTTTCAGGACTCGGATGAACCGTCTTCAGTGACGTCGGACTGATCTTCATGATCGCCTCAGCCATACTGGAAACCAGTCTTTCGTCCGGTGTGTTAAAATCCCCTCCCATGATCCAGACAATATTGGGATATTGCCGGAAACGCTCGGCCACTTTTTGGCCGTAGAGATGCATTTTTTCCGGCCCCGCGGCCTTTATATCCCGGAACCAGCCCTGATTACCGCCGCTCACCCCAAGATAGGCTGGCGCGAGAAGAACCACCAAGCCCAGTTGTTGCGCCCGTTCGATCACCCATGCGGCATGGTCGAAATATTTCGGGTTGAGATCGACGAAAGCTTCGCCGTTGAAGGGCTTCTCGCCATAAGCGTTGGCGGGCGGATGGCGGGAGAACTGGTGTTCGACCAGATTGACCAGAATGGCATTGAAGCCGCGCTTCCTGCGATCCTGCAGGTAGTCCTCGACATCCTCGCGCTTCAACTCCGCAATCAGCGACCAGGCGGTATCGCCATGCAACAGAAACGGCTTGCCTGTTGCATCCTCGAATATACGCCGGTCCTGACCAACCTTGATCGGAAACGGATCAGTTGCGTGTGATGATCCTGCCGTCATCGACAGCAGAGATACGGCAAGGACGATAGCTGTGAAGTTCTTCATCGCATTGTCGGCGAATAGGTCGGTGCTTCGTTGAAGCGGCGATAGACCACTTGCGAAGGACGCCCGGTCAGATAAGAACTCACCCCGTCATTTAACGCCCTGACATAGATGCCAAGCGCACCGTCGATAGCATCCACCGTGCGGGCAATGTCTGTGTCGCTGTGGGTATAGCTCACGACCAGCGACGGCGTCAGCACGCCACGCCGGATCGTCTCCTGAAGAAACAGCGTGCGAAAAGCCTGCGAGGACTGACCTTTCTCGTCAAGCGTTCCATAGGCCAGGCAGCACGGACGCCCGAACAGGCGAACATGGTTCTGCAAGCCATGACTGGCAATCGCAGCATTCACACCCTCTGCCAGTTTGGACCCCTGCTCATAAAGCCTTTCGATCACCGGCTCGTCACGATAGATCGTCATCGTGGCAATCGCCGCAGCCATGGCATGGGTTTCAGCGCCGTGCGTGGTTGAAAGCAGAAAAACGCGAGGATGCTCAGTCTGGGTCAGACCGCCAAGCTGCATATATTCAGCTTTGCCTGCCAGCGCCGAAATTGCGAAACCGTTGCCCAGCGCCTTACCGAAACAGGACAGGTCCGGCTCGACATCATAGAGCTTCTGCGCGCCGCGCAGATGCCAGCGAAAGCCGGTAATCATCTCGTCCAGAATGAACAAGGCCCCGTTTTCATGGGCGATACGCTTTGCTTCGTGCAGGAAGTTGTTTTGCGGCTCCTCAGCCTTTGCGGGTTCGAGAATAATAGCCGCTATACGCCCCGGATAATCCTCAAACAGCGCTTCTACGCTTGCAATGTCGTTGTAACGGAACGTGGCCGTCAAAGCTGAAACCGATGCCGGAATGCCCGCATTCATTTTCGTCGTTCCGATAAACCAGTCGTCGGTCGAAAAGAATGGATGATCGGCGCAACAGGCAATCATGTCACGTCCCGTATAGGCCCGCGCCAGTCGCACCGCGCCGGAGGTAGCGTCCGAACCGTCCTTGCAGAACTTCACCATTTCGGCGCTGTCTATCAGCTCCAGAAAGCTTTCCGCGCATTCGATTTCGATGGCGCTTGGGCGCGTAAAATTGCATCCATCCTGCAAGGCATCGCGCACGGCGCGAACGACAGGCGGATAGGCATGGCCGAGCCCGACGGCACGATTGCCCATGCCGTATTCGATATATTCGTGGCCGTCGACATCGAAGACATGCGAGCCGGAACCGCGCAGGATGAAGCCCGGCGCCAGAACCGGATACTGGTCGTCGCCCTTGGCATAGGTGTGACAGCCGCCCGGAATAAGCGTGTGCGCCTTGCTGGCAAGCAATTGGGAATTGCGGAACTGCGATGTGAAAAGGTTCATGCCCCTTCTCCTTTCTTATTCACAGATCATGCTGCCGACCATCTCGTATGCAGACGTTCGCGCATCTGGCGGAGCCAGTTCTTCACCGGCTTCGGCAGGCGGCTGCGCAAACTGGAATGAAGTGCATTCGGCATCGACCATTGAGAAAGCGCCAGCGGCGGCGCAACAGCGGGGCGATCCTCCGCCAGATGTTCGAGGAGTCCTGCATAGGCACGCCCGGCTGTATCGTTATCGAAGACCGTTTCCACCTTCTGCTGGGCAGCACCTGCCATGCCCGCAAGCAATTCGCGATCGCGCGCAAGCCTGTCTATATGTCGCGCCGCCTGGCGGAAGTCACCGACTGGAAACAAAAGCCCGTCCTCGCCATCGGTAACGATCGTATCGGTTACACCGGCAATTTTCGACACCACTGCCGGGCAACCCTGGCTCATCGCCTCGATAAGCGTCAGGCCGAAACCTTCAAAGCGCGACGGCATGACCATGACGTCATGCTGGCTCACCAGCCAGGGCACATCGGATGGCGCAACCCAACCGCTGAAACTGACCTTGTCGCCAAAGGGCGCAAGACGATGCCGCAACTCCGCCAGATCGGGACCATCGCCGGCAACAGTCAGATGATACGGATAGTGGAGCTCGCGCAGGATATTAGGCAACCAGAACACGCCCTTCGAATTATCTTCTATGCGCCCCAGATAGAGCAGCCGTAGCGGGCTGCGCTCGTCCTTCTCCGGAACATGACGCGAGAGATGTATGTCCCGGTTCAACCCATGCGGGATGACCAGCGTGCGCGCAGCATTGAAACCATGCTGGCGCACGAGATCGTCGCGGCAGCGTTTTGAAACGCCGACCGTAGCGTGAACATGATCGCGTATCGTCTTTGCCGCAGCGTATGTGCCAGGCGTGATGTTGTGGACGATCATGATGCGCAGAATATCGGCTGGCAGATAGCGTACCAGATTGGTTTCAAAACGGTTCGAGAGAACATTGACGAAAACAGCGTCGAAATGGTTATCGCGCAGAAAACCGATCATGTGCCTGGCGCGGGTTTCTTCATCCAGCACACCCATCCGGTCGATAGCATCGCCCTTGCGAAGTGCGTCCTCCAGCCCCTGCCCTGTCGGCACGTTGACCGTATCCCCCGCAGCGCCCGCGGCAAGCCAGCGAAGTTCTATGCCCGACTGACCGAGCGACGAGCGCAGGCGTGTGAAAACCGAATAGGTTCCGCCTATGTGAGGACGGACAAAGTAAGCACATTTCATGGTCAGAACCTTGTTGCCCCGGCGATATTTCGGGAGTGACATTTCAAGGGAGAGAAGACTTCGAGGGAACAATTCCCTCGAAGCCTTACTCCGGTATATCGGGGGGCAATGGATATACCGCTCGTTAGTGTATCGAAATTGCTTTGCTGCGCATTTCGGCTATGAGGGGTACACCCCCTCCTACAATAGAGGAGGGTGTTCACCCTTCTGCCAGTTTTCCCCACGACGCGTCCCGCATTAGCTTCTAGATGCAGCGGGAGACACGCGCATGAGAATAGGACTTTTCGGGCAGTTTGGTTCTGGTAATACCGGCAATGACGGTTCGCTGGAGGCAATGCTGCGCCAGCTGCAGCGAACCGACCCGCAGATCGAGGTCGTATGCATATGTTCCGGACCAGAGGTTATCAAACACGCATACGGAATAGAGACAGTTCCTATCGGAGGCTACACGCCCGCCAATCGCATCCTGCGCACTGCCGACCGGTTTTTGATGCAGATTCCGCACCGCATCTGGAATTTTGCCAATTCCATGGCTCTGAGCCGCGAGCTCGATTTTCTCATCGTGCCGGGCACCGGCTTTCTCGATGACTTCAGTGCCGATGCCTTCGGCTGGCCTTTCGCAATACTGCGCTGGTCGCTCGCCGCCAGATTGAGCGGTGCAGAACTTCTCATGGTCTCGATTGGTGCTGGCCCGATCAATCATCCGCTCAGCCGCTGGTTCATGAGGCAATCTGCTCTTATGGCCACATTCAGATCATACCGTGATGCGATCTCGCATGAATTCATGAAGACGTTGGGAGTTCAACAGGACAGCGACAGTGTTAGTGCCGACCTCGCCTTCTTGTTGCCAAAGGCTGCCGAAACGATCCTTCCACACAATGATCGCCGGCAGCGTATCGAACGAATAGGCATCGGCATGATGGCTTATCGCGGCTGGAAGCGACGCGACGGAAATGGCAACTCCATCTACAGCAACTACCTCAAAAAAATGTCCATCGTGATCCAGTCGCAGCTTCAGCAGGGCCGTACCGTGCGTCTTCTGACCGGCGACAATATCGACCGTGCAGCTATCGACGACCTGATGGCGCTTCTGCCTCCGACCGACCACAACCAGCAACTCATTTATGAGCCGGTCACCTCGCTGCATGATCTGATGAAGCAGATTGCACAGACGGATATCGTCCTGGCGAGCCGCTATCACAATGTGATCTGCGCGCTCCATATGGGACGGCCCACAATCTCGCTGAGTTATGCGCGAAAGAACGATGTGCTTCTCGCAGATAATGGCCTGAGCGAATTCTGCCACCATGTGGAAAGCTTCGACCCGCCAACTCTGATCCGGCAGATAGACGATATGCTACTTCGTCGTCCTGAACTGGAACAAGCCGTGCGGGCGGGCACTGATCAGTACCGGCTGCGCCTCGAATGGCAGGAGCAGAACCTTCACCAGAAACTTCTGAAACACAAGAACGGCTTAGACACACGACGCAACAGAGCGCACTAACTCATAGCTTTCAGATGCTTACGCCGCTCGCTTCGATGCAGAAGGTAATCGAAGGGCGGAACAAGCGCCATCAAAGGCTTTCGTTTCAATGCAGCGGCGAGAAGCGCCGCCGCCCCCTTCTCGCGACGCAACACATTGGATACGGCAGACCAGTAGGCCCGTTTCGAAAGGCAGTCCCTCACCTCCGCCATAAGCTGCCGGGCATTGGGCAGGTCACGCCCTTCATGATCGAAAAAGGAAACGAAAGCTTCTTCAACCTCCCGGTTCCATTGCAATATTCCTGCAATATTGGAGGAACGGCTCTGCGGATGCGTGCGAATAAAAGCCTGAATGCTTTCGGTTTCTGCAACGGCGCCATGCGTGGCAAAGCGTAGCCACATCTCCATATCGTCCGTATGAGCCAGACTTGTGCGATAATGACCTACCTTTTTCTGCACTGCGGTACGCACAATCGCCAATGGGCCGTCGACAAGGCTGATCGCATTGCGACAACAGGTTGCTATATAATCCGGTCCCGATCGAACCTTCCACCCGCCAGCCTTACCCGGCTCCGGTAATTCTATCTCTGACCGACGGGTACCGGCTGCGATCATCGACATACGCCCATAAACGAGATTCACATCGCGGTGCTCATCGAGAAATGCGGCGGCATTTGCCAGCACGCCCGGCGCGAGCAGATCGTCGGAGCATAGGATCAGAAAATACTCAGCGCTTGCCCAGTCCACCCCCTCGTTGAACGAAGCATGGGGCCCGAGATTTCGCTCCCGCAGGCGCAGTTCCACCCGGCTGTCTTCCGTCGCAAGTTCGCGCGCGATTGCAGCACTGTCGTCGGTCGATGCATTGTCAATAATCAGCACACGAACATCAACGCCGTGCTGTGACAATACGCTTTCGACGCATTCGCGCAGAAAACTCCCGTAATTATAGTTCGGGATGGCAATATCGACGCTGTGCATTCGCATTCCCTCACAATAATCGTCTATTCAGCCGGAGTCGAAGATATGAGCCCATGCCGCCAACGCCGGAAGATACGGCGATTGAAGGCGCTCATATTGGCAAATGTAATGAAGACATGATTCAGTTCCTCACCAAATGGATGCCGGGTGACCAAGACCGCGACTATCCAGCTCACGGCAGCAACAAGTCCGATGCCAACACCCAAAAGCGGCGAAAAGTCGAACGAGAATCCGTTAGCCACCAACGCGGCAAATGGCAAAATGAGGGTGAGTGCGGTCACCAGAGCGCTATGCGCGAACGCTCCGAAAAGCTCGCGCTGCGAAAAGGAAACATATTTTTTCACATAGAGGATCGAAACGACCATCTGGAAAGGCGACGTGATGAATTGGCTAAGCGCCACCGCAAACAGACCAAAGAAGGCCGCCACGCACAATACGGGTGCCACGACAGAACGTGAAATCAGGCTGAACACGAAGGCATCCCGGTTGTGGCCAAGCGCCATCAGCAGTGGATAGGTCAGCAGAACCGGGCACCAGAACATGTTCGCGGTACACGATATGGCGACAATAGGGACGGCTTCGTGCCAGCCACTACCCAGAATGATCCGCACCGCAGGATAGGCCAGAAATGCCAGCACAACCTGCGCCGGCCAATAGACCACACTGATATAGGACAGCGCGCGGATATAGGACTGGCGGATATCCACACCTTCGCGTACCTGCGCCGACAACATGGGAAACGCGACCGCGAAAATCGCAGAGAGGATGACCCGGTCAGGCAATCCGCTGACGGTGCCTGCGCGGTTATAGATACCGACCTGCGAAATGGGCATGAACCGGCCCAGGATGAGCGAAGGAAACGTCTCGCAGATTTTGCCAAGGCTGGAATTTGCGCCAAGATAGATACCGAAGCGCCATGCTGCATCAATGCTGGCGAATGTCGGTCGCAAAAGCCGACGCAACGGATGGATTGTAATGGCAAGTGAAGTCGTTGCCACGGCCGATGCAAGCAAGCCGATCGCGAAACAAAGATAGCCGAACCCCATATAGGCGGAAACGATTGTAGCCAGTGCACCAAGGCCCGAACCGACGGTCCTGATACGGGCGAGCACGCCGAAAGCCATCTCTCGCCGTAGCAGCGCAATGATTGGCATGGACAGGGTTTCGACAAGGGCGGCAGCGATTGTAATGTCGAGAAAGAAACCGAGCATCGGATCCTGATAGGAAGCGGCGAAGAAACCGCGCAGCGCATAGAGCGTGGCTGCAAGCACCAGTGTGACACTCATCAGATAGGTCAGTGAGGTCTGAAGATCCTTGTCCTCGACTCGGTCAAGCTTGATGAGAAATTCAGCGCTCGCAAACTCCCGCAGCGAAAAAACTATCGCCGAAATGCTGATGCCGATGACGCCCATACCTGTTTCGGCTGGGTTGAGAACACGGGAGATGATGACGACCGTCAGGAAATTGAAGATCAGCGCGGCATACTGCTCCAGAGCCGCCATGAGTATGCCCCTGCGACTGCCGTTCATGTTTCGCTCCTCAAAGGGAGACTGGATGCGTTTTGTAGATTCGATTTCACGATGCTTTGCCCCCCCGGAACTTTTTGCCGGAACATTCGGAAAGACGGCCTTCTGGCCTTTCTTGCCTTCCCCAAGGATAACGCTTTGCCGCAAGCACGAAATGTCGCCCTTGGTGTTAACACCTGACCTGAAAGGAGTATGCAGCACGCTCTAAAGCCAAGTCGTGAACCACGGCGTCAGTGCGTAAAAATTTCCAGAGTTTGATTTTTGCACGCGCCTCGGAGGAGACATGACGAGTCTTTCCTGGATCACGCTTCTGGCCTTCGCTCTTTCCGTTGCTTTCTGCCTCGGTTTTCGTGGACTGGCACGTGAATGGTATCTCATCGACATTCCCGACACCCGCAAAAGACACGATGGAAACGTCCCGCTTTGCGGGGGCATCGCCATTTTTCTCTCCTTCTTCGTAGCTGCATTTCTGGCATCCGGCGTTTCGGGCCATGCAAATGCCGTAGCCCTGCTGCCGGGACTTGTGCTGATCCTTGTCACCGGCGTTCTTGATGACCGTTTCAACCTGCCTGTCGCCCCGCGCCTTGCAATCCAGTTGTTCGCAGCCTTCCTGATTATCGCCATCGCCGGGATACGGCAGACCTATCTCGGGCTTGCTTCCGACGGCATCGAAACCGCCGCCACGCCAGCTCCCTACATGCTGATCCAGATTCTGACCGGACCGCTTTTTCTCATTATTGCGCTCGCTTTCATTGTGGGGCTCGTCAATGCGGTCAATATGAGTGACGGCGTGGACGGACTTGCCGGATCGGCAAGTGCCGCAGCCTTTTTCTGGCTGGCTGTCATCGGCTTCGGTATCGGCGAACATCGCCTGGGGCTGCAGGCGCTCGCTCTTGCCGCCGCGTGCCTCGGTTTTCTCGTTTTCAACATACGGCATCGCTGGCGCGCGAAGGCCAGCCTTTTCCTCGGCGATGGCGGCAGCACCTTGCTTGGTGCGGCCCTTGCCGGATTTATCCTCATTCTTGCGAGCGGACCCGCCGCTGTCGCCTTTCCTATCCTGATCTGGATCGTCATCGTACCCGTCATCGATACGTTGAGCCTGATCGTGCGCCGCATGTCCGCACGCAGGAGCCCGTTTTCGCCGGACCGGCAGCACCTGCATCATCTGCTGATGGATGCGGGGCTTTCCTGCGGGCAAACAACCGTCGCGATTATGACACTCAACCTGATCGCGGGCGCCATCGCCTACATCGCCGTGCGGCTCGACATACCCGTCTGGCCAATGCTGCTGGCACTGGCGATCCCGGCCGCAGCTCACACGCTCTTCGTACTGCGCATGACCAGAGGCGCTCGTCCGATCGTTGCGGCCTCAATGGCCGAGGCCAATCCGAACACCAAACCGAATATCACTTATCCAGGGGCAACTTCATGACCGTATCCGTCCTCATCAGAACGCTCAACGAGGAAGTCAATCTGCCAGCCTGCCTCGCCTCACTCGACTGGTGCGACGACATCGTGGTGCTCGATTCCTTCAGCACCGACCGTACCGTGGAAATCGCCAAGGCAGCAGGCGCGCGCGTCTACCAGCGCACCTATGACACTGAGGACCGCCAGCGCATGTATGGGCTGACGGAAATCGAATTCAAGCATCTTTGGATCTATACGCCTGATGCGGACGAAATCACCCCGCCTGACCTGCGCGACGAAATACTGGCGGTCACTGCCGATCCGGACCGGCCCGAAGTGTTTTTCCGGCTCCGCTACAAGAATATGTTCATGGGGCGCTGGATACGCCATGCCAGCCTCTATCCGACATGGATAACCCGGCTGGTTCGCCGCGATCGCGTGCGCTTCGAGCGCTCCATCCATGCGCGCGCCACCGGAGGTCCCAGCGGCCAATTGCAGGCGCACTTCATTCATTACAGCTTCAACAAGGGACTGGCCGCCTGGTACGATAAACACAATCTCTATTCCTCCGTCGAGGCGGATCTGTCGGCAGCACGGCTTCTGGAGCGACGCATCGACTGGGGCGGCCTCCTGTCAGGTAATCCGGAACGGCGACGGCGGGCACTAAAATCCTTGTCCTACAATCTGCCTTGTCGGCCCACCTTGCGTTTCTTCTACATGTATGTGCTGCGCGGCGGTTTTCTCGACGGCAAACCCGGCTATCTCTATTGCCGCCTGCTGTCAGCATACGAGTTCATGATCGTTGTCAAGATGGAAGAACAGCGCCAGCGCCAGTCGGCGCTCGTCGCGGACGCTCCAGCGGTCATGCCCCCGTTGAAAACCGAAGCACCAGAACGGCGTATGGTATGATGCTTCTCGTTATTCTGCCCTGCGCCGTTTTGATGGGGCTTGCGGCGATGTTCTTTTCCGAGCCGGTTCTGACCTTGCAGGATGACGGCGGCAAAGCCGATGTGATCGTGGTGCCCGGCGGAGATGGACCGCCCCGCGCCGTGGAGGCCGCCCGCCTCTGGAAGGAAGGCCGTTCGCCGGTGATCCTTGTCACAGGCGACGGTGACTGTCTGTCAAACAAGAGGATCATGGTGCGCAACGGCGTCAAGCCGTCTGCGATCGTCGTGGAATGCCAGTCCGGCAGCACATGGCAGAATGCGCGGTTTTCCGCGCCCGTCATGCGTGAAATTCAGGCCAGAAGCGCCGTGATCGTGACCAACTGGTATCATTCGCGCCGCGCCATAGCGAGCTTTCGCGCCGCTTGCCCCCAGATGCGCTTCATCTCGTCCCCCATAGGCGGCGATGGCGGTCGCGCCGGGTTTCCGACGACCCCAGCGGACATGGAACTAGTCATCAAGGAGTATGTGAAGCTTGGCTGGTACCTGCTTTCGGGTCGCATCTTTCCGCAGGATCTTTCGTCGGTTGAACCGGCGCCCGATCTTTCAGACGTATGCGGTGGAGTGGGAGTGACACAATGAACCTCTCGCTCACCTGGATTTTCGTCGGTTTCGTCCTCTGTCTTCTGGCTGGAGGCCTCCTCTCGCGTCCGGAACGCATGTACCAGTTTCCGTTCCTTGCAGGAGTGATGACTTTCGGCTTCCTGCTGCCGCAGCTCCCCGCTCTTGTGTATGACCAGTTTCTGCCGTCCGGGGCTTACGCCAAGACAATGATAATGGGCGTTCTGTCGCTTGCGATGCTGGTCCTCGGCTGGCGCATGGCAAAGCGCCCCATCAAATTCCTCAGCATGAGTTTCAGCGAGCGGCGATTGATGTGGGCCGCAGCCGGCCTGTCTGCTTTCGGCTCTGTTTTCTACTTTCTCCTGAGCCGCCTTCCCGGAGAAGTCTCCATCGGTGTGCAGATGACCGGCATGCCGGTAGTCTACCTCTTTTTTGCGCAGCTTATGCCTTATGGGTTGGGCATCGCGCTTTTATGCTTTGTACGACGCCCGTCCTGGTTCGCGCTGGCGATCATCCTGTTCGATCTGGTTTTCTATCTGGACCGTATTCTGGTGACCGGAAAACGCGCTGAAGCAATCCAGCTTTTCCTGATGATATTGCTGGCGGTTTGGTTCTATCGCCGCATGGTCGTGCCTCGTATCATAATGTTTGTCGGTATTTTTGCAGGCACATTTCTGATGACCAGCATGGGCGACTATCGTCAGATTACACGCGCGGCTTCCGGCTTCGTTCTCGACGACATCATGGAAATCGACTACGCCGCCAATTTCAACAAGACGCTGGAACGCGGTGGACTGGAAATGCGCAATGCCGTGCAGCTTATCGATGAGGTGGACCGGCGGCTGGAATTCGACTACGGCAAATTCCACTGGAACCGCATCGTGTTCACTTTCGTACCCGCGCAGCTGGTAGGAGCCGATGTCAAGGAAGCCCTGCGCCTGGATACGCCCGAGCCAAGCCGCGACTACAATCCCGTCACCGGAACAACCGAGACCGGCCTTGTCGATGCCTTTTCGTCGTTCTGGTATTTCGGAGCGCTGAAATTCTTTGTACTCGCCTGGGCCATGCGGCGGCTCTGGGAGACGGCAATGGCGGGGGAGATGCTGGGGCAACTCGTCTATATGCTGTCGATCGTGCCCGCCATGCACGCCATTTCCCACCAGACAGACTGGGTCATCACAGTCTGGCTGCATATGGCGCTTTTCCTGATCCCTGTCCTGACGTTCTGTCGCATCCGTAACAGCTCCGTTTACCTGCCCATACCGCCGCAACGAAGCGGAGGCCTGCCGCAATTTTCGTAAAGGATGATCGCAATGTCCGTCGCATCGCAGCAAAATTCACCCATCCCGATCAGCGGTCGAAAGACTTCGTCACGCCCCATGGAAGGCGGCGCAACCTTCACTCTCGGACATCGTGTCCGACGTTTAATCTGGCAGGCAAGCTGGCTGGTGCTGGCAGCATGGACGCCGTCCTTCCTGTGGCGCTGGCGCGGCGCCGTACTGCGTGCCTTCGGTGCCAGGATTCACAAGACTGCCATCGTACGCGGCAGCGCGCGCATCTGGTGGCCAGCCAATCTGACCATGGGCGCTCATTCATCGCTCGGGCCGGGCGCACTTTGCTATAACGTCGCGCATGTCACGCTTGCGCCCTTCGCCATCGTCTCGCAGCGCGCACATCTTTGCACTGCGGGACACAATATTGACCAGGCTGATTTTCCGCTCACGGCAGCGCCCATTCGCATCGAGCCTTATGGCTGGGTTGCGGCGGAAGCTTTCGTCGGGCCGGGCGTAACCATCGGTGAAGGCGCTGTTCTGGGTGCGCGAGGGGTCTGCTTCCGTGATATGGACCCGTGGATGGTCTATGCTGGCAATCCGGCCAAGCCTGTGCGGCCAAGGCGAAAGCCTTGACTATCAGGCGGCGGGAACGGATCGAAGACGCCTGCGTCCCGCAACGGCATCGCTCTTTAGCGACTGGAAGCTCTGATAGGCCGCAATCGTCTGGAGCGCGATGCGCGGCCAGGTGTAATTGGCACGCACGAGCCTTGCACCGGCTGCGCCCATCCGCTTTGCCCCGTCGGGGTCTTCCAGAATCCGCTCTAGCGCTGCGGCCACCGCCATCGGATCAAGCGCGCAAACCACACCTGCACCGGCTTCGGCAACCTCTGGAAAATGGCACGCATCGGTAATCGCCACGGGCACACCGCAGGCAAGCGCTTCGGTTATGGCAACGCTGAAGCCTTCCTGACGGCTCGGCAAGCAGAAGCAGGCCGATTGCTTCAGGGCGGCAATCTTGGCCGAGCCATAAAGCCCGCCAGTCATATGAACACGAGCCTCCAGCCCATATTGACGAATAAGATCGCGGAATTCGTCTTCCGCCCCGCCATCAGGACCGGCGACCACCAGATCCACATCCGGGAACAGGAGAGCGACCCGACGAAAGGCATCGGCAAGAATATCGAGGCCTTTCTTGTAATGAAGCCGAGACAGAAACAGCACATAAGGCCGCTCCGGCAATTCGGACACGACGATATCCCTGTCACCCTCAACCTCGTTGAGGAAAATACCGTTCGGGATCATTATCAATGGCGGCTTCAGGCCGAGAGGCTGCATCAGTTCTATTTCGTCCGCATTCAGGGCCTGAATGAAAGCCGCTCCATCGAGCATACCGCGAAAGCCGAGCTTCAACGCGATTTTCTTTTTCCATGCACTCTGCCGCATACTCCAGATATCAAGCATACCGCAGCAGCGAACGCAGTAAGGCACACCAAAACGACGGCAGAGAATTGAAGCCCGCAACAGATTGGTTTCCCATATGCCATGCAGATGCACGAAATCTGCCAGGCGTACCAGTGCCTCCATGGCTTTCGCGGCGGCTCCCCCAAACAGGGTTTCCCGCAGGTCGGGCATCGCCAGCAGTAACGTGCTCACCTTGTCAAAGCCGGGGATCGTCAGGGCAGCCTTGGCTGCGCGACTGCTCACCTCATCATCGCAATAGCTTACGATTGTCACCTCATGACCGAGCGAGGCTTGCGCCGCTGCCAGCCGCACCACAACAGCCTGTGGACCACCCTTCGCGGGATCGTAGGAACCGATGACGTGAACGATCCTCATGAAGCATACACCCTGGAATATTGTGCCAGTGCTGCCACCAGCCGCTCGCCATAGCGTGAAACGGTAAAATCACTGGCCCTCTCTCGTGCGCTGTCGCTCATCCGGGCAAGTGTTGCGGGAGTTCCAGCAAACTGCCGCAAAATCCCTGCCGTCTCGCTCACATCACGGATCGGGACGATATAACCATCGATACCATGTCGTACGACGCTGCCAGTATTGTCCGTACAAATGACCGGCAGACCGGCAGCAAGTGCCTCATAGACCGCCGTGGCCGATCCCTCGCAGAGCGACGGCAACAGAAACACGTCTGCCCATTCGAACTGGGCGCGCATTTCGCTGCGCGGTATCGGTCCTGTCAGCTCGACCGTTGCGGCGAGTTTTGCACGTGCTTCCGGCTCTACGGTAATTGGTCCAACCATGCGGAATTGCGCCATGTCTCCAAGCTCCCGCGCCACCGCGCCAACATAGGGCGAGCCCTTGCGAAGCCCGACCGCGCCGACAGTGAGAACCCGTAGCGGTCCGGGCAGACGCGGACAGGGATCAAGCAGAAAGCGAGAGTCCACACCGTAAGGCACCACGACGACCTTTTCCGGATTGCAGCCTGCCTCGATCACATGACGCGCCACAAAATCGGATGGACAGACGACGGCATCGGCGATCTGCCATTCCGCTTGTTCGCGTGCGGCAAAAATATCGGCATGGACGTCGTTTGCGACAGGAAGCTGCCAGCCAGGATTAAGTACCTCTTCCTCATACGACAACTGATCGACGATGGTTCGTGGGGCGATCATTTGCTCCACAGCCGTCCACAAGCCCTGCTGTTTGGCGACCGTCAGCAATTCCAGCGCTTCTCCGCTGAAGGCGTAAACGCCACTCGCACCGTGGAAGCCGCTTCCGGCAACCAGCTTGCCGAAGGTTTCCCCTGCCCATATGGCATTGGCAGTTGACTTCGGGCGTGCCTGATTGGAAAGCCTGCGCACGGCAGAGTGTAGGCCAAAGGCAGGAAATGTAGTCATTCGGTCTTGCGGAATTCCTTGCGGTGTACGCCCCACCAGTCGCCGCACCGATGCGGGCAACATTGACGGCGGCAGGCTGTTCAGCAATCGTGGCCATCCCTGAAGCGCGCATATATCCGTATAGAAATGCGCAAGCTTTTCCCGGCTTGCGAAAATGCGCGGGACTGCATAATGCATGCGCGCGCCAAGCTGGCTGACGACAACAGACCCGTCCATCATAGCTCCCTCGGCTGGAATTGCCGGTCGAGAACCGGCATGGCTTGTGGCACCACCTTTTCCTCGAGCCGCGAGATGGCGGACTGCCAGACCGCAGCGCCATACTCGCGCGAATAGGCCGTTTCCATCAGATAGCGAGCATTGTTGCCCATCGACATGCGCCCGACCGGCGAATGACGCAAATGAAGGATCGCTTTGACCAGCGCATCGACATCGCCGGGCCGCAGCGCCATGCCGCACTGAAAATCACGGACAATCGTGCCGATCTCGCCTTCCGTATCGCCGATGAAGATTGTCGGGCGCGCGGCCGCAAGCACGCCATAGAACTTGCTGGGCACGATGCAATGTTCCAGCTCCGGCTTCAGGGAAACCAGATGCACATTGGCCGCGCCAAGACTTTCGGAAAGTTTATCAACGGGTTGGAACGGTTTCATCATCACATTGGTCAAGCCGCGTCGTTTGACCTCGCTTTCAACGAAACCGCGCTGCTGTCCCTCGCCTATCATCAGGAAGACGATGCTCTTCATATGCCGAAGCCGTTCGGCAGCATCGAGAACTGTCTTGAATTCGTGCGCGCGTCCGAAGTTGCCCGAATAGCCGATGACGAATTTCCGACCGAGCCCCCATGCGCGGCGCAAGGGGTTTTGCGCCGGTTCCACCGGCACGATCTCATTGCGGTCGGCCCAGTGGTGAACCACGCTGAGGCTTTCCGCCGGAATGTCGCGTGTTGAAAGATAATGCGCCATGCGCTCTATCGGGCAGATGGTCAGTGCCGACTGCCGCATCGACCAATTGCGCAGGATCAGGGCGAGCTTGCCGGAAACAGTATCGGACCTGATGAGGCCGAGTTCCATCGCCGTTTCGGGGAAAAGGTCCATCACCCAGTTGACGAGTTTCGCCCGGCGCATACGGACCGGCAATGCAGCCGAAACGGAAAGAAGCGGCGGATCGGTGCAGACGACGCAAACATCGTCCTTCTGCGTATTCGATGCAAACCATGTGGCGGCGGACAGATGGAATGTCGCATAATCGACCGCTCGCCCGACAAGCTTTCCCCGACCGAAACCCGAGGTCCATATGCGATGCACTTCTATGCCGTTGATCGTTTCGCGCGCGGGCAGAACGTCCTTCCGCTTGTCGTGATAGCTGCGGCTTGCAAGCACCGTCGTCTCGATGCCTTCACGCACCAGCGTATGGGCGAGACTCGTCACCATGCGGCTGGTCGCCGACTGGTCCGGGTAGAAGTAACGATTGGCAAGCACCACACGCATGATTTCGCTTCCTATTGCTCGATCCGGTTAAGCAGAAGGATCGCAACAGCGCGGCAGATACCGCAAGGAACACAAAGGCATGGCCAGCACCGACACCGGGCGAACCGCCTACCTCTTTGGGTGAAACCGACCATACCGGACGCGCTTCCAGCCTCATCCGAAGAGGGAGGCCGCGGCCCGCGATTGCCGTTTTGGAGCCGTTCTGCCCGCGCAGGAAATCGCTAACATGGTTTCATCAAGTTTCTGATCGGAGGGAAGTCCTTGCAGGAGAAAACAGCTCTCATCGTCGGTGTGACCGGACAGGACGGCGCCTATCTAAGCGAGCTTCTGCTCAATAAAGGCTATCGCGTGCATGGTCTGAAACGGCGGTCTTCCTCGTTCAACACGGCGCGTATCGATCATCTCTATCAGGACCCGCACGAGGAAGACATTCGCTTCCGCCTGCATTTTGGCGACCTGACGGACGCAACCAATCTATGCCGTGTCATTCAGGAAGTGCGGCCCGACGAGATTTACAATCTCGGCGCGCAAAGCCATGTCCAGGTCAGTTTCGAAACGCCGGAATATACGGCGAATGCCGATGCGCTTGGCACGCTGCGCCTGCTTGAATCCATGCGGATTCTGGGGCTCGGCAAGACATGCCGCTTTTACCAGGCATCCACATCGGAACTCTTCGGCAACAGTTCGCCCCAGGCACAGAACGAACAGACGCCTTTCGCCCCGCGCAGTCCTTATGCGACGGCAAAGCTCTATGCATACTGGACGACGGTGAATTATCGCGATGCCTATGGCTTCCATGCCTCCAACGGCATTCTGTTCAATCACGAAAGCCCGCTTCGCGGCGAAACCTTCGTCACCCGCAAGATCACAAGAGCCGTCGCGGCGATAGAACGCGGCCTTCAGGACAGGCTGCGGCTCGGCAATCTCGATGCCCGCCGTGACTGGGGCCATGCCCGTGACTATGTCGAAGGCATGTGGCGCATCCTGCAGGAAGACACTGCCGACGACTATGTGCTGGCAACCGGCGAAACGCACACCGTGCGCGAATTTGTCGAACATGCCTTCAAGGCCGTCGACAAGGAGATCGAATGGCAGGGCGACGGTGTGGAAGAAATCGGCCGCGACCGAAAGTCTGGCAATTGCCTGATCGAGATCGATCCGCGCTATTTCCGCCCGAACGAGGTCGACTTCCTGCTCGGCGATGCCTCCAAGGCGAAGAATCGCCTCGGCTGGCAACATACGACCGGCTTTGACCATCTCGTCACCGAGATGGTCGACTGGGATTTGCGCAATATCATGCGGGAGGTTGGACGCAATGACTTCTACGGCTGAAATCCCCGCCCCGCTCTATTCGCTCGAAGGCAAGAAGGTATTCATTGCCGGGCACACAGGAATGGTCGGTTCGGCCATCCTGCGCCGCCTGCAAGGCATGGACTGTGACATCATCACCGCCACGCACAACACCCTCGATCTGACCCGGCAGGGACTGACGGAAAATTTTGTCAGCGGACGCAAGCCGGATGTCATCATCATCGCAGCCGCTCGTGTCGGCGGCATTCTTGCCAATTCGCAATATCCGGCAGACTTTCTTTACGATAACCTCGCCATCGGGATGAACCTTATCCGCGCCGCCCAGCAAAACGGCGTCGAGCGCCTGTTGTGGCTCGGTTCAAGCTGCATCTATCCGCGCGACGCGGTGCAGCCTCTCACCGAGGATGCCCTGATGACAGGCCCGCTGGAAGCGACCAACGAAGCTTATGCCGTCGCCAAGATCGCAGGGCTTGAATATGCCCGCGCCTGCGCACGGCAATATGGCAATCACTTCATGACGGCGATGCCGACCAATCTTTACGGTCCAAACGACAATTTTGATCCCAACACCTCGCATGTCCTGCCGGCACTCATCCGGCGGATTCACGAGGCCAAGCTGCGAGGCATCGACCATGTCACCCTCTGGGGCACCGGCAAGCCCTTGCGGGAGTTCCTGCATGTGGATGACCTTGCCGATGCCTGCCTGCACATGCTGCGTTTCTACGACGGCACTGAGCCGATGAACATCGGTACGGGTGAAGAGATTTCAATCAAGGATCTGGCGATGACCGTCGCGCGCGTCGTCGGTTATGAAGGCCGCTTTGAACATGATCTCAGCAAGCCCGATGGGACGCCGCGCAAACTCCTCGACACCTCGCGGATGCGGACGCTCGGCTGGAAGCCGCAAATTCGTCTGGAGGACGGCCTGCGTGAAGTCTATCGTGATTGGTTGGAGGAAACCGCCGATCCTGTCGCCGCTTGAAGCCCCGGGAAAGCAAAATCCGCTTTCCCGATCAAGCCGCGACGTTCTCTCCGACATTATCAATCCTGGACAGGTCTCCCCAGCATCCCTCATGCTGGGGAGACGCGCAGCGTCGTCTGCAAATTTGGTTGAGGAAAAAAGCTCGCCCTATGAGGGCGAGCCGCCGCCGATCCTGCTCATGTCCAGCTCGACGCGCAGGATGTCACCTGGTTTGATTTCAGTGTTCTCGTTTGCAACGATATCCTGGAAACTGCCATTGACGTTACGGCTGATCGAAAAGACCAGTTTCTGGCGCAGGGTCGATGCAGAAATATTGCCGGAAGACTTGGCAATCTCAGCCATGGCCTGGAGTTGTGAATTGCTGCGGCGCTCCATGCGGGCAACATTGAGGTCAATGTCCTGCAAATTGGTGGCCGCCTCGCTTCTGCGGGTTTCTTCCAGATTGGCGATGCGCTGTTCCATGGCGAGCTGGTTCTGCCTTGCCCGCGCGAGAAAGGATTCCAGCTCCAGCGCAGCGCGCCGTGTAGCCGACAGATCGCGCTCCATGTCGCGAAGGTTGGACTTGGCTGCAAGACCACGATCCACGAGCGATTTGCTGGAATCGACATTCTCCTGCAATAGCTGGATTTCGGTGTCGTGCAGCTTGATGCTCTGCTGCAAGGTCTGGATTTCATCACCATAGCTCGCCGCTTGCGCTTCGAGCGCCTTTCGCTCCGCGGCAAGGTTGTTGCGACGGACATTGAACAATGTCTTTTCGCCCTCCAGCATCTGTTGCTGCAGGGAAGCCGTCTCCTTGTTTGCAAGCGTCTGATCCGACAAAGTGTAGGCGAATTCCGTACCGTCCAGTTCCGCTTGCAAGCGAGCCCTCCGGATCGCCATGGCGCTGAGTTGCATCTGCAGATCGGCATATTCCTGCTGTGCGGAAATGAGCTGCATACCGGCGGTCAAAGCCTGAGATTCAGTTTTGCCGGCTCCTCCCCCCAATGCCATCAGCTCAAGCACCGCCATGCCGGGCCGGAACTGGTACTTTCCTGGCGCCTTGACATCGCCGACGACGAATACCGGCGCATATTGATTGATTGTTGCAGTGACCGTCAGCCCCGGAATGTGCTGAGAAAGCGATCCCGCAATCTTCTCGCTGATCTCATTGGTGGTCAGTCCGGTGACTGAAATATTGCCTACCACCGGATAGCCGATATTGCCGTCCACATCGACAGGATAAAGCCCTGTAAGCGACGGCTGCCCGTAGACGGTAACCTGAAGCACATCGTCGGGGCCGACGCGATAGGCCTGCCCATCGGCAAGCGCTCCGAAACTGCCGCCCAAAAGCAGGAGCCCGGAAAGCACAGTGGCCTGGAGATGCATGCCGATGCGGTTTTTGATGATCTTGTGTGACATGGTTTGCCCCTCACGCCTGTTCCTGAACGCCATCTGTGGCTGGCTTGCGCCGTCGCGAGAACATGGCGCTCACGCTCCGCTTTGCCTTCTGCAGACCCAGCCCGCAAAGCACGACAGGTACCGTTATCCAGCTTCGATAGGACGAGGAATTGTGGTTCACGACCGCAAGCGCAGGCTTACGCCCGAAAGACGCCATCGTCTGGATGAGCGCATTGGTTGCGTGTTGATCCTGGCGGTCGGACGGCACGACGAGAAGCGCCGTATCCGTCGCCCGCGACAGGAGGACCGAACGCTTGTCTTCCATAACCGCCGGTAAATCCACGAGGATAATCTTGTGATCGGCGCGCAACTGGGCAATCAGATCGGCCAGCCAGTCACCCTCGCGCATCTGCCTGTTCGGCTTGATAATATCGATCCCTGAACCGTGATCATGCACAAGTGTTGCGCCAGTGAGCAAACGTCCGGTCGACACGCCACCGTAATCGCTGTGCGGAAGCCCGAAGGCCTCCGACAGGCCCGCTCGCTTGTTCGTCGCGTCGATGACCGCAACCGTCAGGCCCGTCGCCGCTATCTGTTGTGCAAGTGCGGTTATCAGCAGCGTCTTTCCCTCGCCGTCAGACAGTGAAACGACGGACAGCGCCAGCGAATCCCGACCGCGTGTCAGGACCCGAAGACGGTCATGGACCGACTTGATGGCGCGACCGAACGGGCTGGCCGGATCGAGACCGCGATTGACGAGAAGCGGCACAGTCAGCCGCGGCGAAACCGGCAGCAGCGTCGCTGCCGGAATGCCGGGCAGCACCAGAGATGCCGTTTGCGCAGGCCTGATCTTGTCGAATGTTTCCTTCAGCATGGTGCCAACAAGCGCGACGAGCCCGCCCAGCCCCAGCCCCAGCAGCAGCCAATTGGCGAAGTTCGGGCTGGCCTTGGCCATGGCCGGTTCGGCAGGCGAGATCATCTGCGCTTCCGGCGCGGCAATGCCGTCCTGCTCGATCAGCTGCTTGTAGCGTGTGAGATAACTTTCATAGACCGTGCGGCTGGCATTGGCTTCGCGGTCGAGCTGTCCGGCCTTGACTTGTGCCTGATTGGCTTCGGCAAGATCGGCTTCTGCTTTCGTCAGCGCATCTTCCAATCCGCTGCGCCTCTGCCGTGCGATCTGGATTTCATTGCCGAGACTCTTGATGATTTCGCCGACCTGGTTCGAAATCTGCTGCTTCAGCGCTTCCTGTTCGGCCTTCAACACCGGAATTTCGGCACTTTTCAGCGCTCCATTCGACTGTAACTCGCCAAGCTGACGCTCGACACGCGCCTCCTCATTGCGCAGGCTCTGGATCGCTGGCGATGCCAGCACTTCGGCGAGCGCAGGCGCTTCATTGTTGTTCTTCAACTCCTGGGCCGTGCGCAACCGCGCCTCGGCAAGCGAGACCGCCCCCGTTGCCGCGACAATCTCGCTGTTCAGCGCCGCAACGCGCTGGGCCTGAAAGCTGATCTGCCCCTGCTCGCCTGCAAGCCGGGATTTCTGGCGGAACTCTTCCGCCGCGCGTTCTGCATTTTCAAGATCGCTGCGCAAATTGCCCAGCTTATCGCCAAGCCAATCGCTGATACGCCGCGTGGCCGATTGCTGCACATCGATCTGGTGGTTGAGATAGGCCGTCGCAAAGGCATTGGCGACCTGCGCCGCATAAACCCGATCGGACGCACGATAGGAAATGAAAATCGTGTAGGACCGACCGTCATTGGTAACCCGCAACCGCGAGAGAAGAAGGTCGATCTGCTGGCGTTCGCGCATCACCGGATCGACATCACGCGCACCTTTCGCTTGCGAGCCCGTATCCGAAGCAGACGACAGCACCGTGCGCGAACGGAACTCCGTCGGCACGACAATGTTCTCCGCTTGCAGGATGTCGATGACTTTCCGCGCCATCATGCGCGAATTGATGATGTCGAGTTCGGACCGCAGAACCGGACTGTCCTGCGGTAGCGGCGTGATTGCGCTTTCACTGGGCAGTGCCTGCAATCGCCGCATATCCAGCACCAGTACCGACTCCGACACATAACTGACCGGTGCTGTAAGATAGCCCGCAAAGCCGACGCCGATGCCCGCAAGCACCGGCACGACAAGCATCATTCTTCTACGTTTTATAATATCGAGCAGATCAGCCACCGGCTGCCGCCCGTTTCCTGATGAAACGTCGGAGATAATCACCAAAATTCTCCTTCACGGAATAATTCAATCCGCAGGCTGCCGAACGCCCACTGGTCCAGTTTCCGACCTATTGCAGATCGGAAAACGAAGTCTCCGACGGAAACAGCTCGTTGATGATGCAAGCCACCTCGGTACGGTTGGACGCCTTCAGCTTCTTCATGATGTTGCGGATATGAACCTTCACCGTGCTTTCCCGCAGCTTCAGCTCATAGGCGATGATCTTGTTCGCCTTGCCCCGGCGCAGCGCATTGACCACTTCGGCCTGACGCTGGGTGAACATTCCGCCAAGAGGCTGCAGCCGCTGCGAATTCGGATCGGTGGCGTGACGCAGAGCCAGCACGCTGCTGGCCGGAACGAAAGTTCCACCTGCCATGGCGAGCCTTAATGCCTCAACGCAGACATTCACATTCACCGATGTTGGAATATAACCCTTCACACCGTGATCGAGCGCCTTGAGAACCTGCGAGATTTCTTCCTTGTCAGCCAGAAGAATGACAGGCGCCGGAGCGCAATCAGTAACGATGCGGTTGAGATAATTTCCGACAGCCGGGTCCGAAACCTTCTGGCCGCCGATGTTGAAAAGCACCGCGCCCGCCGTGCGGCCGCGCCGCTGATGCTGCCACTGCTCGAATGAGCTGAATGTGGCTATCGACATTTCGATGCTGTGGTTTGTCAGTCCATGTGCGAGGCATTCACGATCCAACGCACGGTTGTCTATGATGACCAGTAGCGGCAACATGCTTTCATTAGGCTGTTCAGGTTTAAAAGAACTATCTTTTGCTGCCCCAAAGCCATTATTTTTTAATTCACTCGTCCTGCTACTGAATTGTGGAGAAATGTTCATTTGTTCGCCCTCTAAATCAACTTATGCGCACGACCCCATTGTTTGCACATCACAATCACGGAAGCGCATTGGTTGCCTGTTTTGTTTTTCTTCTTGAGATCTAGATAGAACCCCGAAAGCAATTCTTGTTTTTGTTCTTATTTTGATGAAAAGACTGCCCGAAAATTCTTTGGGTGTCATTAACCTAGATTAAGGGGTTTCGCAAAATATGGTTTAGGTGAAGCGCGGATATATACCCAATTAGTGGTAGAAATTACTACCTTGCCAAAACAAATGCCCTCGCTGAAACTCATTTGAGGACCGGCTTCTTGGGCAGAGGCGGGAAAACGAATCGCGGGGAGCGCCAGACTTAAAACTTCTCTTCTCCTGTGCTGGGCGAAACGGCAGGTAGGCTCTATGGTGGTAAATGCCGACGAAGCAAGAACGCTGCGCCATTTTCTGGAAAGCGCACCCATTGGCGCGGTTTTCGATGAAAGCGATCTCAGCGTGCTCGGCGCCTTGCCCATGACGTCAAAAAACTATGCCGCGCACACGATCGTCAGTAGCCAGGGAGACTGGGCCAACTCCGTCCATATCATCAAGAGCGGGTGGGGCTGCATCTATCGCGATCTGCCCGACGGTGATCGCCAGATTCTCGACTTCCCCATGAAAGGTGATTTTCTAGGTTTTCGAACCGGACTCGGCTTCAATTATTATACGCTGATTTCGGTAACGGAGCTTTCCGTTCTCGAGATCTCTCTGGATCATCTCACCGAAAGCCTGCTCAAATCTCCTCGCCTTGCCATGACATTCATGGAACTGATGGCTCGCCAGCGCGCCATTCTGATCGAGCATCTCATCAGCATCGGTCGCCGCAGCGCGCTTGTGCGCATCGCACATCTGCTGCTCGAACTGGGCCACAGGGCGCGGATCAACGGAACGGGTGACGAGAACAGCTTCATCTGTCCCTTGACCCAGAGCGAGCTTGCCGATGCGCTGGGGCTTACGCCGATCCATATCAACCGCATGTTGCGCGAACTTCGCGAAGACGACCTGCTGGTTTTCCGCAACAATGAGGTCGAGTTTCTGAACCGCTCCGCCCTCGTTCATATTTCAAGCTTCGATGAGCACTATCTGACAATGGAAATCTTCCCGCGTGTTCGGATCAGCCGGTGAGTAGTTGGTGCTCCACCACCGATTTTCGAGAAAATATTGAAACAGAAGCCTCGCTTCGGCGTCTTTTTCTCCGTCGCAATTTGATGAAATCGCACTATCTTCACCAACGGAACCCAAAACTCGAAAGGATAGCATGATGAGGATAAGCGCCCGCAATCGACTGAAAGGAACCATCGTCGAAGTCACCAAAGGTGCAACCACATCCCACGTTCGGGTTGATATCGGCAATGGTGTGATCGTCACTTCGTCCATCACCAACGAGGCTGTTGACGAACTTGGCCTGAAGGCAGGCGGCACCGCCTATGCAGTGGTTAAGGCATCCGACGTCATGATTGCCGTCGACTGATCTCAGCGCTTTGCGTGCGAAGACATCTTCTTCGCACGCAAATCCATTCTTCAACAGTTCGTCATTTGCGATGGACTGGAATAGTTGCTCCCTTCATCCTAGTGGATTGAATTTGACGTTTGAATCCCGACTGACTGAGACGCTGTTTCAAACGTCAAATTTGAAAAATCCACTAGATACATAAAGTTACTAGTGGTCTTTGTGATTCCGACATTTGCTCGGCGCCTGTATCAGAGGGAGACAAATGTCGGAATCAGACCACTAGATTCAGGGCACATATCAAGGGAGCGCACATCATGACCTACAGCAAGAACCCGGAAGCGATTGCGAAGCTCACGCCGGAGCAATACCGTGTCACGCAGGAAAGCGGCACCGAGCGCCCCGGAACCGGCGAATATCTCTATAACAAGGAGCCGGGGATCTACGTCGATATCGTTTCCGGCGAGCCGTTGTTTGCCTCTGCCGACAAGTATGAGTCCCACTGCGGATGGCCCAGCTTCACCAAGCCGATCGAACCCGCAAATGTTGCGGAACTGAACGATGTTTCGCATGGCATGATGCGGACGGAGGTGCGCTCGGCGCATGGCGACAGCCATCTTGGGCATGTCTTCCCGGACGGACCGGTTGATCGCGGCGGTCTTCGTTACTGCATCAATTCGGCATCGCTCCGTTTCGTTCCGAAAGACCGGATGGAAGCAGAGGGATACGGCCAATATCTCGATCAGGTTGAAGATATCGGCTGAACAGAAAGTCAGATTGGAGGCATGGCTGCGCGAAGTATTTGAAATAAAATTCGTGCGATATGGAAATAATTTGGGTCCAGATTAATCGATCCACAGCCATTCAATAGCCTTGTGAAGTAAGACTTCTTTCTGTCGTAATGATCACTAATCTGGTCCGGCGCACCGCTTCGGCGGAATCAGGCAAATGCGCAGCCTCGGTATGATTATGCTATCACCACACATACCGAGGCTTTCCGGGGCTTTTGACCGGATTACCCCATAAATCTGTTCTATTCCTGATTATTTCCCTGCATGAATAGGTAAATCACCCGCTGAAACGGTTGCATTGACCGTGTGATTTCTATTGCAAATAGCGGGCAATTATATTCAATATACTGTCCAGCTATTATAGGAAGACCGATTTCGATCACGCAACATTTTGGGGGAGCGGCTTGGACAGCGCTGTTGGAGCCTACCGGATTTATTCCGAGAAGGAGTGCGCGGAAGCACCGGCACTTGACTGGCCCTATGTTTGCGCGCTGCATCTGCTCCGGAAACCCGTCGAAAGCGCGATTTCAGAGTTTCTGGCCTTCGTTGGTAATGCGTCGCGAGCCGACCGGGCATGGATGATCGAATATGCGCCCGATCTTCTGCGGTTTCGCAATACGCATGAATGGTGCAAGGGCGACACCACGGCCTATATTTCCGAACTTCAGGAAGCTCCCACCACACTGATTGCTTGGTTGCACCGTTATCTGACCGAAGGACAGGCCGTTGCCGTCCACGATGTCAGAGGTCTGCCACGCACTGCACGCCCCATTCAGGCAGAGTTCCTGCGGCAGGGAAACCAGAGCATTCTCAGCATACCGGTTTTTCACCAGGGCCGGCTGCGGGGGATCATCGGCTTCGATACGACCGCGGAAGCCAGACGCTGGTCACGCGCGGAAATCAAAGCCATGTTCCAGTGCGCGCACCTGATTGCACAGGCAAAATATGCGACACCCGATGAGGAGCCGGTTTCAGACGAAGAGCCCGACCCGACATCGATAATCTATGTCAGCAAACGCGGGGTAATGCGCGGGATTGCCCCGGAGGAAATCATCGGGGTTCGTTCGGCAGGCAATTACAGCGAGATATGGCTTGGCGACGGTTCCATGGTTCTCGATTCCAGACCGCTCGGCATATGGGCAGGCATTCTTCCGGCAAGTGTCTTTTTCCGCATTCACCGCACCACGTTCATAAACGTTCTACAGGTCTCGGACATAGACAGAAGCATGATCGACAAATGGCTGGTCAGGATGCGCGGCATCGATCAGGCATGGCCCGTCTCACGTTCCTATCGAAAGCCTTTGCGGGAGCGCCTGGGCTTCTAGCCTTTATTTCGCCTTACTTTTGTCCGCCCGTCGCCACAAAATTCCATGCAAATATGCAGGCTTTTCTCGCCGAAATGCCGTTTTTGCAGCAAACGAGCACAAATCCCGAACTTGCCTTAATTTGAAATCGGCAGTCACGACAGGTCCAGATGCGCCTTGATCGGCATGTCGTCATGGATGGGAACAGTCTGCCTTTCGATCATGCGATGAACGAGCGGCGGCTTGTCTCCCTTGTGCAAGGCAAGCAGTCGTTCCGACACTTCAGCATCGGCCTGGGTCCGGCGCTGGTTATGGCGGACATACTCAACCCAGGTCGGCACGTGATAACTTTCCGTCCAGGTTTCCGGGTTCTCCAGATCACGCAGCAGCGCCCATTGCCGGGCACCATCGCGGATACGCATACGACGGCGCAAGGCCATGGCTGAAAGGAACGCCGGAACATCTCCCTGCGCAATCTTGTAGTCGACCATAATCATGATCGGGCCGCTGCGCGAACGAAGATCCAGCCGAAGCTGCGGCTCGCTGAAACGGTTGAGGGGATCGAGATTGAGGTCTTCAAATTCAGGCTGCGGAAGAAGGAGACCGATCAGCGCGCCGAACATCAGCACCACGGCAGCAGCCAGAAGCGCACCCGGCACGCCATATTCGTCAGCGACCGCACCCCAGAGCCAACTGCCTGCCGCCATGCCGCCGAAAGTCGCCGTCTGATAGAGCGCCAGAGCACGCCCCACCACCCAGCGCGGCGTGGAAAGTTGAACCGTAACGTTGAACAGCGACAGCGCCAGAACCCACGAAACACCCGCAGGCAGCAGGAAAATGCAGCTCAGCCACATATTCCGGCCGATTGACAGCAGGGCACAACTGATCGCAAAGGCGACGAAAGCACCGCGCACCAGCCATTCATTGCCAAGAAGTTCGCGAAGCCGGGCACTGAGCAAGGCGCCGCCAATGGCGCCAAGCCCGAAAAAGCCCAGCATGATGCCGTAGGTAAGTGCAGTGCCGTGGACGAGATCGCGCGCGACAAGCGGCAAAAGCGCCAGAATGACAATCGCGGACAGGCCAAACAGAAAGCCCCGGAACATCACTTTGAGAAGGTTCGGCGACATGGCGACATAACGCAGCCCTGCCAGCATGGCCGGTCCAAGCGTTTCGCGCGGCAGGGTGGATTTGACCGTTTCCGGCTTCCACTGCCATAGCGCCAGAATGAGCGCACAATAGCTGAACGCATTGAAAATGAAGGCAAAAGCAGCGCCCGCCGCCGCAACGATGATACCGCCGATAGCCGGCCCGATGCTGCGCATGAGATTGAAGCTCATGCTGTTGAGCGCCACCGCCGCAGGCAGATCGGTGCGGGGTACGATATCCCCCATCGAAGCCTGCCAGGACGGGTTATGCAAGGCCCCGCCACAGCCGATCAGGAACGTGAAGCTGAGCAGCATCCAGGGCGTGAGGATGCCAAGATAGGCAAACGCCGCCAGCGCGACCGAAATAATCAGCAGCAGAACCTGGGCGGTGAGCATGATGCGGCGGCGGTCGAAATTATCGGCCAAGGCGCCTGCCGCAACTGAAAAGATCATCACAGGCAGGGTTGTCGAAGCCTGCACAAGTGCAACCATATCGTCCGAATGGGCGATGGTTGCCATCATCCAGCCAGCGCCGACCGTCTGCACCAGACCGCCGAGGTTGGAAACCAATGTAGCTGACCAGAGCGCCCGAAATGTTTTGTATTGGAAAGGCGCAAGGGGGGAAATTCTCTGCGGCACCGGACGACCTCCCGTTCCATCTGCCTAATAGAGCGGATACGTGAATCTCTCCCAAGGGACAAGGGGTTAAAACCATCGGCGCACGAGAATGATGATTGACTCCGCCTTTTCATTAGGTAGACTGGTCTACCTAATAGATGGACCAAATGTGATGAACGATCCTGCGACGCCCAGTTCAAAACCGGCACGTGAGCGGCTTCTGCAAGCGGCAGCAGAACTGTTTTACGATGCGGGTATTTCGGCGACCGGAATCGACGCGATCATCCAGCGTGCGGGCGTGGCAAAGCAGAGCCTCTACAACAACTTCACGTCCAAGGCGGAACTGGTGGCAACCTATCTGGAGCACCGTCATGCCGAATGGCTGGGCCTCTATGACAAGCGACTGGAAAAGGCAGCAAGCCCGATGGACGGGATACTGGCCATATTCGACGCCTATCGCGATCATGCAGAATTTGCCTACGAACACGGGTTTCGAGGCTGCGGCCTGCTGAATGCGGCAGCCGAACTGCCTGCTGGCGATCCGGGTCGCGAGGCGGTGAGAAAACACAAGGAGGAGGTCGAGGGCCTGCTTGTGACACATCTCACCGGCCTGATCCCCGACGACCCGCCTCGGGTCCGCCAGCTCGCCGTGCAGCTTTCCTTCATTCTCGAAGGAGCAATCATGCGGGCTGGCCTTGAAGGCAACAGTGCACGTCTTGGCGAAGCCAAGGCCATGGTCGCGACGATTTTGAAGTCTGAATAAAATGCAGTCATCGAAAAACTATCTTCTGGGCGTGACAGCCATCATCGTCGCTTCCACCATCTGGGGCACGACCGGCACTGCGGCAACCTTTGCGCCTGAAGTTGGCGCGGCTGCAATCGGTGCCGCGGCCATGGGCCTTGGAGGACTGGCGCAAGCGGCAATCGCATGGCGCGGACTGATCGCCTCGCGAAAGGCGCTCGCCGATCAATGGCGCATCCTCATACTGGGCGCGGTCTGTGTCGCAATCTATCCCCTTGCCTTCTATGGCTCGATGCGGATGGCTGGCGTGACCATCGGAACGGTCATTTCGCTTGGTTCCGCCCCGCTTCTTTCGGCAGCAATCGAGTATCGGCAAAGCGGCTTTCGCCCTTCGCTGCGCTGGCTGGCGGGTGCGACGGTCGGAATTATCGGCATGGTCCTGCTCAGCATGTCGGAGCATGGCGGTGCTCATGCCGAATCCGCCGGGAGTTCAACCCTCGCAGGCTCTATGGTCGGACTGATCGCAGGCTTTACCTATGCGCTTTATTCCTCATGCGCGCGCCAGTTGATGCAGCGCGGCATATCGTCGACAACCGCCATGGGCGCAACCTTCGGCATAGGTGGTCTTTTGCTGATGCCGGTTCTGATTGTCACCGGCGGACCGTTCCTCGCCTCGTGGAACAATGCGGCTGTCGGCCTATACATGGCTTTCGTACCCATGTTCCTCGGCTATGTCTGCTTCGGCTACGGGTTGAGCCGCGTTGAAACAAGCGTAGCGACGACGACCACGCTCTTCGAACCGGTTGTCGCCGCTTTCTTCGCGGTGGTGATTGTTGGCGAACGGCTTTCCACCCTCGGCTGGTTTGGTGTTCTTCTGGTTGTCATCTGCCTTGTCTGGATCACCATACCCACCCGCAATCAGAGAACGCCGCTGGAAGCACCAGAAGCCTCGGCTTGACATGCCTTAAGCCAGTCTTTCACTGCCTCAACAGATTCCGGATGGCGCGGCTTTCGCAGCGAAACCGCATAGAAATCTGCGCCCACCCGCAATTCTGTGGCCAATGGCTGGACGAGACTACCCGCTGCAACTTCCTTCTCCACGAAGAAACGGCTTGCCAGTGCCAGTCCCTGCCCGGCAATCGCCGCATCGATGGCAAGTGACGTCTGGTTGAAGCGAATATTCTTCGCCGATGTCGACACACCGCCCGTAAAAGCCTTCTCCAGATATTGCGGCCAGAAATTATGCGCGTCGTGCAGCAGCGGATAACGCTCCAGATTTTCTGGCTCGCCCGGATCGCCCAGCTTTTCGACCAGCGCCGGGCTTGCCACAGCGACAATCACATGCTCGAAAAGTAGCTCCGCATTTAGGCCCGGACCGAAAGGGGGCTCGCCGTAGCGAACCGCCAGATCGACGGCATCGGTCTGGAAATTGGCGACCTTGTCGCTGGCGACTATGCGCAATTCTATATCGGGCTGCGCACGCGTGAATTCCGCCAATCGCGGGATCAGCCATTTCGATGCAAAGGTCGGCGTTACGCTGATCGTCAGGTGCTGCGGTTCAGGCCGCAGCATTTCGGTCGCCTCCGAAAGCAGGTCGAACGCGCGCCGCACATTGGCAATGTATGCACGTGCCGGTTCCGTCATGACCAGCGTGCGGGGTTGGCGTTCAAAGAGTTTCAGTCCAAGCTCTGCCTCAAGACCGCGTATCTGCTGGGCCACCGCTGCCTGCGTCACGCCAAGTTCTTCCGCTGCCAGCCGGAAATTCAGATGTCGCGTGACGACTTCGAACACACGCAGACCATTGAGCGAGGGAAGTCTTTTCATGGAAAAACCGAATAGATTTTCTACTGTCTAACGTTACGCATTTTCGTTCGTCAGGATAGTAGCTCTCCGCTATAACGTCAAAGAATGGTTATCGGCAGTTGCGACTTTGCGCATTACTTCGGAAAGAGGAACGCATCATGACAGTAGAAAAAGTAGCGATTGTAACGGCTGGAGGAAGCGGTATGGGTGCAGCCGCCGCGCGCAGGCTTGCGCAAGACGGCTTCAAGGTTGCAATCCTCTCGTCGTCCGGCAAGGGCGAAGCGCTTGCGCAGGAACTGGGCGGCATCGGCGTTACCGGCTCGAACCAGTCGAATGAAAATCTGAAGCGCCTCGTGGACGCGGTTCTGGAAAAATGGGGCCGTATCGACGTGCTGGTAAACAGCGCAGGCCATGGCCCGCGTGCGCCGATCCTCGAAATTACCGATGAAGACTGGCACAAGGGAATGGACACCTATTTCCTGAATGCAGTTCGCCCGTCCCGTCTGGTCGTGCCGACGATGCAGAAGCAGAAGTCAGGTGTTATCATCAATATCTCGACCGCATGGGCATTCGAGCCGAGCGCCATGTTCCCGACTTCGGCGGTGTTCCGCGCCGGGTTAGCCTCTTTCACCAAGATCTTCGCCGACACCTATGCAGCAGACAATATTCGCATGAATAATGTTCTGCCGGGCTGGATCGACAGCCTGCCGAAGACCGAAGAGCGCCGGGCAAGTGTTCCGTTGCAGCGCTATGGCAAGAGCGAGGAAATCGCAGCGACGATCGCCTTCCTCGCATCGGATGGCGCCGCCTACATCACCGGCCAGAACCTCCGCGTGGATGGCGGCCTGACCCGGGCTGTTTGAACTAGAGCATGTCTCCCGAAAGTGGGAACCGGTTTCGGGATAAAGACATGCGTAAAAACAAGCAGATAGAGCATTTCCAATGATCCAATCAAAACAGGAAATGCTCTAAGACTCAACGGTGAGCCGCCGCATGGCGGCTGCCGTTTCCTCATTGGCGGGGAAGAAGGTCTCGATGACCACTTCCGACAGCGTGATATCGACGGCGGTGCCGAATACCGTCGTCGCGCTCAAAAACTCCAACGGGCCTTCGCGGCTATCGATCCTGAGCGGAATGGCCACTGGATTGTCAGTGACAGTACCCCCGCCCGAAGAGGCTGCGCGCGCGGGGACCGGATAGGATTTCAGTTCATCGAGAAGTGCTGCCAGTCGCGGATCGGCTGAATTGTCCGCATCGCGGGCGAGGCGCGCAAGAATATGGCTGCGCCACTGCCTGAAATTCAGGATGCGCGGGGCCAGCCCTTCCGGATGCAGGCTGAGGCGAAGCGCGTTCACCTCCCCCTGCAGAAGATGTTCTGCCACCCCCTCGGTCAGAACACCTACCGCCTTGTTCGCCAGAAGCAGTGTCCAATGCCTGTCGATAGCAAGTGCGGGATGCGGGTTGTGTCCGTGCAGCAGGGCTTCGATCACGCTTCGCGCAGCGGCAAATTCCGGCGCTTCCAACCCTCGCTCACCATGAACCGGGGCATATCCGGCAGCAGCCAGTATCCGGTTGCGTTCCCGCAGCGGCACGTCCAGATGCTCGACCAGACGCAGAACCATCTCGCGGCTTGGCGCCGAGCGCCCGGATTCCAGAAAACTCAGATGACGCTGCGAAATCTCGGCCTCCACCGCCAAGGATAGCTGGCTGAACCGGCGACGCTGCCGCCATTCCCTGAGAAGCGAACCGACTGTCTGTTGCGTTTCGGTCATAGGCCCGTCCGATCCTTTCAACGATTTGACTGCCCATCATGGCTGGCAGATGCATTCTGGAATGCGCCGCAAAATTCATAGCAACAATTACCTCTCACGTAATCGACCCCATAACGCAACAGGGCAAATATGCAGCCAGCCCGAAGAACGGGACGTCAAAATAAAAGGTCGATAGGATGAAAACCCCACAAACCGTATTTGCTCTCAAGCCACTCATCGCCATTGATGCCATCACCTGCGCTGCAATGGGTGTCGCACTTGTCGTCGCCTCAGCACCGATGGGCGAACTGACTGGAATTCCAGCGTCGTTGCTTTACTGGGCAGGCGTACTGCTGCTGCCAGTGGCGGCCTTTATGGCCTGGGTGTCGCGGAGCGCAAATCCGCCAGCATGGGCGGTGAACCTCGTCATTCTTGGCAATGGCGCATGGGTAGCAGCCAGCCTTTTCCTGCCTGTTGCGGGGATGATTACCCCCAATCTGTTCGGCTGGGTCTTTCTCGTTGGTCAGGCCGCGGCAGTGACTGTGCTCACCGGGCTCGAAGTTCGCGCCGCCCGTACGCTTCAAGCTGCATTCTGATCGAACGGAGGCATCAAATGACCGCTTATGCAATCGCACAGCTTCGCAATGTCCGGGTCAACCAGGGAATTGTCGATTATCTGAAAGCCATCGATGGAACTCTGGCGCCTTTCGACGGACACTTCATCATTCACGGTGGACCGAAGGATGAACTGGAAGGTCTGTCACCCGACGATCTGATCGTCATCGCTTTTCCCGATCTCGCGACGGCGCGCAACTGGTATGCCTCGCCTGCCTATCAGGCAATCATCGAATGGCGCAGGCAAGGATCGGAAGGAGAGGTGTTTCTGATCGACGGCGTCGATAAGCATCACCGCGCCGCCGATATTCTATAAAGCCGAACCAATCCGGCGACAGTCTTCACACTGTCGCCGGATTTTCCGTTCAGGCCGCATAACGTTTGGTGCCATCCATCCAGGTTTCGCTGACCTTGATCTTGCCGATCTTCACATCGGGCGCGGTGGGATCTTCTTCCAGAATGGCGAAGTCTGCGAACTTTCCGGTTTCCAGCGAGCCGATCTGGTCTTCCATATGGCACTGCCAGGCCGCATCGATGGTGACGGCGCGCAGCGCTGCATCCACCGGGATGCGCTCTTCAGGGAAGAACACGTCGCCGCCTTCATTCATCACGCGGGTGACGGCATCCTCGACATAACGCAGCGGTTCGATCGGCGTCACGTTCCAGTCGGAATGAAGCGATATCTTGAGGCCCGCTGCCAGCGCCGACGCACACGGATCATAGAAGCGGGCGCGTTCAGGCCCCAGAAGACGGTCGCGAAACGCCTTGCCCCACCAGCGCACATGGCCGATCAGGAAAGACGGCGAAACGCCCATATCCTTCATGCGCACCATTTGTTCCGGATGGAAAACGCTGCAATGTTCGATACGATGGCGAAGATCGCTGTTCGAGGTCTTTCCGAGCACGGCCTCGTAAGCATCCAGAACCATATCGATTGCCGCATCGCCATTGGCGTGAACGCCAACCTGCCAGCCGCCATCATGCGCCCGGCGGATTACGTCCGTGACTTGTTCCAGGCTGTAGTTCAGTGCGCCACGTTCATCGGTGCCCAGATAGTTCTCGCGCATATAGCCGGTCTGCGCCTGATTGGAGCCATCCGCCCACGCCTTGATGCCATCGACGCGGAAAAGATCGTTGCCGCGACCGGGCTTGATCCCTTCCTTTTCCCATTCATCCATGATCGTGGACACGAGCATGCCGCGATAACGCACCGGGGCCTTGCCTTCGCCCAGAACCGCATCGAGGATTTTCAGGTCCTGCGCACCAGCCATGATGCCGATGCCGCAATCGTGCAGCATGGTGCAGCCAACGGAACTTGCGTGATCCAGAAAACGCTGGACGCGCCCGATCATATCCGCCGCCGTCGGAGACGGCATGACGCCAAGGAATTCCTGCTGCGCCGCCATCTCTTCCAGACGCCCGGTCAGGTTGCCATTGGCATCCTTCACAAAGCGCGCACCGGATGGATCAGGCGTCTCGCGGGTGATGCCTGCCGCCTTGAAGGCCGCACTATTGGCATAGGCGATATGACCGTTGCTTTCCTGCATGAAGAACGGATTGTTGGGCGCAAGCGCATCCAGTTCGGCAATCGTCGGAATTTTGGCGTCGCGGGTGATGCTGGCATCAAACTGCTGTGCGCGTACCCATTCGCCCGGCTTGGCATCCGCCACGCCCTTCTGCAGCTTCGACCAGACGGTCGCGTAATCCGGTGTCGTGATCGGGCTGACATCGATCCAATCCTCGAAGGCCGTGAACACGAAATGCATATGCGGATCGATCAGGCCGGGCATCAGGGTCCGGCCCTGAAGGTCCACCACCTGCGCGCCGGAACCGATGGCCGATTGCACGTCATCCAGCTTGCCAACAGCCAAAATCTTGTTGCCGCGAACGGCAATCGCTTCGGCACGCGGCGCCTTGTCGTTCATGGTCAGGATCGTCCCGCCCTTGAAGATGATGTCGCCCGCCGGTGCCGCAGCCTGCTGTGCCAAGGCCATACCCGGCGCAGAACAGGCGAAAGCCGAAGTTGCGGCGGCAGCGCCGAGATATTTGAGAAAATCACGTCTTGAGGCCGTGGACCGCAGGAACGCCACCATACCAGGATTACAGGCTATACACATCCGAATACCCTTCGTTATCGCCACAGCAAAAAGATCATCGTTCTAACGATGACTAATTTTCTGATTGGGACGATAATGAATCAGTATTACAAATTATTAAATAGAAATTATTCTTGCATTAATTAGATATTGCTAAAATAAATATTATCGAACAAGAGGAATCATCAGTAATAAACATCAAGCTACATATATGTTTTAGCTTTCCGATTTCTCGTGCCCACGATTTTTGAAACAACCGTTTTCACGACAGGGCGAACACGAGACACACCAGAATGCACATGAAAAATCCGCCGAAAATCGGCGGACCTCATGACAATACTCACAATTGCCCGATACGTCGTCAGCCGCGTTTGGTTTTTCGCTGCGCCCGCTTGGCTGTATTATGCGCTATGGCGGCATGAACGAGCGCAATGAAGGCATTCTCGTCGACCTTATCACCCTCGCTTATATCGAGCGCGCGGCGCGTATTACCGTCCAGACTGGAATTGAAGATGCTGGCCGGATCGTCCAGCGCTGCGCCATTGGCAAAGGTCAGCTTGACAACCTTCTTGTAAGTTTCGCCGGTGCAGATGATGCCGTCATGCGACCAAACCGGAACGCCGCGCCATTTCCATTCCTCGATCACGTCCGGATCGGCCTTTTTGATGAGCGCCCGCATTCTGGCAAGCGTCGCGCCCCGCCAGTCGCCTAGCTCGGCAATCCGCCCATCGATAAGCTTTGAAGCCTCATTATCGTCTGCCATGAAATATCTCCTCCCAGAGCGCGTTTCGATCTGCGCTCAAACCTACATTTTTTCGCCTGGCAGCAGACTTGCCTGTCTGATCCAGTCCGTCAGCTGGGCTTCATCCACATCGTCGTGCTCATGAATATGGAAGTAGCGCGTGTCCTGGCTCTTGGATTCGACCGGCGGCATCGGTTTCAGCTTTGCGCCACGAAAGAAGGCCACCTTTATATATTTGTCGAAGCAATGATAGCTGAGGAACCAGCCCTCCCCCTTCAAACCATAGAAGGGAGAATTCCATTTAACCGCCTTGTGCACGTCGGGAACGGTCCGCACGACAAGAGCGTCGAGGCGGCGACCTGCTTCGCTTTTCCAGCCCGGCATGGCGGCGATATAGGCCTGAACCGGCGCGTCCCCTTCCCCTTTTGCAATCTGGGGATTGCCGCCCGACAAAAGCACCGGACCGTCAGGTTTTTTATCGGTCATCGCGTTTCCTCCACTGTTCATCGTCCGCCGCTCCCTCATTGAGGCGACCATAACATCTCATCTGGTTTGCAACCAAGCTTTGGATGACAGGAAAGAACAACTCCCGTTTCGGCCCCGCCTCGTGTAAGCAAAGCTGACCACACCAAACAAGCAGATGGCAATGAGACGATTTTTCAACCTTGCGGCACTCGGGATTGCTCTGGCATTTCTATCGCCGGGCCAGATCAACCTTGCTTTCGCGGAAGAAAATCTTCCTCGCCTCCTGCCAGAACCCGGCGTGAGCGCGCATGTCGAAAGACGCAAAGAGGGTTATGTTCTGGTCCAGCCCGATGGGTCGCAACTCGTTTTGCTGGATTCCGACTGGCTCAACGGGCTGGACGGGCCTGTCGGCTTTAAAACTGGTGATTACGATTTCGATGGCTACACCGATTTCGCTTTGAGCGCGCGGGAAGCGGGAAGCCTCGATGTCGGCGTTGCGATTTATCTCTACAATCCGAAGGTCAAAGCCTTTTCTCCCCTGATAATCGAGGACGAAATCGGCGGGAAACTGAACTGCGGCGAGCTATGGAATGTCGAGCGCATCCCGGAGCGAAAGCTCATCAAAAGCAGTTGCAGTCTGGACGGGCATTATAGCCGGGTAGACATCCTGTCGATCGATCGCGACCAGACGGTGCGGCTTGTCGAACAGTCGCGCCCGGAAGAGCAGATGTCCGGCTGGCCCTACCTGATAAAACCCATGCGCATGGTCACCTATGACGCACAGGGAAACAGCGTTCTTGAAGTGCCTCTCGCACCGGATGAAACGGAACAAGGCTGGGAAGTCCCGCGGGAAAAGCTGACCCTGTACAGCAATCCTGACCGGCAAAGCGCTACAAGCTCCCATCTGGCCAGAGGCGACAAGGTACGCAAACTTGCTTATGCCGGTGATGACTGGATGAAGATCGCCTATCAGGGCAAAACCGGACCGCTGGAAAGCTGGATATCCCTGAAAGAAGCCTATGATCTTGCGGTATGGCAGGCAGATAACGGACAAAAGCCGCAATCACTGGAACTTGGTCTCGCGGATTACAGCGGGGTCGACAAGGATCAGGATTACTACAAGCACCTGTTCACGCTGACGCTGGCAAATGAAAGCCGCGAAGCCGTGGAACTGAGCTATGGCGAATTGCACCTGATTTTCACATCTGTCGACGGCCAGCAGACCACGCATAAGCTCTATGACCTCTTCAACAAGACCCTGGAGCCGGGAAAGAGCGAAACGCTCGACGATAATCCCGTCCAGAAGCGAAACGGCCAATATGTGATCTATCACCCTGTTGATGATGACGACGCCTATTCGTCCTTCTTCCCGGAAGGACTGGCTGTCGGGAAATACAAGATTCGCCCTGTTGTGACTGGCCCCAACCTCAAGAACCCAATCTACGGTCTGGACGAGATCGAGATGGATTATCCGCCTGAACTACCGGACAGCCTGATCGAGCCGTGAACTGGCGCTTGAGCGTGCAAGTGCATCCAGCGCCATGCTCATCGGCAGAGCGGGCGCAAACAGGAAACCCTGCCCGCTGTTGCAGCCAAGTTTACATAGCGTATCGCGGTCTTCCTCCGTCTCGATGCCCTCGGCAGTAACCTTGATGCCAAGGGCATCGCCCAGCTCGACCATAGCCCGCACGATATGCTGGTCGCCCTCGGAATCGGCGATACCGCGCACGAAAACCTTGTCGATCTTGATCTTGGTGATGAGCCCCTTCTTCAACGAGGCGAAGGTCGCAAAGCCGGTGCCGAAGTCGTCCAGCGCGATAGAGACACCGGCGTTCGACAACGCGCCCAGACTGTCGTTCATCCCGCGCTGATCGAAGGGAGTTTCCTCCGTAATCTCGATCTCGAGCATGGAAATCGTCAGATCACGCCTTTCCATCTGGGACAGTATTTCATGCGGAATCCGGCCGCCTGCCAGCTCGCGCGGCGACAGGTTCATGGCGACGGTCAAATCGCTGCGTCCGCTCTCGGTGAGCTTGTCGATCATCTCGCAGCAATTGAAGAGCACATTATGCGTGAGTTGTCGCACCACACCCACTTCGCAGGCGACATCGATGATTTCCGGCGGGGGAATTGTGCCGTGCTGCGGATGATCCCAGCGCAGCAGAGCCTCGAAACCGATCATGTGCCCGCTGGAGAGTTCCACCACCGGCTGGAAATAGGTTTGCACCTGCCCGGTTTCGATTGCGATGCGCAGATCACGCTCGATGCTTTGCTTGCGCTCCCACTCGTGCTGAAGTCGCTTCTCGAAAAAGTAATATTCGTTGCGACCGCGTTTCTTGGCGGCATAAAGCGCAAAGTCGGCGCGCAGCAGCATCTCGACCGGATCAAGACGCTCCAGCCGACAGATACCGACACAGGCGCCGATCTCCACCGACAAAATACCCTCATAATGGGCGGTCAGACTGCCGATAATGCGGGCGGCCACCAATCCGGCCTCGATCTTTGCCGGAGGTTCGGGATAGACGAGCACGAATTCATCGCCGCCGATACGCGCCAGAACGGAACGCTCCGGCGAGACCTGACGGATACGCTGCGCAATGGCGACAAGAAGATCATCGCCCACCTTATGGCCATAGGTATCGTTGACTGACTTGAACCCGTCCAGATCGATCAGCATGACGATGAACGGGCCTTCCTTCACAGGATAAAGGCGAATGGAGGTTTCAAGGCCGCGCCGGTTGAAGAGCCCCGTCAGCGGATCTTCCTGTGATTTGAGCGCCATTTCGTCTGCAAGCTGCTTGGCCTCATGTTTCAGCCTGCTCGTCTGAATGAAGCGGTTCTGCCCCAAAAGTGCGCCGCGTGTAAGCCCGACCCAGAACAGCACCACGGCAACAGCAATGACGCCATATTGCAAGTCGGCCTGCAGGGCCAGACACACCACCGTCACGACAAGGGGCGGCGTTATGAAATTGATTGCAACGACAGCATAGGACGAGCCGTAGGTAACGGCGCCCGCGCATATGCCAGCCAGGATGACCAGATAGACTGACGATTGGGGATCAGAGAACCCATGGGAAAGAATGGCAACGCCAGCCCAGACGACACCGGCCAGTGCGCCAAGCAGTTGAAAGCGGGCAAGCTGGCGCTGAAGAACTGCCATATTCTCAACTGGCGCAGCCGGGCTTCTATAATAGGCAATGGCATCGATAAAGCGCAGCGCATTGATGATATTGACCAGCGCGAACCAGATAATGGGCATCCAGAAATGCCCGGCAGCAATCTGGACCAGCAATATGAGCACGGACAGAATCGTGCTGATAGGCATCGAAAAGCGCGCGCCGTCGCAAATCTCCCTGAGCTGGTCCGCAAGTATCTTGTCGGCTATCGGACTGTCCTGCCTGCCATATGCCGACCTGACCAGTTGAAGCCAATATTCAGTTCTCGACCCCATTTAAACGCCACCACTGGCCAGAGCACGTTCAGCTTTTTTGATCAGGACGCCCCTCCTGTCCTGATCAAAAAGGAATGACAGCAAACCTGCCCCCAATTGGCAAGTATAACATGCATGTAATCTAAAATGCCAATGGTACGGCAGTTCAATCAAGACGATTACTTTGGTGAAGAAGGCATGCCGGAGCATGCCCCCAAAAGTGGAACCGGTTTTGGGATCAAGGCATGCGAAAAACAAAGAGATTGAGCATTTCCAGTTTAAACTGAAACATTGGAAATGCTCTAACGACAAGCTGATTGCGGCACGCTCTCAACAATAGTTAAGGCGCGCCACCCGCAAACTACTCTGTCGGCTGCTCTTCCGCTGTCAGCAGCAGCTTGTCGATCCGACGCCCGTCAAGATCGACAATTTCAAACACCCATCCGTGCTTGACGAATGTTTCGCCCACATCTGGCAGATGCTTCATTTCCTCAAGCGCCAGCCCGGCAACAGTATTGTATTCCGCATCGTCGTCTATCGGGAACCGCAGAAACTCGGAGAACTCGTCAATCGGCATCCAGCCCGAAACGAGATAGGAACCATCCGCACGGCGCACGATTGCCTTTTCCTCGACGTGATCTTCATCCTGCATCGCGCCGATAATGGCCTCGATCACGTCGCCCGCAGTAATCACACCTTCAAAATGGCCGTACTCGTCATAGACAAGCACCATATGCGTCGGCGTACCGCGAATGGCTTCCACCACGTCAAGCGCATCGGAAAAATCCGACACGACCGGAACGTCCCGCACGATGTCGCGCAGATTGACGCTGCCTTTCGAGGAGAGCTGATTGAAGAAGTCGCGCACCTGCAGGACGCCGATCACCTCGTCGGAATCCTCGCCGCGCACCGGAAGCCGTGACCGGCTTGTATTCTGCAACTGTTCGCGGATTTCATCGAAGCTATCGTCTATATCGACCATTTCGACATCCATGCGCGGCGTCATCAACCCGCGCGCCGTCCGGTCGGCCAGGCGCATCACGCCTGCGATCATACGGGATTCCCCCGTCTCGATCACGCCTGCACTATGCGCTTCGGCAAGCACGGACTTGATCTCTTCGTCGGTCACTCCGTCGCTTGTCTTACCCGACTGGCCGAGCAGCTTCAGCACCAGACGGCCCGAAGTATCGAGGAGCCAAACCAAAGGTGCCGCCAGCCTGGACAATAGCGTCATCGTCGGGGCGACGCGGCTTGCAACGGCTTCCGGCTCACGCAGCGCGATCTGCTTGGGCACGAGTTCGCCAACGATCAGCGACAGATAGGTGATGAGCACCACAACCGAACCGACGCCGAGCGCATCGGCAAGGGCTGGCGATAAACCTTGTCCCAGAAGCCAACCCGATAGGCGTGCGCCAAGCGTCGCGCCGGAAAATGCACCCGACAGAATGCCTACCAGCGTTATGCCGATCTGGACGGTGGACAGGAAACGGCCGGGATTATCGGCAAGCTCGATGGCCATGCGGGCGCCGCGGCTGCCCTTGTCGGCCAATACCCTCAGTCGTGCCGGACGGGAGGAAACCACTGCGAGTTCCGACATGGCGAGAACGCCATTGAGGATCGTCAACAGCACGACCGTAATTATTTCAAAGTACAAAACTGCCCCTCGGGATCAGATAATCGGAATATAATGATAGAAAGGAACCGCCCCTCTTTCCAGAGGCGGCCGCATAAAATACTGCGATACTGGCAGATTTGCAGTAGTTATTCGCTCTCTTCTGGCCGGTGGCGCCCGCCTTTTCTCTTCTTTCCAGTAAATGATTCATAATGCAGGTAAAACCGTAAAACCACCGTCTGGTCAGGCCAATTAGGTCTAATAGTCCAAATTCAGGTGAGCCTGCCAGCTATGCAGCGGGTTTTTTACCGCTCGCGCAAAATTGGCTTGACCAGAAACCAGCAGGCTTCTACTTCTTCCATTCATAGGTGACGAAACTTTGCGCGAGGGAGGAAGCGCGATGGGAGGATTGCCGTCAGCGACAGCGCGCGCCGATACCGCGCCTATCTTGCTCAAGCTGGATTCCGTTTCCAAAGAATTTCCGGGCGTCAAAGCCCTGTCGAATGTCAGCTTCGAATTGCGGGCGGGCGAAGTTCATGCCGTCTGCGGCGAAAATGGCGCGGGCAAATCGACCCTGATGAAGATCGTCAGCGGCGTCTATCAGCCGGATGGCGGGACGATCCATTATCGCGACCAACCTGTCCGTTTTGCCTCGACACTTGAATCGGAAGCGGCGGGCGTTGCCATCATCCATCAGGAACTGAACCTCGTTCCGCATTTGAGCGTTGCCGAAAACATCTATCTTGCACGCGAGCCGAAACGCGGCTTCTTCGTCGATCGTCGCAAGCTGAAGCAGGACGCGCAGCACTGCCTCGACCGGCTTGGCGTCAAGATCGACCCGTCCGCGCAGGTGCTGAACCTGTCAGTCGCACAATGCCAGATGGTTGAGATCGCCAAGGCACTATCGCTCAATGCCTCTGTCCTCATCATGGACGAGCCGACCTCCTCGCTAACCGAACAGGAAGCGCAGCTTCTGTTCAAGGTCATCCGCGAACTGAAAGCGCAAGGCACCGGCATCGTCTATATTTCGCACCGTCTCGATGAAATGGCGGAGATCGTCGACCGCGTCACCATCCTGCGCGACGGACGCTATGTCTGGACCAAGGACTTTGACGCTGTGACCGTCGATGAAATCGTAGCCGGGATGGTCGGGCGCTCGCTTGATGAAAAATTTCCGGAACCGACAAGAAAACCAACGGAGGAAGTGATTTTCTCCGTCGCCGGACTGACGCGGAACGGCCTCTTCGAGAATATCGGCTTTGAACTCAAGCGCGGAGAAATCCTCGGCTTTGCCGGACTGATGGGTGCGGGGCGCACGGAAGTAGCGCGCGCTATTTTCGGCGCCGATCCGCACGATGCCGGAACCATCGTGCTCGAAGGCGAAACGCTTTCCATCTCCAGCCCCCGCGACGCCATCGAGGCAGGCGTCGCCTATCTGTCGGAAGACCGCAAGGCGCAGGGACTGGCGGTCAAGATGCCAGTCGATGCCAATCTCACGCTCGCCAATATGGAAGCGATCAGCAGCGCCTATGGCGTGATCGATTTCGAGCGGCAACGACAGGCGAGCCAGCGTTATGTCGATCTTCTCAATATCAAGACGCCGGGGCTGGCCCAGCCCGTTCGACTGCTTTCGGGCGGCAATCAGCAGAAGATCATCATCGGCAAATGGCTGTTCCGCGAACCGCGTATCATGTTCTTCGACGAGCCGACGCGAGGCATCGATGTCGGTGCAAAATTTGCGATCTACCAGATCATGGACGAACTCGCCGCAAGGGGTATCGGCATTGTGCTGATTAGTTCGGAACTGCCGGAAATTCTGGGGCTTTCGGACCGCGTTGCGGTCTTTCACGAGGGACGCATCACCGCCGTCCTGAACACGGCTGCGACATCGCAGGAAGAAATCATGACTTATGCCTCCGGTCGGGGCCGGCAGGACAAATGAGGACGCAGTAATGGCCGAAATCACTACGGACAAGCCCCAGCAGACGGCAAAATCCAAGGGGCTCAGCGACCGTCAGAAGGATATCATCCAGAAATTTGCGGCTGTCGGCAGCCTTATCATTCTGGCGGCGATCTTTTCCGTCACCAGCAGCGCCTTCATGACCGTCAACAATGCGATGACCATCGCCTTGCAGGTGACCTCGATCGCGTTTCTCGGCATCGGCGCAACCTATGTCATCATAACCGGCGGCATCGATCTTTCGGTCGGCTCGGTTCTGGCGCTTGCCGGTGTGGTAGCAGCTCTTGCGGTCAAGGACCTTTCGCTGCCCATCCCGCTCGCCATGTTGCTCGGCATATTGACGGGATCGCTCTGCGGCCTCATCAACGGCGTCGTCATCACAAAACTCAAACTGCCACCCTTCATTGCCACGCTCGGTATGATGCTGATTGCGCGCGGTGTCGCTCTTCAGATCACCGGTGCGCGCGCCGTCTCCGGCCTTGGCGAATCCTTCGGCGTGCTGGGCAACGGCTCGCTGTTTCGCATCGAGAGCATTGACGAACAGGGCTTTCCGGTCGTCACCTTTCCCGGCATCCCCTACCCGGTGGTGCTGATGATTGTGATCGCGATTGCGGCAGCACTCGTGTTGAATCGCACCGTACTTGGTCGCCATATCTATGCCATCGGATCGAATGCCGAGGCTGCGCGGCTTTCGGGCGTCAACGTCGCCCGCGTAACGGCCTTCACCTATGTCGTATCGGGAACACTGGCTGGCCTGACGGGCTGTGTTCTCATGTCCCGCCTCGTGACTGCACAGCCAAATGAAGGCGTCGCCTATGAGCTCGACGCCATTGCGAGCGCGGTCATCGGCGGCACTTCGCTCATCGGCGGCGTAGGTACGATTTCGGGCACGTTCATCGGTTCGTTCGTCATCGGAATCCTGCGGAACGGCCTCAACATGAACGGCATTTCCGCTTTCACACAGCAGATCATCATCGGCCTCGTCATTCTGGTCACCGTATGGATCGACCAGATGCGCAACCGTCGATGAGAGGGGAGACGGAATGCGTCAGGCATTCCGGAAAAGGGTAGAGCCAAGAGCTCGATAACAGGAGGAAAACATGCGTAAACTGGTTTCTGCATTGATGGCTTCGGCCTTTGTGCTTGCGGGGGCGGCAGGCGCTTCGGCGGGCGAAATCGCCGTTATCGTCAAGACCGTGAATTCGACTTTCTGGCAGAACGTTCAGAAGGGTGCCGAAGCTGCGATCAAGGATTCCAAGGATCACACCATGACCTTCCAGGGTCCGGCGGCTGAATCGGCCATCGCCGATCAGGTGAACATGGTGGAAAATGCCGTGAACCGCAAAGTGGATGCAATCCTTCTTGCCCCATCCGATCCGGATGCGCTGACACCTGCCGTGAAGAAAGCGTGGGAAGCCCGCATTCCGGTCGTCATCATCGACTCGCAGCTCGCCGATGGCGCCGACAAATACTACCAGTCGTTCCTCGCCACCGATAACCGCAAGGCTGGTGAAGCGGCAGCCAAGGCCCTGATCGACAAGGCCGGTACGACCGGCAAGATCGCCGTCATGTCCTATGTTGCGGGCGCTGGCTCGGAAATCGGTCGCGTCGGCGGCTTCGTGGATTACATCAAGGCCAATTCCAAGCTGGAAGTCGTCGGCCCTTACTACTCGCAATCGCAGATGGCGACGGCGCTCAACCAGACCACCGACGTTCTGGCAGCCAATGGCGACCTCGTCGGCATCTTCGGTGCCAATGAACCGACAGCCATCGGCATGGGTCGCGCGATCAAGCAGGCAGGCAAGTCCGGCAAGCTGACTGCCATCGGCTTCGACGGCAATCAGGACCTGCAGGAATTCGTCAAGGACGGCACGCTCAATGCCATCGTCGTTCAGGGTTCCTACCAGATGGGCGAAAAGGGCATCGAAACCCTGTTGAAGGTGCTGAACAAGGAAAAGGTCGAGAAGGTCGTCGATACGGGCGCTGTCGTCGTCACCAAGGACAATATCGACCAGCCGGAAGCCAAGAACGTGCTTTACTAGAGCGCATCCCGAAAAGTGTGAAACGGTTTTCGGAAAAGATGCGCGTAAAAACAAAAGATTAGAGCGCCGATCTGATCCAATCAGATCAGCGCTCTAAAACACGGCAACAAAGCTGCATGAAAAAGGGAGGTTTAACGCCTCCCTTTTTTGTTTCAGTTGTTCGGCCTATTCCGCCGCTGAATAATGCCCCTGATCCAGCCCGGCCTGGGCAATATGCAGGCGCTTGTAGCGTCCGTCCTTCATAGCCAGAAGCTCGGCATGACTTCCCTGTTCGGCAATCCGCCCGCCTTCCACCACCAGAATGCGGTCGGCATTGACGATGGTTGCAAGGCGATGTGCGATCACCAGCGTCGTGCGCCCCCGCGAAAGCTCGGCGAGCGATTGCTGGATGGCACGTTCGGTTTCCGTATCGAGTGCGGAAGTCGCCTCATCGAGGATCAGGATCGGGGGGTTCTTCAGGAAGATGCGCGCAATGGCCATGCGCTGCTTCTGCCCGCCGGAAAGCTTGACGCCACGCTCGCCAATAACCGTGTCATAACCTTCCGGCAGATTGGCGATCACGCCATCAAGTCGCGCGCGGCGCGCAGCCTCGACGATTTCCGCGTCGGTCGCATCGAGACGGCCATAGGCGATGTTTTCGCGGATCGTTCCGGCGAACAGGAACACATCCTGACTGACAATACCGATATTCGACCGCAGAGACTTCAGGGTCATATCGCGAATGTCGATGCCGTCGGCAAGGATTGCGCCCTTCGTCACATCATAGAAGCGCGGTAGCAGCGAACAGATCGTCGTCTTGCCTGCACCGGAAGGACCAACGAAGGCAATCGTTTCGCCAGCACCAATGGAAATATCGAGACCGTCGACAATGGGGCGCTCGGTGCTATAGCCGAAACTGACATCGCGATAGTCAATATTGCCGGTCAGACGTGCAACGGACTGCGCACCGGGGCGGTCTGCAATATCCGGGCGCGTGTCGAGAAACTCCGTGTAGCGTTGAAAACCGGCAATGCCCTTCGGATAGGTCTCGATGACTGAATTGATCTTTTCAATCGGGCGGAAGAACACATTCACCAGCAGCAGGAAGCCGACAAATCCGCCAGCGGTCAGTTCGCCGCGCACCACGAACCAGGCGCCTGCCAGCATCACCACCACCTGCACAAAGCGCATCGACAGATAGGACAGCGACATCGATGCAGCCATGATCTTATAGGCGGCGAGCTTGGTGGTGAGATATTTGTTATTGCTCTCCGCGAAAAGCTGGCGTTCGTGATCTTCGTTCGTAAAGGCCTGAACGACGCGGATGCCGCCGACATTCTCCTCGATACGGGCGTTGAAATCGCCGACGCGCCGGTAAAGAGCGTGCCACGTGTTCGTCATGCGCCCGCCATAGCGGGCGGTGACATAGGCCGACAGCGGAACGATGACAGCAGTAATCAGCGCCAGCGGCGGATGCACCCACAGCATCAGGATGAAGGCGCCAATCAGGGTCATGATCGCGATGAAGACATCTTCCGGTCCGTGATGCGCCACTTCGCCGATCTCTTCCAGATCCTTGGTCAGTCGCGCCACAAGATGGCCGGTCTTCTGATTATCGAAGAAGCCGAAGGAGAGTTTCTGCAGATGATCGAAGGCCTTGCGGCGCATCTCCGTCTCGATCTTGATGCCAAGCATATGCCCCCAATAGGTCACGATGACCTGCAGGAAGGCATTGACGACGTAAATGGCCAGCAGGCCGACCGCGGCAATGGCGATCACGCCGAGCTGGCCGGTCGGCAATAGCTTGTCTATGAAAAGCGTAACGGCGACCGGAAAGGCAAGCTCAAGCAGGCCAGAGGCCACCGCGCTGGTAAAGTCCAGCGCGAACAGCCCACGATGCGGACGATAATATCCGGCAAAGCGTTTCAGCAATCCAGCCATGGCGTGGCTCCCTCAATATCTTTCAAAGGGTGCCTAACTCATTCATCTCCCTATTAAAAGGGTAATTTGACCAAAGAGTTCAAGATTTGAATGCTTCTGCTGCCTTTTGTCTGGAATTTCGCTATCCGGAATGATTTTCCTATGACGACCGCGTCATAATACGATCGTGGAAAATCATTCCCAAAACCATCATCGCAACGAACAACCAGACCTGCGGCAGCCCCATGGAAAGTGCGGACACGACAGGGCCGGGACAAAAGCCAGCCAACCCCCACCCCGCGCCGAAAATGGCAGAGCCGACAATCAGCCACCCGTCGATTTCGGTCTTTTCCGGCAGATGGAAAGACTGGTCCAGCACTGGCCGCGCCATACGCCGCTGCAGCATCACGCCGGGGACCGCCACCAGAAGAGCACCGCCGAGCACGAAGGCAAGGCTCGGGTCCCAATGGCCGCTGGTAACATTCAGGAAGCCCGTCACACGCGACGGATCGATCATGCCCGACAGAGACAGTCCAAAACCGAAGATCGCGCCCGCAAGCAGCGTCATGGCCAGACGCGCATATGCCGACTGTTTCATAGGAGTGCTCCCGAAATGCTGGCCACCACAATGCCGGTTACAAGAAAGGTGAGCGTTGCGGCTATCGACCGCCTGGAAAACCGCGCCATGCCGAGGATACCATGACCGGATGTGCAGCCCGATCCCATGCGGGTGCCGATACCGACCAGAAGTCCCGCCACGACAATAACGGGCCAGGACATGGCCATTGTGACCGGGGGGAAGGAACCATAGATCGCAGCATAGATGATCGGCCCCAGAACGAGGCCGACGACAAAGACCGCATTGGCTGGAATCTGTTTACCACCCAGAAGCCTTCCAACGATGCCGCTGATCCCGGCTATGCGCCCGTTGAACACGAGAAGCAGGACTGCGGAAAGGCCGAGCAGCATGCCACCCGCCAGCGATTGCAGATAGGTTGCAATCATGACCGGGCCTCCGGTGTGCAGAAAATGCCGTAGAGCGCCTCAATGAGCTGTGCGGCCTTGGCTTCCGTCAGCCGGTAAAAAATCTGCTTCGCATCACGGCGGGTTTCGACGATGCCCGCTTCTCGCAGCACGCCCAGTTGCTGCGACAGCGTCGGCTGGTGAATGCCGAGTACGCCTTCAAGCTCGCCGACGGAATATTCCCGCTCTGCAAGGGTGCAGGCCAGCATAAGCCGCGCCGGGTGCGACAGCGTCTTGAGAAGTTCGGCAACCTCGGTTGCCCGCCCCTCCATTTCCGTGCGCGTCATCTTGTTTTCTAGAGCGGGCGCGCCGCCCGAAGTCGCATCCATCCTGGCACCTCATCATCAGTATACAATTAAATATAACGTATATTGATTTTTACAAGAGGGACCAGATCAAAAAAGCCGCCGTTCAAAACTAAACGGCGGCTTTGAGCTTGGAGCGCCGATCTGATTGAATCAGATCGGCGCTCTAACTGTTTGTTTTAGCGCGCAACATATCCGAAAACCGTTTCACACGTTTCGGGATGCGCTCTAATTCCGGAGGAATGACTGAATGGCAGCCAGTTCCGTCTGGCGCAATTCGTGCCCGCCCGGATGCCAGACCAGCTCGACATTGGCTTGCTGGCGCTCGAAATAATGTGCAAGCGCTTCTGTCTGATCCGGGGGGCAGATAGGGTCCATCCGCCCGGCAGTCATCAGAATTTTCGTACCTTTAAGCGCCGGATTGTCCTTCGGCCTGAATGGCACCAGCGGATGCAGAAGTGCTGCTTTGTCGAACACCCCGCCTTTCTCGATCAGCAGGTTCGCCATGATATTGGCGCCGTTGGAATAGCCGAGCCCGATCACTTCGGATGGCTTGTGCTCAGCCACAAGTCCTGCGATGAAATCGGCCATCTTGTCGGTAGCGCGAGCAAGGTCTTCCATATCGTAGACGCCCTCGCCCGTCCGACGGAAGAAGCGTGCGGCGCCATATTCCGAAACGTCACCGCGTGGCGACACAATGGTCGCTTCCGGCAAAAGCTGTTCCGCCAGGCCGAAAAACTGGTTCTCATCGCCGCCCGTACCGTGAAACACGATGAAGAGCGGCGCTCCGTTCGCACCGGCCTTCAGCCGGTGCTCATAGGTTTGGATGGTCATGTTCGATCTCCTGTCCCGACCTCTTCAGATCTTGTCCAGATGCTCTTCGAGATAGCCGCGCAGATGCTGGTGCTGCTCCGGCAACTTCAGCGCTTCGCCGAGATGGGCCGTATCCTCGTCGCGGTCGAAACCGGGTTCGTTGGTCGCCACCTCGAACAGCACGCCGCCCGGCGTGCGGAAATAGATTGCCCAGAAGTAATCGCGGTCGATGACCGGCGTGACGTGATAGCCCGTATCCATCAGCGCCTTACGCACTTCCAACTGCTTCTCTCGGTTTTCGACGGCAAATGCCACATGGTGCACGGAACCGGCGCCCTGCTGGTTGCGAGCAACCGCTGGCAGGGTTTCCAGATCGATGACGCCCGCGCCATTGCCTTCCGGCATGATGAGACGAGTGACACCGTCCTTCGCATCGAGCTTCTGGTATCCCATATATTTCAGCAGTTCCGAGGTCGCGCCTTCGTCGCGAAGCCGCATCGAGACAGAATGAAAGCCACGGATGGCGTGATCGGCATCGATCCCTTCATGCTCCCAAGGCGCACGCGGGTCGTCCTTCACTTCAACCAGGGCAAAGCTGTCGCCATCCGGTCCACGGAAATGGATACGCTTTTCGCCGAACGCCTCATCTTCGGATTCCACCTTGACGGCGGATTGCTCGAAACGATCCTTCCAGAAGCCGAGCGAACCCTGCGGCACGGCAAATACAGTCGTCCCCACCTCGCCAGTGCCGTCGCGTCCACGCGGCATGCCGGGAAATGGGAAATAGGTCATGACGGTGCCGGGCGTGCCCAGTTCATCGCCATAATAGAGATGATAGACACTCGGATCATCGAAATTGACTGTCTTCTTGACGCGGCGCAGTCCCAGAACATCGGTGAAAAAGCGGTTGTTGGAACGCGCATCGGCGGCAAGCGAGGTAACGTGGTGGAGGCCCTTGATCTGATTAAGCATGGCTATCTCTCCTGTTGTGTTACCACCAATATAGCCATCAGCATGAGTATTGAAATATTGACAATCATGCACAGATTGTATCGATTTCAGATACAGTTGCAGGGGGTGGCGATTTCCATCTGGACGTAGCACTCATTCAAAGTTTAGCTACGTGCAACAGCAATATAGAAAGGTTCCCCATGGCGTCCGGCTTGTTCGCGCTTCTCGATGATGTCGCAGCCATTGCGAAAATGGCGGCAGCTTCGCTCGATGACGTTGCAGGACAGACGGCAAAGGCCAGCGCCAAGGCGGCAGGCATCGTGATAGACGATACGGCCGTCACACCCAAATACGTCGTGGGGCTTAAGCCGGAACGTGAGTTGCCGGTCATCTGGAAAATCACCAAGGGATCGCTGCGCAACAAGCTTATCTTCCTGCTGCCGCTGGCGCTCATCCTCGGCTATTTCGCCCCCTCCTTCATCATGCCGCTTCTGATGATCGGCGGCGTATATCTGGCTTTTGAAGGAACGGAAAAGCTGGTGGAGTTCTTCATCCCGCACAAGGAAGAGGAGCATGAGGAAACCAAGGGCACTACCGCCAAGGAGATCGAGGAAACAACCGTCAGCGGCGCGATCCGCACGGACTTCATCCTGTCAGCGGAAATCATGGCGCTGACGCTTGCGGGTCTGGCTCCGTCGAGCATTTACACGCAGGCGGCCATCCTCGCAGCCGTCGGCATATTGATCACCTTCGCCGTTTATGGCGTGGTCGGCATCATCGTGAAGCTCGACGATATGGGCGTTTCGCTTGTGCGCAACAGTCATACGGCTTTTGGCAGGCAGCTCGGCAAGGGGCTGGTTGCGGGCATGCCCATCATATTGAAGGTTCTGAGCACTGTCGGCACCATCGCCATGCTCTGGGTCGGCGGCAGCATCATCGTACACGGGCTGGATTCCATCGGCATCCATAGCGTTGAAGCCTTCATCCATTCCATCGTCTCGCACCTGCCAACCGAAGGCACCCGGTTTTCAGCCGCCTTCGAATGGATTGCCACGTCCTTCCTGCAGGCCGTGCTCGCCATCCTGATCGGCATTGTCGTTGTGATTGCCGTCAACATCTTCAAGGCCCTGAAAGAAAAGGCCTAGAGCGCGTTTCGATCTGTTTGTTTTCACGCATGTCTTTATCCCGAAACCGGTTCCCACTTTCGGGAGCCATGCTCTAACTTCATGCCAGATAGCGTTTGAACCATTCGATTGTCCGGTCCCATGCGAGCTTCGCCGCCGCTTCATCGTAGCGTGGCGTGGAATCGTTATGGAAGCCGTGATTGACGCCCGGATAGATATAAGCCTCGTAAGTCTTGCCGTTCTTTTTCAATGCTTCCTCATAGGCGGGCCAGCCCTCGTTGATGCGCGTATCGAGTTCGGCATAGTGCAATAGCAGCGGCGCCTTGATGCGCGGCACTTCATCCGCCGGAGCCTGCCTGCCATAGAAAGGCACGGCGGCTGCGAGTTCCGGAAAGGCCACCGCCGCCGCATTGGCAACACCGCCGCCATAGCAGAAGCCGGTAATGCCGACCTTTCCGGTCGTCAGATCGCTTTTCATCATGAAATCGACCGCCGCAAAGAAGTCGTTCATCAGCTTGGTCGGATCGACCTGCTGCTGTAATTCGCGGCCCTTGTCATCGTTACCGGGATAGCCCCCGACCGAAGTGAGGCCATCGGGCGCAAGCGCGATGAAACCGGCCTTTGCAACCCGACGGGCGACATCTTCGATATAAGGATTGAGGCCCCGGTTTTCATGCACCACCACCACGGCAGGCAGCTTGCCTTGCAGTTTGGCCGGTTTCACCAGATAAGCGCGAACCTCCCCATTTCCTTCCGGTGACGGATAGGAGATATATTCGGGATGGATATCGGGATCGGTGAATTCGACCTGTTGCGCCATCGCATAATCAGGACTGAGCGAGGCTTGTATGGTTGTTGCCGTCATGGTGCCGACCGCAAATTTTGCGGCCCGGTCCAGAAACTCGCGTTTGGTTATCCGGCCATGGGCATAGAAATCGTAGAGTTCGAGAAGTTCTTGCGGGAAATCCTTCGCCGTCAGACGTGTCATGGTCAGCCCTTCCTCTCAAAGAAGGCCAGTTTAACACAGGGTGAAACAGCGTAAACGCCAGTGTGGCGAATCCGAAATTCGTATCACTCTGGAGCCGGGTTGCGAACGAATTTCGGATTCAAAGCCACACTAGGAACCCAATAAATCTCGCGTGGTTTGCGGATTTGAAGTTCCTGGACGATGACGCCATGCAAATGACAGGAACTTCAAATCCACCACACTAGCCGTCCCGCACCCCGAGAGGTGCGGGACAAAGGCAATCAGCGATAGACGATACCACCGTCCGTCAGGATGGCCTGACCGGTGATGTAGTCGGAATCCGGGCTTGCGAGGAACGACACCAGAGCCGCCACATCGTCCGGCGTCTGGGCGCGGCCAAGCGCGATCCCTTCCACATATTTCTTGTAGGTCTCACCTTTCGGCGCACCGGTAATTTCCGAGAAGCGCTCATCAATCTCGACCCACATATCGGTGCCGACAATGCCGGGGCAATAAGCGTTCACGGTGATCCCGGCGCTCGCATATTCCTTGGCCGCAGCCTGGGTCAGCGCACGCACCGCGAACTTTGTCGCCGAATAGACGCCCAGCATCGCAAACCCGTCATGGCCTGCAATGGAAGAGGCATTGATGATCTTGCCCTTCTGCTTGCGTGCCTTGAACTTGGCAGCCGCTGCCTGAATGCCCCACAGAACCCCATCGACATTGATGCGGAAAATCCGCTCGACCTCTTCAGGCTTGACGTCGGCTATGGGTTGAACCTGCGCGATACCGGCATTGTTGACGATGACATCGAAACCGCCAAGCGACTTTTCCGCATGGTCAATCGCAGCATAGACATCGTCGCGCTTGCTGACATCGGCAGAGAAGGTGGATGCCTTGCGACCCAGCGCCTCGACCTCCTTCTTGACCGCATCCAGCTTGTCGGCCTTCAGGTCGACCAGCGCGATATCGAAGCCGTCCTTGGCCAACCGCAGCGCAATACCGCGTCCAATGCCCTGTGCTGCGCCCGTAACCAGAGCAACTTTACCGTTTACCGACATGATTCATCCTTTCCTGAGTGATTGGTGAATGGCAATGCATCGCGTCCCATCAGCAATATGGAACACGCGCCTGCCCCGTCACCCCCAAGTCAACTCCCATCAGGATCAGATTTCATTGATTGCGATCAAGATCGCTAAATTAGCACTCTAAAAAGCGAAAGCCCGGCGAAAACCGGGCTTTTTCAATGGATTATGCCTGTGAAGGTCAGATATTCGGCTCGAGCTTCCCCTTTGCCTTTATCCCGCCCTTGCCCTTGGCCGTGAGCTTGTCGATATAGGCGAGGAACAGCGCCGAGAACACGAATGCCAGATGGATGATGGTGAACCACATCAACTGGCTCGACGTGTAGGTGGTGGCGTTGAGGAATATCTGCAGCAGATGGATCGATGAAATTGCAACGATGGTCGAGGCAACCTTGATCTTGAGCGAACCTGCATCGATGGTGCCAAGCCAGTGCACCTCGTCGCCGGCCTGATCGAAGCGACTGACAAAATTCTCGTAGCCAGAGATAATGACCATCACCACGAGGCTGGCGATCAGCGCCGCATCGATAAGTCCGAGGACTTTCAGGATCGTGTCGGTATCATTCAGCGCGGTAACTTTCGTTGCAAAATCGAACAGCTTGCCTACGAAGGATACGGCATAGATTGCCAGCGCAACGGCGAGGCCAAGATAGAAAACCACCAAGAGCCAGCGCGACGCCAGAATGATATTTTCGATCAGAAGTTCAATTCGTTTCATCGATCCGTTTCCAGGTAATCATGCCGACACCTCTTAAAAAACTGCGCGCTTTTCGCAAGCGCCGCAGACATTGAATGATGTGCAAAAGTAGGATCGCGACTGCTTTCTTGCAATATCAGCTTTCGTCTGCTGCTTGCAGCAATTCCAGTGCGAGCTTTCGCGCACCCGCAGAAATATCGGGATTGAAGACCAGCCAGTAACCCTTGTCGCTCGTCTGCGACACCTCGCAAGCATGAACAAGCTGTCCGCGCTGCACGGCCCCGTCGATCAGCCCCGCCCAGCCAAGCGCCACGCCCTGATCGGCAATGGCTGCCTCGATCACCAGATTATAGGTATTGAAGACCAGCCCGTAATTGCCGTCCTCTATATCCTCACCGATAGCATCGAGCCATGACTGCCATGTGAACCAGCGATCGCCCTGCAACGTATCCAGATGCAGAAGCGAAGCGGCGCCGAGCCGTTTCCCATCCGGAAACGGGCCATGCTCGGCAAGATAGGTCGGCGAACAGACCGGCACGACTTTTTCGCTGATGAAGGCGATGGCGTCCTTCGGAAAATCCTCCCGCCCGCCGAAAAGGACCGCAATATCCGCGTCGCGCCGGTCGAGCGGCTGAAGCATGGACGAGGCCGTGATGCGTACATCCACCTCCGGATGTTTCGGGCGAAACTGCGCAACACGCGGCATCAGCCAGAATGTCGCGAAGCCATAGTCGGTCGCGATCCGCAGTCCCGGCGCGCGCTGGCGGCGTTTGATCTGCTGCACCGCCTCATCGATTCCATCGAGACCGGAGCGCACGGCCTCATAAAGAATGCGCCCCTCCGGCAATATTTCGACGCCGCGGGCCCGCCGCGCGAATAGCGCAACGCCCAGACGCTCCTCGATGCGCTTTATCTGATAGCTGACCGCCGGTTGCGTCATGCCGAGTTCACGCGCTGCAAGGGTCAGATTTTCCAATCGTCCCACCGCTTCGAAAACGCCGAGGCTGCCAAGGTCCCAGGATGGAGAAACCATAAATACTTTCTATAGCTTCGATAAAAAATGAATGGGTTTTTCCTTAGCCTAAATGATGTTCTCCTTAAAGTAGGAACATAAGACATAACTGGTCTTAATCTATAGGAGGGGTCACCAAATGCGCTATTTAAAGATTGCGGCACTGGCATTCACGGCACTGGCGGGGCTTTCAGGAGCGGCTTCCGCTGCCGATCCCGCAGCTTGCGAAACCATCCGGCTGTCCGATCCGGGTTGGACCGACATCACCTCCACCAACTCCGTCGCAAGCGTGCTGCTGGAAGGCCTTGGCTACAAGCCCGATGTAAAGACCATGTCCGTGCCGATCGGCTATGAGGCACTCAAGACCGGTAATCTTGACGTCTTCCTCGGTAACTGGATGCCTGCACAGCAGAAGTTCCGCGACGATCTCGACAAGGCGAAAGCCGCAGAAGTCATCGTCAAGAATCTCGAAGGAGCGAAGTTCACGCTGGCCGTGCCGGATTATGTGGCAAGCGAGGGCGTGAAGGACTTTGCCGATCTTGCCGCCCATGCCGACAAGTTCGGCAAGGAGATTTACGGCATCGAGCCGGGCGCGCCTGCCAACCAGAATATCCAGAAGATCATCGAGGACCAGAAATTCAAGCTCGATGGCTGGAAGCTGGTGGAATCGAGCGAGCAAGCCATGCTCGCGCAGGTGGACCGCAAGAACAAGGACAAGGCTTGGGTCGTGTTCCTGGCCTGGGCACCGCACCCGATGAACAACAAGCTCAAGATCGAATATCTGGCTGGCGGCGATGACTATTTCGGCCCGAATTTCGGCGGCGCGGAAGTCTACACGCTTGGCCGCACCGGCTGGGCCGCACAGTGCCCCAATGCTGCAACCTTCTTCAAGAACCTCACTTTCACCGTCGATATCGAGAACGAGCTGATGGGCAAGATTCTGGATGAAGGCGCGGAAGGTCCTGCAGCCGCCAAGGAATGGCTGAAGGCGCATCCGGACCAGATCGACAAGTGGCTTGCGGGCGTCACCACATTCAAGGGCGAACCGGGCGCGGAAGCCGTCAAGGCAAGCCTCGGTCTTTGACCGCGAACAACACGCAGTTTGCAGGCGGGCGTTTCAGCGCCCGCCGTTTCGCGTTCCCACATTTGCCAACGGTCCCGCACAATGAAAAAGCCGAATATCCTCATCCTCATGGTCGACCAGATGAACGGCACGTTCTTTCCGGACGGCCCGGCCGAATTCCTTCACGTCCCAAATCTGAGAAAACTTGCAGAACGTTCCGCACGTTTTGCCAATTGCTACACGGCGAGCCCCCTCTGTGCGCCTGCGCGCGCGTCGTTCATGTCGGGCCAGTTGCCGTTTCGAACCGGCGTCTATGACAATGCGGCGGAGTTTTCGTCTGAAATCCCGACCTATGCGCATCATCTCCGCAATGCTGGCTACCAGACGGCGCTTTCCGGCAAGATGCATTTCGTCGGGCCGGATCAGCTACACGGTTTCGAGCAGCGGCTCACCACCGACATCTACCCGGCGGATTTCGGCTGGACGCCGGACTATCGCAAACCCGGTGAACGCATCGACTGGTGGTATCACAATCTCGGCTCGATCACCGGAGCGGGTTCCGCCGAAATCACCAATCAGCTCGAATATGACGACGAAGTCGCCTATCAGGCCGAAGCAAAGCTCTATGATCTTGCGCGCGGCCACGACGAGCGGCCATGGTGTCTGACAGTCAGCTTCACGCATCCCCACGATCCCTACGTAGCACGCAAGCGCTTCTTCGATCTCTATGCGGACATTCCCGAACTTGATCCCAAAATCGCACCCCTGCCTGAAAGCGAGATCGACCCGCACACCGAACGCCTGTTACGGGCCTGCAAGGCCGAGGACTACGACCTGACCCGCGAACAGGTTCGCACGGCACGTCAGGCCTATTTCGCCAATATCTCCTATGTTGATGAAAAGGTCAGCGCCCTGCTCGATGTTATCGAGCGTTGCGGCATGGCGGACGACACGATTGTCGTCTTCACTTCCGATCACGGCGATATGCTCGGCGAACGCGGCCTGTGGTTCAAGATGAGCTTCTTCGATGGCTCCGCTCGCGTCCCGTTGATGATCGCGGCCCCGCAATTGCAGGCTGGCCGCGTGGATGCGCCCGTCTCGACGCTCGACGTTCTGCCGACACTGGCCGACCTTGCCGGGATCGACCTCAAGGGCATCATGCCGTGGACCGACGGCGTTTCACTGACTGGTGTTGCTTCAGATTCCGCCGAACGCGGCGCGGTTCCAATCGAATATGCAGCCGAAGGCACCATAGCGCCGATGGTCTCGCTACGGGATGGTGACTGGAAGCTCAACCTTTGCCGCGCCGACCCGCCACAATTGTTCAACCTTGCCGACGATCCCGACGAGCTGCGCAATCTGGCGGAACTGCCGGAATTCAAAACCGTTCTGGACGACCTTCTGGCCAAAGCTGAAACACGCTGGAATCTGGAACGCTACGATGCCGACGTCCGGGCCAGTCAGGCTCGTCGCCACGTCGTTTATCCGGCATTGCGCAACGGCGCCTATTATCCGTGGGACTACCAGCCGCTGCAAAAGGCATCCGAGCGCTATATGCGCAACCACATGGACCTGAACGTGCTGGAAGAAAACCAGCGCTTTCCGCGCTGATTAGCAAAGCGGGGCCTCACAGCCCCGCCTGTTCAAATTCTTACTGTTCGGAAAATTCCAGAACCGTGCCGCTGGCATTTTCCGGCAGCACGGCGATGCCCGCAGATGTCTTCACGTGGGAAATTCCGTTGGTATCGAGAACGCCGCGCGCCTTGTCCAGCGAAGCGACCCGGATGCGCAAAACGGCGAAAGCCTTGCCCGGTGTCCGGGCAAAATCCACACCGGGATAGATTGCAGCGGCTTTCTCCTCACTCACAACCCATATGTCTGCCGAACGTGAGCCTGTCGAAACCTTCCAGCCGCCATCCTGCGCCTCTGCCTTCCCGTCCGCGAACAGGCGTGCAAAACCTTTGGCCGCAGTTTCGGGATCGGATGAAATGGCAACAATGGCGGAAAGGCCATTTGCACCATTTGCATGTTCGATCAGTTCCGGCAGCCAGACCGTTTCGCGGGTCTTGTGCTGGCACATGAAGACCATACCTTGCGGCACTTCACTTTCCGAGAAAGGCACAGTTTCAAAAGCCGCAACACCCTCGCCGCCGCCCGGCAGTTCTACGGGACGCTGAAACGCGCCAACCTCGCCGGTCTTGATGCCAAGTGCGTCCAGTTCCGCCTTGGCTTCGCGCGCATTGTCGATGCGGCAGGCAATGGCATGGAGGCCTTCGCCCTGCGCTGCCAGTTTCTCACGCTGATGCAGATTGCCCGGCGTCTCGGCGACAATACCGAGCAGCTCGAAATAATCTTCCGGAAACATGATAGTGTAGTTGCCGGTGCCCTTCTCCTTGCTGTGGAGGCCGCGCGGGCTCAGCGTAAATCCGAAACGGCGATATTGCTCGGCACTTTTCTCAAGATCGCCGACCAGCAGGAAAATATGATCGACGCCTTTGACCGGATGAGACATGCAAAACTTCCTTTTCTATTTCTTGGTCGGAGCCAGAACGATCTCGTGGATCGTAACCTTGGGATTCATATTGGCAACATAGAGCGCGGTTTCAGCCATATCCTCGGGCTGGATGACATCATCCATGCGAGAGAGATCGAAGCCCGGACGACGCGCCAGAAGCGGCGTCGCCACCTCGCCGGGGCACAGCACGGTCGACCGGATGCCGTTCGGCCCTTCCTGCGCATTCAGGCTGGCGCTCAGATCGTTGAGCGCATGCTTGGACGCACCATAAGGAACACCGCCGCCGGGAGACGAGAACCGCCCTGCCCATGACGATGTGTGGATCATCAACCCACCGCCCTGCGCGCGCATAGGCGTCAGGGCAGCCGCGATCACGTTGATCGCACCCTTGATGTTGATGTCGATGACATCGTCCCATGAATCGAAATCAATATCCGCCCAGCTACGGCGCGGAATATTGAGACCGGCATTGTTGCAGAGCACATCCAGACGACCTGCCCATTCGACGATTGCCCCAACAGTCGCGGCCACAGCCTCACGGTCGAGAACATCGGCTGGAAATATCTGCGCCTCCCCGCCATTGGAGACGATTTCCTCGGCAATCGCGGCAAGCGCATCTGCCTTGCGGCCCGTCAGCGCGACCCGCCAGCCTTCATGCGCGAAACGTCGCGCCATGGCAGCACCGATGCCAGACCCGGCGCCGGTAATCCAGACAGCGCCGCGGTCGTTTTTACCCGAGTTTGCGTTCTGCTCGGGGGAATTCTGGCTCATCAACAAACTCCGTCGTAGAAAATCGACATTTATTAACGCAGGCCGGTCGAGAAATTTTACCAATTTTGCCCGACATATTAGTTTATCTTGACATTATCGCCACGGATTCTAGCATATCAATGCTTGCATACAACAAAGACCCTTTGAAGTGGCATTTCGTTGCGATTTCAGGGGCTTGAACAATATTGGGACGTGCGGGAAAAGAGGCTGGAAAGCCCTCCCTCAACGTCCTTCAGGGGAACAGAGAATGCATATCAGAAAAGCTGGCCTTGGCCTGTTTCTTGCGGCGTTTTCGCTTGCGACGGCGTCTTCGCACGCCGAAGAAGTGAAGCGCGGCGGCACTGTCATCGTCCATATGAACACCGAGCAGGGTGTGCTTAACCCTGCGCTGCGCGCCTCCACCGGCGTCTATCAGATCACCGGCCGCATCATGGAGCCGCTGATCGACCGCACCTATGAGGGCTATGTGCCGGTTCTGGCCACAAGCTGGTCGTCCTCGGAAGACGGCAAGGCCATCACCTTCAAGCTGCGCGAGAATGTGCGCTGGCATGACGGCCAGCCTTTCAGCTGCGATGACGTTTCGTTCAGCGCGATGAACCTCTGGAAGAAACTCCTCAACTATTCGACCACGCTTCAGGCCAATCTCGAAGCTGTCGATTGCACCGATCCTTACACAGCAGTGTTCCGCTATTCCAAACCGATGCCGCTGGAACTGCTCGTCGCAGCCATGCCTGATCTCGGCCATCCGGTGCCGAAGCATCTTTATGAAGGCACTGATATTCTCAAGAACAAGTACAACGCCGCGCCGGTGGGCACGGGACCGTTCAAGTTCGTCGAATATGAGCGCGGCCAGCACATCATTGCCGAGCGCAATGACGACTACTGGCGCGGCAAGGAATATCCTTATCTCGACCGCATCGTCTGGCGCTTCATGCCGGACAAGGCCGCAGCAGCCGCCGCGCTTGAAGCCGGTGAAATGATGGAAACCGCCTTCAACGGCATTTCCATGTCGGATACCGAACGCCTTCAGAAGGATGGCCGCTTCGACACCGGCACCAAGGGTTTTGAGAACAACGTTGCCCACTCGACGATCGAGTTCAACCTGCGCAATCCGATCCTTGCCAATCTGAAAGTTCGTCAGGCGATCTATCACGCGCTCGACATCGATTTCGCGATCAAGACGATCATGCGCGGCTATGCCAAGCCGGGCCGTGGCCCGATCCCGAGCACCGGCGGCGCCAACTATACGGATCAGGTCCAGACTTACCCGTATGATGTTGAAAAGGCGAAAAAACTGCTCGACGAAGCCGGCTATCCGGTCAAGGAGAACGGCATTCGCTTCAAGCTGCGTCATCGCCCGGCACCATGGGGTGAATATACGCAACTCTGGGCCGAGTATTATGCTCAGGCGATGAAGGAAGTCGGCATCGACGTCGAAATTCTCACCAATGACGCACCGGGCTTCCTGAACGGCGTCTATCGCGATCATGACTTCGACACGGCAAGCGGCTGGCATCAGTTCCGCTCCGATCCGGCTGTCTCCACCACCGTCTGGCTGCGTTCCGGCGCTCCTGTCGGCACGGCATGGTCCAACCAGTTCGACTACAAGTCCGACGAAATGGACAGCCTGATCGACAAGGCTGCGAGCGAGCTCGATCCGGCCAAGCGCGCCGATCTCTATCACCAGATCCAGCAGCTTGAGATGAAGGACCTGCCGGTCATCTTCGCCATTGAACATCCGTTCGTCGGCGTGACCAACAAGGTCTTGAAGAACCACCACAACACGCCGCGCTGGGATTCTTCCAGCTGGTACGATCTGTGGATCGATCAATAAACAATACCAACCGCTGCCGGTCATCCGGCAGCGGCTCCCCAGTTTTATGAATGCTGAAATGAATATCTTGCAGGATAACCCGCAATGCCCCTGCCCCCGATCCTGACTTTTGCGCTGCGGCGCATCTTACAGGCGATCCCCGTCATTCTTCTCATCATGATCGGGTCATTCCTGCTGATCAAGCTCGCGCCCGGCGATACTGTGGACGCACTTGTCGGCGACATGGGCGGCGCAGATCCGCAATTCGTCGCCAATCTGCGCACCGAATACGGCCTCGACCAGCCGGTCTGGACACAGCTCTGGATTTACATGACCAAGCTGGCGCAGTTCGATTTCGGCTGGTCCTATGTCTACGAGCAGCCGGTGCTGGATGTGCTGATGGCCCGCCTTGTGCCGACGCTCCTGCTCATGGTTTCCTCGCTTTCGGTGGCCTTTATTTTCGGCATTGCGCTTGGGGCTTTTGCGGCGCGCAAGGCATATTCGCTGACCGACAATGCGATTTCCACGCTCGGCCTCGTTTTTTATGCCATGCCGAGCTTCTTTCTCAGCCTCATCTTGATGTTCATCTTTTCCGTCAAGCTCGGCTGGCTGCCGGTCGGCGGTTACAAGACGATTGCCGGGTTTTACACCGGCTGGAAGAATGTCTGGGATATTGCCGTGCACCTCGTCATGCCGACGACAGCGCTTTCGCTCATCTATCTTGCATTCTACATGCGCCTGATGCGCACCAGCGTGCTGGAAGTGGCCGACCTCGATTATGTTCGTACCGCACGAGCCAAGGGCGCCAGCGGTGCAAGGCTGATGTTCCATCACATCATGCGCAACGCATTCCTGCCTGTCGTCACGCTGCTCGGACTGCAGTTCTCGACCGTACTTGGCGGCTCCGTCGTGATCGAGACAATCTTCTCGCTGCCTGGCCTCGGCCAGCTTGCCTACACCTCCGTGATCAAGCGCGACCTCAACACGCTGATGGGCATCATCTTCCTGTGCTCGGTGCTGGTGGTGATCGTGAATTTCATCACCGATCTCATCTATGCGCGGCTTGATTCCAGGATCGAACTGTCATGACTTCACAGGACCTCTCCCTCACCCGCCCACAGGTCTCGCGCGCAAAAATTCTGTGGCAGCGTTTCAGCCGCAACCGCGCCGCCGTGCTGGGCCTTATCCTCTTCATCGCCGTGGTCCTGATTGCGCTGCTGGCCGATGTCATTACGCCCGGTGACCCGCTGCGGCGCGCTGGCGATCCGCTCGTCTGGCCATTCGTCAATGCTGCAACGCCGCTTGGCACCGACCAGCTCGGGCGCGATATCATGGCAGGCATCTTCCATGGCGCGCGCATCTCGCTTCTGATCGGCGTGGTGGCCACCCTCATTTCCATCGTGATCGGCATCATCATCGGCGCTCTTGCCGGCTATTATGGCGGCTGGGTGGATGACGTTTTGATGCGCATCACCGAAGCTTTCCAGACCGTTCCAAGCTTCGTTCTGCTTCTGACACTGGTGGCAATCTTCGGGTCATCGATCGAAAACATCATCATCTGCATCGGCATCGTTTCATGGACCGCGCCTGCCCGCATGGTGCGCGCCGAATTTCTGGCGCTGCGCAAGCGCGAATTCATCGATGCTGCGCGTAATCTCGGTGTTGGCAATGCCTCGATCATCTTCCGCGAAATCCTGCCGAATGCCCTGCCGCCGGTGATCGTCTTCGCATCCGTGGTGATGGCCACCTCCATCCTGATGGAAAGCGCTCTCGCCTTCCTTGGTCTCGGCGATCCGAACTATGCAAGCTGGGGCAACATGATCGGCCAGGGTCGCGCCGTGCTGCGCACCGACTGGTTCTGCTCGGTCATTCCCGGCATCGCCATTCTGCTCACCGTTCTTTCCTTCAGCCTGCTCGGTGAAGGCCTGAACGACGCGCTTAATCCGAGGCAGAAGAAATAATGACCGCCGCACCCGTTCTCGAAATCAAAAACCTGCAGATCGCGCTGCCAAAGGGCGCCGACCGCCCTTACGCCCTGCAGGACCTGACACTGACCATCAACCCCGGTGAAATCGTCTGCCTCGTCGGCGAAAGCGGCTCCGGAAAATCGCTTTCGGCGGGCGCGATCATGCGCCTTCTGCCGGAACCGCATGTGCGCGTAACCCATGGCACGATCAGGCTTGAAGGCACCGATCTCTATTCGCTGAGCGAAGCCGATATGAAGAAGCTGCGCGGCGACCGCATCGGCATGATCTTTCAGGAGCCGATGACCGCGCTCAACCCGCAGAAGACAGTCGGCTGGCAGATCGATGAAGTGTTGCGCCTGCACACGAAGCTCGGTCGCAAGGAGCGCCGCGCCGCCGTGCTGAACATGCTGGCAGAGGTGAAAATTCCGGACCTGGAATCTGCCTATAACGCCTATCCGCACCAGATTTCCGGCGGACAGCGTCAGCGTGTCATGATTGCAATGGCGCTGATCCTGAAACCGCGCCTCATCATCGCCGACGAGCCAACCACGGCGCTCGACGTAACCACGCAGGCACAAATCCTGAAACTGATCCGCGACCTGCAACGCGAACACAATACCGGCATTCTGTTCATCACGCATGACTTCGGCGTAGTGGCGGAAATTGCCGACCGCGTCGCCGTGCTGCGGCTCGGGCAACTGGTTGAGCAAGGCCCGGCAAATGAAGTGCTGAACCATCCGCAGCACGCTTACACAAAGGCGCTTATCGCATCGGTTCCAGCCCTCACCCCGCCCGAACCGAAGCCATCTGTGGACGCTCAGCCGGTCATTCTCAAGGCCAGCGCTTTACGCAAAACCTTCAAGGCGCGCGGCGGTTTGCTCACCGGCAAAAGAAGTGCCGTTCCTGCCGTCAAGGACCTTTCGTTCGAGCTGCGTCAGGGCGAAACGCTCGGCGTCGTTGGCGAAAGCGGCTCGGGCAAGACAACCGTTTCGCGCATTGTCACCCGTCTGCTGGAAGCAGATAGCGGCAAGGTCGATGTGAATGGCAAAGATTTTCTGAGCGCCAGCCCGCGGGAAGTGCGTGCCATGCGCAAGGACATCCAGATGGTCTTTCAGGACCCGATGGCCTCGCTCAACCCGCGCCGCCGCGTCGTTGACCTGATTGCGCAGGGTCCAATCGTCCATGGCGTGCCGAAGGAACAGGCCCATGCGAAAGCGCGTGAATTATTGGAGCTGGTCGAACTATCGCCCGCTGCCGCCGACCGATTTCCGCATGAGTTTTCGGGCGGGCAGCGCCAGCGTATCGGCATTGCCCGTGCACTGGCTCTGGAGCCGCGCATCATCGTCGCGGACGAACCGGTGTCGGCGCTCGATGTCTCGGTGCAGGCGCAGGTTCTGCGTCTTCTTGCCGACCTCCGCGAACGGCTCAACCTGTCGCTGCTTTTCGTAACGCACGATTTGCGTGTGGCAGCCCAGCTCTGCGACCGCATCATCGTCATGTCGAAGGGCGAGATCGCCGAAGCCGGTCTGACGGCGCAAGTCTTCGCCAACCCGCAACATGAATATACACAGCGCCTGCTTGCCTCCATTCCTGGCAAGGGCTGGACACCGCCTCGTTTGGGAAATGCCTAGAGCCATGCAGAAGATAGCCTTTCCACCTTCCATCTGGGCTGCCACTGCCCCTGCCCGCACACCTGCAAAGCCGCTGGCCAATGACGCGGAAGCCGATGTCGCCATCGTCGGTGGTGGCTTTACTGGGCTTTCGGCGGCGCTCCATCTGGCAAAACGCGGCAAGCGCGTCATCCTGCTGGAAGGCAATGCCGTCGGCTGGGGCGCATCGGGACGCAACAACGGACAGGTCATCCCGACCATGACTTCGGCGGAACCCGATGCCATCGCCAAACGCTACGGCGCATCGGGTGAACGTTTTGCCAGACTGATTGGCAATAGCGCCGACACTCTCTTCTCCATCGTGCGTGATGAAAATATCGAAGCCGAGGCCGAGCAGAACGGCTGGTTCCAGCCTGCCCATTCGCCGGGCCGGGTGAAGCTTTCGCAAACCCGCGTGGATGCATGGAAACGCTTCGGCTTCCCGGCAGAGTTTTTCGACCGCGCCGCGACATCGCGGCTGTTGGGCAGCGATTTCTGGTATGGCGGCATGTTCAACCCGACCGGCGGCCATATCAATCCGCTGGCTTTCGCGCGCGGGCTTGCAGCCGCAGCCGAACGCCACGGCACAATCATTCACGAGCAAAGCCCGGTCATCTCCTATGCCCAGGTTGGCGACCATTGGGAAGTCAAGACCGCCAGCGCCACAGTTCGTGCCAAGGGCTTTCTGCTCGCCACCAACGCCTATACCGGCGAACTGCGCGAAGGGCTTGCCCCGCGCCTGGCCCGCACCATCGTACCAGTACTCTCGTGGCAGATGGCGACCGCGCCCGTCAGCGATAATCTGCGGGCGACGATTTTGCCCGGACGGCAGGCGGTTTCCGATACGCGCGGCGATCTGCGCTTCTTCCGCTACGATGCCCGCAACCGGCTGATTACCGGCGGCGTGGTGATGGGAAATTTCAACGTGGCCGAACGCGTCAAGCGCAAGACAGCGCGTAACATGGCGGAAGCTTTCCCCGCACTTGGCGAGCCGGAAATCACCCATGTGTGGAGCGGTTATATCGGCATGACATGGGATCGTTTCCCGCGCGTTCATCAGCTCGGCCCCAATGGCTGGGCATGGATCGGCTGCAACGGGCGCGGTGTTGCGCTTGGCACATCGCTCGGGCGTGAATTCGCACGGGCGCTCGATGGCGAGCCTGTGCAGGAACTTGCCCTGCCCGTCTCGGAACCGGCACCGCTGCCTTTTCATAAAGTCGCGCGGAAGATCGCGCCGTTCTATCTCGCATGGCTTCGGCGCAAGGATCTCACCGAGCCAAATCTCTAACTCATCTCATTCAACGTTCATGTGAAAGGTCAGGTCCATGAATCAAATGTCAATTCTCGAACGTCGCCGCATTGAAGCGCTGGTTCTCAAGAACGTCTACGAGGTTATTCGCGAACGTTCCGGCGAAGAAGAAGCGCAAGCTGCAATCGGCGAAGCAGTCAGCCGCTCGGCCATCGAACAGGGCAAGAGCTTTGCCGATGAGTTGGGTCGCACGCCGACAATACAGGACTTTGCCGACATCCAGCCGCTATGGACGAAGGAAAACGCGCTGGAGATCGACGTGATTTCGCAGGGCGAAGATCATTTTGATTTCAACGTTACGCGCTGCCGTTATTCGGAAATGTACCGCGAGATGGGTCTTGGCCATATCGGTCACCTGCTGTCCTGCAATCGCGATGGCGATTTCTGCATCGGCTACAATCCCGAAATGAAGCTGGAACGCTCGCAGACCATCATGAAGGGCGCAAGCCACTGCGATTTCCGCTACCGCCTCGACAAGACTGAAGACAACACAAAAGGAGCCTGACATGCCGGTTGAAAACTGGACATCGAACCAGCTTGACGAACTCGTCGCGTTCCGTCGTGACCTGCACGAAAACCCCGAGCTGCTTTACGATGTGAACCGGACTGCCGAAAAAGTTGCCGAAGCGCTGCGCGCCGCTGGCGTCGATGAGGTCGTGACTGGTATCGGGCGCACCGGCGTCGTCGGCGTCATTCGCGGTCAGTCGAACCGCTCGGGTCGCGCCATCGGCCTGCGCGCCGACATGGACGCACTGCCGATCCTCGAAGAAACCGGCGCTGAATGGTCGTCAAAAGTGCCGGGCAAGATGCATGCCTGCGGCCATGACGGCCATACGACCATGCTTCTGGGCGCTGCGCGCGAACTGGCGCAAAGCCGCGCTTTCGACGGCACAGTCATCGTGATCTTCCAGCCCGCCGAAGAAGGTGGCGCAGGCGCCAAGGCGATGATCGACGACGGTCTGTTCAAGCGCTGGCCGGTCAACGAAGTTTACGGCATGCATAACCGTCCAAACCTCGCAGTCGGTCATTTCACCATCAATTCCGGCCCGATCATGGGATCGGTCGATGTTCTGGACATCACCATTGAGGGCGTTGGCGGACATGCCGCTTCGCCGCACCAGACCATCGACCCCATTCCCGTCACGGCAGCGCTCATTCAGGCAATCCAGACGCTGACGGCACGCACGATCGACCCGCTGGATTCCGCGGTGATCTCGATCACCACCATTCAGGGTGGCGACGCGTTCAACGTCATTCCGCAGAAAATCCGGCTGACCGGCACGGTTCGTACGCTTCGCGAGGAAGTGCGTGACCATATCGAGGAAAAGCTTACCCGCGCCGTGCAGGGCATTGCCGATGCTTTCGGCGCCAAGGCCACGCTCGATTATCATCGCAGCTATCCGGTCACCGTCAATCACGAGCGCGAAACGGAACTGGCGGCAATCGCTGCCGATGCAGTTGCAGGCGCCGACCGTGTGACGCGCGACATGCCGGCGACGCTGGGCGGTGAAGACTTTGCCTTCATGCTGAACGAAGTGCCGGGCGCAATGATCAATATCGGCAATGGCCCGAGTGCCAATCTCCATCACCCCAAATATGACTTCAACGACGATGTCATCGCCTGGGGTTGTTCATACTGGACCACACTTGTACGCCATCGGCTGCCGATCGAGAATTGATAGCGACCTACATATGAACAGGGGCGGCGCCTTTGGGAGCCGCCCTTTGTGTTTTGCGTAGAAAGCGAAGTTGCAGAACAATAAAACCTCTAGTTTATCTGAGCCGCTCGTAATATAACGCGCTCCCAATAAACCATCGCGGCTTTTCCCGATGGGAAAAGAGAATCCGGTTTGAGCGCATATCCTGAACGTCTCAGTTTCGGAAATGCGGGAAGCCAGTGGTAGAGCGGGAAATCCATGAATATCGAGTCTGCCTTGAGCGACAGCGCCAATATTTTTGACCTTGCGCCAATTTCCCTGTGGCTTGAGGATTATAGCGGCCTGCGCAAGCAGTTCGAAGAATGGCGCGCGCTTGGCGTTACCGATCTCAAGGCATTCCTGCACGAAGACACGACCCGGCTTCGCATCTGCACCAGCCATATCCGGGTTTTGAAGGTCAACCGCAAGACGCTTTCGCTTTTCGAGGCAGACAGCGTCAGCCATCTGGTCGCCAATCTCGAGCGCGTGTTTCGCGACGACATGCTGGACCCGCATATCGACGAGATGGTCCAGCTCTGGAATGGCGGCAATGCCTTCTCAAGCGATACCATCAACTATTCGCTTGGCGGCAAACGGCTCGACATACAGCTAAAGGGCGTCGTGCTTCCCGGCTATGAGCACACCTGGGAGCGGGTGCTGCTTTCCATCGAGGATGTTACCGCCCGCGAGGACGCCCGCCGCGAACAGGACCGCCACAAGCAGCACGCGCAGGGCCTTTTCGAACATTCTCCCGTGTCGCTCTGGGTCGAGGATTTCAGCCGCATCAAGCAATTGATGGACGATGTGCGCCAGCGCGGCATCGTTGATTTTCGGGTATTTACCGACGTGCATCCGGAATTCGTACGCCAGTGCATGAGCGAAATCCGGGTTCTCGAAGTCAACACCGAGACAACTGCCCTCTTCCTCGCATCCGACAAGAAGACGCTGCTGCAGAACCTGCCGCACATCTTCAAGGACGAGATGGAATCATCGTTCCGCGAACAGTTGATTGATCTCTGGAACGGTGTCCTGTTCCAGCGCCGCGAAGTGGTGAACTACGCGCTCGACGGCACCGAAAGGCATGTGCTTCTGCAATTCTCCGTTTTGCCGGGACATGAGACGGACTGGTCTCTGGTGCAGATCGCGCTTACCGATATCACTGCGCGCAAGAAGGCAGAAGCCTATCTGGAATATCTGGGCAAACACGACGTTCTGACCAAGCTTCACAATCGCGCCTATTATGTCGACGAGCTTAACCGGCTTGAGCGGAAGGGCCATACGCCCGTTTCGGTCATCATCATCGATCTCAACGGCCTAAAGGCCGCCAATGACCAATGGGGCCATGCGACGGGCGATGGATTGCTGCGGCGCATCGGCGAAGTGCTGAATGAAGCCGTGAAACAGCCGGGCCACGCGGCGCGCATCGGCGGCGACGAATTCGCAGTTGTGCTGCCTTATGTGGATGAGCGCGGCGCCGAAGCGATGGTCGATGACATTCAGCGGCTGGTCGAGATCAACAACCAGTATTATTCCCAGCTCAAGCTCAATCTTTCCATCGGCTCTGCAACCAGCATGCCGGGCGAAAAGCTGGAAACCGTTGCCAAGCGCGCCGACCTGCTGATGTATGAGAACAAGCGTCAGCAATATACGAGCGGCATGATCTAGTCATCAAATGCGATAATCGTCTTGCCGCGCGTCAGATCGGTAACGAGGCGGGATAGTTCATCCCGCATGGCAATGGGCATGGTGCCCGCGATCTCCACGCCGGTGCCGGTGAAGTTCTCTTGCGCGATGGCGAGGTTTTCCACCGCTGTCAGACGGGCTTTCAGCAGCGCATGGTCTGAAAAATCGCAGGCGAACTGAAATCCGACCTGCGGAATAACTTCTGTTTTCTCCGCCTGTCGCAGACAGGTTGCAGCCGTGCCGCCATAGGCGCGCATCAGGCCGCCGCTTCCCAGAAGAATGCCGCCAAACCAGCGCGTGACCATAACTGCAATATTATCGAGTTGCTGGCCGTCGATTGCCTGCAGGATCGGCTTTCCTGCCGTACCGCTCGGCTCGCCATCGTCGCTGAAACGGTAGTTCTGCCCCATGCGCCAGGCCCAGCAATTATGGCTTGCCGACAGGTCGGAATGCTCGCTCAAAAAGTCCTTCACCGCCTGCTCGCTCGCCACAGGCGCGGCAATGGCCAGAAACCGACTTTTCTTGATCTCCTGACTATAGGTTTCGACGCGACTGATCGTGAACATGGCAATCCTGCAAAGATGATTTCGGGGCCTAGCATTTTCCATTGAGGATGACGACCCCTTCCAGCTTCCCCTGGCATTGCGCCCACCGGATATAGGGTATAAGGCAATTGAAAAATGAGCCCATATTTTTGAGCTCTGTTCTTGCATATCCAGATGAAAGGTCCTGCCGATGTTCGATTTGATCGTGAGAAACGCCAATCTCCCCGACGGTCGCGAGAAGCAGGACATTTTGGTCAAGGACGGCAAGATTGCCGATATCGTGCCCTCCAAAGAGGAGCATCAGGCGGCGCAGGAAATCGATGCGACCGACCGGCTCGTAACCCCACCTTTCGTCGACCCGCATTTCCATATGGATGCGACCCTGTCGCTCGGCCTGCCGCGCCTCAATCGTTCCGGCACGCTTCTCGAAGGTATCGCGCTCTGGGGCGAACTAAAGCCGATACTGACCGTTGAGGCCATGGTCGAGCGCGCGCTGCGTTATTGCGATCTGGCCGTTTCGCAGGGCCTGCTGGCAATCCGCAGCCATGTCGATGTCAGCGATCCGCGCCTCTTCACCGCTGAAGCGATGATCGAAGTGCGTGAGAAGGTGAAGCCTTACATCGACCTGCAGCTCGTAGCCTTCCCGCAGGATGGTTATTACCGTTCGCCGGGCGCGGTCGATCTCGTCAACCGCTCGCTCGATATGGGGCTCGACGTCGTCGGCGGTATTCCGCATTTTGAGCGCACCATGGCCGATGGCGCAGCCTCGCTGGAAGAACTCTGCCGCATTGCCGCCGAACGCGGCCTGCCGGTCGATATCCATTGCGACGAAAGCGATGATCCGATGTCGCGCCATGTCGAAACGCTGGCCGCGCAGACCATGCGTTTTGGCCTGCAGGGTCGCGTTTCCGGCTCGCATCTGACCTCCATGCATTCCATGGACAATTATTACGTCTCGAAGCTCATTCCGCTGATTGCGGAAGCAAAGATGAATGCCATTCCGAACCCGCTCATCAACATCACGCTTCAGGGCCGTGCGGACACCTATCCGAAGCGCCGCGGCATGACCCGCGTGCCGGAACTGATGGCTGCTGGCATCAATGTCGCCTTCGGCCATGACTGCGTGATGGACCCCTGGTACTCGATGGGTTCCGGCGACATGCTGGAAGTCGGCCACATGGCGATCCATGTCGCACAGATGACCTCCATCGAAGGCAAGAAGCAGGTTTTCGACGCGCTCACCGTCAATTCCGCCAAGGCGCTCGGCCTCGAAGGCTATGGCCTTGCAAAAGGCTGCAATGCCGACTTTGTGGTGCTGCAGGCACGCGACCCGATTGAAGCGCTGCGCCTCAAGGCAAACCGCCTCAAAGTCGTGAAGCGTGGCAAGGTCATCGCCGAAACCCCGCAGCGCATAAGCCGCCTCAACCTCGAAGGCCGTCCGTCTTCGGTTGACGGGGCTGACTACGCGCCAGTCGGCCAGCTTTAGAATCTTCTTGAATTAAAGGTGGTTTGGGCAATGATGGAAATCGTTGCTCATGAAATCCGCACGTCAAAACGAAGCAACCGGCTGCGCGCACCCACGCGCCGAAAACACACATGAGGGGTCCCTGACCAAATGACAAAAATCATCAAAACACCGAACTTTACTCGTCGCGACATTCTCGCAATGTCCGCAGCACTGGGCGCAACGGCAATCACCACCCGCGTCTTCGCTGCCGATGAAAAGCTGAAAGTGGCAGGCATCCACGCCTCGCCAGTCGAAAACGCATGGAATTCGCGTCTCCACGATGCACTGAAGCAGGCCAATGACGAAGGCGTCATCGAATATGTCTTCTCCGAAGGCGTTTCGGCGAGCGACTACCCCCGCGCCATGCGCGAATATGCCGAACAGGGCATCAAGCTGATCGTCGGCGAATCCTATGCCGTCGAACGCGAAGCGCGCCAGGTGGCAGGCGATTATCCGAAGGCGGCTTTCGTCATGGGCTCATCGGGCAAGCCGCAGGGCGACAATTTCGGTGTTTTCGGCACCTGGAACTTCGAGGCTGCCTATCTCGCAGGCATGCTGGCAGGCGCGATGAGCAAGTCCGGCACCTTCGGCTCGGTCGGCGCCGTGCCGATTCCGGAAGTCAACATGCTCATCAATGCCTTTCAGGACGGCGTGAAGGAAACCCGCCCTGACGCCAAGTTCATCGCGTCTTTCATCGGCACCTTCTTCGACCCGCCAAAGGCACGTGAAGCCGGTCTTGCCCAGATCGACTCTGGTGCGGACATCCTGTTCGGCGAGCGCATCGGCACGGCTGACGCCGCCAAGGAACGCGGCATCAAGGCCATCGGCTCGCTGATCGACTATACGCCGCGCTATCCCGATACGGTCTTTGCCAATGCGATCTGGAATTTCCGCCCGATCCTCAATGCGGCTATCGCCGACGTGAAGGCCAGCCAGGCAACCGGCAAGGATTACACGCCATTCAGCCTGATGAAGGAAGGCGGCAACGACATCATCTACGTCAAGGGCATCGCCCCTGCCGAAGCAGAAGCCAAGATGGAAGCCCGTCGTGTGGAACTGAAGGAAGGCAAGTTCGAGTACAAGCCGAACCCGGCCGAACCGAAGTAACCTCTCAGGACGGGCAAGCACATCGTGGCAATCGACATGAACCAGCAGGATGCAACCGCGCTCGCGCAGGCGATTGCGGAAGGAATCCTCAGTGCCGAACAGGCCATGGATGCCGCTCTCGACGCAGCAGAAAAATGGCGCCCATTGGGCGCCATTGCATATCTCGATCGCGATCTGGGCCGTGCCGGTGCCATTGCATTCGATGCCGCGCCATCCAGAGCGGCCTTCGCGGGCGTTCCCTCCCTGTTCAAGGATCTGGGCGGGCCCTGTGCCGGTCTGCCGATCCGGCTCGGCTCAAAGGCATTCCTCAATGCCTCACCGCAGATGGATTCCGAACTCGGTCGCAGGCTGCGCGCAGCCGGACTTAACTTTTTTGGCACCACCACCGTGCCAGAATTCGGCTTGGCGCTTGCGAGCGAGCCAGCGGGAGCACCGCCTGCACGCCATCCCTTCGATGAAGCGCTTTCACCTGGCGGGTCATCCGGCGGAGCGGCAGCAGCGGTTGCAGCCGGGATTGTCGCAATTGCGCACGCCACCGACGCTGGCGGTTCCATCCGTGTGCCCGCCGCAACCTGCGGTCTTGTCGGCCTGAAACCAAGCCGTGGCGCCATGCCAGCGGGTCCGCATTTCGGCAATTATCTTGCAGGCATTGCGAGCGAATTTGCGCTTTGTCGCTCCGTCCGTGATGCGAAAGCGCTTCTGCCGCTTGTCGAAGGCAAAACAGAAGGTTTTCTGCCCGACCCGGCAATGCAGGCAGGTGATTTGCCGGACCGCCTTCGTGTGGGCATCGTGACCGGCGATCTCGCAAACTATCCAATCACATCGGAGCGCCTGCAGATTGTGGCCGATGCAGCGCATTTCATGGAAGCACAAGGTCATACAATCCGCGAAATCCCGGCTTCGGAATTCAGCCCGCTGATCGCTTCCAGCGCACGCGCTTTCGACCGCATCATTTCCGTCAATCTTGCGGCTGCAATCGATTTTCTGGCCCTTGATGAAGACAAGCTTGAACTGCTTACCCGTGCGGTTGCGGAGCGCGGGCGGCGCATGGAAGCCACCGCGCTTTACCGCGCCATGAACGGAGGCGTCAGCACCGCACATATGCTCTGGCAGATTTTCCGCGACATCGACGTGCTGATTACGCCTATGCTCGCGCGCGGGCCGATGCCGCTCGGCTCCTTTCCCATGGATCACGGCGATGTCGATGCGCATTGGCAGAAGATGAATGCCTTCGCGCCTTATGCGGCGCTTGCGAATATTTCCGGTTTCCCGGCGCTCTCGCTTCCCTTTGGAACCGACGCCAATGACATGCCAGTCGCCTTGCAGCTCGTGGCGCCAATGGGCGCTGACCGGCTGCTTCTGAACCTTGGCCAGCGTCTGGAGGAGGATCAGCGCTGGCAGCACAGATTTCCCGTTGCGGGGTTGAACATATGACCACGACCGTTCTTGAACTGCAGAACATCACCAAGCGATTTGGCCAGCTTACCGCCAATGACGATATTTCCCTGAAACTTGAGCGCGGCGAAATCCTCGCTTTTCTTGGCGAGAATGGTGCAGGCAAAACCACGCTGATGAACATCCTGTTCGGCCATTATGTGCCGGACGAAGGCCGCGTCTTCGTCAAAGGCGAGGAAATCCCGCAAGGCAAGCCGCGCGCTGCCATCGATGCGGGCGTGGGCATGGTGCACCAGCATTTCACGCTCGCGCCCAACCTCACAGTGCTTGAAAATATCATCACCGGCACTGAAAGCCTCTGGAAACTTAAATCGGCACATGGACCCGCGCGCACCAAGATTGCCGACATCGCCGGACGCTTCGGCCTGCAGGTTGATCCCGATGCACGGCTTGGCGATCTTTCGGTGGGTGAGCAACAGCGCGTGGAAATCCTGAAAGCGCTTTATAACGACGCCGATATTCTGATCCTCGACGAACCGACCGCCGTTCTGACCACGCAGGAAGCCGAAAACCTGTTTGCGACACTGAAAGAGATGGCACGTCAGGGGCTGTCGCTGATCTTCATCTCGCACAAGCTGCATGAAGTCATGTCGGCAGCCGACCGTGTTGTCGTCCTGCGCGGCGGAAAGCTTGTCGCTGAGCGCAAGGCCTCCGAAACCTCAAAAGAGGAACTCGCCGAACTGATGGTTGGCCGTCGCGTTTCGCGCCCTTCGCGTGCGGCGGCCTCGCCCGGCGAAACCTTGCTGGAAGCAAAGAATGTAACGGTCGTGGAAGATGGCGCGACACGCCTCAGCGATCTCGACTTTCACCTCCGCGCTGGCGAAACGCTTGGCATCATTGGCGTGTCGGGCAATGGGCAGGCAGCGCTCGGGCGTCTCATTTCCGGCCTAAGCCAGCCTGCGAGCGGCTCACTTGTCATGTTCGGGCAGACAGTTACCAAATTCGACCCGCGCCAGTTTGTGGCGGAAGGTATTGGCCGCATTCCGGAAGATCGCAATGCGGAAGGCGCAATCGGTGACCTGACACTTTGGGAAAATGCTGTGCTGGAACGCGTGCGCGATCCGCAGTTCTCCAATGGTCTTCTTGTCAACCGCACAGCCGCGCGGGAATTTACCGACCGCATCATCAAGGATTTCGATGTGCGCGGCGGCACGCCTGATAGTCGCATTCGCCTGCTTTCCGGCGGGAACATGCAGAAGCTCATTCTGGGTCGTAATCTGGAAACCGCTCCACGTATCCTGATTGCGGCGCAGCCGACGCGTGGCCTTGATGAAGGTGCCGTTGCGGCCATCCATGCCCGCATTCTGGAGGCGCGTGCCAAAGGTGCGGCAGTACTGCTGATCTCGGAAGATCTGGATGAAATCATTGGCTTGGCGGATCGTGTTCAAGCGATTGTCAAGGGGCGCCTCTCCCCACCCATTGACGCGGAAGAAGCCGATGCACAGAGGCTGGGCCTGATGATGGCTGGCGAATGGCAGACAAATACCAAGAAGGGGCTCAATTGATGCGTATTGAACGACGCGAAACACGGCCCATGGCTCTGGTGGCAACCGCACCTATTATCGCTGTCCTGACCGCTTTCGTGCTTGCCGGTCTGCTGATCGCCGCGGCTGGTGCGCCTGTTTTGGAATCCTTCCGCCAGATAGCCATCGGCGCTTTCGGCAACAAGCTTTCGATCACCGAAACACTCACCCGCGCAACACCCTTGATGCTGACCGGCCTTGCCGCTGCCGTCGCCTTTCGCTCAAAACTCTGGAATATCGGCGCCGAAGGCCAGTTTTATATGGGGGCTCTTGCGGTCGTCGCCTGTGGCACGCAATTGCAGCTTCCAGCCGCTATTCTCATTCCGCTGCTGCTCGTGGTCGGTGCGATTGCAGGCATGATTTTCCTGCTTATTCCGCTCGGGCTTCGCCTGCGCTTCGGTGTCGATGAAGTGGTGACAACACTACTCTTGAACTTTGTTGCCGTGCTCATCGTCTCGATGATGATCGAAGGGCCGATGAAAGACCCCCTCGCCTTTGGCTGGCCGCAATCCGAGCCTGTGCCGGATGCGGCGGTGCTGCCGAAAATCATGGCGGGCATGCGACTGCACATTGGTATCGTCATCGCAATCGCTCTGGCGCTCATCATCGCCTATGTACAGAAGCGCACCGTCTTCGGGCTTGAAACCAAGGCCGCCGGTCTCAATCCGCAAGCCGCGCGCTTTGCAGGCGTTCCGCTTGGCAAGACGCTGGTGAAAGTCGCCTGCATTTCCGGTGGTCTTGCGGGCCTTGCAGGCGCAATACAGGTCATGGGCGTTAAGGGTTACGTCACAACTGACCTCTCACCGGGCTTCGGCTATTCCGGTATCATTGTCGCCATGTTGGCCAATTTGAATCCCATCGGCGCGATATTCTCGGCACTTTTTGCAGCCGCCATGTTTGTCGGTGCTGACGGCATGAGCCGTGCCATCGGCATTCCAAGTTTCATTGCCGATGTGACTGTGGCGCTGTCACTTCTGACCATGCTGGTCGCTCTGTTCTTCACACAATACAGGATCGCCCGATGAACGAGTTGATGGATATCCTGCTCTCCGCAGGCCTCTGGGTCTCGGTCCTGCGCATTGCAACGCCGCTGATCTTCGGCACGCTCGGCGCACTTTATTGCGAACGGGCGGGTGTGCTTAATCTCGGCATTGAGGGCATCATGACCTTCGGCGCGATGATCGGCTGGCTGACGGTTTATAATGGCGCAGACCTCTGGGTGGGCGTGCTTGCGGCAGCAGCATCGGGCGCCGTGTTCGGCCTGCTTCATGCAGCCCTCACTGTGCCGCTCGGCCTGTCGCAGCATGTCGTGGGCTTGGGCATCACATTATTTGCATCGAGCCTCAGCTATTTCCTGTTTCGTCTTCTGGTGCCTCTCTCTTCAACTCCGCCGACGATCACACCATTCCAGCCGGTCAATCCGTCCTGGCTTGCAGATATCCCGTTCGTCGGACAGGTGCTTGGCACGCAAACGGCCCTCACGTGGATCGCCATTCCTCTGGCACTGCTGCTTGGTTATGTGCTTTTCCGCACGCCGCTCGGCCTTGCGATCCGCATGACTGGCGAAAACCCGCATGCAGCCGAAGCGCAGGGCATCAACCCGATCCGCGTGCGCATCTTTACGATCATGTTCGGCAGCGCGCTCATGGCTGTCGGCGGCGCGTTCCTTACGCTTTCCGCCTTCAATTCGTTCTTCCCGACGATGATGCAGGGGCGCGGGTGGGTCTGTATTGCGCTCGTCGTCTTCGCGTCATGGAAGCCTGCACGCGCACTTCTGGGTGCGCTGCTGTTCGCGCTGTTCGATGCTTTCCAGCTCCGCTTGCAAACGGTTTACGGTAAGGTGGTGCCTTACCAGCTTTTCCTGATGATCCCTTATATCATGTCGATTTTGGCGCTCATCGTCATGGCGCGACGTGCACGTGTTCCGCAGGCGCTGATGCAGCCCTATCGTCGCGGAGAACGTTGATCACATAGTGCGCGATGAAATAGGCGATGGTGAAAACTGCCAGTCCACCAAAGAAATCGCTCAGATGGTGTCCGCCGTGCAGCAGGATCGCGGGCACCATGATTATATTCAGAGCCAGCACCGGCAAACGCACCCATGGGATGCGCCATGTAAAGACCACGGACATTGCAGCCATGACGGTATGGAATGACGGGAATCCGATCAGACCAAGCACATTGGCTGGCGTCAGATAATCTACCCCTTCTTTCGACAAACGAACCAATTCCAGTCCATAGGACGGACCGACAGCCAATCCTGCACGTCTCACAACGTCATCAGGCAGGTTCCATACAGCCGATGTACCGAATGTGGGGAAAAAGGCCCACACCACGATGCTGAGAAGGGCGCCGACAATTCCAGTCACCAGGAAATGAGCAAGTTTTTCCGATTGCCCCGAAAAGCCGAGCAACAGAACAACCATCACCAACTGCGGCAGGGAAGTGAAGTAAACTATCTTCAACAGTGCTGAAACATCGGGCCACTGCGCAATGTATGTGACCAGACCTGGCCAGTCATACCCCATCAGTCGATCAACGCCGACCAGAAAGTCGTCAATTCGCGGGAAATGGATCGGCAGCAACACATAGTTGAAGACCGACCCCACCAGCGTGAACAATATGAAGCCCGCAGTCAGAATGAGTGTCTCCGCAATCCGGGCATCATTCCTTATGAAGCGATAAAACAAGCCGAGCATGATCGTTCCGAGACCGATCATCCCGATCATCCCGTAGCCTGTCCAGTCTACGCGAATGCCCTTCGCGGCAATCAGAAGAATGTCGATTGCGCCCAACGCACCAACGACAGTCAGAACAAATCGCTCATAACGCGAGAATATCATCAGCGCCCCCAATTGATCTCATAATCGACCAAAGAGCTGAAGTTCACGTTAAACGTGCAAACAAAAACGGCGCCCGAAGGCACCGTTCTCTTTTATGTTGTCGAACTTACGCAGCGCTGGACTTGCCGCTCTTTTCAAAACGCTTGCGCTCATTCGGGTCGAGGTAGAGCTTGCGAAGACGGATCGACTTCGGCGTCACTTCAACCAGCTCGTCGTCCTGAATCCACGACAGGGCGCGTTCCAGCGTCATCTTGATCGGCGGGGTGAGCTTCACTGCTTCATCCTTGCCTGCGGCGCGGATGTTGGTGAGCTTCTTGCCCTTGAGCACGTTGACTTCCAGATCGTTGTCACGGCTGTGAATGCCGATCAGCATGCCCTGATAGACCTTGACGCCAGCGTCGATGATCATCGGGCCGCGATCTTCAAGGTTGAACAATGCATAAGCAACAGCTTCACCCTGATCGTTGGAGATCAGAACGCCGTTGTTGCGGCCAGCAATTTCGCCCTTGTACGGCTGATAGTCGTGGAACAGGCGGTTCATGATCGCCGTGCCGCGCGTATCGGTCAGGAGTTCCGACTGATAGCCGATAAGGCCACGGGTCGGAGCGTAGAACACCATGCGAACGCGGTTGCCACCCGAAGGACGCAGTTCGACCATTTCGGCCTTGCGTTCGGACATCTTCTGCACAACCGTACCGGAATATTCTTCATCGACGTCGATGACGACTTCTTCCACCGGCTCCAGCTTTTCGCCGTTCTCGCCGTCCTTCATGACGACGCGCGGACGCGAAACGCCAAGCTCGAAGCCCTCACGGCGCATGTTTTCGATCAGAACTGCAAGCTGCAATTCGCCGCGACCGGAAACGAAGAACGAATCCTTTTCGGTCGATTCCTCGATCTTGAGCGCAACGTTGCCTTCAGCTTCCTTGAGCAGACGGTCACGGATAACGCGGCTCGTCACCTTGTCGCCTTCGGTGCCCGCGTAAGGGCTGTCATTGACGATGAAGGACATGGTCACGGTCGGCGGATCGATTGGCTGCGCAGCCAGAGGCTCGCTTACCGAAGGATCGCAGAAGGTGTCGGCAACGGTGCCCTTGGAAAGACCGGCGATAGCGACGATGTCACCTGCATGGGCTTCGTCAATGGCCTGACGCTCGATACCGCGGAATGCGAGGATCTTCGAGATACGGCCATTTTCGAGCAGCGAACCATCCTGACCGAGAACCTTGACGGCCTGGTTCGGCTTGATCGAGCCGGAATGGATACGACCGGTGATGATACGGCCCAGGAACGGATCGGCTTCGAGGATCGTACCGATCATACGGAACGGACCTTCAGCAACCTTTGGCGCAGGCACGTGCTTCAACACGAGGTCGAACAGCGGAGCCAGACCTTCGTCCTGCGGACCTTCCGGGTTCAGCGCCATCCAGCCGTTACGGCCTGAACCGTAAAGGATCGGGAAGTCGAGCTGTTCGTCGGTCGCGTCGAGATTGGCGAAGAGGTCGAACACTTCGTTGATGACTTCTTCATGACGGCCATCCGGACGGTCGATCTTGTTGATCGCAACGATCGGACGCAGGCCAACCTTCAGCGCCTTGCCAACGACGAACTTCGTCTGTGGCATCGGGCCTTCGGCAGCGTCAACGAGAACGATAGCGCCATCCACCATCGAAAGGATACGCTCAACCTCACCGCCAAAGTCGGCGTGGCCTGGCGTGTCGACGATGTTGATACGCGTGTTTTTCCAGACAACCGAAGTGGCCTTCGCGAGAATGGTGATCCCGCGTTCCTTTTCGATGTCGTTGGAATCCATCATGCGCTCTGCGACGCGCTGGTTGTCGCGGAACGAGCCGGACTGCTTCAGGAGTTCATCGACCAGAGTGGTTTTGCCATGATCGACGTGTGCGATAATAGCGATATTACGCAATTCCATATGGAGATCACTTCTATATGAGTTGGGAGCCGCGCCAACAGACCCGCGCGGAAAAACAATGCGGCGCTCTTACAGGTTTTTTTGCATTTTAGAAAGGGGCAGCGCGAAACTGCCCCTCAATTAACCCGAAAAACCCGAATTTCATTGCGTTTTTACACTGTCATTCTGACAGTTTTTTGAATTCTTTTCGGGCATGTCGTTATCGAAAAACCGGTTTCCACTTTTTCGCGACATGCCTGAGCCTTATAAAAGCGTGCCTGACAAAATGACCAGCGCGACGCTGAAATAGATCACAAGACCGGTCACATCGACCAGAGTTGCAACGAAAGGCGCCGATGCGCTGGCCGGATCGAATCCGAGCCTTTGCAGTATGAAAGGCAGCATGGAGCCTGTCAGCGAGCCGAAAGTCACGATACAGACCAGCGCCATACCGACGGTCGCGGCCACCAGAATCCAGTGTTCGCCATAGTCGTATATGCCGAGCGTCTGCCAGATGGCGATGCGAATGATGCCAATGACGCCGAGGAAACTGCCAAGGGCCAACCCCGTTGGCAATTCGCGCAGGGCGACACGCCACCAGTCCTTGAGCTTGATTTCCTGCAAGGCCAGCGCGCGGATAATCAGCGACGTCGCCTGCGAACCGGAATTACCGCCGGATGACATGATGAGCGGGATAAACAGCGTCAGCACCAGAGCCTTTTCAAGCTCCAGCTCGAAATGCTGCATCGCGCTCGCGGTGAGCATCTCGCCCAGGAAAAGGATACCAAGCCAGCCGGCGCGCTTCTTCAGCATCTCGCCGAATCCAATGCGCATATAAGGCCGGTCCAGAGCCTCCATACCGCCGAAACGATACGCGTCCTCGCTTGCCTCTTCCGTCATGGCGTCGAGCACGTCGTCGACAGTCACAATGCCGATGATGTGGCGGCTTTCGTCCACGACAGGCACGGCCAGAAGATCGTGCTTGCGGAACAGGCGCGCCACTTCCTCACGGCTGGCGAGAGGCGAAATGGTAATCGGCTCTTCGTCGCGGGCAATGGACAGAATCGGTTCGTCCGGCTGGCGGATGATGAGGCGGCGCAAGCTGACCACACCCAACAGGACACGGCTGGACGGATCGACCACATAGATCGCATAAACCGTCTCGCGCGTGCGTTCGACCTTGCGGATATGTTCCAGCGTCTGGCCAACATTCCAGTTGGAAGGCACGGCGATGAACTCGATGGTCATGAGCGATCCCGCCGTATTCGGCGGATAGCCCATCAGTTTCTTCAGCGCGACCTTGGTTTCAGGCGCGAGAATGGGAAACAGGCGTGCACGATCATCGTCTTCCAGTTCCTGAAAAACGTCGGTTGCGCGGTCGGCCGACATGCCGTCGAGCAGAAGGCTTGCTAGGCCGGGCGGGAGGGTAGCGATGATTTCGGTAGCACGGTGCAGTTCCGGCTGGTCAAGCAGACGGATGGCATCTTCGTGCGAAAGCTGCGCGATGACGGCGACTGCATCATCGGCATCAAGTTCGTTAACGAGTTCCACTGCGTCGCCGGTACGCATGTCCGCAATGCGGCTTGCGATGGCAGCAGCAGGGAGGTCGGCAACATTGAGTACTTCCGGGAAGAAGTTGTTGTCGGTCATGGGCTTGCCTTTCTGTCGATCCGCCGTCGAAGGCAGACCGTGCAAGCCGACCGCGAGCGATCAGATCACGAACTGCCTTGACGGCTGAAACAATCGACTGTGACTGTCGCTGGGCATAAGAGAATAAAACTCCGGTTGAAAATGCTGCCGCAGAAATTCGGCTGCGGGCGTGATGTGCGCTTGGTCGCCAACAAAGTCAAGCCCTTCGAGACAATGTCGAACGCTTTTTCGTCCTGCCATCAAGCTGCATGCGGCAAACGCCGCCAGAGCAGAAAGGAACCGGTGGCAATGAAGCCCATGGCGGGGATGAGCGTCGCGAAAGCGACCAGCGGATCGCCCATCAGGGCAGCGATGGCTCCGCCGACAAGACCGCCACCCATCTGGAAAAATCCCATCAATGCCGAAGCGGCACCAGCCATGCCCGGAAACGGGGCCATGCCTGCCGATGTCATCACCGGCATGACCAGAGCAATCCCGAAGGCAAAGAGCGCCATCGGCGCCATAACCAGCAGATAGGATGGTTCAAAGGAGCTCAGCAATACAATGATGATGCTACCGGCAATCACAATTGCCAGATAACCCGCCATGGCAAGCTGTCGCGGATTGTAGAACGTCATCAGACGACGAAACAGCAACCCGCCAGCGAGATAACTCCCGGTCTGCAGCAAAAGGCCTATTCCAAAATGGGTGGCCGACATACCAACCCGCCCCATCAGAATGAAGGGCAGAATGGTTGCAGCCGTATAGAGCGCTCCCGTGGTACCGCCAACACCAAGGCTCGCATAGATGAAATGGCGGCTTGTCAGCAGAGTTCGGTAAGAACGAACCAGCTCACGCGGGCGGATGCGGCTGAGATCGCGTGCCACCGTTTCCTTGATGACGAAGAGCGCCATCAACACGACCAGCAATCCAAGGATCACCATCACCACGAAAATCGCGTGCCAGCCGAAGAACTCCATGGTGAAACCGCCGAGCGTCGGCGAAATTGCAGGCCCAATCGCTATCACGATACCAATGAGATTCATCACGCGCGCGGAGGCTTCATGGGTGAAAAGATCGCGCACGATGGCGCGGGAAACCGTTACACCAACGGCAGAACCGATTCCTTGCAGAAAGCGTGCGGCCAGCAGGGCCTCTATCGACCCGGAGAACAACGCCAGAACGCTTGCGGCCAGATAGATGCCCATGAATGCAATGGTGATGGGTCTACGCCCAAAACCATCAGACAGCGGCCCGCAGATGAGCTGGGCGAAGCAGAAACCGGCGAAGTAGATGGATAGCGTGAGCTTGACTAGCGCATCGGTCGTACCGAAGGCATGAACGATTTCGGTCATGGCTGGCGTATAAAGCGACATCGACATTGGGCCGATGGCAGCGAGCAATCCTCCCACTATACCGACACGCAGCTCGCTCATCACCGGGCGTTCGTTTTCCTGTTCCGGGCGATGCTGCGGCTGGACGTTCATGAAATGCGATGCTCGAATTACGACCGGCTAGGGTCCGCGAAAAAATAGCCCGCGATATTAGCGATCCGCGCGCAAGCAATCCTTATTCGCAGTGCGGAACAGGGTCAAGCAAAGGCGGATTCTCACTTTATTTGGCTGTTCAGACCCTTGCTCCACCGGCAAGTAAATCCTAAGTCTGGTTCACCTCGAATTCATCTGAACCGGAGTTTCATCATGTCCGACAAGACTGCCTACAATCACGCGCTGACTGAATGGAACGGACCGCTGGGCCTGCCGGATTTCACCGCTTTCAAAGATGACGATTTCGCATCTGCATTCGATGCCGCATTGGCTGCGGACCTCGCAGAAGTGGAAGCCATCGCCAAGGCGACGGACGAAGCGACCATCGACAACACACTCAAAGCTCTGCAACTGACCGGCAAGGCGCTCGACCGCGTATCCGCAGTTTTCTGGATGCGTGCTGGTGCGCATACCAACAACACGATCCAGACTCTGGAACGCGAGATAGCGCCGAAAATGTCGCGTCATTATTCGCGCATCATGATGGATCCGGCGCTTTTCGCCCGCATTGACGCGCTCTATGAAAATCGCGACATGCTGGACCTCGACGCCGAGACCAAACGCGTTCTTGAAAAGACGTGGAAAGGTTTTGTCCGCTCCGGAGCGAAGCTCGATGAAGCGGGCAAGACGGAGCTTGCAGGCATCAATGAAAAGCTTGCCGGACTTGGCGCGCGATTTGGTCAGAACGTGCTGAAGGATGAATCGAGCTGGGCCCTGTTCATCACCGATGAAGCCGACCTCGCCGGCCTGCCGGATTTCCTGAAGAACGCCATGCAGAGTGCCTCCGCCGAACGCGGCAAACCGGATGCCTGGGCGGTTACGCTATCGCGCTCGATCGTCGAGCCATTCCTTTCCTTCTCCGAAAATCGTGAACTGCGCGAACAGGCGTTCAACGCCTGGGCGAAGCGCGGCGAGAATGGCGGCGAAAGCGACAATCGTGAAATCGTGCGCGAAATGGTGGAACTGCGCGAGCGCAAGGCACATCTGCTCGGTTACGCCAACTTCGCCGCCTACAAGCTCGATGACACCATGGCCAAGACACCAAAGGCAGTCATGGACCTGCTTGAGCCGGTCTGGGACAAGGCGCGCGCCAAGGCCCATGAAGAAGAGGTCGAACTGGAGCGCCTGATCGCAGCCGATGGCGGCAATCACAAGGTTGCTCCATGGGACTGGCGTTTCTATGCCGAAAAGCTGCGCGCCGAACGCTTCGCCTTCGATGAAGCGGAACTGAAGCCCTATCTTCAGTTGGAAAAGATCATCGAAGCCGCTTTCGACGTGGCAGGCCGTCTGTTCGGCATCCGCTTCGAGGAAAAGAAGGGCATCGCCGCATGGCAGCCGGACGTGCGGGTGTTTCAGGTCTTCAATGCGGATGGCAGCGAACGCGGCCTCTTCCTTGGCGACTATTTTGCGCGCACCTCAAAGCGTTCTGGCGCATGGATGAGTTCCCTACAATCGAGCCACAAGCTTGACGGCGGACAGAAGCCGATCATCTACAACGTGATGAATTTTGCGAAGCCAAAGGCTGGTGAACCTGCCCTGCTCTCGCTTGATGATGCGCGCACGTTGTTCCACGAATTCGGTCATGCACTGCATGGGCTTCTCTCGGATGTGACATGGCCCGCCGTTTCCGGCACTGCCGTTTCCCGCGATTTTGTGGAACTGCCGTCGCAACTTTACGAACACTGGCTTACAGTTCCGGCTGTTCTCGAAAAATACGCCGTGCACTATCGCACCGGAGAAGCCATGCCAAAGGCGCTCCTCGACAAGGTGCTTGCGGCCCGCACTTTCAATGCCGGCTTCAACACGGTCGAGTTCACCTCATCCGCGCTGGTGGACATGGCGTTCCATACGGGCAAGGAAAAGATCGCTGATCCGCTCGCTTTCGAGGTGAAGACGCTGGAAAAGCTTTCCATGCCGGATGCAATCATCATGCGCCATCGCACGCCGCATTTCACTCACGTCTTCTCCGGCGACGGTTATTCCGCTGGCTACTACTCCTATATGTGGTCGGAAGTGCTGGATGCGGACGCCTTCTCGGCATTCGAGGAGACCGGCGACGCCTTCAATCCTGAACTGGCGGCGAAGTTGAAGCAGCATATCTATGCCGCTGGCGGTAGCCGCGACCCGGAAGAGCTTTACAAGGCATTCCGTGGCAAGATGCCGACGCCGGACGCGATGATTGAAAAGCGCGGCTTGAATTAAAACCAAAAACAAAAGGCCGGGAAACCGGCCTTTTTCAACTCTTGTGGGTCAGAATATTCACGAGCCGACCGTACGGGTCACGCGTGTAGAAGCGGCGCACGCCCCATTCCTCATCCGTCGGGCCATATTCAACGGGAAATCCCAGCGCGATTGCGCGCTCCAGCACCGCATCGACATCATCGACCTCGATAGAAAGATCGGGCACCGGTGTGCCCGCCCCGCCCTCACTCATGAGGCTCACCTGTACCCGTGCCTGCGCATCCGTGGCATAGGTGACGATCCAGCCGAAATCCATCGCCACATCAAGGCCCAGCAAGTCGCCGTAGAAGCGCTTTGCCGCCGCAGGATCGGCGGCTGCAATATTGGCAACGATGCGGCGGATAGCCATCAGTATTCGCCGAGCTTGATGTCCGGCGTGTAATCGACGCCGTCCACTTCCTTCACCACCGGCTGGCCGCAATGCATGACGCCGGTTGCGGCGTTGAAAGCATAGGTCGGCGAACCATAGAGCTGCCAGCCCTTGTTGAGCGCCGCCGTGACGCGATGACAGAATGCGGAATCATCCGGACCTGTGATGAAACGATATAACTTCATGCTGTTACTTCCTCTGTTATAACTTTACGTCCGCCTTCGCGAGCACGCGCTCGGCCATTTCGAGATGCAGACGTTCGACCATCTGCCCGTCGAGCGAGACAACGCCTTTCTCGGCATTTTCAGGCCGGGCAAAGACTTCAACGACAGCGCGGGCATGGGCCACCTCGTCCTCGGTTGGTGAGAAGGCCCGGTTAGCCGCTTCGATCTGGCCTGGATGAATCAGCGTCTTGCCGTCGAACCCCATGGCAGCACCTTGCGCGCATTCTGCCTCGAAGCCAACGCTATCCCGAAAATCATTGTAAACACCGTCGAGAACGGTGATCCCGCCAGCGCGCGCTGCGAGAATGATCTGCATCAGCCATGGGACGAGATAAGGTCGCCCCGGTTGCGGGCGCACACCGGTTTCCAGCGCAATATCGTTCGGCCCGACGACGAAACAGGCAAGCCGCACCGCCGAACGATGTCCGAGAACGGCGATTTCGTCGGCGTTGAGAATACCACGCGCCGTTTCGATCATCGCCCAGACACCAACTGCCGGATCGGCATCCTGACGGTCAAGCCGGTTGGCCGCGTCGATTATATCCTGCGGTCGTTCAGTCTTGGGGAGAAGGATCGCATCCGCCCCCATCTTCGCAGCCGCCGCGACATCATCCCTGCCCCACGGCGTTTCCGCCGTATTGACCCGTACAATCCGTTCGAAATTGACCTTCGGATGGCTTGCGAAATGCAGCGCCAGCGCATCACGCGCCGCGACCTTCGCCTCCGGCGCGACGGAATCCTCCAGATCATAGATCACGCAATCCGCTGAAAGGGTCAGCGACTTCTCGAGAGCGCGAGCATTGGCGGCAGGAACGAAGAGGACAGAACGGCGGGGACGAACAATAGTTTTCATGTCCCGATTTGTGCACGGAACCATCCTGCTACGCAAGCGCCGAGAGCGAGAGCAGGCAGGTCCTTGAAATCCTGTATCGACGCGCCTATTTTCCAGCCTTCGGTTGGAATGCACCCGCCGCCCGCAGCCTTACGGCCATGGTAAAGCATTCTGAAATTTCGTTTTTGTTCCGGTGACGGCAGAAACGGCAATGCGGGCACCCGTTCATGAAAACGCCGCTCACAACCAGGAGCGAAAACAATGACCACAGCTATTATCGCTGGGACTAATAACGCTGACTTCAAGCATCAGGCCCGCCGTCTGCGGCAGGCTTTGAGCGAGGAAGGCATCACCATCAGCCATGGCAAGGCACTCGACCTTGTGGCGCGCCAGTCCGGCACACGTGACTGGAATACGCTTGCCGCCAACGGCGGCAAGGTGGCGCCCGCACCCGTTGAGGACGATACCGCGCCTTACCGCGTCGGGCAGCGCATTACCGGCATGTTTCATACCACGCCGTTCGATGCCCGCATCATCGCCGTCGAGGAAACGATCAAGCCCGAACTCTGGCGCATCACGCTTCAGTTCGATCCGGCCATCGATGTGGCGGTTTCGCCGAACCTCTCAATGCGGCGCAGGCGTTATACGATCGTCGTTGGCACAGATGGCAAATCCCGCCGACTGACCGGCAGTGAGACCGGTGGCGTCGCCCTCAACGTCGGATAATTGCGTGAACTGCGTCAATGACGCATGATCCGGAAAACTTGACGCGGTTTCCAGACAGGATTATGCGCATAACCCGACAGTCGGACTATCCGGCGCGCTTGTCCGCGCGTCGGATATTTCGCGAAACGGGTCGGGAGTTGCGACCTATTGGGCAGTTTCGGCCTCAAACGTTGACTCTCGGTCAAGCTGATGTAAACCAGTTTGCAAATTGCAAATTCCCAACCGACAGGTTCAGGACATGGATAAGTTCACCAAGCTCACGGGCGTTGCCGCCCCCCTGCCGATCGTCAATATCGATACGGACATGATCATTCCGAAGGATTACCTGAAGACGATCAAGCGCACGGGTCTGAGCAAGGGTCTTTTCGCCGAAATGCGCTTCAACGAAGACGGCACGGAGAACCCGGATTTCGTTCTGAACAAGCCGGGCTATCGCAACGCACAGATTCTCGTTGCAGGCGACAATTTCGGCTGCGGCTCCTCGCGCGAACATGCGCCATGGGCCCTGCTCGATTTCGGCATCCGTTGTGTGATCTCGACCTCGTTTGCCGATATCTTCTACAATAACTGCTTCAAGAACGGCATTCTGCCGATCAAGGTCAGCCAGGAAGATCTGGACAAGCTGATGGACGACGCCTCGCGCGGCGCCAATGCGACGCTCACCGTCGATCTCGAAGCCAAGGAAATTCACGGTCCAGATGGCGGCTCGATTTCCTTTGATGTCGATGATTTCAAGCGCCACTGCCTGCTCAACGGTCTCGACGATATCGGCCTGACCATGGAAAAGGCTGGCAGCATCGACACATTCGAGGCCAAGCGCGCCGAATTGCGTCCCTGGGCATGATGTCGGTATGCACTATATATACTCGGCCAGAATGCTCGGTCGCAGGTTTGGTGGCCTGCACAAGTGAATAGGACACGATTGGCTGGAATGGCCCGAGAAGATCAAAGCGGCGACTGGGCGGGACGTCTCTCGCCCTCGCTGGACGAAATCGAATCCATCGCGATTGAAGCTCTTGCGCATCTGCCGCAGGAGTTTCGTGCGTTGTGCGGCGACATCATCATCCAGATCGCCGACTTTCCTGACGATCAGATCATCGAGGATATGGGGCTGGAAACGCCTTTTGATCTGCTCGGCCTTTTCGAAGGTCGTGGCATCGGCGAACGTTTCAGCTTGCAGACCGGCGAAGGTCCCAACCGCATCACGCTCTACCGCCGTGCGATCCTGGACTATTGGTCCGAACATGAAGAAACGCTGGGCGATATCATCACCCATGTTCTGATCCACGAGATCGGCCATCATTTCGGCTTGTCCGATGACGATATGGAAAATATCGAGGCGCAGGCAGAGTAAAGCCGCACAGCCGAGATGACTGTCCGAATTTGTCGTTTTCGACGAAACCATCGGCAGTTCTGGCAGTTCTTCTTCGGATTCTGGCACAATCGCATACAGATATTGCATGGAGAGAATGCTATAGATTCTCTTGATGCAACTAATGGTCTGATTCCGACATTTGCATCCTTGGGATATGAGCGCCGAGCAAATGTCGAAATCAAAACGCCCCCTAGTAACCTTATGAATCTAGCGGATTTTTCGAGTTTGACGTTTGAAACGAGATTTATATCGGACGGGTATCAAACGTCAAATTCATTCCACTAGAGTAGCGATATGAGCATTTCCCCCGCCATCTACCAGCTCCTCCTCGTATATGTGACTTACATCATTGCAGCTGGCAGCCCCGGTCCGAGTACGATGCGGATCATGGGCGTAGCCATGGACCAGGGCCGAAAATCAGGACTTGTCTTTGCCGCCGGTGTCGTTACAGGCTCCATTTTTTGGGGCGTGATGGCCGCGACTGGCGTTTCGGCCATCCTCACACGATTTGCCGAAGCTCTGTTCATCCTGAAAATCTTCGGCGGGCTTTATCTGCTTTATCTTGCCTTCAAGGCCGGACGCGCGGCCATGACATCAGACGAAGCATTGGCTACGCGAGCTTCCAGCAGCAAAGCAATTCTGTCTCATGGTGAGCTTTATCGCCGTGGACTTCTGATGCATCTGTCAAACCCGAAGTCCATCCTGTCCTGGATCGCATTGGTTACGCTGGGACTCGGCACCAACTCTTCATGGCCACATCTGGCAGCGTTTCTGGGTGGCTGCATCGTGCTCAGCATCACCATTTTCTGCGGCTATGCCATCGTATTTTCCACTATGCCCATGGTGCGTCTCTATCGTCGCGCGCGCCGCTGGATCGAAGGCGTGCTCGCGGCTGTCTTCGGCCTCGCCGGTATCCGCCTGCTTCTGTCGCGCTAATCCGTTTGAGAAAAGAACACCATGAAACTCTTCAAAGGTCTTTCCGCTTTTCCGCTCACACCAAGCGACGCCGCGGGCAAACTCATGGAGGATACGCTCTGCGTCTTTCTTGAGCGCATCCGCGAGGCGGGAGCGGATTCTATCGGCCTTCTGGGAAGCACTGGCAGCTATGCCTTTCTCACGCGGGAACAGCGGTTGCATACGATCAACACCGCCGTCAGGTCCATCGGCGGCAGAACACCGATCATCGTCGGCGTTGGTGCGTTGCGGACGGATGAGGCGCAGGCACTGGCGCGTGACGCCGCAGATGCCGGTGCAGACGGGCTGTTGCTGGCACCTGTTTCCTATACGCCGCTGACACAGGAAGAAGTGTTCCAGCACTTTAAAGCCGTTGCCGAGACGACCGACCTTCCCCTTTGCATCTACAATAATCCCGGCACGACAAAGTTCATCTTCAGCGATGAACTGATCGCACGGCTTGCTAATGTAAAGAATATTAGCGCGATTAAGATGCCCCTGCCCGCAAATGGTGAATACGAGGGTGCCATCTCCAAATTGCGTTCGGAAACTCCATCAAGCTTCGTCATCGGTTTTAGCGGCGACTGGGGTGCAGCGGATGCACTTCTGGCTGGCGCGGATGCCTGGTACAGCGTGATTGCAGGACTTCTTCCCGAGCCTGCGCTGGCGTTGACGCGCGCTGCGCAAAGCGGAAACAAGGCTGAGGCGGAACGCATCAATGCAGCTTTCACGCCGCTTTGGGATTTGTTCAAGGCCTACAGCAGTTTCCGCGTAATGTACGTCATTGCCAACCTTCTGGGCCTCGCGAAAATCGCGCCACCACGCCCGATCCTGCCACTGGGAACCGAGGTGTATGAGCAGATAGAAAAAGCACTTGATGTATTAGCGATCGAAGTGACGCCCCGATAAGCTTGCGAAATAAAAGGCGCCCTCATCGGGCGCCTTTTGCATTTCTTTGTTAAGCCACGCTCAGGCGAACATCGATGTTGCCGCGTGTTGCATGCGAGTATGGGCAGACGATATGCGCAGCCTGAACAAGCTCTTCCGCCTTCGCCTTGTCCACGCCCGGAAGCGCTACTTGCAGCGCCACATCGAGCCCGAAGCCCGTGCCATCTTCACGCGGACCAATGCCGACTGTCGCAGTTACTGTGCTGTCTGCGGAGATGGCTACTTTCTCCTTGGCAGCAACGAATTTCAACGCACCCAGGAAGCAGGCCGCATAGCCAGAAGCGAAAAGCTGCTCAGGATTGGTGCCCTCGCCACCCGAACCGCCGAGTTCCTTCGGCGTATCGAGAACGACGCTGAGCCGTCCGTCGGCAGTCTTGGCGCTGCCGGTACGGCCGCCGGTTGCTGTGGATTGGGTTGTGTACAGAATTGGCATTTGGCTTCTCCTTTGGTTTGTCTCCGCAGTCAAATTTGCAGATAATTAAATTGTGCACAATCTAGTTTTGCAAAACTTAATATCACAATTATGTGACGCGCAATCCAATTGCGCATGATGTATATATTTGCCAAGGAGTTATCACGATGAAGCGCGACGATCAGGATTCCAATCTCGGCCTTTCCAACATGGTCTGCTTTGCGATCTATTCGACCGCGAATGCGCTGACGCGTGCCTACCAACCGATCCTCAGCAAGCTTGATCTGACCTATCCGCAGTTTCTCGTGATGATCGTTCTTTGGGAACAGGACGACCGAACCGTTTCGGAGATTGGCGCAAAGCTCAATCTCGATTCAGGAACCCTGACCCCTCTGCTGAAGCGCCTTGAAGCCGCCGGACGCATCGCGCGCCGGCGTGACCCGCAAGATGAGCGGCAGGTCCGCATCACATTGACCGACGAAGGCAAGTCACTGCGCATGGAAGCCGAGAGCATCCCCGAACAGGTGTTCTGCGCACTTGGTCAGCCCATTGATGAGTTGCAGGATTTACGCACGCGATTGCTCAATATACGCGGCAATCTTTCAGACAGCATTTCCCGCTAACAAAAAAGCGCCGGTTTCCCGGCGCTTTTTAATATCAGTACTGAGTTCAGCAGATCAGGCAGCAAGCGCCTTTGGCTTGATGAGGCCGCGCGCAACCAGCAGCTCTGCAATCTGGATGGTGTTGAGAGCAGCGCCCTTGCGCAGATTGTCGGAAACAACCCACAGTGCCAGACCATTCTCGACGGTGATGTCCTCGCGGATACGGCTGATATAGGTCGCATCTTCGCCTGCGGATTCATAAGGCGTGATGTAGCCACCGTTCTCATGCTTGTCGACAACCTGGCAGCCCGGAGCTTCGCGCAGAATCTCGCGTGCTTCTTCCGGCGTAATCGGGTTTTCAAACTCGATATTGACCGCCTCGGAGTGACCGATGAAGACCGGAACGCGAACAGCCGTTGCCGTCAGCTTGATCTTCGGATCGAGCATCTTCTTGGTTTCGGCCACCATCTTCCATTCTTCCTTGGTGTAGCCGTCTTCCATGAAGACATCGATATGCGGGATCACATTGAATGCGATGCGCTTGGTGAACTTCTTCGCAGAGACAGGATCGGCGACAAAAACAGCACGAGACTGTTCGAACAGCTCATCCATGCCTTCCTTGCCTGCACCCGAAACCGACTGATAGGTCGACACAACGACGCGCTTGATCTTGGCAACATCGTGCAAAGGCTTCAGAGCCACGACGAGCTGAGCCGTCGAGCAGTTCGGATTGGCAATGATGTTCTTCTTGCGGAAGCCTTCGACTGCATCCGGGTTCACTTCCGGCACGATCAGCGGCACTTCCGAGTCATAACGCCAGGCCGAGGAGTTATCGATGACGACGCAGCCCTGCTTGCCGATCTTCGGCGACCATTCCTTGGAAATCTCGCCGCCGGCAGACATCAGGCAGATGTCCGTATCGGAGAAATCATATGTGTCGAGCGCCTTGACCTTCAGCGTCCGGTCGCCATAGGACACTTCCGTGCCCTGGCTGCGGCGCGATGCAAGCGCGACAACTTCGTCAGCCGGAAAGCCGCGTTCTTCGAGGATATTGAGCATTTCGCGCCCGACATTTCCGGTGGCGCCGACAACTGCAACCTTGAAACCCATTTTTCGTCTCCTGTCCCTCTCCGCTTCCAGCTTCGGAACCCCGCAGGCCACGCGGGACTTCCGCCCCCGGGCCAGACCCGGGGAGAGGGCGAGCAGGCCAAGGGAATCAGACCGTTTTCGTGGTCGTTTTAGTAATGGCCGTGAGTGTTTTGGAAATCGAAGGCATGCGCGCTGCCCCGGCAAAAATGCCGGCAGTTCCAAGCGAAACTGACGCTACGTTGACGCGATCCACGCGGGTTCTCCTTCGTTCGCCACTGCTTTTACGCGGTTTATAGATGGAGTCAATTCTCCAACCCTTCAAGGGGCGCATTTTTTGGCGCTGAAGAGCGTGTTTCGATCTGATTGGATCAGATCAGCGCTCTAATCCTTGGCTGTCCACGCACATCTTATCCTATCGAAACAGGATCAGAAATCAGTCCAGTGGACTGATTTCCCTGCGTAGGCGTTTCACACTTTTCGGGATGGCTTTATTAATTTTCCCTAGTATTTCAAGCCGTCAGTTCTGTCTCATACTAAAGACTACTGCACGAATCCCCTTTTTCGGTTCATCATGCAAGTGTGAGGAGAGCGCCCGGACAGTTGAGAGGAACTGTTCCCGGCGCAACAGGCGAACTTCATTTACCCGGTGAAGAAGGATCGTCTTACATTTGCCCGTCAGGGGCTCTGTTTGGGAGGACAGATTAATGGCAGTCTCGTCAAGTGCCGATGTCGGCACGCAGAAAATGACGAGCGAAGAACGCAAGGTGATCTTTGCGTCATCGCTTGGTACCGTCTTCGAATGGTACGACTTCTATCTCTACGGAACGCTTGCTGCCTTCATCGGCGCGGCCTTCTTCAACGAATATCCGGAAGCAACCCGAAACATCTTCGTTCTGCTCGCTTTCGCGGCAGGCTTCCTCGTCCGTCCGTTCGGTGCTCTCGTCTTCGGACGCATCGGCGATCTCGTCGGACGTAAATACACATTCCTTGTCACCATCGTCATCATGGGTGCATCCACATTTCTCGTGGGCATCCTGCCCGGCTCGGCCACGCTCGGCATTTTCGCACCGATCATCCTGATCGCCCTGCGCATGCTGCAGGGTCTGGCCCTCGGTGGTGAATATGGCGGTGCTGCAACTTACGTTGCGGAACATGCCCCTAACAACCGGCGCGGCTTTTTCACGTCATGGATCCAGACCACGGCAACGCTCGGCCTGTTCCTGTCGCTGCTGGTGATCCTCGGCATCCAGGCTGTGTTGAGCAAGGAAGCATTCGCTGCCTGGGGCTGGCGCATTCCGTTCCTTGTCTCCATCTTCCTGCTCGGCATTTCCGTCTGGATCCGCATGCAGATGAGCGAGTCGCCCGCATTCAAGCGCATGAAGGAAGAAGGCAAGACCTCCAAGGCTCCGCTTTCCGAAGCATTCGGCCAATGGAAGAACGCCAAGATCGCACTCATCGCCCTTTTCGGCCTCACCGCCGGTCAGGCCGTGGTGTGGTATTGCGGTCAGTTCTACGCCCTGTTCTTCCTCCAGAACGTTCTGAAGGTCGAAAACCAGTCGGCAAATATCATGGTCGCCATCGCGCTCCTGATCGGCACCGGTGGTTTCGTCTTCTTCGGCTGGCTGTCGGACAAGATCGGTCGCAAGCCGATCATCATGGCAGGTCTTCTGCTTGCTGCCGTAACTTACTTCCCGCTGTTCAAGGCTCTCACCGGTGCTGCAAACCCGGCTCTCGCACAGGCTGAACAGACCATCAAGGCAACCGTTACTGCTGCCCCCGGGGATTGTAACTTCCAGTTCAACGCCACCGGCACGTCGAAATTCACTACCTCTTGCGATGTTGCGACAAGCTTCCTCGCCAAGAGCTCGGTGCCTTATGAGATTGTGCAGACAGCAGCAGCCGGCACCCCGGCAACCGTCATGATCGGCGACAGCACGATCACGTCTTACGACGCGGTTCAGGCTGGAGCAGATGCTGCGGCCAAGCAGTCCGCCCTGTCTCACGACGTGAACCTTGCCCTGCAGAAGGCAGGTTTCCCGCTCGTTCGCGACCCTGCGAAAGTGACGGACAGCAAGCTTGATGCATTCGTCGCCGCCAATCCGGAACTTCAGCTGAATGCCGAAGCCATCCGCGGCGGTGACAAGACCATGGTTCCGGCTGCCGATCTGGTGAAGCAGAAGCTTCTGACCCAGACCGAAGCTGATGGCCTTGGCGTCAGCACCGATCAGGCTGTCTACACCATCCCGAATGCCGGTGCGTTCAAGATGGTCGCCGACCCTGCACAGGTGAACTGGTTCCTGACAATCGCCATCCTGACCATCCTCGTCATCTACGTGACGATGGTATACGGCCCGATTGCCGCGATCCTCGTCGAGATGTTCCCGACCCGTATCCGCTACACCGGCATGTCGCTGCCATATCACATCGGCAACGGCTGGTTCGGCGGCCTGCTTCCGGCTGGCGTGTTCGCACTGAGCGCTGCCAAGGGCGACATCTATTACGGCCTCTGGTATCCGATCATTATCGCCTCCATCACCTTTGTGATCGGCATGATCTTCGTCAAGGAAACCAAGGGCGTCGACCTGCACAAGCTCGACTAGCCAACGCGCCTACAAACGAGAAAACGCCGCCCATCGGGCGGCGTTTTCATGTTCGTCTGATGATCTATCTGCGATATTGCGCTTCGATCTCGATCAGCTTCTGCTTCCGCCAGAGACCGCCGCCATAACCGGTCAGCGATCCGTCCGCACCAATCACACGATGGCATGGAATGACGATGGCAATCTGGTTCGCCCCATTGGCCCGGGCGACCGCACGCACGGCAAGCGGCTTTTCCATGGCCTGCGCCAGTTCACTGTAACTGCGCGTCTCTCCGGCCCGAATGTTCTGAAGTTCCCGCCAGACCCCTTGCGTAAAAGCACTGCCATGCAGCACCAGCGGCAAATCGAATGTCGGAGAATTACCGTCGAAGAAGGCATTCAACTGCTGTTCGACGAGGTCATGGGTGCTGAAACGACCGATCCCCAGATCACCGCGACAGGTGGTATAGAGCTTCTTCAGTTCCGCTGACAGCGCCTTGCGATCAGCAAACTCCAGAAGGTGCAGGCTTCGCGCATCACAGATCGCGATCATCGTACCAAGCGGTGACTTGATCCAGTCAGCGCGCAGCAAACCATCACCCCGCAATTTGCCGGGTGGAAGCCCGAGAATACGTGCGAAGGCACTCCGAAAAGCTTCCGGGGATTCAAAACCCGCATCAATCTGGGCGTCGATGACACGTCCCCCATCGGCAAGCGCCTGGAACCCATGCCGCAAGCGCTCCTGCCGCGCCATTTCCAGAAATGTTATTCCGAAATGACGACGAAAACTGCGACGGACGGTCGAGAGATCAAGCCCCATTCGGGCAACATCCTCTTCGCTCCAGCGTCGTTCCGGATCGGCTTCAAGCGCATCGAGAAGCTTCTTGACGGAAGGCTCCGCCTCGGCAGCGGGTTGTAACGGATGACATCTTTTGCAGGGCCGAAAACCATCTGCCATGCATTCGGCAACCGATGCGAAAAAGCGGCAGTTTTCCTGTTTCGGTTTCCGCGCCGGACAAGTCAGGCGGCAGAAAATTCCGGTTGAGACAACACCGACATAGGCCCTGCCCTCATAAGCGGCATCGCGGGCGACAAGTGCGTCGTAGAGTTTGTTTTGATCTGGGAGCGTGAACAACATGCCGCTATTCTTATGCAGCGAAACATGAATTTACAGCCTCAAATCGGGCATTTATTCAAAAAAGAAAGCCCGCCATGCAAAGTGCTTGGCGGGCTTTCATCAAGCGATCTCGTCGCGCTTATTCAGCGGAAAGCTTCGAAAACTTGTCGAGGATGGCATCGCCCATTTCGACGGTGCCTACCTTGGTCTTGCCTTCAGACCAGATGTCGGCGGTGCGCAGACCATCATCGAGAACCTGCGCAATCGCGGCTTCCAGACGGTCGGCTTCATCGACGAGGTTGAACGAATAACGCAGGCACATGGCAAGCGAAGCAATCATTGCAATCGGATTGGCGATGCCCTTGCCAGCGATATCCGGTGCGGAACCGTGAACAGGCTCATAAAGCGCCTTGCGCTTTCCGGTTTTGGAATCGACTGCACCGAGCGAAGCGGACGGCAGCATGCCGAGCGAGCCGGTCAGCATTGCAGCAACGTCCGACAGCATGTCGCCGAACAGATTGTCCGTCACGATAACGTCGAACTGCTTCGGCCAGCGCACGAGCTGCATGCCGCCAGCGTCGGCCAGCATATGCTCCAGTTCCACATCGGCGTGCTTGTCCTTGTGGCGAGCGGTAACGACCTGATTCCACAGGACGCCCGACTTCATCACATTGCGCTTTTCCATCGATGTGACCTTATTGCGGCGCGTGCGCGCCAGCTCGAAGGCAACATCGGCGATGCGCTCGATTTCGTAGGTGTCATAGACCTGCGTATCGATACCGCGCTTCTGGCCATTGCCGAGGTCGATGATTTCCTTCGGCTCGCCGAAGTAAACGCCGCCGGTCAGCTCGCGCAGGATGAGGATGTCGAGACCCTCGATCACTTCCGGCTTCAGCGACGAAGAATGGGCCAGAGCCGGGTAGCAGATGGCCGGGCGCAGATTTGCATAGAGCTGCATGTCCTTGCGCAAACGCAGAAGACCGGCTTCCGGACGCACTTCATAAGGCACATCATCCCACTTCGGACCGCCGACAGCGCCGAACAGCGTGGCATCGGCAGCCAGCGCCTTCTCCATATCAGCATCCGAAATCGCCTGACCGTGTGCGTCGTAAGCGCAGCCGCCAACCAGACCTTCTTCGGTTTCAAAGCCGAGATTGAGGCCCGAGTTGAGGAAAGCAATGATCTTGCGGACTTCCGCCATCGCCTCTGGGCCGATGCCGTCGCCGGGCAGGAGAAGGAGTTTTCTGGATGCCATAATGCCAAGCCTCTGTATTGTTTCGCATATTCCGGAAAACAATGACCCGTTTTGCCAGAAATACTGCGTTCAAATCCATGACAGCAGCGAAGAGCATGAAGCCGTCCGATACCGTCTTTATCAAGTTCCGCGAGGGTTATAGAGCCCTGTTGTCCGACAAGCAATAATGCGCGTGGCTGAAACTTATGAAAAAGATAGGGGCTTGTGCAGAAATTATATAACAGCCGATAGAGCGGGTGCTGTTCAGCGCTTCAGGCCGCCCGTCACCTGCAAATCGACCTGCATTTACTCTGTCAAACTGCGTGCTTCGGACGGCAGCATGATAGGTATTCCGCCCCGGACGGGATAGGCAAGCTTCGCCTTGCGCGAGATCAGTTCGACATGTTCCGCATCATACTCCAAGGGCCCCTTTGTAAGCGGGCATACGAGGAGTTCCAGCAGTCGAATATCGATATTTCCGGTTTCCGTCTTGTCGTCCATTGGCTTATTCCTGAGATCTATTGCAGCCGCGATCCGAAATCATCGTCCTTTACTCTGGCCAATACCATTTCGGTAATGGCAATCAAAGTTGCTGCACGCGTCTTCAAATCGGGGGCCTCCAGAAGGGCCTGTTTTTCTGCCGGACCGAAAGGCGACATGATGGAAAGCGCATTGACGAGGGTTTCATTGTTTGCCCGCGTGATACTATCCCAGTCCGCTTCCAGATTGTGCGCTTCCAGATAATCGCGGAAAGCCCCCAGCAAAGCGTCCCGGTCAATTTCCGACGAATCCCGCGCCTCTTCCAGATCAGCCAGAAACGGCATGATCCGGCATTGCCGATAAGGCTGACGGCAATTGACTTCTTCCCGCACGCGAAACCGACAGATGCCCTGCAGGGTAATCAGCAGGCGACCATCGCCCGTTTCGGCAAAGGTTGTGATACGGCCAAGACAGCCGACACTGCTCAATTGCGGGCGAAGGCTTTCATCCAGCTCATTGATTGTTTCGTCATCATCGCCGTCGATTTTCGGCTGGATCATGCCGATGATGCGTTTACCCGCCAGGGCATTCTCGACCATCGCCAGATAGCGCGGCTCGAAAATATTGAGCGGAAGCTGGCCACCGGGCAGAAGCAGCGCCCCCTTCAACGGGAAAACCGGCACGGTCTCGGGTATATCAGCGCCCGTTCTGTAACGGGCATTGCCCACCTGCATTGCAACCTCCTCAAAAGCGTATCGCATTTTATCGTACTCTTACGACACGCTTTAAGCTTTTGTTTTCATGCATGTCTTTATCCCAAAACCGGTTCCCACCTTTGGGAGATATGCATTAGGACGCACCAAACATGCGCCCTAACAGTTGGAATCCCGACCGCTCACGATCAGGAAAACAGAAGCGACGACAGTTTGCGCCGCGCACCGAGCGTCGCCGGATCGGCATTGCCCCATGCTTCGAAAAACTGAAGAAGCTGCTTGCGTGCGCCGTCTTCGTTCCACTCGCGGTCGGACTTCATGATGAAAAGCAGCTCATTGGCTGCATCTTCACGCCGCCCCTGTGCATTACGCACCTGAGCAAGGTCAAACCGGGCTTGATAATCCTTCGGATCCGCTTGAATTCGCTTTTCAAGCGCAATCGGATCACCGATGAGCTTGACCTGGTCAGCGAGCGCAAGACGCGCTTCAAGCGCTCGAACAGCAGGCGTATTCTGCTTGTCAGCGGGAAGCTGGGCCAGAATTTCCCGCGCCTTTTCCGCATCGCCCGATTCCAGAAGGCAGGTCGCAAGACCGACAATCGCGTCGACGTTATCCGGGACCGCTTGAAGGATAGACGAGAAAATCTCCGATGCCTGAACGAAATCACCAGCTTCGACCAGTTCATTTGCGGCAGTGATGGCTTCGGCAAGCGCCGCTTCCGCGTCGCTCGGTCCGCCGATCTTGGCGATGAATTCCTTCACCTTCGATTCCGGCACAGCCCCCATGAAACCATCGACCGGCTGACCGTTGACGAAAGCAATGACGGCCGGAATGGATTGAATCCCGAGCTGACCAGCGATGGCAGGATGATCATCGATATTCATCTTGACCAGTTTGACAGCGCCACCAGCGTCCCGCACGGCCTTTTCAATGATCGGTGTGAGCTGCTTGCAAGGTCCGCACCACGGCGCCCAGAAATCCACCAGCACCGGCTGATTGCGGGATTCGGTAATGACGTCCGCCTGAAAACTTGCCGTCGTCGTATCCTTGACGAGCTCCGCGCCTCCAGTAGCGGTCGGCGTCGAACCGAAAGAGACATTTGCCGTCATCTGGCCACCTGCACCGGCATAAGGATTGTTCTGGCTACTCATAGGAAATTCCTTCGTATTTTCCGACCGATGCGACGCTCCGCATACAAGCCGGTGTCGTTCTTTCAGTTCGTATCTTCGAAAGCCAATTTCAAGACGGTCGTTTCAGCAAGTTGGGCTGTAACTTAGCGCTCCGGCCTTCCACTTCAATCGCCAATTGCTATGTGCAAGAAGGCCGCCCGTTTTGAAAATCAGTTTATACCGAAGTGTCTGCTTTCGCACCTTCGGAAACGGCGAGAACGCGTGGTTCATGGCCGGTGGACTTGAGGAAAGCGACAAGGTCTTCGCGCTTGATGGAAGTCGTGGCTTCGTTGGTCAATGGATGGCCGTTGATGACGTCATACTTCATCAAATCGGCATCAAGAATGACCTGCACATTATGTGCAGTATCGTTGACCGCGCCAAACACGGTGACTGCGCCCGGAATCACACCCAGATATTCCATCAGCTTTTCCGGCTTGCCGAACGAAACACGGCTTGCAGCGCCTAGCAGTTGATGGATCGACTTCAGATCGACCACCGCATCCTCTTCGACTGTCACGAGAAAGAAATTGTCTTTCTTGTCTTTCAGGAAGAGATTTTTCGTATGCGCCCCCGGAATTTCACCACGCAGGCTTTGGGAATCCGAGACCGTGAACAAGGGAGCATGTTCGACAGTTTTTACTTCGATACCGAGTTTCTGAAGATAGTCGTGAAGCTCGCTCGGCGACAAAGGCATGATTCCACCCCATTCTGTTCGGCATTGAAAATATTGCGCATGTCGTCACGCTCCTCACGCTTCGGCGACCTGCAACAGCGCTTATAGACCATGGATACATGCTTAGAAACCATGCAAAGCAAATTGGAATGTTCGCACGAAACGCAACTGCGCTGACTCGCACCTCCGACAGCCGATTCCGTTATCCGTGGAAACGCGTTTTCCTTGTTTTAACGAAGAACCACAGCCGAGAATACGGCACATAATCGGAAAAATGCAATATTTACAAATAGTTATAATTTAACCGGCGGCTAATTTCGCTGAAACGGCATTTTCCTGTAATTTCCCTGTTGCAATCTCCGGGGTGTTAGTTCATATAGCGCCTGCCTGATGGAAACGACTGGCGCGAGCGGGTGTAGCTCAGGGGTAGAGCACAACCTTGCCAAGGTTGGGGTCGAGGGTTCGAATCCCTTCGCCCGCTCCAGTTTTCCGTTAAGTAGACGCAACAAAATCCCGGCGTTGTCCGGGATTTTTGCTTTTTCAGGCGCTTTCCATCTGCGAAGAGCTATTGCTCGCCAAATCGGTTACCGCAAGGTCACGATTTCAGCCGACCGTTGATTTCAGGTCGGCTGAGTCCATGGCTTTCAGATATTCGGTGATATTCAAGTCACCACGTTTTCTTCGTAGGTCTTCTTCACTCCGGGCACACAGAGGCAAGCCGGCACGATCAGCACCGCGATAAGCATCATTGCTACAAATGTTGCGTGCAGCGCATGTTGAAGCGCCAGCCGAAGCTCCTGCTGGTCAATCAACATCTCCGCGCCATTCAACAAGTCGCGAAGCTGGTCTGACGTAATCGCTTCGCCATGATTGGCGTTGGCAAGGCCATAGGTCAGCACCGCACCGAGAATGGCTGCTCCAAGCGTGCTGCCCAAATTGCGCGAGAAGACGTTCGATGCCGTGGCGCTGCCGCGCTCCGACCAACTCACGCTATCCTGTGTCAGGATGAGCGCCCCAATGTTGAGCAGCCCCATGCCAAAACCCATGATCAGAGAACCGGTTCCGGCCAGTGTGGCGGAACTTGACGGGCTCAGCATGACAAGCAGAGAGGTGCCAATCGGAATGCAGATGCTTCCGGCGATCATGATCGGGCGCAATCCGAACCGCGTAAATTGCCGCGATGCAATCGTGGCCCCGCACGGCCAGCCCAGCAGCAACATGGTCAAGGCGAAGCCCGCGACCACAGGAGAACGGTCGAGAACTGTCTGCACATACATCGGCAGGAATGTCGTCAGCCCCATGATCGACATGCTGGCCAGAAAGACCGCCAGATTGGAGAACGCGATAGGACGTTTCAGCCACAGGTCTGGTGCGACCATGGGCTCCTTTGCGCGACGTTCCTGCCAGATGAACGCAATCAGTGAAAGAGCAAAGAGAATGAACGCCAGAATTCCTTCGAGCGAAACTGCACTCTCCATCAGGGTGAGCGCAATCATCAGAGAGGAAATGGAGACGGCGAAAAGTGCCGCACCAAGCACATCGACCGATACCGGCTTTGTCCGCTTCTCCTCATGGAGGAAGAGAAGAAAGCCCGACGCGGCCAGAATGCCGACCGGCACATTGATCCAGAATACCCAGGCCCAGCTCAGATTGTGAATGATTAGGCTGCCCAGTAGCGGACCGACAACGGCTGACAGTGCCCAGACGCTGGCAAGATATCCCTGAACCTTACTGCGCTGCGCTCCAGGGAAAAGATCGGCCACAACGGTCATGGCCGCAGGCTGGATCGCCCCTGCCCCAATGCCCTGCAATAGCCGGAAAACAATCATCGAAGGCATCGACCATGCGAAACCGGCCAGCACAGAAGCCGTCAGGAACAGCGCAATACCAAAAACAAGAACCGGCTTGCGCCCGTAAATGTCGGCCAGTTTGCCAAACACGACGGTCGTTGCTGTCTGTGTCAAAAGAAATGACGAGAAAACCCAGGAATAGAGATTGAGCTGACCCAGCTGCGCCGCGATCTGTGGCATTGCGGTTGACACAATCGTTGCCTCGACGGCGATCATAGCCATGCTTGCCATAATCGCGGCAACAACAAGCCCGCGATGAGAATGTTTTTCTGTCATGGATTGCCTTCAGACCGGAACCGGTCGTCGTTGAGGGAAGCCTCCTCGCCTCCGACGTGTTTCTTAGACCCGCTCGACCACCATCGCAATAGGTTGCCCGTCCCGGCGAGTACACATTGTTGCTACCTCAAGACCATCGGGCTCACTCAATCGACGGAAATGATCTGGCTGCTTGTTTTAGCGCACAACTTATCGGAAAACCGTTTCACGCTTTTCACAAACACCTAACCTCTTGGAGAATGACCATGACAAACAACGCAACGCCCTATTTTCTGGAGGATACGGACGAAAGCGAAATCTCTTCCGATGTCGCAGGCATCGGCAATTTTCTGGTAACGACCCATATCCCTATCCGGGCGGACGGCTCCATGGAAACCGGCGACATAACTGCCCAAAGCGAATGCACACTGAACAGCCTCAAAGCATCGCTCGAAAAGGCAGGCAGCAGTCTGGCGAATGTCATTCATCTGACGATCTATCTGACCGATATCAATGAACGTCCTGCCTTCAACGAAGTTTATCTGCGCTTTTTCAAAAAGCCGTTTCCGGTTCGTTGTGCAGTTGGCGTCGCAGGCCTTGCCACCCCTGAGATGCGGGTCGAAGTAACGGCAATGGCCGTGCGAAATCAATAATTTACGCCACGAGTGATCAGCCGATTGCGTACGCCATCGCGGGGCTTCTCATTCGGGCGGCCCCGGCCCTACATTCGGCTGACCTTATATCCTGCAAGAATTGCATATCATCATACGCTAATTTCATAATCTACTTCTTCGGACTGCCTAGCCGCCACTTCCGGGTTTATGCAATGCTCATGGCATCAGACCTGAGGAGGGGTTCGATAAAATGAAAAAAATCATAACGATAATGGGTATCGCAGGCGCTATTCTGGCGACTGGTTTCTCTGCTTTTGCAGGCGAAACGCTGGATCGCGTCATGGAAAAAAAGGCCATGGTCGTCGCGACCAATGCAGGCTGGCCACCCCAAAGCTTTCTGGATGATTCCAACAAGCTCGTAGGCTTCGACGTGGATGTGGCCAACGAGATTGGCAAACGTCTTGGCGTCACCGTTTCCTTCGAGACGCCGGACTGGGCGACATTGACCGGTGGGCGCTGGCAGGGCCGTTACGACGTTGGCGTTGGGTCGGTGACCCCGACCAAGGCGCGCGCCAAGGTCATCGATTTTGCCGGGGTCTACTATTACAGCCCCTATGTCTATGTCGTGCACAAGGATAGCGAGGCGAAATCGGTCGCCGATCTCAAAGGCAAAGTCATTGGCGTTGAAACGGCCACGACTTCAGAAGATTTCGCCCGTCGGCAGTTGGAAATCGACGCGCCCGGCCTTCCCCCGATCGAGTACAAGCTGGAACCCGGTGAAATTCGCACTTTTGCAGATTCCATGCTGCCATTTGACGATCTGAGGCTTGGAGATGGCGTTCGCATTGATGCGATCATCGCTCCGGAACAGACGGCACAGAACGCCATCAAGAACGGCTATCCCGTCAAGATTCTTGAGGGCGAATATGCCTTCCGCGAGCCGCTCGTCGTCATCGCCGAAAAGAACGACCCGGAATGGACTGCCAAGATTGGCGAAATCATCCAGCAGATGAAGTCTGACGGCACTTTGGCGACGCTCACTGCAAAGTGGTACGGCAAAGACTACAGCGCCGACTGATATTACCCTTACGTCAATGTTGTAATGAGCCATCGTGACGATGGCTCATCCGATATGCTTTTCCTGGTGTTGCGATGACTTATCCGGCCACTTATTACAGCCAAACAAAGGCGGACGATTTCGCGCGTCCAACGCTTGAACGCGAAACAACAGCAGATGTCGCAGTGATTGGCGGCGGGCTTGCAGGCTTGTCGGCCGCATTGCAGATGTCGCGAGCGGGCAAGAAAGTCGTTGTCCTAGAAGCTGAGAGCATCGGTTTCGGTGCATCCGGGCGCAATGGAGGATTTGTCAGTCCTGGCTTTGCATCCGGCGGGGATGACATTGCCGCCCGCGCTGGCAAGACCGTCGCCCGATCACTTCATGAATTGTCGATTGAAGGTGTCGAGTTCGTTCGACAGAACATCGACGCGCTGAAGATTGAAGAAGCACAACTCATTCCTGGCATTCTGAACGTACGCCGGTATGACGACGGTGAGAGTCTGAAACATTATGCCGAGGCGCTTCAGCGCGATTATGGCTACAGAATCGATTTTCACCCAACGGCTGAAACGCGCAATATTCTGAATTCCAAGCGCTATTTCCAATCGGTCTACGATCCCAATGCGTTTCATATCCATCCGCTGAACTATTTACGGGCGCTCGGACGCGAGATCGAGCGGCTCGGCGGGCGGATTTTCGAGCACAGCCGCGTAGTCCAGTTGCTCGACCACAATGATGGCAAGCTTATAAAAACAGCCCGCGGACAAATTAAAGCAGGTGCAGTGCTGATTACCACCGGTGGCTATACCGATGGACTGGTCAGCCAGATCAGGCGAGCCTATCTGCCCATCGCCACCTATGTGATGGTGAGTGAAGAAGCTCCCGAACTGATCGCATCGGCCATCCGCACCACGTCAGCAATTGGTGATAATCGTCGTGCTGGCGACTACTACCGCGTGATCGACGGTGGTCGCAGGCTTTTGTGGGGTGGACGCATCACGACACGAGCAGCCGACACGCCCGGCGTGGTGCGCGAGTTGCGTAACGAAATGGTGGGAACTTATCCTCAGCTTGCTTCACTGAAAACAGAGTTGGCATGGTCGGGCCTGATGTCCTACGCCAGACACCTAATGCCGCAGATCGGTCAGTTGGACCGAGCCACATGGTACTGCACCGCCTTCGGGGGCCATGGGCTGAACACAACTGCCATCGGCGGTAAAGTCGTCGCCGAAGCCATTTGCGGACAAAGTGACCGCTACAAGCTCTTTGAAAAATTCGGGCTGGTCTGGGCCGGAGGCGCTGCGGGTCTTGCAGCTGCTCAGCTAACCTATTGGAAATTGCAGATGCAGGATTGGCTTGCAGAGCGAAAAGCAAGCTGACAGGGGAGAGAACATGCTCGGGAGGTTTTTTCTGACGCGGCCCGAGGCCGCCAAGCGCACTGTCCAGATAGCGTTTTTTGTTATCCTGACAGCGCTCTTCTGTTTCATGAATATCCGGTTTTCCGGCATAACGAACTGGCTTGGCATTGACCCGAAAGTCGCGAAAGCCGGTTTCACCAAAGCGACGCTGATCTCCTCGATACTGCTTAGCGCTATCATCTTCGCCAATTGGAGTTTCCTGAGGCTTTTCCCACGCTGGGCACAGATCACGGCAATATGGCTGGAACTGTTCCTGCTGCTGATGATCTTCTTCTATTCTTTCGATCTCTCATTTGAATTCATCGCAAGAAAGATCGGATTTCTGATCAGCCAGGGTGTCGTCACGACGCTTTATATTTCCGCAGCCTCGATATTCTTCGCAACCATTCTGGCGCTGATTGGTGCGGTGGCCAAACTTTCAAAGAATGGCCTCGTCTACGGTCTGGCGACGTTCTACACCTCGCTCTTCCGCGGCCTGCCATTGCTGATGCAGATCTACATCATCTACCTTGGACTGCCGCAGGTGGGCTATGTCATCGGACCTATCCCTGCCGGCATTCTGGCGCTGTCCTTATGCTACGGCGCCTATATGACCGAGATCTTCCGTGCGGGCATCGAGAGCATTCCGCGTGGGCAACAGGAAGGCGCATATGCGTTGGGCCTTGGGCCTTCGCAGACCATGTGGCTGGTCACCCTTCCCCAAGCAATGCGCATCATCATTCCGCCAACCGGCAACCAGTTCATCGCGATGCTCAAGGACTCGTCGCTGGTCTCCGTCATCGGCGTTTGGGAACTCATGTATCTTGCCCGTACGCAGGGCCAGACCGAGTTCCGGCATATCGAAATGCTCATCACCGCTTCGATGATCTATTGGGCACTGTCCATCGTTCTGGAATATGGACAGGCCAAACTCGAAGCTCGCTTCAAGCGTTCCATTGCGCGTTAAGCGCAATGGAAACCCACTTTTCATGCAGTCGCCCGCAAGGGATGACATTCTGGACAATGACAAGCAGAGCGACCATGGACAAGCGTCACGAAATTCTGTTCGAGCCGATCAAGATTGGCCCCGTCACGACGAAGAACCGCTTCTATCAGGTTCCGCATTGTAGTGGCATGGGACATCGTTATCCCGAGCACGACCTGCGGCTGCGTGAGATGAAGGCAGAGGGTGGCTGGGGTGTCGTTTCCACACAGGAGACCGAAATCCATCCCACGTCCGATATCACGCCATCCAATCAAGGACGCATATGGGACGAGAAGGACGCCGACCGCCTCCGGAAGCTGACCGACGCCGTCCATCAGCATGGCAGTCTCGCCGCAATCCAGCTCGTGCATAACGGTATCCACGTCTCCAACCGTTTGACCAGACTGGCGCCTCTCGGCCCCATGGACATGATTGTCGATGTGGAAGATCCGGTTCAGGCAAGGGCCATGGACAAGGCCGACATCGCCCGGTTCCGCAAATGGCATCGCGATGCCGCACTTCGCGCCAAACGGGCCGGTTTCGATATTATCTATGTCTATGCAGGTCACGACATGACCTTGCTGCAGCATTTTCTGCTGCAACGCTACAATACCCGCACGGATGAATATGGCGGATCGTTCGAAAATCGCTTGCGTTTGTTTCGCGAAGTGCTGGCGGATACGCGCGACGCCGTCGGCGACAAATGTGCGATTGCAGTACGCTTTGCAGTAGAGGAATTTCTGGGAGACCAGGGCATCCAGCACAATGGTGAAGGACGGGATGTCATTGCGGCTCTCGCCGATGAACCTGATCTATGGGACGTAAATCTGTCTGGCTGGTCCAACGACAGCCAGACATCCCGCTTTTCGCAGGAGGGCTTTCAGGAGCCCTATATCTCCTTTGTGAAATCGCTCACCAGCAAACCGGTCGTTGGCGTCGGTCGTTATACCTCGCCGGACACGATGGTACAGGCCATCCGCTCCGGCGTTCTGGACCTCATCGGCGCTGCGCGCCCATCGATTGCCGACCCATTTCTGCCCGAGAAAATTCGGAGCGGTCGCGCCGATGATATTCGTGAATGCATTGGCTGCAATATATGCACGGCCAGCGACAACATCGTTGCGCCATTGCGATGCACACAAAACCCGACAATTGGCGAAGAAGCACGCAAGGGCTGGCACCCAGAGAAAATCGGCAAACTAAGGACAGCAGAGAAAATTCTGGTCGTCGGCGGAGGACCAGCAGGTCTGGAAGCGGCTCGCGCCATGGCTGAGCGCGGCGCAGACGTCATTATTGCTGAAAAGAGCACCCATTGGGGTGGGCGTGTGACGGAGGAGGCAGCCCTACCCGGTCTGGCAAGTTGGGCGCGTGTTCGCGATTGGCGCATGACGCAATTGCAGCGTGCGACCAATGTGGAGATGTATCTCGACAGCCATCTGGATGCCGATGAGATTCTAACCTACGGAATTGCGAACGTGGTGCTGGCCACCGGTGCGCGCTGGCGCACGGATGCGGTCGGCCGCTCCCATAGGCAACCGCTGGGAACACTTGAAGGGCACACACTGAGTGTCAACGCTATCCTGAAAGACAAGATATCCCTCGATGATTGTCGCGGACCTCTGGTGATATTTGATGATGATCGTTACTACCTCGGCTCTGTACTGGCCGAGTTGGCCGTGAGCCGCGGCATTCATACGACATTGGTAACACCAGCGCCGATTGTGGCTCCCTGGAGTGAACACACACTCGAACAGTCGAAGATTCAAACGAGATTGATAGAACTGGGCGTCGGGATAATCCCGCTGCACAAGCTCGCCAAACAAACCGCCGACAGCCTGTCCGTCGCATGTGTCTATTCCGGCAGGGAAACCGAAATTCCGTGTGGCACACTGGTGCCGGTAACCAGCCGCCATCCCGACAAAAGCCTGTCGGCTGCACTGGAAGCGCGCCGAAGTGAATGGGAAGACGCCGGTATAAAATCAGTCACCTCAATTGGTGACTGTCACGCGCCTTCCATCATCGCGGCAGCAGTCTATAGCGGCCATTCTTATGCGCGCAGTTTTGGCGCACCAGCCGAAGAAAATATGGAGGTTTATCGATAGACCCGGATCGCTGAGGCCCGTCCGCATATTATTCAATAAAAATCGGCGCTGGATACCAGCGCCGATCTATTGTCTGGAGTGCGTCCTGACTATCGCCGCCATCTCAGCGACATGCACGATAGGCCCGCGTCGATCCGACCGATTTCCCCGGTCTTCAGGGCAACCACCTTGTAGCCCTTCTTATCAAGCAGATCGATTGTACGGGGGTAATCCGACCCGACAAAGACAACATCGTTGACCCTCAGTGCATTGGCGGCGGCCTCCTCACCTTCCGGCGTCACGATTTCACGCAAGCCTCTGAAAAAGCCCGAACCCGCCAGCCTGTGCGTGGCAAGCACGGTCTCCTCGTCCAGAAGCGAACAGTCGGTCTTGAAATGAAGTACACCCTTCGGCGTCTCGACAATCTCTGCGGCATGACCGAGCGTGGCAAGCGCTGCACAAAGTCCCTCGGCGCCACTTTTGTCTGTACGCGCTGACAGTCCAATCATCACCGCCGTCGGTGTGACCAGAACGTCACCGCCATCGGCAAAGCCCGGTGAAGGAAGCGGCACGACCTTCTCAAAGAGCGAACGCAAAACCGGTTCGATTTCAGCCGTCTCACCCATGCGCGATGGAGCACCGGGACGCAACAGAACAGCGCCTTCGTGAAACACCAGTGCCGGGTCTTCCACGAATATCGAATCCGGAAACTCCTCCATGGGCGGAAGCACCGTTACCTCGACGCCCGCCTGTCGCAAGGCCTGAACATAGGCTTCGTGTTCTTGCTTTACGCCCTCATAGGTCGGGTTGCCCCTGTCATCGGCGCGCAAACCATTGATAACGGATCGTCCCGGTGTCCGGACGATGGCGGAATTGAATTCATAAACGGCGGTCATGGGCTCACTCGGGTTTAAGATAGGCTTCAGCAAGCTCGGTCCAGAAGGCCGCGCCGATGGGGATCAGATCATCATTGAAATCATAAGATGGATGGTGGAGCTGGAAGTCATTTTCTCCCTTGCCGCCACCGAGAAAGAAATAGGTGCCGGGCCGCTCGACAAGCATGTAGGCGAAGTCTTCGCTGCCCATGAACGGGCGCTCCAGTTCTGTCACGTTGGCTGCACCAAACGACTTCACCGCCAGTGCGCGCGCAAAATCTGTTTCAGCGGTATGATTGATCGTCGCGTCATAACTGCGCAGATAGTCCACTTCCGCAATCAGTCCGAAGCTCTCTGCCTGAAGGGCCGCGATACGTTTGATCCGCTCTTCAATCTGGTCGCGAATGACGGGAGAAAAGGTGCGAATACCGACAACGATTTCCGCCGACGACGGGATAATATTGCTTGCCGAACCGCCATGAAAGGCAGCGACAGTCACAACCGCCGGGTCCAGCGCGGGCACATTGCGCGACTTGATGGTCTGCAGCGCCATCACAATTGAAGCGCCTGCCGTTATGGGATCGGCGGTCTTTTCCGGCTCCGATCCGTGACCGCCGTAACCGTTCACCCTGATAAACGCCTCATCGACCGCAGCCATGATCGGCCCATCGCGAAAGGCAAACTTGCCAAGAGGTATCCCCGGATCGTTATGGAGAGCAAACACGGCATCACAGGGAAAACGATCGAACAAGCCTTCTTCGATCATGATCTTCGCACCGCCGAAATTCTCTTCAGCCGGTTGAAAGATCAGATGAATGGTGCCGTCGAAATTGCGACGTTCGGCCAGAGCCTTGGCGGCACCCAGCAACATGGTCGTATGACCGTCATGCCCGCAGGCATGCATTAGCCCCGGCGATTTACTGGAATAGGGTAGATTTGTCTGCTCATGAATGGGTAGCGCATCGATATCAGCACGAATGCCGACCGATTTTCGGCTCGACCCGTTCGTCAACGTGCCAATCACACCGGTTTTTGCAAGCCCGCGTGTAACTTTGTACCCCAAAGCCTCAAGCTCCCGCGCAACAATCTCCGAGGTCCGCTTCTCCTCAAGACCGAGTTCAGGATGGGCATGAAGGTCACGGCGCAGTGCCGTCAGCTCGGGCAGGTTGTTGCGAATAGCAGTCGAAAAATCGCGCATTCAAGCACCTCTTGTCGGAATTCGGTTCTCAAGACGCCGGAAGACCCAGACCAAGCCTGCGGTCAATATCATGTAGATCAACGCCAGCAGCAGAAGCGGCTCATAGGTAAGGTAGGTGTCCTGCCGCACGCGAGAGACGACGCCGTAAACATCGACCACGGTGATTGTTGCTACGAGAGGGGTCGACTTCAATTGCAGAACCGTTTCGCCGTTCAGCGTGGGCAAGGCGCGATGGATGGCACGCGGCAGCCAGATGCGGCGAAACACTTTCCATGGCGACATGCCGAAAGCGCGACCGGCCTGCAACTCGCCGGACGGTACACCAGCGAAAGCGCCGCGCATGACCTCGCCTTCATAGGCGGCGAATGAAATCGTCAGCGCGGCAAGGCCATACGGCCATGCTTCGCGCAGATAAGGCCAGATAAAGGAACTGCGAATGCCGGGAATGGACGGGAACAAAGAACCAAGACCGTAATAGAGCAGCCAGAGCTGCAACAGCAACGGCGTTCCCCGGATGACGGTGCAGAAAGTCTTGGCTGGCCAGCTCAACCACCAAGGCCCCGTCACCTGCAGCAATCCAAGCGGGAGCGCCAGCATGAACCCCAAAATGGCGGACCCGAACAGCATGAACAAGGTGACCAGAATGCCGGACCCCAGACGAGGCAGGTATTGCGGCAGCCAGTCCCAGCGGCCCAATATCACCGCCGAAGCAAACAGCGCGATTGCGATGACGATCAACACAATGCGGTGCGGTTCAAGCCAGATTCTGGTAGACGTTCGGCTTTCATATATGGCGGAGGATGTACTCATCTCAGTCAATCCGTGCAAAACCACGGCGCGCACGCCGCTCAATAATGCCGATAAAGACATTCGAAATCAGCGTGAGGGCAAGGTAAAGCACGCCCGCCGTCATGAAAAACAGCAGATAATGCTTGGTTGTCCCCGCTGCCTGTCTTGTTACAAGCGTCAGTTCGCTGAACCCGACAACCGCCAGAAGGGCAGTGTCTTTGGTTGAGATAAGCCACAGATTGGCCAGGCCCGGTATGGCAAAGGGCAGCATAGCCGGTATCGTGATGCGTCGAAGCATCTTGGATGGAGGCATCCCGAAAGCGCGCGCTGCCTCGATCTGGCCGGGCGCAATCGCTTTGATGGCACCGCGCAGCACTTCCGTCGAGTAAGCGCCCTGCACCACCCCGATAACAAAAATACCAGCAGCGAGCCCACTAATATCCACTTTGCCATAGCCGAACACCGCTAGCATCTGGTTCAGCAGGTCGGTGCCTGCGTAATACAGGATGAGGATCAGCACCAGTTCCGGCACGGCACGCACCACTGTTGTATAGACTTCCAGCAGGTCGCGAATGATCGGTCCGCCATAGAGCTTGCCCAATGCACCGAACATGCCGATCAACAGACCGAGCGAATAGCCGCCAACCGCAATTTGCAGCGTGTGCCAGAAGCCCTGCAGAAGCACGCCTCCCCATCCGGGCGGATTGAGAGCAAGCAGGCTCCAGTTGATCAATGGTGCATCCATGGCCGGTTCCGTTCATGCTTAAATCAAACAGGCCAGCCGACAGAATACCGACTGGCCATCACGTTCACTGGCCGTAAATGTCGAAGTCGAAATATTTTTTCGTAAAGGTGTCGTAGGTCCCGTTGGCACGGATTGCCTTGATTGCAGCGTTCAGCTTGTCTTTGAGTTCCGTATCACCCTTGCGCAATCCGATCCCTACGCCCGGTCCCAGAACCTCAACGTCCTGCGCGACTGTACCCTTTTCCTCACAGCATGCCTTGCCGCTATCTGTAGCAAGGAACGCCCGCAGCGCCAGAGAATCCGCCTGCACGGCGTCAACACGCCCGGCGGTGAGATCGTTGTTGGCTTCGTCCTGCGTCTGATATTCCTTGATCGTTGCACCAGCAGGCGCAAAGTGCTTCATCGCGTAAGCTTGGTGGATGGTCGAGACCTGCACGCCAATGGTCTTGTCCTTCAACCCCTCCGGCGTCGCATCGAATTTGAGATCCTTCGTACCGATCACGATCGTCGGCGTATTATAATATTTGTCCGAAAAATCGATCGTCTTGAGACGTTCAGGCGTCATCGACATCGAGCCGACAATCATGTCTATCTTGCTGGTGGTCAGGGCGGGAATGATGCCATCCCAGGCGACGGGCGTTATCACGCAATCGAGCTTGGCCTCTTTACAGACGGCATCGGCAAAATCGATTTCCCACCCCTGCCACTTCCCTGACGCATCAGGCGATGTAAAGGGTGGATAAGGTTCGGCTGCTATACCGACCTTCACCTGCTCGGCATTTGCCCCGGCAACACCCGCGACAGCGAATGTTACACCGATGCACAGACTAGCAAAAAGACACTTCATTGGTACTCCTCCCATTCCCATTTCAGTGCGTTGAACTGATGAATTTTTTTAACCGCTCGGACTTGGGTGCTCCGAAAACTTCTTCAGGAGACCCCTCCTCCTCGATCCTGCCATCATGCAGAAAGACGATGTGATTGGCGACCTTGCGCGCAAATTTCATCTCGTGCGTTACGAGGATCATCGTGCGTTTTTCCTTGGCCAGATCGCCGATGACAGTGAGAACCTCGCCGACAAGTTCGGGATCAAGTGCCGATGTCGGCTCGTCGAAAAGCATGACCAGAGGTTCTATCGCGAGCGCACGCGCAATCGCTGCACGCTGCTGCTGGCCGCCGGACATAAATGCGGGATAGACATCGCGCTTCTCATACAGTCCGACGCGCTTCAAAAGTATCTCGGCACGATCTATTGCCTCGTTTTTCGGCACACCCAGCACATGCACGGGCGCTTCGATCACGTTCTCCAGAACAGTCATATGCTGCCAGAGATTGAAGCTCTGGAAGACCATTCCAAGCCGTGTGCGAATGCGTTCGATCTGTTTTCGGTCAGTGGGAATCTGGCTACCATTGCCGGTGTTCTTCATGGCAATGGTTTCACCGTGGATAGTGACAGCTCCCGATGTGGGCAGTTCCAGCATGTTGATGCAGCGAAGAAATGTCGATTTTCCGGAGCCCGAGCCGCCGATAATTGCGATAACGTCGCCTTCGCGCGCTTTGAGTGAAACGCCTTTAAGCACCTCGAGATCACCGAAACGCTTGTGAAGGTCGACGACAGAGATCGCCTCTTCGCCCTGGCTCATACGGCACGAACCTCCCTTGGCCCGGCTACCTTTCGGTTCACCGAAAACCATCTGGATATTACTTTATTATCAGCCACTTCGAAGTTCTTGTTCGACTTCTCAATCAGTGGCCAACGGTTCCCTTGACGCTGACTATACACTTGAATAAGTGTTATGCAAGTGCATAGTCACGCATCAAGGGAGGAGAGGATGACCGCATCGTTTCGACGTGCGCCAGACTTCGACCGTCGCACAGACATGATAGAGGCTACGCTCGATTGCATTGCCGATCTCGGGCTTCAGGCGACGACGGTTCGTGCCGTTGCTGCGCGTGCAGGTGTCAGCAACGGCCTTATCCGGCATCACTTCACATCGAAGGCCAATCTCATCGCTGCTGCCTACCGGCGCATGATCGAAATGATGACCGTTCCGGCGCTGAGCATTCTGGAATCGGATGGTGGCACGCCGCACGATCGGCTGACACGGTTTATCGCAGCCAGCCTTGGCGGATCGGTGGCAGACCCGCGCATGCTTTCGCTCTGGGCGACTTTCGTCAGCCAGGTGCATCTCGACCCCGATCTGGAGCACGAACATCGCGAAGGCTATCTCGCCTTCCGCCGGGCCACAGAGACCCTGATTGCGGAGGTCTTGGCAGCGGAAGGCCGGGAGCCAGCGCCGGAGATATGCCGACGTCTTGCCATAGCGGTCAATGCACTGATCGATGGTCTCTGGATTGAAGGCTGTCTCAGCGCAGATGAAATAGACGACACTTTGCAAATTGGCATCGGATTAAGCTCAATTGGCGCCCTTCTTGGCATCGAGCTTCCCGCTGTGCCACCACTTCCGAGAAATTGACATGCATTACGCTTCCATCACCGAAAGACTATCAGGATTAGGGTCGGACAAATGGCGGGTTCATGCGCGTGGCAGGCAATTGCGTGCGCTCGGTCATCCGGTTATCGAATTCACGATTGGCGAACCCGACGTCGCGCCAGACCCCATGCTGCTGGAGGTGTGCAACAATGCCATGCGCGCCGGTCGCACCCGCTATTCAAGCGGCCGCGGCGAACCGGCGGTGCTGGCGGCGCTGGCGGCCAAATACTCAAAGCGCACTGGCCGCACCATCACCACCGATAACGTCCTCTATTTTCCGGGCACACAGACTGCGCTCTATGCTGTCCTGACCGGACTGGTCGAGAGTGGCGACAAGGTTCTCGTTCCCGATCCCTATTATGCGACCTATGAGGGCGTCGTGCGTGCTCCGGGAGCCGAGATCGTACCGGTACCGTTGCGAGCCGAGGATGGCTTTCATCTTCGCGCTGAAATACTCGAAGCCGCTGTTACGCCCGACTGCCGCGCATTGCTCCTCAACAATCCGCATAATCCAACCGGAGCGGTACTCACAAAACCCGAAATTGCTGCCATCAGCGAAGTCTGCCGTAAGCACAATCTCTGGATCATCTGCGATGAGGTCTATGAAGAGCTTACTTTCGGCGCTGCATTTGCCTCACCGCTCGACATCCCTGAAATGGCCGATCGCGCCATCGTGGTCTCGTCCATATCCAAATCTCATGCCGCGCCCGGATTTCGCTCGGGCTGGGCTGTCGGGTCGGAGGAGTTTTGCCAAAGACTGCTGCCCTTTTCAGAATCCATGCTCTTCGGCGGACAGCCTTTCATCGCTGATATGGCGGCCTATGCACTGACACACGATCTGTCGACCTCATCCGTCATGCGCGCGCAATACAAGGCCCGGTCTGAACTGATCGTCGAACGGTTGCGCGGCGTAGCGGGGATCAAGCCGCTAATGCCGGAGGCAGGTATGTTCGTGCTGCTTGATGTCAGTGGCACCGGCCTGAATGGCGAAGAATTCGCCAGCCGCCTGCTCGAAGAGCACTATGTTTCGATGATGCCCGGTACGTCTTTCGGTCAGGTTGCGAAGGATCTGGTGCGCATGAGCGTCACTGTTCCTGAAGACAGGATTATCGAAGCTTGCGACCGCATCGCACGGTTCGCCCGCAGCCTCAATCACAGCGCAGAAAGTCTGGTTTCATGAACAAAACCACGGTCGGGCAAGCGCTGATCCATCTTCTGGAAGTGTACGACGTCGATACCGTATTCGGCATTCCGGGCGTACATACAGCCGAACTTTATCGCGGTTTGGCCGGATCGAATATCCGGCATGTAACTCCGCGGGACGAGCAGGATGCAGGCTTCATGGCGGATGGTTATGCGCGGGTTTCCGGCAAGCCAGGTGTTTGCCTGCTGATTACCGGTCCGGGACTGACCAACGCGATCACGCCAATGGCACAGGCACGGGCAGATTCCATACCGATGCTGGTCATTTCAGGAGTCAATGCGCGCCATACGCTCGGACATTATCGTGGACATCTGCACGAACTGCCCGATCAGTCCGCAACGATGCGAACAATCGCCCTGTCGTCAGAGCGACTGGAACAGCCCGGCGACCTTGTGGAACTGCTCGATCGCGCTTTCGCCCGGATGAAATCAGGACGCCCGGGTCCCGTCCATATCGAAATTCCAACCGACCTCATGGAAGCGCCGTTTGAAGGCGTTCCACTGAAATCTTTGAAAAAGACCGCCGCCGCATTCGATGCCAGTCAAATCAGTGCCGCAGCAGCATTATGCGCGAAAGCCCGCCGTCCTTTGATCCTCGCTGGCGGAGGGGCCAACCGGGCGCGTGATGCAGTTTCAACACTTGCGGAAATGCTCGACGCGCCAGTGGTCACCACAACAAATGCCCGTGGGTTGCTTGGCCGTCATGTCCTTGTAGTTCAGGCAAGTCCGAGCCTGCCACCTATCCGCCAACTGATCGCGCAGGCCGATCTCGTCATCGCTATAGGCACACAGTTCGGGCCGACCGACTACGATATGTATGTGGATGGTGGGTTTGAGCCGCCCGCCAGAATGATCCGCATCGATATTGATCCCAATGCTGCTGCCACCAGCTATCCAGCCACGATCACCCTGATAGGCGATGCGGATCAGATAACGACAGAGTTGGCCTGGTCCCTCCGTCATCTGCCCCATGTTGAGCGCGACGACGGGAAGGAACGCGCATCTGTCGCAACTGATGCTGCCTACCGTTGCCTTTCGCCCAAAATGCAAGCGATGATCGAAGTTCTGGACACCATTCGGGACACCCTCCCCGGCGGCACGATTGTCGGAGATTCCACTCAGCTTGCTTATGCTGGCAATCTGTTCTTCGAATCCGATGTCGCGCGGAGCTGGTTCAATGCTTCAACCGGCTATGGTGCCTTGGGATTTGGCCCTCCAGCCGCAGTCGGCGCTAGCGTTGCGCAAAGCGGCACGCCGGTCGTCTGCCTGGTGGGCGATGGCGGCTTCCAGTTTTGTCTCGGCACCCTTGGCACTGCCGTGGATGAGAAAACGCCGGTGATTTTCGTGGTTTGGAATAATCAGGGTTATCAGGAAATCGAAGATTACATGCTTTCTCGGGGCATCGAACCGGTTGGCGTGCGTCCGACTGCGCCCGACTTCGTCAAGCTCGCACAGGCCTATGGCATACCCGGCGAACATATTCGGCTGACAAATGGTGAAAATCAGGATGCGCTTCATCCAGGAGCACTCGATCTTGTGCTGCTTGCCGAAGCGCTGCGTCGTGCTCGGACGGTTGAAGGACCCGCACTTATAGAAATAACGACGCCATAGGCAGAGAGAGCCTGGCATGGCGAATGGGAGGATCGCAATGCATTTCGGACTGACTGAAGAACAGGAAATGATCGTCGCGACAGTTCGAAGCTTTGTCGAGAACGAGATTTATCCGCATGAAACGACCGTCGAACGGCTCGGCCATGTGCCACACGAGATCGGCGAGGAAATCAAGCGCAAGACAATCGAACTTGGCTTTTACGCCAGTAATTTTCCCGAATCCGCTGGTGGCCCGGGTCTGTCCCATCTTGAATTCGCGCTGGTAGAGCGAGAACTCGGGCGCGGATCGATGGCGCTCACGCATTTCTTCGGTCGTCCGCAAAACATTCTCATGGCCTGTCAGGGCGAACAGATCGAGCGATACCTCCTGCCAGCCGTGCGCGGCGAAAGGATGGATGCGCTCGCCATGACCGAGCCGGATGCTGGCTCAGATATTCGCGGAATGAAAGCCAATGCGCGCCGCGACGGTGGAGACTGGGTGCTGAACGGCACCAAGCATTTCATCTCTGGCGCGGAACACGCCGATTTCGTCATTGTCTTCATGGCGACCGGTGAAGAACAATCTTCCGCCGGAACAAAGAAGAAAATCACGACCTTTCTGGTGGATCGCGGCACGCCGGGCTTCACGATCCGCGATGGATATCGATCCGTCAGCCATCGCGGTTACAAGAATATGATCCTCGAATTCGATGATTGTCGCATTCCGGATGCTCAGGTCCTCGGAGAGGTGGACGGGGGCTTTGCTGTTATGAATGAATGGCTATACGCCACCCGCATCACGGTAGCGACGATGGCGGTTGGCCGTGCGCGCCGCGTATTCGACATGATGGTGGACTATGCCGCACAGCGTAAGCAATTTGGTCAGCCCATTGGCCGCTTCCAGGGTATCGGATTCCAGCTCGCCGATTCCGTCACCGAAATCGATGCCGCTGACTGGTTGACGCTGGCAGCCGCCTGGCGTCTCGATCAGGGCTTACCTGCAAACCGCGAAATTGCGTCTGCTAAGGTCTATGCGTCAGAGATGCTGGCTCGCGTCACTGATCGCGCTATTCAGGTTCACGGCGGCATGGGGCTGATGGACGATCTGCCGTTGGAACGATTCTGGCGCGACGCGCGTGTCGAGCGAATTTGGGATGGCACGAGCGAGATCCAGCGCCACATCATTGCCCGCGATCTCCTCCGTCCGCTTGGAGCTTGACCGTGAACAAAAAGAACCTGTCTCGTGTTCTACGTCCTCGTTCAATCGCGATCTTTGGTGGAGGATGGTCTACGGCAGTGCTCAGGCAATGCCGTAAAATGGGCTTTGAAGGCGCGCTTTGGCCAGTCCACCCCACCCGCGATACCATTGACGATATTCCTTGCTATCGATCCGTCGCAGACCTTCCTGGCGCGCCTGATGTCAGTTTCATCGGCGTCAACCGCGACGGAACGATCGACATTGTTCGCGAACTGTCAGTCCGTGGAAGTGGCGGTGCAGTGTGCTTCGCATCAGGTTTCAATGAAGTATCCGATGGTGCCGAGCGCAACCGGGCTTTGCTGGCGGCAGCTGGTGATATGCCGATCCTTGGCCCCAATTGCTATGGCTTCATCAATTATCTCGACGGCGCTCTGCTCTGGCCCGACCAGCATGGCGGCAAGAGGGTGGAAAGCGGGGCTGCCATTGTCGTGCAGTCTTCCAATATCGCCATCAATCTCACCATGCAGCGGCGTGGCCTGCCCATCGCCTATGTGCTGACTGCTGGAAATCAGGCGCAAACCGGTCTCTCCGAATTGGCTGAAGCCGCCCTCGATGATCCACGCGTTACCGTTCTTGGCCTGCACATTGAAGGCTTCGATAACATCGCGCGGCTGGAACGTGTATTCGCCAAGGCGCGCGAGATGAGAAAACCCGTCGTCGCGATCAAGGTCGGAACCTCCGCTGCAGCACAGGCGATGACCCTTTCGCACACCGCCTCGCTGGCCGGAGCCGACACGCTCGCGGACGCATTTTTCGCTCGATGCAGCGTCGTTCGCACACGGACGCTCGACGAATTCGTCGAAACCTTGAAGCTGCTTCATGTGCTTGGTCCTTCGCCTGACAAAAGCCTCGGTTCAATGAGTTGTTCCGGCGGCGAAGCATCGCTCGTTGGCGACCTTGCAAGCGCTGCCGGTCTTGACCTGCGGCCGCTTGCATCTGACGAAATGGAAAAGCTCCGTGCCACCTTGCCGGAAATGGTCACCATCTCGAACCCTCTCGACTATCACACCTTTACATGGGGTAACGGGTCATCGCTTACGTCAACCTATCGCGCCATGCTGGATGGGAATTTCGGACTGACCATATTGGTGCTCGACTTTCCTCGCAGCGATCGGTGTGTCGATAACGGTTGCGAAATATCACTTGAGGCAGCGATAGAAGCGCACAAAGCAGGCGGTGGGCGTTTTGCACTGGTCGCCAGCCTGCCCGAAAACATGACTGAACCCCATGCCGAGCGTCTATTGGCTTCCGGCATAGCGCCAATGATGGGTCTTGCTACGGCATTGATCGCAGCTGCTAACGCTGCATGGATTGGCGAGATGTGGTCGCGTCCGCAAACTTCAGCACTGACTGCACAAGCGCAGGTGTTAGAATCTGCCGCCACAGCAATGGACGAATGGACGTCCAAGTCGATCTTGCGTGAAATCGGTATTGTTACCCCACAGGGCGGCATTGCATCCAGCGTTGACGACGCCGTCACGCTTGCCGAAAAGCTGGGCTATCCTGTCGTCCTGAAGGGCGTCGGAGATAAGCTGCTCCACAAGACAGAAATGGCCGCGGTTCACCTCAACTTGGCCGATGCCGAAGCCGTGCGCGGTGCCGCGCATTCGCTTACTCACCTTGAATGCGATTTTCTTGTCGAGAAGATGGTTCAGGACGGCGTAGCTGAACTGATTGTAGGCATCGCTCGCGATCCGCAATTCGGTCTGTATCTAACCGTTGGCGCAGGCGGTGTGATGGTCGAACTATGGAACGATACGCGAGCGCTTCTTCTGCCCGCAAGCCGTGATGACATTCGAACCGCGTTTCTCTCGCTACGCTCTGCACCTCTCCTGACCGGCTTTCGCGGCAGGCAGGAAGCAGACATCGAATCTGCCGTGGAAGCCGCGTGGCGCATTAGCAATTACGCACTCACGCAGGCAGGAACCCTCGAAGAGCTCGACATCAATCCGCTCATCGTCACAGCTGATAATGCCGTCGCCGTCGACGCCCTAATACACAACAGGAGAGCATGATGAGTGAAGAGGTCAAAGTTGTCCGCAACGGTCAGATTTTGGAGATCACGCTCGACCGACCCAAGGCTAATGCGATAGATCAACCGACCAGTCGAATGCTTGGTGATGCCTTCGCCATCTTTCGCGACGACCCGGACCTGCGCGTTGCGATTTTCACGGGTGGTGGTGAAAAGTTTTTTTCCGCTGGATGGGATTTAAACGAAGCCGCGACCACCGGCGGAGACGGTTATATTGCCGACTATGGCCAGGGTGGCATCTATGGCTTTTCAGAACTGCCCGGATTGGAAAAGCCGGTCATCTGTGCGGTCAATGGTTACGCCATTGGCGCTGGCTTCGAAATACTTCTGACCGCCGACTTCATTATTGCAGCCGACCATGCCCAATTCTGGTTACCCGAGACATCGCTCGGCGTCCTGCCGGATATCGGCTCATTTGTTCTCCCCAAACTTCTACCCAAGGTCATCGCAAACGAAGTGCTTTACGGTGGGCGTCGTTTCAACGCGCAGGACTGTCTCCGCTGGGGTCTGGTCAATGATGTGGTGCCACAGGCCGAGTTGTTGAATACGGCCAGAACACTCGCGGCACGTATCCTGCGTTCTGCACCGCTTTCGGTTGCGGCAGCCAAGCAGACGACACGCATGGCCGAGCATATGAGCCTGGCCGGGAGCTATGCCGCTATGCGAGCCGGTACTTTTCCACTGTTCAAATTGCTGATCGAAAGCGAAGACGCGCTGGAAGGACCGCGCGCAGCAGTCGAAAAACGCGATCCCGTATGGAAAGGCCGATAAAGTGAACACTCATGCCGAAGCCGCCATAACAACCCGCCGGGAAGGCGCTATTCTGGAAGTTACACTGGATCGCCCCAAGGCCAACGCCATCGATCTTCCAACCTCGCGCATCATGGGACAAACCTTTGCAGCCTTTCGCGACGATCCCGAACTGCGCGTAGCCATTCTCAAGACAGCAGGCGACCGGTTCTTTTCCGCAGGTTGGGATTTGAAAGCCGCGGCCGACGGTGCCCCCATCGACGGCGACTACGGGATTGGTGGTTTTGGTGGCATCCAGGAATTGCGGGACCTGAACAAACCTGTCATCGCCTGTGTCAGCGGCATGGCCGCTGGCGGTGGTTTTGAACTGGCACTGTCTTGCGATCTGATCTACGCCTCGGACCACTCGTCTTTTTCCCTGCCAGAAATCCGTTCGGGAACCATTGCCGATGCCGCAAGCATCCGGCTCCCGAAACGCATCCCATATCACATCGCCATGGAACTGTTATTAACAGGTCGCTGGATCGACGCCCAGGAAGCCCATCGCTGGGGTTTCGTCAATGAAGTCCTGTCTAAAGAAAAGCTTGAGGAACGCGTGTGGGAAATTGCCCGCTTGCTCGCCTCCGGACCGCCCTTGGTTTATGCCGCGATCAAGGAGACAGTTCGTCGCGCTGAAAGCGAAGACTTCCAAACCATGATGAATCTCATTATGCGACGCAAACTGGCTACGGTCGATATTCTCTATGAATCCGAAGATAATCTGGAAGGCGCCAAAGCTTTCGCTGAGAAGCGTGATCCTGTTTGGAAAGGGAAGTAACAGCAGGCATTTCCATCGTCAGCGTGGGACACGGAGCTGAATGAGCTCATTGGCCCATCCACCTAGGCAACGCATCAACCCAGCACGAAGTCTTTGTTAATTGCAGCGCGGCCATTCGAGGCTGCCTCGAACGCCAGAATCCCCTTTTAAACGCCAAAACCCCGCAGTTTTTCTACGGGGTTTGAATGTTTGGTTGCGGGGGCAGGATTTGAACCTGCGGCCTTCAGGTTATGAGCCTGACGAGCTACCGGGCTGCTCCACCCCGCGTTATGG